>NZ_FNIM01000014.1 GCF_900103885.1 Actinomyces ruminicola
GCCTTCCCCAGGGAGCACTGGCAAAAGATCTGGACGGGCAACCCCATTGAACGGCTCAACCGTGAGATCAAGCGCCGCACGGACGTGGTCCAGGTCTTCCCCGACCGGGACTCCGTCACCAGACTGGTCGGTGCGGTCCTACAAGAGCAGCACGAGGAATGGCAGTACGGCGAACGCCGCTACCTATCCGAAACCTCACTACGCCGCCTCACACGGATCCTCCACGAACAAGCCGAAACCACCCACCCCATCATGGCCATCACCGCATAACCAGATCTACACCACACCAAGAGACTTGACCCTACGGATGGACACGCCTCCTCTGGGGGCGGAGCGGGAGAGCCTGCCTTCAGGCTCAGTCACGCGTGGCAGCGGGGACGGCTTCTGTTCAAGGCGCACGGAAGCCATTCGCGCGCTGCCCCAAACCGCCGGCGCTATCCGGTAGCGTTCACAACGCAGGGATAGCGCGGAGGCATCGACGCATCCGCACTCGAACGCGCAGACACATCGGCGACATGCGCGGCTGCTACGTAAGGAGGTGTGCCATGGAGGATCAGGACGCGCGCGCCCGCGCCGGGCTCCTGTTCGACACCGCCTGGCCGCCCTACCGCTCCCTCAAGGCCCGCGCCCACGACCTGTGCCGCCGCTACAACGCCCTCAATGACCTCGATCCCGAGCGCGATGAGCTCATCCCGCAGATCTTCGCCGAGATCGGCGAGGGCTTTCACGTGCGCGGCCCGCTGTACGTCAACTGCGGCTTCCACACCCGCATCGGGGCGCGCTTCTTCGCCAACCTCAACTTCACGCTGCTGGACGACGTCCCCGTGACCATCGGCGACGACGTCCAAGTCGCGCCGGGTGTCACCATCGCCGCCGGCACGCACCCCCTGCTCGCCGCCGAGCGCCAGCACCTGACCTACCCCGACGGCCACACCGGCGGCGCCGAATACGGCGATCCCGTCGTCATCGAGGATCGCGTCTGGCTCGGCGCCAATGTGACCGTCATGCCGGGCGTCACCATCGGGCACGACGCCGTCATCGGCGCCGGCAGCCTGGTCACCCACGACGTGCCGGCCGGCTGGCTCGCCTTCGGCGTTCCGGCCCGCCCCGTACGCGAGATCACCGAGGCCGACTCGGTGCACAGCCCGACCTCCGCCGTCTATGGGCGCCTCGGCTCCGAGCAGCGCCCCGCAGGGGCGGACGGCCATTGACTGCCGGGACGGTCCGCCCACATCGGCCCGCCCGGCGTACCGTCCCTCAATGCACATCGGCTGTACCCCTTCGGTGCGCCGCCCCGTGCACGCTCAAGGCGCCGCATCAAACCCTCCTAATAGAAAGCACCCCCAATGACTGCGGACTCCCGCACCTCCATTCCGACCCCCGCCCGGAAGGCGCCCGGCCCCTACCGGGTGGCCGCCGTCGTCATGATCGGCTCATTCATGTCGGTCCTGGACGGCACCATCATCAACGTCGCCATCCCCGCGCTGCAGCGCCACTTCGCCGCACCCGACGGCACCCTGCCCGCGTACTCGGCCGTCTCCTGGACCGTCACCGGCTACGCGCTCGCGGTGGCGGCAATCATTCCGCTGACCGACTGGGGGCTCAAGCGCATCGGCGCCCGCTGGATGTACATCGGCTCCATCACCCTGTTCACCATCGCCTCCGTGCTGTGCGCCCTCTCCCCGAGCCTCGGGTTCCTGATCTTCATGCGCGTGGTGCAGGGCCTGTGCGGCGGCTGCATCATGCCGGTGGGCACCACCCTGGTCGCCCGTGCGGCCGGGCCGAACAACCTAGGCCGCATGATGAGCCTCATGGGCGTCCCCATGCTGATCGCCCCGGTCATGGGACCGATTCTGGGCGGCTGGCTGGTGGAGGTCGCCTCCTGGCACTGGGTGTTCCTCATCAACCTGCCCTTCGGGCTGGCGGCTGCCGGGCTCGGGCTGTTCCTGCTCCCGCGCGACGACGACCGCGGCACCGTGCGCCTGGACGTCCCCGGCGTGGTACTCATGTCGCCGGGCCTGGCCCTGACTCTCTGGGGGATCTCCAACGCCGGCAGCGGGGCGTCGCTCACCGCGCCGATGGTGTGGGCGCCGCTCGTACTCGGTCTGGTGATGGTGACGGCCTTCGTGCGTCGCAGCCTGCGGGCCGAGCACCCGCTGCTGGACCTGACGATCCTGCGTCTGCGCGGCTACCGCAATGCCATCCTGCTGGCTGTGTTCTTCCAGGCCGCCTTCACCGCCGACCTGTTGCTGCTGCCGGCCTACTTCCAGCAGGTGCGCGGCCTGGGCGCCATGGCCGCCGGCTTCTTCATCGCCCCGACCGGCCTGGGCGCGCTGATCTCCATGCCCATTGCCTCCAACCTGGTCGACCGGCTGCCTGCCGGACGGGTGGTGCCCTTCGGCATGACCGCCATGTTCGCCTCCGTGCTCGCGCTGACCCAGGTGGGTGCCGACACGAGCCTGTGGTGGCTGGGCGCCGTCCTCATGGTGCAGGGGCTGGGAATCGGCGGCACCATGATGCCGGTGTCGACGGCGGCCCTGCAGGCGGTCGACCGCGAGGAGGTCGGCAACGCCACCACTCTGTTCAACATTGGTCAGCAGGTCTTCGGCGCCGTCGGCATCGCGATTGTCTCCGTGCTGCTCGCCCTGTTCCTGGCCGCGACCGACTCTGGTGCGGCGGCGGTGGCCGGCGAGCTGAGCGGGGCGGAGCTGACGACCGGCCTGGCCCAGGCGGCGGGAGCCTTTGGACGAGCCTTCTGGATGCCGACGATCTCCATGGCGCTGGCCCTGTTCATGTCCTTCCGCCTGCCCATGCGTCGCGAACGCGCCACCATCCCCGACGTTTCCTGAGCGTGACCCTCCCAACCGTCGAGACCGGCATGTCATTCGTGCCGGTCTCGACGTGTTACCGGCGCTTTCGGCGCAACTAGCGTCCGCCTCGGTGGGAGGGGAGCGGCGGCGAGTGCCTATGCGGTGTGGCGATGGGCGAAGACATGGAGCAGGGCGCTGACGAATGCCCGCTGCGCGTGGGTGGCCGCGCGTGAGTGCCCGCCCGCGGCGGTCTCGAAGTAGGTGACGTTCTGCCCCAGCCGGTCCAGCCGATAGGCCAGGGAGCGGGCGTGCGCCGGGTGCACGCGGTCGTCCGCGGCCGAAGTCAGCAGCAGCACCGGCGGATAGTCACGCCCCGCCTCGAGCAGATGCAGCGGTGAGTGCTCGCGCGGCCAGGCCCACTGCTCGGGGTCGTCCGGATCGCCGAACTCCGAGGTCCACGCCGCCCCGGCCGACAGCTGCGTGTAGCGGCGCATATCCGTCAGCGGCACCTCCAGCACGGCCGCCCCGATCCGCTCCGGGTGCCGGGCCAGCACCTCCCCGGCGAGCAGGCCCCCAGCTGAGGAGCCGTATAGCGCGATCGTCTTCGGGGCGGCGACGCCGCGCGCCACCAGCGAGTCCAGCACCGCCACCAGGTCCTCGACCACCCGCCGTCGGCCGGCGCCGGTGCCCGCCAGGTGCCAGGCGGGCCCGTACTCGCCGCCGCCACGCGTATTCGCCACCACATAGGTGCCACCCCGCTCCAGCCACGCCTTCCCGGTGACGGGCTCGTACCCGGGCGTGAGCGACTCGCCGAAGGCCCCGTAGGCGTGCACGAGCGTCGGCGTCGGCGCAGAAGTGGGCCGGCCGATCTGGAAGTAGGGCACGCGGGTGCCGTCGGCGCTGGTGGCCACGTGCTGGGTGACGGTGATGCCGCGTGCGTCGAAGCGGGCGGGCGCCTGCCGCACCACCGCCATGCCCGTCAGCTCCCCGGACGGCATCAGCCGGGCGACCGTCAGGGTCGAGGGCGTGGTCCACCCCGACGCCGAGATCCACAGGTAGTCGGAGTCGGTCGGGCGCAGCGGCGTCGCGGACACCGACAGCAGCGCCCGCCCGGGACGCAGCGCGGTCTCATCGCCGTTCGGGCAGCCGGGCAGGTCGGAGGCTCCGGTCAAGTCGATCCAGTGATGCGACCACTCGTCCGGGGCGGTCCCCGTCTCTTCGGAGGCCCCGTCCCGCCCGTGCGTGGGCGGCGTGCACACCTCCAGGCGGTCGGCGACGTCGTCGAGCACGGTGAGCACGAGATGGTTTGCAGTCCAGGCGGCCGACAGGAGCGTCGATGAGGCGGTGGGCGTGAACAGGACCTCCAGCCTCCGCTCCCCGGCCAGGTAGTCGGCCAGTTTCGCGCCGAGCATGGCGCCGGCCGGGTGGGTGCTGCCGCCGACCTCCCAGGGGCTGCGCAGCTGAATGGTCAGCCACTCCCGCCCGACGCCGGCCAGGCAGTTCTCCGGAACCTCCAGCCGGATCGCTCCCGCCGGGACGACGTCACCGGTGGGGGTGGCAACCGTGCCGGGGCGCGCCCGGCCCTCCAGCGCGGCGCGGGCGGCCGCGGCTCCGGACGGGCAGCCGGCGTCGTCGGGCAGGAGCCAGATATGCGTGTGCTGGAAGCTCGGCATGGTGGTCAGCCAGGTCCGGCCCCAGGGGTCGCGAGAGGTGAAGGCGGCGACGGCGCCGCTCCCCGCGGTCACCAGCACCTCCGCCTCATCCAAGGACTGCCCGCGCCGTAGACGCCGCACCTGACGCGGGTAGCCCGCCCCCGACAGGGTGTCGGGGCCGAAGTCGGCGGAGACTATGGCGGCCTCGCCCGCGTCGTCGCCCCAGGTCATCGATCCCTTGGACAGCGGGCGGAACAGGCCGCCGTCGTCCGGGGAGATGAAGCTGCGCGAATGCAGGTCGTACTCCACGGTGAGGCTTGCGTCACCGCCGCCCGGGGACAGCGTGACCAGGGCGCGGCGGCCGGCGCGCGGGCCGGTGGTGAGCACCTGCGCCCCGCCCCACACCAGCTCGGCGCCGCCGGCGCAGGCGAGCGCCGTCGGCCGGGCGCCGGCCGCATTCAGGGCGTCGAGGTCGAGCAGGGTCTCCCACTGGGTGGGCTCGGGGGCGCGGTCGGCTCGGGACGGGGCTCCCGCCGCATATGACTCCCAGCTGGTGCGGCGCCACAGGCCCCGCGGGTGCGCGGCATCGGTCCAGAAGTTGTAGAGCATGCCGGCGCGGTCGGCGACGGCGGGGATGCGGTCCGGGCAGTCGAGCACAGTCTGGATGTCGTCGACCAGGTGCTCGAATGCGGGGGAGGAGGCGTACTCGCGGGTGGCGCTCTCGTTGCGGTCGGCGACCCAGGCGCGGGCCCGCTCCCCGTGGAGCTCGTCGAGCCAGGCGGGGGCGACGGCGTCGTCGGGTGGAGACCCGACGACGCCGTCGGCGGGCGGGGGCGCGCTCGCGGCGCCGGACCTTGCGGAGCTGTCCACGGGAGGGCGGCGGGCGAGCCGGTCAGGCCTGCTCGGGGTGGACCACCTCGTGCGTGCGGGCCGAGGCGACAACCGCCTCCAGGACCGTCAGGCAGCGAATCACCGACTCATTGGTGATGACCGGCGCGGCGACGCCGTCGACCACGTCGCGGGCATTGCGGTAGAAGTCCATGACATCCACGTCCACCTCGGGCAGCGGCAGCACCTCCACCGGCGGGGTGGTGGTGGCCAGGGTCTTGTAGTCCAGGATGCGCGGTGCCATCGTCTTGGTCAGGCCCACGCCCGCCTGCACGGGGGTGGCGTCGTCCTCCTCGGCGCCGGTGCGGCGCACCATGCGGCCGTTCATCTCCCAGTCCTCGATGACCACGGTGCCCTGCGCGGACTGCATCCAGAACTTGGCCTCCGGCAGGAAGGAGGTGGTGGACACGTCCACCATCGCGTGGAAGCCGTTGGCGAAGGTCAGGTGGGCGCGGAAGCCGTCGTCGACCTGGTGACCGAGTGCGAAGGACAGCTCGCCGTAGACGTCCACCACGGGGGAGTCGACCATGGTCAGCAGGCGGTCCACGGTATGCACGCCCCAGTCCAGGATCATGCCGCCGCCGTGTTCGGGCAGCTGCCGCCAGTCGCCGGGGATGCCGCGCGAGCCGTGGATGCGCTGGACCAGGTAGGTGGGGGCGCCGATGAGCTGCTCGTCGTAGACCTTCTTGATGACGTTGAAGTCGGGGTCCCAGCGGCGGTTCTGGTGCACCATGAACATCCGGCGCGTCTGCTCGGCGACGGCGGCGACCTCGCGCATCTCGGCGGAGTTCATCATGGCGGGCTTCTCGCACAGCACGTGCTTGCCGGCGCGCAGGGCGGAGATGGCGTAGTCGTGGTGGGAGTCGTTGGGGGTGCAGATGAAGACGATATCGATGTCATCATCGGCCAGGATGTCGGCTGCGGAGGCGTAGACGTGCAGGCCGTCGGCGGCGGCGTCCTCGTTGGCGCGCGGGTCGGTGTCGTAGATGCCGACGACGTCAATGGCGACGTCGTCCAGCGCCCGCAGGTTGCGGGTGTGGTAGACGCCCTGGGTGCCGTAGCCGATGACGGCGAGCTTGTGGGTGGGGGCTGGGTCGGGCTTGCGGGTGGATTCCTCGGACACGGTGACCTCCGGAAGTGTTTGTGCAGTGCGGCTGCGGTTTGCCGATTGCGATTGGCTGCTCGCGGCGACCTCGTTGCCGCCGCCGCGTATAAGGCGACGGTAGGCGGCGCGTTGGCGGCTGCGTCAGGGCGGAGCGGGGGCCTTCCGCCCGGATCGGCGATAAGGCCGACTGCCGTCCCACACGCCGCCCTCCGTCGTCCGGCGTGAAGGTTCGGCGTCCGCCTCGGGCGCCCGAGTTCTGGCGAGCACTGGGCTGGACTGCGCGCGGTGCTGGGGACGTCTGAGGCTCGTGGGGACGGGCGCACGTGTTCTTGTGGTCGTCACTGCGCAGATCGGGGGTGTATTGAGGCGCCGTGATGCTAACCTGCGACCGTATCGAGACCAATCGGCTCGACTGGGACGCGCTGCTGGCAGTGCCCTCCCATGTCGGCGTAACAGGAGGTGGGCAGTGGTGTTGCAGGTTGTTCCTGAGGAGCTGGGCCGTGTGCGGGGGTTTCTGGAGGAGTGTGAGCACTCGTTGGGGCGGGTTTACGTGAACACCGGTGGTGAGGGTGCCTTCGGTGTGCCGGTGTTGGCGTGTGCGGCGGCGCGGTTCGCCTACCACTTCGAGGACCGGGCGGCCCGGGATGCCTCGCGGGCGGTGGAGCTGGCCGACGGGCTGATGGCGGCTCAGCGGGACTTCGCGAGCACCGATGAGGAGGCCGCCGACGGCGCACGAGCCCTTGGCGAGTCCTCGCACCGGTTCGGTCACGGTCGCTCCAACGGCATCGTGGTCGATCGTGACACCGGGCGCGTGGTCAGCTACCACGGCCTGACCCACTGAGCCCTAAGCCCCCTTGCAGCGCGCGGCCGTGCGCGCCTGCCCTGCCGAGCGCGTCCCAGTTTGTTGAAGGAGCCTTGCCCCATGAGTCCCTTGTCCATGTCCTCACCGGCCACCGGGCCGGTCTCGACCGCCGCCGCTATGGGAATCGGCAGCATCCTGGTGGGGCAGGTGCCGGGCGATCCGGCGGCGGTTCGTGCCGTTGCCACCGACTGGAAGCAGACGGCCCGCAGGTTCTGGGATGCGGCGGACCTGGCTGACTACGCCCGTGGTGCCGCGCCGTCCTTCCAGGGGGTTACGGCCGATGCCTTCAGGCGTGGTGCTCGGGAGCTGACCGGTGCGCTGGAGCGGAACGCGCAGGACCTTGAGGCTGGCGTGGGTCCGCTGGAGGCCTACGCCCGCGTCCTCGACTCCGCGATCGCGGCGGCTGACGAGCTGCGGGAGTTCGCCGGCCGGTCCTTGCTGGCCGCCCTGGGGACCCCGGCGGCCGCGATCGTGGCCGCCGCGGTCGTACCCGCCATCGCCCAGGCCTGGGCGGGCATACTCGCCGAGGTTAACCTCACCGCCACCCATACCGCAGCGGCGTTGAACACGGCATCGGCTGCAGGGGCTTCGGTCCAGGGCGCCGGGGCGCAGGCGCAGGGCGGCAAGGGCAAAACCGACGCCGAAAACAAGACCCCGTATAAGCAGGAACTGAGTGACGCCGATATAGAGCGGATTAAGCGCCAGTTGGATGGCGGCGAGGATTGGGACGATGTCAGCCAAGGCGAGTTAGGTGACTGCTATCTGATGGCTACGCTTCAGGCCTATTCATGGACCGACGAGGGCAAGCAGGTCCTGCGCGAGAACGTCAGATGGGATGAGTCCAAGCAGGCGTTCATCGTTACGCTCTACGATGACGGCGAGAAGGTGGAAGTCGAAGTCACCGACGTCTACACCTACGGGAACGGGCAGACCGACCTCATCGCGGTGTACGAGCGCGCCTACGGCAAGCACTTCGGGGATGAGGCGATCAGGGACGGCGGTCAACCTAGTGAGGTGATTAAGCACATCTCCGGCAATGACTCGCAAGTCGTAGACACCATCGGATGGAAATGGGGTGTACTTCCACAGCAGCAACACGAGTATACCGATGACGAGTGGCGGACTATTGAGCAGGCCGTTGAAGCTGGCAAGCCTGTGGTCGCCAGCACTGGAAGCGGCAACTTCGACGACGGCGATCAGGTTACCGCCATGGCTGACACGAATGACGATGGCGTCATCCGCTCCGATGATGAAAATGAGGGCGTCACCGTGGGCGAGGGGAAGCGAAGCTGGAAGCAAGGCGTCACCCCGGGCACAGAGCCGGACGAGGAAGGTCAGTACCGAATCGTCGGCGGAGACTATAGGGGGCAAGGGCGTACGTCCGCACACGCCTACACCGTCGTCGCCATCGATGATGAAACTGTGACACTATATAACCCTTGGGGCCGTAACGACACCGCCGGAGACTATTCCACGCCATCCGGGGATCTCAAGGATGGTTACATACAAATCTCCCGTGCGGACTATGAGAAGTTTTTCGGTAAAACAACCATAGAGGAGGGTGACTGATGGAAATCAGCTAACTGTCCTCGCGGAGCTAGGCGCAGCTTACGGACAGTAGTCTTCCGTGCGGCCACAGTATCTCACGCCGTCTTCAAATTGGATCACGAAGTAAATCCATTCGCCGACACCAACTTTCTCTTCAATGCCTGGAAGCCAAGTAAACTTGTTCGGATCAATAAGCGGAGCAGGGTCAACGCCAACCAAGGTTACAACCCCTAGACCCTCGATATCTACCGGTTCCCCAAGTCGCAGTTCATAGATGTGCTCGAAGCGCTCCAAATCCGTCCAGCGCAGGCGCGCAATCCACTCATGATCCTCAGAACGTAGCCCGGCCGAAGAAACCGCGCCCACAGTTGTCAGTATATCTGGAGTCGAGCCCCCCTGTGCCCTCACCTGATCCGGCTGAGACCCCTCTGGCAAGGGCGCAGATCGCAGTGCGGGCCTGGTCCACCAGATCCACCCGCCCGTCAGTGCCACGGCTACCAGTAACAGTGTTGCCACAGCTATAAGTACGCGCTTCTTGGGTATCGTGGGCCTTCTTGTCATGGGGTGCCTCCGGGTTGTTTCCAGTCAGATCTGATGTCTTCATGGTAGCGCATCCTGTTGCGTCTCTCGCGCTCTCCGTCTAGCAACAGCCTTCCGGCAAAAGCGGTTGCGTGCCGACCGCGGTCGTTCGAACATGCTCGCCGTGCCAAGTGGTCATGTGAGTGGTAACCGCCATCGACGACGAAACCGTGACGCTATATAACCCGTGGGCGCACAATGACGCTGCCGACGACTACTCCCCACCACCCGGAGGCCTGGGAGATGGATATATACGAATCTCCCGCGAGGACTACGAGAAGTACTTCGACAGCACGATTATAGAGAAGAGCGAGGAAGGCTAGATGTCGTGCAGATAATCGAGTTGAACGGCCTAGGGGCGCGGGCAATCGACTTCTTCCTGGGGGCTACATTCTCTGACGCCGTCTTCAAATTCAAGCACGAAGTAAATCCTGCTCCCGCCGCCAAGTTTCCCCTCAATTCCAGGTACCCAGGTCAGTCTGTTTGTATCAATAAGCGGGGCTGGGTCCACCTGCACTAGTGTCATGCGCCCCAAGCCCTCCACGTCAATCGACTCCCCGAGTCGCAGCTCGTAGATGTGTTCAACGCGCTCCAAATCCGTCCAACGTAAGCGCGCAACCCATTCATGCCACTCGGAACGCAACCCAGCCGAGGTAACCGTACCAGCAGTAGTGAATACTGCTGGAGCCGAACCGCCCTGGATCATAACCTGATCCGGCTGAGACCCCTCTGGCAAGGGTACGGATCGCAGTGCGGGTCTGGTCCACCAGATCCACCCACCCGTCAGTGCGGCGGCTACCAGTAACAGTGCCAGCGCACCTAGAAGGACGCGCTTCTTGGGCACCGTGCACCTTCCCTGACGTGTTGAGTTCAACTTGCCTTGCAAGGCGTACTCTATCTGTGACTCAACGAGAGATGCACGTCGATGGCGGAGTGAGAGTGGGCGGCGCCCGTGCTGTTGCTGCGCTCGGCGCCTGCTTTTTGAGACCCCGGGCGCCCGAATACGTGCCCACCGGTGGCCGCCCGCCAGGCGAAGGTGTGGATGAGGGCGCTCGTTGCCGCGCGCTGGGCGGGCACCGCCGTCCCCGTATGCCCGCCCTCGGTCTGCTCCACATAGCCGACCTCCAGCCCCAGCTCACGCATGCGGTAGGCCATGGTGCGGGCGTGCGCCGGGTGTACGCGGTCGTCGGCGGTGGAGGCGAGCAGCAGCAGCGGCGGATACTCGGCCTCGGGCCTCAGGGCGTGGAAGGGGGACAGGGGGCGCATCGTCTCCCAGTCGCCGGGATCGTCCGGGTCCCCGAACTCGGAGCGCCACATCGCTCCGGCCAGCAGGCGCGTGTACCGCTCCAGGTCCAGCACCGGCGCCTCCGCGATCGCCCCGCCGATCAGCTCGGGGTGGCAGGTAAGCATCTCACCCACCAACAGCCCGCCGGCGCTGCCGCCGTGCACCACCAGCTGCGCGGGCGCGGTCACTGCGCGGTCAATCAGTGAGCGCGCCACCGCCGCGAAGTCCTCCACCACCCGGTGGCGGCCCCGGCCGGTGCCGGCCAGGTGCCAGCCGGGCCCGTACTCACCGCCGCCCCGGATGCAGGCGACGACGTAGGTGCCGCCCCGCTCCAGCCACGCCCTGCCGGTCAAAGGCTGATAGCAGGGGGTCTGGCTGGTGCCGAAGGCGCCGTAGCCGTACAGCAGCGTCGGACCGGGAACCTGTCCTTCCGTCGTGGAGGTTCCCGCAGCGGTACCAGCTGTGGGAGCCGCCGTTAAGTCGCCGTCGTCTTCCTTGGCGCGGGGCCGGCCGATCTGGAAGTAGGGCACGCGGGTGCCGTCGGCGCTGACCGCCACGTGCTGGCTGACCCGCACGCCACGGGCGTCGTAACGCGCCGGCGCCTGGCGCAGCACCGACATGCCCGTCACCTCCCCCTCCTCGGTGAGGCGGGCCAGGGTGAGCGTGGGCGGGGTGGTCCACCCCGAGGCGGAGATGAACAGGTAGTCGGTGTCCCGCGGCCGCACCGCCTGCGCGCTCACCTCCAGCAGGGGCCGCCCCGGCCGCAGCTCGGTGGGATCCGGGGCCGCGGCGGCATCGGCGTCACTCGGGCGATAGGCGGCGCCCGTCAGGTCGATCCAGTGGTGGCGCCAGGCGTGTCCGCCCGCATCCCACTCCCGCTGCGAGGGCGGTGTGCAGACCTCCAGGCGGGCGACGGCGTCGTCTAGCACCGTCAGTACCAGGTGGCCCGCGGTCCAGGCGGCGCCGGACAGGAAGGAGGACGGCGTCGGGGTGAACAGCACCTCCAGACCGTCGCGCCGCCCTTGCAGCCACTCCTGCAGCGGCGCCGCCAGCAGCGTGCCCGGCCCATGGCGGTGCCCCGCCGCCTCCCAGGGTTCGCGCAGCTGGATCGTCAGCCAGTCCCGTCCCACCCCCGTCGACGCCGACGCCGGCACGTCCAGGGCGACCGCCGCCGCGGGCACAGCCTCGCAGTCGGCACTCAGCGCCCGCCGGGCGGCCTCCTCACCGACGGGCACGACGGCGTCGTCGGGCAGCCACCAGATCCGGGTGTCGCCCAGGCCGCGCATGCTCATCAGCCAGGTGCGGCCCCAGGCATCGCAGTTCGCCCGGGTGACAACGGCGTCCGGGGCGCCGGTGATCAGCACCTCGGCGTCGGCCGCAGCCCGGCCGCGGCGCAGGCGGCGCGCCTGCCGGGGCATACCCGCCGGGGACAGCGAGCCCGCGCCGAAGTCGGCGGCGAGCAGGCAGCTCTCCCCGTCCGCGCCCCAGGTGAGCGTGCCCTTGGACAGCGGCTTGTGGAAGCCGCCCTCGGCGGCGGGCAGGAAACGCCTTGCCTCCAGGTCGAACTCCTCGGTGACGGTGGCGTCCGACCCGCCCTCGGACAGGGACACCAGGGCGCGGCGCCCGGCCAGTGGGCCGGTCTGCAGTACCTGCGCCCCCGCCCAGGCCAGGTCGCGACCGCGCCTGCGGCGCTCGGTGTCCAGGTCGAGCAGCACCTCCCACTCGGTGGCGGAGCCGTCGTCGGGACGCGGTGGACTCGAGGGGGCTCCGGATGCGTAGGACTCCCAGCTGGTGCGCCGCCATACCCCGCGCGGGTGGGCGGCATCGGTCCAGAAGTTGTAGACCATGCCGGCCGCCTCGGTGACAGCTGGCAGCCGGTCGGGCGCCTCCAGGATCTCCTGGAGCGCCGCGGTCAGGCGCAGGTAGTCGACGTCGGCGGTGAAGGTCGCCATCGTCTCGTCCGTGCGCGCCGCCGCCCAGGCCAGGGCGCGCTCGCCGGCGGGCTCGTCCAGCCAGGCCGGCACTGGCGGCAGGGAGGGAGGGGCGGCGTCGGTGCGGTCCACCCGGCTATTGCAGCACACTCCGAGATGGCCTCATTGCCGCAAACGGTCACAAACAACGGATTCGCCCGCCCATCCGGAATCGGCGGCCGCATGATTCCAACGTTCTGTGAAGCGCCTTCAAAGCCAGCGGGCGCGTTTATGACCATCTGCGACAATGTTTCGCTCAGCGTGCGCCGAAGGCGCCCAAGCCGTCCGCATGTGGCACGCTGGGCGCATGCGCAAGGAAGCCTTCCCCCGGACCGACTGGCCGAGGGTGGTCGTCACCACCGACCCGGAGTTGGACGACCTGAACTCCATGATCCGCCTGCTCACCCACGCCGCCGAGATCGACCTGTGCGGCCTGGTGTACGCGGGCAGCAGGTTCCACTACACCGGCGACCCCGCCCGCGGCATCGCGCCCCACCGCTGGCCGGCTCCAGGCGCCAGGCTGCACATTGACGAGGCCATCGACGCCTACGCGCGGGTGGAGGACACCCTGCGGGTGCACGACCCGCGTTTTCCGACTGCGGCCCACCTGCGCTCCTTGGTGCGCATGGGCAACGTCGCCACCGAGGGGGAGATGGACGAGATCACCCCCGGTTCCACGCTCATCGCCGACCTGCTGCGGGAGACCGCCCTGACGCCGGATGGTGCGACCGGCGCGGGCGGCGCCCTGCTCGACGCCGCCCGCCCCCTGTTCATCCAGGCCTGGGGCGGCATCTCCACTCTCGCCCGCGCCCTGCGCACCGTCGAGGAGGAGCTCGGCGGCCGCGCGGACTGGCCGGTGCTCAAGCAGCGGGTGCTGGACCGGGTGGTGCTGTCGTCCTTCGGGGAGCAGGACTCGACCCTGGCCAGCTACATCCGGCCGTGCTGGCCGGGCCTGGAGCACCGCGAGGTCGCTACCAGGACCTGGGGATACACCACCCGGGACGTGCTCCTTCCCGCCGACCTCGAACTGGTCGGTGCGCAGTGGACGCGCGAGCACATCAGCAGCCGCGGCCCGCTGGGGGCCGCCTATAGGGTATGGGGCGACGGACGCCGCATGGCCGCCGACTTCGATGCCGAGGACTACTTCGGCGAGTCGGGCAAGACCGAGGCGCAGCTGCGCGAGGAGGGCTACCAGGTGTGGTGCCCGGTGCAGGAGCCCGGCGCCTTCATCTCCGAGGGCGACACCTCCAACTTCACCCTGCTGATCCCCAACGGCCTGCACTCCTGGGAGGACGCCACCTTCGGCGGCTGGGGCGGCCGCCAGGTACCGCACCCGGAACTTCCGGACACGCTCACCTCCGACATGCGCTTCACGCTGCCCGGCCTGCCGCAGCCGGACTACCCGCCGCTGGTCGTGGACCACGCCGCCGACGGCTCCGCCCCGCCCGAGTACCACATGACCCGCTGGTGGCGGGCGCTGCAGAACGAGTTCGCCGCCCGCCTGGCCTGGTCTGTCACGCCCCGTTACGAGGACGCCAACCACCCGCCCGCCGTCGTCGTCGAGCACCCCGACGGCGGAAGCGGGCTGGTACGCAGCGTGCGCCCCGGCGAGGTGGTCACCCTGACCGCCACGGCCACCGACCCCGACGGCGACCACGTGCTGCTGCGCTGGTGGGCCTACCCGGAGGCCGGGCCCAACCCGTGCCCGACGCCGCCGCGCATCCGGGACGACGGCGCCGGCAACGCCGTCGTCACCGTCCCCGCCGAGGCGAGACCCGGGCAGGCCATCCACGTGATCGTCGAGGGCACCGACACCGGCACCCCGCCGCTGACCCGCTACCAGCGCGTGGTGCTCGACGTCGTGGACGCCGCCTAGATGCGAGCTCAGGCGGAGTAGCGGCTCACCGCGGGGTGGGCATCCAGGTCGACGGTGGACACCACGACGGCGCCGGGGTGGGCGGCGTCGTGCAGCACCCGCATGGTCACCGGGGCGCCGTCGGCGGGGTCGGCCACGCTATAGCGCGGCCAGTTGGAGCCGGCCAGGTCCAGGCGCAGGCGGTGCCCGGCGGGCAGGTGCACGCCGGTTGCCCACATGTCCACCTCCACCTCCACGGGATCGCCCGGCGTGAGCGGGTCGCGCCGGTCGGTGCCGGTGCGGGCGCTGAGCCGCAGTACCCCGTCGGTCAGCAGGGTGGAGGTGCCATCGGGGGCCACGTCGGTAAGGGCGGCGTGCAGGTGGGCGTCGGCGGCGTCGGCCGCCACCCAGGCGTGCAGCCGCACCGGCCCGAGGAGCGTGACCGGCTCGGCCAGCGGCGCGCTGGAGAAGACGGCTACGTCCCCCCGCGCCTCGATGTCGCGCTGATCGTGCGGGCCGGCGTTCTCCGGCGGTCCCATGAGCATCTGGCCGCCCGCGGTGGGCACCGGGTCGGCGGGGTCGTGCACCCAGGCGGTGAATCCCTGCGCGTCGTCCTCGTCGCCGGGTGCGCGCAGTACGCCGTCGGCGTCCAGGCGCCAGGTCTCCTCGACGGCGTCGGGGGCGGGCCAGGCCGGCAGGTCGATCCAGCGGTCCGCGCCCATCACATACACCCGCACCGGGTCGCGCGGCAGCCGGGCCGCCGCCTGCGCGTCCCCGAGCGCCGCCCGCCAGAAGTCCAGGACCATTTCGCCCAGGCCGATGTCATCAATGCCGCCACCGGGGAAGTCACGCCCGGCCAGGTGCCCGTCGAAGGTCAGGTGGGTCCACGGGCCGATCACCAGGCGCACGTCCCCGGGCCGGCCCCGTGCGGCGGCGCCAGCGGCCATGGCCGTGCAATTGCGCAGGGTGCCGCCCTCGAACAGGTCGTACCAGCCGGACACGTGCAGCGTCGGCACCGTCAGCGCCGCCAGCTCGTCCGCCGGATAGGCGACGGATTCCCAGTAGGCGTCGTGCAGCGGGTGGTTCACCCAGTCGACCACGTGGGCTCCGGCCGGGTGCGCAGCCGCGAGGTCGCGTGCCGCCTGCGCGATACCCACCCGCTCCAGGTAGGGGGTGAAGTCCTCCACCGGTTCGGGCAGCGCCTCCTGTGGGGCGTCTGCGCGGCCGTCGCGCCACAGTCCGGTGCGCACCTGCTGCCGTGCCCACTCGTACGAGGGCCCCTCCAGCAGCACGCCACCGCGCATGGCCAGGTCGTCGTCATAGGTGGAGGGGGACACCCAGGCGGTCATGGCGGTCAGGTGCGCGGTGCTTGCCAGGGCGGCGGTGAACTGGGTGGTGGTCAGGTAGGAGTTGCCGAAGGTGAGCACGCGCCCGTCGCACCAGGGCAGGGCGGCCAGCGCCGCCAGCGTGGAGGTGCCGTCGGCGGCCTCGTCGAAGTAGAAGCGGAAGTCGCCGTCGGATATGTCCGTGCCGCGGCACGCCTGGGCGACCACCGCGAAGCCCGCGGCGATGGCCCGGTCCAGGCTCACGCCCGCCTGCATGCCCAGCACGCCCGCCATGAGCCCGGGCGCGGCCGGGTCCGCCCCGCAGGCCTCGGCCACCATCGGCCGCCAGGCCCCGAAGTAGGGGCAGCGTGTCAGCAGCACCGGGTGGGCGGCGGCGTCGTCGGGACGCGCGACGTCGGCGCGCAGCACGGTCCCGTCCGGCATGGGGAGCTCCAGGACCTCCCGGGCGGCGCGGGAGGCGGGGCCATCCGGCGCGGGCAGCTTCAGGGCGGCGCGCACGGGGGCCGGGGCGGCGGTTGCGGCCCCATCGGCCGGTCCACCCGACGGCGGTGCCTGCCGTCCCGGGGTCTGGTCCGGCCGGTCTGCGACCTGGCGGGTATCGGTCATGGCTCCGGCTCCTGCTCTGCCGTTTCGGCATCTTCCAGCATGGCGAACTCCAGGGGGTATACGACCTCGTCGACGGCGCCGGCGGGGGCGGCCGGGACGCCGTAGCGGCGGCCGGTGCCCGTCCGCGCCCAGGGCTGCCAGCCCGGGTCGCCGTCGCGGATGAAGCGCACCCAGTCGGCGTGCATGACGTCGGCCAGGGACTGCGGCCGCGGGGAGCCCTGGACGTCGTCGGCGTGCGGGTGGGCCAGGCAGTCGAAGACGAAGGGCACCTCCATGCAGTGCGTGGACAGCCCGCCCTCCGGTGCGGGCAGGGACGAGCACCAGGAGAAGTCGTACAGCCAGGTCCGGGTTGCCGCGGCGGGCGCGGACGTGCGCTGCCGTACCCAGGCCAGCACCGGCAGGCGGAACAGGCCGTTGGAGATGACCTGCCCCACCAGCAGTACTTCGTCTCCGGCAAGTTCGGGGTAGGTGGTGGTGAACTGCTCGATCCGCGCCGGGCTCATACCGGCCTGCGCCAACAGCTCCGCGGCGCTGCGCCCGGCCATCTCTCCGGCGAGCGCGCCGCCGATGGGGGTGAGCTCGTGCCGCACTCCGCCGCACAGGACCGGCACGTCCGCCCCCGTGCCCGCCGCGTCCAGGGTGGAGGCGGGGATGACATCGCCGTCGACCACCGGCATGAAGGTGCGGGAGATGGCCCGCGGCGGACGGGTGTAGCGCGAGAGGTCGGCGGAGACGTCGAACAGCGGGAACTCCCGGCCGAGCTGTTCCGACACGTCAAGCACCCGCACGGCATCCAGGGAGCGCCAGCCGTCCAGGCTCGGGGCGACGCCGGCGAGCTGGGCGGCCCGCTCCCCGATGACGCGGGCGTCGGCGACGGTGGCCGCCGTGGTGCCGCCGGACTGGCAGATCACGCCGTGCAACAGCCCGCGGGCGCGCGGAGAGCTCAGCAGCACCAGGGCGCTGGCACCCCCGGCGCTCTGCCCGCCGACGGTGACGCGCCCGGGGTCCCCACCGAAGGCGGCGATGTTCTCCCGCACCCACTCCAGGGCCAGTACCTGGTCGAGGACGCCCCGGTTGACCGGGGCGTCGGAATCGGGGATCCAGCCGAAGCCGTCGAATCCGAGCCGGTAGGACACGGACACGGTGACCACGCCGTCGCGGTTGAAGGCGGCCCCGTCGTAGTAGGGACTGGACGGGCTGCCGGCGTAGAAGCCGCCGCCGTGCACCCAGACCAGCACCGGTAGGCGGGCGGCGGTGTCTCCCGGGACGGGGGTGAAGACGTTGACGCCGAGCACGTCGTCGCCGGGGAGGGAGGGCTCCGGGATGGCGGTGACCTCGCCGAAGGGACGCCGCTGCGGGGTGGGGCCGGGGCGGGTCGCCTCCCGCACGCCGCCCCAGCGCCCGCGCCGCACCGGCGCCAGGAAGCGGTGCGGCCCCGACGGCGGCTCGGCGAAGGGGATTGCGTAGAAGGCCGCGGAGCGGCTGAAGCGGGCGGGGGAGCCGGTGGCCGAGATGATCCGCCGCCAGACCCCGCGCACCGCCCCGCAGGGGGCGTCGACGACGGGACCGGCTCCGGCCTGCGGCAGCGCTATGGGGGTGGAGGCGGGGTGAGGGGCGCACATGTCACTTGACCTTCTTGACCGGGTAGATGGCAAGTGCCGCCAGCAGCAGCATGACCATGGCGAATACGTAGATCATGCGGTACCCGGCGGCGCCGGCAATGCGTGCGACCAGCTGACCGGCCACCACGGGGGCCAGCATCTGACCGATGTTCGTGGCCGCGTTGGCCACGCCCAGGTCGCGGCCCGCGGCCTCCGGGTCCGGCAGGACATCGATGAACAGGGCCTGGTCCACGGTCATGAAGGCGCCGAAGGCGAAGCCCGACAGGGCCGACATGATCAGCAGGCTCGCAACCGTGGGCCAGACGGCGGGCAGCGCATACAGCGCCATGAGCGCGAAGGAGGAGTAGATGACAAAGGGCTTGCGGCGCCCCAGCTTGTCCGACAGCCGCCCGGAGACGAGCATCATGATGATCATGCCGGGCATGGCCACCAGGCTCAGGATGGGGACCATGGCATTGGCCTCGGCCTGGGTCAGGGCGGGGCGCACATAGGACTGGAGGATGTACAGGTTGAAGGTGGTGGAGGAGGTGTAGCCCAGCATCATCAGCAGGCGGGCGAACCACACCCAGCGGTAGTCGCGGTCGCGCAGGGCGATGGTGAAGCCGATGACAAAGGCCATTACGTCGAAGTGCGGCAGTTCCAGCTCCTTGGAGGAGCGGTCCTTGGCCAGCAGCACGAAGCAGGCGGCGCCGAAGGACACCAGGATGGCGAAGATGTAGTAGGCGTCCAGGCCCATGGCGTTGAAGGCATTGCCGGCGACCAGCGATCCTGCCAGCATGCCGACCATGGTGCCGATGCCGGAGAAGGCGGAGACCGTGGCCAGCCGGTTCTCCGGGGTGCGGTCGGCGATGGTGGTGACCAGCGGTGCCTGCATGAAGTTCAGCGCGACCTGCGCCACCACCCAGAAGATCGTGATCAGCAGGATGGTAGTGGAGTAGCGCAGCCCGATCATGAGCAGCGCACCGACGAACCCGCCCGAGCAGATCCAGAAGGAGCGGCGTCCCCAGCGCGACTTCCAGCGGTCGGAGATCACGCCGACGATCGGCTGGGCGAACATGGTGAAGAGGGATCCGACGGCGCTGACCACGGACATGGCGCTCGCACGGGCGCCGTCGTACTGGTTGTAGATGTCCATCAGCTCGGCGGCGTCCGCCCCGGTGTAGGTGCCGGAGGCGAGCTGCTGGAGCACCTCTGAGGTGACGTGCGGATAGTCGCCGAAGTAGGCCTGGAACTCCACCATCTGCACCTGGTTGGGCAGCAGAATGCCGGGAATGGCGGAGTAGCACGAGAACAGGAACATGCCCGCGATCGTGTAGGCGAACAGGTACTGGTAGAACGGGCGCCCGCCCAGGTACTTCATGGAGGTGCCGGGGCGGGTGGGCTCCTGGATATTGGGGTCCTTGCCCACCTGCGGGACCGTGGATGGTTGGGACATGGGAACTCCTTTGTTCTCGTGTGGATGTTTGCTCAGGTCACCAGGTGGTGGCGGCCGTGGGACAGCTCGATGGGCTCGCCCTCCTTACCCGGCAGGGTCACGCGCGCTGTTGCCCCCACGGGGACGACGACGTCGAGCTCCATCCGGCCCTGCCCGGCCGCGGCCGCCTGCGCGGACGCCTCACGGCCGGCCTCGTCCACCAGCCGCCAGGACACTGCGGCCCAGCCGCAGGGGGTGCGGTGCACGGCCTCGGCGCGGGTCAGCCCGCCGCCCGGCGTCGGGGCCACCTCGATCACCCGGTAGCCGGGCTCGGCGGGTGCCAGGCCCGCGACGCTGCGCTCCAGCCAGGCCGCCACCGCCCCCAGGGCGTAGTGGTTGAAACTGGTCATGTCGCCGGGGTTGATGCTCCCGTCCGGCAGCATGGAGTCCCAGCGCTCCCAGGTGGTGGTCGCTCCCATGGCCACCGTGTACAGCCAGCTCGGGCACGTCGTGGTCAGCAGTAGCCGGTAGGCGGCGTCGGCGTGACCTGTGGCACTCAGCGCCCCGGTGAGCACGGGCGTGCCCGCGAAGCCGGTGGACACATGCCCGCCGGAGGCCTCCACCAGCTCCGCCAACCGGTTCCCGGCGAATTCGCGGGCCTGCTCGGAGCCGGTCAGGCCGAAGGTGATCGCCAGGGCATAGGCGGTCTGGGTGTCGGAGGTCATGCGCCCGGCTCCGTCGGTGAAGCGGGCCCGGAAGCCCTCCCCGATCGCGTCCGCCAGGGCGGCGTAGCGGGCGGCGTCGTCGTCCTCGCCGAGCACCGCCGCCCAGTGGGAGACGATCCGGGCCGAATGGGCGAAGAAGGCGGTGGCCACCAGGTGCGGCTCCGTCATCGCCTGCATGGGGTTGTCCGGCGGGGCGGAGGGATCCAGCCAGTCGCCCAGCTGCATGCCGGAGTCCCACACGTGGTCGGCGGCGGCCAGCGAGTCCACCAGGTCCACCCACGCCTTGGCGGAGGCGTACTGCCGGCGCAGCAGACCCCGGTCGCCGGTGGCCCGGAACAGCTCCCACGGCACCACGGTGGCGGCGTCGCCCCACACGGCGGCCGGCCGCGGCGGCGTCCACAGGCCGCCCGGGATCACCGGCACGTACCAGGTGACGGTGCCGTGCGCCGCCTGCTCCAGGGCCAGATCCGCCAACCAGGAGGACAGCAGACCGGTACAGCAGTAATGGAAGGCGGCGGTGGGGGCGAAGGCCTGGATGTCTCCGGTCCAGCCCAGGCGCTCGTCGCGCTGCGGGCAGTCGGTGGGCAGGGCCACGAAGTTGTCCCGCATGGACCAGCGGGAGTTCTCGTGCAGGCGGTTCACGCGGGCATCGGAGCAGTCGAAGGCTCCCAGGCGCTCCATGTCCGTGTGCACGACCACGGCGATGATTGCCCCGGCCTCAATGTCCCGCTTGGCGGCCTCCGCCCCGCCCGGCCAACCGGACACGTCGGCGTAACGGAAGCCGTGGATGGTGAAGGCGGGCTCCCACTCCTCCACGCCGTCGCCGACCAGGGTGTAGCGGTCGGTGGCGGCGGCGCCGCGCAGCGGGCGCGTGCCCAGTTCGCCGTCCTCCAGCACCTCCGCGTGACGCAGAGTCACGGTGGTGCCGGCCGGGCCTGACACGCGGATGCGCAGCCGACCGGAGATGTTCTGGCCGAAGTCGATCAGCGCCCGCTCTGGGGCGAGCTCGATCTCCGCCTCTCCGATCGACATCGCCCGCCGCTCCAGCACCGTGACCGCCACCGGCAGCAGCGTCTCCTGTACGCGCACGGGGGCATCGACCGGCATGATCAGGCGCTCGGCGTCCGAGGCGCCCACCGCCACCGGCGACCAGTCGGCGGCGTCGAATCCGGGGGAGGACCAGCCGGGGGAGGCCAGGCGGGCGTCCACGGTCTCGCCCTCGTACAGGCCGGTGAACAGGATCTCCCCGGCGCCCGCCCGCCAGTCCGGGCCGGTGGCGATCGTGGTGCGGCTGCCGTCGGCGTGGGTGAGTTCGAGCTGGATGATGGCGGCGACGTCGTCGCCGTACAGGTTGCGGTAGCCGCCGTCGAAGCCGATGTGCCCGCGGTACCAGCCGTCGGCCAGCTGCGCTCCCAGGGCGTGCGGGCCGACGCCGTCGCCGGCGGGGGAGGAGTCCAGCAGCTGGGTGGTGACGTCGTAGGCGCGGGCGATCAGCCGCTGGCCGTACACCGTCCATCCGGGCACCAGCTCGTCCGCCCCGATGCGGCCGCCGTCGAGCTCGGCGCGGATGAGCCCGTGGGCGCTGACGTAGGCGCGGGCGGCCACCACCGGGCGGTCGACCGTGAACTCGTGGCGCACGCGTGGCGGACGGCGGTCGCTCTCGGGGTTCTCCGGCCAGGCGGGGCCGACCGGCAGGGCCTCCCAGTCGGAGGCGCCGAGCAGGCCGGCCTCGTAGACCACCGGCGCGGACCAGTCGGTGGTGGCGGGCAGCGCGGTGGCCGGGGCAGTCGCGGATGCGCCCACGGCGACGCTTCCGGTCACGCGCACGCGCACCGCCACGCGCTCGCGGGAGGCCAGCGGGCCGGCGGGCCACTCGGCCAGGACGCCGTCGGGGCTGGCGAGTGGCAGGGTCTCGGGTGCGGCGAGCGGGTTGCCCGCGGCGTCGGTGCGGGTGAGCTCGGCCTCGGCGGCGGTGGGGGACCAGCCGGCGGGGGCGGTGGGGATCTCCCAGGACAGGCGGGGTGTGGCGGAGGCGCCGCCCAGGACGTCGCCGGGCAGGTACTGCTCGAACTTCAGGTGGGTGGGGGCCGCCAGGTCGCCGACGGGGTCGAGCAGGCCGGCGGCGGTGATGGTGGGCTCGGGGACGGCGGGGCGGGCGTGGGGGAGGGAGTTGGTGCCGGGCGCGCCGTGGGCCTGGGCGATCGGAACCTCGGGGAGTGGGGGCTGCGGCAAGAGTGCCGGCGGGGGTGCGGGCGAGGCCGGGGCCTGCTGCGGGGCTGCGGGTGAGGCCGGGGCCTGCTGCGGCGTGGGGGAGGTCTGCGTTGACACGGTGAGGCTCCGTCTGCGGTGACGAGGGAAGGTGTTGAAACGACTCAAAGGTTAATTGCCGCGTGACCGCCGCGTCAATGGGGTGCGTGAGCGCTTACGGTTGGGCTCTACTACGCCACTTCCCCGTTGGGTACGCCGGTTAGCGGTCTGCTGCAGGCTCCGGGGGCGTACAACCGACGGTGAACTGGCGGAGTAAACGTCGAACCGGCGTAGTAGACGCACTGCGGGGGTAGGCAAAAACAAACCTGCAGTGTCGGCGTCTATAGCAACGGCCCGGTAGGCGAGCTGCCTCAGTGAGGACATCGTCCAACCGGTGGCCGTGAGGATCTCACCGGGCATGTCTGTGGAAGGCGGCCCAACGGCGGCGGTTTGCCGGGACGCGACTACGGGTGCGCCCAGCGCTATGCCCGCCCGCGGGCGGCAAGGCGGCGGTTGGTGGGGACGCGACTGTTGGCGCGCGGGGTTGCACGCAGCGGCTGTTGTCGGGAACTCTGCTGACCCGCAGTGTTTGTTGATATTACGCGGAAAGTCGAGACAGGCTGGAAATGGATGATGATGCTCCCGTGTGCGGCGGAGTGCTCGTTGCACACGGGAGGCGAGCCGCGAGTCTCAGCCTGTCCGCGTCTAACTCGCCTACAGCGGCCGGTAGCTGAGGCATTCAGCCGTCGCGGTTCCGCCGTGCATGCCCACGACCCGGTCGGTGGAGCCGTAGGCGACCTCGGTGGACAGGTGGCGCCCGTCCAGTCGGCCCAGTCCAGGGTCGTGACCGCCTCGGCCTTCCAGGTCAGGCGGCAGGCGCCGTCCTCGTCCCAGTACAGGCCCGGGTCGATGCCGGGAGTGTCCGCAACCAGCACCGGGTCGGACCAGCCGGCGGCGGCGGGGCGACTTCTCCTTCGGTGCTGGCGCGGTGTCCGGGCGCTTCCGCGGCCGGGCCGACGCCATATCGACCGATTTCGGCACGTAACTTCTACCGATTTCGGCACGTAAGTTCTACCGATTTCGGCGAGGGGTGGCGGGTGGGGATGTTGGAGTAGGTGCGAGCTCAGCCGCGTTGGGCGGCGGGGACAGGCTCTGCGTGCGGGGCCACTTCGGAGATGACCGCCTCCAGCGCCGCCCTGGCCTCCTCCATGCCCGGGATGAAGCTGTACATGGTGGCCGCCCCGGGCACGACCCGCACCGTGGAGTCGAGCTCGTGCTTGAGGAAGTTCGTAAGTGTGGCGGCCGGGTCGGCCATGTAGGCCCCGTGCTTGCCGCGCACCGCCTCCACCACGCGACCCCACGCGGACTCATCATCGATCAGGTCGCGCACGGTGCGGATCGCGTCAGCGCCGTTCCGCGTCTGCGGCACCGTGACCGTGCGCTCGTGCAGGCCGTGCCCGAGCATCTCGGGGGCGGCCCCGGGCAGCACCAGCTCGGCGCTCGCCCCCACCGGCACCTGCACGCGCACGTGCAGCGCCTCGCCGTCGAGCTCCCAGACGACGCGGGCCGTGCCCAGCGGCAGCCGCCGCACCGCGCTCGCGGAGGTGAAGCCGTTGCCGACCTGCGGGGCCACCCGCAGCGCGCGCCCGCCGCCGCCGACGACGTCCAGCCCGGCCAGGTCCGTGATCAGCCACTGGGTGACGGCGCCCAGGGCGTAGTGGTTGAAGCTGGTCATCTCCCCGGGGTTGATGTCTCCGTTGGGAAGCATGGAGTCCCAGCGCTCCCAGATGGTGGTGGCCCCCATGGTCACCGGGTAGAGCCAGCTGGGGCACTGCTTCTCGAGCACCAGGCGGGCCGCCGTGGCCGCCTGCCCGCCCTTGACCAGGGCGGTAGGAACTAGCGGGGTGCCGACGAAGCCGGTGGAGATGCGGAACGAGCGCAGCCGCACCAGGTCCGCCAGGCGCTGCCCGGCCCCGGACACGCGCCGCGGCGTGTCCAGCAGGTCCCAGGCCAGCGCCTGCGCGTAGACGGTGGCGCAGTCGGACAGGATCAGCCCGTCGGCGGTGACATAGGCGTCCAGGTAGGCATCCCGCACGCTCGCGGCCAGCGCCTCGTAGTGGGCGGCGCGCTCGGCGTCGCCCAGGATCGCGTAGGCGCGGGCGGTGATGCCCGCACTGCGGGCGAAGTAGGCGGTGGCGACAACCTCCGGGTCGGCCTTGGCGGCGCCCGGGTCCTCCGGCGGGGCGTCGGGGTCGAGCCAGTCGCCGAACTGGAAGCCGCCCCGCCACAGGTGCGAGTCGCCCGCCACCGCATCGACGCCGTCGACGAAGCAGGCCATCGCCTCCGCGCTCGCGGCCAGCACGGCGGGGTCTCCGGTGGCCTCGTACACGGCCCACGGCACCAGGGTGATGGCGTCGCCCCAGGCGCAGGTGAGCTTGTTGCCCTCCAGCACGTCGGGGACCACCACCGGCAGGGCCCCGTCGAGCGTCTGCGCCGCGGCCAGGTCCTTCGTCCATGAGCTCAGGAAGGCGGCGGCGTCGTACAGTGACATCGCGGTGGGGGCGAAGGCGCCGATGTCGCCCGTCCAGCCCAGGCGCTCGTCGCGCTGCGGGCAGTCCGTGGGCACGGTGATGAAGTTGTCGATTGTGGACCAGCGGGTGTTCTCCACCAGCCGGTCCACCAGCGGCTGCGAGCTGGCGAACCAGGCGCCCCGCTCCATGCCGGCCGATACGACACGTGCCGTCAAGGACGCCAGCAGCGCGTCGTCGTCGCCGGGGAAGCCATCGACCTGTACGTAGCGGAAGCCGTGCTGGGTGAGGGTGGGGGTGAAGACCTCGGGCCGTTCGGTGGTGCCGGTGCCCGCGAGGGTGACGTGGTCGGTGCACTCGGCGTTGCGCAGCGGGCGGGTGCCCAGCTCGCCGTGCTCCAGGACCTCGGCGTGGCGCAGGGTGATCACGTCCCCGGCGCCGCCGCCCGCCACGCTCAGGCGCATGTGCCCGGTGAGGTTCTGCCCCAGGTCCACGATGCGCCTGCCCGACGGCGTGGTGATGACCTCGATCGGCCGCACCTCGCCGATGACGGTGGGCAGCGGCAGCGTGGTCGGCTCCAGGGCCGCCCCGGGCAGGTCGAGGACGGCGACCGGGGACTCGGCCTCCGGCGCTCCGAGCGCGGGCAGGCGCAGGTCGGTGGACTGGCCGTTGTACAGGTCGTTGGCGGTGATGTTGGAGGGGCGCCAGGTCCAGTCGGCGTCGGTGCCGACCGCGGTGGTGTCCGCTCCGTCGCTCAGCTCCACCTGGGCCAGCAGCCACAGGTCCTCACCGTAGACGTTCTCGCGCATCGCCCAGGTCAGGTGGCCGCGGTACCAGCCGTTGCCCAGGACGACGGCGAGCTCGTGCTCTCCCGGGGTGAGGATGGTGGTCACGTCGTGGGTCTGGACCAGGATGCGGCGGGAGTATTCGGTCCAGCCCGGGGCGAGCTCGTCGGTGCCCACCTTGACGCCGTCGATGAAGGCCTCGTAGGTGCCGCCGGCGGCCAGGTGCAGGCGGGCGGAGGTGGTGCCCGCGGGGACGCTGATGCGCCGCACCATGACCGGGGCCGGGTCGGTGCGCTTGTTGCCGGGAGCGGCGATGGGGCGGGCGGACCAGTCGGCGCGCTCCAGCAGCCCGGTCTCGACGACGGCGGGAGCCGACCAGGGGGACCAGGCGCCATCATCTCCGGCCACTCGCACCCGCCACACGGCGGCCTCGCGCGAAGCCAGCGGCGCGGCGGGCCAGGGCACGAACAGGGAGTCGGGGCCCTCTGTGACGCAGACTTCCGTGCTGTTGGGCAGGGTGCCGACGGCGCCGCGGGCGATCTCGATCTCGGCGCGCGCCTGGGTCCAACCGGCGGGGGCCGTGGGCACCTCCCAAGAAAGCGCCGGTGCGGAGCCGGTGCCGCCGAGCACCGGCCGGTCGGGGCGGTGGTGGTCCACGCGCAGCCGCACCGGCGCGGCGAGGCGGCCGACCGGGTCGATGACGTCGGGCGCGGGCGCGGTGAGGAGGTCGGCGCCGCGGGCTGTGGGGGAGGTCGAGGCGGCGGGTTGGCTGGAGTGGTGAGTGGACACGAGCATCTCCGGGTCGTCGTTGAACCGTTTCACGGATTGTCGGGAGCGTATGCGTGGTTCCGGTCGCGTGTCAACCAGGACGGAAGTGTCAAAAACGATGACAAGCGCCGGCTTTCCGGTCTGACGGCGCGTGGCGAAACGTTGCTGTTACGGGGATGGCCGGTTGCATCTGGGGTGTCGGCGACGCGTTTGCCATCAATCCTGACGTTCTGCCCCGCGGCGGGCGGTTGCGTCATGTTTGGCGCAGCCGGTTGGCGAAGTCGCGGATGACGGCGGCCATGTCCACGCCGCGGTCCAGCAGCCACTCCGTCTGCACGCCCTCGATGAGTGCCGTCAATTGTGTGGCGGCCAGGTCCAGGTCGATGTCGTCGCGCAGGTGTCCGGCGTCGCGTTCGCTCTGGAGGTCGGCGCGCACCGCCGCCCGGAAGCGCCGCGCCAATCCGGCGATGTAGTCGTGGGCGGGATGGTCGGGGTTGACCGCCTCGGCGCGCATGACGGTGTCCAACTGGATGAGGCCGGGGATGGCGGCGTTGTGCTCCATGATCAGGGGGAGTGCCTCCAGGAGTCCGTGCTCGGCGAACAGGCTCGCGCGCCACTCGGACTCGGTCTCCTCGCGGCGTATGAGGACGGCCTCGAGCAGTTTCTCCTTGTTTCCGAAGTGATGGCGCAGCAGGGTGTGGCTCACCCCGACGGCGTCGGCGATCTGCCGCAGGGAGAGGTTGTTGTAGCCCTGCTCGGCGAAGACCTCCATGGCGGCGTCGACGATGGCGGCGCGACGCCGCTCCCCGTTGGCGTAGCGCGTGCGCCCGTCGGGCGGGGCGACGGCGTCTGAGTCGGGCACGGCCAACCTCACCTCCGGGCAAGTTGCTGTTCTCGGGCGCGTGGGCCAGGCGGGTGCCGCCGGGCCCGGCACCAGCCTAGATGATTGGTTTCTTGAGGGCGTGGTGGGGGTGTCTGTGGTGCGGTGGCCCATCGCGGAGACATGGACCAACTTGGAAGTGATTTAGATCTTGACCAAAGTGGTGCAAATTGGGTTATGGTGTTGCCCGCCAGGCGCCGCGGGCTCCGCGAGCGCGCCGTCGCCGGCACTGCCGCCGGCCGCACATCAAGGACGATCAGATGAGTACCCCACCCCCCACTCGGCACGACGATGCCGACAACCCCTACGCCTCCGCCGTCGTGGAGGCCGACTACGCGCAGCAAGCCTCAGACCCCAGGCAACCCGCAGCCGCGACTTCGGAGGAGGCGGAGGCCGAGCGCATCGCCGCCAAGTTCGGCAACCCGCGCAAGACCATCTGGCTGGTGATCATCGCCGCCATCGGCGGCTACATCATGATGATGGGCATGGGCACGGCGCTCCAGTTGCGCCTGAGCGTCATCGACGAGGATCTCGCCACCCTGGTTTACTCTCGCGCCACCTCCCTGTCCGCCCTGCTCATGCTCGCCGTTGTTCCGATCGTCGGTGCCCTGAGCGACCGCACGCTCTCGCGCCTGGGCCGCCGTCGCCCCTGGATCGTTGGCGGCTACCTCGTCGCATTCGCCTGCTTCCTCATCATCGGCTCCTCCACGAGTTCCATCGTCATCATCGCCGCCTACATCATCGGTATCGCCTCCGCCCAGGCCGGTTTCAACGCCTACTCCGTCATCCCCGTCGAGGGTGTCCCCGGCAACATGCGTGGACGCATCATGGGCTTCATGGGCCTGTGCGGCGCGCTCGCCATGAGCGCTGGCTCGTACATCGCCGGTGCCCTCGTCGACATCTCCACCATCCTGCTCATGACCGTGCCGCCGGCACTCGCGATCATCACCGCCCTGCCGCTCCTGCTGCTCTACAAGGACCCACAGCACAGTCGCGAGGAGATTCCCCAGGGCGGCACTCTCGACATGTTCGCCCACATGTTTGTCAACCCGGTCAAGCACCCGAACTTCGGCATCGTCTGGCTCTCCCGCTTCCTCGCCGGTGCGGGCATGGCCGCCTTCCTCGGCTTCTTCGTCCTCTACCTCATCATCGGCCTGCACATGAGCCCCGCCGAGGCCGGTGCTCAGGCCGGTCACCTGTCCCTTATGAGCGCCCCTGTCTCCATCGCGGTCTTCATGGGCTCAGGCTGGATCTCCGACAAGCTTGGCATGCTCAGGCCCCTCGTCGCCCTGGCCGCCATCATCATGGCGGCCGGCCTCATCATCGCCGCCACTTCTACCAGCGTTGCCGGCTTCACTGTTGCCTGGCTGGTCTTCGCCGTTGGCCAGCCCATGTACCTCACGGTGGACCTCGCCCTATGTGCCAAGGTTCTGCCCAACGAGGCCGACGCCGGCAAGGACATGGCCGTCTTCGGCCTCGCCCTCAACTTGGGAAATGTCCTTGTGCCAGCTGTTGCCCCGACGCTGCTCGGCCCGGCCTCAAACAACTACCCGCTGTTGTGGGGTGCTGCGGCCGCCCTCGTCTTTACCGGCGCCCTGCTGATGCCGCTCGTCAAGGGTGTCAAGTAACCGGGACGACGGCGGTGGTCGGCGTCCGCGCCGGCTGCTGCCGTGCCCTTAAGCCGCCCCGCGAATCGCACGCAATTCCTTATGCGAGCCGCGCCGCCGTCGAGCCGGCCTGCTGAAGACAACGAACGGAGAGAGTCAACTCATGACCATCCCTGCGCCCGCATCCACGTACACATCACCCACCACCCGCCGCACCCCCTTCCCCGAGGGCTTCCTCTGGGGCACCGCCACCGCCTCCCACCAGGTGGAGGGCGGCAACGTCAGCAACGACGTCTGGCTGTACGAGCACGTACCCGGCACCATGTACGCCGAGTCCTCCGGCGACGCCTGCGACCACTACAACCGCTACCGCGAGGACATCGCCCTGCTCGCCTCCCTGGGACTGAACGCATACCGCTTCTCCCTGGAGTGGAGCCGCATCGAGCCCGCCGAGGGTGAGTTCTCCGCCGTCGCCATCGCCCACTACCGGGACATGCTGCGCGCCTGCCACGAGCACGGGCTCACCCCGCTGGTCACCTACCACCACTTCACCTCCCCGCAGTGGCTGATCGCCCGCGGCGGCTGGGAGGACGCCGGCACCCCCGCCCTGTTCGCCCGCTACTGCCGCCGCGTCACGGAGGAGCTGGGCGACCTGTTCGACATCGCCTGCACCATGAACGAGCCCAACCTCGCCATCCTGCTCGGCGAGATGGGCATGTGCGAGCGCGAGCCCGCCCAGCGGCTCGGCAACCCCACCTGGGAGGGCGCCGCCCGCGCACTGGGGACGACGGCGGACAAGGTGGCCGGATTCCAGCTGTCGGCCACGCCCCAGGCCTTCGAGATCAAGTGCGCCGCGCACAAGGCCGCCGCCCGGGCCATAAAGGCCATCAAGCCGGAGATGCAGGTCGGCTGGACCCTGGCCAACTCCGACTTTCACGCCGCCCCCGGTGGCGAGGAGCGGGTCGCCCGACTGAACGAGGAGAACAATCTGCGCTATCTGCGCGTCAGCGAGGGCGACGATTTCGTAGGCCTGCAGACCTACAACCGCACCGTGCTCGGTCCGGATGGGCCGGTGCCGCCGGCCGCGGGGGCGGTGCTCAACCAGGGTGGGGAGGAGATCTGGCCCTGGGCCATCGGCGCCGTCGTCCGCCAGGCCTGGGACACCGTCCAAATGCCCATCTATGTCACCGAGAACGGGCTGAACACAGAGGACGACGCCCAGCGGGTCGACTTCCTGCGCACCGCCATCGGCGAGGTCGGCTCCGCTATTGCCGACGGCATCGATGTGCGCGGTTACATGTGCTGGTCGGCGATGGACAACTTCGAGTGGATCTTCGGGTATGGCCCCAAGTTCGGCATCATCGCTGTCGACCGGGACACCCAGGTGCGCACGCCCAAGCCCAGCGCGCATCTGCTCGGGGAGATCGCCGAGACCAACGGCGCTAACCTGGACTGGAACTAAGGCGTCGAGCGACTATTTGAAGCTCTGCGGCCCGGCGACCTGTGCGGTGGTCGGGCCACTCTGCTTTCCCCGCCGAGGGCGAGTCCTGGAACAGGCAGCGCCGGGCACCGCGGGATGAGCGTGACGCGGTGGACTCACACGACCGCGATGCGATTGTGGCCGCCATGGAGCGGTGGGACAACAACCTCGAGTTACTTCGCCATGCGCGTTCTACTGCCCGATCAGTTGAAGCGGCGTAATGGATGAAGTGACTTCTCGTAGAGCCTGGACACTGGCCCGGGCCGACCTGTTCGCTGGGGGCCCTCCGTCATCGTCACCGGTGCTGCTGTCGGTCGGGGCTCAGCCGGGTGCTGGGAAGACTCAGGCGATTGACGCCGTTATGCGCAAGCTCTACCCGGGTGAGTCCTTCGTCTAGGTGATCGGCGACGACTTGCGACAGTTCCATCCCGACTTTCCCGCCCTGTCCCGCTCCTCGGGTGGTAGTGCTGGGCGTGAGCGCCTTCGGCTCCTGGACGGGATGCATGGACCGCTGTCTCTCCGCGCTGGAGACGGGCAGGGCCGCACGCGGGACGCCGTTGGCGGCCCACAACGCGGGCCCGATGGGAACACCACAGACCCTGCTGGCAGCGGCGTCGAGTCCTGAGGTGCGCCGGCTGTCGATCGTGGACTGCACGGGCATGGTCCACTACGACAACACCCGGAGCAGCAATGGCGAGTGGACGCGGCCCGAGCGCGCCGTCGCGGTGCTTACCGAGTTGCGCAGCCGGCCCGGTGACTCGGCTGGGAGGCTCGCCCGGGTCGACTCGCTCGCCGTGCGCGCGGAGATGCTGAAGGCGGTGCCGCTTGTGCATGAGGGCATCGCTCACGCCCGACGACTGGCCGGAACGCGTCCTGTACGCTCGAAGGCGGATGTACTCGGGCAGATCGCGGAGCGAAGCAAACGGTGGGGTCAGACGGGCCAGCCCGGTCTCGAGTAACCAAGTCGGCGTCGCGACCGACCCAACCGATCGCTGTGATGGGATTACTCAACAAGAAGGGCGAGGACTTCTTCGTCCTCGCCCTGTGTTTCCGTGGCCTTACGGCCGTCGCGGGAGCGCCCGCGAGGTGTTCCGCCTCAGGCGGTCACCTTGTTGCAGTCGCTTTCAGCGCTGCTCGTTCTCGGCGGCAATCGCACGCTCGAGCTCACGCTCGCGGGCGGCAGCGGCGCGGACGGCCAGATCGATGTCGAAGAACATGTTCGGTTCCTTTCGGTTGAGTTCTCCCGGCCGGTTCTCCGACCGGGGTCGGCTGGCTGTTCCTGCCGACGCCCATAAATGTACCGATCGGTCGGCCCCAGTTCCAGCCCGGAGGCTGTGCAGTCTGTCATGCTTGCAGTAACGATCTGAAACATGTTGCGGTGTATTGCAGCCGCAGTCGTAGGCGGGCGATGGGCGGCCGCAACCTCGGCGCAACTGTGTAAGACGGTTGTCGAGTGCAGGGTGGCTGGGTCTGATCGGTGGGTGTTGCTGGCCTGGCACTGCTGTCCGCACACGGGAGTTGTCAGGACGAATTCGTACGATTCAGGTTAATCGTTGGAATAGCGGCGAATCGGCAGGTCGGCTTGAAAACCGTCGAGGTGCTCCCGTGTGCGGCGAGGGCCGCGCCGCACACGGGAGCACCTCCACCGGTTCCGGCCCGACAGGCAAAACCGCGGAATCATGCGGATTGCGGATTCTAGCTGGAGTCGTTAGTGTGCGCCGTTGGTGTTCGCCTACGCCACCAGCACCGTCTGTCCGCTGGACAGCTCGCGCCGACTGCCGTCGGGCGTCACCAGCTCCCCGGTGACCCCGGCCGGCAGGCTGATCTCGTAGCGCACCGGAATGCCCGAGACGGTGGAGTCCGCATCCCCGGAACCGGCTTCGGGCACGTCACCGGCGGCCCGCTCCCAGGCGACCTCCACCCGGCCGAAGGGCGTCTCGCGGTGCGCCCGCGCCCAAGACACCGGGCCGTCGGTCAACGCTGCCACCCGCACCCGCCGGTAGCCGGGCTCGGCGGGGGCGATCCCGCCCAGGCGCCGGAACAACCAGTCGTCCACGCAGCCGAAGGCGTAGTGGTTGAAGCTCATCGCCCCCACGGTCCCGTCCGGGGCAACGGCATCCCACGACTCCCAGATCGTCGTGGCCCCCTCGGCCACCTCGTACAGCCAGGACGGCACCGTGTCCTGCATGAGCACCGCCCAGGCCACGTCCGCGCTCCCGGACTCGACCAGCACATCCAGCAGGAACGGTACCGACAGGAAGCCGGTGTCCAGGTGGTCGCCCGCCTGGCGCACGAGCCGCACCAGCCGCTCCGCCACCGCCCGACGCCGCGCGCCGCCGTCCGGATCACCGGCGGCGACGATGTCGAAGGCGAGCGCCAGCACGTACATCCCCTGCAGGTCCGGCTCCATGGCGCCATCTGTGCCGATGTACTCCGCGGCCACCGCCGCCCGCACCGCCTCCCAGCGCTCCCGGTAGGCGGCCGCGTCGTCGTCGCGGCCGAGCACCTCCGCCACCTCGGCCAGCGTGCGCAGCGCCTCGGCGTGGAAGGCGGCGCCGACGAACTCGCTGGTCAGGTGCGGCGCGGTCATGATCGCGTCCGGCGCCCCACTGGCCAGGGTGGAGGGCGCCAGCCAGTCCCCGAAGTGCATGCGCGAGTTCCACAGCAGCCGCTGCCTCGTGGCCGTTTCCGCATCGAGCCGCTCCCAGCCGGTGGTGCGGTCGGTGTCCTCCCAGTCGCCGCCGCGCAGGCGCGGCGGCAGCTCGGTGGCGGCCTGGCGGGACTGCATCTCCACCCAGGCCTGCATGGCCGGGTAGTTGGCGCGCAGCGTGTCGGTGTCCCCGTAGCGCTCCCACAGGGTCAGCGGCACGCGGATGATGGCGTCGCCCCAGCCGGCCGCGGCAGTGATGCCGCCGATGCCGGGCTGCCCCTCCATGGCGGCCTGCCGGGGCGCGAAGGGGGAGATGATGACCACGCGGCCGTCGTCGTGCTGGTCGGCGCGGACGTTGCGCAGCCAGCGGGCCAGGAAGGTGTGCACCTGGGCGTTGTTGGTGGCCGCCGGGGCGAAGACCTGGATGTCGCCGGTCCAGCCGACCCGCTCGCGCTGGGGGCAGTCGGTGGGAATGGACAGGAAGTTGGCGCGCTGGGACCACACCGTGTTGGCGTGCAGCCGGGTCAGGCGCGCATCGGAGCAGGCGAAGTCGCCCGCCGCCTCCAGGTCCGAACCAATGACGACGGCGATCGCGTCCCGCGTGTGCAGCTCGCCGGGGTAGCCGGTCACCCGCGCGTAGCGGAAGCCGTGGAAGGTGAAGGTCGGCTCGTAGGTCTCGGGGGCCTGCGGCGTGCCGGTGCCGGCCATGATCCAGACGTCGCGCTGGTCCTTGTTCGGTCCCTGCACGTTGGAGAAGAAGTTGCCGTCGGCGGCCAGGTGCTCGGAGTGCTCCAGGGTGATCTCGGTGCCGGCCGGGCCGACGGCGCGCAGCCGCACCCGCCCGGCGATCACCTGTCCGAAGTCCAGCACCGTCTCCCCGGCCGGAGTGGTGATCACCCGTGCGGTGGGCAGCTCCGTCAGCCGTCTGACGGGCTCGCCCCGGAAGGGTTCCAGGGCGGTCGCCGGGTCTAGCCCGACGCCGGGGATGATCCGCACCGGGTCCCAGGCGGAGTCGTCGAAGCCGGGGGAGTCCCAGCCGGCGACGGCGGGAGTCAGCCGGTCGTCGCGCTTCTCACCGATCATGATGTCGCTGTAGCGCAGCGGCCCGGACTCGGTGGAGCGGGCGGTGGAGTCCGGCCCCCAGGTCTCGCGGGTGCCGTCGGCCCGGGTGAGCGAAAGCTGCCACCAGCCGCGCAGCAGGGTGCCGTACTGGCCGGACTCCCCGGTGATGGTGGCCCGGCCGGCGAACCAGCCGTCGCCCAGGCGCAGGCCGAGGGTGTGCGGCCGCGGCTCCCCGGCGGGGTCGGCGAGGAGCGCGGTGACGTCGTGGACCTCGAACTCGGTGTAGGCGTGGTAGCTGGTCCAGCCCGGCGCCAGCACCGTGCCACCCACCGGGGTGCCGTCGATGGTTGCCTCAACCACGCCCTGGGCGCTGAGGAACAGGCGGGCGCGGGTGATGGGGGCGGCGTCGGCGGAGCGGGGCAGGTCCTGGCGGATGAGCTTGACCGGGTGCAGCCGCTGGCCGGCGGGCTGGGGGTCGCGCGGCGCGAACAGGGTGGCGAAGGACGCGGGCGGCTCCAGTTCCACCGGCGTCTGCGTAGGCTCCACCCAGTCGGCGACGACGTCGGCCCTGTCCAGCAGGGAGGTGGAGAAGGTCGACTCTGCCCACGGCGAGGGCGCTGCCTCTGGGGCGGAGCCGGTCCAGACGCGCACCCGCCAGGCGTAGTCCGTATCGGAGCCGAGGGGCTCACCGCCGTAGGGCAGCCATGGCGAGGCAGGCGGGTCGGGGATCCCCGCGCGGCCGGTGGCCCATACCGGCGGCTCGAGCGGGACGCCGGCTGCCGGGTCGAGACGACGTACCTCGACCTCGAAGGCGGTTGCGGGCGCCTCGCCGGGCACCTGCCACGCGAGCACCGGCCGAGGTACGGCTACGCCCAGCGGGGCGTGCTGGTGGTCGACGGTCAGGCGGATGGGGGCCGGGGCGGTCCGGTCGGTGCTCATGGGGACTCCTTAGTCCGGGGGCTTGCGGGGCGGAATGGACGGTCCGGGGTTCGCAAAAGTGTCCGGATTCGGGACAAACGGGCCGCTGACACTGAAACACGATTTGTAGAGCCTTGGAATCATGCGGTTTCTGTTCCGGCCTCGCGGGCACTCACCGTCGTTTGTCCGGGATTTTGACAATCTGGACACTGCTGCGGGGTCGGTTGACCCGGTTGTGGGGCAACCGACCCCGTCCCGCGAGTGTCGACCGATCTCGGCACGTAACTTCTACCGATCTCGGCACGTCACTTCTACCGATCTCGGTGGGAGGGGGTGGCGGGTCAGAACAGGTCGGTGTCGACGTTGAAGGTCTCGACGACGGCGCGCAGCTCCTCGTCGGTGACGCCCTCGCCCAGGCCGCCCGCCATGATGTTGCGGACCTCGTACATGGCACCGGTCTCGGCGTACTCGACCTTGTCCACGGCGGCCAGCGGGGCGAGGTCGGAGCGGACCATGATGCCGTGCTTGGACCACAGCACGATCACGTGGTCGCGCAGGGCGCGCACATTGTTCTCCATGAGGGTGGCCGATCCGGGCACCATGAAGTCGAGCACCTCGATGCCCTGGGGCAACTGCACGATGGTCTCCGGCTCCCAGCGCAGGATGCGGCGGTTGAAGTCCGCCGTGTTGCGGATGTCCTTGATGTGGGAGAGCTGGACCAGGTAGGGCGGCTGGGCGTGGATGACGGCCTGGAAGTCCACGCCGCGCTGGGCCACCTGGTCGTTGTGGACCGCCAGGTGGGAGTTGAACTCGCTGGTGGGGCGCACGTAGGCGCGGTCCGGGTGGGTGTACCAGGTGCCGGTGAGGCCGCCATCGTCGACGACGAAGGCGGACACGTTCGCCTCCGGGGCGTCGGCGACGTCGCGCAGGCGGCAGCCCGAGCCGGTGACCAGCACGGTGCGGCCGGCCAGCGCCGGGGCGGGCAGCGGCAGCTCGGTGCCGGGGGCGGCCTGGGGGAAGCGGTCGGCCAGACCCAGCTGCTCGGCGGAGGCGTTTATGGACACGGAGATGTTCCCGGCACCGGCCTCGACGGCGCCCATGTGGTCCAGGCGGCGTCCGGCGGCGCCCATCTGGGTGAGGATCTCTGCCAGGGTCATGGTGGTCACGGTGGTTGTCCTTTCGGTAGGTGTTCCTGAATAGTCGGTGGTGCGGCGTCAGCCGAAGAGCTGGCGCTCGGCGGCGTCCCAGCCCGCGGCTGCGGCCGGATCGGGTTCGTACTCGGTGATGTCGGAGGAGTTGCGCACCAGCTGCCGCAGCGCGGTCAGATCGCCCTCAAGCAGTCCCGCGCCGCGGGCGGCGACGACGATATTGCCCAGGGCGGTGCCCTCGGCGGGCCCGGCGACCACGCGCAGCCCGGTGGCGTCGGCGGCCAGTCGGCACAGCAGCCGGTTGCTGATGCCGCCGCCGACCATGTGCAGCACCCCGACCTGCTTGCCGGACAGCTCGGCCGCCTCGCGCACCGCGCGGCGGTAGGCCAGGGCGAGGGAGTCGTCGATGCAGCGCACGTAGTCACCGATCGACCGCGGGCGCGGCTGGCCGGTGCGGATGGCGAAGTCATCGATGCGGGCGGCCATGTCCCCGGGGTCGAAGAAGACCGGGTCGTTGATGTCCACCACGGTGCGCAGCGGGTCGGCGGCCTCGGCGGCGGCGTCCAGCTCCCGGTAGGACAGCTCCAGCCCCTGCTGGCGCCAGGTGCGCACGGCCTCGTTGAACACCCACAGCCCCATGACGTTCTTCAGGTAGCGGACGGTGCCGTCCACCCCGAGCTCATTGGTGAAGTTGGCCGCCCGGGAGGCCTCGGTCAGCACCGGCGCGTCCAGTTCGAGCCCGACCAGCGACCAGGTGCCGCAGGAGACGTAGGCGAAGTCGCTGCCTGCGGCGGGCACGGCCGCGACGGCGGAGGCGGTGTCGTGCGAGCCGACGGCTACCACCGGGGTCGGGTGCCCGTCGGGTCCGAAGACGTCGACGACGTCGCGGCGGACCGGTCCGACGACGGTGCCCGCCTCCACGATGTCGGGAAGTACCCCATCCAGGTTGAGGTCGAGCTCGGTGCGCAGTCGCTGAAGCAGTTGCGTTGACCAGTTGCGCTCGCGGGCGTCGACCAGACCGGTGGTGGAGGCGTTGGTGATCTCCGCGACCGGCTTGCCGGTCAGCCAGTAGGTGAGCAGGTCCGGCAGCAGCAGCATGGTGCGTTGGGCGGTGCTGGCGGCAGGGGCGGCGGCCCGGGGCAGGCCGCCGTCGCGCGACTCGGCCACCAGCTGGAAGACCGTGTTGAAGTCCTGCACCTGCAGGCCGTTGACGGCGTACAGCTCGGCGGCGGGGATGGCGGCGAAGACCTCCGCCGGCACGCCTCGGGTGCGCGGGCAGCGGTAGGCGGCGACCTGCCCGGCCAGCAGGCCGCTGGGGGCCAGCAGCCCGTAGTCGACGCCCCAGGTGTCGATGCCGACGGCGGCCAGCGGGCCGACGTCGCGCACGGCGGCGAGCAGGCCCTCGCGGATCTCGTTCCACAGGTGCAGGACGTCCCAGTACAGGCGCTCGCCGTCGGGACCCGGCAGGGGGATGGGGCCGTTGGTGAAGCGGCGGGTCTCTGTCAGGGTGACGCGGCCGTCGGCGATGGTGCCGACCATGACGCGCCCGGAGGAGGCGCCCAGGTCGACGGCCCCGACGTGGAGGGGGTGGGCGTTGGTCATGGTCGGAACCTTTCTCGGTGTGGGGGAGGAGGGGTGGCGGGGCCGGGTGCCCGGGCGGGTGCCCGGCCCCGCCACCGGAAGCGGCTCAGGCGCCCCAGCCGGCGGCATTGCCGCCGACGCGCTCGGCGCGGATCTTGTCCAGGTAGCCGGAGTCCAGGAATGCCCGCATGGGGTCGGGGGCCAGCCCCTGGGACTCGCGCAGCTCGGCCAGCAGCGGGCGCACGTCGGTGCTGAAGGCGTCGACGAAGATGTCGTTGGCGGCCAGCACGTCGCCGGCGCGCTGCGCCTGGGCGAGGGCCTCGCGGTCAACCAGCAGCGCCTTGGCGGTGGCCTCCTGCACATTGGTGGCCGAGCGGATCTCGCCGGGGATCTTCTCCTCCAGGTTGTGGCACTGGTCGAGCATGAAGTTGACCCCGGAGTCGGGGGCGAGCGCCCCGACGGCGACGATCTCGTTCATGATGCGGAACAGCTGGTAGGGGTCGGCGGCGCCCACGATCAGGTCGTCGTCGGCGTAGAAGCGCGAGTTGAAGTCGAAGGCCCCCAGGCGGCCCAGCCGCAGCAGCTGCGCGACGATGAACTCGATGTTGGTGCCCGGGGCGTGGTGGCCGGTGTCGAGGACCACCTTGGCCCGCTCTCCCAGCGCCAGGCAGTGCACCAGGGAGGTGCCCCAGTCGGGCACGTCGGTGTGGTAGAAGGCCGGCTCGAAGAACTTGTACTCCAGGACCAGCTGCTGATCGTCGTCGAGCGCGGCATAGATCTCCGCCAGGGAGTCGGCGAGGCGGTCCTGGCGGGCGCGGATGGAGTCCTGGCCGGGGTAGTTGGTGCCGTCGGCCAGCCAGATCTTCAGGGCGGGCGAGCCCGTGGCGCGCATGATGTCGATGCACTCCAGGTGGTGGTCGATCGCCTTGCGGCGGATCCTTTCGTCCGGGTTGGTCAGGGAGCCGAGCTTGTAGTCCTCGTCCTGGAAGACGTTGGAGTTGATGGTGCCGATGGTGACGCCCTGGTCCTCGGCGTGAGCGCGCAGCGCCTCATAGTCGTCGACCTTGTCCCACGGGATGTGCAGGGAGACCCTGGGGGTGACGCCGGTGTACTTGTTGACCTGGGCGACGTCGTCGATCTTCTCGTACGGGTCGCGGGGCACGCCGGCGGTGGTGAAGACGCGGAAGCGGGTGCCGGAGTTGCCGAAGGCCCAGCTGGGCAGCTCGATGGTCTGGGTCTGGAGCAGGCTGCGGGCCTCGGCGCTGAGGTCGGATAGCGAGGGGGTGGTTGCCGACATGATGTTCTCTCCTTCGTGAGTTCGGCGCGGATGGTGATTGGTGTTGGTGGGGTGATGCCCGGAGGCGCGGGTTCAGGCGGTGGTGACGTGCTCGCCGTAGCGCTCCAGCTCGATGTCCTTCAGGGACTTGCCCTGGGTCTTCGGAGCGCCGATGGTGCCCACGAGCGTGGAGACGACGAGGAAGCCGATGAGGATGAGGCCATCGATCATCAGGCCGCCCTCCCACTTGAGGATGATCGGGAAGATCAGCGAGATCAGGCCGGAGGCCAGGCGGACCACGAAGAAGACGATGCCCTGCGCGGCCGAGCGGTACGGGGTGGCGAAGAGCTCGGGGGACCACACCGAGTAGAAGGCCTGGGCGGACGGGCCGGCGGACAGGCCCCAGATGATGGTGTAGCCGAAGGCGGTCCAGGCGGCGTCGGAGGGGCCGAAGACCAGGACGATCCAGGAGACGATGGCGGCCAGGCCGCCGACCAGGAAGTGCCAGCGGTAGGGGACGCGGTCGACCAGGTTCATGAAGATGAAGGTCGAGACGATCACGAAGCCCCAGGAGAGCATGGAGAATAGGTCGGTCTGGATGGTCTTGTAGCCCATGGAGCTGAGGATCGTGGGCAGGAAGATGCCGTTCTGGGAGGCTGCCTGGTTCCAGCAGGTGTAGATGACGGCCAGGAAGATGAGCGCGGTGATGTTCACGCGGCGGTTGAACAGCTTGCGGAAGGCCGCCCACATCGACGGCGGCTTGGCCTGCGCCCCGCCCTTCGCCTGCTCCCAGGTCTCGGACTCCTCCAGGCCCTGCCGGATGTACCAGGTGACCAGGGCGATCACAACCAGGTGGGCGAAGATGATCCGGCTGCCGAGCAGCCCCAGCGGGGCGAGGGCGGCGGCCAGGCCGAAGCCGATGAAGGGGCCGAAGGACCAGGCCAGCTGGGTGGCGCCGATGTGCTTGCCGCGCTGGCCGGTGGGGGCGAACTCGGCGATGTAGGTCCAGCCGGCCGGCACGGACGCGCCCACGGCCAGGCCGACGATCACGAAGCCGGTGAACAGCATGGGCAGGTTCGCGGTGAAGACGACGATCAGGCCGCCGAGCGCGTACAGCAGCAGGTCGTAGGTGTAGATGAACTTGCGCCCGTACTTGTCGCACAGGGGGCCGCCGATGAGGGCGCCGATGGCGGCGCCGAAGGCGTTGGAGCTGAAGGCCGCCAGCAGGCCGGCGATGGTGCCGTCGTCGCCGGGGAAGTACGCGGCGCCCCAGAAGCCGAGCGAGGTGGCGATGGCGATGATGGAGCCGGAGTCGATGTAGTTGGACATGGCGACGGCGGCGGTCGCCTGCCATCCGGTCAGTGGTTTGCGTGCCACGGGTTCCTCCTTGAGTCTTGGGGATGGGGTGGGCGGGTTGGGGAGGGTCAGGGCAGGTAGAAGTACTGGGGCAGGACGGCGGAGGTGCCGCCGTCGGGCTGGACGAAGTACTGGGCCATTTCCGCCTGCCAGCGGGTGTTGACCTCCTCGTCCTCCATGGCGGCCATGGCCGCGGCGGTGTCGTCGGACTCGAAGTAGCCGACGACGAGCCCGTCCTCGGGGCGCAGGAACAGCGAGTAGTTGCGCCAGCCGCAGCGGGTCAGGGCGTGGCGCATCTCCTCCCAGACGTGCTGGTGGACCTCGACGTACTCGGTGAGCCGGTCCGGGCGCACGTGCAGCAGGAAGCAGCAGCGGTGGGGGGATCGGGCCGAGGTGGTGTTCAGCAGCTCGGTGAGGGCGGCCGGGACGACGGCGGAGGCGGCCGTGGCGTCGAGGGCGGGCGGCGTGGCCGGGGCGGCACCGGCTGTGGCGGCCGCGGTGGCGGGAGCGTCGGCGGTGGGGGAGTCAGTCATGGAACGTCCTTGTTCGTGGGTGCCGCGGCGGAGGGCCGAGTCCTGAACGACGGCGTGAACCGTTTCAACGCGAGCGACCATAGCCCTGCGGCTGCCCGAGAGTCAAGGGGCGTGCTTCTGGGGCGCTGACTAGCCGGCGCCGGGAGTGTCTTAGGCGGGTAGGCCTGCGGGGCAGGCACCGAACGGTTCCCGAATACGTGTGGCGAAAGGTGGGGTGGCCTGGGCCATTTGCCTGAGCGCGCGCCTACTTCAGGCGAGTCGGGGAGTTCCTCTTCGCCTCCTGCGGAAGCGCGGGTTGGGAATCGGACTTCTTCGGTTGGGACGCCGGCGCTGTCGGCCGGGCCTCCCCAGCGGTCGTCGAACCCTCGCTACGCCTCGACCCCCAGCCGGTCCAGCCAGCGACGCACGCCGTCGGCGTCGATACTCGCCTCCAGGCGGGTGCCCGGCCTCCAGTCGCCCGTGGTGGTCTGGGCGGCCAGCTCGCGGGCGCTGGCGCCCACCGGCGAGGAGAACGACGTGCAGAACGGGACCACCGTCTTGCCCGTGAAGTCGTTGTTGCGCACGAAGTCGCCCAGCACCCAGGAGGCCTCGCCCCACCAGATGGGGTAGCCGACCAGCACGGTGCCGTAGTCGGCGAAGCCGTCGGGGGTGTCCTGCGCCAGCGCCACATGCCGCAGGCTGCGATCGATGTGCTCGCGCGACACCCGGCTGCGCGGATCGTTGTAGTCAAGGTCGGGCTCGCTGTAAGCGTCGACGGGCGCGAGCACGAAGGCGTCGGCGCCCAGCGTGCGGGTGATGGTCTCGGCCACGCGGCGGGTGTGCCCGTGGGCGGAGTAGTGGACTACGAGCGTGGTGGGGCGGGACTCGGGGGCGTCGCCGGTGGTCATCTTCGAACCTCCAATCGTCGATAACCGATTATACGGTCGGTTCTCTACCTAGTGGTGACAAACGGTTGGCTCTCCTCCCTCTCCTCCGTCTTCGCCGCCTCCTCCGCGGCGACACGTGCGCGCCGGCCCCGTCGGAGCAGGCGACCTGGAATGATGGGCCGCGGTTGCCGCGAATGCGCGCGGCTCCACTGCGCTCGCACGGCGGGCTGCAGGACGGCCCGGGTGTCTGCGTCAGGAAGGAGCGAACATGGCACGGCCCTCGGTAAGAGACGTCGCCGAGCGGGCGGGGGTGTCCGTCGGCACCGTCTCGCACGTGCTCAACCACCCCGATCGCGTCGCCCAGCCCACGCTCGACCGTGTCCGCGCCGCCATCGACGAGCTCGGCTTCGTGCGCTCCGAGGCCGCCCGCCGGCTGCGCCACGGCGGCTCCTCCCTGGTGGGGGTGCTCGTCCACGACATCTCCAACCCCTTCTTCACCGAGGCCGCCCGCGGCATTGAGGACCGGCTGCGCGAGGGCGGCCGCGTCCCCATGCTCGGCTCCACCGACTCCGACCCCGAGCGCGAGCGCGAGCTCATGAGCCTGCTGGCCGGCATGGACGTCCACGGCGTCATCGTCACCCCCTCGGTCTCCACCCTCGACAACCTGGCCGTCCTGGCCGGCCGCGGCATCCGCGTGGTGCTGATGGATCACCCGCCGATCTCCGCGGAGCTGTCCACCGTCTCCGGCGACGACGTCGCCGGCGCCCGCGCCGCCGTGTCCCACCTGATCGGCCTGGGCCACCGCCGCATCGGCTTCGTCAACGGCCCGCTGACGGTGCGGCAGGCCGCCGACCGGCGCGACGGCGTCGTCGCCGCACTGGCCGAGGCGGGCATGGATCCGGCTCACTCCCTGCTGGAGACTGAGGCCGTCAGCGGCGGACAGGGCTTCACCGCCGACGCCGGCGCCGTCGGGGCCGCCGCGCTCCTCGGGGACGAGACTCCGCCGACGGCGCTGTTCTGCGCCAACGACCAGCTCGCCATTGGCGCCATGCGGGAGATCCGCCGCCGCGGCCTGAGCATTCCGGACGATGTCGCCATCGTCGGCTACGACGACATCTCCGTGGCCTCAGAGCTGATCACCCCGCTGACCAGCGTGCGCCAGCCCATGCGGGAGATGGGGGCGGCTGCGGCCGACCTGCTGCTTTCCGACGGCGGCGGCGTGCGGCACATCGTCTTCCCGCCGGAACTCATCGTGCGCGAGTCCACCGTCGGCAAGTGACTGCTCGGCATCAATCGTCTGAGCGAGCATCACCCTTGGAGCAACGCAGCCGCGGTCGGTTTCCACTCTCAGCGGGAGAAGCGCACCGCCGTGCCGGAGGCGGTCACCATCAGCATGCCGTTGTCGCTGCCGAGGGTCTCATAGTCGATATCAACTCCGACCACGCCCTCTGCGCCGAGTTCCTGCGCTCGCTGCACCATCTCGGCCAGCGCCGTTTCCCGCGCCTGGATGAGCTCGTTCTCGTAGGACTGGGACCGGCCGCCGACCATATTGCGGAAGCCCGCCGCGATGTCCTTGAACATATTCACGCCCGCAATGGTCTCCCCGCAAACGACGCGCAGGTACTGGGTGACGGGGTAACCCTCAACGGTAGGGGTGGTGGTGACGATCATCTGGTCTCTCCGGTGGTGGGGGTGTACGGGCGGGCCGGGATCGAACCGCCAGCGCAGATTCTGCCCCGCCAAGGTGATCACGAGATCGTTCCCGTGGATGATCTTCACCTCGTCGTCGGGGCGGACGGCCTCACGCCTGCGGTCGTTCCAGCCGGGCCAGGGCGCGGGCATAGTCCGGGCCGATCTCCTGGGGACTGACCGGCTCGCCGTCGTAGGACCAGCTCAGCAGGTGCTCCACGCTGAAACCGCGTGCGCAGCGCGAGCAGGAGCACGGCAGCGCCGGGCGCCGCATCCGGTCCACGGTGTGCCCGGCGGGGCAGGTGCCCACCCAGCGACCCGCCACGCGCGGCGCGCGAATGCTCACCAGCCGGTGGCCGCTGGCCCCGATCCGCCGAGCCTCCGTGCGCCAGACGGCGTCGTGCCCGTGGGCGGAGCCCACCCGGGCGTGAGCAATCTCGTGCAGCACGGTCTCGCGCACCTCGGCCTCGTCATACAGCGCCATCAGGTGCCGTGACAGCGTGATCCGTCTGCGGGAGTGGTCGGTCTGACCGGCGCGCCGCCGGGCCCGGTCCAGGGACACCGACCAGTCGGCGAGGCCGTGCTCCTCCATGAGGACTCGAGCCAGCGCAAGCACATCGGGCAGGTTCACGTCCCGAGCGTAGTTGCCAGACGCCTGCCTGTGGCAATATTACTGCAATGTCACGCCCCGCCGCCCGGCCGCCGCGCCGCTCTCCCCAAGGCGCCCCGCGCCGCACCGCCGACCACCGGGCGGCATCAAGTCGTCGCCGTACGCCGCCGCGCGGCACCCGGCTGGCCGAAGCGGCCCGAGCCGGATCGCGTAGGGCGCGCTGGCGTCGTCGTCGGCAGCGGCGGCGTCTGGGGCCGGTCGGCGTCTTCCTCAGCGCGTTCCTGATAACGCTGCTGCTAGGCCTGCTGGTTATGAATGCCGTCGGCACTGCTCCCGCGGCCCCATCGCCCACGCCTGCCACCGAGCCGGCTGCCATCTCCCGCGACATGACCGGTTTCGACGCCGGGCACATCATCGACGACGACGTCTTCTACGACTCGACCACCATGACCGCCGCCGAGGTCGCCGCCTTCATTGACAAGGCGAATGCCGGCTGCCAGGCCGGCACTGACGGCACCCCCTGCCTGGCCGACGCCACCTTCGACACCGAGGAGCGCGCCGCCACCACCGCCTGCCCGGGCGGATACACCGCCGCCACCGGGGAGACGGCGGCCGCGATCATCTCCCAGGTGGCCACCTCCTGCGACATCAACCCGCGGGTGCTGCTCGTGCTGCTGCACAAGGAGCAGGGGCTGCTCACCGCGTCCGGGGCGAGACTGACCGCCCACCGCTACGAGGCGGCCACCGGCTACGCCTGCCCCGACGGACAGGAGTGCGATGCCGAGTACGCCGGCTTCTTCCGGCAGGTGTACGGCGCCGCCTCCCAGTTCCAGAGCTACCGGCTCGACCCGCACGGCTTCCAGGTGGTCGCCGGGGAGACCACCCAGCTGGCCTATTCGCCCAACTCGCTGTGCGGCACCGGCGAGCTGACGGCCGCCAACCAGGCGACGGCCGGCCTGTACAACTACACGCCCTACCTGGCCAACTCGGCGGCCGCCGACGGCGGCGATGACTGCACCAGCTGGGGGAACTGGAACTTCTACGGCTACTTCCGCGCCCTGTTCGGTGACCCGACGCCGTCGACCGCGGACTGACGCGCCCGGCTCACCCCCTGCGGGGCACGGGGCGGCGGGCGCGCCGGTGCAGCGGGGGCGCACAACGTGTGAGGATTACCCGCATGGAGTGGCACCCGGTGCTGACGACTGTGTGGGTCGTCCTGGAGTACGTGATCAAGTTCTTGGCGCTGGGAACCGTTCCGGAGAATCGTCGCCCGTCGTCGTCGACCGCGTGGCTGCTGCTGATCTTCCTACTGCCCGTGGTCGGTCTGCCGTTGTACGTCTTCTTGGGCAGCCCCTGGGTGCACGGCAAGCGCTACCAGCAACAGCTGGAGGCCAACGCCGCCGTCAACGAGTTCACCGCGGGCATGCCCGATGCCCCCGCCGGCGCCCGCCCCTCGCCGCACCTCGGCTCGGTGCTGCGCATGAACCGGAGGCTCACCGGCCTGCCGTGCGTCACCGGCGAGGTCGTCGCCCTGCACGCGGACTCGGCGGAGACCTATGCCGCCATGGCTCGCCTGATCGACACGGCCCAGCACCACGTGCACGTGGAGTTCTACATCCAGAGCTGGGACGAGGTCACCGACGTCTTCTACTCCGCGCTCGCCCGGGCTGCCGCACGGGGCGTGACCGTGCGCCTGCTGGTGGACCATCTCGGTTCGCGCAAGTATCCCGGCTGGAAGGACTTCGGTGCCCGCCTGTCGGCCGCAGGCGTCCAGTGGCGGCTGATGATGCCCCTGCTGCCGCACAAGCGCCGCTTCCGGCGTCCCGACTTGCGCAACCACCGCAAGGTCTTCGTCATCGATGGCGAACGCGCCTTCATCGGCTCCCACAACATCATTGACCCCACCTACCGGCTGCGCTCCAATATCCGTGCCGGGCGCACCTGGGCGGACCTGTCCGTGGAGGTCACCGGGGACATCGTCATCGAGGCCGAGACGGTCTTCGCCATGGACTGGTTCTTCGAGTCCGGGGAGGTCCTTCAGGTGCAGGACGCGCTCCCGGGCGCGCCGGACGTTGACGAGCTCCTGGAGCGCCGTCCGCCCGTGGGCACCCCGGCCCCGCAGCCGGGCCGGCCCGACGCCGTCGTCAACGCCATGCAGCTGGTGCCCTCCGGCCCGGGCTACCCGACCGAGCCGAACCTGCGCATGTTCCTGTCACTGATCCAGAACGCCACCCGGCGCGTGTCGATCACCAGCCCCTACTTCATCCCCGACGAGGCGCTGCTGGCAGCCATGACCACGGCCGCCTACCGGGGGGTGGACGTCGAGCTGTTCGTCGGCAAGGAGTCCGACCATCTCATCGTCAATCATGCCCAGCGCTCCTACTACGGGGCGCTGCTCGCCGCCGGCGTGCGCATCTACCGGTACCCGCCGCCCACCGTCCTGCACGCCAAGTACATGACCGTCGACGGCGAGGTGGCGGTGATCGGCAGCGCCAACATGGACTTCCGCTCCTTCGCCCTGAACTACGAGATGATGCTGCTCTCCTTCGGCGGCGACCTGGACGACCTGCTGCGGGACAACGACGCCTACTACCGGCGCGTGTGCACCGAACTGACTGCCGAGGAATGGGCCCGGGAGCCCTGGTGGCGGCGCTATATCGACAACGTGTGCCGACTGGTCTCCGCGGTACTGTGAAGCGCCGGTCGGCGCATGTCGCCGGGCCATGCCCGGGCAACATTGTCTGAATCCGTCATAAACGCGCCGGCGACGCTGAAATGCCTTCCGTGAATCGTTGGAATCATGCGGTCGTGGGATCGGGCAGGGGTGCCGAATCGGGTGTTTGTGACCGTTTGCGACAATGCTGGCCCGTCGAGGTCCCCGCAGCTTGACCGTTGCCCACATTCCTCCGGCTTGGGAGCATGCGAGACGCCGACGAATCAGCAGGCTGGGCTCGCGATTGACCAGGCGCTGGCCCGCTGGGACCCGGGATGCCTGCGTGAGTTTGAGCTGGCGGACGGCGCTCGGGTGGCAGATGACCTGGAAAGGCGCAGGCTGTCAGGGCCTGCCGGGAGCCTACGGGGACAGATGTGAGACCGCCAAGGCCCTCATGGACAGGGGCGGCCACAGCTGAACAGGCGAACTCGTCGTAGGGGAGACCGCGCTGCGGGCGCCCGCACGGGCTCCGTGAGGCCGGCTCCGCTCACACCTTCGCCAGCAGCTTGCCGATGCGCTGCAAGCTGACTTTGCGGGCGGTGCCGAGCGTCTGGGCGAACAGGCTCACCCGCAGCTCCTCAACCAGCCAGCGCGCCTCGGAAAGCACCGCCTCACGCCCGGGCTCCGTGGGCAGCGCCGCCGCCCGGGCGCGCGCCTCGGAAAGCATCCGCTCCGCCTGCTCCACCTGATAGGCCAGGGCCGCGTCCTGGCTGGGGGAGGACTCGGCCTTGGCGATCCGGAGGGCCAGCGCCCTGAGGTACCGCGGCAGGTGCGGCAGCTGTTCCGGTGGGGTGGCGGCGATGAACCCGTCGTACACGAGCCCCGCGGCGTGCTCGCGCACCTGCTGCAGGGTATTCAGCAGTGCCAGGGAGGTGTGGGCCGACACCTCCCGCTCCACCTCGCGCTGTGCGGACAGCGTCTTGGCGACCGCCTGCGCCACACGGTAGACCTCGTCCTCCAGCTCCTGGCGCATGACGCTCACCAGCTGCTCGAACACGGCCCGTTCCCGGACCGTGGCCAGTGGCGTGCGCTGCGCCGCCGCCCACCGGTCGGCGACGCTCCGCGCGGCGGCCAGCTGCATGTCCTCCACCAGCGCCTCGGTGGTCCGGTAGGGGCTCGCCGCCAGGGTGAGTGTCTGCGTCGGGTTCCACCGTGAGGTGACCCGGCCCGTGGGCAGGGCGGTGCGCGCCAGCGCCAGCGCCGTCACTCCCGCACCGTGCGCGCGCTCCTGGGCGACGGCGTCGGGCAGGATCCGCAGATCCACACTGCGCGCCCCCGCCGCCACCAGCGCCGGGTAGCCGCGCACCACCAGGCCGGCCGTGCCCGGGGTCTCGATCGTGGCCGGAATCGTCGACCGCTCCGGCCCCTCCAGCCCGGTGACGCCCTCGGGCCAGTCGGTGAGCCCCGAGTGCTCGGCCATGCCCGGCTCGGCGGCGCGCGTGCCCCTCGCGCCGCCCGACGCCGCAGCCGCAGTCCCCTGCGCGGATTTCCCGGGTGCAGGTGCGGCGCCCCGGCCGCTCCGCTTGCCGCGGCCACCGCCCCGACGCCGGCCCTGCGCCCGCTGCGCGTCGGCCATGGCCTGGGCGATGGCGCCGTGGACGGCGTCGCGCACGGCCGCCTCGGTGCGTCCGGCCTGACGGCGCTGCAGCACCACCAGGTCCTCATCCCGATCGAGTTCCCGGCCGGATCCGTCCACGGCCACGAAGGCCATGCGCAGGTGCTCGGGCAGCCGCTCGACGGCCTCATCCCAGTCGGTGTCGGTGATCTCCACCTGCCGCAGGCGCCCCGCCGCGTCCGCGAAGGCCTCTCGGAAGGGGACCTCCGGCGCCGACGGCGTCCCCTCGCCCCCGGCCGCACCGGGGACGTCTCGGCGGATCGCCTCCCATACCTGCGCCCCCACGTCGGGCGCGGGCACCAGCATGCGGCGTACCCGTTTGGGCAAGGCGCGGATCGTGGACACCACCAGTTCGGGGCGCAGACCCGGCACCAGCCAGTCGAAGCCGACCGGTGCCAGCCGCCCCAGCACCTCCACCGGAACCAGCACGCTCACGCCGTCGTTCGGGGCGCCCGGCTCGAAGACGTACTCCAGGCCGAGCGTCAGGTCGCCCTGCACCCAGGCGTCCGGGAAGCCGGTGGTGTCGTCCCCGCCCGGCAGCAGCAGTTCGCGGGTGAAGTCGAGCAGGTCTGGGTGGTTGCGGCGCTCACGCTTCCACCAGGCGTCGAAGTCGTTCGCGCCGTAGACGTCTTCGGGCAGGCGGTCGTCGTAGAAGTCGAACAGGGCCTCGTCGCTGGCCAGCAGCCCGTGCTCGCGGCGCCGCTGCTCGACGTCGGCCAGCTCCTCCAGCAGCTCCCGGTTGCGCTGCACGAAGCCGTGCCGGGCATGCCAGCCGCCCTCCACCAGCCCGGAGCGGATGAACATCTCCCGCGCCAGCTCGCGCGCGTCGGCGGTTCCGACCGAGGCGAGCGTGGCCGGTCGATCTGCCACCAGGGTCATGCCGTACAGCAGCAGCTTCTCGTGCACCATGGCGGCGCCGCGGCGCGTGGACCAGTACGGCTCCCCGTACACCCGGTGCAGCAGCCCGGCCGCCCCGGCCGCCTCCTCGATCCAGCGGGCGTCGACCTTGGCGACGGTGCGGGCGAACAGGCGGGAGGTCTCCACCAGCTCCGCCGTCATCACCCAGTCGTAGCTCTTGCGCCGCAGCCCCGAGCCCGGCCAGATCACGAAGTGGCTGCCGCGCGCGCCCGCGTACTCCCGACGCCGCTCGTCCCAGGTGCCCACGTTGGACAGCAGGCCCACCAGCAGGGAGCGGTGGATCGCGTCGGCGCTGGGCGTGTCCGCGCTGCGGCCCAGGGCGACGACGGCGGCCGCCACGTCCCCGTGGGCGATCGTGGCCGCCTGCGTGCCCGGTTCCAGACGGGCCCCGGCGGCTCGCACGGCGCTCGCGGTGGGCAGGTCCACCGGGGCCGCGCGCAGCCCCAGCGGGCGAGCCAGCTGGCGCAGTTGGTTGTACACGTCCTGCCACTCGCGCACCCGCAGGTAGTGCAGGTACTCGGCGCGGCACATGCGTCGGAAGGCGGAGCCGGACAGGTCGCGCTGCTGGGTGCGCAGATAGCGCCACAGGTTCAGGTAGGTCAGGAAGTCGCTGGTCGGCTCGGCGAAGCGCCGGTGCAGGGCGTCGGCCGCCTCCTGGCGGTCGGCGGGGCGCTCGCGCACGTCCTGCATGGACAGCGCGGCGACGATCACCATGACCTCGCTGACGCAGCCGAGTTCGCCGGCCTGAAGCAGCATGCGCCCCAGCCGCGGGTCGATGGGCAGGCGGGCCAGGCGTCGCCCCACCTCGGTCAGCCGCGGCCCGCCGGCGTCGTCGCCCCGGCCGCCCCGACGCCGTCGGCCCGCGCCCCCGCCGCCGACCGGCTCAATGGCGCCGATCTCGCTCAGCAGCTGGATGCCGTCGCGCACGGCGCGGGAGTCGGGGGCGTCGAGGAAGGGGAAGTCCTGCACCTCGCCCAGACCGAGCGCGGCCATCTGCAGAATCACCGAGGCCAGCGAGGTGCGCAGGATCTCCGGCTCGGTGTACTCCGGGCGGGAGTCGAAATCGGACTGCGAGTACAGGCGGATGGCGATGCCGTCGGCGACGCGCCCGCAGCGCCCCGAGCGCTGGTTGGCACTGGCCCGGCTGATCGGCTCGATCGGCAGGCGCTGTACCTTGGTGCGGTTGGAGTAGCGGGAGATGCGTGCCAGGCCCGGGTCGATCACATAGCGGATGCCGGGGACGGTCAGGGAGGTCTCGGCCACGTTGGTGGCCAGCACGATGCGGCGGCAGGTGTGCGCCTCGAAGATGCGGTGCTGCTCGGCGGCGGACAGTCGCGAGAACAGGGGTACGACCTCTACGGCGCCGGGCGCGGAGGTGCGCCCGTGCGGGGTGTAGCGCGGGCCCAGGTGGTCGATGAGTGCCGACTCGGTGTCGCGGATGTCCCGCTCCCCGGCGAGGAAGACCAGGATGTCGCCGCTGCCCGCGGCCATGAGCTCGTCAGCGGCGTCGAGGATGCCGGTGACCTGGTCGCGTTCGGTCTCGGGGGGAGTATCGGCGGCTGTGGGGGAGACGGCGTCGGGGTCGTCGGGGTCGAGCATGAGCGGCCGGTAGCGGATCTCGACCGGGTAGGTGCGTCCGGACACCTCGATCACTGGAGCGGGGGAGCCCTGGCCGAAGTGGGCGGCGAAGCGCACCGAGTCGATGGTGGCGGAGGTGATGATGACCTTCAGGTCGGGGCGCTGGGGCAGGAGCCGGGCCAGGTAGCCGAGGATGAAGTCGATGTTGAGGCTGCGCTCGTGCGCCTCGTCAACGATGATCGTGTCGTAGCGCCGCAGCAGGGGGTCGGACTGGATCTCCGCCAGCAGGATGCCGTCGGTCATGAGCTTGACCAGCGTGCCCGGGCCGATCTCCTCGGTGAAGCGCATCTGGTAGCCGACCACGCCGTCGGGGCCGATGGGGGTGGCCAGCTCGTGGGCAATGCGCTCGGCCACCGAACGGGCGGCGATGCGCCGGGGCTGGGTGTGGCCGATCATGCCGGTGATGCCGCGGCCCAGCTCCAGGCAGATCTTGGGCAGCTGGGTGGTCTTGCCCGAGCCGGTCTCCCCGGCCACGATCACCACCTGGTTATCGCGGATCGCGGCGGCGATCTCCTCGCGACGGGCGCTGACGGGCAGCTCTTCGGGATAGGTGATCACCGGGACGGCGGCGCGCCGGGACTCCACCTGCTCGGGGGTGTAGCCGTGCCACTGCCGATACCGGCCGGTTCCCCGGCGGTGTCCACGGGGATGGCGCCCACGCCTGCCACCGCCGTTGCTGCTGTCGGCTTCAGGGCGGCCCGCGCGCCGGGTCGGTCGCTCGTTGTCACTCATCAGGGGGTCTATTGTGGCCCATCCCCGCATCCCCGCTCCTCCCCTCGCCGAGATCGGTAGAAGTCACGTGCCCAGATCGGTAGATATGGCGCGGAGTGGTGGCCAGCATCCTCGTTGCGCCTCATGACTTCGAGCCGGCGGTGGGCGAATGCCCGAGGATACTCGGACCTGTCACGGACTGCACCACTTTCCACTCGAGTGGGTTCGGGACGCGATAGCGAAACCGCATGACTTCGCGGATTCTTAGGAGAACATGGACGTCTGGGTGTATGAATGTGGTGCATCCCGTGACAGGGATGGGGCGTTTGCTGGCTCTTCCGGTTTGAGGGTGTGGTGTGGCACCCTGTGGGCGCTTGTGGTTGGGGTGCGACCGCGTGTTGTGACCGTGTTCCCCTGTCTGAACTGCGATTGCGTGTCTGGGCCGTCTGAGAGACGTCTTCCAGACGGCCCAAACCGGCGTAGACGGTCCAAACCGGTGCGGCGGAGGCGGTGCCTCTTGGGATCTCCCGCTCCGGGTAGACGCCGCGGCCTGTGACACGGTGCGCCTCGGGCCTGTGGCGGGGATCGTCCACTACGCCGGTTAGGTGTTTGTTGAAGGGCTCTGGAGCCTTCAGCAGACGTCGAAGGGACGTACCCAACGCCGTATTCGGGATCTAGGGCCTCAAACCCCTGTTAGCAACTGCCCGGCTCAGGAGCCCACCACCCACCACGCCCGATATGCATACCCGCGTAAACCGGAAGACCCCGGTCACCCTGGCTGCCCAGCGCCATAGCGACCGATCTCGGCACGTAACTTCTACCGATCTCGGCGGGGTCAGCGCAGGCGGCGGGTGACCCACTCGGTGCTCAGGCGCGCGATCTCCTCGGTGGCCGCGTCACCGTCGGCCTGCACCTGGTACAGGCGGCTTCCCTCGGGCAGCAGCGGGAAGGCCTCGGTGGCGGCCTCCGCGGTGTCCGGCAGCTCATCGGTGAGGCCGCCGTGCAGCATGAGGATGGGCCAGGGCAGGTCCGCCATCGTCTTGTCCGGAGACTGGAGCGAGACGTCGGCCAGTGTCTCCTTGCTGAGCACGTCCCACTTGCGCGAGTTCGGGTTGTCATCGGGCAGACGGGTCAGCCCGTGCCGGTCGAGTTCGTCGAGCTGCTCGGGGGAGAAGACGTTCTCCCACAGGATCGACTGCGGGCCCACCACGGCCCCGGCGACGACGGCGGTGCGCACCTGCTCGGGGCGCGCCAGCAGTGCGGCGGTGGCGCCGAAGCCGTTGGCGTGGATCGCCTGACGGACATAGCCGCGGTTGGCGAGCCAGCCGGAGACGGCCTGGAGATCTTCGATCTCTCCCGCCAGGGTGATCACGTCGTCGTCGGACTCGCCCAGGCCCGAGAAGTCGAACTGGAGCGTGGCCAGGCCGGCCGCCCGGTAGTGCTCGGCGATCTTGTCCAGCCTGTCGGCCAGGCCGTGGCGGTCGGTGAGGAAGTCGTGGGCGAGAATGACTACTCCCTCGGCGCGGGGAGGGACCGCCTGTCCGGCGGCGTCGAAGACATCCGGATCGAAGGGCTCGGCACCTTCGGGAAGACGCATCGTCGCGGCAAGATTGATGCCACGGGCCGTGTCGATGCGTAGGTTCACCATGGCTTCAAGGTAGGTCAAGGCCAGCTGCAAGTCACGGGTACTGGCGCTGTGACCAGGCCAATTGCGCTGCCAGCGTGACGATGCCGACTCGGCGTCAGCCGCGCTCTGGGCGTGGACGCAGACAGCTCGTAGCGGCTCCCGAGGCGCGTTGGCGCCCGCTCCTGGAGGAGCGGGCGCCAACGCGCCAACGGTTGTGCGGCTACGGGCCAGGGCTCAGTACGAGGACTGCTCGTCAGCCTCCTCGGCATCGGCCCGCTCGGTATTGTCCGTGCTCTCGGCCTTGAGCGCCTCGAAGGCTGCGTCGACGTCGCCTTCGGTGATCTGCGCGGGGGCGGAGGCGCCGGGAAGCGTGGTGTTGCTGCCTGCCTTGAGCGCCGCCAGCCGCGCCTCGGCCTCCAACTGCTGGTCGGAGGACTCCAGCTCGGCGAACTGGGCCTCCAGCGAGGCGCCGGCGATCTCCGCCTGTCCGGCGGCCTGCGCCTCAACGCGGCGCACCTGGTCCTCGTAGCGGGCGAGTTCACTGGTGGGGTCCATGACGTTGATTGAGCGGATAGCGCCCTGCACCTTGACCTGCGCCTCGGCGTTCTTCTGCCGGGCGACCAGCTGGTCGCGCTTGGTCTGCAGCTCACCGAGCTTGGCCTCCATCTGCTGCAGGCCCGCCTTGAGCTGGTCGACGACCTGCTGCTGGGAGGCGATCATCGGCTCGGCCTGCTTGGCCTCGTTCTCGGCGGTGATCTGCTTGGTCAGGGCGATCTTCGCCAGGGAGTCCCACTTGTCGGCCCCGGCTGCGTCCCCGCCGGCGCGCAGCTCGTCCGCCTTGCGCGAGGCGGCCAGGGCCTTGTTGCCCCAATCCTTGGCCTCGGCGACGTCTGCTTCGTGGTCCTTCTCCGCCAGGCGCAGGTTGCCGATGGTCTGGGCGACGGCGTCGCGCGCCTCCGCGATGGATGCCCTGTAGTCGCGCACCAACTGGTCGAGCATCTTCTCCGGATCCTCGGCGCGGTCGATGAGGGCGTTGATGTTGGCGCGGGTGAGCTGGGCGATGCGGCCCAGGATTGACTGCTTCTCAGCCATGTGGTTTCCCTTCGTCATGCTCGCCCGGGGTCGGCCGGGCGGGGCGGTTACCGGAGCCATACTTCCAGCAAACGTGGCGGTTTTGGCTCATCACGGCCGGTTTCGCCGACGACGATCCCCGCCTGGCGGGTCGGCAAGGCGCCTCACGGTGAAGCGCGCCGTCCCCACGGCGCCGCCCCGGGCCGGCCGGGGGACGGGCTTAGAAGCGGCCGCCGCCCCCGCCGAAGCCGCCGCCACGGCCCCCGCCGAAGCTGCCTCCCCCGCCACCGAAGCCGCCGCCTCGCGGACCGCCGAAGCCCCCGCCGAAGCCGCCGCCGCGAGGTGGACGCGGCGGGCGCGGTCCGCCGCCCCACCCGCCGTAGTTGCGGCCTCCGCCGAGCAGGATGCCGCCGAGCACGAGCGAGCCCAGGTCGATTCCGCCCTGACTGGATGAGCCGCCGGAGCCGGATCCCCAGGAGCTGGAGTTACGCACGTCGGCCTCCGCCTGGGCCTGAGCCTGCGCGACCAGCGACTCCCCCGAGGCCACCTCCGCGAGGGCCGCCGTCGGATCCGTCGTCTGCAGGGAGGTGGCTGCGGCGGCGTGGCGGGAGGCCTCGGCCAGGGCGGTGCGGGCGGAGGAGCCGACGGCGCCGCGGTAGCTGGTGATGTAGGAGGTCACCGCCGAGATCTGCGAGTTGAGTCGCCCCAGGCGGGAGACCAGGGTGGCCCGGGCGCGTGAGTCGTTCTCCTCCTTGGCCCGTGCCGGTGCCAGTGCGGCGTCGAGCGCGGACTCGGCGCGGGCCAGGTGGTCCAGGGCGGCGAGCGGATCGCCGTCGGGACCGGCGGCAGCGCGGCCCTCGGCTACGGCCGCCTCCGCGTCGGCCACCAGCGGCTGCAGCGAGGCGCCGGGAAGCTGCCCGGCCAGCCGCTGGGCGTCCACCAGGTCTGCGGAGATGGAGGCGATGGCCGCATCCAGGTCGGCGCTCGCCCGCTCCAGGCGCTCGCGCACGCCGCGCACCTGCCCTGCCAGTTCGGTCGCCTGGGCGATCGAGGCCTGGGCGATGCGCACCTGCTCCACGGCGGTGGACTGCTTGCCGGACTCGGCGCTGTTCCGCGCCTGCTCCAGGGCGGCCCGGCCCGCCTCTACCAGCTTGCGGGCCCGCGCGGGGGCCTCGGAGATGGAGCTGAGCGCGCTCGCTGGGTAGGTGGCGTGCAGGGTGACCAGCAGCGTGTCGGCCGCAGTGATGGCCTGCTCGGCCTCGTCGGCGCGCTGCGCGGTCTCAGCGATGGAGCGCGGCAGGTTCTCCTCGATGCCGCGACGCTCCTTGAAGGCAGCCTCATGCGCCTGGATGGCGGCGGTGGCCTCGGCGCAGTGGGACAGGATCTCCTGGCACAGCCGACGCTGCTCGGCCTCGTCTCCGGGGGCGTTGTCCAAGCGGCCGCGCAGTTCGAAGGCCCCCGCCACGTGCTCCTGGGCGGCGGCGAGCGCGGCGGTGAACTCATCGGTGGCGGACAGGCCGAACTGGGCCTGCGCGTAGGACAGCTCCTCGGCCGCGGAGCGCACGGTGTCGTCGGTGCTCACCAGGGTGGCGCCGGCGCGGGTGCGCAGCTGGTCCAGGGACTCGGCCGGCTGGACGGCCCTGCCGGAGCCCTGCTTGCGCTTGCGGCTGCGGCTGTAGGCGACGACGCCCACTGTGCCCGCCCCGACGGCGGCGAGGCCCAGGACCAGCCCCGAGCCCCCCGAGCCGGAGGAGCCGGCGGCGTCCGCGATGACGGTTACGGCGCCGTCGTAGTCCTTGCTCACCAGTGCCTTTTGTATGTCGCTGCGCACGGAGTCGAGCTTGGAGTCGGACCACACCGAGTCGTCGGCCGAGCCGCCGAAGGCGAAGGTGTTGTTGCCGTCGGCGGGCATGTTGATCACCAGCAGCAGGTCGGTGGTGCCCAGTCCGGAGGCGTTCCATGCCTTGGCGGCGTACTGCGAGGCGGTCTGGGAGTCGTCCCGCATGGTGACGATCCACAGGCCGACGCCGTCCTCGGCCAGCTTGTCGACGGCCGCCTGGGCAGTCGAGGCGTTGAGCAGGCCCGCGTCGTCGGTCACATGATCAGTGATGCGGGTCGACACCTCGGTCGGCACGGTCGCGGTGCCGACGCTGTCGGCTACGGCGACGGCGGTGAAGGCGCTGGGCGCGGGATACGGCGCTGCGGTCGCCGTCGGCGCGGCCCCGACCGTGGCCGCGGCGCCGAGCAGCACGGCGCCGAGCACAAGGCGGGCGGCGCGGCGTGCCGCGGGTGTGCTCAAGGACAATGCCGGTCCGTGGGCTGCGCAGGAGCTGTAGGAACCGGCATAGGCAGTGGTGCCCGTGGCCGGGCGGGCAATCGATCGCATCGGGAACATCGTCCCTGGTGGGGGGTGCCACGGCAAGCGGTTTCGCCCCCGGCACGCCATGCCGACCGGTCTCGGCACGCAACTTCTACCGATTTCGGCACGTAACTTCGACCGATCTCGGTGAGAGGGGACGGGTCGGCCGTCGTGCGGCTCACAGGTGCGGTGTCGCCCTTGCGTCCGTGGCGCTCGCGCCCACCAATAGTCCCCATGACTGACACCATCCGCACCTCCGCCGACGCCGCCACCGTCTCCTCCGCCCCGAGGTCCGCTGCCGAAACGGTCATCACCGTGATTGAGCCGGAGCCGCAGGCGCCCCTGGGACGTCTGCGCGAATGGCTGTCAGCCCAGAAGTTGGCCCTGCGCATGGTGCGGCCCGAGGCCGGCGACCCGCTGCCGGCCCTCGATGAGCTCGGCGACGGACTGGTGGTGCTCGGCGGGCCCATGAGCGCCCACGCCGAGGACGCCCACCCCTGGATCGGGCCGCTGCGGGGGCTGCTGCGCGACGTCGTCGACGCGGGTGTGCCGACCGTGGCCATCTGCCTGGGCGCGCAGATTGCTGCCGAGGCCGTCGGCGGAACCACCGCCACCCCCTCTCCTCATGGCACCGAGCGCGGCGTGGTGGACCTGGAGCTGACCGACGCCGCCGCCACCGACCCCCTCTTCTCCGAGATCGTCGACGAGGCGGTGCGGGCCGCCGTGCGGGCCGGCATTCCCACCCAAGACGGCACGCGGCTGCCGGTGCTCGTCTCCCACGACGACGGCGTTGTCAACCTGCCCGAGACGGCCACGCTGCTGGCCTCCTCCGCGGGCGCGCCGGTGCAGGCCTGGCGCGTCGGCCACCTGCTGGCGCTGCAGCACCACCCGGAGTCCACGCCCGCCCGGATGGAGCGGGTGGAGTCACGCGTGACCGCGTGGAAGCTGGGAGCGGTAGCCGACATGGAGGAGCTGAAGGACCTCACCGACGACGAGCTGCCCGCCGAGGCGGTGTCGGCCGGGCGGCGCGTGCGCGCCGAGGCGGAGCGAGCCGAGCCCGTGGTGCAGGCCTTCGGCCGTGCACTGGCCCGTGTGCTGGCGCGGCAGGCCCGTGCTCACCGCGCCAGCGGCTACCGCGAGGCCTGAAGCCCCTCCAGGTCCTCGGCGTCGATCACCTCGTAGGCGTAGCCCTGCTCGGCCAGGAAGCGCTGCCGGTGCGCGGCGAACTCCTGGTCCACCGTGTCGCGGGCGATCACCGTGTAGAAGTGCGCCTGCCGCCCGTCTTCCTTGGGGCGCACGATCCGCCCCAGCCGCTGCGCCTCCTCCTGCCGGGACCCGAAGGAGCCGGACACCTGCACCGCCACCGAGGCGCCGGGCAGGTCGATGGAGAAGTTGGCGACCTTGGAGACCACCAGCGTGCTCACCTCGCCGGAACGGAAGGCGTCATACAGGCGCTGACGCTCGCGCACCGTCGTCGCCCCGGTGATCAGCGGCGCCCCCAGATGCTCGGCCAGCTCCTCCAGCTGGTCCACGTACTGGCCGATCACCAGCGCCGACTCCCCGGGGTGGCGGGCCAGCAGGGCGTCAACAATGCGCAGCTTCGCCGGGCTGGACGCGGCCAGCCGATAGCGCTCCTCTGCCTCTGCGGTGGCGTAGGTCATGCGCTCCCCGGCCTCCAGGGTCAGCCGCACCTCAGTGCACACGGCCGGGGCGATCCAGCCCTGATTCTCCAGGTCCTTCCAAGGGGCGTCGTAGCGCTTGGGGCCGATGAGCGAGAACACTTCGTCCTCCCGGCCGTCCTCGCGCACCAGCGTCGCCGTCAGTCCCAGCCGACGGCGGGCCTGCAGGTCCGCCGTCATGCGGAAGATCGGGGCCGGCAGCAGGTGCACCTCGTCGTAGACGATCAGCCCCCAGTCGCGGGCGTCCAGTAGGTCCAGGTGCGGGTAGACGCCCTTCCGCTTGGTGGTCAGCACCTGGTAGGTGGCGATCGTGACCGGGCGGATCTCCTTGCGCGCACCGGAGTACTCGCCGATCTCGTCCTCGGTCAGAGAGGTGAAGCGCATCAATTCCTGCTTCCACTGGCGGGCGGAGACGGCGTTGGTCACCAGGATCAGGGTGGTGGTGGCCGAGCGGGCCATCGCCGCCGCTCCCACCAGCGTCTTGCCGGCCCCGCACGGCAGTACCACTACGCCGGAGCCGCCCGCCCAGAAGGAGTCGACCGCCTCGACCTGATATGGGCGCAGCGCGAAGGCGCCCTCGACCCCCGCGGCCACATCCGCAGCCGAGTCTTGCAGCGCGATCGGGTGCGCCTCGCCGTCGACGTAGCCCGCCAGGTCCTCCGCCGGCCAGCCCAGCTTGATCAGCACCTGCTTGAGGTGACCGCGCTCGGACGGGTGGACCACCACGTCCGCATCCCCCAGGCGCGCCCCCAGCAGGCCCTTGGTGCGCTTGGAGCGCATCACCTCCGCCAGGACGGGGGCGTCGGTGGCGTGCAGCACCAGCCCGTGCGCCGGGTCGGTGACCAGCTGCAGCCGTCCGTAGCGGCCCATGGTCTCGGCGATCTCGGTAAGCAGCGAGTGCGGCACGGGGAAGCGCGAGTAGGTGATGAGCACATGGATGACGGTCTCGGCGTCCAACCCGGCGGCCCGCGCGTTCCACAGGGCCAGTGGGGTGATCCGGTAGGTGTGGATGTGCTCCGGGGCGCGCTCCAGCTCGGCGAAGGGGGCGATGGCGCGGCGGGCGTCGGCGGCGTCCGGGTGGGCGACCTCCAGCAGGACCGTCTTGTCGCTCTGGACGATCAGCGGACCGTCGGGCAGGGCGGGGGAGGGCCGGGAATCTGACATGGGCGGGAGTATCCCAGCGGGCGACGTCGTCCCGCCGTGATGCAGGCGACGCATTCACCGCCAGCGGAGCGGCGCCCGCAGTAAATTGGTCTGGATGAGCACTCAGAAGTCGGACCCGGGCCCCGGTCCCACGTCTTCGGGGACTGGCGCCACGGTGGAGCAATTGGCCGACCACCTCATGGCCCTGCCCGATCGCGATGTCGCCGCCCTCCTGCTGGCCCGCCCGGACCTGACCTCCCCGCCCTCATCCTCCTTCACCGCGCTCGCCGTCCGCGCCGGCGCCCGCCCCAGCGTCGAGATCGCCCTGCGCGACCTCGACGCCGTCACCCTGGCAGTCGCCGAGGCCACCGTCGCGCTGCGGTCCACCGACGCCGCCGCACTGGCTCATGCCCTGGGCCTCGGAGCCGATGACGTCGCCGCCCGCTTGGACGTGCTGACCCGCCTGGCCCTCGTCATCGACGCCGGCCCCGTGCCCGGGCTCGCCGACGCCTTCGGCCCGCACCCCTTCGGGCTCGGGCCGGCCGCGGCCGACCCGCCCGCCGTCGAGCAGCTCCCGCCCCCGCTCACCGCCCTGGAGCAGCAGGCCGACCCCGGCACCGCCGTGCTGAAGGCATTGGCGTGGGGCCCTCCGGTAGGCACCCTCGGCCCCGGCCGCCGCTCCGTCGGCGCGGCCGAACTGGTTGAGCGCGGCTGGCTCGAGCGCACCTCGGATGCGGCCGGACGCACCCGCTTCATCCTGCCACGAGAGGTCGGACTGGCCCTGCGGGCGGGGCGCCTGAACCGCGAGCCGCTCCGGCCCCCGTCCGCCGATGGCCTCGACGTCCTGCCCCCCGACGCCGTCGCCTCCGAGGCCGCCATCCACGCCGAGGAGATCGTGCGCCTGACCCGCGAGCTGCTGAACGAGTGGGGCCGGGAGGGAGGGCAGATCCTGCGCTCCGGGGGCGTGGGGGCGCGGGCGCTGGAGCGCACCGCCGCCGCCATCGGCCTGGAAGGCGGCCAGGCCGCCACCGTCATCGAGCTCGCGGCCGGTGCCGACCTGCTCGGCCTGGACGAGGCCGGCGCCGCCTGGGTGCCCGCGGCCACGGCCTCCGCCTGGCAGGAGGCGGAGCTGCCCGAGCAGTGGGCGGCGCTCGCGGCCGCCTGGGCCGTCTCCTCGCGCACCCCCTGGCTGGTCGGCACCCGCTCCGACGGCGGCGCCCTGCGCCCGGTCCTCGGCGCCGACGTCGAAGCCGCCTGGGCGGGCAGGCTGCGGCGGCGCATCCTGGCCCTGCTCGAATCACTGCCCGAGGGCACTTCCGCCGATGCCGCCTGGGTGCGCGGCGCCCTCACCTTCGCCCGGCCCCGCCGCCCGATCCCCGACGGCGCGGTCACGGCTCTGCTCGCCGAGGCGGAACTGCTCGGCCTCACCGGCGGCGGCGCGCTCAGCCGTCCCGGCCGGGTCCTGGCCGCCTGGTTGCGTGCGGCCCCCTCCACCGGTCCCGACACCTCCTCCCCGACCGCCGGCCCCGGCGGATCCGGGCAGCGCGAGGAGCCCGACGGGCAGCTGCTGGCGGCGCTCGAACAGTCCCTGGCCGCAGACCTGCCCGCCGGTGTCGACACCCTCCTGGTGCAGTCGGACCTGACCGCGATCGTCCCCGGCCGCCCCACTCCCGCCCTCGCCGCCGTCCTGGAGCGCAGCAGCGTGGTGGAGTCCCGCGGCGGCGCGCTCACCGTCCGCTTCACCCCCGACTCCGTGCGCCGCGCCCTGGATGAGGGCTGGTCCGCCGCCGAACTGGTGCGGGCGCTGTCCCGCTTCAGCCTCACCCCGCTGCCCGGCGCGTTGACGGTCCTCGTCGACGACGCCGCCCGCCGCCATGGAGCGGTGCGTGTGCGCGAGGTCACCAGCGTCCTGCGCGTGGCCGACCCGGCCGTAGCCGCCGGAATCCTCGCCGACGCCTCCCTGGCCGGCCTCGGGCTGGACCAGGTCGCGCCGGGGATCATCCTGTCCGCGGCGTCCGCCGGGGCGGTGCTGCGCGAGCTGCGCGCCGCTGGCCTGGCCCCGGTCCTCGAGAACGAGCACGGGGGCATCCTGGTTGCCGGCGATTCCAGCGGCCACCATCGCCGCCGCGCCCCCGCTCCGCCGCCCGCCCGCCCGGGCAGCGAGCACACCGTCACCCGACGCCGCCCGAGCCGGCCCGAGTTGGCCGGGCTGGTGGGACGGCTGCGGGCGGGGGAGGAGGCCCGCCGTGCGGACGGCGGGGCGCCGACGTCCGCCGGTGACCCGGTACACGTGCTGGCCCTGCTGCGACAGGCGCAGGCGTCGCGGGCGCGAGTGCACCTGCGCCTGGCCGGGGCGGACGGGGCCCAGCAGGAACGCACCGTGCGGGTCCTCGCCGTCGAACCGGGCCGGGTCCGGCTGGCCGACCTCGGGCGGGAGACCGAGCTGACGGTCGCCGTGCACCGGATCGTGTCGGTGGAAGCGCGCTGAGGCCCGCGGACTCGCGACGGCCTCTGGCGCGGCCCGGGACGGCGGGAGGACGAGAAGCGGCCCGTCCGCCTACACTTGAGCCGTGACTGACGCAGCGACAGACACGTCGAAGAACACGTCGACCATGACATCCGAGACGGCCGCCGGCCACACCACGGTGGAGATCGACCGCCCCGGCGCTCTGCCGACCGCGGCCCAGCAGGCCGCCGCGGCCAAGGACAAGGTCCTGACCTCCCCGGACGCCATCGAGGCGGCCCGCAGCGCCCTGGGCGAGATCACTGAGCCGCTGTCCGTCGGCCGGTACGCGGCCTCACGGCAACTGGACAAGCGCCTGATCACGCACCTGTTCGAATGCAATCTGACCGGATACCGCGGCTGGCGCTGGGCCGTGACCATGTCCCGGCCGCCCCGCGGCCGCACCGCCACGATCTGCGAGCTGGAGCTGCTGCCGGGCGAGGAGGCGCTGCTGGCCCCCGCCTGGGTGCCGTGGGCCGATAGGCTGCGCCCCGGGGACACCACCCGTTCCGACCGCCTGCCCCGCAGGGAAACGGATGAACGCCTCGAGCCCGGTTGGGAGGCCACAGGCGAGGAGGAGGGCGACACCGTCGCCCTGGACGAGCTCGACCTCGGGCGCGCCCGCGTGCTTTCCGCCGAGGGCTACCGGCGTGCCGCCCAGCGCTGGTACGACGGCGACCACGGTCCCGACGCCGAGGGCGTGCGCAAGGCCCATGCCACTTGCTCCACCTGCGGCTTCCTGGTGCCCATGGCCGGGCGCCTGCGCAACACCTTCGGCGTGTGCGCCAACGAGTGGGCGGCCGATGACGGGCGCGTGGTCTCCCTGGACCACGGCTGCGGCGCACACTCCGAGACCGACCTGCCCGATCAGGGGCCCGAGTGGCCGGTGGCCCCCTCACGCCTGGACGAGGAGGCCATGGAGCCGCTGGCCACCAACGGCACGGACCTGCGTGGCGGACACGGCCGCGACGAGGCGGGCGCGCAGGAGCAGCAGGAGCAGGCGGAGTCGGCCCCCGCGGGGGCCGATGCGGCGCCCGAGGAGTCGGCGCCCGAGGAGTCGGCGCCCGAGGAGTCGGCGCCCGAGGAGTCGGCGCCGGAACCTGAGGTCGCCTCGGCCTCGCAGCGCGCCGCCTCCGCCCGCGATGCGGTCGCCGACCTGGCCCTGGAGCGCGAACGCCACGATGCCACGCAGCGCCCCGCCGCGGCGGACGCCCTGGCCCAGCTCGAGGCCTCGCTGCCGACGCGCTCCTGAGCGATCCCGCCGCACTGGGGAGGCGGACCCGACGGCGCCCGCGCAGCGGTCGGCACGGACCGAATACGGGCAGGCACTCCAGGCCGAGTCCATGAAGGCCCCTTCGAGGCCCCGCCAGGCCGTCCCGGATTGTCCGAGGTATGGCCGGAATTTCGCGGTAGGCCCGGCGTCTGGGACAATCTGGCCCCGTGACCACACACACCCCAATTCCCACAACGTCAGAACAGAAGAAACCGACAGCGCCCCGTGGCGCTTTGGACCGCTTCTTCCATATCACCGAGCGCGGTTCGACCGTGGCGCGCGAGGTGCGCGGTGGCCTCGTCACCTTCTTCACGATGGCCTACATCCTCGTCCTCAACCCGCTCGTGCTGTCCACCCCCCACGAGGGGATCGCACCCCTGGGCACCTCCGAGCAGATCGCCGCCGGCACCGCCTTCGTCGCGGGCGTCATCACGATCCTCATGGGCCTGGTTGCCAACTACCCGATGGCCCTGGCCGCGGGCCTGGGCATCAACGCCATGATCGCCTACACCCTGGTCGGCATGAACGGCATGACCTACGCCGACGCCATGGGACTGGTGGTCATTGAGGGAGTCATCATCCTGGTCCTCGTGCTCACCGGATTCCGGGAGGCCGTATTCAAGGCGGTCCCGGCGGACATCAAGACCGCGATCTCGGTGGGCATTGGCCTGTTCATCGCCCTGATCGGCCTGGTGGACGCCAAGGTCGTGCGCGCCGGCGGCACGCCACTGGAGCTCGGCCTGGGCGGCTCCCTGCAGGGCTGGCCCGTCCTGGTGTTCCTGTTCGGCCTCTTCCTCATCCTGGTGCTGCACGTGCGCAAGGTGCGCGGCTCCATCCTCATCGGCATCGTCGCCTCCACCGTCCTGGCCGCCGTCATCGAGGGCTTCGCCCACCTGGGCGCCTTCGATGCGGAGTCCAACCCCACCGGCTGGTCGCTATCCATCCCCTCCCTGGAGGGATCACCCATCGAGCTGCCGAGCCTGGCGACGCTGGGCCACTTCAGCCTCCTGGGCAGCCTGGAGAAGGTGGGCGTCGTCTCCGTCGTCCTGCTCGTCTTCTCCCTGATGCTCGCCGACTTCTTCGACACCATGGGCACCATGGTCGCCATCGGCGCCGAGGGCGACCTGCTGGACGAGGACGGCAACCCGCCGCGCACCCGCGAGATCCTGGTCGTCGACTCCCTGGGCGCGATCGCCGGCGGTGCCGGCGGCGTCTCCTCCAACACCTCCTACATTGAGTCGGCCGCGGGCGTCGGTGAGGGCGCACGCACCGGCCTGGCCTCCATCGTCACCGGCGTGCTGTTCCTGGCGAGCATGTTCATCGCCCCGGTCGTCTCCATGGTGCCCTACGAGGCGGCGACCCCGGCGCTGGTGGTCGTCGGCTTCCTGATGATGACCCAGGTGACGGACATCGACTGGAAGACGCCGGAGATCGCCCTGCCCGCCTTCATCACCATCATCATGATGCCGTTCTCCTACTCCATCACCAACGGCATCGGGGCGGGCTTCGTCTCCTACCTGGTCGTCCAGCTCGCTCGCGGCAAGGCCAAGCAGATCCACCCGCTGATGTGGGTGGCCTCGGTGCTGTTCGTCGTCTACTTCACGCTCGAGCCCATCAAGGCCATCCTCGGCGTGGGCTGACGCCGGCACGCTTCGCAAGCTGTCACCCGGAGGGGCGACGACGCGGCTACGGTCACGTCGTCGCCCCCTGTCTGTGGCAGCTGTACAGACGTACAATTGACCGATCCCAAAAATGCGCGCATCTCAGCGGGTGCGCCCGCCGTCACACCACGAAACTGGAGTCATCTCCCCACCGTGAGCAGCACCTTCGAGTCACTCAAGTTCCACAACTATCGGATCTGGTTCTTCGCCGCACTCGTCGCCAACACCGGCACCTGGATGCAGCGCGTCGCCCAGGACTGGCTGGTGCTGCGGATCCTGACCAATGACTCCGCCTCCGCCACCGGGATTACGACGGCGCTCCAGTTCCTGCCGGCCATGCTGTTCAGCGCGCACGCCGGGCTGATCGCGGACCGAGTGGACCAGCGCAGGTTCCTGATCTTCACCCAGTCCGCCATGGGCGTGGTCTCCCTGGCGCTGGCCGTCGACGTGCTCGCCGGCCGTGCGGCGCTCTGGCACGTCTACCTGGCCGCCTTCGCCACGGGGCTGGCGGCCGCCTATGACGCTCCGGCCCGCCAGATCTTCGTCGCCCGAATGGTGCCCGTGGACAACCTGGCCAATGCGGTCGGCCTGAACTCGGCCTCCTTCAACGCCGCCCGTCTCCTCGGCCCCGCCGCCAGCGGACTGGTGATCGCCTGGATCGGGCCCGGCTGGGTGTTCCTCGTAAACGCCCTGACCTTCCTGTTTCCGGCCCTGGCGCTGGTGACCATGCGGGTGACGGAGCTGTACGACGTGCCCCGTGCCAAGCGCGCCAAGGGACAGCTGCGAGAGGGACTGGCCTACATCCGCCACCGCACGGACATCATCGTCATCATCGCGGTGATCTCCGTCGTATCGATGTTCACCCTCAACTTCCAGGTGACGATGGCGGCGATGGTGCGGTCCACCTTCGACATGGAGTCCGACGCCTACGGCACCGTCTCCTCGATCTTCGCGATCGGCTCCCTGGCCGGCGCCCTGTGGGCGGCGCGGCGCAAGTCCCCGCGCGTGCGCACCCTGGTGGTCGCCGCCTTCTTCCTGGGCCTGTTCACGATCCTCATGGCGCTTACGCCCAACTACCAGCTGTTCGCCGCCTCGACGATCCCGGTGGGCCTGTGCGTGCTCACCGTGCTCACCAGCGCCAACCAGACTGTCCAGCTGAACACGGAACCGGCCATGCGCGGGCGCGTCATGAGCATCTACATGATGTTCTTCCTCGGCACCACGCCGATCGGCGCTCCGATCATGGGCTGGGTCTCGGACCAGTGGGGGCCGCGCATCTCCATCCTGGCCGGCGGCATCGCCGCGATCCTCGCCGCTGTCGTCGCCGGCGTTTGGGCGAGGCGCCACTGGCACATCGATTTCGCCTACTCATCCACCCGGCCCTTCCTCGCCACCATCGGTCCGCGCGAGCGGGCCCGGTTGGCAGATGCGGGCGGGGCGGTGGGCGCCCCGGGAGCCGCCGCGGATGACGCACCCGGCACGCCCGAGTAGCGCGGGCCCCTCGCAGGCCGACCGACGGCCGCCCCGTCTCGGGAAGCGGGTGGGGGCAGGGCCGCGTCGGGCCCGGACGCCGATATCCTGTTCACGCACGTGTGCACGCGCCGCGCCCCGGCTGCGGTCAGCCGTGCGGCATTGGGTAGCGGCCAGCGGAGGAGACGCCAGATGAGTGGGTTGATCGACACTACCGAGATGTATCTCAAGTCCGTGTATGAACTCGAGGAAGACGGCGTGCTTCCGCTGCGCGCGCGCATAGTGGAGCGGCTGGGGCACTCGGGGCCGACCGTGTCCCAGACGGTCTCCCGCATGGAGCGCAGCGGGCTCATATGGGTCGCCGAAGACCGCTCGCTGCAGCTGACGGAGGAGGGGCGCCGTCGGGCCACGGAGGTTATTCGCAAACACCGTCTTGCTGAAAGACTGCTGCTGGACGTGATCGGCGTGGACCGCAGACTCGTTCACGATGAGGCCTGCCGCTGGGAGCACGTGATGAGCGAGCAGGTGGAGGACCGGCTGGCGGCGATTCTCGACGACGTGTCTGCGGATCCCTTCGGCAACCCGGTCCCGGAGCGGGTACCCACGCATCCGGCCCCCGCGGCCGACGAGATCAGTGCCGAGCGGATGGTTCGCGACGGGCGCTCGGAGGCCGTCGTCTCCCGTGTGGGAGAGCCCATCCAGGCCGACGCCGAGTTGATCTCCCGCTTCGAGGACGGCGCCATTCGCGCGGGCGTGCCCGTCCGGCTGACCTCCACCGTCGGCGGCATACGGGTGACCCGCAAGGACGACGACGCCGCATTCGTACTTCTGCCCGGTTCCCTCACCCGGCACCTGTTCCTCAAGCGCTGATTCCATCGCCTCGGGCGGGTGCGCAGACGCTGGAGCGGCGTTCTCGTATCCGCCTGCCGCCGCGATGCCGGCTGGGCGCCGATGCCGTCGGGCTACCGCTCGACGGCATCATTCGTATGCGTCCCGGTGGCACTGAGTGTTGTTCGCACGACCCTGGCGTGGGAGATTCCACAGTGTTAGGGGCGGGGGAGAGGTACCCATTGCCGCAGGTACTCCACTACCGTGGTGGCCGCGGTCGGCACTCCGGTCGCGGAGGGGCGCGCAGAGCCCAAGCCTGCCGGTGCGGGTCGCCTCTTCCCATCGATCTTCTTCGGCAGGCCCGGGGGAACCACTTCTCCGGCCGCAAGGCCTCTCGGCCGCGGCCTCGGGGTGAAGCCCGCGTGACGCGGGCCGGGCGTCTCCCGCCCGAACCCGACAGCTAACCTCGGCGGCTCCTCAGGAGAATTCATTGACTACAAATGTCAAGGCCCGTCATCGCAAGGCCACCCGTCCGCTGACCCCGCTCTCGGATGCCGCACCCGTCGCCCGTCGTGGACTCGCCGTTGCCGCCTCCTCGGGGCTCGCCCTGACCATGATCGCCTCCGGAGCCAGTGCTGCCGGCGACGACGCCGAGGTCGGCAGCTCGGCCGGTGCGCTCGGTGAGTCCGGCGTGGCCGAGCTCGCCACCGATGCCCGCGAGGTCGTGACCACCAACGCGGCCATCTCGGCCGCCTCCAACCCGGAGTGGGGCGCCGACGTGGTTGAGGCCGACGCCGTCACGATTACCGCTCCGGTGGTCGAGGAGGCCGAGCCCGAGTCCGCTGTCGAGGTCGCCGAGGACTCCGGGAACGCCCAAGCCGCCGAGGAGGCGACGTCGAGCACCGCCAGCGGGCAGGGTATGGTCGCGCTGGCCATGCAGTACGTCGGTACCCCCTACGTGTGGGGTGCTTCCGGTCCCTCCGCGTTCGACTGCTCCGGCCTGGTGTCATACGTGTACGCCCAGTACGGAATCAGCATCCCGCATCAGTCCGGTCAGATCCGCGCCATCGGGACGCCGATCTCCGCGGCCGAGGCCCAGCCCGGTGACATCCTGTGGTGGTCCGGTCACGTCGCCCTTTACGCGGGCGACGGCATGATGGTCGACGCCTCCCCGTCCACGGGCGTGGCCTACCACGCCATCTACTCGGGGGCCACCTACCTGCGCGTCGGCTGACCTGATCGACGTCGCCCCGCTCCGGTCCCCGGAGCGGGGCGTTCTCGTGCCTGTGCGACGTCGGCCTACAGCCCTGTCCACCGCAACCTGCATGTGCCACTTGTCACGGCGATGTGTGTGATCTCCCCGTGACGGGGGCGGGTCCCTTCAGGTAACGTGTCCACCGTTGCGGAGCACAAAGGGCCGCAACGCCGAGATCGGGGCTCAATCCTGCCGCTCGATCCTGGCAGCCACATCCCAAATACATGGCAGGAACGGGGGAACCAAACGCGGCTTCGGCGCAGGCCGGAGCCTTGGGGTGAAGCCCGCGTGACGCGGGCCGGGCGTCTCCAGTCCGAACCCGACAGCTCACCTCGTCGGCATCTCAGAGGAGAACCACTACATGACAACACGCACCTCGGCTCGGCATCGTAAGGCTGCTCGTCCGCTGACCCCGATGACCACGGTCGCACCGGTCGCCCGTCGCGGTTTCGCCGTTGCTGCATCCTCAGGCCTCGCTCTGGGCATGATTGCCTCCGGAGCCTCGGCCGCGAACACCAGCGAGGCCGCGCAGTCCGCCGGCTCGCTCGAGACTCAGGGTGTCGGGGCCCTTGCCGCCGAGGCGCGCACCGTGGTCTCCACCAACGAGGCCGTGCAGGTCGCCGAGTCCGTCTCCGTCCCCAGCGACGTCGAGACCGTGGACGCCCCGACCGTTGAGGCCCCTGTCGTTGAGGTTGAGGAGGAGACGGCGGAGGCCACGGCTGAAGAGGACGCCGCCGCCACCACCGCGGACACCGCCGCGGCCACTGCGGACACCGCCGACTCCACTGCGACTGCCGCCACGGCGAGCACCGCGGCCACCAACCCCTCCGGGTCCACGATCGTCTCCATCGCCCTGCAGTACACGGGCATGGCCTACGTCTGGGGCTCCAACTCCCCCTCCAACGGCGGTTTCGACTGCTCCGGCCTGGTCCAGTACGTCTACTCCCAGGTCGGCATCTCGCTGCCCCGCACCTCCTACGCCCAGGGTGCCTCCGGCACCATCGTGTCCGCCGCCGCGGCCCAGCCCGGCGACATCGTCTACTACGGCGGCCACGTCGGCATCTACGCCGGCAACGGCATGATGATCGACGCGGGCAACGAGAGCGTCGGCGTGTCCTACCGGGCCGTCTACGGCTCCCCGCAGTACGTCCGCGTGGGCTGAAGCGCGCGGCAATCCGCTTCCCGACGTGGGGGCGACCGACCAGGTGTCGGCCGCCCCCACGTACTATTTTCAAAACGTGTTTTGGAACACGCCCGCAGACAGGGCAAAATGAGTGTGGTCGAGTATCCGAAGCTCGCAGAAAGGGGCACAACCCATGGCCGAAGACAAAGTCGTCCTCGTCGGAGTTGACGGCTCACCCGAATCCCTGGAGGCGGTCGACTGGGCGGTCGACCGCGCCGCCTGCAACGGCTGGCGCGTTCATATCCTGTGCGCCTACTCCCTCCCCTCCTTCACCACCGCTTCGCTGGACGGCGGCTATGCCGCCCTGGACGACTCGGCCGTGCGCGCAGGCGCCGAGGCCGTCGTCAACGAGGCAGTCGCCCGCGCGCAAGGGCGGGGCGTGACGGTGACCAGCTCCCTGGAGACCGGCGACCCCGCCGGCGTGCTCGTGGACCTGTCCGCGGACGCCGCGCTCGCCGTCGTCGGCACCCGCGGCGGCGGCGGCTTCGCCGACCGTCTCCTCGGCACCGTCTCCTCGGCACTGCCGGCGCACAGTCGCTGCCCCGCCGTGGTGGTCCCGCGGCACACGGAGGGTTCCGCCTTCACCCCCGTTCGGCGCATCGTCGTGGGTGTCGACGGCTCCGACTCGGCTCGTAAGGCGCTCAGGCGGGCGGTGCGCGAGGCCGACGCCTGGGGCGCCGAGCTGACAGCCATCGCCGCCGTCCCCATGGCCTCCGGAGCGGGAGCACTGGCATGGCTGCCCGCGGCCGTGGACCGTGAACAGGTGCTGACCGATGTCCGCTCCGGTCTGGACCGTGCCATCGCCGAAGCGACCGAGGGCTACCCCGACGTGGTGGTGCGCCGCCACGCCCTGGACGGCAACGCGGCCGAACTCTTGTCCGAGTTCTCCACCGCCGTCGACTTGGTGGTGGTCGGCTCCCGCGGCCGCGGCGGATTCTCCGGGCTGCTGCTCGGCTCCGTCAGCCAGGCCGTCCTCTCGCACGCCTCCTGCCCGATTATGGTCGTGCCCGCCCGCACGCGGGAAGAGGACGCCCGCGTGGGCCGCAACCAGACCACCCCCTGGTCCCGCGCCTGACCCGCATCGGCGTGGACGGCGGTCGGTATCCAGCCACCGACCGCCGTCCTCGCCGGGGAGGCCGCGTGATCGGGTAGGATCGCACGCGGCCTCAACCGGCCCTCGTAGCTCAGGGGATAGAGCACCGCTCTCCTAAAGCGGGTGTCGCGCGTTCGAATCGCGCCGGGGGCACCATGATCGTTGTCCGGACCGTCGCGCAGATCCCCGCACCTTCGGTGCGTCGGCGCCGCGCGGCGCGGCTGGACGGATATCGTGAGGGAATATGACGCCTTCACTGTTCTCGCTAGGTCGCAACCGGCATGACGCCGGGCCGCAGGCACGTGACCCCGAGGGCGCCGACCTGCCCGACGACTCCGCGGCCGCCGAGGCTTCGCCGTCGGACCCCACCCCGTCGCCGGACTCCGAGCGTCGCGCCCGCATCGATGCGGCGCTCGACGTCTGGCGTCAGGAGCTTGCCGACCTCGGCGGCACCTCCAGCCTCGACGCCTTCTCCGACCGTGACGGCATCGTCGACCTGACGGCCGCTCACCCCTCGGGCCTGGCCCAGCTGTACGCCGGCCGGCCCACCCACCTGGGCAGTCTCGTGCGTGAGCGCGTCGCCCTCGGCATTGCCCGGCAGTGCTTGCGCGAACTCGCCGGACGCACCGACCAGCTCTCGCGGCGCTTCGGCGTCGCCCCCGTGTACCTGGCCATCGGTGTGGCCGGCTGGACGGAGCCGGTGGCTACCGCGCCCGATGAAGAGAGCTCTGCCGCCAACGCCCCGGCTGCCCCGGACGCCGACGATTCCTCCGCCGTCGCCGACGCCGACTCGACTCCGCCGGTCGCCGTACGCGCCGTCAGCGCGCCCGTCCTGCTGCGGCCAGTGCGCCTGTCCAGTGCCGGCGCAGACGCCTCCCTCACTCTCGATCGATCGATCGAGGTCAATCCCGTCCTGACGCGGGCGCTGCGTCACCACGGCTGCACAGTGGACGTCAATGTGGTCGCGCGCGCCACCCTGGCGGACGACGGCTTCACCTCTCGCGATGCCCTCAGCGGCATCGGCTCGCTGGGGCGCGAGTTCCTTCCCGGTTTTGAGATCCATGAGCGTCTGGTCGTCGGGGCCTTCGTCCACCCCGGGCAGGCGTTGGTGGAGGACTTCGACGCCACCATCGATCGTGCCCGCACCTCCGCGCTCGTGGCAGCACTCGCGGGTGACGCCGAGGCCCGCGCCGCCCTGGACGTCGCCCTGCCCGACCCAGATCCGACCGACCGGGCGCCGGAGCGCGAACGGGGCGTGGGCGACCTCGACCCCGCCCAGCTGGACGCCGTCGAGGCGGTCGGCTCCGGCGCCTCCCTGCTGCTGGACGCGCCTCCCGGATCTGATGTCGCCGACACCCTCGCGGCGATCATGGCCGACGCCGCCGCCCTGGGGCGCACCGTCCTGCACGTGCCGGCCACCAGCGCCGACGGGCATGCCGTCGCGGACGTCCTGCGCGAGCTCGGACTGGGCTCCATTGTGCTCGACCTGACCGAGGACTCCGCCTGGCGCCGCCACGCCGCCGAGGGCATTAAGACCGCCATGGGTGTGAACGTCCCCGATCTGGATGTGACCGCCATCGTCGGCATGCGCAGCCGGCTGACCTCCGTGCGCGAGAAGCTCTCCCGCTATGTCACCGCACTGCACAAGCGGCGCGATCCCTGGGACGCCTCCGCCTACGACGCGCTCCAGCAACTCGCCGAGCTCACCTCCGGGCGGGTGCGTGCCCGCACCACCGCGCGCGTAGCCGCGGGCCGCCTGGAGCACCTGGACGCCGCCGGCCGTGCGCGGGCCTCCGAACTGCTTCACCGGGCTCACGCGCTCGGACTGTTCACCAGCGCCTTGGCCGACTCCGCCTGGAACGGCATGGCGGTGGCCGACGTCGATGAGGCGACCGACGCGCTGGCCCGTCTGACTCGGCTCGCCGACGAGCTCCTGCCCGCGGTCCGTGAGCAGGTGGCCGCGGCCGCCGCGTCCACCGGCATCACCCGCGCCACCACGCTCGCGCAGTGGTGCGAGCAGCTGGAGATGCTCGACGGCGTGCGCGACTCCCTGGACGCCTTCCTGCCCGAGGTCTTCGAGCGCTCCGCCGCCGACATGGTCATCGCCACCGCGTCCAAGCAATGGCGGCAGGAGCACCGCGTGGAGATGGGGAGGTCCACCCGGCGCCGCTTCATCAAGCAGGCCAGGGATCTGGTGCGCCCGGGACGGGAGGTGGCCGACCTGCACGGGGAGCTGGTCAAGGTGCAGCAGCGCCGCGAGGTATGGCGCCGCTACGATCCCGAGGGCGGCTGGCCCCACCTGCCGCAGGGGCTCGATGAGATGCAGCGCGTGGCCACCCGCACCCGTGACTCCGTCACCGCCTTGCAGCCGGTCATCGGTGCGGATGGGTCCCTGATGGATCTGCCGCTGACCGAGCTGGAGGAACGCTCCCGCATCCTGGCCGCCGACGATGTCACCGTCCACAAGCTCCCGGAGATCAACCGGGTGGCCACGGCCCTGGACGACTTGGGGCTCACCCCCCTGCTGGACGACCTGGCGGCCCGCAGGGTTGAGCCGGACCAGATCGACGACGAGCTCACCTACTGCTGGTGGTCGTCCCTGCTGGCGCAGATCATGCGCGAGGACCCCGACTTGGGCGGGCTCGACGCGGACGCCCTGAGCGACCTGGCCGTTACTCTGCGTGAGCTGGACGCCTCTCAGGTCGACTCGCTGGCCGGGCCCGTGGCCCAGGCCTGTGCCCGACGCGTCCGGGAGGCCGTCGAAGCGGACAAGGACGCCGCTCGCAGCCTGTACCGGGCCCTGTCCCTGGAGGAGGGGATGTCGCTGCGCGATGTTATCGCCACGCATCCCCTCGCCATGGTCGCCAAACCGGTATGGATCATCCCGCCCACGCTCGTACCCCAGGTCTTCGCCGCCGATGCCGTGGTCGACCTGGCGATTCTGGACGCCTCCACCAACGTGCCGGTATCGCGGGTCATCCCCGCCTTCGTGCGTGCCGAGCAGGTGCTCGTCGTCGGCGACCCCCGGCGCTCGCCCTCCGGGCTGGCGGCCGAGCTCGGCCCGCTCCTGCCGCAGGTGACACTGCCGACCGGCCGCAACACCCTGGACGCCGAGATCGCTGCATTCCTCGCCGCCAACGGCTACGACGACGTCGTCGAGGCGATCCCGGCTCCACCCGGGCGCTCTCGCCTGTCCCTGGAACTCGTCGACGGACGCGGCATGCCGGCCCCGGGCCGTACCGCCGTCGAATCCGTGCCCGCAGAAGTGGGCCGGGTGGTCGACCTGATCATCGACCACGCCCTGACCCGCCCCGAGCAGTCGCTCGGCGTCATCGCCCTCAATGCGCGCCACGCCGAGGAGATCCGGCGCGCTACGGCAGCGGCCGTAGCGGGTTCGCCGGCGCTGGCCGACTACTTCGAGATGGGCGTGTCTGAGCCCTTCGTCGTCGTCGACCTGGGCGAGGCGCGCTCACTGCGCCGCGACCGGATCATCGTCTCCGTCGGCTACGCCAAGACCCCGCACGGGCGCACGATTCACAGCTTCGGTGAGGTCAGCGACGTCGGTGGCATGGTCGGGCTGGTCGAGGCCCTGTGCGCCTCGCGGGGCGGCACCCAGGTCGTGTCTTGTTTGGGCCCGGAGGACATCGATGCCGGACGCCTGCACGCTCCCGGCGCTCGACTGCTGCGTGAAGTGCTCGTGCACGCAGCCGACTCCGGTCGGCAGTACCCGCAGCAGGAGGAGACGACGCCGGAGCGTCTGCTCGTCGAGCTCGCCGAGCACCTGTGGCGCAAGGGACTGATAGTGGTGCCCCGCTACGGCATCGAGGGCGGCGTGCATATTCCCCTTGCGATCGGTCACCCGGATCTGCCGGGCGAGCTGCTCGTAGCCGTACTCACCGACGACGCCGAGTATGTCGCCCAGCCGAGCCTGCGGCGGCGTGACCGGCATTGGGTTGAGCGCCTGCAGCAGCGCGGCTGGCGCGTGCACATGGCGTATTCCGCGGGCGTGTTCGTCGATGTCGAGGCGGAGGCGAAGAAGATTGAGGCGCAGGTGCTGGCGGTACTCGCCTCCCGCACCGAGGCCGCCACCGCGGCGCCGCTGCCGGTGCGACTGGAGGAGGCCGGCCCGGAGACGACGGCGCCCGCCGAGTCGGAGGGGGAGCCGCCGGATCCCGCCCGTGGCACCGGCCAGGCAGACGTCTCTGCGCGTGCCGACCGCCCGCCGATCGCGCCGGGGCTGCCGCTGCAGGCCTACTCCGACGATCAGCTCGATGAGCTCGTCGCCTGGATCCGTTCCGACGAGGTGGAGCGCACCGAGGCCGAGGAGGTTGAGGAGCTCCGCCAGGCACTGGCGTTGAGCCGGCGTGGTTCGGGGATCGACGCCGTGTTGGCCAACGTGGTCCGGCGGAGCCGATGAGCGAGCCCGCCGGCACCCGCAGGAGGCGGCGCGCCGTGGCGCTCTCGCCCCAGGACGCGGCGCGCGTCGCCCGGGGGGAGGCGCCGCAGGCGCAGGCGGAGGCGCAGCGGCGCCGCGGCATGGACGCGCTCGCCGACGCCCGTTCCCGTGACGGCGGCGTGCTCGATCGCACCTCGCCGGACCATGCCAATGACGCCCGCCTCCTGCGCGAGGTGCCGCCCCACTGGAGCTGACCCTTCGAGATGTGTCCGCCTGTGAGAGCCGCAGGCAGGCGCCGGGGGCCGTATCCGCACCTGCACAAGCAGAAGTGGCGTCCGCCGGAGGGCGGACGCCACTTCAATCCTTGCTCTGGCCGCCGCCGACGCGGGCGCGGGCCGAGCAACAGGAATGCAGGTCAGCGCTGCTTGAGCAGGTCGCGGATCTCGGCCAGCAGCTCGACGTCGGTCGGCTCGGCGGCCTCCTCCTCTTCCTGCTTCAGCCGCGCGTTGAGCTTGTTCATCGGTGCGACGATGCAGAAGTAGACGGCCGCGGCGACAAGCAGGAAGTTGACGGCGGCGGTGATGATCGTGCCCGGCTGGATCGGGTCGGAGCCGTTGATGGAGAACGCGAGCACCGAGTCGAAGTTCGGCTTGCCCACCAGGGCGCCGATGATGCCCATGATGACGTTGGTGACGGCCTCGACGATGGGGGCGAAGGCGCCACCGATGATGACGGCGACGGCCAGTTCCAGGACGTTGCCCTGGGCGATGAACTCCTTGAATCCCTTGAACATGGGGGACCTTTCGTTGCGGGCGAGGGCGCAGATGTGCCACTCGCGGAAGTCGTGGAGCGGGAGCGGCGCAGCGTTCTTGGGATGGGCCGCGACCGCATGGCTGGAGGCGGGCGACGTCATGGGCTCAGCACGATGCCAAGCGCTCCATTAGTGGCCGCGCCGACAATTAGACTAGCGTCCACAGCGGGAACGGCAAGGGTAACGAGTGTGACCTTCGTCTGGGCGGTCCACTGGTTGTCGTCGCCCTCCACCTGGGCGAGCACCACCCGGGCGCCGGAACAGATGACGCGGGAGGACTCGCTAGCCTCCTCCCCCGGCGGCGCCGCGGCGCTTCGCTCGGCCACGATGTCCACCCGCGCCCCCGGCTCGGCCAGCTGTGCGCCGATGTCGATCGGGACCTGTACGAGCCGCTCCGACGGCGCCAAGGCAGCGGCCAGGGCTGCGCTCGTCATGGAGGTGGTCAGCACGGTGCCCTCCTCCAGGGCGATGGCGGCGCGGCTACCCACCACATCGGCGCCTGCCAGCCCGCCGGTGGGCAGGGCGGTCTGCGCCACCGCGCGCACCTCGAGGTCCGCCTCGGTCAGAACCGCGCCGGCATTCACCGGCCGGGCGACCACGAGCACCTCCTGCCTTCCCTCCGGCGCCGGCCGAAGCACCCCCAGGGCAACCACGATGGCGGCCCCCAGGCAGACGGCTACCACCAGGTGCCGGTGCCGCCACAGCAGCAGGGAGGGACGGGGCGGGCGCAGCCGCGGCTGCGGAGAGCGTTCGACCTGGCGCGTGTGACTGGGATGACGGTGCAGACGAGGCATGCCGAAACCCTGGCACCTCGCCTCCCGGATGCGCAGCGGACCTGTGAACAGGTGCGTCGACGGCTGTCGGCCGGAGCGCCTGTGGATTGCGGTGTCGAGGCCGACAGGTCCTCAGCCCCGCCCAGACGGGGCGTCAGCGCCGCCCGCGAAGGCGGAGCCCTCCAGCAGGAACCACTCGTCGGGCGTGATCACGGCGTCGACCCGGGCGTCGTGCGCCTGGGTCGGCAGCGGCCCCGCAACCAACTCGTCGTCGTGCACCACCGCGAAGATCGGCGCCTCCGGGCGCCGCAGGGGGAGCACGCGGTCGTACCAGCCCCCGCCCTGGCCCAGACGGCGGCCCGAGCGGTCGACCGCGAGCGCCGGAACAATCACGGCCTCGGCGTCCGCCACGGCGGTGGCGGGCAGCACCGGCCCGCTGGGCTCTGGAGGACGCCCGGGGGAGCGCTCGGCCAGGTCGGCGATCCCGCGGAAGTACCCCCAGCAGCGGGACAGGTGCGGCCCGAGTACGGGCAGCAGCACGGCGGTTCCCGACTCCTCCAGGTGCTCCAGCAGCAGCCGGGTACAGGGCTCGTGCCCCACCGACACGTAGGCGGCCACGATGTCCATGCCGGCGATGGCCTGGAGGACGTGTGCGGTGAGCCGGCGGCAGGTGGCATTGTGCCCGTGCTCGGGATGACGGTGGTGGGCAGCCCGATGCTGACGCAGTACTTGACGCAGCTGCTCCTTGGCGTCGCCGGCCGCCAGGGAACCGGTGTCTGGCAGGACGCGTGCCTGAGTACTCATACCGGCATTGTCGCAGGTGAGACCGCAGGTTGCGGAGGCGGGCGCCGGGGTGTTGTACCCGGTGGCGCTCCGGTTGCCGGCGCCGTCGGCCGGAGTGGGCCGCAGCCACCCCGCGGCCCGGACCGCCGGAGGGCCGGTGGGGCGGAGCCGAGTTCTGACCCACGAGCCGGTTCATGGGCGGGCCATCCGTCCCGGCCGGGTAGCCTGGACCGGTACGCCCGGGACCGGACTCCGGGCAGGAGGAGGACCACGCCCCATGCGCACCGTTGCTGAGCACCTGGCGGCCTGCCTGGAGATCGCCCGGGCCGCGGCCCCCCTGGACGTGGTCCTCCTGGACGCGGTCGGCTGCGTCCTGGCCGAGGACGTCGTCGCCGACATCGACCTGCCAGCCGTAGACCTGGCCGGGCTGGACGGCTACGCGGTCGCCTCCGCCGATGTGGCGGAGGCCGCCGAGAGCTCTCCCGTCGCCCTGGAGGTGATGGACGCCGTCCGTGCCGGCGACATGCGCCCCACGCGGTTGGTGCCCGGCGCGGCCATCCTGATCGATTCCGGCGCCCCTCTGCCACTGGGCGCCGACGCCGTGGTGCCGTGGACGGACACGGACCGAGGCGAGTCGCGGGTGCAGGTGCGGGCGGCGGTTGCCGCCGGGGACAACGTGCGCCACCGCGCCGAGGACGTGCAGGCCGGCACCACGGTCCTGCCGCAGGGTTCGCGTGTCTCGGCGCGCCAAATCGCACTCCTGGCCGGGATCGGCCGCCACCGGGTCAAAGTGCACCCGGCCCCTCGGGTGGTCATCGTGTCCATCGGTGACGAGCTGGTGGAGCCCGACCACGCTCGCGAGGCCGGGGATGTCTTCGATGCCAACGGTCACGCCCTGGCCTGCGCCGTCACCGACGCCGGCGGCCAGGCCTTCCGGGTGGCGGCGGTGCCCGACGACCTGGGAGCCTTGACCGAGACCATCGAGGATCAGCTCGTACGCGCCGACGTGCTCATCACCACCGGAGGGCTGAGCGTCGGGCAGGGCGATACCGTCAAGGACGTGCTGGCGCCGCTGGGCACGGTGCGCTTCGACGCCGTGTCCATGTCGCCGGGGCGGCAGCTGGGCGTGGGCACGGTCGAAGGCACGCCCATCTTCTGCCTGCCCGGAGATCCGGTAAGCGCACAGATCGCCTTTGAGACCTTCATCCGGCCGGTCTTGCGGCAGATCGCGGGGTGGCAGGACCTGCATCGCGCCTCAGTGCCGGCGACGGTCACCTCCGGCTGGCACTCCCCGGCGCGCAAACGGCAGTTCGTGCCCGTGCACCTGACGGGATCGCCGTCGCGCGGATACGCCGCGGAGCCGACGGCGCAGCCGGGAGCCACCCGGCTGCTGGCCCTGGCCCGGGCCAATGCGATCGCCGTCGTGCCGGAGGGCACCCAGACGGTCGTGTCCGGCGACACGCTGCACTGCCTGCTGCTCGATGCCTGAGCGGTGGCTCCCGGAGGCGGCCGATCCCCTCGGCGCTATCGGCGGTCTCGGCGTGCTGCGGCCGCGTGAGCGCCGGTTTCCGTGGCCAGTCGTCCTCACCGAGTCCGCGGTGAGCGCGCGTGCCCTGGCGCGCGGGCCGCGCACCGTGACACTGCGCCCCATACGCCCCCGTGATCAGCGCGCCTGGCAGCGGCTGCGGCTGGCCGACGACGCCCGGCTAGCCCCCTGGGAGGCGACGCTCCCGCCCGGCAGCCCCGATGCACTCGGCTCCTTCCGGGAGTATGTGCGTGCCCAGAACCGGTTGGCGCGGCGCGGCGAGGCGATGCCCTTCGTGCTGGAGGTAGACGGCGTGCTGGCGGGCCAGGTGTCGGTGTCGTCCATCCGCTGGGGCGCGCTCGAGTGCGCGACCGTGGGCTACTGGATCGGTGCCCAGTGGGAGGGCCGCGGGGTGATGACGCTCGCGGTGGCGATGGTGCTGGATCACCTGCTCGGCGAGCAGGTGGGGCTGCACCGCGTGGAGATTGACGTCAGGCCCGAGAACACTCGTAGCTTGGCCGTGTGCCGACGACTCGGACTGCGGCAGGAGGGCCTGCGGCGGGGACTGATGTTCATCAATGGTGCCTGGGCGGACCATGTCGTCTTCGCCGTCGTAGCGGAAGAAGTCGCGGCCGAAGGCGGATTTGTGAGTCGCCTGGGACGAATGTGAAAACTGAGGTTCGGTGATTGGGGGTCATCCCGTGTCGCTGGGAATTATCGCGGGAGAATGCGGGCGCAATACCCGCCAACACGCCGTGTGAGTGCCCGAATTCCGTAGCCACGTCCGCTTACGGTTGAGCCGTGGGAATCGGAACGTGGGCGCTACTGGCACTCGTCGCGGTTCTCGCCGTGTATCTGCTGCCGTTCCTGGTCGGGCGTCGCGAGGCGATGGGCATGGCCAACGCGGAGGATCGCTACTCCTCGGAGTTGCGGCTCCTCGCCACGGGGAATGCGGCCGTTCCGGAGGGCGGCTGCGGGGGCGGACACGCCATGATTTTCCGACGCCGACCGGAGGTGAGGGCGATGAACAGGCCCGAAGTCAGGAATGTGCGTGCGCTGCGCAAGGAGCGTGAGCTCGTGCGCGTCCGTGCTGCGCATGAGCGCGGCCGGGAGCGGCGCCGTGTCGCTGCCTCCCACCGCGCCACGGTCGCGCTCATCCTGCTGGGCATGACTCTCGGCGCCCTGGTAGTCGCCGGGGTGACGGTCATGCCATGGTGGCCCGTGGCCATTCCCGCCGGTCTGCTGTGCGCGTCCGCGGTGGCCGGACGCCGGGCGGCGCGGGCCTCCGCGGCGTCCGATCTCCGTGAACGCCGCCGCATTGCCGCGCTTGAACGTGAGTTGACGGCGCTGACCGGAGGCTCCGCCGGACGGCGTTTGGTTGAGGACGCGCCTCAGGAGACGGCCGAGGCGGCGCAGCCGCAGAGCGGCGAGACTGCGGAGGGGAGCCGGGCCGGGCAGGATCCCCGAGCGCAAGGCGTCGAAGCCGAAGCTGCGGAGGCCATCGGGCAGGTTGCGGAGCTCGCCGAGCCGGAACAGGGGAGCGCGGCAGACACGGTTGCTGATCGCGGCGCGACCGATGACGCGGGCCCGCAGACCCCGGCAGGGGACGAGCGAGGTGCTGCTTCCGCCCCCGCCGCCGAGGCCGCCGTGCCGGACGCCGCTGCTTCCGCGCCCGAGGAGAGCGGGGGAGACGACGATGCCAAGGCGCCTAAGACCCCGCCCCAGGGCTGGCACCCGGTGAGCGTTCCGGCGCCCACCTACACCTTGGCTGCGCGTGCTCCCCGCCGCAGCTATGAGCCGCCTGTGGAGGAGCCCTTCGACTCCGCCCCGGTTCCTGAGCGGCCCCGCGGCGTGCGCACCTATCCCACTGCGGACGTCACGGTGGGAGGCGACGAGCCCGTGTTCCACCCCATCGACCTGGAGGCGGTGCTTGAACGGCGCCGCGCCGGCGCCTGACAAACAACGGCCGACACGCTCGGGCAGCAGGACCACCGTCCGCCCACGTTGCGAGCAGGTGGACAGGGCTGCTTTTCCGCGCAGGTCCACCCGGCCTCGCCTCGGCCGAGTAATACCTGGTGGCGTGAGTCACTGCTGTGCGACTTGCGGGCCGCCACGACTGAGGTGCTACGATCTGCGGTGCCCAGGGGCTATGGCGCAGTTGGTAGCGCGTCTCGTTCGCAATGAGAAGGTCGGGGGTTCGAATCCCCCTAGCTCCACCGCATGATCAGATTCGCCCCGCCCGTCAATCGGGCGGGGCGAATCTTAGTTTTCCGCGTGAGCACGGTCTGCTGAGTCGATTGTGGATGGGTCCGCCGTCGGGGACGCGGGTTGGTCGCCGGGGAGCCCGACAGGTGAGCGTGCTCGGGGGCCGCCCAGTTAGGCGCTGCACTAGTACCCCGGGGTTTTGCAGTCCGTGGGGGTGGGGCGAGTGCTGCAGGCCCGGGGCGTGTGGCCGCGGTGGGTGGGTCTCGTAGTGTGGTGGCAATTCCCGCGGTGGTTTCCTCTGGTAGGGGGCATCGTGGGAGCCCAGATTCTCGACCAAGATTCACCAGGAAGGTTCACCCACGATGCCCGAGAACAAGTCTGCCGTGTCCACGCTGATCCAGGAAGTCCTTGCGGACCCCGACCTGGCTCATGATGATGTCTTCCGTCGGCTGCTTCAGGCCGGCCTGCAGGACCTTGTGGACGCCGAGGCCTCAGCGGTGATCGGCGCCGGCCGCTACGAGCGCACCGAGAAGCGCACCAACCGGCGTAACGGTACGAGGGCTAAGAGGCTGGCGACCACCGCCGGGGAGGTG
>NZ_FNIM01000008.1 GCF_900103885.1 Actinomyces ruminicola
GTCGAGGCTGAGCCGGACCTGACCGCGTTCGCCGCCTTCCCCAGGGAGCATTGGCAGAAGATCTGGACGGGCAACCCCATTGAACGGCTCAACCGTGAGATCAAGCGCCGCACGGACGTGGTCCAGGTCTTCCCCGACCGGGACTCCGTCACCAGACTGGTCGGTGCGGTCCTACAAGAGCAGCACGAGGAATGGCAGTACGGCGAACGCCGCTACCTATCCGAAACCTCACTACGCCGCCTCACACGGATCCTCCACGAACAAGCCGAAACCACCCACCCCATCATGGCCATCACCGCATAACCAGATCTACACCACACCAAGAGACTTGACCGTTGATATGGCGATAGGGTCCCCGCCGTGCTGCCGACGCCGCCCGGATTCGAACCATCTGACCCCGTCCTGAGCGGACAGACTGCACGGGTCGTAGCACTGGGCACTATTTCGCGCCTGTAGTTCAGCCTGCGGGCCACAGCCTTGATGCTGATGGCAGTGTCAGCAGGGGCGGCGCGGTAACGACCGCTCTCATCGGTGCGGGGTCGGTACTCCCCCACGGTGTTCATGGGGCGAGCCGTCGCCCGGCTCGCGGATCGTCACGGTGCCAGGCGCGCCGCTCTGTGCGGCATCCTCGCGAACATCGCCCTGTACACGGCATTCATCCCCACGGCAGTGGCCGCGATTGAGCGCACCAACGGCGAGCTTTCCACCGGGCAGACTCTTGGCGGAGTTGCCGGGCCCTCATTGGCGGCGCGCTGTTCGCCTCGCACGGCGCTGGCGTTGAGCACCAGTGGATTCCTGTCGAACGTTTTTGCAGGGTGCTATTCGGCAGTGCTCCCGCTGTACCTGTTGAAGGTCGTGCAACTGCCGCCGCAGGTGTACGGGCTCAACTCCACCATCAGCCTGCTGCTCGCGTGCACCGCATTTTACGGGATCGGGCTCCGAGGCTGGAACTCGAGTACTTCCAGCTCACTGCTTAGATCCGCCCATGGACCGGGACTGCATGGCATCACGACCATGTACCGGTCGATCGTCTTCGCTGGAGCGCCTCTGGGCAGCGGACTCGGAGCCTTGATGGGCTCGTTCAGCCCGGCATGGGGCGTGTTCACGGCGGGAGTCGTTACTGCCGCCTGCGGCTGTGTATCAGCCGTAATGGCGGGTGGAGACGTCGGAGCTCGGGTGCACTGCTGAGAGCGAGGATCGGGGCGAAAGTGATGCTCCTATGTGTGTCAAGCGGTGGTGAGCCATTGGTCGTAGGTGGTGGCGAGGTCGTGGTCGGGGCGTTTGCCGCGTTCGAGTTCGCTGATGCGGGCGGGCCAGGTGTGTAGGGCGGTGGCGGCTTGGGTGAGGGTGATGCCTTTGGCCTTGCGGCGTTGGCGCAGGGTGGTGTGGTCTGGTAGGGGCTGGGGGTTGGTCAGGGTCTTGTAGATCTCGCGGGTGATGGCTCTTTTGAGGCATCTGATGGCTTCTCGTTTGGTCTTGCCCCGGGAGATCAGGCGTTGGATGTAGGCGCGTGTGGCGGGGTCGTGTGTGGCGCGGTTGTGGGCGATGCGGTGGATGGCCCAGTTGGCTTGGCGGTCGCCGCCGCGGTTGAGGCGGTGACGGTGGGTGCGGCCCGAGGATGCGGGTATGGGGCAGGTGCCGGTCATGGCGGCCAGGGCGGCCTGGGAGCGGATGCGGCCGGGGTTGTCCCCGGCCAGGGACAGCAGTTCGGCTGCGACGACGGCGCCTACGCCCTTGGTGGCGCGCAGGGCCGGGTTGGCCTGTAGGGTCAGGGTGTCGAGCAGGCGGGTGTGCTGGGTGATCTCGGCGTCCAGGTCGAGCCAGCGCCGGGCCAGGCAGCCCAGGACGGCGCGCACGATCTGGTCCGGGCCCTGTTGGGGGTCGGGCTGGTCCAGGGCGGCCAGCGCGTCCAGAAGGGCCCGGTCGTCCAGGCCGCGGTAGTCCTCGCGTACGCTGGTGGGGGCGGTGATCAGTAGGTCCTTGAGCTGGCGCATGGTGTCGCCCTGGGCGCGTACGGCCTGGCGGCGGGCGTTCTTGGCGGCGCGGATCGCGATTGAGGTGCCGGTGCCGGTCTTGGGTACCGGCAGCGATCCGTCGTCCGCTGCGGCGGCGCGTGCGGCCCGGTAGGCGTCGATGGTGTCGGTCTTGCCCCTGGGGCGCTTGGGGGCGCCGGGGCGCAGGGCCTGGCGTACCTGCAGGCCCTGGGACAGTAGGTGGCTGGTCAGGGTCCTGCCGTAGGAGCCGGTGCCCTCCACCGCCACCAGTGCGAGCCGGCCGTGGCTGGTGATGAAGTCGTGCAGGTCCTGGTGGCCTGCCGGGGTGGAGGGGAACTGGCGGTCCGCCAGCGGGTGGCCCAGGGCGTCCACTATGGCCGCGTGGTGGGTGTCGGCGTGGGTGTCCACGCCGGCGAACACGCTCGCTGGCGCGTTGTTGGCGGTGCCTTGGACGCTCGCCTGGACGCGCTGCGATGTCTTTGTCATGATGGGGTCTGCCTCTCGCGCAGTATGTGGTGTGGGGGGCTGCGGCCGCCCGGGCGTGCGCGGACAAGACGTTTACGGGACGATACGTAGGATAAGTTCAGGCTCCTATTAGGTCACGCGCCGGCCCGGACGGCCGCGCTCGTCGGCGAGGCGGACAAATCACGCGCAAGGCACCACCACCGGCAGGCCAGTCAAAATGAGGGTCACGCCCCACGACGAGCACAACCAACATAAACGTCAAAAACGATGACAAAATTCGGACTCCGGTCTAGCGACGTGCTGCGAAACGCTGCTATTCCAATGATCTGTTGACCGTCGGCTGGGCACCTGGGGAGCGTTTGTCATCGATTCTGACAGTCTCCGTCGATGCTGCCTCGGCGTGTGATCGCGTCACGCCCGGAGGCTCGCTGCCACTGATGTCATGTGCCGCCAGCCCGGACAGCCCCGTCCCACTCGACGGCGGCCCCCGGAGACGGCGGCTCGTGGGGCAGACGCGCGAACTCTTGGGACTCGTGTGCCGGGGCTTGGCTGGGGCTCCAGGCGCAGGTGTTTGCCTCGGGGACACGGGTTCTGCTCGATGACACGAGTTTTGGAGGTGTGCATGGGTTATGCCCGTGTAGGTCGTCAAGAACTCGTGTTGGTGGCGTGAACTCGTGTTCATGACGGCTCCGGGCGGGCGCGTCCGCGGCCGCGTCCGGGCCCACGGCCTGGGCAACGGGGGGCCGGGCACCGCATCAACCGATCTGGGCACGTAACTTCTACCGATTTGGGCACGTGACTTCTACCGATCTCGGCGAAGGGGGCGGCGGCGAAGGGCGGGGGTCAGGCGAGGGCAGGCGAGGGCAGGCGAGGGCAGTGAGGGCCGGGGGGCACCTGGTCTCCTGCCAGTAGGCTCCTGCCATGGCCGACCCGTCCACCTACCGCCCCGCCCCCGGCGACATCCCCACGGCGCCGGGCGTGTACCGGTTCCTCGACGCCGAGGGGCGCGTCATCTACGTCGGCAAGGCCAAGAACCTGCGGGCCCGCCTGAGCAACTACTTCCAGGACCTCGCCGCCCTGCACCCGCGCACCCAGAAGATGGTGACCACCGCCTGCGCGGTGGAGTGGACGGTGGTGTCCACCGAGGTGGAGTCCCTGGCCCTGGAGTACTCCTGGATCAAGGAGTTCAACCCGCGCTTCAATGTCAAGTACAAGGATGACAAGTCCTACCCGTACCTGGCCGTCACCATGCAGGAGACCTTCCCCCGCGCCCAGATCGTGCGCGGTGCCAGGCGCCCCGGCGTGCGCTACTTCGGGCCCTTCGTGCAGGTGTGGTCCATCCGCGAGACCCTCGACCAGCTGCTGCGCGTATTCCCCATCCGCTCCTGCTCGGCCGGCGTGTTCAAGCGCGCCCACGCCTCGGGCCGCCCCTGCCTGCTGGGCTACATCGACAAGTGCTCCGCCCCCTGCGTGGGCCGCATCAGCCCCGCCGACCACCGGGCGCTGGCCGAGGACTTCTGCGCCTTCATGGCCGGACGCACCGGCCCCTACCTGCGCGAGGTGGAGGCGCAGATGCGGGCCGCGGCCCAGGCCCTCGACTTCGAGAAGGCGGCCCGCCTGCGCGACGACGCCGAGGCCCTGCGGAAGGTCATTGAGCAGAATGCGGTGGTGCTGCCGGAGGCGACCGACGTGGACGCCTTCGCCCTGGCTCGCGACGAGCTCACCGCCGCCGTCCAGGTCTTCCATGTGCGCGGCGGGCGGGTGCGCGGCCAGCGCGGCTGGGTGATCGACCTGGTTGAGGACGCCACCGACGCCGAGCTCATCGAGCGGCTGCTCCAGCAGGTCTACTCCGACCTGCTCGATCCGGCCGACGCCGCCGCCACTGCCCCCGCGGGCACCGCCGTCGGCGCCCCCGCCCGCTCCGGCCCCACCACCTCCCTCGGCGTCGGCGACCGCGCCCCCGCCGCGCCGCTGGAGCGCACCGCCCCTGAGAACGGCACCCGTACCGGGCGGCGCGAGCGCGGAGCCACCAGCGTCGACGACGTCGCCCACACCGCCACCACTGCCGTGCCGCGGGAGATCCTCGTCCCCGTGCTGCCGCCCGACGCCGCCGCCATCGGGGATCTGCTCACCGGCCTGCGCGGAGCGAAAGTGGATCTGCGCGTGCCCCTGCGCGGAGACAAGGCCGCCCTCATGGACAACGTGCGCAAGAACGCCGAGGAGGCGCTGCGCCAGCACAAGACCCGTCGCGCCGGCGACCTCACCCAGCGCTCCCAGGCGCTGGAGGAGCTCGCCGAGGCCCTGGACCTGCCCGAGGCGCCGCTGCGGGTGGAGTGCTACGACATCTCCCACACCCAGGGCACCTACCAGGTCGGCTCGATGGTCGTCTTCGAGGACGGCGCCCCCAAGAAGTCCGACTACCGCCGCTTCATCATCCGTGGCCGGGACGGCTCCGGGGTGGCGGATGACACCGCCGCCATGCACGAGGTGCTCACCCGCCGCTTCAAGCGGCTGCTCGCGGAGCAGAACAGTCCGGGGCCGGTGTCCGGCTCGGTGCCGGCCGACGTCGGTGGCGAGTATGTCGAGGAGACCGCCGACGACGCCGCTGCGCAGCGTCCCGACGGCCCGCCCGGGGATACTGCCGTCGGCGCGCAGGTCTCCGGTCCCGTGGACCCCGACACCGGTCGCCCCCGCCGGTTCTCCTACGCCCCCGGGCTCGTCGTCGTCGACGGCGGGCTGCCGCAGGTAAACGCCGCCCGGGCCGTGCTGGACGAGCTCGGCGTCGACGTGCCGCTGGTCGGCCTGGCCAAGCGCCTGGAGGAGGTGTGGGTGCCGGGGGAGGAGTTCCCGATCGTGCTGCCGCGCACCTCGCCCGCCCTGTACCTGCTGCAGTACCTGCGCGACGAGTCCCACCGCTTCGCCATCACCCACCACCGCAAGAAGCGCTCGGCGGGCATGACCCGCTCCGTGCTCGACTCCATCCCCGGCCTCGGCCCTGCCCGGCAGGCGGCGCTGCTGAAGGAGTTCGGCTCCGTCAAGCGCCTGCGGGCCGCCTCGGCCGAGCAGATCGCCGCCGTCAAGGGCATCGGCCCCGCCCTGGCCGCCACGATTAAGCAGCACCTCGCCGTCGATTCTCAAGCCGGGGCAGCTACCGGGACGGACGCGGAGACGGCCCCCGCTGCGGTACCGCCGGATCGGTGACACAATCCCGTAGGTGGAGATCCTGCGGGTGTTCAACAACAATGTGATCCTGGCGCGAGACGAGCTGGGACGCGAGGCGGTGCTGACCGGTCGCGGCCTCGGCTTCCAGCGCAAGCCGGGGCAGGACGTGGATACCGCCATGGTGGCGCGCCGCTACGTGCTGGCACAGAACGCCGAGAGCATCGGCGAGGTCATGGCCGCCATCCCGCTGGAGCGCATCGCGCTCATCGAGCGCACCTTCCGCGCCGCCGCCCGCGAGCTGGGCACCACCGTGCCCTCCTCCACGATCGTGGCGGTGGTCGACCACGTCAACCAGGCCATGGAGCGCGTGGCCGCGGGCATCGTCATGGACTACCCGCTGCGCGCCGAGGCCGCCCACCTGCACCCCCACGAGCTGCACCTGGCCGAGCGCATGGTGGCCGAGCTCAACCGCGCCCAGGAGATCCAGCTGCCCGACGGCGAGGCGGTCGCCCTGGCCCTGCACCTGTTCACCGCGGCGATCGGCGCGCCCTCCACTCAGGAGGCAGTCGCCCAGTCCCGGCTGATCCGCCAGATCATGGACCTGCTGGTGAGCACCTACGGGGATGACCTCGACATCGAGTCCGTCAACGCGGCCCGCTTCATCGCCCACCTGCGCTATTTCCTCGCCCGCGCCCGCACCAACCAGGTGGAGGACGGGATCGCCGTGACCGTCGCGCGAGTGCTACGCCGCGACCGGCCGCGCGCCTACCAGGTAGCTCTGCGCGTCAAGGAGCTGCTGGAACTGCGGCTGGGGCTGACCGTCTCCGACGACGAGACCGCCTACCTGACCATGCACGTCGCCCGCCTGGAGGCCGGCATCGGCCGCACCTAATACTGTGACCAAGGGCATACCCGGTGTTCCCTGTTCGGGTCACGGAGAATGCGGCTAGAGTTCTACCGAGCCCCGCTCGGGGCCCAGGATTGTGACCCGCAAGGGGCAAGACCTGAGACGGTTTCGCAGACCACTGCGTTGCCGGCTCGGGTCTTTTTTGTTTTCCCGGCCGCTTGCGGGACACGGGATCGAGGAGGATCTACATGGCAAAGACCAACTACGCGGAGTTGGCGCCGGACCTGCTGGACAAGGTCGGCGGGCAGGACAACGTCAGCTCGCTCTCCCACTGCGCCACCCGGTTGCGCTTCGTCCTCAAGGACGAGTCCAAGGCCGGCACCGACGCGATCAAGGACACCTCCGGTGTTGTGACCGTGGTGCAGGCAGGCGGCCAGTACCAGGTGGTGATTGGCAATGACGTGCCCGAGGTGTACGCCGAACTCATGAAGCTGCTTGGGCCCGTCGTCGGCGACGACGACGCCCCGGCCGAGCGGAAGAACCCACTGGACGCCTTCATCGCCCTGGTCTCCGGCATCTTCTCCCCGATGCTGTGGACCCTGGCGGGAACCGGTCTGTTCAAGGCCTTCCTGACCATGTTCGTCACCTTCGGCTGGCTGAAGGAGGGCACCGATGGCTATACCGTGCTGTACGCCGCCTCCGACGCCTTCATGAACTTCCTGCCCATCATCCTGGCGGTGACGGCGGCGCGTCACTTCAAGGCCAACCAGTTCACCGCCATGGCCATCGCCGGCGCCCTGGTGTACCCGTCGATCATTGCTCTCAACGACGGCGGCACCCACAGCTTCTTCGGCATCCCGCTGGTCATGATGAGCTACACCAGCTCCGTCATCCCGATCATCGTTGCGGTGTGGGCGCAGAGCCATTTGGAACGGTTCTTGATGAAGGTGATCCCCAGTGCCTTCCGCAACTTCATGACGCCCTGGCTGACCGTCCTCATCATGGTGCCGCTGACGCTGCTCACCATCGGCCCGGCCACCACCTACCTCGCCAATGGTATTGCTGCCGCCGTCCAGTGGCTGTTCAACACGGTGCCGCTCCTGGGCGGCGCCATTATGGGCGGCCTGTGGCAGGTCTTCGTCATCTTCGGTCTGCACTGGGGCTTCGTGCCCATCATGACCCAGGAGATCACCACCAACGGCTTCTCCGTCATGACCGGCCCGCTCGTCGCTCCCGTACTCGCCCAGGCCGCGGCCGGCCTGGCCGTCATGCTGCGCACCCGCGACCGCAAGACTCGCGAGATGGCCGGTCCGGCCTCGCTGTCCGGCTTCCTCGCCGGCGTCACCGAGCCCATCATCTACGGTGTCAACCTGCCCCGTAAGCTCCCCTTCTACTTCGGTGTCGTGGGTGGCGCCATCGGTGGCGCCCTGGGCGCCATCGCCGGCGGCCGCACCACGTCCGCGGGCGTGTTCCCCTCCATCATTGGCCTGCCCGCCTGGCTGTCCACACCCAACTTCCCGCTCTTCCTCTTCGGCGTGATCCTGGCTGTGGTGATCGCCTTCCTGCTCACCTTCTTCTTCGGCGTTAAGGATGACCCTGACGCGGTAGCCGCCGACCAGGACGACGACGTCTCCGCCCCGTCCGCCACGGGTGCGACCGCTCCGGCCGCCGACGTCGACGTGTTCCTGGTCGCCCCGCTGCCCGGCCGCGTGATCGCCGTCGAGGACATTCCCGACCCGGTGTTCTCCTCAGGCGTCATGGGGCAGGGCGTCGGCATCATCCCCACCTCCGGCCGCGTGGTCGCCCCCGTGGCGGGCGAGGTCGTGGTCACGGTGGACTCGGGCCACGCCATCGGGCTCAAGACCGACGACGGCGTGGAGGTGCTGGTCCACGTCGGCATAGACACCGTGAACATGGAGGGCAGTGGCTTCACTCAGCACGTGTCCAAGGGGCAGCACGTGGAGGCCGGCGAGCTGCTGCTCGAGGCGGACCTGGCCACCATTGAGGCGGCCGGACACTCCACCGCCACCGCCGTGCTCGTCACCAACTCCGCCAACCACAAGGCCGTCACTACTCCCGCGGTCGGCAGTGCAGTCGACGCCGGTGACAACGTCATCGTGGTCAGCAAGTGAACGGCGCCCCCAAGACCCACGAGAAAGGACATTCCATGACCACCTCAACCACTCCCGCCACCTTCCCCGACGACTTCCTGTGGGGCGGGGCGCTGGCCGCCAACCAGTACGAGGGCGCCTACGACGCCGACGGCAAGGGCCTGAGCGTGCAGGACGTCATGCCCCAGGGCATCGTCGGCCCCCGCACCGAGGCCCCCACCCCGGACAACCTCAAGCTGGTGGGCATCGACTTCTACCACCGCTACAAGGAGGACATCGCGCTGCTCGCCCAGATGGGCTTCAAGGTCTTCCGCTTCTCGATCGCCTGGTCGCGCATCTTCCCCAAGGGGGATGAGACCGAGCCGAACGAGGCGGGCCTGGCCTTCTACGACCGCGTCCTGGACGAGCTCGAGAAGTACGGCATCGAGCCGTTGGTGACGATCAGCCACTACGAGACCCCGCTGCACCTGGCCGAGGCGTACAACGGCTGGGCCGACCGGCGCATGATCGGCTTCTTCGAGCGCTACGCCCGCACCCTGTTCGAGCGCTACGGCAAGCGGGTGAAGTACTGGCTCACCTTCAACGAGATCAACTCCGTGCTCCACGAGCCCTTCATGTCCGGAGGCATCAACACGCCCAAGGACCAGCTGCGCGAGCAGGACCTGTACCAGGCGATCCACCACGAGCTGGTGGCCTCCGCCTCCGTCACCCGCATCGCCCACGAGGTCAACCCCGACCTCAAGGTCGGCTGCATGATCCTGGCGATCCCCTTCTACCCGCTCACCCCGGACCCGCGGGACGTGTGGGCCGCCAAGCAGGCCGAGCGCGACAACTACGCCTTCGGCGATGTGCACGTGCGCGGCACCTACCCGGGCTACTTCCTGCGCAAGCTGCGGGACAAGGGGGTGGAGCTGGACATCACCGCGGAGGACCGGCGCACGCTGGCCGAGCACACGGTCGACTTCGTGTCCTTCTCCTACTACATGTCCTCCTGCGAGACGGCGACCCAGGAGCGCGAGTCCGGCGGCGGCAACCTCATGGGCGGGGTGGTCAACCCCACCCTGGAGGTGTCCCAGTGGGGCTGGGCCATCGATCCCCGCGGCCTGCGCACCATCCTGAACGACTACTGGGACCGCTGGGGCAAGCCCCTGTTCATCGTGGAGAACGGCCTGGGCGCCCGCGACGAGCTGGTCACCGGCCCCGATGGGATCCCGACCGTTGAGGACGACTACCGCATCGACTACATGAACGACCACCTGGTGCAGGTGCGGGAGGCCATCGCCGACGGCGTGCAGGTCATGGGCTACACCTCCTGGGGCTGCATCGACTGCGTGTCCGCCTCCACCGCCCAGCTGTCCAAGCGCTACGGCTTCGTCTACGTGGACCGCAACGACGACGGCACCGGGACCCTGGCCCGTTACCGCAAGCGCTCCTTCGGCTGGTACCGGGACGTGATCGCCTCGAACGGTGCGACCCTGAAGGCCTGAACGACCGGATCGGCAGCAACGGCCGCAGCGGACTCGCGGCGCGCACACCGGGCACCGGATAATCTGTGCCGATGCCCGAAGCACGCGCCCCGTTGAGTCGGCTGCGGCTGCTGCCGCTGCGGCTGGTCCAGTTCACCGCTGTCCAGCTGGCCTGCTGCGCCTTCCCGATCGCGGTCTTCCTCGGCATGGCCGCCTCCGTGCTCGTCTGGAACCGCGTGGACATGCCCCTGGCCAGGTACGACGCGCTGCTCATCTACGTGCTGGTGGTGCAGCTAGCCTTCGTGGCGCTGAGGCTGGAGACCTGGAGGGAGCTGGCCGTCATCTGCGCCTTCCACCTGATCGGCCTGGCCCTGGAGGTGTTCAAGGTGCGCGTCGGGTCCTGGACCTATCCGGAGGCCGGGGTGGTGCGCCTGGGCGGGGTGCCGATCTTCTCCGGCTTCATGTACGCGTCGGTGGGCGGGGACCGCTACCGCATGCCCACCGCCGTGTCGTTCCTGCTCATCGGCGTATTCCTGTGGCTGGCTGAGAACCTGGGCACCTTCCTCAATGCCTGGCGCTATCCGGACCAACAGGCCGGGTGGCACCTGGTGCATGTGGGCAAGCTCGGCAGCTGGGCGCTGCTGGTCACCCTGAGCTTCGTGCTGGTGGCCGCGGTCAAGGCCGAGGAGGGCGTGCTCTACGGGGACGGCGAAGCGCGTGTCTCTGCGCCGCCGCGGACCCGCCGAACCCGCTGACGTCTCCCGCGTTCACTCCTCGGAGCGCGACACGGCGATGGCCGCGGCCGCCGCCCGCGCCCGCTCGCGCGCGGCCTCGACGTCGTCGGCTGTGGCGACGGCGACCCCCATGCGGCGTCCCGGATGCGCGTCGGGCTTGCCGAACAGGCGCACGTCGCTGCCCGGCACCGCCAGTGCCTCGGCGACGCCCCGGTAGGTCGCCCCGGTGTCGGCCCCGCACTCGACGGGCGACTTGACGACGGCGGAGGCGCCGGGGGAGCGCAGCGCCGTGTCCACCGGCAGCCCCAGCAGCGCCCGGGCGTGCAGCTCGAACTCGCTCAGCCGCTGGCTCGCCATGGTGACCATGCCGGTGTCGTGCGGCCGGGGGGAGACCTCCGAGAACAGCACCTCCTGGCCGCAGATGAACAGTTCCACGCCGAACAGGCCCCAGCCCCCGAGCGCCCCGGTGACCGCCGCGGCCACCTCCTGCGCGCGCCGCAGCGCCGGCTGGGGCAGCGGGTGTGGCTGCCAGGACTCCACGTAGTCGCCGTCGACCTGCCGGTGTCCGACCGGCTCGCAGAAGGAGGTGACGGTCTCACCGGTGCGCGGGTCGCGGGAGCGGACCGTGAGCAGGGTGATCTCGGAGTCGAAGTCGACGAAGCCCTCCACGATCACCCGGCCCCGGTCCACCCTCCCCTCCGCGGCGGCCAGGCGCCAGGCGGCCGCCACGTCGTCGGGGCCGCGCAGTAAGGACTGGCCGTGCCCGGAGGATGACATCACCGGCTTGACGATGCACGGATAGCCGACCTGCTCGGCCCCGGCGGCCAGCTCCGCGGCGGAGGAGGCGAAGGCGTAGGGGCTCGTGGGCAGGCCGAGCTCCTCCGCGGCCAGCCTGCGGATGCCCTCCCGGTCCATGGTCAGTCGGGCGGCGCGCGCCGTCGGCACCACCCGCACCCGCCCGGTGTCCTCCAGGGTCACCAGCGCATCGGTGGCCAGCGCCTCGATCTCCGGGACGACGATCTGCGCCCCGGTCGACTCAATCGCCGCAGTCAGAGCCGCCGGGTCGGACATGTCCACGGTCAGGGCGTGATGGGCGACCTGCTGCGCGGGAGCACCCGCGTAGCGGTCAATGGCGGTTACCTCCACGCCCAGGCGCATGAGCGCGATCGTCACCTCCTTGCCGAGTTCGCCGGAGCCGAGCAGCACCACCCTGGTTGCCGACGGCGTCCCCGGGGTGCCGAGACCGGCTGCGGGGGTGGGGGATTGGGATGCGGTCACGGTCGCCTCCAAGTCGATGCGTGCGCCGGGCGCGGTCGCGCCCGGGCGGTTCGGCGCCGCGGCGCCGAGTGCTGCTACCACGCTACCGAAACTCCACGCGCCCATCACAGCCGGTTGTGCCATGCTGGGGGCATGGATGCACTGGACCGAACCGACCCCGGCCGCGCGTCGGCCGAAGGCCGCGGCCCCAACCAGATCCCCCCGTCGGTCCCCGTCGGCGGTTCCCGGTCAGCCACCCCGCTTCCCGCGGGCGTGCCCCCGCGGCGGCCGGTGCGCCACGCCGCCGGAGCGGAGACGACGGACTCGGCCCGCAACCCGGTCAAGGACACGGTTCCGCGCGGCATCCCGGCCATTGATGAGGCGGCGGCCCCGGTGCCGCCGGCCAAGCGGCCGGAGATGATCATCGTCACCGGCATGTCCGGTGCAGGGCGCTCTCGGGCCGCCAACGCCCTGGAGGATCTCGACTGGTACGTGGTCGACAACCTGCCCCCGCAGCTGCTGCCGGCGCTGGCCGGCATGATGACCACCGTCGGGGCGGGCGTGCACCGACTGGCCGCCGTCGTCGATGTGCGCAGCCGCGAGTTCTTCGCCTCCTTCATGCAGTACCTGGGGCAGCTGCGCGACGGCGGCGTCGACGTGCGCCTGATCTTCCTGGACGCCTCCGACGCCGTCCTCATCCGCCGCTTCGAGTCCTCCCGCCGCCCCCACCCGCTGCAGGGAACCGGCTCCATCCTGGACGGCATCGAGCACGAGCGCACGCTCCTGGCGGGGCTCAAGGGCACCGCCGACGAGGTCATCAACACCACCGACTACTCGGTGCACGACCTGGCCCGCCGCATCCGCGAGCTGGTCGCGCACGAGTCCGACCTGGCCCTGCGGGTAACGGTCATGTCCTTCGGGTTCAAGTACGGCCTGCCGATGGACGCCGACCACGTCCTGGACGTGCGCTTCATCCCCAACCCCTACTGGGTTACGGAGCTGCGGCATCTGACCGGGCGGGACGCCCCCGTGGCCGAGTACGTGTTCCAGCAGGACGGTGCGGCCGCCTTCGTCGACGGCTACGTTAACCTGCTGATTCCGGCGCTGCCCCGCTATGTCGACGAGCTGAAGCCAAATGTCACCATCGCGGTGGGCTGCACCGGCGGCAAGCACCGCTCGGTCGCCTCCGCCGAACGAATCGCCGCGAGCCTACGGGCCGTCGGCTTCAAGGTCTCGGTGCAGCACCGGGACCTGGGCAGGGAGTGAGGCGGATATGAGCATGACGCCGAGCGACCAGCGGAGCGCGGCTCCGAGTCAGGACGCCGACACCGCCACCCGGACGGCCCGCGCCACCATAGACGCCGCCGGCTGGCGCCGACGCGGGGAGGAGGGGCCGGCAGTAGTAGCCCTCGGCGGCGGGCACGGCCTGTCCGCCACGCTGCGGGCCCTGCGCCACGTCACCCACCGGCTCACGGCCGTGGTCACCGTCGCCGACGACGGCGGTTCCTCCGGGCGCCTGCGCCGCGAGTTCGACTGCCTGCCGCCCGGGGACCTGCGCATGGCCCTGGCGGCCCTCACCGACGAGACCGAGTGGGGACTGACCTGGCGCGACGTGCTGCAGCACCGCTTCTCCGGCGAGGGTGAGCTGGACAACCACGCCCTGGGCAACCTGCTGATCCTGGCGCTGTGGCAGCTGCTCGGCGACGAGGTCGAGGGGCTGGACTGGGTGGGTCGGCTGCTGAGCATTCACGGCCGTGTCATCCCCATGAGCGCCTCCCCGCTGGTGATCGAGGCGGATATCGTCGACGGCGACCACCGTCAGCGCGTCTCCGGCCAGGTCGCCGTCGCCACCACCCGCGGCCGCATGGAGCACGTGCGCGTGGTCCCCGAGGACGCCGACGCCCACCCCGAGGCGATCCGCGCCATCGACGCCGCCGACTGGGTGATCCTGGGCCCCGGCTCCTGGTACACCTCCGTGCTGCCGCACCTGATCCTGCCGTCCATGCGTCGGGCGCTGGTGAGCACGCGCGCCCGCAAGCTCGTGGTGCTGAACCTGTCGGCCCAGAGCGGCGAGACCGACGACATGACCGTGGCCGACCACCTGCGCGTCCTGGCCGACTACGCCCCCGAGCTGCGCCTGGACGTGGTCGTCGCCGACCCCAGCGTGGTCGAGGACGTCGCCGACCTGGAGGCCGTAGCCGCATCCATGGGGGCGGTGCTCGTGCTGCGGCAGGTGCGCACCGGGGACGCGCTGTGCCACCATGACCCGTTGCGGCTGGCAGCCGTCTTCCGCGACGCCTTCGACGGCGTCGTGGGGGACATCACCTCGCCGCCGCGCGGGGCCTGACCGCCCCGCACAACTAACCATCTCACCCGCCACAGGACCAGGAGCACCACCAATGTCGCTGACGGTGACCGTCAAGGACGAGCTCGCACGCGTGACCACCGACAACGCCGCTCAGAGGCGTGCCGAGGTGGCCTCCATGCTGCGCTTCGCCGGCGGCCTGCACCTCGTGTCCGGCCGCATCGTCGTCGAGGCGGAACTCGACCACGGCGGCGCCGTGCGGCGGCTGCACCGCGACCTGCGGGAGCTGTTCGGCATGACCCCCGAAGTACTGGTCGTGCAGGCCGGCTCGCTGCACCGCGGCAGCCGCTACGTGCTGCGCGTGGCCGACCGGGGCCGGGACCTGGCCCGGCTGACCGGCCTGGTGGACGCCCACGGGCGCCCGGTGCGCGGCATGCCCGTCGCCGTCGTCCAGGGCGGCCGCAACGCCTCGGCGGCCGCCTGGCGCGGCGCCTTCCTGGCCCGCGGCTCGCTGACCGAGCCCGGTCGCTCCTCGGCCCTGGAGGTCACCTGCCCGGGCAGCGAGGCCGCGCTCGCCCTGGTCGGCGCCGCCCGCCGCTTCGAAGTGGCCGCCAAGGCCCGGGAGGTGCGCGGTGCCGACCGGGTGGTGGTGCGCGACGGCGAGGCGATCAGCGTCCTGCTGCAGCGGATGGGGGCGGTGGAGGCGAACGCCATCTGGGTGGAACGGCGCTCCCGGCGTGAGACTCGCGGCACCGCCAACCGCCTGGCCAACTTCGACGACGCGAACCTGCGGCGCTCGGTGCGCGCCGCCGTCACCTCCGGCGCCCGGGTGGAGCGCGCCTTCGAGATCCTGGGCGACGACGTGCCCGAGCACCTGGTGCAGGCAGGCCGGCTGCGCATCCAGAACAAGCAGGCCAGCCTGGAGGAGCTCGGCCGCATGGCCGATCCGCAGCTGACCAAGGACGCGGTGGCCGGGCGCATCCGCCGCCTACTGGCCATGGCGGACAAGCGCGCCCACGAGCTGGGCATCCCGGACACCGAGTCGGTGCTCACCCAGGACATGCTCGACATGTGAGATGTATCCGCGTGTTCGCCCGTGGCGTGCCCGAACCCGCACGGCGGCAGACGTGTGAGGCTAGACTCGACCTGCCGGATCGGACGGGGGACTCCCCACGAAGGCCGGGGCACACCATGTGTGCAGCAAGCTACGAGTACGTGCGCCCACTGGCGCACTAGGAGGACACAAAGTGACCACCCGCGTTGGTATCAACGGCTTCGGCCGCATCGGCCGCAACTTCTTCCGCGCCGCCCTCGAGCAGGGCGCCGACTTCGAGGTCGTGGCCGTCAACGACCTGACCGACATCAAGACCCTCGCCCACCTCCTGAAGTTCGACTCCATCATGGGCCGCCTCGCCGCCGAGGTCACCTACGACGAGCAGAACATCATCGTCGATGGCAAGCCGATCCGCGTCCTGGCCGAGCGCGAGCCCGGCAACCTGCCCTGGGCGGACCTGGGCGTCGACGTCGTCGTGGAGTCCACCGGCTTCTTCACCGACGCCACCAAGGCCAAGGCTCACATCGACGCCGGCGCCAAGAAGGTCGTCATCTCCGCCCCGGCGAAGAACGAGGACGGCACCTTCGTGGTCGGCGTGAACGAGCAGGACTACGACACCACCAAGCACAACATCATCTCGAACGCCTCCTGCACCACCAACTGCCTCGCCCCCCTGGCGAAGGTGCTGGACGAGGCCTTCGGCATCGAGAACGGCCTGATGGTCACGGTTCACGCCTACACCGGTGACCAGCGCATCCACGACGCCCCGCACAAGGACCTGCGTCGCGCCCGCGCCGCCGCCCTCAACATCGTCCCCACCTCCACCGGTGCCGCCCGCGCCGTCGCCCTCGTCCTCCCGCAGCTCAAGGGCAAGCTGGACGGCTACGCCATGCGCGTGCCGGTCCCGACCGGCTCGGTCACGGACCTGACCTTCAAGCCCGCCAAGCCGGCCACCGTGGAGGAGATCAACGCCGCCGTCAAGGCCGCCGCCGAGGGCCCGCTCAAGGGTGTTCTGGCCTACTCCGAGGAGGACCTGGTCTCCACCGACATCGTCGGCGACTCGCACTCCTCCATCTTCGACTCCAAGCTGACCAAGGTGCAGGGCGACCAGGTCAAGGTCGTCTCCTGGTACGACAACGAGTGGGGCTACTCCAACCGCCTGGTCCAGCTCACCGCCCTCGTCTGCGAGAAGCTCGCCTGAGCTCGGGCAGACACAAGTCCTCACATTGTGAGCACCTGACGGACGCCCGCGCACGCCACCCGCGTGCGCGGGCGTCCGCCCGTTCATCCCAGTCAACACACTCAATCCCATCTCAACACTGCGAGGTTCCATGAAGACCATCGAGTCCCTGGGCGATCTGCAGGGCAAGCGCGTCCTGGTCCGCTCCGACTTCAACGTTCCGCTCGACGACGACAAGAACATCACCGACGACGGCCGCATCCGCGCCGCCCTGCCGACCCTCAAGACGCTGCTCGACGCCGGCGCCAAGGTCATCGTGGCCGCCCACCTGGGCCGTCCCAAGGGCAAGGTCAACCCCGACTTCTCGCTCGCCCCGGTCGCCACGCGGCTGGCCGAACTGGCCGGCGTGAAGGTCACGCTGGCCGAGGACACCGTGGGTGAGAGCGCCAAGGCCGCCGTCGCCGCCCTGGAGCCCGGCAACATCGTCCTGCTCGAGAACGTGCGTTTCAACGCCGCCGAGACCTCCAAGGACGACGCCGAGCGCGCCGCCTTCGCCGAGCAGCTCGCCGCCCTGGCCGACGTGTTCGTCTCCGACGGCTTCGGCGTCGTGCACCGCAAGCAGGCCTCCGTCTACGACGTGGCCCGTATCCTTCCGGCCGCCTCCGGGCTGCTGGTCGCCAAGGAGATCGAGTCCCTCGGCAGGGCCGTCAACAACCCCGAGCGGCCCTACACCGTGGTGCTGGGCGGCTCCAAGGTCTCCGACAAGCTCGGCGTCATCGCCAACCTGCTGGGCAAGGCCGACCGTCTCCTGATCGGCGGCGGCATGGCCTACACCTTCCTCGCCGCCCAGGGCTACGAGGTAGGCACCTCCCTGCTGGAGCAGGACCAGATCGACACCGTCAAGGGCTACCTGGCCACCGCCAAGGCCAACGGCGTGGAGCTGCTCCTGCCCGTCGACACCGTCGTCGCCCCCGAGTTCAAGCCGGACGCCCCGGCCACGGTCGTCGCCGCCGACGCCATTCCCGCCGACCAGATGGGTCTGGACATCGGTCCCAAGACCCGGGAGCTGTTCGCCCAGGCGATCGCCACCTCCAAGACTGTCGTCTGGAACGGCCCCATGGGCGTGTTCGAGTTCCCGGCCTTCGCCGAGGGCACCAAGGCGGTCGCCGAGGCGATCTCCTCCTCCGACGCCTTCTCCGTGATCGGTGGCGGTGACTCCGCCGCGGCCGTGCGCACGCTTGGCTTCGACGAGTCCACCTTCTCCCACATCTCCACCGGGGGCGGCGCCTCCCTGGAGCTGCTGGAGGGCAAGACGCTGCCCGGCATCGCGGTCCTCGAGGACTGACGGCCCCAACCAATTCCATCCCACATTAAGGAAGCGCATTATGAGCAACCGCACCCCGCTGATGGCGGGCAACTGGAAGATGAACCTCGATCACCTCGAGGCCAACCACCTGGTGCAGGGCCTGGCCATGGCCCTGAGCGATGCCGGCCACGACTACTCCAAGTGCGAGGTCCTGGTCATTCCGCCGTTCACGGACATCCGCTCGGTCCAGACGGTGGTCGAGGCCGACGGGCTCGACATCAAGTACGGCGCCCAGGACGTGTCCATCCACGACAACGGCGCCTACACCGGTGAGATCTCCACCTCCATGCTCACCAAGCTCGGCTGCACCTACGTGGTCATGGGCCACTCCGAGCGCCGCGAGTACCACAACGAGTCCGACGAGCTGGTCGGCGCCAAGGCCCGCAAGGTCCTGGACGCCGGCATGACCCCGATCCTGTGCTGTGGCGAGGCCCTCGAGGTCCGCAAGGCCGGCACCCACGTGGAGTTCGTGCTCGCCCAGATCCGTGCCGCGCTGGCCGGCTGGTCCGCCGAGGACGTCGCCAAGATCGTCATCGCCTACGAGCCCATCTGGGCCATTGGCACCGGCGAGACCGCCACCGCCGCCGACGCCCAGGAGGTGTGCGGCGCCATCCGTGAGGCCCTGCGCGCCGACTACGGCGACGCCACCGCCGAGGCCACCCGCATCCTCTACGGCGGCTCCGCCAAGCCCGCCAACATCAAGGAGCTCATGGCCGAGGCCGACATCGACGGCGCCCTCGTCGGCGGCGCCTCGCTGAAGGCGGACTCCTTCGCGCAGATGGCCGGGTTCTACGCCTGACCCGGGGGCCAGGCATGCCGGCTGATCGACCTGCCTGATCCTGCTGCGAGCAACGTGTGCGCCCGGCTCCCCGGTGGAGCCGGGCGCACACACGTGCAAGGAGCCGGGGATCGGGTATCCTCGCCGTGGACGAGGCGCCGGCCGCCTCACTGCGACCAGGGCCCAACCGGCCGGAATGACGACGAAGGGAATGCGGCGTGGGCGTGTTGACCATCATCCTGCAAGTGCTGCTGGTGCTTTCCAGCTTCTTCCTGATCATGACGATCCTCATGCACAAGGGCAAGGGCGGCGGCCTGTCCGACATGTTCGGCGGCGGCATCTCCTCCTCAGCAGGCTCCTCCGGTGTCGCCGAACGCAACCTCAACCGCATCACCGTCGGCGTCGCCCTGCTGTGGGCCGCCACCATCATCGGCCTCGGGCTGGTCGCCCGCTTCGCCTGAACACACCGGACGGAACCATCACTAAGCCGCACGCCGACACAGCTCCCGCAGAGCCTTCGGTCGTTGACCCCCGTGGGGACGCGCTTGAGCGGGCCCGCGCCGGCTACCTCGCTCACCTGCGGGTTGAACGCGGGCTGAGCCCCAATACGCTGGCGGCCTACGAGCGCGACCTGGGCCGCTACTGCCTGTTCCTGCGCAGCCGCTCCATTCAAGCCCCCGCCGCGGTCACCGAGGCCGACGTGTCCGCCTTCCTGGAGGCGCTGCGCACCGGCACCGACGGCGGTCGGCCGCTGGCCGCCTCCTCCGCCTCCCGCACCGTCACCGCCGTGCGCGGCTGGCACAAGTTCCTCCACGCCGAGGGCGTCACCGACGCCGACCCGTCCGCGGCCGTGCGCCCGCCCCAGGTGGGCCGCAGGCTGCCCAAGGCCCTTACCGTGGACGAGGTTCGGCGCCTGCTGGAGTCCGCGGGCACCGACGACTCCCCGGTGTCCCTGAGGGACCGCGCCCTGCTGGAGCTGCTGTATGCCACGGGCGCTCGCATCTCGGAGGCGGTCGGCCTGGTCGTGGACGACCTGGACTCGGCCTCCGGCTGCCTGCGCCTGTTCGGCAAGGGCCGCAAGGAGCGGATCGTGCCCATGGGGCAGTACGCCTGGGAGGCCCTGGACGCCTATCTGGTGCGCGGCCGCCCCGTGCTGGCCGCGAAGGGACGGGGCGCGCCCGAGGTCTTTCTCAACACCCTCGGGCGGCCGCTGTCACGCCAGTCCGCCTGGGCGGTGCTCCAGCACGCCGCGCAGCGCGCCGCGCTGACCGACACCGCCGGCGATGACGACCGGCGCATCTCCCCGCACACGCTGCGCCACTCCTTCGCCACCCACCTGCTGGCCGGGGGAGCGGATGTGCGTGTCGTCCAGGAGATGCTCGGCCACGCCTCCGTCACCACCACCCAGATTTACACCAAGGTCACCGTTGACCACCTGCGCGAGGTCTACGCCACCAGCCACCCGCGGGCCCGTGGCTGACGGTCGGCGGGCCCGTCTGAGAGCCCCGCGGCGCCACTTCGACTAGGCTGCCCATGTGAGTGACGCCAAGCAGCCCGGCCTGATCGACCCGCCCGAGAACTCCGCCCCGGGCCAGCAGGAGGAAGAGGAGAGGGTTTTCCCCGCCCCGGCGCCACTCGAGTCACACGGGCCGGCCCGCGTCATCGCCATGTGCAACCAGAAGGGCGGCGTCGGCAAGACCACCACCACCATCAACCTGGGTGCGGCGCTGGCCGAGTACGGGCGAAGGGTGCTGATTGTGGACTTCGACCCCCAGGGCGCGGCCAGCGCCGGCCTGGGCGTTAACGCCCACGAGCTGGACAAGACCGTCTACGACATGCTGGTGGCCGCCCGGCCCGACGTGCGTCCGATCATCCACTCCACCTCCGTGGAGGGCCTGGACCTGGTGCCCGCCAACATCGACCTGTCCGCGGCCGAGGTGCAGCTGGTCGGCGAGGTCGCCCGCGAGCAGGCGCTCGCCCGCGTGCTGCGCCCCGTCCTGGACGACTACGACGCCGTCATCATCGACTGTCAGCCCTCACTCGGGCTGCTGACCGTCAACGCGCTCACCGCCGCCCACGGCGTCATCATCCCGCTGGAGACGGAGTTCTTCGCCCTGCGCGGCGTGGCCCTGCTGGTGGAGACCGTGGACCGGGTGCGGGACCGCATCAACCCCCGCCTGCAGATCGACGGCATCCTGGCCACCATGGTGGACCCGCGCACCCTCCACTCCCGGGAGGTGCTCGAGCGCCTGGCCGAGGCCTTCGGCGACAAGCTCTTCGACACGCAGATCCGCCGCACCATCAAGTTCCCGGACGCCTCCGTAGCCGCCGAACCCATCACCAGCTACGCCTCCGGCCATCCCGGCGCAGAGGCATACCGGCGCCTGGCCCGAGAGGTCATCGCCCGCGGCAATGTCGCCTGAGACCGCGGCCGGGACGCCTCCGGTCGCCCGGCAGCCGCAGCTGGAAACCCCGCCGGAGGACCCGGCCACGACGTCCGCCCCGGCCCAGGTTCCCGGCTTCAGCGTCAACCTGCCCCAGTTCGAGGGGCCCTTCGACCTGCTGCTCACCCTGATCGCCCGCAAGCGGCTCGACATCACCGAGCTGGCCCTGGCGGAGGTCACCGACGAGTTCATCGCCTACCTGCGCGCCGACTGGGACCTGGGGCGCGCCAGCGAGTTCCTGGTTGTCGCCTCCACCCTGCTGGCCCTCAAGGCTCACCGGCTCCTGCCGCACGACCCGGAGGACACGGACGAGGACATGGAGCTGCTGGAGGCCCGTGACCTGCTCTTCGCCCGCCTGCTGCAGTACCGCGCCTACAAGGAGGCGGCCGCCTCCTTCCGCGCCCGTGCCGAGACCGCCTCCCGCACCCACCCGCGCGTGGTGGCCCTGCCCCCCGAGCTGGCGGCGCTGCTGCCCCGGCTCGTGGCCACCATTGACGCCGAGGACCTGGCCCGCATCGCCGCGGACGTGTTCACCCGCCCGCGTGACCCCGGCGTGCAGACCGTCCACCTGCACGAGCGCGTCCCCGTGGGGGAGCAGCTGCGCCTGCTCGCCGACCGGCTGCGCCGCTGCGGCACGCTGACCTTCACGGAGCTGACCGCCGACGCGGGCCGCACCGCCGTCGTCGTCGCCCGCTTCCTGGCCCTGCTGATCCTGTACCGGCAGGGCGGGGTCGACCTGGCGCAGGACGCCCCCATGGAGGAGATCACCGTCGTCTGGCGCGGCGACGCGGAGGCGATCGGCATGGCGGCCCCCGAACTGGAGGAGGAGTTCGCATGACCACCCCGGACTCGGCCCCCGCCCGGCTGCCCGTACCCGTGCCGGAGGAGGATCTGCGCGCCGCCGTCGAGGCGGTGCTGGTGGTTGCCGACGAGCCGGTCACCGCGGCCGCCCTGGCCGCCGCCCTCGACCGGGAGGAGACCGCCGTCGAGGCGGTGCTGGAGTCCCTCGCCGCCGAGTACGCGGGTGAGCGGTCCGCTGAGGACGGAGGAGCCCAAGCCGACGCCCGGGCCCGCGGCTTCGTGCTGCGCCGCGCCGCCGGCGGTTGGCGGCTGGCCTCCGCCCCCCGGTTCAGCGAGCTGGTGGATCGCTTCGTCGTCGGCGGAGCCACTGCCCGCCTGTCACAGGCCGCCCTGGAGACCCTGGCCGTCATCGCCTACCGGCAGCCCGTGACCCGCGGCCGGATCGCGGCCATACGCGGCGTCAATGTCGACGGCGTCGTCCGCACGCTGCACGCCCGCGGCCTGATCGAGGAGACGGGCACCGAGCCGTCCGGGGCCATCCTGTACCGCACCACCGACGAGTTCCTGGAGTACCTGGGCCTGGACTCACTCGACGAGCTGCCGCCCCTGGCCCCCTACCTGCCCGACGCCTCCGCCCTGGGGGACATCGAAGACGAGATCACCGGGAGAATACTGCCGTGAATGCGAGCAAGGACAACAGCGCCGAGCGCGCGGACGCCGTGCTGGACTTTGGCGCCGAGGAGTTCTACGACGCCGACGACCTGGAGGAGATCGGCTACGAAGCCGATGCGCAGGCCGAGGCGGCAGGCGCAAGCACGGCCGGGGCGCAGGCGCCGCAGCCGGAGGATCCCTACGTGGTCGGCGGGCAGCGACTGCAGAAGGTGCTCGCCCGCGCCGGCGTCGGTTCGCGGCGCGTGTGCGAGCAGCTGATCGCGGCCGGGCGGGTGAGCGTGGATGGAGTGCGGGTGACCGAGCCCGGGGTCCGCGTGGACCCGGCTACCCAGGACATCCGCGTGGACGGCTCCCGGGTGCTGACCGACCCCGACGTCATCACCGTCATGCTGCACAAGCCCGCCGGCGTGGTCACCACCATGGAGGACCCCGAGGGGCGCCCCACCGTAGCCGAGTACGCCGACCGCTACCTGTCCGAGCACGCCGAGCAGCTGGGCGGAGCGGAGAAGGCGGCCGCCCTGCGGCTGGTGCACGTGGGCCGCCTGGACGCGGACACTGAGGGGCTGCTGCTGCTGTCCAACGACGGCGAGCTCACCCACCGGCTCACCCACCCCAGCTATGAGGTGCCCAAGACCTATGTGGCGGTGGTGAAGGGGCACGTCGCCGCCGGACTGCCGCGCCGACTGCGGCGCGGCGTTGAACTGGAGGACGGGCCGATCGCCGCGGACCGGGCAGTGGTCAAGGAGGCCGGTCCGGACGCCTCGATCGTGGAGGTCACCCTGCACTCGGGCCGCAATCGGATCGTGCGCCGCATGCTGGCAGCGGTCGGCCACCCCGTCATTCGCCTGTCCCGCACCCGGCTCGGACCATTGACGCTGGGAAACCTGCGGCCGGGCGCCATGCGGGCGCTTACCGGCGCGGAGGTCAGCGCCCTGCAGCAGGAGGTGGGACTGTGAGCGCCGCCGGAAACCCGTCAGCTCCGCTGGCAACCCGGGGGCCGGTGCTGGTGGTCGGCACCGGCCTGCTGGGCACCTCCTTGGCGCTGGCGCTCACGGCCGCCGGGATTGAGGTGCAGCTGGCCGACACCTCGCCCACCTCCCTGGCGCTGGCCCGCGACATGGGGGCGGGGCGCGTTCGCGACGAGTACAGCTCCGAGCCGGCGCTGATCGTGGTGGCCACCCCGCCGGACGTGACCGCGCAGGTTGTGCTGCGTGAGTTGACGGCCCACCCGGGCGCGGTGGTCACGGACGTGGCGAGCGTCAAGGCGCGCATCGCCGCCGAGGTGCGCCGCCATGGCGGGCCGGAGGCGCGCCGCTACGTCGGTTCTCACCCCATGGCCGGCCGGGAGCGCTCCGGTGCCGCCGCTGCCGACTCCGACCTGTTCGCCGGCCGCCCCTGGGTGGTGGTTGCGGACGGGGCGGCCCCCGACGCCGAACTGGCCGTGCGCAACCTGGCAGTCGACGTCGGTGCCACGCCGGTGCGTATGAATGCCGCCGAGCACGACGCCGCCGTGGCCGCCGTCAGCCACGTGCCCCAACTGGTCAGCTCCCTGCTGGCCGCCCGGCTGGAGACCATCCCCGAGAACGCCTTGGGCCTGGCCGGGCAGGGGCTGCGGGACACCACCCGCATCGCCGCCTCCGACCCCAGGCTGTGGTCGGCCATCGTGGTCGGCAACGCCGGACCGGTGGTGGGCATGCTGCGTCGGCTGCGGGAGGACCTGGACGCCCTGATCGCCGGGATCGAGCCGGCCGCCGTCGACCCGGCCGACCCCGCCTACACCGCCGCGGGGGACGCCGCCACCATTGCCCCCGGCGCCGTCGGCGCCATCACCGACGTCATGACTCGCGGCAACGCCGGGCAGGCGCGCATTCCCGGCAAGCACGGCGGGGCGCCGCGCCGTTACACGCAGGTGCAGGTGCTCGTGCCCGACTCCGCCGGCTCGCTGGGCCGTCTGTTCGCCGACGTGGGCGAGGCGGGCGTCAACATCGAGGACTTCGCCATGGAGCACTCGCCGGGGCAGAGCGCCGGACTGGCGATGCTCTCGGTCATGCCGGCCGCCGCGCAGGGGCTGGAGGAGGCCCTGGACGCCCGCGGCTGGCGCGTGGTCGTGGCCTGACGGCGGTGCAGCATGCGCATCCTGATCATCGGGGCGGGAGTGATCGGCCTGAGCTACGGCTGGCTGCTCAGCCGAGACCACCAGGTGGTGGTCATGGCCCGCCCGCATCGTGCGGAGCAGCTGCGAGCCGGCGTGCAGATGCGGCTGCACCGTGCCGGCGGCGGGCGGCGGGGCAGGCCGTCCCTGGTCGGCCGGTTCCGGCCCGGGGTGGTCGACGAGCCCGTCGACGCCGACCTGGCACTGGTGGCGGTGGACCGCACCCGCTTGGGCGAGCTGCTTCCCATGCTTGAGCCGCTGGCAGGAAGCACGCCGCTGCTGTTCATGCTCAACCACTGGGACATCGTCGGGGAGGTGTCCTCGTGGCTGGCTCCCGGGCACTACTGTGTCGGCTTTCCCGGCCAGATCGGGGGCGGGCATACCGCGGAGGGGATCGAGGCGACGCTCTTCGACCGGGGCACGCGCCTGGAGGCCGGCGCTCGGGGCAGGCGCGCGCTCCTGGACCGGATCGACTCGGCGCTGGCGGCGGCGGGGCTGAAGGTAAAGCGGGAGCGGGACATGCCCGGCTGGCTCGCCGTGCACTACCTGCAGCAGTCGCTCACGCTCGGCCCGCTGCTGGAGGCCGGCGGCTACGACCGGTTGTGCGCCGATGACGCCGCGTTAAGACGCATGGTGCTGGCTCTGCGCGAGGGCGTGGCCGTATGCCGGGCGCGGGGGATTGCCACCGGACGGATCCCGCCCGCGCCGTTGTTGCGGCTTCCGGTGGGGATGGTTGCCGCGGGCCTGGGCCGCATGTTCTCCCAGGACGACACGCGCCGCATGGTGCTGGCGCATCTGGCTCACGGCCGCGCCGAGTGGCGGGCCGGATTCTTCGAGGTGCTGGCGGCGGGCAGACGGCTCGGGGTGCCCATGCCGATATGGGACAGCTACTCCTCCCTGGTGGCGGGCTGAATCCGAGGCCGCGGGGCTGTGGGCGGACTCATCCGAGGCAGATCCGCGCCCGGCCGCATGATTGTGCGACGCTTACCCCCTGAGGCCGACCGGAGCTCGCCGGGGTTCGCCGGGCCGACAGTTGGAGGAGCACATGGGAATCGTCGTCGCCATTGACGGGCCGTCCGGGTCCGGCAAGTCCACGGTGTCCAAGCGGGTTGCCACCGCGCTGGGGCTGGCCTACCTGGACACCGGCGCCATGTACCGGGCGGCCGCCTGGTGGTGTGAGCGCATCGGCATCGACCTGGACGACGCCGAAGCCGTTACCCACGCCGTGCAGGCCATGCCGCTGGTGATGGGACTGGATCCCGAGGCGCCGGGAGTGACCTGCGATGGCGTGGACATCGCCGAGGCGATCCGCGAACCGCACGTGTCCACCGTGGTGTCCAAGGTTGCCACCAACCTGGACGTGCGCGCCGAAATGGCGCGCCTGCAGCGGGAGATCATCCGCGCCGAGGCGAGCGGTCTGTCCGGATCCTTCTCCTGCGGCGCCGGCATCATTGCCGAGGGCCGCGACATCACCACCGTCGTCGCCCCCGACGCCGACGTGCGCCTGCTGCTGACCGCCAGCGAGCAGGCCCGGCTGGCCCGCCGCGGCGCCGACCTGGACGCCGCCGGCAAGACCGTTGACGCCGCCGCCCTGCGCGATCAGGTGGTGCGCCGCGACCGCGACGACGCCACCGTCTCCCAGTTCCTCACCGCTCCCGAGGGCGTCACCGTGGTGGATACCTCGAACCTGACGCTGGAGCAGACCGTCGCCCGCGTCACCGAGCTGGTGGAACAGGCGCGTGCCGAGGCCACCGAGCGCGAGCAACTGGAGGAGGCGCGGGCCGACGCCCTGCGCTCGGGCCTGGACGACTACGAGCTCGATGAGGCGGACCGGGCGCTGCTGGCGGGGGAGGCGATCCCCGCCGCCGAGACGGGCCTGGACGCGGGCCTGCCGGTGCTGGCCGTCGTCGGCCGTCCGAACGTGGGCAAGTCCACGCTCGTCAACCGGGTGCTGGGCCGGCGGGAGGCTGTGGTGCAGGACGTGCCCGGGGTGACCCGCGACCGCGTCTCCTACCCGGCCGAGTGGGCGGGCAAGCGCTTCACCATCGTCGACACCGGCGGCTGGGAGATCGACGTGGCCGGGCTGGACGCCGCCGTCGCCGCCCAGGCCGAGGCCGCCGTGGACCTGGCCGACGCGGTGCTGCTGGTGGTGGACGCCCGCGTCGGCGTCACCGAGGCGGACGACCGGATCGTCAAGATGCTGCGCCGCTCCGGCAAGCCGGTGGTGCTGGCCGCCAACAAGGTCGACTCGCCCGTGCAGGAGGGCGACGCCGCCGCCCTGTGGGCCCTGGGCCTGGGGGAGCCCTACGCCGTCTCCGCACTGCACGGCCGCGGCAGCGGGGAGCTGCTGGACGCCGCCGTCGCCATCCTGCCGGAGGTGTCAGCCGTGGCCGGGCCGGAGCGCAGCGACGACCTGCACCGCATCGCCCTGGTGGGGCGCCCCAACGTCGGCAAGTCCTCCCTGCTGAACCAGCTCGCCGGCAGCGAGCGGGTGGTGGTCAATGAGCTGGCCGGCACCACGCGCGACCCGGTGGACGAGGTCGTCGAGTTCGACGGCCGCCAGTGGGTGCTGGTGGACACCGCCGGCATCCGGCGGCGCATCCGTCAGGCGCGCGGCGCCGACTACTACGCGGTGCTGCGCACCCAGGGGGCCGTGGAGAAGGCCGAGGTGGGGGTGGTGCTGCTGGACGCCTCCGAGGCCATCACCGAGCAGGACATCCGCGTGATCCAGCAGGTGGTGGATGCCGGGCGCGCCCTGGTGATCGTCAACAACAAGTGGGACCTGGTGGACGAGGACCGCCGCAAGCAGCTGGAGTGGGAGGCGGATCACGAGCTCGCCCACGTGGACTGGGCTCCGCGTATCAACCTCTCCGCCCGCACCGGCTGGCACACCAACCGGCTGGCGCGCGCCCTGGACACGGCCCTGGCCGGCTGGAACACGCGCGTGCCCACGGGAAGACTGAACGCCTTCCTGGGTGAGCTGCAGGCGGCCACGCCGCATCCCGTGCGGGGCGGCAAGCAGCCGCGCATCCTCTTCGCCACCCAGGTGCAGGCCGCCCCGCCGCGCATCGTCATCTTCACCACCGGCTTCCTGGACGCGGGCTACCGGCGCTTCATCGAGAACCGGCTGCGCGAGGAGTTCGGCTTCGTCGGCACCCCCATCCAGATCGGCGTGCGCGTGCGCGAGCGCCGTCAGCGGCGCTGAGGGCGGCTTCGCCCGGGCGTGAAAGCGCGTCGGGTGTGGCAGAATGTCCAGGATCGGCATTAACGCCGGATTAGGCTGCCCGGGCTGATTTCGCATCCGCATGATTCCAACGATTTCAGAGCTGCGCCTTGAAGCCGCGGGCTCGTTCGTGCCGATTTCGGACATTCCTGCGTTCCAGTTGCCCTGCACGCCGTCGCGACGTAGCGTTTGGAGGCATGGTCGACACAACGTTGTGGCTGGCTGAGCTCAAGACATTGGAGGCCGCCGGCTGGCCTGCGTACCTGAACCAGCGCTCGGGGCTTCCCGGCCCCCGGGCGAACATCGAGTTGATCGCGGTGGTCGCGCGGGCCGCTGATCCAGGCACGATCGAGGAGCTGCTGGCCGACGGCGGTGAGTACACCACTGCGTGCGCGGCCGCCGCACTGGGCTTCCGGGCGACTGATGAGAAGTTCGAACGGCGGGCGCGTGAGCTGGCCAAAGACGAGCGCTGGCGCGTGCGGGAGGCCGTCACCATCGGCCTGCAGCTGCTGGGCGACTCCGACCTACAGACACTGTTCTCCCTCGTTCGGGCATGGGCCGACGACGAAGACCCGCTGGTGCAGCGCGCTGCCGCAGTGGCGATCTGCGAGCCGCGGCTGCTGCGCACCTCCGAGGCCGCACGGATCGCCATTGAGGTGTGCCAGCGCACCACCGACCACTTGATCGCGCTGCCGGCGCAGGCACGCAAGACCCCTGCGGCCAGGACGCTGCGCAAGTCCCTGGGCTACTGCTGGAGCGTGGCCGTTGCGGCCGACCCCGGCGCGGGCCTCCCCGTATTCGCGGCGCTCGACGTCGGCGACCCGGACATGGCCTGGATCGTCACCCAGAACCGCCGCAAGAAGCGCCTGGCCAAGCTCTTGGAGGACTCGCAGCGCTGACCTTCCACCCGTGTCGGGAAACTGTCCCAGATCGGCACAAACGCCGGGTTTGGTTCTCTGTGCCAAATATGAAACCGCATGATTCCAACGATTACTGAGCTGCGCCTTGGAGCTGCGGGCTTGTTCGTGCCGATTTCGGACATTCTGCCTGCCGTGAGGCGATCCAGAGGAGTGATGGTGGTGGGTCGGGCAACCGCGGGGGACCGCTCAGGCCCACACCCCGGATGAGCCGCGCCGCCAGGAGCCCACCAGGTGAGTATCCACGATGCCGATGGCCTCCATGAGTGCGAATACCGTCGTCGGGCCGACGAAGCGGAAGCCCAGGCGCTTGAGCCGGCGGGCCAGCGCCTCCGACTCCGGTGAGCGCGTGGGAGTCTCCGCCAGGGTGCGCGGGGCGGGGGTGGCCGCCGGCCGGTAGGACCACACCAGGCCCGCCAGGCCGCCGTCGACGTCGTCGGCATCCCGCAGGGCAACCGTGGCCCGGGCATTGCTTATGGTGGCCAACACCTTGGCCCGGTTGCGCACGATCCGGGAATCGGCCAGCAGCCGGGCGACGTCGTCGTCCCCGAAGGCGGCCACCGCCTCCGGCCGGAAGTCGGCGAAGGCTTCCCGGAAGGCGGGCCGCTTGACCAGGATCGTGCGCCAGGACAGGCCCGACTGGAAGGCCTCCAGGCTGAGCCGCTCGAACACGCCGCGTTCGTCGCGCACCGGCATGCCCCACTCGGTGTCGTAGTAGTCGCGCAGCAGCGGATCTCCCGCCGCCCACACCGGCCGCGCCAGGCCGTCCGCGCCAATCACCAGGTCGCCCATGCGGCAACCGTAGCGGACGGCCTAGACTGGCCACATGTCGACAATGCAGACACCGGTTGACCCCACCACCACGCCCGCCTGGAAGCGCCTCACGGAGCTGCACCAGGCCATGGAGCCCGACCTGCGCGCCTGGTTCGCGCAAGACCCGCAGCGCGCCGAGCGCTACTCCTACGAGATGGGCGACCTGTTCGTCGACCTGTCCAAGAACTTCCTGACCGATGAGGTCCGCGACGCCCTGGTGGAGCTGGCCGAGGCCGTGGACGTGCCCGGCCGCCGCGACGCCATGTTCGCCGGAGAGCACATCAACGTCACCGAGGACCGCGCCGTCCTGCACACCGCCCTGCGCCGCCCCGCCACCGACTCCCTGACCGTGGACGGGCAGGACGTGGTCGCCGACGTGCACGAGGTTCTGGAGAAGATCTACGCCTTCGCCCGCCGCGTGCGCTCGGGGGAGTGGACCGGCGTGACCGGCAAGCCCATTAAGACGGTCGTCAACATCGGCATCGGCGGCAGCGACCTGGGGCCGGTCATGGTCTACGAGGCCCTGCGCCCCTATGTGCGCGACGGCCTGGAGGCCCGCTTCATCTCCAACATCGACCCCAACGACTGCGCCGAGAAGGTCTCCGACCTGGACCCGGAGACCACCCTGTTCATCATCGCCTCCAAGACCTTCACCACCCTGGAGACCCTCACCAACGCCCGCATGGCCCGCACCTGGCTGCTGGAGGCGCTGGCAGCGCGCGGCATCAGCACCGACGGCGCCGTCGCCAAGCACTTCGTGGCCGTGTCCACCGCCCTGGACAAGGTGGAGGCCTTCGGCATCGACCCCGCCAACGCCTTCGGCTTCTGGAACTGGGTGGGCGGCCGCTACTCGGTGGACTCCGCCGTCGGCACCGTGCTGGCCGTGACCGTCGGCCCGGAGAACTTCGCCGACTTCCTGTCCGGCTTCCACGCCGTAGACGAGCACTTCGCCACCAAGGCGCCGGCGGAGAACGTGCCCATGCTCATGGGCCTGCTCAACGTCTGGTACGTGAACTTCTTCCAGGCCGCCTCGCACGCGGTGCTGCCCTACGCCCAGTACCTGCACCGCTTCCCGGCCTACCTGCAGCAGCTGACCATGGAGTCCAACGGCAAGTCCGTGCGCTGGGACGGCAGCCCCGTGGTGGCCGACACCGGCGAGATCTTCTGGGGCGAGCCCGGCACCAACGGCCAGCACGCCTTCTTCCAGCTGCTCCACCAGGGCACCCGGCTGATCCCCGCCGACTTCATCACCGTGGCCAACCCGGCCCACCCGGTCAAGGACGGCGAGGTGGACGTGCACGAGCTGCTGCTGTCCAACTACCTGGCCCAGACCGCCGCCCTCGCCTTCGGCAAGACCGCCGAGGAGGTGCGCGCCGAGGGCACCCCGGAGGCGATCGTCCCGGCCCGCGTGTTCACCGGCAACCGGCCCACGACGTCGATCCTCGCCCCGGCCCTCACCCCCGCCGTGGTGGGGCAGCTGATCGCCCTGTACGAGCACATCACCTTCACCGAGGGCATCGTGTGGGGCATCGACTCCTTCGACCAGTGGGGCGTGGAGCTCGGCAAGAAGCTCGCCCTGGAGATCGCCCCGGCCGTGCAGGGCGACGAGTCCGCCTACGCCGCCCAGGACGCCTCCACCCGGCAGCTGATCGACCGCTACCGCGGGCTGCGTCACTGACGCGGTGCCGGACCGTGTAGGGGCACTGCCGTGAGCGCGGGGGAGTCCTTCCCCTCGCTGATCGACGACGCCCGCCTGCGCCCGCTCACCACCGCCGAGCGCGCACGCTACTCGCGCAACGTGCTCGTACCGGAGGTGGGCGGGCGCGGCCAGCAGCGCATCCGGGCCGCCCGCGTCCTGGTGGTCGGTGCCGGCGGCCTGGGCTCGCCCGCGGTGCTGTACCTGGCGGCCGCCGGCGTGGGCACGCTCGGCATCATCGACGACGACGACGTCGCCATCTCCAACCTGCAGCGGCAGGTGCTGCACACCACCGCCGCCGCGGGCCGGCCCAAGGTCGACTCTGCCCGGGATGCCGTCACCGCTCTGAACCCGGACGTGGAGGTGGTCGCTCATCGGCTCGCACTGACCAGCGCCAACGCCCTGGAGCTTCTGCGCGGCTGGGACGTGGTGGTCGACGCCACCGACAACTTCCCCACCCGCTACCTGCTCAGCGACACCTGCGTGCTGCTCGGCATCCCGCTGGTGCACGGGGCGGTGCTCGGGCTGGACGGGCAGGTCACCATCTTCGACGCCGCGCGCGGACCCTGCTACCGGTGCGTGCACCCGATCCCGCCGGCACCTGGTGCGGTGCCCTCCTGCGCCGAGGTCGGCGTGCTCGGAGTGCTGCCCGGCATCGTCGGGGCCATGCAGGCCGCGGAGGCGCTCAAGCTGGTGGTCGGGGGAGCGCGGCCGCTGATCGGCCGCATGCTGGTGCTGGACGCCTGGGACGGGCGCGGCGCGGAGCTGCCGATCGGGAAGCGCCCAGACTGCCCGGCCTGCGGCCCCAATTCCCGAGATCGGTAGAAACAACCACCGAGATCGGTTGAAGTTACGTGCCGAGATCGGTTGAAGTGGCTCCCAGGGCTCGGCAGGAACGGTGAGCGGCGTCACCGCCCGCGGATTTCGACGCCGGCGCCCGGATGGGCTATCGTCTTCCATGTTCCGAGCGGCGCGAACCGCGCGGACGCGGGCTGTGGCGCAGCTTGGTAGCGCACTTGACTGGGGGTCAAGGGGTCGTGGGTTCAAATCCCGCCAGCCCGACCATAACCCCGGAGGATTCTGTTTCCTGCCGGGGTTGTTTTGTGCGTGGAGCCCGGCAGTGAGGAGAGGATTCATCTTGACCGCAGACGGTACGGGAGCTCCCGGCGAACATGAGGCCCCGCAGACACCGTCGCCCGAGTCCACCGATGCCGCCGGGCTCGACGACGCCGAGCTGGCACTGATGCTGGCAACCGCCACCGGCATGGGGCGGGCGCAGCTGCGCGAACTGATCCAGCGGCGGGCACGTCGGCGGCGGTGACTTGAACCGCCTCGACTTGGGAGGCCCCGGGGCCTGCGGTTGTATCTGCCACGGTGTCAGGGTGTTCGGTGGCTACGTGGATCGCGACGAAGGACTGACTGGTAGCCTCAGGGCCGCTCACGGCAGGAAACGCAGACGCGACTCGCTCGGACAACCGTCGAATCGACCGGGTGCAAGGAAGCAGCAGGTGTGACATGGCCTTCGACTACAAGAAGGAATACAAGGAGTTCTACGCCCCGCCCAGGCGGCCGGGCATCGTCGACGTCCCGGCGATGAACTACATCGCCGTGCGGGGCAGCGGTGACCCCAACCGCGAGGACGGGGAGTACCAGCGGGCGACTGGCCTGCTGTACGCCGTCGCCTTCACCATCAAGATGAGCAAGCGGTCCGGGCACCTGATGGAGGGTTACTTCGACTACGTCGTCCCACCCCTGGAGGGCTTCTGGTGGCAGGAGGGCGTCGAGGGGATCGACTACGCCCACAAGGACCGGTTCGAGTGGATCTCCGCGATCCGACTGCCCGACTTCGTGACCGAGACGGAGTTCGAGTGGGCCGTTCAGGAGGCGACGGCCAAGAAGCGCACCGACTTCTCCAGGGTCCAGTTCATGCCCTTGCAGGAGGGGTTGTGCGTGCAGTGCATGCACATCGGCCCCTACGACGACGAGCCGACCACGCTCGCACTCATGCACGAGTTCATGGAGGCGCAGGGCTACGCGCCCGACTTCACCGCCGAACGCCGCCACCACGAGATCTACCTGAGCGATGCGCGGCGCGTCGCCCCGGAGAAGCTGCGCACCGTGGTCCGGCATCCGATCGCCGAGGCCCTATAGGTTCCGCTGAGCGGGGATGGTCGCATCCTCCTGCGGGGGCAAGGATTCGTGGTCCCATGTCCTGCGCGGGGATGATCCCGACTGCGGTGTTCTTGTGAAGAATCCTCATCTGTGCCCGCGCGGGCACAGACCGGAAGGAACGAACACCGACGATGCGGACGCACGATCCCTTATTCACACGGCTCCTGCCCAAGTTCTTGTACGTCATCGCCATTCTCGCGCTGGCAGACACCGTACTGGACTCCGTCCCCGGAGTCGGGCCGGCCCTGGAGTTCATCTTCCTCTGGATCATTCCTCTGCCCTCCATCGACTGGCTGACTGCGGTGGTCTTGTTTCTGCTCGCAGCGGGTGTGCACAAGCGCAAGCGGGCGGCCTGGACGGCTCTGACGGTGATGACGGTGCTGGCCGCCCTGCTGCACGCACTCGTCCTGATCGTCGCGCTTCAAGACGAAGACCTGGCGGACATGCGGTCCTTCCTGATCGTGAACGTAGCCACGCTGTTGGTGCTCATCGTGTTGCTGACGGTGTATCGCCGGAGCTACACGGTACGTTCCCAGCCGGGTAACAGCCGCCGCGCCCTTGTGGTATTCCTGATCCTTGCCGGTTGCGTCACCCTGGCCGCCATCGGCACCAAGTTCGCCATATCCGGCATTGGAATAGAACAGTTGAGCGGGCTGCTCGCCGGAAACGCGTCCCCCCAGTGGCTGGTGAGTCTGCTCGGCTTCGGATGGGCGGTCAGTTTCCTCATCGCCTTCGGGATGTTGCTGCGTTCCCAGAAGGAGATCGCGCAGATGACGACAGAGGAGGAGAGCCGAGTACGCACCTTACTGGCGGAGCATCCGGCGGACTCGCTGGGTTACTTCGCCACGCGCCGAGACAAGTCCGCACTACTCACTAACGACTCCGCGGTGGTCTACCGGGTCGCCAAGGGCGTGGCGCTGGCCTCCGGCGACCCCTTGGGGGATCCGTCCACCTGGCCGTCCGCGGCGCGCGCCTTCGTCCGCCGCGCCGCGGAATTCGGGTGGACTCCCGCCGTCATTGGGGTCTCCGAGGCGGGCGCCCGCGCCTACGCCGATGCCGGGTTGCGGGCACTGCACATTGGGGACGAGGCCGTGCTTGACTTCGCACGAGTGCGGATCGACGACATGCCCGAGGTGCGCCGACCGGTTCGTCGTCTCAAGGAGCTGGGGTACACGGTACGAATTCGGAGGCATCGCTCGATTCCCGCCGACGAGCTCTCGGCACTGGCCGACCTCGCGCAGGAATGGCTGGGGGGAGAGGCGGAGCGCGGCTTCTCAATGGCGCTGGGGCGCCTGGGTGACCCCTCCGACGGCGACTGCATGATGGTCGAGGCCCTCTTCCCGGGCGGCGATGAGCGCGGGGAAGTTGCCGCACTGCTCTCCTTTGCGCCCTGGGGAGCGGATGGTCTGAGCCTGGACGTGATGAGGCGGCACCCCGAGGCCGACAACGGTGTGACCGAGCTCATGGTTGTGTCCCTGATAGCCGACGGCGTCGAACTGGGTGTCACTCGGGCGTCGCTGAACTTCGCGGTCTTCCGATCGGCGTTCGTGGAGGGGGAGCGAATCGGCGCCGGCCCCGTTCGGCGTCTGTGGAGACGATTGCTGCTGCTCGCCTCCCACTGGTGGCAGCTGGAGTCCCTCTACCGGTCCAACGCGAAGTACAACCCGGGCTGGCATCCACGGATGATCTGCTACCCCGACGGAGGGGACCTGGCCCGCGTGGCCTTTGCCATGGGAGTCGCGGAGGGATTTGTTTCTCCTCCCGCATGGTTCTCATCCGCCACGGATATCCAGCAGCCTCGCCGCGACGACGAGGACTCGGCACGTCTGGCGGCGATCAGTATGGGATCGGTCAGTACCGCTCCGCCCAGGCGCCGCACCAAGCAGTTCGGCTCACGCCTCGGCTCACGTCAGGCCATGCTCGCTCAGGGCCTCGAGCCGTACCCGCCGTTGGTCCAGGTGGACTCCTCCTGTGCGGATGCGCGGGACTACTGCGCGGTCGCGGGGCGGGTACTGGCCGTACGCAACCACGGAGGCGTCGTCTTCGCCGACCTACGCGATCGCAGCGGGGACCTGCAGGCGATCCTGGAACGGTCCGGTGCCGGGGCGGACGCCGTCGGCCGCTTCCAGCGACTGGTGCGCTCCGGCGACCAGGTGATGGTTTCCGGCAAGGTAGGTGCGTCCCGCAACGGCACACGCAGTCTGTTGGTGCAGGACTGGGCCATGACGTCCAAGGCACTGCGCCCCCTTCCGGACAAGCGCAGGGGCATCAGGGACCCCGAGACCAGGGTGCGTCAGCGTCATCTCGCACTGATCGTCGACCCGCGGGAGCGCGAAATGGTTGTGGCCCGTGCCCACGCCATCCAGGCGGTGCGCGAGGAGCTGTTGGCACGGGACTACTTGGAGGTGGAGACTCCCATACTGCAGCCTGTGCACGGCGGCGCCAATGCCCGCCCGTTCAAGACGCACATCAACGCCTATGACCTTGACCTGTACCTGCGCATCGCACCGGAGCTATACCTCAAGCGGCTCATGGTCGGCGGCATGGAGCGCGTTTTCGAGATCGGACGCAACTTCCGCAATGAGGGCGCGGATGCCACGCATAACCCCGAGTTCACCATGCTCGAGGCGTACCAGGCGCATGCCGACTACAACGTCATGAAGGACGTGACGCGCGAACTCATCGTTGCCGCGGCTCGTGCGGCGCTGGGCACCACCGTGGTGCGCGGTCGGGTAGGCGGCGTGGAGCGCGAGATCGATCTGTCCGCCCCATGGCGCACGGTGAGCGTATGCGACGCCGTCTCCGAGGGGCTCGGCGAGCAGGTCGGTCCAGACACCCCCGTCCAGGCACTGCGCGCGCACGCCGACGCTCTTGCCATGCCATACGACCCGCGTTGGGAGTGGGGGAACCTGATGCAGGAGCTGTACGAGCACCTCGCCGAGTCCACCACCGTGGAGCCCACCTTCTTCACGGATTTCCCGGCACAGACCTCGCCGCTGACCCGTCCCCACCGTGGCGACGCACGCCTGGCGGAGCGCTGGGACCTGATCGTGTTCGGCGCGGAGGTGGGCACCGCCTACTCCGAGCTGGTGGACCCGGTTCTTCAGCGCGAACGACTCACCGCCCAGTCCCTGGCCGCCGCAGGAGGGGACCCGGAGGCCATGGAGCTGGACGAGGCCTTTCTCGAGGCGCTCGAGCAGGGCATGCCGCCTTCGGGCGGGCTCGGCGTGGGTCTGGACCGGCTGGTCATGATGCTGACCGGCGCCTCGATCCGGGAGACCATCGCCTTCCCGCTGGTAAGGCCCGGGCGATGAGCCGCCACCGGGGACGGGCCGTGCTCGTCCTGCTCGCCATCGTCACCTACAACAGCTGGCTGTTGTGGAGGCTCAACGGCGATCCACGAGCGCTGTCCGGCTACCTGTCCGAATTGGCGGCGCAGGACCAGCCCTACCAGTGGCTGTTCCGCCTGGGAGATCTGCTGGCGGCCGCCGTATTCGCAGTCATTGCGGTCCTCGGACGGCGAGGCTGGGGGCGATGGATCGGTCCGCGCGCCGCGCAGGTGTCGGCGGCCCTGCTGGTGGTGGCGGTCGGGACTGTGGCGGACGCCGTATTCAACCTGCCGTGCGCGGAGAGCCGTGACGCCGTATGCGCAGCGACTCCCAGCCTGGTCAGGCGCGTGCACGAGGCCTCCTCCACCGTGGTGTCCACCTCAATGCTGTTGCTGATCGGGCTGGTGGCGCTGGGCTGGTGGGAACGAGAGCGGTGGAGTGGGCGGGTTCGGGCGACCGCCGGACTCGGGGTCGTCGTCGCGGCCCTGCTGTTCTCAAGCACGGTGGCTCCCAAGCTCGCCCCCGGAACCCAGGGGGCGGTGCAGATCATCCAGGTGGTGCTGTGCTCAGCATGGATAGGGCTGCTTGCGTGGCGGCTCGAGGACGAGGACGAAGGCCAGCAGGTAAGGGATGGCTGATTCCTCGGGGACCGGTGAGAGGCGCTATCCGAGCGGCCATACGATTCGGGTGCGCGAGGGGCACGGGCGGGCGGTGCTGTTCCTAAACGGCTGTGGATTATCCAGCGCCGGATGGGATGACGTTGTCGCAGGCCTCCCGGGCCGACGGGTGATCACCGTGGACCGGCCCGGACATTACGGGACCGTGTGCACCGGACCGCCGTCCTTGGCGGCGGAGACCCGTTTCCTGGCGGAGCTGATTGCAACAGAACCTGGGCCTGCGGTGGTGGTGGCACACTCAATGGCATCCTTCCAGGCCGAGGCGCTGGCCCGCGTGCGGCCAGCACTGGTGTCGGGAGTGGTGCTCGTCGATCCCTCAATGCCGCCGAAGCGGGTGCGGAGCTGCGCTGCTGCGGGCCCGCTGAGTCGGTTGGCGACACGCTGCTTGCGCATCAGTCCCATACGCGCTGTCGCGGGCCGGGTTCTGCGAGTTGGCATGAGGCGGCAGACTAGGCGGCCGGAGATGGTCGACGCCGAGCGATGGCGGCCGTTGTGGAGTGGCGAGCGAGAGCTTGGGGCCGCTGCATCCGAGTGGCTTTCTTTCCGGGGCCAGGCTGCCGAGCTGGCGGCCCTGCGCCGCGTCCAGGGCCTGCCGGCGCCGACGACGGCGGTAGTCCTGGAGGCACTGCCCTTCGCTGGTGCGGGAGTGACGTCCGGCTTGGCATCGGCATTCCACAGCACCCGACTGCGGCGCCTTCCAGAGTGTCGGCACTTGGTGATGCTGGATGCGCCTGGGGAAGTCGTGCGGGAGATTGAGCTACTCGGCTGAGTGGCGGGAGCGGCAGCTGCCCGAGGCGGCCGGGGTGTCAGGCGACCGTGCGAATCCTGGTGACACAGACGGCCCCGAGCACGCAGACGGCGGCGGCCATCAGGTACAGGCCGGTATAGCCGCCGAAGCTGGTCACTATCGGTGCGGCGATAACGGGTGCCAGCACCTGGGCGCCGGCGGAGGCGATGTTGATGATGCCCAGGTCGCGGGCGGCGTCGCCGGAGGAGGGAAGCACCTGGGTGACCAGTGCGAAGTCCACGCTGGTGAAGGCGCCGAAGCCGACGCCGAGGATAACCGCGCCGATGATCGCGCCCACCCAGGTCTGGGTCAGCGCCAGGTCAAGCGCCGCCAGGCCCGTGACCAGCGCGGCCACGATCACGAAGGGCTTGCGCCTTCCCAGACGGTCGGACCAGATGCCGCCGGAGACGGTGGAGCCGAACACGGCGACGGCGTAGATGCCGGTGAGGATGAAGACGCCGGTCGCGGCGGCATCGGCCTCCATGCCGACGGCGTCCATGAGGTAGTACAGCAGGTACAGGGTGCCCGTGGAGTTGCCCAGGTTGACCAGGAAGCGGGTCAGCCACGCCCAGCCGAAGTCGGGGTGGGAGCGCAGCGGCGGTACGAAGCCCGCGAGGATGTGGCGCAGCGACGGACGTGGGGCGCCGTCGGGCAGCCGCAGGTCACGGGCGTTGAGCACGTGCGGGAGACCGAGCACGACCACGAGCACCGCGAGTACCAGGTAGCCGGTGCGGGTCCCGCCCGCAGCGGCAGCGATGCCGGCGCCCATCACCAATCCGGCGGTCTGTGCCACGCCGATGAGCCCGGAGACCAGGCCGCGGCGGTCGACCGGCACCTGGTCGGTGACCGAGGCGTTCAGGGCGGCGTAGGCGGCGTTGAGGAAGCCCTGCACCAGGCACCAGCCGAGGATCATCACGCCCACGGAGTCGGCGACGGCGAGGACCACCAGGCCGATCGTGCCCAGGGCCAGGCCGCCGGCGATCCACGGCAGGCGGCGACCGAGGCGGCCGGAGGTGCGGTCCGACAGGGCGCCGAAGACCGGATTGCCGAGCGTGGACACCAGTGCGCCCAGCCCGGTGACCAGGGAGAGCACGGCCTCCTTGTGGTCAGGGGCGAGCTGTGAGGCCTGCAGGCCGAGCAGTACCTGGATGGGTCCGAACCAGGCGGAGAACAGCCCGAGCATGGTGAGCGTCAATGTGAGGGACCAGGAGCGGGGAGGCATCCGGTCGGGGGCGGCATCGGTGGCGACGCCGCGCGCGGTAAGCATTGGCATGCGGGAAATCTAGGTCGTTGACGCCGTGACGGGCGCCCGGGACGTGCCCCGGCTGCCGGGTCGAGACCGTCGTGCAACGGTCCGGAAGTCTGTGCTGGTGCGCGCCGGTTGGGCTATACCAGCTCCGTGCCCGTCGCCCGTTCCAGCGCCGCCAGGAGCCGGTCCTGGAACTCGGCGTCGGCTGCGCGCCGGTCGGGCTGCCCGGCGCGCATGTGGTGCCAATAGGCGGTCACGCGGGTGCGCGGGTCCTGACCGAGTGCCAGCCACGCCTGGGTGCGGTGTCCGGCCTCCAGGTCGTCCGGGGCGCCGGCGCCGCCCATGCGGGTGGGGACCCAGCCCGGGTCGACGGCGTTGGCCCAGGTGCCCGGTCGCAGCCTCCCCACGGCGGCGGCGAGCGCCGTCACCAGCAGCTTGGAGTCCGAGTAGGACGCCGTCGGCCGCGCACCCGTCCAGTCCAGTCCCGTCAGGCGGTCGGTGTTGAGGCGCGCCCCGCGGTGCATGCTGGAGGAGAGGTACACGTGCCGCTCCGCGGAAATGAGCGCCGTCAGCAGGTAGGGGGCGACGACGTTGACGGGCAGTACCAGGCGCTCGTCCATGGTGCCGGCATTGTGGATGACGGCGTCCACGCCGCCCAGGTCGGCGACTTGCTCGGCCACGCGGTGTACCTCGGCCTGGTCGGCCAGGTCCCCGACGACGCCGGGCAGTGGCGTCCCGAGCGCTCGGCGGACCTCGTATAGCTGCTCCTCGCGGCGCACGTGTGCCACCACCTGCGCCCCGGCGTCGAGCAGGTCGCCCAGGGCGCCCAGCCCCAGGCCGGTGCTTGTTCCGGTTACCAGTACACGTGTCACGCCGGCCTCTGCTGTCTTCCTATCCGGTCAGGGCTTAACTGCCACGGTACCGCTAGCCGGCCGGGCGATGGCGAGAAGTAGCTCAGCCCCGGCGTGCGCGGCGCACAGCACCGGCAGCGAGGCGGCCACCCCGGCGACCGAGACCCGCGACGGCACTCCGGCACGCCTGAGCGTGCGGCGCGCCCATGCCCCGTAGGCGATCACGGCCGGCGCGGTCAGCGCCCCGGAGACGTAGGCGCGCCGGGCTGCGCACGCCGCCAGGTGGACGAAGCCGTGCAGCCCCCAGGCGGCCGCCGCGTTCTGGAACCAGGCGGAGCGGCCCTCGGAGCGGTATCCGGCCAGCGAGGCGCCCACCCAGTGGATTCCGATCAGCGCGATCGCCAGGTTCACGTGCGCCTGACTCCACCCCTCGCGCCGCGCCCCTTCCGGAAGCGGCACCCATTCCGGCGCGCGGCGCAGCAGCCAGGCGGAGGAGGCCCGGTAGGTGGCCAGCTCCTCGGAGTCGTTGAGCAGGTAGCAGACAGCCAGTCCCAGTGTGGCCGCGTCCACCGGGCTCGGCCGTCTCACGCCGCGAACCTTCGCCAGCGCCGGGCGGCCAGGTACCCGGCCCCGTGCAGCACGACGCCGACGACGGGGAAGGCCGGAATGGTCCACCGGGCCGCCTTCGGCTCCACGCCGTCGGCCCGCAGAGCCGCCTTGGCGAAGCGCCAGAAGGGCAGCACCACCGGCAGGGCGGTGACGCAGCCGGGCGTGTAGCCGCGGGCCAGTGCTGCCGAGCCCAGGTGCATGAAGGCGTGCATGCCGTAGCCGTAGAGCATCGCCTGATAGAAGGCTGAACGCCCCCGGGTGCGGAAGCCGTCCACGGAGGCCGCCGCCATCAACGCCCCCATCAGGCTCAGCGCCACATACACCTGGTCGCGGGAGAACCCGCGCAGGCGCACCTCCTCGGGCAGGAACGGCAGTGAGCGCATATAGGGAAGGGCGCGGCCCGGCATGGTCGCGTATTCCTCCAGGTCGTGGGCGAGCCAGGAGAAGAACAGTCCCGAGGTCGCCAGATCCACCTTGTCCATGAGTCCTCCCCGCATTGCGCGACCATCAGTTGCGCAACCCACGGTAGCGGAAAAAGGCGTGCGATGGAAGAATCGCGCGCAAGTCGGCGAGAGGATGAGGAGGGCGCCGTGGCTGACAAGCCGGACGACGGGGACGAGGCGGACCTGCGGTCCGCGGCGCGGGCCGATACTGCTCGGCGCAGAAGCGTGGGCCGCGGCGGACGCCCGCGTGATGCCGCTCTGGACAGGCGCATTCTGCAAGAGACATTCTCCCTGCTGACCGAGAAGGGCCTTCACGGCCTGCGCGCCGACCAGGTGGCGGCACGCGCCGGGGTCCCCAAGTCCACGATCTACCGGCGCTGGTCATCTCTGGCGGAGCTCGCCGTCGACGCCGTCGACGCCGCCCTGGGCCCCCGCGAGTTCCCGCCGGGGGAGGACCCGCTGGAGGACCTTGTCCACATCGTCATCCATACGTGGCAGCTGCTCATGCGCCCGCCCCTGACGACGGCGCTGCCCGGGCTCGGCATGGAGCTCGCCGGACATCCGCAGGCGGCCGCTGCGTACCGGGAGCGCGTGATCGCACCGCTCCGCAACGGGGCGATCGATGCCATCGCCCGCGCGGTGGCCGCCGGGCAGTGGGACGGACCGGATCCGGATACTGCCGTGGACATGCTGGTGGGCACATTCGTGTACCGGCTGGCCTACCTCGGCCAGGCGCCGGAGCTGGACGAGGTGTTCCGCGTGGCCGAGATCGTGGCCGGTAGCCCCTTGCCCGGGTCGGACAAGCCATAATGCGCCCGGTTATATATGGCACACTCGCCGCCCCGGAGAACCGCAGTCTAATTTCATGGTTCTCCCAGATAACCGCGTCCGCCGTATCGAATTGGTGAAGTGTCCCACATGTCCGTGGGTGTGGTACTAAATTACCTTCCAGAGGGCCACTCGGTTCCTCTCAGCCAATAGGTCGTCAACGCTCAATCTTGAAAAGAGGGGCCATGTGCACGGCAATCAGATTCACGGACAGTGACGGCAACATGTACTTCGGGCGCAATCTGGACTGGAGCACGTCCTACGGCGAGCGCATCGTCATCGTGCCGCGGGGCTTCCAGGTCCGTTCGGCCTTCGGGGACGATGGCCCGGCCGCACACGCGGTCATCGGCATGGGCATCGTCTTCGAGGACTATCCGCTGTACTTCGACTGCGGCAACGATGCCGGCCTGGGCGTGGCCGGGCTGAACTTCCCCGGCTACGCCCGCTATCAGGACGGTCCCGTGGTCGGAAAGACCAACGTGGCCGCCTACGAGTTCCCCCTGTGGGTCACCGCGAACTTCCCCGGCGTCGACGAGGTCGAGGCGGCTCTGAGCGAGACCGCCATCGTCGGCAAGCCGGTCAGCGACGAGCTCGGCGTCTCGCTGCTGCACTGGATCATCGGCGATGGTCGGCGCAGCATCGTCGTGGAGTGCATGAATGACGGGCTGCACATTCACCACAACCCGGTCGACACCCTCGCGAATCAGCCCGGATTCGACTGGCACATGGAGAACCTGCGCACATTCATCACGGCCACCGGCGACCTTCCGGAATCGGCCCACTGGCGCGATGCCGAACTCGTTCCCTTCGGCTCCGGAGCGGGAATGCGAGGAATCCCGGGCGACTACTATTCGCCCTCCCGGTTCGCCAAGGCCGCATTCCTCAACGCCCATTATCCCCTCAAGGACAATGAGGCCGAGAATGTCTCCCGGCTGTTCCACACCCTTGGGAACGTGTCCATGGTCGACGGCGCCGCCCTCATGGCCGACGGCGCCTACGAGCGCACGCTGTACACCGGCTGCTACTCGGCCCGCACGGGCACCTACTACTACTCGACCTATGACGACCCCGCGCTGCGGTGCGTGCGGTTGGGGGACTACGCCGACGCCGATCCCGCCGGCCTGCTGGAGCCTGAGCCGGCCTGGTGGCGGTGAGGCTCCCGCCTCCCGTGACTTCACGGGCCACGGGAGGCTGCGTACGCTGATCCTGCGGGTCGGCGCCGGTCATGGTGAGCTGCGGCGACTGCCCGCAGGAAGGGCGATTCGATGCGGGCGGGCACCAACCTGGCTGACTTGGGCAGATACAACGCCAACGTCGTCATCCATGCCCTGCGCCGCCTGGGCGCATGCAGCCAACGCGACATCGCCGCTGCCACGGGTCTATCGGCACAAACGGTGTCGGCGATCGTGCGCGGCCTGCAACGACAGGGGATGCTTGCGGAGGTAGGTACGGAGGTCAACGGACGTGGCCGCCCCCGTATCCTGCTCAATATCGTCGGCTCTGCGAAGGTTGCCGTTGGCATACACGTGGACCCCTCGGTCATTACCGTGGTTGCACTCGACCTGAGTGGAAGTGTGATTGCGGTGTCGTCGTTGAGCCAAGTGGATCCCGACGATCCCCATACGACTATGGCGCGGGTTGCACAGTCCGTGCGTAGGCTGGTGACTGAGCACTCCCTTGACGCACAACGTCTGGCCGGTGCCTGCCTCGCCATCCCCGGGCCGCTGAGTCCCGTGACTGGCGCGCCGGACCGCCCCGCCTGGCTGCCGGGCTGGAATGCCGTGCCGCTGGGCGGCGTGCTGGGCGGACGCCTGGGGATCTCCGTGCCGGTCGTCAAGGACACGCTGGCGGCGGTCATCGGTGAGAACTGGGTGAGAGGCGGAGACTCGCTCGACTCGACCATGATCTTCGTCTACGTGGGGACGGGGACCGGGCTCGGGCTGTCGGTCAATGGTGAGCCCATACGCGGATTCTCCGGAAACAGCGGAGAGGTGGGGACGATGATGACCGCGCTGGGATCGCGCACTCCCGGGGACCACCTGGGGATGGACAATGACCCGGCCTTCATAGTTGAGCGCGCGCACGCATTGGGGCTCCAGACGGAAACGCCCCCGCAACGTACGGATTTTGCCGCCGTTGAGCGGCTTCTGACGCGCTTGTGCGCCGCCGCCGCAGATGGCGATGAGCAAGCCGATGCGCTCTTGACCGCGGCGGGCGCGCGCATGGCGGAACTGGTCATGATGGCCGTGGAGCTCCTCGATGCAGATACGGTCGTCTTCGGCGGTCCCTATTGGAACCTGCTCAGGCCCTGGTATGCGCCGGCGGCCGGGCGCGCCGTGCGGCGGCCGTCGGCCAGGGGGCCGCACCCGGTGTCGGTGCTCTCGTCTGCAATGGGGGAGAACGTTGGGGCAGTCGGTGCCGCGGCGGTGGTACACGACAGCCTGTACGTTCCTCGTCCACCCACCTCCTCGGTGTGACTGGGCGGTCCGCTTCTACTCGTCCTCTACTCGTTGGCACCCGTACCCATCGGAGTCCCAAGTACGTAACACTGCCCAGGCAGGCGTTGACAGCATTTATTCAGAAGTCCAGACTAATGGGTGGCGGACATCACGAGGAGGTGATGTCGGGTCGTCCGGGCACTCCGCGGGCGTATTGAACGCGACTGTGCCCGTGGCGGGCGCGGAGCCACACACCATGGAGGTAATGACAATGAAGTCATCCATCACGCGACGTACCGCAATCACAGGCGCGGCGCTGGCGTCGGCAGCACTCGCACTGGCGTCCTGCACATCCCGCGACCAGTCCATCCCGAGCTCCACGTCAGGCGTTACGACCCTGACCATCATGACCAACGCGATCGCCGGGGGGAAGAACGCCGCCGAAGCCGACTGGATCGCGAACTGGGTCATTCCCGAGTTCACCGCCGCGCAGAAGGAGGCCGGCAGGCAGGTCAAGGTGGTCTTCGAGGCACAGGGCGTTGACGACGAGGACTACAAGACGAAGGCCGCACTCGACTTCCAGTCCGGCAAGGGCGCCGACGTCGTCGGGCTCGACGGCATCTGGATCGGTGAATTCGCCCAGGCCGGTTACATCGAGCCCCTCGAGGAGATTGCCGGGGACGCCGTCGCCTCCTGGGACGGGTGGGAGCAGATTCCTGAAAGCGTCCAGCAGGCTGCCTCCTTCGACGGTGAGCGCTTCGGCGTGCCGCAGGGCGCCGACGGGCGCGTCATCTACTACAACCGGGACATCTTCAAGCAGGCCGGACTGAGCGCCGACTGGCAGCCGGCGTCCTGGGCCGACATCCTCGAAGCCGCACGCACCCTCAAACAGCGGGTCGACGGCGTCGTGCCCCTTCAGCTCAACGCCGGAACCGCCATGGGGGAGGCCACCACCATGCAGGGGTTCCTGCCCATGCTCGCGGGCGCCGGAGAGACCATCTGGTCCGATGGCCGATGGGCCGGCGACACCGACGGAATTCGGGATGTCCTGGGCCTGTACAAGACGATCTACGTCGATGAGGAACTCGGCGATCCGATCCTCCAGCAGGAGGCCTCGGGACGCGACGCCTCTTTCCAGGAGTTCGCCGAGGCGCGCATCGCCATACTGTTCGAGGGCGACTACTTCTGGCGCTCGGTCATCAACCCGGCCGAGGGGGTCGGTACCGCCCCCATGGCCGACCGCGACACCACGGTCGGATACGCGAAGATCCCCGCCATGACACCCGGGGACGGCGTCAATGGACAGGACTTCGTGTCCATGTCGGGCGGTACTGCCAGGGTGCTGAACCCGAACTCGGCGAGCCCCGAACTCGCCTGGGAGCTTCTGGCCTTCATGAACTCTTCAGAGGCGTTCAAGGCCCGGGCGGAGGGCACTTTGTCGATCTCGCCGCGTGACGACGTAAATGAGGAGCTGCTTGCGAGCGACCCGATGCTGTCATTCGTCTCGCAGGAGGTGCTGCCGATCACCTCCTACCGCCCCGGCCTGGCCGAGTACCCGGAGGTGTCCGTGCTGCTACAGCAGGCGACCCTCGACGTGGTCACAGGAATCAGCGTGGATGACGCCGTGGCCTCCTACGTGAGCGCTCTCGAGAGCATCGTTGGAGCCGACGCGGTCGGTAATGGGAACTGATCTCGTGGCACGCACTCGCACCAAGCGCCCCCGCAGGCGTGCCGAGGACGTAGCCGGCCTCGGCCGCGGACGCGCCACGCTCTTCGTGCTTCCCGCGCTGGTCCTGATCGTATTGTTTCTCCTGTTTCCGGCGGTGTGGACCATTTATCTGGGCCTGACCAACTACCGGCTCACCGGTTTGGCGGCCGCGCACACCGAATTCGTCGGATTGGACAACTATCTGGCCACCCTGCGCGACCCTGCCTTTTGGAACTCGCTGCGCCTGACCGTCGTCTTCGTCGCCCTGTCGGGGGTAATTGGCCAGACGGTCGTCGGCTTCGCCCTGGCCTGGTCCACGCGCAGGCTCAGCGGCTGGGCGCGCACCTTTCTGGAGTCGGTGGTGCTCGCCGCCTGGGTCATCCCCGGCTCGGTCGTCTCCTTCCTGTGGATCGCCCTGCTTGACCGACGCGGAGGCACGCTCAACGTGTTGCTCAACATGCCGGGCAAGGCGTGGCTCATTGAACATCCCATGGCTGTCATCATCATCTTCAACATCTGGTGCGGGACCGCGTTCTCCATGCAGCTCTTCTCCTCGGCGCTGTCCTCGGTGGCACCCTCCCTGTTGGAGAGCGCGCGCATGGCCGGCGCCTCCGGCTGGCAACAGCTGCGCGACGTCGTCCTGCCCACGATCCGGGGGCACATTCTGACCAACACACTCATGATCACGTTGTGGACGTTCAACACCTTCACCCCCTACCTGCTCACCGCCGGCGGCCCGGGCAGGCGGAGCGAGATCCTGTCCGTATACATCTATAAGACCGCTATTCCCGGCGGACGACTCGGGCGCGGCGCCGCCCTGTCGGTGCTCATGCTGCTCATCAACCTGGTGATCGCCTTGGCCTATATGCGCGCGGGAAGGAGCCGACGTTGAGATTCGTGCGACGAATCGTCTTCACAGTGGCGACGACCCTGGCGGGCGTGTTCTTCGCCCTCCCCCTGACCTGGCTCATCCTCGCCCCGTTCGACGGCAGCCCGACCATGGCAGTGAAGTGGCCGCGATGGACGCTATCGAGCTTCCGCAGCCTGCTGGACAACCCCTATGCGATGAGATCCATTGCCAACTCCCTGGTCATCGCCCTGGGCACGATGGCGGTGGTGGTGGTGCTGGGCACATTCGCCTCCTATGCGCTCTCCCGAGTGCGCATTCCGGGACGGGACGGTCTTCTGTACGCCATGCTGCTGCTGTCGTCCATCGTCACCGGAACCGCCGCCATGGTCCCCACGTTCCAGTTGATGAACGCCATCGGCCTCATCAACACCCATACCGGCGTGGTCCTGGTCCTGGCCGGTGGACTGCTGCCCACGGTCGTGTTCATCCTCAAGGACTTCATGGACTCCGTTCCCAAGTCATACGAGGAGTCTGCCCGCCTGTGCGGTGCCGGCCCCGGCAAGATCCTCACCGACATCGTCATTCCCGTCGCCAGGCCCGGGATTGCCTTTGTCTCAATCTGGACGGTCGTGCAGGTATGGGGGAACTTCCTGGTCCCCTACCTGCTGTTGCGTGATCCGGACAGTCAGCCCGCCGCGGTGCTCATGTACACCTTCTACACCGAGTCCGGTCAGGCCGATTTGCGACTCATCTCCGTGTTCGCCCTCGTGTTTGCGGCGCCCGTCCTGGTCATCTACTTCTACGTCAACAGGAGATTCGGTTTCCGCTTCTACGGAGGGATCAAGTCATGACAGGCGCCATCACCATGCGTGGCCTGGTCAAGCAGTACCCCAATGGCGTGCGCGGAGTCGACGGGATCGACCTGTCGATCAAGGAGGGGGAGTTCTTCGCCCTGCTCGGCCCCTCCGGCTGTGGGAAAACCACGCTGTTGCGGACCATCGCCGGACTGGAAACCATCACCGAGGGCACCTTGCACATCGGCGGCGTTGACATGACGAATGTTGAACCGGGCGAACGGGGCGTGGCCATGGTGTTTCAGGATTACGCCCTCTTCCCGCACATGGATGTCTCGGACAACATCGCCTACCCGCTACGTGTGCGCAAGGTTCCCAGGAGTGAGCGTAAGCGAATCGCCGCCGACGCCGCGGCGGAACTGTCTCTGGAGGAACTGCTGGAGCGTCGGCCCGGACAGCTCTCCGGCGGCCAGCAGCAACGCGTCGCCCTGGCCCGTGCCATCGCCACCCGCCCCGAGGTGCTCCTCCTCGATGAGCCCCTGTCCAACCTCGATGCCCGGCTGCGCCTCGAGGCGCGTACCTTCCTCAAGGAGCTGCAGCGCGAGCTCGGGGTCACCTCGGTTTTCGTCACCCACGACCAGGCCGAGGCCCTCGCCCTCGCCGACCGCATCGCCGTTATGAAGGACGGGAAGATCCAGCAAGTCGGTACCCCCAGGGAGATCTTCCACGCCCCTGCGAACGAGTTCGTCGCCTCCTTCATCGGTGCGCACCCCATGAACCTCATCGACGGCGTTCTGCACGGCGGACGAATCGCCTCGATGGATGCGGCAATTCCCGCACCCTCGGAGGCGGTACACGCGCTGACCGACGGCGCCCGGGTCACCTGGGGCGTGCGCCCAGAGTACGTCGGCTGGTCGCCCGCCGACGCCCGTCCCGCCGTCGGGTCGGTGCCCGCCATTGGCGCCATCGCCGGGCAGGTGTGCACAGTGGAGAATCTGGGTGCCCATACTCTGCTCACCATGCGTGCTGGAGCGGATCGCCTGCAGGCAGTAGTCGGGGAGGATCCGCTTCCAAAACCGGGGCAGCGCTGCTGGTTCACCTTCCCGATGACCAAAGTTCTGGTCTTTGAAACCGAAGGCGGCACACTGATCGGAGGAGGCAGTGACAATGCATTCGGATGACTCCGCTCCCACCGCCATGTGGCTCGTTCCCCACACCCACTGGGACCGGGAGTGGTATGAGCCCCACGACGTGTTCCGGGCACGCCTGATACCCGTCATCGACCGGCTGCTGGATCTGCTGGAGGACGACGGCGAGTACCGTTTCACCCTGGATGGCCAGACGGCCATGATCGACGACTATCTTGCCATCCGCCCGGAGAACACGGAGAGGCTGTGTGCCGCTGTTGCCCGCGGACAACTGGCGGTGGGACCGTTCGCGATCCTGATGGATGAGTTCTGCTGCGACGGCGAAACCATGGTGCGCAACCTCGAGCAGGGTATTCATACCGCCCAGGCCGTCGGCGGGGTGATGCGGGTCGGCTACCTTCCCGACATGTTCGGCCACGCCGCCCAAATGCCGCAGTTGCTCAAGGGATTCGGCATGGTTGACGCCGCTCTGTGGCGAGGGGTTCCGGCTGCGGTGGACACCGATGCATTCCGGTGGAGAGCACTGGACGGCTCGGAGGTGCGCGTCGAGTACCTGTGGGACGGCTACGGATCGGCGCTGAAGCTTTTCGAGCCGGAGAAGGAACTCGACCGGCTCGTGGCGGAGTATCTGCGGGTCCACTCCGCCCGTTTCCGCGGATCTCCGCCGATGGCCATGTTCGGAACCGATCACATGACTCCGCGGGCGGATCTACTCGGTCTGGTGCGCGGCCATAACGCACGCTGCCCGGACGCCCGCCTGACCCTGGCGACTCTCGGTGAGGTGGTCGCCTCGCGCCCACACGATGCCGCACATCTGCGTGAGTTGCCGGTGGTGGTCGGTGAGCTGCGTGCACACGTTCGCGGCAACATCCTGCCCGGCGTGCTGTCGGTCAGGACCGAGCTCAAGGCCGCCATGGCGCGTGCGGAGCGTGACCTCACCACGGCGGAGCGGCTCGACGCCGCGACGGGCGGCCCCTCCCTCCGGATGCTGTGTGAACGGGGCTGGAGACTCGTTGTGGAGTCATCAGCCCACGATTCGGCCACCGGCTGTGGTTGCGACGATACGGCGGCGGAGGTGCTGAATCGTCTGCGAGTAGCCTCGCATACGGCTCGTGGGGCCATCGACACGGCCCTGTCGCAGCTGGCCGGCCGTACGCCGGCAGGAGCGGCGGCCGCCTTCAACCAATCCGGTTGGGAGCGAGTGCTGCATGGGGAGACGGTGCTGGACGTCGAGGCCGACGCTATCCCCGAGGGGGCGCAGCTCATAGAGGCGCTTCCCACGGTCATCGGCGACGAGCGGATTCACGCCGTCGATATGCCCCGCCTGCTGCGACGGATTCACGGCCGAGAGCTCTTCGGCCGCACCATATGCGGCTACCACTTTCCGCGGGAGGACGAGCTCGTCCTTGAGACCTCCCGCCATGACACCGGCGCCTTCGACCCTGACGCGTTCTCCCGGGAGCTCCACTGCCGTCTGGAGGGAGCAGACCCGGATGCTACTTGGCACGTGGTCACCCGGACCTCACCGTCGTGCAGAGTGCTGCTGGCAGGCCGCGCGGCGGGCATGAGCGTCGCCCTGCTCGGGGACGGCGACGTAGAACATCCCGTAAGGGCCTCGGAACGCAGCATGACGAACGGCCTCATACGCGTCGATATTGATGATGACGGGTTGGTCCGAGTCACGGATCTGCCCAGTGGAAGCGCCATTGACCGCGCCCTCGCCATTGTCGACGAGGGCGACCGGGGTGACTCTTACAACTATGGGCCCGTTCCATCCGGCACGGTCAGGCAGCCCGTCAGCACAGAGGTACTGGTTGAGGAGCACGGTCCCCTGCGAGGAAGGATCCGGATTCACCGCGTGTACCGCATCCCGGTTGGGCTGGGGGCGGACGGCCGGTCACGCAGCCCACAGGCCTGCGACCAGGGCATCGACACGCGACTGGAACTACGTCAGGGCGAGCGGTTCGTGCGCGTGCGCACCAGCCTGGTGAATGCGGCGGGCAATCACCGTCTCCGTATTCACGTTCCCATCCGTCGGCGGGCGGTAGAGGGAGCCGCCGCCGCAGGACAGTACGGCGTCACCTGGCGCGGCCGTGCCGGCGAAGGCGGCTGGGGCGAGTACCCCCTGCCGACCTACCCGGCCGCGCGCTTCGTCCACGCCGGTGGAGTCGCCGTCCTCACCGACCGGACCATGGAGTACGAGATACTCACTTTCGCCGACGAAGAGGGGGCGGCCTCAGGCCGTCCCGACGAGATCGCCCTGACCCTTCTGCGTGCTGTCGGGCTCATGAGCGTCAACCTCCACCCGCTGCGCGATGAGCCAGCGGGCGCGGAAGTCGCGGTGCCCGACGCCCAGTATCTGGGGACGGTCGTGACCACCGACTTCGCCATCGACCTGTCATGCCCTGACTGGGACGACTCCGACCTCATCCGTCATGCGGATCAGTTCCGCTTCGATCCCGTTTGCCTTGTCGGCACGGACAGGCTCGCCACCGCAGCGAGCATTGCGTCGCCCCTGAGCACGCACGGGCGCGTGGCGCTGGAGTCTCTTCGTCGTCTGGACGATGGCGTGCTTGAGGCGCGTTTCGTGAACTATCACCGCCACCCCGAACCGCTGCGAGTACGCGCCGCGGGGGAGTGGGACAGGACCGACCTGACCGGGACGGTGACACAGGAGGCCGTCTCGCTGTGGGACCTGGATGTTCCCGCGGCAGCCATCCTCACGCTGCGACGACGTTCGGGCGGCCCCAGCGAGGACGTGCAGTCGCATGGCTGCACGGATGCAGCGCAGCAGGAGACGGAGTCATGACGCTGCTTGAGCATGCGACTCTGCATCCAACCCTGGCCGACCAGGCTGCGAACCGTTATCTGCAGATCCCCTTCACCCTGCCGCCGCATCCCGGTTCTGTCGAGGTCACCCTGGACGTGCACGACAACGCGGCGGACGCGGTGATCGACCTGGGCCTGTTGGGTCCCGACGGCCTGCGGGGCTGGTCGGGAGCAGCCCGGACCAATTACGTCATCGAGCAGGACGACGCCACTCCCGGATACCTGCCGGGTCTGGAGGCCGGCGCCTGGGCGGTTCTGCTGGGGCTGCATCAACTTCCCGCCGACGGTGTTGACGTGTCCGTCACCGTGGCATCTCCGGCGAACGCCCGCCCATTCCACGGCCCTCGTGAAGCACCCGTACGACGAGTCCTGCGCGGCTCCGATCGCGGCCTGCCCGCCCCGCCGGGCATGACCTGGTACGCCGGTGATCCGCACAGTCACAGCCTTCACTCCGACGGGGAGCTGTCCTTGTGGGAACTCGCCAATGAGGCAGTCAGGTCGGGATTGGACTATCTGGGCTGCACCGACCACAACACTGTGAGCCATCACGAGCACCTCGGCGCCGTGGGTCAGCGCCACGGCATCACCTTGATTCCGGGGCAGGAGATCACCACCCACCGTGGGCACGCCAATGCCTGGGGCTCGATCGGTGTCATCGACTTCCGTCGGGAGGTCGAGTTCTGGAGGCGGGAGACCGAACGGCGTGGCGGCTTCATCTCGATCAACCACCCGGTTGATGGCGACTGCGCATGGCTGCATCCCCTGCTGCCGGGCAACGCCGGCGCGGAGCTCTTCCACGGCTCCGCCTACCGCAATCCCAGCGGAACGGGGCCTCTGGCCTGGGCGGCGGCGTGCGGATGCAGCCAGATCATCATCGGCGGCAGCGATTTTCATGGTCGTTCCACCCCATTGCGACCGGGGATGCCGACTACCTGGATCGCCGCGGAGGAGTGCACGGCCGCGGCTTTGATCGACGCCATGGCGGCGGGACGCACCACGGTCACCGGGACGGCACGGCTGATCAGCCCCGACGAGGCCCGCCCCGCCCTCACCGACGCGCCTGCGCTGGTGCGGCTCGGCGGCGTTGCGAACTACGGGCATGATGAGCTCATGGCGGTTGACGCGGTGGGAACAGTGCTGGTCGACCGGACGGGGACCCGTCTGGTTATCGACGAGGACAGGCAGGTGGTGCACGCTCCGTACAGCCGGGGGCCGTTCCGGCTGGAGGCCCCGGGTCGGTGGATCGTCGCGCTGTGCGCCTGAGGAACCTGCCCCATGCTCCTCACCGCCGCGCTGGTCCTGGCCTTCACCGCCGTCGTCGGCAGAAATGACGGGGCGCCCCTGTGCTCCCTCAGCATCGGGGCCACCCGGAAGCGTCCCTGGCGTCTGATCGCCCTCCTCACGGCGGCCACGGTAACCGTCCCGCTCGTCGGGATAACGCCCGTGGCCGACACCTACCGCCAGCTCCTGGGCGGGGGCGGTGCCCGCGAGCTCGGGGTGGTGCTGCTGGCGGCGATAGTGACGCTCGCGGCCGCGGCGGTGGTGCGCGTGCCCACGTCGGTGACGCTCGCGCTGGTCGGTGCCGCCACCGGCACGCGCCTGGCGGGCGGAGACGCCGACTGGCCGCTCGTCATCCGGGTGCTGGTGCTCGCCGCCCTCGCACCCCTGCTGGCGGGATTGTGCGCCCGCGCCCTGCTGGCGGTGCTGGAGAGGATCCGGCTGCCACACGCCGACCGCTGGGTCGGATGCGCCCGCAGCGGGGGATTCATCTGCGTCTGTGCCGCCTACGCCTGCAATGACGGTCAGAAGCTGTTCGTGGTCTGGACGACGGCGTTCGCAGGCTCCCTGGGCGGCCCGGAGGGCGTCGTCGCGCTGCGGTGCGTCGTAGCGCTCGGCTCTGGGCTGGCCTTCGCCGCCGGAACCTGGGCGGGGCTGCGGTCCGCGGGGCGCGCCTGGCGCGGCGGGGTGTTTCCCCCGAAGCCGTATCAGGTCGCCAACGTCCTGCTGGCCACCTCCCTGGCAGCTACGGTGGGTTCCGTGGCCGGCGCGCCCGTGTCCATGACTCAGGCCACTGTGGGAGCCCTCATGGGGAGCGTGCCCGGCGTCCAATGGCGACGACTGCGGTGGAACGCGGTCGGCCGCATCGCCGCCGCCTGGGCGTGGACGCTGCCGGTGTCCCTATTGTGCGGCAGTGGCGTGTCAATGCTGCTCGGCGATTGAGCGCGACGCGGTGCGGCGTGCACAATCGGGCACAAGACGGTATGGGGGGCGGGTTTGCGATGAAGCGAATGCGGGCGTGGTCGCGGGGGCTGCGGAGAACTCGGCGACAGACCCTGGTCGGCACCTTGTCCGCACAGGCGGGCCTCGCCATTGAGGGCGTGGAGCTCGCCCTGCGCGCATGCGAGCCGGACGCCGATCTGGACGCGCTGGTCGAGCGCATCGAGCAGGTTGAGCACAAGGGAGACGCCACCCGCCTGCAGTTCGTGCACCTGCTGTCGACCCGCGTGGTGACGCCGCTCGACCGTGAGGACATGTTCCGGTTCTCCCGATCCCTGGACGAGGTGCTCACCAACACCCGTGACTTCGTCAGGGAGACTCGCGCCTGGCAGGTGCAGCCCGACGCGCACTCCCGGGCCGGCCTTGAGCACGTGCGCCGTGGCCTGAACCGGTTGCTCGGTGCCATGGATGCCGCATCCGGCCGCATCAGCCGGGAGAGGTGTGCAGCGGCCCGCACGGAGGGCAGGCGGGTACGGGAGCAGTACGAGGACGGCCTCCGGCAGCTGTTCCTGGGCGAGCTGAGCATGGAGGCGCTGGCCCGGCGCGAACTGCTCAGGCGCGTGGACGTAATCGGCCTGCGGCTGATCGAGGCGATCGACGCCGTCGTAGACGGCATTGTCAAACGCACCATCTGACCGGCCCCAGGCTACTGACCATTGCGCCGGGTCTGGAACAATCGCCTCCGTGAAGCCCTCCACCGCACCCGGCCCCGACGCCGACACCCCGCTGCCGCACCCACCCGTCGACCTGCGACTGGTCGTCTCCGACATGGACGGAACGCTGCTCGACGGCGACGGCCTCCTGCCGGCCGACTTCGCCGACGTTGTCGCCCGCATGACTGCGCACGGGGTGCTGTTCGCCCCGGCCTCGGGGCGGCAGCTGGCCAACCTGCGCACCGTGCTGGGCGAGTCGATCGCGCACTCGCCGATCATCGCCGAGAACGGCACCCTGGTGGTGCAGGGCGAGGAGGTCATCCACTGCGAGACCATCACCGTGGACGCGACGATCGCGGCCGTCGACACCACCCGCGACCTGCGCATCGACGGCTATGACGTCGGCGCCGTCCTCGCCGGCGTGGACTGCGCCTACATCGACCGGCAGGACCCGCCCTTCCTGGAGGAGGTCTCCCGCTACTACCGGGAGCTCGAGGTGGTCGACGACCTGCTGGCGGTGCCGCTGGACCGTACGCTCAAGGTCGCCGTCTACGACTTCGACGACGTCGAGGCGGGCAGTTCGCAGGCGCTCAAGGCCGCCGTGCCCGAGGTGCAGGCCGTCGTCTCCGGCGAGCACTGGACCGACCTCATGCCCACCAGCGCCTCCAAGGGACGCGCGCTGGCCGCGCTGCAGGCGCGCCTCGGTGTCTCGCCCGCGCAGACGGCGGTCTTCGGCGACTACCTCAACGACTTGGACATGTACGACCATGCCGAGCTGTCCTTCGCCATGGCCAACGCCCATCCGGGGATCCAGGCGGTCGCCCGCTGGCATGCGCCGGCCAACACCGAATCCGGGGTGCTGCGCACCATCGACGCCCTGCTGGAACGGATGGGCTGAGGGTGGCCCGCGGAGCGGCGGGAGCCGTCAGCGCTGCGCGGCCAGCGCCCGGCCCAAGGCGGTGATCGCCTCATCACGGAAGTCCCGCATGGCCCCCGACCAGGTGCAGTAATCGGCAGCGTGATACATGCCCGGCTCCACGCGCAGCTGTACCCGCACCCCGGCTGCGCGCAAGCGTTCGGCATAAGCGCGATCCTCGTCCAGGAACAGGTCGAGATCGCCGACGCCGATCCAGGCGTCCGGCAGGCCGCGCAGGTCCGCCCTGCGGGCGGGCACCGCCCAGGGCGCGGCGGCCGGGGCCGCCTCGGCCGGAGCGGAGTCCGGTTGCTCCCGTGCCGGACGGCCGAGGTAGGCGCCCCAGCTCTCGGCATTGCGGCGTGCGGTCCACACGAACTCCCCGCGCCCGGGGATCTCCACGCCGCCGGCGCCGGTGCGGTCGTCCAGCATCGGGTAGACCAGGAGCTGGAAGGCCGGCCGCAGCCCCTCGTCCAGGGCTCTGCCGGCCAGGGCGGCGGCGAGTCCGCCGCCGGCACTGGCGCCGCCGACGGCGATCCGTGCGGGATCCACCCCCAGGTCGCCCGCCTGCTGCACCAACCAGCGCAGGGCCGCGTCGGCGTCGTCCAGGGCGGCGGGGTAGGGGTGGGCGGGAGCCAGCCGGTAGTCGACCGAGACCACCAGGATGCCGAGCTCTCGGGCGATGCGGGAGCACAGCAGGTGGTCCTGCGCCGGGCTGCCGCCCACGTAGCCGCCGCCGTGGAGCCACACCAGTGCACCGGTGGGCGGAGTCTGCCGGCGACCAGCGGTCTGATAGACCCAGACGGGCACCTCCCGGCCCTGCCAGGAGGCGACGGCGCGCCGGCCCAGGCGGGGCGGGAACACTCGGGTCGGCAGTCGACTGGACAGCAGCGAGGAGAAGTCGGCGGGCAGGTCCTCGGGGTCGCCGGTCGGCCCGCGGCCGATGACCAGCAGTGGTGCCCGCAGCTCGTGCGCCACCCGCTCCAGCCCCGGGCCGAGCTCACGGCGCCGCACCGCCAGTGCGCCCACGGCGCTGAGAGCGGCGATGGCGGCGGCGCCGAGGGTGGCACGGGTGGAGGGGGACATGGGCTCTCCTGTTCAGTCCTGGTCGAGGATGTGCTCGATGTCGACGGCGGGGCCGGTTGTTGCGCGCAGGGCGTCGAGCTGGCGGCGCTCCTTCTTCGTGGGGCGGCCGGCGCCGCGATCCCGGATGATCGCCGCGGGTGCGTCCAAGGGCGTGGGCCGCGGCGGGGAGAAGTCGACGTAGGCAGTGCGGGCGATTGGAGCGCCGACCCGCTTTACCAGGATGCGCTGCACCCGCAGGAGCCGGTCGAATCCCTGGACGCGGTAGCGGATCTCGTCGCCCACCTTGACATGCTGAGACGGCTTGGCGGTCTCGCCGTTGATGCGCACGTGCCCGGCGCGGCAGGCGGCGGTCGCGGCCGAGCGGGACTTGACCTGGCGCACGCTCCACAGCCACACATCCACGCGGGCCGACGCCGGGTCATCGGCTCCGCTCCGGTCCCGCTGCGGTGCCGGCCCGCCCTGCGCCCCCGCCTGTGTTCTGCTCACGCACCTCATCCTAACGATCCGCACTCACGGCCGCCGCCGGGACCTCCGTGTTCGGCCACGGTGCGCGCGCCCCGCCGTCGCGCGCAGGAGCGAGTGCCCGCGCACCATCAGCCCCGTCCCCAGCAGCAGGGCGCCGACCGCGCACAGCAGCGCATAGGCGCGGTTGTCCGCGAGCGTGCAGGTCACCCGGCCGCCCACGCTGCGAATCCGCGCACCGACCGACAGGGCGCCGTCGCCGCCGGCGGCGCAGTCGGCCAGCACCGTGCGCAAGGCGGCCGCGTCGGCGTCGGGCAGGCCGAGCTCGTAGGCCGCCGCGACGCTGACGAAGCGGCGGGCGTACTCGCACCGATAGCCGGAGTCCGGTGGCCACCAGCCCGGTCCGGTGGCGGTGGTCCAGGTGCCCGTCTCCGTGGATCCGGCCGGGCAGGTGGCCGGTCCGCAGTTGGACTTGTCCTGGTTCGCCCGCCCGTCCACGGCCAGCAGGTTCAGCGGGTCGTTGGCCACCAGCAGGCGCTTGCGCTCCTCCCACGCCCAGGCGCCGTGCGCGTACAAGTAGTTCAGGGGGACGACATGGTCGATCTGAACGGCGTCGGAGGTGTCCTGCCCGCGCCGGAAGTGGACCGTGGCCCCGGTGTAGGGGTCGTGCAGGGTGCCTGACCAGACGGTGGCGTCGGGGCAGACGGCCGCCCCCTGGCCACGTCCGGCAGCGGCGTCCTGGACACCGTCCTCGCGCGAGAAGTCCGTGTCGGTCAGGTCTCGTGCCAGAATCTCGTTGCGCGTGTCGCAGCCGTCCCCGTCCACGTCGGTCCAGGCCTGGCCGAACCAGCCGGTGCGCGAACCGCCCTCGCCCCAGGAGACGGTGGCGGGGGAGTCCTCCGGAAGCGCATTGAGCGCATCGAGCGCGTCTGCGGCGCCCAGTACCAGCTGCCCGCGCTCATGCCAGGGCACCTCCGTCGCACCCACCACATGCGCAGCCCCCGCCGTGCCCGCCTGCGCCACCGGCGCGGCGGCTGCTGGCAGCAGGGCGAGCAGGGCGGAAAGCGCGCAGGCGGTCGGCAGGCGTAGGGCGCCCCGAGGTGATGAGCGCGACATGACAAGCCCGCCGCGCCGGCCTCAGGGAACGATGTACCCGGCGGCGCGGAAGACCTCGTACCACTGCTCACGCGTCAGCGGCAGCTCGGAGCCCGCGGCGGCGGCCGTCACCCGCTCGGGCCGGGTGGTTCCCAGCACCACCTGCATGTGCGCCGGGTGGCGGGTGATCCAAGCGGTGGCGATGGCCTCCGGGGCCACGCCGTACTCGGCGGCGAGCCGGTCGACAACATCGTTGAGCTCGGCGTAGCGCTCCCGGTTACCCAGGTACGGGCCGGAGCCGTCACCGGACTGGAAGGGGGACCAGGCCTGAATGGTGGTGCTCGTCAGGCGGCAGTAGTCGAGAATGCCGTCGGTACGTACCACGGACTGGTCATGGCGCATGTTCAGCGCGACCCCCTCGGCGATCATGTCGGCGTGGGTGAGGGACAGTTGCAGCTGGTTGGCGATCAGCGGCTGGTCGACCGTGGCGCGCAGCAACTCGAGCTGGCCACGAGTGTGGTTGGAGACGCCGAAGTGACGCACCTTCCCGGAGGCGGCCAGGGAGTCGAAGGCGGCGGCGACCTCCTCGGGCTCGACCAGCGCATCGGGGCGGTGCAGCAGCAGCACGTCCAGGTAGTCGGTGCGCAGGGCCGCGAGCGAGGCGTCGACGGAACGCAGGATGTGCTCGGTGGAGAAGTCGAACCAGCCCCAGCGGATACCGCACTTGGTCTGCAGCACCACCTGCTCGCGCTCGGCGGCAGACCAGTTCAAGGCAGCGCCGAAGCGTTCCTCGCAGGCGTGGTCGCGCCCGTAGATGTCGGCGTGGTCGAACATGGTGACGCCGGCCTCGCGGGCGGTGGACACCAGGGTGCGGATCTGCGCGTCGCTCAGGTCCTTGATGCGCATCAGGCCGAGAATGACGTTGGAGGCGGTCAGGTCGGACGAACCAATTGGTTGGATTCTCATACAAATACCGTACCCGGCGGTTGCGCGCCTGACTAGGGGAGCGGTCGCCTAATCCACAGGCGTCGCCGTAACGCCTGTCGGCGGCGGCGACTGTGGACGCCGGCAGGCCGAGCCGACTCGCCGCGCGCCGGCGCAGGAGGGCATCCCGGCGGCGGCCGCGCGGTCCAGGTGCCAGACGGTGACCTCACCGCGGGCGCAGGAGGCGGGGGCGGCCACGACGTCGGGGGCGCCCAGGCCCATGGCGACCGCTGTGGCCTTGCCTGCCCCGCCGGCCACCACCATTACGTGGCGCGCCCGGTGCAGAACGTCGAAGCTGAAGGAGACCCGCTCGGGCGGCGGCTTGGGGGAGTCGTGCACGGCGATGACATCCGTCCCGGTGGTGGGCGCGGCCGGGTGAGCGGGAAACAGCGAGCACACGTGTGCGTCCGGGCCGAGCCCCAGGTGAATGACATCGAAGCGCCCGTCTGCGGGGCCGTGCTCGCGCAGCTCCTCGGCCAGCGCCGCGGCGGAGGCGTCCACGGACTCGATCTGCTCGGGCCCGCGCAACCGGTGCACATTCGCCTCGGGTACGCCCGCCGACACCAGCCCGGCGGCCAGCAGGTCGTTGCGGTCGGCGTCGTCGGCGGCGACGAAGCGCTCGTCCCCCTCCCACAGGTGCAGCCGGTCCAGACCCGCTCCGGGGATGAGCCCCGCAGCGGCGAGGGCGCCGGGCAGCGCCGCAGCGAGCGCCTCACCACCGGACCCGCCCGTCAGGGACAGGTGGGCGGCCCCGCGATCCGCGACGGCGTCGGCCAGCAGCCGGGCAGTCTGCGCGGCGGCGACGGCAGCGGCCTCGGCCAGGGTGTCATGGACGACGGCGGTCGGGGCGGGAAGAGCGGCGGCGGCAGCGTTGACGGAGCCGGCGTCTACGGCGGTCATTGGTGATCTCCTAACTTCGCAACGGTGTGGGTGGGCGGTGCGGCGACAGGCTCGGCGTCGGCGACGAACGTGGCCAGAACCTCCTCGTAGACGAGGTCCGGGGCGAGCCGGCGCAGCTCCTCCCTCATGGTGGCCACGGGCTCGCGGCGGGCCATGGTGACCACTTGCGGGCGGGCCGAGCCGGGCCGGGTGATCATTACCCGCTCATGGTCCTTGCGGCTGATGACCAGCTCGCCGGTGTCGGTGCGCACGGTGATGGTGGCAATGCCGGGGATGCCCGGCGCGTCCTCGCGCTCCACCGGGACTCCCAGGCGCAGCTGCAGCCACCGGATCATCAGGGAGACGGAGGCGTTTCGCGGCTCGCCGGCGACGACGATCCCGTGCACCGTGCCGGTGCGCACCAACGAGTCCAGCGTGGAGGCGACCATCGCCCGCCACAGGGTGATGCGTGTCCAGGCCAGATCAATGTCGCCGCGCGTGTACTCCGGCGCCAGGGCCGCCAGCGCCGCCGACGGGTCTGGCTGCGAGGGCGTGTTCGTGATGCGGGCGGTCGCCAGCGCTCCGAGCGGACTGGTGGCGGGCCGCGCGGGCGGGGCGTCCGGCCACCAGGCGACCACGGGCACGTCCGGCAGGAGGAAGGGAACCACCAGAGTGTCCGCGTGGCGGGCCGCCTCCCCCTCGGGAAGCAGGACCAGGGTCTCCCCGGCGCCGGCGTCGTGGCCGAGACGGATCTGGGCATCGAGGTGCCCGGCGCCGTCGGGCCGACTGCCGTGGTGCCGGCGGTCCTCGTCGGCGGCATGAGCACCGTCCGGCGCCGGAGCGACCACGGCCACCACCCGGCAGGGATGGTCGCGGCTGGCCCCGTGCGCGGCGACCAGGGCCGCCTCCAGGCCGTCGCGGTCGGTGTCTATGACGAGGGTGAGTACCCGTGAGCCGCTGGAGACGCCTTCCGCCAGCAGTGCGGAGACGATCTGATCGGTGGTGGTCTCGGTGAGGTTGATGATCATGAGCGCCTCCATGAGCGGCCGTCACGGGCGAGCAGGTCGTGTGCCGACGGCGGTCCCCAGGAACCCGGCCGGTACCCCTCCGGGACGCCGTTCGCGGCCCAGTGCTCGATCACCGGATCGAGGATCCGCCAGGACAGGTCGACCTCCCGCTGGTGGGGGAACAGCGGGGCGTCGCCGAGGAGCGCGTCCAGGATGAGCCGCTCGTAGGCCTCGGGAGACTCCTCGTTGAAGGAGGCGCCGTAGCCGAAGTTCATGGTGACGTCGCGCAGTTCCATCTGCGTGCCGGGAACCTTCGAGGCCATGCGCATGGTGATGCCCTCGTCGGGCTGGATGCGCAGCACGATCGTGTTGGCACCCACGCCGGCCGTGGCCGCGTCGGCGAAGGGCAGGAACGGTGGGCGCTTGAACACCACCGCCACCTCGGTCACGCGGCGCGCGAGCCGCTTGCCGGTGCGCAGGTAGAAGGGGACGCCCGCCCAACGGCGGTTGGCGATCTCCAGGCGTATCGCGGCGAAGGTCTCCGTGCCGGAGTCGGCGGCCACGCCGTCCTCCTCCAGGTAGCCGCGCACGGGCACACCCCCCTGGAAGCCGGCCTCGTAGCGGCCGCGGGCGGTGGTGGCGTCCAGATCGAGGATTCCGGAGCGCTCCAGCCTGACCGCGGCCAGCACCTTCTCCTTCTCCGCACGCACGGCGGAGGCGCGCATGCTGGTGGGCTCCTCCATGGCGGTGAGGGCAAGCAGCTGCAGCAGGTGGTTCTGGATGATGTCTCGGGCCGAGCCGATGGTGTCGTAGTACCCGGCGCGGGTGCCGATGCCGATGTCCTCGGCCATGGTGATCTGCACGTGGTCCACGTAGCGCTGGTTCCACAACGGCTCGAAGATGGTGTTGGCGAAGCGCAGCGCCAGGATGTTCTGCACCGTCTCCTTGCCCAGGTAGTGGTCGACGCGGAAGACGTCATCGCCCCGCACAATCCGAGAGACCATCGCGTCCAGCTCGCGGGCGCTGGCCCGGTCGTGGCCGAAGGGCTTCTCGATTATGACCCGGCGCCACGAGCCCGGTACCTCGTCCACCAGCCCGGAGGCGGCCACGTGCTCGGTGACGGTGGCGAACCAGGATGGAGGGACCGAGAGGTAGAAGGCGCGGTTGCCGGCGGTACCACGCGTGGCGTCCAGGTCGGCGACGGTGCGGGTGAGGCGGTCGTAGGCGTCGTCGTCCTCGAAGGAGGCCAGTTCCACGAAGCGCATGCCGGCCGCCAGCTGATCCCAGATGGCCTGCCGCCACCGGGTGCGGGCACCGCCTCTGACCGCCTCGGCGACGTAGCCGCGCATGTCATCGTCGGACCAGGGACGTCTGCCCACGCCCACCAGCGAGAAGCTGGGGGAGAGCAGACCGCGGTTGGCCAGGTCGTAGATGGCCGGCAGGAGCTTGCGGCGGGCCAGGTCGCCGGTGATACCGAACATGACGAGCACGCACGGCTCGGCGATCCGGGGCAGGCGCAGGTCCCGCGGGTCTAGCAGCGGGTTGCCCGTCACCGGCCGGCTCGCAGCGGCGGGAGCGGTGCCCGCGGGCGGGGGCGTACGGGGGCTTTCGGAGACTTGCACGAGTGTGTTGCGGCCTTCCTGTAGTCCGTTGACGGGTGGGGCCGAGACTGCCGGCGGGCGTGTACGGGGCCGAACGGTCGCCGTGCCGCCGCGGGCCGCCACCAGTGCCCACTGTAGGCGGTGCGCCTGAGTGACTGCCCGGTGTGTGAGGCGGTGTTTCGGGGTACTGTCGGGGCCGGTTGGAAGGGGAGACCCACTCGGGCGCCCGGCGTTCGGCGAGCGGTTGCGCGCGATCGTGTCGGCGACACCGTCGACCTGCGCCCGTCGACGCCTCCTCGCACGCACCCGCGCACAAGCAGCCCGCATTCGCTGGGCAGGAAGGGTCTTCTATGAGCTCTGAGCGTTCAGCCGGCGACTTCGTTCCGGCAGCCGCCTCCGCGGACATCGGGGTGTACGGCCTGGGGGTGATGGGTGCCAACCTGGCCCGCAATCTGGCGCGTCACGGCCACTCGGTGGCCGTGTTCAACCGCACGCCGGCGCGCACCGAGAGGCTCATCGATCTGCACGGCGGCGAGGGGGACTTCGTACCCGCCGCTGATCCGGCGCACTTCGTGGCCTCCCTGCGGCGCCCGCGCGCAGTGATCATCATGGTGCAGGCCGGCGCGGGCACGGAGGCGGTGATCGAGCAGCTGAGCCCACTGCTCGAGCCCGGTGACATCATTGTCGACGCCGGCAACACCTACTACGCGGACACCGAGCGCCGCGAGGCTTCCCTGCGCGAGCAGGGCATTCACTTCGTCGGCATGGGCGTTTCCGGCGGCGAGGAGGGGGCGCTGCTCGGCCCGTCGATCATGCCGGGCGGCACCGAGGCCTCCTACGCGCGACTCGGCCCCCTGCTGGAGTCCATCTCCGCCCATGTCGACGGCGTGCCCTGCTGCACCCATGTGGGTCCCGGCGGGGCGGGGCACTTCGTGAAGATGGTGCACAACGGCATCGAGTACGCGGACATGCAGCTGATTGCCGAGGCCTATGACCTTCTGCGGCGCGTTGCCGGAATGAGCGTGCCCGAGATCGCCGATGTCTTCCGCGACTGGAAGCGCTCCGAGCTGGACTCCTACCTCATCGACATCACCGCGGAGGTACTCGACCGCATCGACCCCGCCACCGGCGAGCCCTTCGTCGACGTGATCGTCGATGCCGCAGGTCAGAAGGGCACCGGTGCCTGGACCACCCGCACGGCGCTGGAGCTCGGGGTGGCGGTGCCCGCCATCGCCGAGGCGACCTTCGCCCGGGCCGCCTCGTCCGCGACTGCCCAGCGCGCCGCCGTGCGCGCCGCGGGCATCAACGCCGGAACCACCCGGCCCGGATTCGCCACTGCCGCGGAGCGCGACGCCTTCGTCGACGCCGTGCGGCAGGCGCTGTACGGCTCCAAGATCGCCGCCTACGCGCAGGGCTTCGACGAGATCGCTACTGCCTCCGCGCAGCGCGGATGGAACGTGGACCTGGGTGCCATGGCCCGGATCTGGCGCGCCGGCTGCATCATCCGCGCCCGCTTCCTGGACGACATCACCCGCGCCTACGGCGAGGACCCGCAGCTGCCCACCCTGCTGACCGCGCCCGTGTTCTCCCGTGCGCTGAACGAGGCCCTGCCCGCCTGGCGGCAGGTGGTGTCGGCCGCCGCCCTCGGGGGTGTGCCCGCACCGGCCTTCGCCGCATCGCTGGCCTATGTCGACCAGCTGCGCGCACGGCGCCTCCCCGCGGCCCTCATCCAGGGGCAGCGCGACTTCTTCGGCTCACACACCTACCACCGCGTGGACGACCCCGTCGGCGTCTACCACGTGCTGTGGGCGGAGCCCGGCCGGGCCGAGGAGAAGTGGAGTTGAGCGTCGGCAGATCCGGCGCCCGCGAAGTTCGCGGTTTTCCGAGCCCGCGCATTGCGGAGGCCCATCACGGCAACGGTATGGTGGGACCACAGCGGTGCGACGGGCGCCGCCCGACCGGAGGGGAACAGATGTCGAGCACGCCGATAGAACCGGATCCCACCTCGACCCAGGCCTTTGGCGCCGTCGGTGTCCCCGCGGAGCCAGAGGTCCCGTCGGTGGCCATTTCCCCGCAGGACCGTGCCGCCATCGCGGCGCTGCCGCCGGGAACCGCACTCCTGCTGGTGCAGCAGGGGCCTACCACCGGCGCCCGTTTTCTGCTCGACTCGGCCGAGACCACAGTGGGTCGGCACCCGCGTGCCGACATCTTCCTCGACGACGTCACCGTCTCCCGCAAGCACGCGGTGTTCACCGCGCTTCCCGGCGCCGGCTTCGCCGTGCGCGACCAGGGCTCCCTGAACGGCACCTACGTCAACCGGCAGCGGGTGGAGCAAGCGGCTCTGCGCGCGGGCGACGAGGTCCAGATCGGCAAATACCGCATGACCTATCACCCCGCCCCCCAGCGGGCCGCCCAGTGACCGGCGCCGCCGCCCGACGCGCCGCAGCGGGCGAGCCGGCGCGCGGCGAGCAGCTCGCCCCTTGGCCCCGAGGAGTCTCCCGGGAGCCGGTGATGAAGATCGGTGAGGTCGTAGATAGCCTCAGGGGCGAGTTCCCCGCCCTGTCCGTGTCGAAGGTCCGCTACCTGGAGGCCGAGGGACTAATCTCCCCGCACCGGGTCGGCAATGGCTACCGGCGCTACTCCACCGCGGATGTGGAGCGACTGCGCTACGCCCTCACCGCGCAGCGGGACGAGTACCTGCCCCTGTCGGTCATCCGGGAGCGCCTGCTGGAACTGGACGGCACCCCGGACGCGCCCGCGCCCGTGGCCCGAGTAGTGGCCTCGGGCGGACACACGGTCAGTGGCGCCTTCAACGCCGCCGACTTGGTGCATCATTCGGGAGCTTCACTGGAACAGATCGAGGAGCTCGTAACGATCGGCGTGATCACGCCGGATGCGCATGGCCGCTTCGACTCGCGCGCCCTGACCATGGTCTCGCTGGCGCTTAAGGCCGGACGCCTGGGCCTGCCCCTGCGCAATCTGCGGGCCGTGCGCAGCGCGGCCGAACGCGAGGCCGATGCCATCGAGCTGGCCACCCAGCACAAGCGGAACCGTTCGGCGACGGCGGGGGAGGATGCGGCCGCGGAACTCGCCGGCGTGCTGGCGGACCTGCACACCAGCCTGCTGCACCACGCCGTCGAGGCGCTGCGCTGAGCGCTAACGCCGCCCGAGTCGCAAAACATACTCGTGGCGCGGTTCTCGGGACAGCACGGTCATCGGCCGCATAGATTATGCCGCGTGCGGACCATGACGCTCATGGGAGTGCGTTCCACCGCCCCGGACTCGGGCCTGGTCGCCGTTCTGATGGAGGACGGGGGCCCGGGCATGCTTGCCGTTCCTGTCGGCGCCAGGGACGGCCTGCTGCTCAGCGCTCCCGACTGGTCTCGCGGCCCGAGCTGGGCGCCCTTCCTATCCGCCTGCGTTGAGGCATTCGGCTCGACCGTGCTGCACGTGGTACTCGACGTCGACGCTGACGGGGGAATGTGCGCCGCCGCCGTACTCGACGCCGATACGCCCGCTCTGTCCACGGCGGTTCCCTGCACGCCCAGCGATGGGCTCGTCCTCGCCGGCGCCCTGTCTGTCCCCATTCTCGCCACCAGTGCGTTGCTGCGGCTGCGCGGCATCGACCTGGGGGAGGAGGCGCTGCAGCGCCGCCTGCGGCAGTGGCGCCGGGCGCTGGACGACGTCGTCCCTGAAGACGCCTCGTCCCTCTAGCGCTGCGACACGCGGTACAAATGTGACTAATGGGAATGTTGATGTGTATTGCGTCACAGCGTACTCGCGATGCTGGCCCCCTAATCGGCGTCATCTCGCCAGCCCGCCGGACGAGGGGGCGCCACCGTGAACCTCAACCTGAACTCGAACCTGCTTCCCCGGCGCGCCTGTCATTGAGTGAACCCACATCGGGTTCTATCGTGGGTCCGTGGCCGGGAGGACCGGCCTGCGCGTGCGTCCCCGCGCATGCCCCGATGTTGACAGGAGCCGGCAAGTGAGCGCCAACGAAGCGAGTCTTCACGCAACCGCACCCCAGCACACGCAGGGGATGCTCTTCGGCGACCCGCTGCCGCAGCTGGACGTCAACACCGGCTACCGCGGTCCCGTGGCGTGCCGGGCCGCCGGCATCACCTACCGGCAGCTGGACTACTGGGCGCGTACCGGGCTGGTCGAGCCCTCCATCCGCAGCGCCAAGGGCTCCGGCTCCCAGCGTCTGTACGCCTTCCGGGACATCCTGCTGCTGAAGATCGTCAAGCGGCTGCTCGACACCGGGGTCTCGCTGCAGCAGATCCGCGTGGCGGTCAACGCTCTGCATGAGCGCGGCGTGGAGGACCTGACCTCCATCACCCTGATGAGCGACGGCGCCTCGGTGTACGAGTGCACCAGTGCGGACGAGGTGGTCGACCTGGTACAGGGCGGCCAGGGTGTTTTCGGTATCGCCGTCGGACGGGTCTGGCATGAGATCGAGGGCTCGCTCGCCGAGCTGCCGGTCGAGCACGCCGCCGACGTCCCCGTCGTCGAGGACGAGCTGGCCAAGCGGCGGGCGGCCCGACAGCAGGCGGTGTAAGGGGACCGGGAGGCAGACGATGGCAGCCACCAGGACACTCGGCAGCTCCGACCTGGCCGTCAGCCCTATCGGGCTTGGCGGTAACGTCTTCGGCTGGACCGCGGACGAGCCTGCTTCGCACCGCATCCTGGATGCTTACGTGGACGCCGGCGGCAACTTCATCGACACCGCCGACGGCTACTCCCACTGGGCCCAGGGACACGTCGGCGGCGAGTCCGAGGCCGTCATCGGCTCCTGGTTGCGCTCCCGCGGGCAGCGCGACGACGTCGTCATCGCCACCAAGGTCTCCACCAAGCCCGACCGCAGGGGCCTCGCGGTCGACAATATTCACACGGCCATCGACGAGTCCCTGGACCGGCTGCAGACCGATCACGTGGACCTCTACTACGCCCACTTCGATGATCCGGATACCCCACTGGAGGAGACCGTCGCGGCATTCGAGGCGGTGCGTGCCGCCGGCAAGACCCGCTACGTGGGCCTGTCGAACTACATGCCCGACCGGATCGAGGAGTGGTGCGCCATTGCCGCCGCCAACGACTTCGCTCCTCCGGTGGCGCTCCAGCCCCATTACAACCTGCTGCATCGCCAGGACGTCGAGGGCCCCGGGAATCGCGGGGAGGTGGCGGCGGCCCATCACCTGGGCCTGGTCCCATACTTCTCCCTGGCCTCCGGCTTCCTGACCGGCAAGTACCTGCCCGGCACCGACTCCGCCTCGGCGCGCAGCGGCTGGGTGAAGGACTATCTGCGCCCGGAGTGCTTCGCCGTCGTTGACCTGCTGCGCCAGATCGCCGACGCCCATGCGGTCGCCCCCGCCGCGGTCGCCCTGGCGTGGCTGCGCGACCGCCCGGGTGTCATCTCACCGCTCGCCTCGGCCCGCACGGATGCGCAGCTCGGCCCCATCCTCGATGCGCTCTCGCTGGAACTCGCTGCGGAGGAGGCCGCGGCGCTGACACGGGCCTCGGACCTGGCTCAGGTCTGAGTCGGGTCGCAGCCGTGCTCCGGGCGCTGAGTTCCTGAGTACTCCCGAGTCCGCCATAGACGCGCCTACGGCCTGACGGGTGCCGCCCGGCCCACGCAGGGTTTCGGGGCGGGCGGCACCCGTCAGGCGTCACGCGGTGCGGCGCCCCAGCACGTAGGTGCGGGAGTAGCCGTCCGAAAGGTCCGTCAGCGTCACGTGAATGAGCCCGGCGCCGTCGATGTCGTAGCGCTCCTCGATCAGCGGACCTCCGCCGAGGCGGTGCACCGGCACGGTTTTGAGCTCGTCGACGTCCCGCAGGCCGCGGTCAAAGGGGAACAGCACGTCCTCATAGGGGGCGAGCTGTCCGCGTGGCTCACCGGCCTCGTCCACCCCGGCGCACTCGACGAAGCGGTAACGCCCGACATTGTGAACCGCGGGGTAGCGGCGGGTGATGACCGTGCCGCTGGCGCCGTCGGCCCGCTCCTGCACCGACTCCTGGGTCAGGAGCGCGTCGAAGACGGTGCGGGCGCCGCCATCGGCCTCTCGGAACACGCCGAAGCCGCGGGAGAGGCGGTCGGTCAGCGCCACCGTGGCCGTGCGGTCGGCGGCGATCGCCAGACCGATTGCGGTGGAGGCGCCCGGGTAGGGGGAGCGGTGCACACGCCTACCGAAGCGCTCCCGCAGCAGCCGCGGGACCAACGGGAAGGCGGAGGCGCCGCCGACCAGGTAGATGCCGGCGATATCCGCCAGATCCGGCCCGCCATCGTCCAGGCGGCCGATCAACGGAGCCATGGTGTCCAGGCTGCGCTGAATCAGGGGAGTCGCAGCCGCATAGAAGTCGGCCGCCGGGAGCACCAGATCCCTTCCCCGCAGGGTGATGACCAGCCGCCGTGTCTGCGGCGCCATCGCCTCCTTGGCGTCGCGGCACTGATCGAGCAGGTCGTCCAGCTCCCTCGTAGTCAGCTCCTCCTCGGCGACGCCGCCGCATTGGAGCGAGAGCTGTGCGAGCAGCAGGTCCAGGTCGTCCCCGCCCAGGTCGCCGGCACCCCGTGAGGCCAGTACCTCGTGCAGCTGGCCGCGCACGTCCACCAGCGAGGTGTCGAAGGTGCCGCCGCCCAGGTCGTAGACGAGCACTCGGGTGCGGCGGGAGGAAACGGTCGCCGACTTGCGGTGGGTGTACTCGAAGCCGGCGGCGCTGGGCTCGTTCAGCATGGCGGTGACGTGGAAGCCGGCCTCGCGGAAGGCGTCCAGCGTGATCAACCGCTGGGCGCCGTAGGCGTGGGCAGGCACCGCGACGACGATATTGGCGTCCTCGCCCGCCGGGTCCGCCCCGTCGAGCTCATAGGACGTCAGCAGCTGGGAGCGCACGGTGGCCAGGTAGTCGGTCAGCAGCTCGAAGACGGTGAAGGTGGCGTCGCCGATTCGGACCGGTGTCTGCGCGGTCACGGTGGGGGAGGACAGCACTCGTTTGAGGCTGCGCAGCAGCGGCGCACCGCGGCGGGCGGCCGCACGCGCCTCGAAGCCGTGCACCAGCCCGTCGGCGGTCAGCGCGGTCAGCGACGGGAAGAACTCATGGATGTCGCCCTCGGTATCCGTGAAGCCGATGACGGGATAGTTGCCCCGGTCCGCGCGGGCCACGACGGTGCGCGTCGTGCCGAGATCGATGCCGAGGTCCAGGGGCGCGGACGGAGCGCGCCGACGCTTGCGGGTCTGCCGCGTACTGTTGCTACCACTTCGGGCTGCCATGGGAGTGACCCTATCGCTCAAGCCCGTCGCGCGCCCGGTGGCTCGACGGGGTGCCGGTGAGGTGTGGGCCTCTTCGCGCCCGGCCCGGACGCGGGTGTGAGCAGGCGCACCGGACGAGCTCGGCGGGCGTCGTCGAGGCCACACCCCGAGTGAACAGTTGGTGAATTCCAGTCGTCTGAGCTACAGCCGCACTTACCCCGGGGGTAAGAATGACAGCGGGTCGCGTTACCGCGGCCCGGGCCGAAGCAGTGCTCGGAGGACTCCGGCATGGGCGCAGGCCCACGTATCGGACCGGAAATGGCATGAGTACAACCCTTTTCATCGTGGTCGTGGTCATCGTCACAGCGTTGATCTTCGACTTCACCAACGGCTTCCACGATTCGTCCAACGCCATGGCGACCTCCGTAGCCACGGGCGCCTTCACCCCCAGGCGCGCCGTGCTGGTAGCCGCCATCCTCAACGTGGTGGGCGCCACACTGTCCACCGAGGTGGCCAAGACGATCTCCCACGGTATGTTCGACGACTCGCTGATTCAGGCAGCGCCTGCAATGGTGTTCGCCGGCTTGGCCGGCGCGATCCTGTGGAACCTGGCCACCTGGCTGCTGGGCCTGCCGTCCTCCTCCTCCCACGCGCTTTTCGGGGGGCTGATCGGCGCCGTGGTAGTCGCCGCCGGATTTCAGGGAGTGCACTGGGGCACCGTCCTGTCCAAGATCATGCTGCCCGCCCTGATCGCCCCGGCTGTGGCCGCAGCGGCGTCGGCTCTCGCCACCTGGGTCAGCTACCGGATCACCGGGCCCACGGACAAGTTCGGTGACAAGATGTTCCGCAACGGCCAGCGCATTTCCGCCTCCATGGTGGCCCTGGCCCATGGCACCTCCGACGGGCAGAAGACCATGGGGGTGATCACTCTCGTGCTCATCGCCGCCGGATACCAGGAGGCGGGATCCGCACCGTACTGGTGGGTCATACTCGCCGCCGGCGCGGCCATCGGGCTGGGCACCTACTCCGGCGGGTGGCGCATCATGCGGACGATGGGCAAGGGCCTGGTCCACATCGACCAGCAGCAGGGATTCGCCGCGGAGACGACGTCCACCGTCGCCATCCTGGCCTCCTCCCACCTCGGCTTCGCCCTGTCCACCACGCACATCTGCACTGGATCGATCCTCGGCACAGGTATCGGCCGAGGCGCCAAGGTCTCTTGGGGCACCTTCGGCAAGATGGGCGCCGCCTGGCTCATTACGCTGCCATGCGCCGCCGTGGTTGGCGCCGTCACCTCCTTCATCGCCGTCAAGGGCGGGGTCATCGGCACCATCGCCGTGATTGTGCTGCTGCTGCTCAGCGCCCTGCTCATCATCCGCCAGGCCAACCACAACAAGGTGGACTTCTCCAACGTCAACGACGCCGACAAGGTGGTAGTGGCCAAGCAGACCGACCCGGAGCTGGGGCGGCCCCCAAGGAGCCTGGAGCAGGTCAAGCGTGAGCTGGTGGGAGCCGGCTCCGGCGACCGGGGGACAGGGGCGCTGGTATGAGCATCGACTGGTCCTCGCTCGCCCTGGTCACAGTCGTCACCGTAGCCGGGGCGGCCTTCATCCTGGCGGTGACCTCCGCGGCGGTGCGCATGCTCGCCGCCGTTCGGATCAAGCGGCAGGCCGGTGAGGTCAAGGGCCTGCACGCCGCCGAGGTGGCTGCCGGCTTCTTCATCGCCTGCGTGGTGGGGATCGCCGTGTTCGGGCTGTGGCTGCTGATCCCGTACTTCCACTGACTTCCACCGGGCCTTGAGGGACGTCGTCCCAATCGGCTCCTGCACCCAGGCGGCGGCTGTTAGGGTCACCGCATGACCGAGGATCTGAGGGCGGCCGCCCTGGAGGCAATCACCCGCTCGCACGCACTCGCCGACCCCGACTACCCTTTGGTGCACCTGGCACCGCCGATCGGTCGGCTCAACGACCCCAACGGCCTGCTGGTCGACTCCGGCACCTACCACGCCTTCTACCAGTTCAGCCCCTTCCATCCACACCGCAAGCTGGTGTACTGGGGACACGCCTCCTCCCGCGACCTGCTCCACTGGACCCACCACGACCCGGCAATCATCCCGGACTCCTTCTACGACCGCTCCGGCGCCTACTCCGGCGGCGCCGTCGTACTGGAGGGCGATGAGCTGCACGCGGCCCCCGCTGAGGCGCCCTACCAGTTCTTCTACACCGGTAACCTCAAGGACCCCGTCACCGACGAGCGCACCGCCAGCCAGTGCCTGGTCACCAGCCCAGACCTGGAGCGCTTCGACAAGTGGCCGGACAACCCGCTGCTGCCCGACCATCCTGCCGGCTACACGGCCCACTTCCGCGACCCCCAGGTGTGGCGCGATCCCGACTCCCCGGGCAGCTTCCGCATGCTCCTGGGTGTGCAGCGCGAGGACCTGACCGGAGCCGCGCTGCTGTACCGCTCCAGCGACCTGCTCTCCTGGCAGCTGGAGGGCGAGCTGACCTTTCCCGACGCCGGAGGTGCCTTCGACCGCTTCGGGTACATGTGGGAGTGCCCCGGTCTGGTGCGGCTGACGGATGAGCTGACCGGCCAGGTGCGGGACGTGCTGATCTGGTGCCCGCAGGGCATCGAGCCCGCAGCCGAGGGCTACGAGAACATCTTCCCCTGCGTCTACACCGTTGGCCGCCTGGTGGGAACAGAGCTGCGCGAGTGCGACGGCACCTTCGCCGAGGTCGACCGCGGCTTCGAGTTCTACGCCCCCCAGGCCTTCGCCCGGCGCCCCGGCGAGCCCGGTCCCGCCACTCTGGTGGGTTGGGCCGGCAACGCCTCCGAGGACGACCAGCCGTCGATCGATACCGGCGGCTGGGTGCATGCTCTCACCGTGCCACGCGTGCTCACCCTGCGCGGCGGGCGCCTGCTGCAGCAGCCGGCGGTGGCGCTGCCCGAGGACGCCCCCGCGCTGAGCGTTGTGGGACAGCAGCTGGAGACCACCACCGCCATCCGGGAGCTGGAGGGGCACCGCTCGTGGCGGCTGCGCCTGGAGGCTGATCCCGCCGCCGCGCGGTGGGGTCTGCGCATCGGCGACGAAACGTGCTACGTGACCGTTGAACTGGTTTCGGACGGCGACTCGACGCGGCTGGTTGTGGACCGTTCCCACTCGCGCTACACCCAGCACGGGGATATCCGCACCGTTACCCTGCCGACGGGGACGCAGCCGCGGCTGGAGGTCCTGCACGATCGCTCCCTCACAGAGGTGTTCGTGGGCGACGGGGAGATCGCCTTCACCCTGCGCAGCTTCGTAGCCCCAGGAGCCTCGGGCGCCGGCCTCATCGCCGACGACCGGTTGGTGCCGAAGGGGGGTAGCGCCGTCGTCTATGACTGACGCCGGGCCGGGTCTGCCTTGAGTCCACAAGCCGCGCTGTACCGGTGAATTGTATGGCGAGAACAGTTGCGGACTCCGGGGAGGCCAGGTAGCCTGACCAACGTTTGACACAGGTCTACGCGCTGAGATCGGTCACCGACCTCCGCGCACCGGAACCCTCCGTCGAGCTCAATGCAGAGTCATCAGTTCCCACAGAAAGGAAGCCCGGGTGGCAATGGATCACGCCCGCGTGGCGAATGACGTCCTGACGTACGTCGGTGGCGTCGATAACATCAACGCGGCCGCACACTGTGCGACCCGCCTGCGCCTCGTCCTGAATGACATGGACAAGGTGGACCAGAAGGCGCTGGACAAGGACCCTGATCTCAAGGGCACTTTCGTTGCCGGTGGCATGTTCCAGATCATCGTCGGTCCCGGAGACGTCGACATCGTCTTCGAGCAGATGGTCAAGGCCGGCGTCAAGGAAGTGTCCAAGGATGAGGCGAAGCAGGAGGCCGCCAAGAGCGGCAACATCGTCTCCCGCTTCATCAAGATGATCGCGGACATCTTCGTCCCGATCCTGCCCGCCCTGATCGCCGGCGGTCTGATGATGGCGATCAACAACGTACTGACCGCGAACGACCTCTTCTTCAAGGGCGACTCCCTGGTCGGGCGCTTCACCTGGTTGGCCGACTACGCCGAGCTGATCAACATGATCTCCTCCGCGGCATTCGCCTTCCTGCCCGTGCTGGTCGGCTACTCGGCCACCAAGCGCTTCGGGGGCAACGTCTACCTCGGCGCGGCCATGGGCGCGGCCATGGTCTCCACCTCGCTGCTTTCCGCCTACAACATGGCCGACGAGGCCGCCGCCCAGTCCTTCTGGGAGTACATGGGCGCCTCCGACACCTGGAGCCTGTTCGGCCTGACCGTGGACAAGATCGGCTACCAGGCGATGGTCATCCCGGTGCTGTGCGTCGCGTGGATCCTGTCCACCATTGAGAAGTGGCTGCACAAGCGCCTGTCCGGCACCGCGGACTTCCTGCTGACGCCCCTGATCACGATGCTGGTGACTGGCTTCCTCACCTTCGTGATCGTCGGCCCGATCACCCGGCAGCTGTCCATCTGGATCACCGAGGGCCTGGACTGGACCTACAACACGCTCGGCCCCGTCGGCGGCTTCCTCTTCGGCCTGGTCTACTCGCCGATCGTCGTCACCGGTCTGCACCAGTCCTTCCCGGCCGTTGAGATCCCGCTGCTGCCCGTCAACGGCGGCGTCGGCGACTTCATCTTCCCGATCGCCTCCATGGCCAACGTGGCCCAGGGCGCCGTGGCGCTGGCGGTCTTCGCGCTCACGAAGGACGCCAAGATGAAGGGTCTTGCCGGTGCCGGTGGTGTCTCCGCCGTCTTCGGCATTACCGAGCCGGCCATCTTCGGTGTGAACCTGCGGCTGCGCTGGCCCTTCTTCATCGGTATGGGTGCGGCCGCCATCGGCGGCGCCGGCGTGGCCCTGTTCAACGTGCGCGGCGCCGCGCTGGGCGCGGCCGGGTTCGTCGGCTTCGTCTCGATCATCACCGAAAAGATCCCGATTTACGTGATTCTGGAACTGGTCACCTTTGCGATCGCCTTCGCGGCCGCCTTCATCTACGGCCGCACGCCCAAGGGCCAGGCCTCCTTCGCGGCTGACGACGAGGTGGACGAGGCCGCTCTCGAGGCCGAGGCCACCAAGGCCCACGCGGCGACCGTCGAGCTGCCGGCCGAGGCTGCCACCGACTTCACCATCGCCTCGCCCATTCAGGGCCGCGCCGTGCCGCTGTCCGAGGTGCAGGACCAGACCTTCGCCTCCGGCATGCTCGGCCCCGGCCTGGCGGTGGTGCCGGACTCCGGTCCGGTGGTCTCCCCGGTCGACGGCGAGGTGCTCGTGGCCTTCCCGACCGGTCACGCCTACGGCCTGCGCTCGGCCAGCGGCGTCGAGCTGCTGATCCACGTCGGCATGGACACCGTTGAGCTGGGTGGAAAGCACTTCACCCCGAAGGTCTCCGCCGGTGACAAGGTGCTGCGCGGCCAGCCGCTGGTTGAGGTGGACTGGGCCGGTGTGACTGCTGCCGGCTACCAGACCGTCACTCCGATCGTGGTGTCAAATGCGACCGCTTTCGCCGGCGTCATCGACGAGCACACTGGCGCGGTGGCGCGCGGCGACGCGCTGTACGCCGTCGCTCCCGTCACCGAGCCGGTGGGCGCCTAAGCCGCGCGTGTAGGACCTACCGAGTCGTGTAAGCGAAGGCCGGTGGCCGCCCCGGGAAACTGGGGCGGCCACCGGCCTTCGCATCCCCCCCCCACGCCGCGGCGTGGGGAAGTGGCGGGAGAAAGCGACGGCTACGTCGTCTTGCCGGGAAGCAGCTCGCCGGGCAACTCGATGGGGAAGTCCACCGGAGCGGCATCCTCATTATTGGCCTGGGCCTGAATTTGGGCCAGCAGCACCTCGACGGCGGTGTGTGCGATGTCGGTCAGGGGCTGACGGACCGTGGCCAGGCCGGGCAGGGCGCGCCTAACGGCGGCAGTGCCATCGAAGCCGATCACCTTGAAGTCCTGCGGCACGCGCCGCCCATGGCGCTCGGCCCAGTCCAGCACCGCCGCGGCGGACAGGTCGTCGGTGGCGAAGACGGCGTCGATGTCCTCAGCGGCCGCATCCAGATGACCGTCGATCAGCCTGGCCCGCTCGGCGTCGGGGGTGTGGAAGTCGACCGTGAAGATCAGCGGCTCGATGCCGGCCTCACGCAGCACGGTTCGGTAGCCCGCTTCACGGCGGTTGTGTCGGCCTGTGCGCGAGGTGAGCAGCGCGGGTCGGCGGGCGCCGCGGTCCAGCAGTAGGCGGGTGGCGTCCCGTGCGGCCGGCTCGTTGGCGCAGCGAATATTGGGGATCTTGGGGGAGAGGTCCCGATCGATCGTCACCAGCGGCATGCGGACCGTCTGGTACTCCTCGAGGTTCTCGTTGTGGGCGCCGGAGATGATGCCGTCAACGCGGTGGGAGACAAGCAGGTCCAGGTACTCGCGCTCCCGGTCTGCGCGTCCCATCGAGTTGCACACGAGCATGCGGTAGTGGTGGTCGGCCAGTGCGTTCTCGATCTCCGCGGCCAGCTCTCCGAAGAAGGGGAGTGCCACCGTCGGAACGATCACGCCGATGATGTTGGTCGACTTGCCGTGCAGCGCACGGGCGACCTGGTTGGGCCGGTAGTTGAGCTGGGTGATGGCCTTGGCGACCCGATCCTTGGTCGCCTGGCTGAGGTATCCCCGGTTGTTGAGCACCCGGGAGACGGTGGTCAAGGAGACGCCCGCGACTTCGGCGACGTCGGCAAGCGTGGGTTCGCGACGTACGACCAACGGCAACTCCTTTGTGAGACTGTGGACTTCATGAACCTGTGCGCCCGGCCTTAAGGATTTGTGCGGTTGCCCGACAAATCCGGCTCAAGCCTAGCCCGGGCGGGCCGACTGTGTGTGCCCGGCGGCCCGCTGGCCGCCGTGGCCATGGCTATGTCATGACATTCTAGACCAAATTGTGGGGGTGCGGATCCGTCCCGGAGGAACATCGGTACGTTTCGTGCAGTCGGCTCGCGATGAGCGGGTCCGGCGTCTCCTCGCAACAGATGGTCCGTACTGGGCAAGCATATGTCGCACTGGCGGCTTCGGTGTACATGACCTGCACGGACGTGCGGGGGAGCGCCAGGTGCTACGGCAACTCGATGTGTTCCTGGTCACTGAGCGCGCCGTCGTGCATGACCATGACTCGGTCGCATACCGGCAGAATCCGTTCGTCATGGGTGACCATTACCGTGGCCTTGCCCAGCTCGTGCGTCTGCTGCGCAAGTAGCCGTGCCACGTCGTGGGCTCGGTGGGAGTCCAGTGCCGCCGTGGGCTCGTCGGCGAGGATCACCTTGGGGTCGTGGTACACGGCGACGGCGATAGCGGCGCGCTGCTTCTCGCCTCCCGACATCTGGGACGGGTATGCGTGCACACGCTCACTGATGCCGAGGGCGTCCAGCAACTGGTCGCGACGCTCCGCCGCGGTGGTACGCCGAAGCACTCGGTCATGCAGGGCGAACTGGTCGGCCAGGGTCAGGAATGGAACCAAGCCCGAAGTCTGGAGTACGAACCCGAGGTACTGCCGACGCAGTTGCGCCCGTTTCTTCTCCGGCAGCGTGGAGAACGGCTGCCCGCCGATCTCCACGCTGCCCGTGGTCGGTGTGCGCAGTCCACCCATGACGGTCAACAGAGTCGACTTGCCCGAGCCAGAGGGCCCCAGAATGCCTATGAGCTCACCGCCGCGGACCTCCAGGTCGGTGGCCCTGAGTGCGTGCACGATCTCCTTGCCCTGGTGGTAGTCACGAGACACCCCGGTCAGCCGCATCGCCGCTGCTCCTGGTGCGCGCCGGATGGCGTCGTCCTTCATGAGATCGCCTCCACCGGGTCAATGCGGGCGATTACGCGTACCGACGCCAGTCCTCCCAGGACCGACACCAGGATGAAGGCGAGAGCGATCATGGCGTTGAGCCCCGGAGACAGCCTGAATGGAACGGCATCCGGGAGGATGACCGAGGTCAGCAGGGTCAGCAGCAGCCCTACCAGGACGCCTGCTGCCGCAAGGACCGCGGTCTGGGCGCCTCCGGAGCGGATCAGGTAGCCGGTCGGGACCCCGCGCGCACGCAGAATGCCCAGCACCGGGCGCTTCTGGAGGGTGAGCACGTAGAGGAAGATCCCGAGTACGAGTGAGGCCACCAGGACGAGAGCGCCGATCATGAGGGTGAAGGTCAGCACCTGCGCGGAGTATCCGGGCAGCGTCTGAATCAGCTCCTCGCTCGTCAAAAGCGATAGCCCAGCTGCCGGAGCCGCCGCGGCCGCCTTGGAATCCGCGGTAATGTCGCGGTCGAGCACGACGGCGCTGGTCGCGGGGGACAAGGCGGCCGGCCCGTTGTCCCTCAGGGCCTTCGCATCCATGGTAAGGATTGGGGCGGCCTGGAAGGTAGTGGCCCGAGTCAGGCCGGTGACGGTCCACTCATGATCCGAGCCCAGGAGCCTCACCGTGTCGCCGACGGCCAGCCCCTCCGCCTGCAGACTCTCGTCGGCAAGGACTTCCCTGGTGGGATCGGTAATCCTGGATCCGGAGACGACGGCGGGGGAGAGCCGCCCGTCCAGGTCGATGCCGAACGCGAAGACGTCGGTCTTGGAGCCGTTCTCCGGGGCGTCCGGCCCGGTTTCCGGGTCCGCCTCCGCGGAGAGCTGCGCCACTGCCGGAACAGAGACGAGCGTCGCTGCAGGCGTGTCTGCATCCTCGGCGATGGCCATGGCGGAGGCAACTTGGGCGTCGGTCATTCGTGAGGCCGAGATGCTCTCGTTGGATGCCTCGGTGACGATGACGCTGCCGGCGCTCCAGCTGTCCACAACGGCCCGGTAGGAGCCGGCCAGGCCGGATGCGAGCGAGGCGAGGAAGAAGGTGAGGTAGGTGATCAATGTGATTACCGAGGCGACCAGCGCGAAGCGGCCGGGCTCATGCCTTATCTCACGCAGAGCAAGAAACACCGAGACTCCTTTGGGCTCCCTTAGTAGTTCGTACCGAGGCGCTGCCGGACCGGCCCGGCTCGGCACGGCCGGACCAGGTGACGGTCCGCCAACCGCGGTACACGTTGCCCCCTTTGGCAGGGCTTTCCGTATGAGCTCCATGTGAGCCCCGTCGGAATGGGAGAGGAGCGCTCGCCCAAGACCGGGCGACTCGCGACCGCGGGCGCGCCGGCGCCCGGCTACTTCACCAGCACCGGAATGACATAATGTACATTATCGGCGATTACTGGGGGCGCCTACTTGCCGTAGCGGCGGTGGACGGCCTGCTTGCTGATGCCGAGCGCGGCTCCGATCGCCGTCCAGCTGTGGCCGGCGTTGCGGGCTCGGCGTACGGCGAGCTCCTCAGCGGCGTCGAGCTCCCGGCGGGCGCGCACGATACGTCCGAGTTCCTTCAGGGGCGAGTCGTCGGCTGCGCCTATCAGAGTCTTCATGGCGTCAATTTTAGTTGACTGCCCTGCCGGTGGCAATCGTTGTTCTACGGCAAGCGTCTGATTCTGGCGAAATCGCTGGGTACTTTGGCCGCGGGCCGGGCGGCCGACAATGCGGTTCCGGCTGTGTGGCTCACCCCGCTGCTGTGCGACGAAGAATGCGCGAATGACATAAGTAGGGCTGAGGCGCCTGCCCTCCTCGCGGCTGGGCGTGGCGACTGGCGCGAGGAGCTAGGACTGCTGCACACCCGGACCGCCGCAGTCTCCTCCTTCGCCGCCGACCTGAGCAGTTCGGTTCGGCAGGCTACCTGACCGAGGCCGCCCGTGGGCGGGGGCTCGGCACGCGTCTGCTGGAGGCGCGCGCGGCGACGGCGCCTCCAGGCTCCATCCAGGTCAGTCCCCCAGCGCCGTGCCCACCGCGCGGGCGGCCTTGATCCACTCGTGGTCGCGCGGCACGTACTTGACCTTGCCGGCGACCTCCTTCAGCGGGACCAGCGCGGTGTCGTGCCCGCGGTCTGCGACCATCACTCCGTACTTGCCGGCTGCGATCGCATTCGCCCCGGCCACCCCTAGGCGGGTGCCCAGCAGCCGGTCGGCGGCATTGGGGGTGCCGCCGCGCTGCACGTAGCCCAGGATGGACACCCGTGCCTCCAGGCCGGTGGCGGCCTCCAGCTGCTCGGCCAGGGTGAAGGTGTTGGCGCGGTGCGAGGACTCCAGCGCCTTGACCCCCTTCTTGGCCATGGCCTTCAGCTCCGGGCTGGAGGCGTCCTTCACCAGTGCCTGGGCGTGGGCGAGCTCCTCGGCGTCCTTCACGCTGCGGGCGCCCTCCGCCACGGCCACCACGGAGAAGGTGGATCCGTGCTTGCGGCGCCGCTCGATCCGCTCCGCGATCGCCTCCACCGAGTAGGGCACCTCCGGCAGCAGGATCACGTCCGCGCCTCCGGCCACGCCCGCCCCCAGGGCCAGCCAGCCGGCGCGGTGGCCCATGATCTCGGTGAGGATGATGCGGTGGTGGGAGTGCGCCGTCGAGTGCAGCCGGTCCACCGCCTCGGTGGCGATCTCCAGGGCGGTGGCGAAGCCGAAGGAGGTGTCGGTGCGCACGATGTCGTTGTCAATGGTCTTGGGCAGGTGCAGCACATTGATGCCGGCATCCATCAGCCGACGGGCGTTCTTGGCGGTGCCTCCCCCGCCCAGGCACACGAGCGCGTCCAGCTTGTCCTTCTCGACGTTCTCCACGATGGTGGGGATCATGTCCCGCACCTCGCCGTCCACCACCATGCGGTGAACCTTGTCCCGGCTGGTGCCCAGCATGGTGCCGCCGGTGGTCAGGATGCCGGACAGGGCCTTCGCGTCCAGCTCGGTGTACCGGTTCTCGGCCAGGCCGCGCATGCCGTCGCGGAAGCCGATCAGCTTCCAGCCGTGCTCGGCGATCGCCGCCTTGCCGAAGCCGCGGATCGCGGCGTTGAGTCCGGGGGCGTCGCCGCCGGCCGTGAGGATTCCGATACGCTTGGTTGTCATGGCGCCAAGTATGCCGCAGTGCGCCACGCGGCAAGGGCGTTCCGGCGTCGCCGATCAACCGGGGACGCCGGTGCGTCGCGGCGGGAATGCGTCGGGGCGCCCACGCGTTATCCTCTCGGCAGTTGAAGCACATCGATTACATCGAATAGGAAGGGCACAAGCATGGCGGACCGCGCACTGCGAGGCATGACGATCGGCGCGAAGTCGATGGAGTCCGAGGAGGGCGTGGAGTTCGCCGCCAGGCAGAACATCACCTATGAGTGCCCGCTCGGCCACGTCACCACCGTGCCCATGTCCATGGAGGCGGAGATTCCCCAGACCTGGGAGTGCCCGGAGTGCGGCCAGGCCGCGGCGCTGCGCGGAGAGGACGAGCCCGAGTCCGAGGAGCCGAAGAAGGCGCCGCGCACGCACTGGGACATGCTGCTGGAGCGCCGCGACATCGAGGACCTGAAGGTACTGCTCGACGAGCGCCTGGAGATGCTGCGCTCCGGCGAGATCTACCGCGAGCGCTTCTGAGCGGTACGCACCCGCTTGTAGGCGCCACGGGCGGCCTCGCCCGCGGAGGCCGCCCAGCCGGCCAACTGCGCGCCACGCTTGGCGATCCCCCACTTGGTGACCAGGACCAGCTCCTCGGAGAAGATTCCGCCCGAGAGCTTGGACCGGCCGGCCTCCCGCTCACGGAACGTGATGGGCATCTCCACTATGCGTCCGCCGGCGTCCGCCACCAGCTTGGTCATGTTTACCTGGAAGCCGTAGCCGAGTGCCTCTACCTCGCCCAGGTTGAGCCGCCGCAGCATGCTGGCGCGGTACACCCGGAAGCCGGCGGTCGCGTCCTTGACCCGCAGTCCCAGCATGGCATTGATGTACAGGTTGCCGCCGCGAGAAAGGGCCACGCGGCGGGCATCCCAGCCGGCGGTAGCGCCACCGGACACCCAGCGCGAGCCGATCACCAGGTCGGGCGCATCGGCCATCTCGGCGCGCTGAATCAGCAGTGCCAGATCCTCCGGGCGGTGCGAGCCGTCGGCATCCATCTCGCAGATGAGCTCATAGCCGGAGGCCAGCGCCCAGGAGAATCCCGCCAGGTAGGCCGGACCAAGCCCATTCTTCTCGGTGCGGTGCAGCACGTGGATGTGGTCATCGGCCTGGGCACGGGCGTCGGCCAGCCGACCGGTGCCGTCGGGTGAGTTGTCGTCCACTACCAGGATGTGCGCCTCGGGCGCTGCGTGTCGCACCCCGTCCAGCGCCCCCGCCAGGCTCTCGATCTCGTTGTATGTGGGAATGACCACCAGCGTCTTCACGATCCTGCTCCTGTCCTTTGCTGGGGCTTCGAGTCCGCTCACGCCCGCCGCAGACGACGCCGGCGCCGCAGACGTGACACACCGGACACCATACCGGCCACGGCCAGCAGCGCGGCACTCCCCTCCAGGGCGAGTCCGGGCAGGGCGCCGAGGCGGTCGGCGACGGTGACAGAGGTGCGCAGCGGCACGTCGGCGACCAGGGCCGCCTGCGTGTAGGGCTGGGTGCGCTGTTCGACGACGCCCCGAGGATTGATCACCGCGGTCACCCCGACGGTGGAGACCTGCACCAGCGCGCGCCCGTGAATCACCGCCTGGACGCGTCCCTGCGCGAGCTGCTGCTCGGCCTCGGAGGAGTGCAGGAAGCTGGCGTTATTGGTCGGGATGACAATGAGCTCGCCACCCTGCTCGACGCCGTCGCGCAGGGTGTCCTCGTAGGCGACCTCGAAGCAGATTCCCATGGCGAGCTTGACGTCCCGGTCCTGCACGGCGGCGTGGACGGTGAGCGTCTGCGGGCCCGTGCCGGGCTCCAAGTCGGTGCCGATGCGGTCGACCTGGCCGCTCAGGTGGCGCAGCTGCTCGCGCAGCGGCACGTACTCGGCGAAGGGAACCGGGCGGTGCTTGCGGTAGTACTCCCCCGCGCCCTGGCCCGGGGACCACACCAGCATGTCGTTGTAGCGCACGTTGTCTGCGTAGGAGATGGCTCCCACCAGCACCGGTGCCCCGACGGCCCGGGCGGCGGAATCGACGAGCGCGGCCGAGGCGGAAAAGTCCCGCGGATCCAGGTCGGCGGCGTTCTCCGGCCAGATGACGACATCAAGGGTGCCCCAGCCGACGTCATCGGCCAGGACCAGGGTCGCCTCGGCGTGGTTGCCGGTCACCTCCAGCGCCCGGTTGAAGGCGTCCTCGAACTCCTCGGCGACATTGCCCTGCACTGCGCCGACGCGCAGGGTGCCGTCCTGGGCACTGCCATCCACCGGTGCCAGCACGGGCGCGAAGACGACCAGGCCGGCCAGGGATGCCGCCAGCAGCGCATCCAGACCGCGCCGTCGGCGCAGTGCATGTGCGGTCTCCGCCAGGGCCCCACCCGCGCACGCGACCAGGGCGGTGAGCCCGGCCGCTCCCCCGTAGGCGGCGAAGGGCAGCATGGGCGCGTCCGCCATGGCGAAGGCGAGCCTGCCGAAGGGGAAGCCTCCCCACGGCCAGGACGAGCGCACCTCCTCCACCCCGCACCAAAGCACGGTGAACGCCAGTATGCGCGCCAGCACGGCCGCGCCCCCGGGCCGCTCCAGGCGGCGAATCCGGCCGACGAGTGCCCAGGCCGCACCGAAGGCAGCGAGATAGAACGACTCAACCGCGGTCAGGGCCGCCCAGCCGACCGGATTGCCCATGGCCACCGCCGTGAAGTGCAGCAGCGGCGTGAACAGGGCGAGACCGAACACCAGCCCGAGCCCCGCCCCCGCCCAGGGGCCGCGTGCGCGCAGCACCGAGGCCAACACCGCCAGCCCGAGAGGGGCCGCCCACCACGCCCCAACTGGCGGGAACGCCGCCCACACGGCCGCTCCGGCGCAGCCGGCGGCGAGCAGCGGGGCCAGGCGGCGCGGGCGCGGTTTCATACGGAGGACCAACTGACCACTCCCCTGTTGACGTCCAGGCAGGCCTCGGCGGCGGTTGCGGCCAGCCGGGCCAGGCCGACTCGCTCCCCCGCTCGCGCTCCGGAGGTGATGGTGGCGAGCTGGCCGAGCACGTCGAGGAGCTGCTTGCACCAGCGCACGAAGTCCCCGGCGGTCAGGTCCGTGTCCTCCAGAACGCCGGCCAGGTCGGCGCCGTCGGCCCAGGCCCGCACCGCCCCGGCCAGGGCGGGCTCGGCACCGGTGGAGGGCTCCACTCGCTCAAGCGCCTCCAGGTCGCTGATGCGGCGGGAGAGGACCAACTCGCGGCGCAGCACGTCCCCCAGCCGGGAACCGGGCGCAGCCGACAGGCCGAGCGACGCCGCCGCCAGGCGCGGCTCATACACGCAGGCGGACACTGCCGCCGCCAGATCCGCTGGTCCGAGGCCGTCCCACAGCCCCTGGCGCAGGCACTCGGCGACCAGCAGGTCGCGCTCGGCGTATACGCGTGCCAGCATCCTTCCGGCAGGGGTCACCCGCAGCTCGCCCTCGGGGCGAGCCCGGTCGGCGGGAACCAGGTAGCCGAGCTCGAGCAGCACCCTGCACACCGCGTCGAACTGGCGGGCGATCGTGCCGGTACGCCTGTCGACCCGGGCCTGGAGGCGGTCGAGCTCCGCTTGCACGCGCACCCACCGGCGTCCGACGCGGGCGTGCTCCTCCCGGTGGGGGCAGGCGTGGCACGGGTGCGCGCGCAACTCGTGGCGCAGCCGCTCCAGGCGCTGTGCCGTGTCCTCGTCCCGGCGGTGGCCGCGGCGGGAGCCGCGCTCGGTGGAGGCATCGAGGTTCCCGGCGCGCAGCGCATCCAGAAGCCGGTCCGCCAGACGGTCCCGCTCCCGTGGGCGCTGCACGTCGACCGTTTCGGCCACCGGCAGCGAGCCGACCCGGGTGACGCCCTCGGGAGCGTTCTCGGGGGTGAGGGTGTGCACCCGCCTGTCCTCGCCGACCACGGTCAGGCGTGGCTCGCCGGTGTGCTCGCTGTGCTGGGCGACGACGACGCCGTGCCGGTGCCGCCGACCGGTGCGGTACAGGATGACGTCGCCGCGGGTGAGCGCTCCGATGGAGCGGCCCGCCTCGTTGCGGCGCGCCGCCCGGTTACCGCGGGACTGATCGGCCTCGGCGTCACTGATGCGTTGACGCAGCAGGGCGTACTCGCCGAAGTCCCCCAGGCGGCAGGCCATCTGCTGCTCAAGCGCCTCCAAGCGGCGGCGCTTGCGGCGGATCTCCGCGGCCAGCTCAACCACACCCCGGTCGGCCTGGAACTGGGCGAAGGAGGACTCCAGCACCTCCCGGGCGCGGGCACGCGGCATCCGGGCCAGGAGATTGACCGCCATGTTGTAGGTGGGGTGGAAGGCGGACACCAGTGGGTAGGTGCGGCGGGAGGCGAGCGAGGAGACGAAGGCGGGCTCGGCGTCGTCGGTGGCCAGAACGACGGCGTGCCCCTCGACGTCGATGCCGCGCCTGCCGGCGCGACCGGTCAACTGGGTGTACTCGCCGGGGGTCAGGTTCACGTGCGCCGAGCCGTTCCACTTGCGCAGCGATTCCAGCACCACCGTGCGGGCGGGCATGTTGATGCCCAGCGACAGCGTCTCGGTGGCGTACACGACCTTGACGAGGTTGGCCGCGAAAAGCTCCTCCACGGTCTCCTTGAACACCGGCAGCAGGCCGGCGTGGTGGGCGGCCACGCCCCGGGTGAGCGCGTTGGCCCAGGCGTGGAAGCCCAGCACCCCCAGGTCCCCGGCGGGGATCTCCGCGGTGCGCCGGTCGATGATCTCGCGGATCCGGCGGGCCTCCTCCGCGGTGGTCAGGTCCACGCCGCGGGTGACCGCCTCGCGGACCGCGTTCTCGCAGCCGGCGCGGGAGAACACGAACACTATGGCGGGCAGCAGGTCGGCGCGGTCCAGTGCCTTGATGACGGCCAGGCGCGAGGGCGGGCGCAGGCGGGCGGTGCGCGCGCCGCCGTCGCCGCGGCGCGGGGGGCGGCCGGCGGAGCTGCGCCAGCGGCCGCCGCGTCCCGGGGAGCTGCGCCGTCCCGCCACTCCCCCGGTGTGGCCAGCAGCCGGTCCCTCTCCCGCGGCGGCGCGACGCGCGTCTCGGACGGCGCGCAGCAGGTCCGGGTTCAGCGGCGGCTGGGCGGCCAGGCGCGCCTCCTCGGCGGCCGACTCGGGGACCACCGGCAGCGAGTACAGGGGCAGCAGCCGACGTCCTACGAGCATGTGCTGAGTGAGCGGGACCGGACGGTGCTCGGAGACCACCACCGCGGTGCGGCCCCGTACCTGCCCGAGCCAGTCCCCGAACTCCTCGGCGTTGGAGACCGTGGCGGACAGCGAGACCACCTGCACCTGAGGAGCCAGGTGGATGATTACCTCCTCCCAGACCGGGCCGCGGAAGCGGTCGGCAAGGTAGTGGACCTCGTCCATGACCACGTAGCCGAGCCGATCCAGGTCGCGGGCCCCGGAGTAGAGCATGTTGCGCAGCACCTCGGTGGTCATGACGATCACGTCGGCATGGGGGTTGACGGAGGTGTCGCCGGTGAGCAGGCCGACCCGCTCGGCGCCGTGACGGGCAACCAGGTCGAGGTACTTCTGGTTGGAAAGCGCCTTGATCGGGGCGGTGTAGAAGGCCTTCAGGCCCTTGGCCAGCGCCAGGTGGACCGCGAACTCGCCCACCACGGTCTTGCCGGCGCCGGTGGGTGCGGCCACCAGCACGCCCTCGCCGGCCTCCAGGGCCCGGCAGGCGTCGTTCTGGAAGTCGTCGAAGGGGAAGTCGTAGGTGGCCGCGAAGCGGGAGAGCTCGGTGCGCGCCTCCGCCTGACGACGGCGTGCGGCGGCATAGCGTTGTGCGGGTGAGCTCATGGGTCAACCCTATGCGCGGCCCAGGACCTATTCGCGCAGTGACAAGCGGGCGGCGAAGCGATTCAGGCGCCGGTGTCGGCGGAGGTCTCTGCCAGGGCGGCGTCCAGGGCCGCATCCTCCTCGGCGCGGCGCTTGGCGACGTGCTTGTCGTGCCGGATGGAGATGTAGCAGGCCAGGAAGTACAGGCCGGTGATCGGGATGGCCATGAAGATCATCGACCAGGGGTCCGGCAGCGGGTTGGCGAAGGCCATGAAGGTGAAGATGCCGACCACCGCCCAGCGCCAGCCCTTGAGCATGGTGCGTCCCTTCATCACGCCGAGCCGGTTCAGCGCCACCATGATCTCCGGCAGCAGGAAGGCGGCGCCGAAGGCCAGCACCAGCCGCAGCACGAAGGACAGGTATACCGAGGCATCCATGATGCCGGTGGAGGAGGCGGTCTTCGGGATGAAGCCGGTGAGGATCACCGCCGCGTGCGGCATGATCCACATGCCCAGGGCACAGCCGGCTGCGAACAGCAGCAGTCCGACCACGCCGAAGGCCCAGGTGTAGGCCTTCTCCTTGCGGGTCATGCCGGGGCCGACGTAGGCGAAGAACTCGTAGATCCACAGCGGCGATGACAGCAGCACGCCCAGCCAGATGGAGACCCGCAGGCGCATGTCGAAGGAGGACAGCATGGTGGAGAAGTTGATGTTGAGGTTGGCGCCGCGGGCATTGGCGACCTCAACGGGGTGGGTGATGAACCGATAGGCCTCGTCATAGAGGAAGTAGCCGACGACGGCCATGACGGTGATGCCGATCGCCGAGATGAACAGCCGGTTGCGCAACTCGCGCAGGTGCTCCCCGATGGACATGATCGCCTCGGGGTTCTCCCTGCGCCTGCTACCGGGCAGCTTCGGCATATGCGGCACGGTTACTACTCCTCCCGGATATCACGGCGGTTCCGGGCCGGATACGGGGCCATGCTCCGGGTCCCCGCCGGCCTGCTGGTGTTGTGTCGGCTGCGAAGCGGTGGCGCGGCGCAGCCGACACCCGCGTCACTGCTGGACGGTGCCGTCCGTGTACTGCTGCGGCTGGGGGGCCTGCCCCTGCTGCGGGGGAACCGCCTGCGGAGCGGCCTGGCCCGGCTGCGTGGGCTGCGTGTAGTAGGTGCCCTGCTGCGGCTGCTGCGGAATCTGGGCCGGGGGCTGCTGGACGGCGGGGGCGTCTTCATCCTCGCGCAGCTCCTTGACCTCCTTCTTGAACACCTTCATCGACTTGCCGATGCTTCCGGCGATCTCGGGAAGCTTGTTGGCGCCGAAGATGAGAAGGACGAGGACAAGCAGGACGACAATGTGCGTGGGCTTGATCACGACGCTGCTCCTTTCGTGGGGCTCACAACTGAATGAGCCCGCATGGTACGCCACGAGTCTAGCGTTTCGCCGGTGGGGGCCCGTACACCAGGCGGCGGTGTTCCACCCTAGGCGTATCGGCCCGGTTTGGCGTGCACCTCGGCGTCCAGCGCCAGGGCGCGCCGCGCCGCCGCGCCGGCGGTGGCGGCCAGGTCCGCGGGCGCGACGGCCCGCAGGTGCCTGCCGGCGGATAGCAGCAGGCCCACCAGCCAGGCCCGGTCGCGCCCGCGCACACGTACGTGCAGCGCGCCATCACGGTCGGTGCGCACCTGCTCGCAGGGGATCTGCTCTGCGAGCCAGCGGCCCGACGGCCTCAGGACGAGCGTGGCCTCCGGCTCGGCCGCCGCCTCGCTCCGCTGGGTGCGGTGGGCCGTTGCCGGATCCGGCAGCACCTCGGCACTCAGGATGCGGTCGAGCCGGAAGGAGCGCTCCGCCCGCGCGGTCAGGCACCAGGCTCGCAGCGTCAGGTGAGTGCCGTCGCTGCCCAGCTGGAGGGGGTCGACGTCGCGTTCGGAGCGGGTGTCGGTGGCTGAGACATAGGCCAGGTGCAGGCGTCGGCGCTCGGCCAGCGCGCGGCGGACGGTCCGCAGCACGCCGGAGGCCGGGGCGTGCGGTCCGGCGGGGGCCTCCACGTCCACGGCGCCCAGGGCCTGCCGCAGTGCCCGGTGGGTACGCCGCAGTGTCTCCACGGCGTCGGGGTCGTCGGCCAGAACATCGGCGAGTACGCCCAGGGACAGCAGCAGGGCGACCGCCTCCCGGTGAGACAGACGCACGGGGCGGTCTAGGCCCAGTGGCGCGGTCAGGCTGAGTCGGCCCGCCTCGAAGGCGGAGGCGGAGAAGTCCACCAGGTCGTCGGGCATGCCGCCGGGCAGGCCCGAGACCCACAGGGTGTCCACGTCCTTGCGGATCGTCTCCGGGGTGACGCCGAAGTGCGCGGCCGCCTGCGCGAGGGTGGCGCCGTCGTGCTCGGCCACCCAGGCGGGCAGGGCGAGCAGCCGCACGAGCCGGTCGGTGGAACTGGGGCGGGCCACTTCACACCTCCTGGGGCTGCGGGGAGGCGGTGAGGGCGGCGACGGCGTGCAGATGTGCGAGCACGTCGTCACGCAGTGCCTGCGGGGCCAGCACGACCACGGCATCCGCCAGCGCGGCCAGCGCTCCGGCGAAGGCGAAGCGATCGGAGAATGCAACGTGTATCACGTCCCAGTGTGCGGGCAGTCGCCCTGCCAGTTCCGGCAGCAGCTCCCCCGCCGGCTCCGGCAGGCCGTGTGGTGCGGGGCGCGCGGCCAGCTCGGCGGCGCCGTAGGTGGCCAGAGCGCGCGAGCGCAGCTGCAGGGCCCGGTCGGGCGCGACCGCGATCAGCGCCCCCGTAGGCACGGGGGCGGGTGCTTCGGGAATCGGGAAGGCGCCGGCCTCGGAGACCGGGGATACCGGTCCGACCACACGGGCCAGGCGGAAGGTGCGCTGCTGCCCGGAGGCGCGATCCAGGCCATCCAGGTACCAGGCGCCCTCGCTCATGCGCAGCCGGTGGGGCTCGACGACGCGGGCACCCACCCGCCCGGAGCCGGCCGACGCATAGTCGAAGCTCACGCGCCGACGCTCCTGGACGGCGGCGGCGAGCTCGGCGGGGACCTGCCCGCCGGAGACGTCGCTGCCCAGGTCGATGCTGAGGTCCGGCAGCGCGCCGGCGTCGGCGTCGGCACCGGCCACGGCCCGAATCTTGGTCAGAGCGCGGCGGGCGGCCGGGGTCAGTGCCCCGGAGCGCCAGGCGGAGGCCGCCAGCTCGACGGCGGCGGCCTGCTCGGCGGTAAGGGACAGGTCGGGCAGCGCGTAGTCGGCGTCGGTGATGCGGTAGCGGGTCTCCTCCCCCTGCCCCGTGGTGGTGAGCTCGATGCCCAGCTCCCGCAGCACGCCCTTGTCTCGTTCAAACATGCGGTCGGCGGAGGCGCCGGCGTCGGGGTGGTAGCCGGCGACCGTCTGGATGATCTGCGTCTTCGTCAGGCCGGTGGCGGTGTTGCGCAGCGCCAGCAGCAGGTTGACCTGACGCTCCTCGGCGGGAAGGGCCGCCGGGTCGGGGTGAGGCACGGACTGGGGCACGGTGCCAGCGTAGGCGCTGCGGCTGCGTAGCAGCGGGCGGAACACCCGGGTGGCTTAGGCTGGTCCCATGATGTGGCGTGACGGGGACGTGCTCAAGGTGCGGAGTATCTGGGGACCTTCGGGCCGGCGCTGCGCCGAGGTCGAGGTGCGCATAGTCTCCGCTCCCCCGGGAGCCACCGTGCTCGGTGACGGCGAGCCGTGCCGGGCCATCGCCTACGAGTCGCTGACCGGCCTGCCGGAGCCCGGAGAATGGGTGCGGCTGGAGGTCTCGGCACTGGCCCGCGGCCTGGGCACCGGCGGCCACGCCATGGTCACCGCCCGGCCGAGCCTGCTGCCGGCCGATCCGGCGCCGGGCGGGCACCTGGTCAAGGCCCGCTACATGCCCGACCAGGTCATGGTGACCGGGGTTGATGAGCAGGACACGCCCGCCCACGCGCTGCTGTCCGCGCCTATTGAGACCCTGACGCTTGCGGACGCGCCGGTGGTCATCGCCGATCTGCATTCCGCGCTTCCCGCCGTGCTCGCCGGCTTGCGCGCCCCGGAGCCCACGTCCACGAGGCCCGGCTCTACGGCGACGGAGCCGCGGGAGCTGCGCGTCGTCTACGTCATGACCGACGGGGGCGCCCTGCCACTGCCCTACTCGAGAACCGTGGCCGCGCTGCAGCACTCCGGTGCGCTGGCCGGCACGGTCAGCGTGGGGCAGGCCTGGGGCGGGGACCTGGAGGCCGTCAGCATCCACAACGGGCTGCTGGCCGCCCGGCACGTGCTGGGCGCCGACGTGATCGTCGTCGCCCAGGGGCCCGGCAACCTCGGCACCGACACCCCCTGGGGGTTCTCCGGGGTGGCCTGCGGCGACGCCGTCAACGCCGTCGCCGCACTCGGGGGCCGCCCGGTCGCCTGCCTGCGCGTCTCCGAGGCGGACGCCCGGGCGCGCCACCGCGGCATCTCCCACCACTCCCTGACGGCCTACGGGCGCGTGGCCCTGGCGGCCGCAGACGTCGTAGTCCCGCGCCTGCCCGGAATCATCGGGGAACAGGTCGACCAGCAGGCCGAGGCGCTGTGCGCCCCGCGCCCCCGGGGAGCCACGCACCGCCGGGTGGACGTATCCGTCACGGGACTGCCCGAGGCACTGGCCGCCGTGGAACAAGACACCGGTGTGCGGCTGAACACCATGGGACGCGGGCTCGAACAGGACCCCGCCGCCTTCCTGGCCGCGGCGGCGGCCGGCCGCCATGCCGCCCGCCTGGTCCGCACCCTCCCGGGTATCTGAGCGGAGGAGCCGACCGGCCCCGGTGCTGCACTACGCTGTGCCCATGAAGACCTTCGAGGACCTTTTCGCCGAGCTGCAGGACAAGGCCGTCAACCGCCCCGCGGGTTCCGGGACGGTTGATGAGCTTGACCGCGGCGTACACTTCATCGGGAAGAAGCTGGTCGAAGAGGCGGCCGAGACCTGGATGGCCTGCGAGCACGAGTCGGATGCGGCCGCCTGCGAGGAGATCAGCCAGCTGCTCTACCACACCCAGGTGATGATGCTGGCCAAGGGCTACACGCTGGAAGACGTCTACCGCTACCTGTGAGGCGCCGAGCCTTCCCTCACCGCCGGACTCCGCTCCGGCCCGAATTCACCCACCACCCATAACACAGTCAGGACCACCGTGCTGCGCATCGCCGTCCCCAACAAGGGCTCCCTGTCCGAGCCCGCGACCACCATGCTCTCCGAGGCGGGATACCGCACTCGCCGCTCCGGCCGGGAGCTCGTCCTCGTCGACGACGCCAACCAGGTGGAGCTGTTCTTCCTGCGTCCGCGTGACATCGCCGTGTATGTCGGTCAGGGCACCGTGCACGCCGGCGTGACCGGCCGCGACCTGCTGCTGGACTCGGGCGTGGAGGCGATCGAGCACCTCCCGCTCGGCTTCGCCCGCTCCACCTTCCGCTTCGCCGCCCCCTCCGGCACTATGAGTTCGCTGGCCGACGTCGAGGGCAAGCGGGTGGCCACGTCCTACGACGTGCTGGTGCGCAACTACCTGGCCGCGCAGGGAGTCAGCGCGCAGACCGTCCACCTGGACGGCGCCGTGGAGTCCTCGGTGCAGCTGGGGGTGGCGGACCTGATCGCCGACGTCGTGGAGACCGGCTCGACGCTGCGGGCCGCCGGTCTGGAGACCTTCGGGGAGCCGATTCTGGCCAGTGAGGCGGTGCTGATCACCACCGAGCAGTACCGCGACGAGCCCGGCCTGGCCACGCTCGTGCGCCGCCTGGAGGGGGTGCTGCGGGCCCGCTCCTACGTGCTGGTGGACTACGACATCCCCATGAACCGCCTGCACCTGGCCAGCGAGATCACCCCGGGTATTGAGTCCCCCACGGTCTCCCCGCTGCAGAACCCCGACTGGGTGGCCGTGCGGGCGATGGTCCCCCGCAAGGACGCCAACCGCATCATGGATGAGCTCTACGCCATCGGCGCGCGCGCCATCCTGGTCTCCTCCCTGGTGGCCTGCCGGCTGTAGGGCCGACCCCGCCGGGCCTTCGCCCGGCCCTCCCGGGCGTGCGCGTCAGACGGTCAGCAGCGGTTCGCAGACGGCGTCGGAGGTAACGGTGCTCTCGCCCAGCAGCCCGTGGCCGGACAGGAAGTCGATGGTCTCCCCCACCTGCTCGGGCACGAGCGCGCCCACCACGGCGTCCTCGCTGGGCCGCACCAGCTCGCCCGTGGCCACGGCCACCTCGCGAGCGTTTTCGGCCTGGGTGGTATCCACCAGGTCCGGCACGTACGCCTTGGTGGCGCTCACGGCCGCGTCGGGGTCGTTCACGAAGGCGGTCATGCCGACGGCGGAGGCCGCCACGGCCGCCTCCAGCTCACCGCGCCTGTCGGCGAGTACCTGGGCGGTGGTGACCAGGGAGGCGCCCAGCAGCGGCACCTTCTCGCCGATCTCGATGACGCGTACCGGCATGCCGTTCCGGGCGATCTGGACGGCGTCATTGTTGGAGAATCCCGCGATCGCATCCACCTTGCCGCCGGCCAGGGCGGCCTGCTGGGTGTAACCGATCTCCTGCACCTCGACGTCGTCCTCGGTCAGCCCGGCCGAGGACAGCGCCACCAGCACCGAGTACCAGGTCTCCCCGGTCTTGCCGGGTGTGCCGATCCGCTTGCCCCTGAGGTCTGCCGGCTGGGTGATGTCGGACTCCTCGGGGACGATAATGCAGCCGGGGTAGCGCTGGTAGTAGCCGCCGATGATCACCAGCTCGTTGCCGTTGGAGGCGGCCACGATCGCCTCGTCGCCGCCGGCGACGACGATGTGCTCGGTTCCGGCCAGCAGCGCGTCGAACTGTCCCTCCTGCTCTCCGTGGTGGCGCAGAGTGACGTTATCCGCGTACTCGCCGTCGGCCAGGGCAAGGTAGAACGGGGCGAACTGGACGTTCGGGGTGTAGGTCATGCCGATCACGAGGCCAGAGGCCGCGGCGGAGGCCGAGGCGGTCTGGGACCGGGCGCCGGTGCCCGACGCGCAGGCGGCGAGCAGGCCGGCGGCACCGGCTCCCAGGGCGGTCAGCAGCGTGCGGCGGGTCATTCCCGGACGGGGGGCGGGGGCGGTCATAGGTTCCTCTCGGTGCTGTGCGGCGGCTGGGAAATCGGGGGATGACGGGCTCAGGTGGCGCTTCGGCCCCGCATGGAGGCGACGACGCGGCTGCGCCGCTCCAATTCGTGCAACACCCAGTGAATGGTGGTGGCAATGACACACAGCACCACGATGGTTGAGAACAGGCCGGTGGTGTCGACGGCTTGACGCTGGGAGGCGAGCACCATGCCCAGGCCCTCCCCGCCCATGGTCATCTCGCCGATCACGGCGCCCGTCACGGACAGGGTGAAGCCGGTGCGCAGGCCGGACAGGATGGAGGGCAGGGCCATCGGCAGCTCCATGTAGAGCAGCATGGACACCCCGTGGGCGCCGTCGAGCCGGGCGGCATCGATCACGTCCGTGTCCAGGCCGCGCAGTCCGAGCAGCACGGTCACGGTGATCGGGAAGAAGACCATGAGCACGCACAGCACCACCGTGGGCACAGTCCCGTAGCCGATCCACACCACCAGCAGCGGCGCGATGGCGATGGCGGGCACGGCCTGGGAGGCGGCCACGTACGGCAGCACGGCGCGGGAGAAGCGCCGGGAGCGGTACAGAGTCCAGGCCAGGGGCAGAGACAGCGCCGCGGCGGCCAGGCAGCCGAGCAGCGCCTCTCGCAGTGTCACCCAGGTGTACCCGGCCATTCCCCCTTGGGCGAATGCGAGCACCAGGCGGCGGGCCACGGCGGATGGAGAGGGCAGGAAGACCGGCGGGATCGCCCCGACGCGCGTGATGGCCCACCAGGCCAGCAGCAGCGCGGCGCCCAATACGGCCGGCGGATGGAGCCGTAGGTGAAACGCGCTGGGAAGCGCGGGAAGCGGCGTGCGGGCAGTCTCACAGTGAGCGGTGCCCAGGCCGGCCCTGCCGACGGTGGCACTGGTCATGTGCGGCGTCCTCTCCGGTTCCCCCGGAGCACCCGCCCCGGGGCACTCCGGGGCGACGGGCGGTACGCATATTGCGCCGCACGACACTACGCCCTGCTGCCCGCCCCTGCGGCACGCCACCTGGGGCGCGCCACGAGCCGACCGCGCCGGACGCGTGCCACGTGTCTCCTCCCATCCGGACTCTCACCGTCGGTGCCGGAATTCCACCGGCTCAGCCGGTTGTGCCTGCCCTGCGGGCCGACGCAACCGGGTCGCGGACTGTCACCGCCGGTTCGGACTTTCACCGACCCCGGAGCACGTGTTATGCAAGGCCGACATTAGTGCCTGCCGGACGTGGTGACAACCCCGACCCGGCGCGCGGGGCGATCTTCGGTCAGCCGCGGCGGATGCCGGCCGTGACGCGGTCCCTAAGGTCGAGTGCGCCCGGGGCGCGCCAGGCGCAAGTACGGCGGACAGGGGCAAGAGCACCCGGGAGATCAGCCCGGTACGCCGCAGGAGCACGTGCATGAGGGAGCGCCGGTCACCAGCCTGTCGGGGCCAGGCGCCAGGGAAGGGCGGCTTCGGATCCGCCTGGGTCGTCGGCGTCGAACAGGCCCGGGAGGCGCCGCCCGCAGTGGCGGCAGCATCCGCTTTCATCCAGGGCGTAGGTCTCCACCGTGTAGCCGCGGCGGACGATGACCGGTTCCCCACAGCCCGGGCACAGTGTCGTCGCACCCTCCTCATCGCGCACGTTGCCCAGGTACACGAAGTGCAGCCCGGCCTCGAGCGCCGCCCGGCGGGCCCGCCTGAGCGTGGTCAGCGGGGTCGGCGGCCGGTCGAGCATGCGGTGGGCGGGGTGGAAGGCGGTCAGGTGCAGCGGTGTGTCCGCGCCGAGCTCGCCCGCCACCCAGGCGGCGAGGCGGCCGATCTCTGCGGGCGAGTCGTTCAGGCCGGGGATGAGCAGCGTGGTCAGCTCCAGCCAGGTCGAGGTGCGCTCCCGCACCCGCACCAGCGTGTCCTGCACGTCCTTCAGCCGCGCCCCGGTGATCTTTCGGTAGAACTCCTCGGTGAAGCCCTTCAGGTCGATGTTGGCGGCGTCGACGGCGCCGAACAGCTCCAGCGCCGGCTGCTCGCAGATCCAGCCCGCGCTGACCGCGTAGGCCAGCAGCCCCCGCTCGTGGCAGGCCCGGGCGGTGTCAATGGCGTACTCGGCGAACACCACCGGGTCGTTGTAGGTGAAGGCGACGGCGCGGGCTCCCACGGCCACCGCCTGTGCGGCGATCCGCTCCGGCGGGGCGTCCACGGAGAGCACCTCCACGGAGCGGGCGGTGGAGATCTCCCAGTTCTGGCAGAACTTGCACGACAGGTTGCAGCCGGCGGTGCCGAAGGACAGCACCGAGCTTCCGGGGTGGACGTGGTTCAGCGGCTTCTTCTCCACCGGGTCCAGGCACACGCCGGTGGAGCGGCCGTAGGCGGTGAGCTCGATCAGGTCACCGGTGCGACGGCGCACGAAGCAGAAGCCGCGCTGCCCCTCCCGCAGGCGGCAGTGCCGCGGGCACAGGTCGCACTGCAACCGTCCGTCCGGCAGCGGCCGCCACCAGCGGGCCGGGTAGAGCTCGGCGCGCCCCCCAGCCGGGCGGGCGGGCTCCGCCGCCGCAGCCTCGGCGGCGGCCGCGGCGCTCACGGCTCCTCCCAGGCGCGCACGCGGTAGGTCTCGACCACCATCTCCGGGTCCCAGAACCCTGGCGGCCAGCCGGCCTTGCGCTTGAGGTGCCGCAGGAAGTCGGCCGGATCGGGCAGCTCCTGCCATACCTGCGGCAGGAAGGTGGCACGCCGGGCGCCCAGCCGCAGCACCACGCCGTCGACACCCGGGCGCAGACGACGGCGCACCGCCTGCTCGTCGCGCGCATCCATGCGCTCGGGCGCCGTCAGCACCGACACCTCCAGGCTGAGGGCGGGCAGCTCGGTGGCCGACACCGGCGGGAAGCGGGGGTCGCGCAGGGCGGCGGCGACGGCATTGTCGACCACGTCGCGCCCGAGCGGGCGGTGCGGCTCAAGCGAGCCGATGCAGCCGCGCAGGGACCCGTCGGCACTGCGCAGGGTGACGAAGGCGGCGCCCGCGCGCTCGAGCCAGGCGGGCTGGTCCCCAGTCAGCAGGTCCGCCGGCGCGCCTGGCTCGGCGCCAACGGCGCGGGCGATCGCCCGGCGGGCCAGCGGCAGCAGGACCTCACCGGCGTCGTCGGGCGGCTCGGTCGCCTCCCCGGCCGCACCGGCAGCCGAGGCGACTGCGGGGTCGGCCTCAGCGGACTGCTCGTGAAGGGCGACGGCGCAGTAGCCGACCACGCGGTCGGGGTCTCCGGCGGTGTCCGCCGACGTGCACCGGCCCAGCAGCTCGGCGCGCATGCCGTGCTCGCGGGCGGCCAGCAGCATGCCGTCCAACGGGGTCGCTCCGCAGGCGTGGTCGTGGGTGATGGTGGAGTCGAGGGAGAGGATCCGGGACACGGTCTCCTCATCGACGGCGACGGCGAGCTCCTGCGGCAGGTAGTGGGACAGGTCGGAGGAGATGACGATAACGGTCTCGGGACCGCCCCACAGGGCCGCGATCACGTCGGCGACCGTACGCGCCGAGGCGGTGCCGACCGCCAGGGGCACCACCGTCACGTCACCGAGGACCGTCTGGATGAAGGGCAGCTGCACCTCCAGGGAGTGCTCCCAGGCGTGCACCTCCGGCGCCGTGGTCACGCCGGGCAGTGCGGCGGCCAGTGCGCCGGCGGCGGCGTCGACGTCCAGCGTGCCCAGGGGTGTGGCCAGCTGGTCGGCGCCCGGCAGGGCCAGCCCGCGCACCGGCACCCGGTGGGTGGGGCCCAGCAGGACGACGCGGCTGATCCGCCCCCGGCCGGCTTCGAGGCGGGCGTAGGCGCGGGCCGCCATCGGCCCGGAGTAGACGTAGCCCGCGTGCGGAACCACGACGGCCTTGGGCGCGGGGTCGTCGGCCGCACGTGCGGCGCGTGCAGGCGCGAGCAGTTCTTCGAGCATGCGCCTCAGCTTGTGCGCATCCCCCGGGTAGAAGGTTCCGGCGACAGCGGGGCGGCGGACGGTCTTCATGGTGGTCTCTCCCTTGAGCACCACCAGGATACTCCGCCGGGCGCCGGGGTGGCCCTCCCAGGTGCGGGCGGGCCGCCCCGGGGAGCCGGTCAGCGGGCGGCGGCGACCGCGGCCTCGAACTCCTCGGCGACGGCCTGGTCGGGGTGGCCCGCCCGCGACACGGACCAGGCCGCCAGGAGGTTGGCGGCGAAGCCGGGGGCGAGCTCGTAGAGGTCGAAGATCCCGCCCGGTCCCCCGGAGACATTGCCCCAGATCATCACCACCGCGGCGCCCGCGACAATGCCGGTGAAGGCGCCGGTGGCGGTCAGCCGCTTCCAGTACAGGCACAGCAGGATGGTGGGGCCGAAGGATGCGCCGAAGCCGGCCCAGGCGAAGGCGACCAGCGCCAGGATCGTGTCATTGGGGGTCCAGGCCATGGCGGCGGCGACCACGGCCACGGCCAGCACGGCGAAGCGCGAGTACATCACCAGGCGGCGTTGGGAGACCTGCCGGTGGAATACGTGCCGGTACAGGTCCTCGATCAGGGCGGAGGAGGTCACCAGCAGCTGGCTGGAGATGGTGGACATGATCGCGGCGAGGATGGCGGCCAGCATGAAACCGGCCACGAAGGGGTGGAACAGCAACTGGCCCAGGCCGATGAACACGGTCTCGGGATTGGCCAGGGCGGCGCCGTCGCGCTGGAAGACGGCCACCCCGACGATGGCGGTGGCGGCCGCGCCGGCGACGGCGAACAGCATCCAGCCGATGCCGATGCGACGCCCGGTGACGGCCTCCTGGGGGCTGCGCAGCGCCATGAAGCGGACGATGATGTGCGGCTGCCCGAAGTAGCCCAGGCCCCAGGCCAGGGAGGAGACGATGCCGATCAGGGAGGTGGTGGGCCCGAGCACCGCCCAGTAGTGCGGATCCACCTCGCTGACCGCCTGCAGGGTCTCCCCCAGCCCGCCGAGCCGGATAACGCCCACGACCGGCACTGCGATCAGTGCGGTCACCATCATGATCCCCTGCACCAGGTCCGTGTAGGACACCGCCAGGAAACCGCCCACCAGCGTGTACATCACGGTGATGCCGGCAACCAGCGTGAGCCCCAGCCGGTAGTCCAGCCCGAAGGAGGACTCGAAGAAGGTGCCGCCGGAGACCATGCCGGAGGAGACGTAGAAGGTGAAGAAGATGACGATCACGCCGCCGCTGGCCCAGCGCAGCAGGTGCCGGTCGTCGTGCAGGCGGTTGTCCAGGAAGCTGGGAATCGTAATGGAGTCCTGGGCGACCTCCGTGTACGAGCGCAGCCTGGGGGCGACGTAGCGCCAGTTCAGCCAGGCGCCGACCGTGAGTCCGACGGCGATCCACGCCTCGACCAGACCGCTGGCGTACAGCGCCCCGGGCAGTCCCATCAGCAGCCAGCCGGACATGTCGGAGGCGCCCGCAGAAAGGGCGGTGACCGCGGGCCCGAGCCCGCGGTCCGCCAGCATGTAGTCGTCCAGGGAGTCGTTATGACCGTAGGCCCACCAGCCGATCGCCACCATTCCAACGAAGTAGATGATCATGGAGATGGCTTGGAAGGTCGTCTCGGTCATGGTTCTCCTACGGGGGCGGGGGGCCTGCAACCTGCCGCAGTTTAAGCGAAGCCGCGGCCTCGGCGTCGGCGAGTACCGCATCCGGTGCCTTACCGGTGCCGGCCGCGGCATATGCGGCGACCAGTCCCTCCACGAGCGCGCCGCCGGACAGGTGCACGCGCTCGGCCAGCTCCGGCTCCAGCAGCTCCAGGGCCGTTTGGGCGGACAGGACGCCACTGCCCAGGTCGGCCAGGATCACCACCCCGCTGCCGTCGTCCGCCCGCTCAATGGCCGCCATGATCTCGGTGGCGTCGGTGCCCAGACCGCCGTCGGGCAGGCCGGCCGCCACCTCCAGCGGCGCATCCAGGCCGGGGATCAGGCCCTTGGCGAGGGCCACGAGGGCGTCGGCGAGCGGACGTGAGTGGGAGACGACGACGAGGCCCGTCATGCGTCACCCGCCACCCGGCCGGAGACGACATCCGCCAGCGCCAGCACGATCAGGGCGGTGGAGGACGCGCCGGGGTCGATGTGGCCGATGGACCGCTCCCCCAGGTAGGAGGCGCGGCCCTTCTTCGCCAGCATGGGCTCGGTGGCCGCACGGCCCGCGTCCGCGGCGGCCGCCGCCGCGTCGACCGCGGCCGCCAGCGCGGAGCCGGGCGCCGCCGCCCCGGCACGCAGCGCCTCCAGAGCGGGGTTCCAGGCGTCGATCATGGTCTTGTCCCCGGCCTCGGCGTTGCCGCGCTGGACGATCCCGCCTATGCCCGCCCCGACGGCCTCGGCCAGGGCGGCGGCGTCAATGCTCTCCTTGCCGGCACAGGCGGTGGACATGCGCAGGAAGAAAGTGCCGTACAACGGGCCGGCGGCGCCGCCGACCTTCGAGATCAGCGCCATGGCGGTCTTCTTCAGCACCGCCGCTGGTGTTTCCGGCTGTGCCGCCAGCGCCTCTACCGCCGCGGCGAGTCCGCGCTTCATATTGGCGCCGTGGTCGGCGTCGCCGATGGCCGCGTCCAGGGCGGTGAGCTCATCGGCGTGATCGGAGATCAACTCGTCGGCGCGGCGGATCCAGGCGGTCACGTCCGCTGTGGTCAGGACGGTCAACGGGGCAGGTGTGCTCGTAGTGCTCGCTGCCACGTTCTCAGACTCCCCAACGCAGGCCGGGCGTGTTCACCGGGGCGTCCCACAGGCGCAGCATCTCCTCGTCGGCACGCACGAGCGTGAGGGAGCAGCCGGCCATGTCGAGGCTGGTGATGTAGTTGCCCACCAGGGAGCGCTCGACCTTGACGCCGGCGCGGTCGAGGATCTTGGCGACCTCGCCGTACATGAGGTAGAGCTCGAGCAGGGGGCTGGCGCCCATGCCGTTGAGGAAGGCGATCACGCCGTGTCCGTCTCCGGCGGGCAGCTCCGCCAGGATGGGCTCGGCCAGACGGGCGGCGATCTCGGAGGCCGGCGCAATCTTCTCGCGGTGCCGTCCGGGCTCGCCGTGGATGCCGATGCCGATCTCGATCTCGTCCTCGGGCAGGTCGAAGGAGGGCTTGCCGTTGGCGGGGACGGTGCAGGAGGTCAGAGCCACGCCCATGGAGCGGCCGGCCTGTGAGGTGCGCTCCGCGACGGCGGCCACCTCGGCGAGCGAGCGCCCCTCCTCGGCGGCTGCGCCGGCGATCTTCTCCACGATCACGGTCACGCCCACGCCGCGGCGGCCCGCGGTGTAGAGGGAGTCCTCAACGGCGACGTCGTCGGCGGTGACGACGGTGGCGACCTCGATGCCGGACTCGGCGGCGACCATCTCTGCGGCCATGTCGAAGTTCATCACGTCGCCGGTGTAGTTCTTGACGATGTGCAGCACGCCCGCACCGCGATCGACGGCGGCGGTGGCGGCGGACACCTGGTCGGGCACGGGCGAGGTGAAGATCTCGCCGGCGCAGGCGGCGTCGAGCATGCCGGTGCCGACGAAGCCGCCGTGGAGCGGCTCGTGACCACTGCCGCCTCCCGAGACAATGGCGACCTTGCCCTCGTCCTTGGGGGTGGCGCGATAGACGATGTGCTGTGCGACGTCGACCCGGAGGCTGCCGGGGTGCGCCGCGGCCATCCCTGCCAGCGCATCGGTCACGACCTCGTCGACGGAGTTGATTAACTTTTTCATGGCAGAACTGTACCGCTAATGAGGCGCCGATCACTGCCTGCGCGGGATTCGGCGGCCGGTTTGATACGGACAGCCGCTGGCCGGGGCGTGTCGGGCCTGCTCAGCGGCCTGGTGAGGGGCCGACGTACAGCACGATGGCGGCGGCCCAGTCCCCGTCGTGGGTCAGAGAGACGGGCCAGCACTTCGAGGCGTCGCCGCCCTCACCCAGGGCCGCGGCCACGGCTTCGGCAACGGTGCCGGTCAGGCGCAGCGACGGGCGTCCCCAGCGGTCACCGACCAGCTCGATCTCACGCCAGTCGACCGCCTCCGGCGGTAGCTGCGGGGCGACGGCATGCCCGGCACGGGTATTGGCGGCGGCCGACCAGGCCTTGATGAAGGCCTCCTTCGCGGCCCAGCGTCCGGCCAGGTGCTCGGCCCGGAGGGAGCCGGTGGCGTCGGCCCGGCGGGCGGCGTCCCGCAGCTCGCGGGCGGTGAAGGCCCGTTCGGCGAAGACGGTCCCCGGGATCGTGAGCTGGTGGGCCAGGCCGGGGATGTGCACCAGGTCGACTCCGACGCCGAGGATCTCACCGTCTTGACGTTCGGGGATGTCGGGCAACCGCGGCTCAACGCCCATAGTGGAGCCTGCACGCAACGATGAGGATGTCGTCCCCATCGACCCGGTAGACAAGCCTGTGCTCGGCCGTGATGCGACGCGACCAGTAGCCGCTGAGATTGCCGCGGAGGGCCTCGGGCTTGCCGAGGCCCTCGTTGCCGTGCCGTTGAGTGTCCTGGAGGAGGAGATTAACGCGTTCGAGGACTCGACGATCCTCAGTCTGCCACCACAGGTAGTCCTGCCGGGCATGGGTAGACCAGATCAGCCTCATGGCGGGCCCGGTCAGTCCTCGCGGGTGTTCACTAGCTCGTGGGCCCTGCCGCGCCCGCCCTCGAGCTCGGTGATCGACTCCAGGAGCCGTCTGGCGTTGGCGGGGTTGCGCAGGAGATAGGCGGTCTCCTTGAGCGCCTCGTACTCCGCTAGGGAGACGATGACAGCGGGATCGTGCCCGGCTCGTGTGATGACGACCTCCTCGCGGTCGTCGACGACGTCGTTGAGCACTTGGGCGTAGCGCGCGCGGGACTCCGTGTAGGTCATGGTCCTCATAACTCACCTCCTGTGCAGAAAACTGTACGTCACGTTCATTCTTCGCTGCAACGGAGCGTCGCCGACCGAATTTGGCCATCGGGGGCCAGCGCGACCGCGGGATCATCGCGAGGAGTTACGCGAACCGGTCGTCCACGACCATCATCGCCCACCGAACATGCCCAGGGAGTCGGTGACGGCGGCGACGTCGATTGGTGACCAGTTCGATCTCGCACGAGTCGACCGCCTCCGACGCCGGCCGTGGAGGAAGCGCCCGGCCAAGTGCTGAGCCAGTGGCGTCGGCCCGGCGGAGCCGAGCCCCTCACGACGTCATGGCTCGGCGACGCGGCGCTGTGAGGCGTCAGCGAGATGTCACGGGCCTCCAAGGCGCTCTCAATCGCCGAGCAGACCGAGGGCGGAGGCGTTGATAGCAGCCATGCGCAGCCCGATAATGGCTGCGATCCACAGCAGCGTCACCTTCGCCTCGTACTCGAGTCTGGGGACCATCCTCTCCAGCCGCCCGAAGAGGCGCTCGCCGTACAGGGCAGCGACACCGATGAGAACGCCCGCCGGCATGATCATGACAAGGCAGTAGCCCACCAGGACGACGAGCCTGCCGCCCCATCCAAGATCCATGCCGGCGATGATCCCGGTGGCGGCGATATACGGCACCATTGTGGCTGCTTCGGTCAAAGCGGCTCCCAGGCCCAGTGCTATCGTCGAGCCGAGGCCGATGGGCGCCGGGCGGGCCGTCGAGCGCTCGGGATCGGAGGCGCTCGGCTTCTTCGGGTTCGGGGCGAGGATCCCGAACAGAGCCAGCCCTGCTCCCAGTACCAGGCCCAGCCAACGTACGGCATCGGTGCGGGTGAGCGGCAGGATGACCCCGGCGGCGACGTCGATCCCCGCCATCAGCGCCAGGCCGAGCGCAGCGTAGACGGTGCACACGGTCAGGAAGTAGACGCTCATGGGCCCGGGATCGACGCGGCGGCGTCGTACGACCAGGCCGAGAGGGATTACCAGCGTCCCTAGGCTCGTCGAGTCCAGGAGCGCCAGCCCGACGAGAGCGAGAAGATCCCCCATGAGCGTCCCTTCGTAAACATCGGCGTGCGGGCCTATCGTCGTACGATCGTACGACGACTATGGTGAGGATGTCCACGTCAGGAGGTACGCATGCCTACGACCGGCTCAGTCTCGCCTTTCACTAGGGGCTTCTCGGCCACCGAGGCCGCGATCGCGGACGCGACGATCACGGTCATCGCCCGTGACGGCTTTGACCGCGTCAGCGTGCGCACCGTGGCGGCTCAGTCCCGCCTGGCGCCCGGGACGGTCCAGTACCACGCACGAACCCGCCAGGCCCTTCTCACCAACGCCTTCATCCGCTCAGTCCAGCGACAGAACGAGCGGGTCCTGTCACTGTCTTCCACCGACGATCCGCTGGAGGCCCTGCACCTCGCCCTCAGCGAGCTCCTGCCCACGGCGGATGTGCGCCGGGAGGACGCCTCACTCTGGGTTGCCTACGGCGCGGCAGCCTCCACCCGACCCTGGCTCGCTGAGCTCTACTGGGAGGCGATCGTCCTCTTCCGCAGCCGGCTCGAGTCGGCACTGGAGGTCGTACGGGACTCCGGTCACCTGCGTCCGGGAGTCTCCCCATCCACGGGGGCGCGTCTGGTCACCGCCCTCGTCAACGGGCTGACGATCGACCACCTCAACGCGCCCGAAGCCGAGCGGGGAAATATCTCCCAGGATCTGCGGCACGGCCTGGCGCACATCGTCTGCTGAGCGCCTGCCGACCGGGGACGGACCGGAAGACGGTCGGCCCCTCCCCTGTGCCCGTTGCCGTGACTACGCCTGTGCGGCGGCTCCCCGGAGGGGAGCCGCCGCACAGGCGCTGCGTAAGAAGCCGGATCGCGCCCGAGGGACTCAGGCGTGCCGACCGGTGGCCTCCCCAGTGTGGTAGACGCCGTCGGCGCCGAGCCGGGCCTGCGGATCCAGCAGCATGGCCGCCTCGACCTCGTGCGGGTCGCGGCCCTTGCGCTCCTCGCCCAGGCGCCGGCCGTCGATCTGCTCGAACAACGGCGCCCGCCCGATCATGCCGGCACGGCGGCGACGCGTGCCCGCGGCCAGGCGTCGGTTGGCGGAGGCCACCCAGGCGTCCACGGCCTCCTGGCCGCCCTGCGCCCGCAGGGCCGCCTCGAAGGCACCGGGGTGCACCAGGGCGATCAGGCCGGACACGTGCCCGAAGCCGAGGCTGGTCAGCAGGCCGGCGCGCACCGGGCCTGCGCCCGGCACCCGGCCGCCCGCACCGCCGCGGCCCGCCAGGCGGATCGCGGTGCGCGGCCACACCCAGAAGGCGTCCTTCTCCAGCGGCGCGTCCACCACGTCCAGGCTGGCGTTGCCCGGCGCGATGCCGGTGGCCAGGATCTCGGCCAGCCCGGCCACCTGGAACAGCGCGGCACCGCCCTTGGCGTGCCCGGTGATCGTCTTCTGGGAGACGGCCACCAGGGGGTTGCCCTCGCTGCGCCCGAGGGCACGGGCCAGGCGGGTGTGCAGCTCCGACTCGTTGGGGTCGTTGGCACCGGTGGAGGTGTCGTGCTTGGAGACCACGGCGATGTCGTCGGCCTCCACGCCCAGCCTTGCCAGGGCCTTGGCCAGGCGGGAGTCCTTGCCGCCGCGTCCCGCACCGAGCGCTCCCAGCCCGGGGGCGGGGATGGAGGTGTGGGCGCCGTCGGCGTAGGAGGAGACGAATCCGATCACGCCGGCCACCGGCAGGCCCAGGCGGGCCGCCACGGAGCCGCGCGCCAGGATCACCGTGCCGCCGCCCTCGGCCTCCACGAAGCCGCCGCGGCGGCGGTCGTTGGCGCGGGAGAAGTGGCGGGCGGAGATGCCCTTGGCGTACATGGCCTCCGCCTCGGCGGTGGCGTTCATGTTGCCGAAGCCGACCACCGACTCGATGGAGATGTCGTCGATGGCGCCGGCCACCACCACGTCGGCCTTGCCCAGGGCGATCTTGTCCCAGCCCTCCTCGATGGACACGGCGGCGGTGGCGCAGGCCGATACCGGCTGCACCATGGAGCCGTAGCCGCCGACGTAGGACTGCATCACGTGCGCCGCCACCACGTTGGGCAGGGCCTCCTGCAGGATGTCGCTGGGACGCTCCTCGCCGAGGAAGCGGCCCACGAACATCTTGCGCATGGACTCCATGCCGCCGAATCCGGTGCCCTGCGTGGAGGCCACGTCGGAGGGGTGCACCGCCGCCAGCAGCTCGGCCGGGGAGAATCCGGCAGACAGGAAGGCGTCCACCGCGGTGACCAGGTTCCAGGAGGCGATGGTGTCCATGCCCTGCACCATGGAGGCGGGGATGCCCCAGCGCTCCGGGTCGAAGTCGACCGGGAACTGGCCGCCGACCGTGCGCGAGAGCGTGGCGCGGCGCGGCACCCGGGCCAGCGAGCCGGCCAGGCGGGTGACGGTCCACTCCCCCGTGGGCGCGCCGTCGGCCAACTCCGGGGCCACCAGCGTGTGCTCGGGGTCGGTGACCTCGATGGTGCGGGCAGTGGCCTCGTCGGCCACGGTCAGGGTGATGTCGTGGTCGAGGTAGACCGCGACCTCCTCCGGCCCCTCGGTGGCGATCACACCGTCGTCGACGAACTCGCGGATGCCGCAGCGGGCCACGACCTCGTCGCGGTAGCGGGTGTAGATGTCGGACTCGTCGACGAACTCCCCTTCGGTGTCGTACCAGCCGGCCTTGGGGCTGTCCTGCCAGGTCAGCAGGCCCATGCCCCAGGCGAGCTCCAGGACGCCGGCGGCGGTCAGCTCGACGTCGTCGCCCGCGGTCATGCCCAGTTCCGCCTCGCGGCGGGTACGGCCCGAGCCCCAGGTGGAGACCTCACCGGTGGACACCACCACGACCAGGTCGTCCAGGTCGGCGTCCACCTCTCCCCAGTCGGGGGCGGTGGGCTGCGTGGGCACCTGCGGGGTGGGCAGGGCCTTGACAGTCGCCTGCGGCTCGGGCTCCGGCTGCGGCGCGGGGGCCGCGGCCCGGGCGCTCTCGCGCAGGGCCACCAGGTCCACGTCGTCGCCGAGCCCGCCGGTCAGGTCCGCGGACACGGGGGCGTCGGCGGCGCGCTCGCGCACCGGCGCGGTGCACAGCTCCACCAGCTCCACGGCGATCTCCTGGGTGGACCAGGTGCGCACGCCGGCGGCCTCAACGGCCTGCACCAGCGGGTCGTTGCCGCCCATCAGGCCGGTGCCCCGCACCCACCCGATGCGCGGGTGGGCGAGGGTGACGCGCCCGGACCAGTTCTTCTCCGCGCGCCACCGGTTCACCACGGCGTCCAGTGCGGACTTGACCTCGCCGTAGGCGCCGTCGCCGCCGAAGGTGCCGCGGTTGGGCGAGCCCGGCAGGACCACGTGCAGACGGTGGTCCACATGCGTGTCGGTGCCGATGGCGGCCAGCGCGGCGATGGTGCGCTCCACGCTCCACAGCAGCAGCCGGGTCTGGGACTCGGCGGCCGGGCCGGCGTCGGCGAGGGTGCCGACCACGCGCGGGGCCGCGAAGGGGAACAGCAGCGTCGGGACCAGCGCCTCCTTGACCAGCTTGGTGGAGCCACCGGAGGTGACCACCTGGTCGTTGCCGATCCAGTCGGCCAGGGCGTCCACGTCCCGGTAGGAGGCCAGGTTGGCGGGCACCATCCACAGGCGGGCGCCGGCGGAGGCGTGCTCGCGGTACAGGCCAGTGGCGAAGGCCAGCCGCTCGTGGGTGAGCCGGGAGCTGGTGGCCACCACGGTGGCCCCGCCGGCCAGCAGCTCGCCGACGACGGCCGCGGCGATGGACCCGGGGGCCACCCCGGTGACCACGGCGACGTCGTCCGCCCAGCGGACCGAGTCCGCGCCGGCGACCGGCGCCTGGGCCGCGGCCGCGGCAATGGCCTCGGCGATCTCGGCCCGACGGGTCAGGTCTGCGGCACCCTCGGCGGCCGCGGCGGCCCGCAGCTGCCGCCCCCACCAGGCGGCCTGGTCGGCCACCGCGGTGCCCAGGCCGGTGAAGCGCTGCGGCTCCAGCAGCGCGGCGGCCGTCTCGAGGTCCGTCTCGCCGTTGCCCAGGCGGGCCAGGTCGTCGCGGGCGGAGGCCCACCGGTCGTCAATGAGGACGGCGCGCTCGGCGGAGAAGGCGGGGGTCACGGACTTGACCCAGCCGGTGCCCAGCTCGGCGTCGATGGCGGCGACGGCGGCGCGGGTGGCGGTCGCCTCGTCGCCGGCGTCGGCCGGCACGCCGGCCTTGTCGGCCAGGCCCAAGGCGTCCAGGAGCGTGCGCGCGGTGGTGGCGAGCACGCCGTCGGCGCCGGTGACCTGCGCGGCGAAGGCATCCAGGGCCGCGGAGTCGACCACCGCCCCGGCCCCGCCACCGGCGCTCGGCATGGACACGGTCACCCCGTGGGCGCCGGCGACCGCCTGCACGGCGGCGTCGATGAGTGCGTCCACCGCGCCCGCACTGGTGAGCGGCTCGGCGGAGCCGAGCGAGGCCAGGTCCTCGCCGCGCATGGAGGATCCCTCACGGGTGCCCAGGAAGATCTCGGCGGTCACGTGGGAGACCCAGCCGTCGCCCAGGCCCCAGGTGCCCGTGACCCGGTCGGCGATGCGGCCGGCACGGACCCCGGAGGGGCCGAGGATACGGCCCAGGCCGGTGCGGGTGGCGTCTGCCAGCACCGGACCGAAGGGCTTGTAGCCGGGGGCTCCCTTGGCGACGATGCCGGCCAGGGTGCTCATATCGGCGTCGGCGGCGCCGTCGATGCTGGCCAGCTGCAGCTCGGTGCCCAGGTCCATGAGCAGCTGGTTGCGGCGCGAGGACACGCCGTTGGTGAGCGTCTCGGTGGTGTCGGTGGGAGCGATCTGCTCCGGGCGGATGCGGGCGGCGTGCGCCAGCAGCACCGTCAGGGCGTCGGTCGCGCCGAAGGGCAGGTCCGCGACCGGGCCGGAGGCTGCCGGAGCAGACACCGCCGCCGGCGCCGCCTCGGCGGGCGCGGCCTCCACCGCGGCAGCGGGGGTGGGCGCGGACGGCGCGGACGTGGTCGGCTCGGAGACCTCGACGGTGGTCTGCGCCGCGGCCTCCTCCTCGATCCCGGCGGCCGGGTCGGTGTCGGTGGCCAGTACGCGGGCCTCGTCGCGGCGGGCGTTGTGCACCACCACGTGGCGGCCGGCGTGCTGGGGCAGCGCCAGCGTGCGGGAGGCGAGGTTGGCCAGCGTCGGGGAGGCGGCCAGGCCCACCTCGACGATGTGCTCCACGCCCAGCCCGCCCTGCTCGGGGGCGGACAGCAGCACATCCTGTGTCTCGATCCACCGCACCGGGGAGGCGAACTGCCAGGCCAGCAGCTCCACCAGCAGCTGACGGCCGAGGTCACCGGGCCGTGAGGCCCACTGCTCCCAGTCGTCCACGATCTCGCGCACCGGCTCGGAGGGGACCACCTCCAGGATGGCGCGGGCGAAGTCCTGCGTGAGCGCGAAGGGACGGGCCACCAGGTTGGGCACGTAGCGACCCACGAGGCGTTCCACATCCAGGTCCGTGGGGATCAGTGCGAGCAGCCGCTCGCGGAACTCCGGCACACCGGGGCGCAGCACCTCGGAGTGGAAGGGCACGTCGATCCCGGGGACGTACATGAAGGGGTTCTTCCCGCCCCGGGCCGCGGCCTTGGCGCGGGCGTCGGCGGCCAGCGCCTCCAGGCCCTTGATGGTGCCCGCGACGGCGTACTGCACACCGGCGAGGTTGTAGTTGACGATCTGCAGGAACTCCCCGGAGGCCTCGGAGACCCCGCGGATGTAGTCCTCCACCTCGGCGGCGGAGATGCCCGCCTGGTTGGGACGCAGGGCGCCCATCCGGTAGTTGGAGGCGCCGGTGTCGTCGCGCGGCACCAGTGAGTGCATGGTCGAGCCGCGCTGGAAGACGATCGAGATCGTGGTCTCCACGGACATCACCCGCCCGTAGGCGCTCAGGGCCGTGTACTCGCCCAGGGAGTGGCCGGCGAAGGCGGCAGACTCCACCAGGGCTCCGGCCTCGGCGAGGCGGGCGGTGGTGGCCATGGCGACGGTGGCCAGGGCCACCTGGGTGAACTGGGTGAGGTTGAGCAGGCCGTCCGGGTGCCGGTAGGTCACGCCGCGGGCCGTCATCTCGGTGGGGTTGTCCCGCACCAGCGCGATCACGGAGAAGCCCAGTTCGGCGCGGGTGTGGGCGTCGGCCCGCTCCCAGACCGCACGGGCGGCCCTGGAAGTGCGCATCTCGTCCAGGCCCATGCCGCGGGCCTGGATGCCCTGGCCGGGGTAGACGTAGGCGGTCGGCTCCGGCTCGGTGACGGCGGTGCCGCGGGAGACCACCTCATCGCCCACGCGGCAGGTGACCTCCAGGACCTGGCCGCCGCCGACCACCAGGCCGGTGCGCTCGACGCTGATCTGCACCCGGTCGTTCAGCTCCACCGGGCCGAGCATGGTGTAGGTCCAGCCCGCGAGCACGTGGTGGGTGCCGTCGGTGCCGGTGGCGGCGGCCGCCTGCTGGGCGGTGGCCGACAGCCACATGCCGTGCACGAGCGGGGCGTTCATGCCGGCCACCTTCGCGGCGTGGTAGCTGGTGTGGATCGGGTTGAAGTCGCCGGTGACGCGGGCGAAGGCGGTCATGTCGCTGGGGGCGCTGACGGTGATGCGGCGCAGCAGGCGGCGGGCGGCGGGCGCGGTGGCCCGGCCGGTGCCGCCGGCGGCCTCGGGGGCGCTGGGCACGGCGGTGCCGGAGGCGCGGCCGCGGATGGCGAAGCGCTCGCGCATGAGGGCGATCAGGCTGCCGTCGGCGGCGTCGGTCAGCTGCAGGCGCACGTCGACCACCCGTCCGGCGCTGGACTCCTCCAGAGCCGCGACCCAGCCGTCGGCCTGAATGACGCAGTCGGGGCCGGCGTCACGAGCCAGGTCGGCCAGCGGGCGGCGCAGATCGATGGTGTGGTCGAGGTGCACGGCGCCGAGCAGGCCCTCGATCAGCGGCATGCCGTCCTCGACGACGCTGCCCAGGGCGGCGTAGACCACCGGCCAGCACGGGCCGAGCAGGGCGTCGGGGACGAGCGGTGCAGCGGCCAGCGTGGTGGGCAGGGCGTCCGCGGTGACCGCGGCGTGGTCGGCGCCCAGGGTGTCGGCCAGCGTGAAGCGGGCGTGCACGGTCCCGAAGGGCTGGTCGGCCGGGCGCCCCAGGGCATCCGTGGCGCCCGCCTCCGGGGCCATTACCTCGGGCAGGTGGTCGACCAGGTCGCCGGTGACGGACACGGCGCCGACGCCCGCGGTGTTGCGCAACAGGTCGTTCATGGTCTCGCTGATCCGGCCCGGGTCCACGAAGGGGGCGGCCCCGTCCCAGGCGCGTGCCAGCCGCAGGGGCACCACCAGCCGGCGCACGGCGTGAATCGCCTCGCCACCGGGGGTGTCGTCCCAATGGGTATCGAGGTGGATGTCCAAGTCGTAGGCGTCCGCGGCGACGTCGGGGCGGGCCACCACCCGGTAGGCGTCGTCGGCCAGCACGCGGGCGGGGTTGACGGTCAGGTGCCCGTTCCACAGCACGTGGGGGGTGGCGCGCACCAGTTCGGTGGCGTCGGCCACGGGACGGGCCTCGGCGGTGAGGGTGGTGCCGATGCGCCCGGCGGCTGGGGCGGCCGGGGTGCCGTCGGCCTCCAGCGCCTCGATGACGGCGGACTCGAAACGGCCCAGCAGGTGGCCGACCGGCTCGTTGATGGTGGTGATGCCGGCCACGGAGACCGGGCCGGGGATGATACGCACCTGGTCGGCGGTGTAGCGGGGGTCCTGTGACTGCCACAGGGAGTCGGTGCCCCACCAGCGCAGGATGTCGGCGTCGAGCACGGGCACGAAGGGAACCGGCTTGGGGTGCTTGCGGCACAGGTCGACGAACCAGGCGGCGTCCGCCGGCTCCACCCGGGTGGTGGCGGACTGCGGGTAGCGCTCGGCCAGGGCGGCGAGGGCGGCGTCGGCGTCCAGGACGTCGTCCTCGCCGGCGAACAGGGTGGGGATCTCACCGTGGTCGGCGTCGCTCAGGCGCGCCTCGACGCGGTGCAGCAGGTCCAGGAAGCGGTCGTACCAGCCCTCGTCCGCCCAGTCCTCGCGGGTGGCGGCGCGCCCGTCGTGCGGGGCCACGCACAGCTGCGCGTACCGGGTCGCCCACTCCAGGTAGCTCATCTCCTCGACGTCGCCGAAGTAGGGCTTGGCGGTCTTGGCAAGGGCGGCGATCATCTCCTCGCGGCGCGCCGTCATGGCGGCGTCGTCGCCGGCGAGCTCCTGGATGAGTCGGGAGGCACGGGCCGAGGAGTTGTCGATCTCGTACAGGTCGGCGCGCAGGTGGGACAGGCCCGAGGTCATGCCGCCGGCGGAGGCGCCGGAGGCGACCCAGCCGCCCTCGTGGGCGGGGTCGATGCCGGGGGTGTCCACCAGCAGCTGCTTGACGTCCTCGTTGGTCTTGGCCTCCAGGCAGGTCATGGCGGCGGTGCCCACGCAGACGCCGTCCACCGGCGCGGCCGCGGTGCCGTAGGCCAGCGCCCAGCGCCCGGTGATGTAGTCGGCGGCCCGCTCGGGGGCGCCGATGCCGCCGCCGACGCACAGCACCAGGTTGTCCACGGCGCGGATGGCGTCGTAGGTGGCCAGGAGCATGGTGTCCAGGTCCTCCCACGAGTGGTGGCCGCCGGCGTGGCCGTCCTCGATCTGCATGATCACGGGCACGTCGGGGACGGCCCTGGCGATGGCGATGACCTGGCGGATCTGGTCGACGGTGCCGGGCTTGAAGGCGACGTAGGGGAAGCCCTCGGCGCGCAGGCGGGTGATCAGGGAGACGGCCTCGTCCAGCTCGGGGATGCCGGCGGAGATGACCACGCCGTCCACGGGGGTGCCGGCGGCGCGCGCCTTGGACAGCAGCCGCTGGGAGCCCAGGTGCAGGTTCCACAGGTAGCGGTCCATGAACATGGCGTTGAAGGCGGCGGTGCGCCCCGGCTCCAGGGCCTGCTCCAGGCCGGCCAGGTTGTCGGCCAGCACCTTCGCGGTGGTCTGGCCGCCACCGGCCAGCTCCGCCCAGTAGCCGGCGTTCGCGGCGGCGGCGACGATCTCCGGGTCCACGGTGGTGGGCGTCATGCCCGCCAGCAGGATGGCGGAGCGGCCGGTCAGGCGGGTGAAGGCGGTGTCGAGGGTGATGCGCCCGTCGGGCAGCTGGGTCAGACGGGGCGCGAAGCGAGCCCGGTCCACGGTGGGGGCGGGGGCGGCGCCGGGCCGGTCCAGGTCGTCGATGCGGCTAGCGGTGCCCGCGGGCACCACCGTGGTGCCGGTGCCGGCGACCACCGGCTCGGTCAGGCGGGACAGCACGGCGCCCGGGCCGACGTCGAGGATCAGCCGGCGGGCGGACTCCCCCTCCCCGAGGGCGGAGGCGACGATCGCGGGCCAGTCGACCGGGTCGATGAGCACGGCGACGGCCAGGTCGCGGGCGAGCTCGGCGTCCAGCCCGGCGCGCTCGGCCCAGGCCACCACGTCGTCGACGGCGCCGGCCAGCAGCGGCGTGTGGAAGGGGACCGAGGTGGTCAGGAACTCGGTGATCGGGTTCAGCACGGCGCCTCCGCGGCGCCGCTCCTTGCGGTCGCGCGCGCTGCGGCGGGCGGCGGCCTCCAGGGCGGTGATGACCCGCTCCAGGTCGCCGGGGCGGCCGGACAGGATGTGTGCCTGACGCCCGTTGACCACGCCGACGGCGATCCGCTCCGAGCCCGGCACCTGAGCCAGCACGCCGTCGAGCACGTCGCGCGTGACCCCGCGCACCGAGAGCATAGGGGTGGTCTCCCCCACGGTGCCCAGGTCGAGTCGGCCGGTGGTGCGCGCCGCGGCGGCGCCGATCAGGCGGGCGATGGCGTGCACCTGCACCACCGCGTCGGTGACCGCCTCGCCGCCGTCGCTGCGGGCCCGGTGCAGGGCATCCAGCAGGGCGACGCCGAGCACGCCCTGGGAGTGGCCGATGACGGCGCCCGGGGCATGCTCGCCGGCCGGGTCGATGCCGGAGCCGGGCAGGCAGGCCAGGGCTGCGTGCTGGGCGAACAGGATGCCGGGCACGGACACGTCGGCGGTGTCGGCGGCTCCGGCGGTTCCCTGCGGGGCCGGGGCCACCGGGGCGCCGGCGTCGGTGAAGAACCGCGCCCCGCGCGGCGTCACGGTCAGCAGGTCGGTGGCGACCGGGGCCAGGCGGTCGGCGACGGCGGCGTCGACGGCGGCCAGCTCCGCGGCTAGGTCGCGGTCCAGGCCGGCCAGCTCCTCCAGGGTGCTGCGCCAGGGGGTCGCCTGTCCGCCGAAGGCGAGTACGTAGGGCTCGCCCGCGTTAAGCCGCTCGGCGATGGTTTCGGGGGTGCTTGGCTGAGTGGTCATGCGGTCCTCGGTTGTCGGGTCGATCGGGGTGGTCTTTGGGGTCGGGCTGGTCGGGCTGATGGTCATAGCGGGCCGTTGTCGTGCTTCTTGGCGGGGGCGCGGCGTCCGTCGCGCTTGTCCGCCAGGGCGGCCAGGGAGTCAACGATGACGGTGCGCGTGTCCTCGGGGGCGATGACGGCGTCGATCTCCCCGATGGCGACTGCCTTGTCGGGGTTGATGACGGTGTCGGTGTACTCCTCGACCAGGCGCTGCTGCTCGGCCGCGGCGGCCTGCTCACCGGACTCCTCGCGCACCTTGCGCAGGTCGCGGCGGTGGATGATGCCCACCGCGCCCTGGGCTCCGAGGACGGCGATCTCGGCGCCGGGCCAGCAGAAGTTCAGGTCGGCGCCGATGGCCTTGGAGCCCATCACGATGTAGGCGCCGCCGTAGGCCTTGCGCAGCACCACGGTCACCAGCGGGACGGTGGCCGAGGCGTAGGCGTTGATGACCTTGGCGCCGCGGCGGATGATGCCGGCGTGCTCCTGCTCGGCGCCGGGCCGGTAGCCGGGCACATCCACGAAGGTGACCACGGGCAGGCCGAAGGCGTCGCAGAAGCGCACGAAGCGGGCCAGCTTCTCGGAGGCGTCCACGTCCAGGGTGCCGGCGTCGACCAGCGGCTGGTTGGCGACCACACCGACGGGGCGCCCCTCGAAGCAGGCGAAGCCGACCACGACGTTGGCGGCGAAGTCCTCCTGCACCTGCACCAGCTCCCCGTGGTCCACGAGCGCGGTGACCACGGCGGTCACGTCGTAGGGCTGGCGGGGCGAGGCGGGCACCAGGGTGCCGACCTCGGTTGCGGCGTCCCGGTCCGCGGCCCGGTCGGCATCCTCGTAGGCGTAGCGGGGGGCCTCCTGCTCGGAGGAGGACGGCAGGTAGGCCAGCAGCGTGCGCACCTGGTCCAGGGCGTCCTCCTCGTCCTCGGCCACGTAGTGGACCACTCCGCTGACCGAGCCGTGGATGTCGGCCCCGCCCAGCTCCTCGGCGCTGATGCGCTCACCGGTGACCGCGCGCACCACATCGGGGCCGGTCACGAACATGTGGGAGGCCTCGCGGGTGGCGATCACGAAGTCGGTCAGCGCGGGGCTGTAGACGGCACCGCCGGCGCACGGGCCCATGATCACGCTGATCTGGGGCACCAGCCCGGAGGCGGCGCAGGTGCGGTTGAAGATGCGGCCGTACTGGCGCAGGGCGGCCACGCCCTCCTGGATCTTGGCGCCGCCGGAGTCGATCAGTCCGATCACCGGGATGGACAGGCGCAGGGCATCGTCCAGCAGCCGGACGATCTTGTCGCCCTCCACCCTGCCCAGGGCGCCGCCGGACACGGAGAAGTCCTGGGAGTAGACGGCCACCTGGCGGCCGCCGATCTGGCCGAAGCCGGTGACCACGCCGGAGGGGCGGGCCCGCTCGCCGGCCCCGGAGCCCGAGTAGCGGCCGATCTCCAGGAAGCTGTCGGCGTCCAGCAGCATGTCGATGCGCTCGCGGGCGGTGTGCTTGCCCTTGGCGTGCTGGCGCGCGGCGGCCCGTTCCTCGGCCTCGGCGTCGACGCGGGCGATGCGCTCGCGGAAGGCGGTGGTCGCCGGCGAGGTGGCCATGGTGGCTGCGCTCGCGGCGGCGGAGGTCGCGGTGGCTTCGGTCATGGTCAGGCCTCCTGCTGGGGCTGGGAGTCGTCGCGGATGTCCCGCATGCGGACCAGAATCTCGCCCGCGGAGACGGTGCGGCCGGCGCTGACGGGGATGTCGGCGACGGTGGCGTCCGCCGGGGCGTGCACGTAGTTCTCCATCTTCATGGACTCCAGCACCACCAGCAGGTCGCCGGCGCGCACACGCTGCCCCGGGGAGACGCAGATGCGGGTGACGATCGCCTGCATGGGGGCGGCGATGGCACCCGGGTCTCCGCCCTGGGCGCTGCCGCTGGCGGCGGAGCGGCCACGGCCCGAGCCCCGTCCGCGCAGCGGCTGCTGGGCCAGGTGGGAGCCGCCGGGGTAGCTCCCGCCCAGGCGCCGGCTGTGACCGCCGAGGATGCCGTCGGGCACGGTGACTTGCAGGCGATGGCCGTTGATCTCGACCACGTAGGTGGAGCGGGTGCGGTGGCTATCCGGCAGGGGCTCGCCCGCGGCTGCCCCGGTGCCGACGGCGGGGGCGGCCAGGTCCGGCAGCACCGCGTCCTCAAGCCAACGGGTGGTCACGCTCAGCCGGGAGTCGGCGTCGGGCCGGGTGAACTCCTCCCGGCCCAGCACATGGGCGTGCAGGGAGGTGCACACGGTCACGCCCTCGACGACGGTCTCCCTCAAGGCGCGGCGCGCCCGGCGGATGGCCTGGTCGCGGTCGGCTCCGGTGACCACGATCTTGGCGAGCATGGGATCGAAGGCGGGGGTGACGGTGTCTCCCTCAACCACGCCGGAGTCGATGCGGATGCCGGGGCCGGCGGGCCAGCGCAGCCTGGTGATGGTGCCGGTGGAGGGGGCGAGCCCCTGCGCGGGGTCCTCACAGGTGATGCGCAGTTCCAGGGAGTGGCCGCGGGGGGCGGGGACGGGGCCGAGCCGCCCGCCGGCGGCGATGCGCAGCTGCGTCTCGACCAAGTCGACGCCGGTGACCTCCTCGGAGACGCAGTGCTCGACCTGCAGGCGCGGGTTGACCTCCAGGAACCACAGCTCACCGGCGGGCGTCAGCAGGAACTCGCAGGTGGCCACGCCTACGTAGTCGACGGCCTCGAGCAGCCGCCGGGAGGCCTCGTGCAGCCGTTCCTGAACGGCGTCGGGCAGGTAGGGTGCGGGGGCCTCCTCCAGGAGCTTCTGGTTGCGGCGCTGCAGGGTGCAGTCGCGGGTCGAGACCACGGCGAAGGCGCCGTGGGCGTCGCGCGCGCACTGGGTCTCCACGTGGCGGGCGGCGGTTACGTACTTCTCCAGAATGAGCGTGCCGACGCCGGCCGCGGAGTCGAAGGCGGGGGTGGCGCGGACGGCGGCATCGTCCTCCAGCACGGTGATGCCCCGCCCGCCGCCGCCGTCGGTCCGCTTGAGGGCGACCGGGTAGCCGTGGACGGCCGCGAAGGCGACCACTGACTCCGGATCGGTGACCGAGTCGGTGATGCCGGGTACGGGATCGACGCCGGCGGCCACCGCGGCGGCGCGGGCGCTGAGCTTGTCCCCCAGGGTGCGCATGGCCGACGGCGAGGGGCCCACCCAGGTGATGCCGGCGTCTCCGACCGCCTGGGCGAAGTCGGCGTCCTCGGCCAGGAAGCCGTAACCGGGGTGAATCGCCTCGGCGCCGGTGCGGTGGGCGAGGTCGAGGATGGCGGCGGCGTCGGTGTAGCCGGAGCCCTCGGGCAGGGCGTAGGCCTCATCGACGAACTCCGCCGCCGGGCTCATCAGATCCTCCGGCGTGTACGGCAGGATCGACGTGCCGCCGAGATCTCTGACGGTGCGTGCCACGCGCAGGGCGATCTCACCGCGGTTGGCGATCAGGATGCGATTGGGAGGACAGTCGTGGCTCGCGTCAGCGCTCACTGGGCGGCTCCTGGGGTGGATGGTCGGTGGAGGCGGACCCGTCCGGGAACTGGTCTCGAACAGGCATGACTCGCGTTTGCCTACAAGTCCTTTGGGGTACCCAATGGGATGAGACGCGCGATTCCCGCCGCACCGCAACGATACGGCCACCCTTCATCGCAAGCCTATTGTGGAAACACCACAAATCGTGTCCGTTACCTTGAATATGCCTGCCGGAGTGTCGGCGGTATCACGGGGCCGGCTCGGCATGTCGTCGCGCGCCGCCCCCGGCCGCCGGCTCAGTGGCGGTGGACGGCGGCGCGCTCCCGCAGCGTGGCGATCGCGGCGACGGCGTCGTCGGCCCGATAGACGGCGGAGCCGGCGACGAACACATCCGCCCCGGCCTCGGCGGCACGCACGATGGTCTGCTCGGTGACCCCGCCATCGATCTGGATACGCAGCTCCTGGCCCCGCTCCCCCACCAGGCGGCGGGCAGCCGCGATCTTGTCCAGCATCGGGTCCAGGAAGGACTGTCCTCCGAACCCGGGCTCGACGGTCATCAGCAGCAGCAGATCGATCTCCGTCAGCAGTGGCTCCACGGCGGTCAGTGGCGTGGCCGGTCGCAGTGCGAAACCAACGCCGGCGCCGAGGCGGCGCAGCTGCCTCGCCAGGCGGAACGGCGCGGCGGTGGCCTCCAGGTGACTGGTGACAATGGCACAGCCGGCCTCCGCGTACGCGGGCGCCCAGCGGTCGGCGTCGGTGACCATCAGGTGGGCGTCGACCGGCAGCGAGGTGTGGGCGAGCACTGCCTGCACCAGGCTGGGGCCGCCGAACTGGTTGGGGACGAAGTGGTTGTCCATGATGTCCACGTGCAGGCCATCCGCGGTGCGCACGCGCTCCAACTCGGCGGCGAGGTGGGCCTGATCGGCGTTGAGGATGGAGGGGTGGATGGCCGGCTGTGGCACGGAGGGCTCCTTCTCGAGGGTGGTTACACGGTACGCCGCAGCAGCGCACAGAACATGGCGTCGGAGTCGTCCAGGTGCGGCCAGGTCTGCAGCATCTGCCGATCGGCGCCGGCCGGTGCCTGCGGGGCCAGGTCGGCGGCCAGGCGGCCGGCGTGCAGCGGCTCCAGCTCGATGCCTGCGCGGGCCAGCTGCCGGGTCACGTCGCGCACCACCAGGCTCGTCTCCAGTACATGGGGCGAGCAGGTGACATAGGCGATCAAGCCGCCGGGCCGCGCCGCTGCGGCCGCGCCGGCGAGCAGTTCCCGCTGCAGCTCGGCCAGCGCGGCCACGTCCTGGGGCGTGCGGCGCCAGCGGGCCTCGGGGCGTCGTCGCAAGGAGCCCAGGCCGGAGCAGGGGGCGTCCACCAGGATGCGGTCGTAGGCTCCGGGCTCCTGCGATCCGACCTTGCGGCCGTCCTCGGCGCGCACGGTGACGACGCCGTCGGGCAGGGCGCGCACGGCGGCCTCCACCAGCCGGGCGCGGTGGACGGCGACCTCGTTGGCCACCAGCGTGGCGCCGCGGTCGGCGGCCAGCGCCCCCAGCAGGGCCGCCTTGCCGCCGGGCCCGGCGCACAGATCGAGCCAGCGCTCGTCGTGGCCCTCCAGCGGCGCCTGGGCGAGCATGAGGGCCACGAGCTGGCTGGCCTCGTCCTCGACGCCGGCGCGGGAGTCGCGCACGGCCTCGATGCGTCCGGGGTCGCCGCCGGACAGGACCAGCGCATACGGGCTCAAGCGGCCGGGCCGGGGTTCCTCGCCGGTGGCCGCCCGGACCTGCGCGGACAGCTCGTCCACGGTGATCAGTCCGGGGCGGGCGCACAGGGTGACCTGCGGGTCGGTGTTGTCCGCCTCCAGCAGCGCCTCCAGCTCCCCGTCGGCGTCCCGCCCGTTGACCTTCAGCGCCTGGCGCAGGGCCTTGACCACCCAGGCGGGGTGCGACTGCGCGCGCGCCAGGGCGGCGGTGGTGTCGGAGGCGTCCGCGCGCAGCCGGGCGAGCCAGTCCTCCAGGTCGTGCTCGCTGATGCGGCGCATCACGGCGTTCACGAAGCCGGAGGCGCCGCGCCCGGCGCTGTAGGCGGCCAGGTCGACGGTGGTGGACACGGCGGCGTGCGTGGGCACGCGCATGGCCAGCAACTGGTGGGCGCCGAGCCGCAGCACGTCCAGGACGACGGCGTCGACCTGCGGCAGCGGCCGGTCGATGCACTCGGCGATGATGGCGTCGTAGCGGCCTTGCAGACGCAGGGTGCCGTAGGTGAGCGCGGTGGCGAAGCCGGCGTCGCGCCGTCCCAGGCGCGCCTGGTCGAGGATGGTCGGCAGCACCAGGTTGGCGTAGGCGTCGTCCTCCCGCACCTTGGTCAGGGTGTGCAGACAGGCCAGGCGGGCGGGGTCGACGTCCGGAGCGGAGGCGCGGGCGGGGCGGCGGCGGTCCGGCCCGGTGTCCGGGGAGGGGGCGGGGTGGTCCGGGAGGGTCATCTCGTCTCTCATTCGTTGGTGTCCTCTGCTGCCTGTCCGAGCACCGTGCCTGCCGCCGGACGGGCACCGCGCGCCCAGGCGTCGGCGTCCATCCAGTGCTTGCCGGCGGGTGCCACTCGGCCCAGGCGGACCGCGCCCCGCCCGGTGCCGACGCGCACCTCGTGCTTGGTGGCATGCAGGGCGCCGGGCGCCAGGTCGGTGACCTCCGGGAGGGGCGTTACCGGACCCAGGCGCAGCCGGGTGCCCTGGTAGGTGGTGTGGGCGCCCGGGGCCGGGGTGACGCCGCGGATGCGGCGGTCGATGTCCACGGCGCTGTCGCGGAAGTCGATGCGCCCGTCGGCGGGCGTCAGCACCGGGGCGTGGGTGGCCCGTGCGGCGTCCTGCGCCTGCGGGACCACGGCTGCGGACTGCAGGCCGGACAGGACGTCCAGGAGCAGGGGGGCGCCGGCGTCGGCCAGGCGGGCGAGCAGCTCGCCGGCCGTGTCGTCGGGACGAATGGGCTCGGTGATGCGGGCGTAGACGGGTCCGGTGTCCAGCCCCTCCTCGAGGCGGAACACGCTGGCTCCGGTGACGGTGTCTCCGGCGATCAGGGCCCGCTGCACGGGGGCGGCGCCGCGCCAGGCCGGCAGCAGGGAGAAGTGCAGGTTGATCCAACCGTGCGCGGGCACGTCCAGCAGCTCGGTGGGCACGAGCCGACCGTAGGCGACGACGACGGCGACGTCGGCATGCAGACCACGCACCCACGCCTGGGTGTCCTCGTCGCGGAGGGTGGCCGGGGTGTGCACCTCCAGCCCGGCTGCACGGGCGGCGGCGGCCACCGGCGAGGGGTGCAGGGTGCGGCCGCGGCCGCGGCGGGCGTCTGCCCGGGTCAGCACTCCGACCACCTCGTGCTCGGGCGCCGCGATCAGCGCCCGCAGCGCGGGCAGGGCCGTCTCGGGGGTTCCGGCGAAGAGAACACGCATGGGGTCAGTCTAGGGGCGCGGGCAGCAGGCCCTGCTCAATCAGGACGGCGCGCAGCATCCCGGCACCGGTGAAGCGGTGGGCGCGCATGCCCACGGCCCGAGCGGCATCCACGTTCACCGGCGAGTCGTCAATGAACAGGGTGTGCTCGGCGCACAGGTGGTAGCGGTCCAGCAGCAGACGGTAGATGGCGGGATCGGGCTTGACCAGGTGCTCCCGCCCGGAGACCACGATGCCGCCGAAGCGCTCCAGCAGGGGTGAGAGGTGGCGAGTGGCCGCGAACAGCACGTCGTTGAAGTTGGTCAAGGCGTACAGGGGCACGCCGGCGTCCGCCAGCGCCTCAATGATGGCGGCAGTGCCGGGTACGGGGCCGGTCTTGGTGTCGATGAAGTGGTCCCAGTAGGTGCGCAGGATGCGGGGCCAGTCGGGGCGGTCGGGGTGGGCGGCGGCCAGCGCGTCGAGGATCTGCTCCAGGGGCACGCCGGCATCCAGCATGGCGTTCCAACGGGGGAAATCGCCCTGTTCCACGAACTCCTGCCAGGCCGCGAGCTTTACGCGGCCGGCGACCGCGCCGACCGCCTCCCAGGTGTAGATGACATTGCCGTAGTCGAATACGACGGCGTCGATGCCGTCGGCGACGGCACCGGTGCAGGGATGTGGGGCGGAACTCATGACCTGACCTCTACCACAGCGCGTCCCGGGTTTCTACCACAGAACGGTCGGATCGAGCTCGACGCGCACGGGTTCCTCCCGGCGCACGGAGCCGTCCCGCAGCTGTAGGCGCAGGAAGGCGGCCAGCTCGCGGCCCCTGCCCAGGGGCGCCCGGATGAGCCCGCGCATGGCCTTCGGCTCCGCGGGTGCTGCAGGAGCGCTGGGCGAACCTGCGGCCTGTCGGGGGACGGCGACGGGACCGAGCACTTCGAAGTCGGCCGTCCGGGCTCGCTGGAACAGGTCCTCCAGGCGGGGGCGCGGCCCGTCGACGCGGGCGGCCCGCCAGGCCGGCGGCAGGTGCAGTTCGGCCCGCTCGGTCAGCTCACGGCGGGCGAAGCCCGCGTGGTCCCAGCGCACCAGCGCCTGCGCCACCACCGGATTGGGGCCGCCCAGGAGGATCACCCGCGCGTCCGGGTGGGCGAGGACGGCGGCGTTGGTCCAGTGGCGCAGGGCCTCGCTGGCCGCGCCCAGTTCGGCGCGAGCGGACAGGGCGGCCCCGTCCAGCAGCAGCACCGCCCAGTAACCGCCGTCGGCCTCGGGCTCCGCCCCCGGCGTGGCGACCACCAGCCGGGGGCGGGCGTCGACGGTGGTGATGACGCCGTGGTCCTCCCGCGCCCCGGAGGCGACGACCGGAACGCCGGGGAAGGCCCGCCCGAGTTCCTCCGCCGTGCGGGTAGTACCCACCTGCACCATGCGCAGCCGCGGGCACCCGCACTCCGAGCAGATCCAGTTGGCGACCGTACGGGCGCACCAGCGGCAGGTGACGGCTCCCTCCCGCCCCATGGCGAGCGGACCGGAGCAGGCCGTGCAGCGGGCGACGGCGCGGCAGCGGGCGCAGGCCACCAGTGGTGCGTAACCGCCTCGCGGCACCTGCACCAGCACGGGGCCGCGCTTCAGGGCCGCGCGCACGGCGCGGTGAGCCAGGGAGGGAATGCGGGCGCCGCCGGAGGGCCCCTCCGCCTCGAGCTCCGGGGCTCCGGGCACCTGCACTCGCGCGGTCGCGGCGCGCACGGTTTCACGGCGGGCGCTCAGCTCGGTGGCCCAGCCCTGCTCCACGTACGCCTGCGCCTCAACGGAACGGGTGTAGCCGGCGATCAGCAGGCCGGTCCCGGCCAGGCCGCTGCGCAGGGCCAGTACGGTGCGAGCGTGGATGTAGGGGGCGTGGGGCTCGTCGAGCCGGTCATCGCCGTCGTCCCAGATGACGGCCAGGCCCAGGTTGCGCACGGGGGCGAAGGCGGCGGCTCTGGTGCCCACCACGACCCGGGTGCGGCCGGTCAGCGCCCGCAGGAACGCCCGGTAACGGCGGGCGGGACCGTGCTCGGCGGAGAGAACCGCCACGCCCTCCCCGTCCAGGGCGGTGGTCAGCTCGGCGGCAACAGCCTCCGCACGCTCGGTGGTGGCAACGACGACGAGCACGCCGCGCCCACCGGCCAGGGCGGCCCGGGCGGCGTCGGCGACCAGACGGGTCCAGTGCGGCACCAGGCCGGGACGCCCCGGCAGAGCGGTCCAAACCGCGCGCGGCGCCTCGCCGGCGGCGAGCCGGTCCAAGAAGCCGGGACCGCCGTCGTAGGTCGCCCAGGCGTCCGCCGGCGGGGGCGACCAGCGCGGTACCGCCGAGGCGGGCCGGTCGCGCTCCTCGCGCTCGGTGGTGGCGTGGCGGGCGGGCACGGCCAGCCGGACGACGTCGGAGCGCACCCCGGCGGTGCGGGCGGCTACCGCCTCGACCAGACGCATGGTCTGCGGGGTGAGCACCGGCAGGTCTGAGACGACCCGGCGAATGGAGGCCAGCCGACCGGGGTGGGTGGTGGTGTCCGCGCGTTCCCAGATCCATCCGTGCAGATCCTGGCCGCCGAAGCGGACGACCACACGGGTGCCTACGGCCGCGGCGACATCGAGCTCGGGCGGCACCAGGTAGTCGAAGAGCCGGTCCAGGTGCGGTACCGCGGTCTCCAGCAGGATCCGCGCAACGGGCTGCGCCACGCCCGGGCCGTCGACCCGGCGCGCGGAGGTCGTGGGGGCGTCAAGCAGTACACCCTGTTCGGGAGCTGCCCCCGGGGCGGCGGCCGCCGACACCATGACCTCCTCCCCCACCCGGCGCCGTCAGCAGGCCTCGCGCAGCGCCGCCGCCCGGTCGGTGCTCTCCCAGGTGAAGCCCGGCCGGCCGAAGTGACCGTAGGCGCTGGTGCTCCGGTAGATCGGACGCAGTAGGTCCAGGTCGCGCACGATCGCGGCCGGGCGCAGGTCGAAGACCGTGCTGATGGCGGCGCTGATCCGCTCCACGGGTACCTTCTCGGTGCCGAAGGTCTCCACGTACAGACCCACCGGGCGGGCGGAGCCGATCGCGTAGGCGATCTGCACCTCGCAGCGGTCGGCCAGCCCGGCGGCAACCACGTTCTTGGCCACCCAGCGCATGGCGTAGGTGCCGGAGCGGTCGACCTTGGAGGGATCCTTGCCGGAGAAGGCGCCGCCGCCGTGACGGGCCATGCCCCCGTAGGTGTCCACAATGATCTTGCGTCCGGTCAGGCCGGCATCGCCGGCGGGGCCGCCGATCACGAACTGCCCGGAGGGGTTGATCAGGATCTCGGCGTCGGCGACGGCCAGCCTCAGCCCCTTGTCCTCCTCCGCCTCGAGCACCGGGCGGATTACCTCCCGAGTGATCGCGTCGGTGAGCCACGGCCGGGTGCGGTCGGGGTCGTGCTGCGTGGAGACGACCACCCCGGAAAGCGACACGGGCTTGTCGCCGTCGTAGCCAATGGTGACCTGGGTCTTGCCGTCGGGACGTAGGCCCTCGACGATGCCCAGCTTGCGCACCCGGGCCAGGCGCTCCGCCAGGCGGTGCGCCAGGTGAATGGGCAGCGGCATGAGCTCCGCGGTGTCCGTGCAGGCGTAGCCGAACATGAGCCCCTGGTCGCCCGCGCCCTGGAAGTCCAGCGGGTCCAGGTCGGAGCCGTCGTCGCGTACCTCCAGGGCCTTGTCCACGCCGGCGGCGATGTCCGGGGACTGCTGGCCGATCGAGATCGACACCCCGCAGGAGGCGCCGTCGAAGCACACCTCGGACGAGGTGTAGCCGATGGAGACGATCTCGCGACGGACGATGTCGGGGATCTCCACATAGGCGCTGGTGGTCACCTCACCGGCGACGTGTACGAGGCCGGTGGTGACCATGGTCTCCACCGCGACATGCGCGGCAGGGTCTTGCGTGAGGATGGCGTCGAGGATGGCGTCGGACACTCGGTCGCAGATCTTGTCCGGGTGCCCCTCGGTGACGGACTCGGACGTGAACGGACGTAGGCGGGAACTCACCCCCCAAGGGTACCGGCGGACACCTGCACAATCCGCTTCGGCCCGGTGCCGGCACATGTGGCAAGCCTTACTGCCGATCCGGGAGTGCCTCGAGTCTGTCTGCAATCAGCTCCACCAGGGCGTCGGCGACCTCCTGCTTGGAGCCACTGGCACGGGTGACCTCGCGCCCGCCCGCGTCCAGCACCACGACGGCGTTGGGCACATCCCCGAACCCCTGGGAGCGGCCGACGGCGTTGACCGCCAGCAGGTCGGCGCCCTTGCGCCGAGCCTTGGCGGCGCCGTGGTCCAGCACGTCGCCGTCGGCGTCACCGGTCTCGGCGGCGAAGCCGACCACCAGGGTGCGTCCGCCGTCCGTGCGCGGCGGGTCGGTGACGAGCTCGGCCAGCACATCCGGGTTCTCCACCAGGGCGATGACGGGGCCGGTGGATCCATCCGGCCCGCCCTGTGCGTCGGACGGGGCGAGCGGGTGCTTCTTAAGCTTGGCGGCCGCGACGGTGGCGGGGCGGAAGTCGGCTACGGCGGCGGCCATGACTACGGCGTCGGCGTCCGTCGCGGCCGCGCGTACTGCGGCGCGCAGGTCGAGGGCGGTGGTGACGGGCACGACCTCGATCCGGGGCGGCAGGTCGGCGAGCACCTGGGCGTCTACGTGCGCGGACACCAGGGTCACGCGCGCGCCGCGAGCGGCGGCGGCGCGGGCGATGGCTGCGCCCTGCCGGCCGGAGGAGCGATTTCCGAGATAGCGCACGGGGTCGAGTGGCTCGCGGGTGCCTCCCGCGGAGACGACGACGTGGCGGCCCACCAGGTCGCGGTGGTCGCTCACCTCGGCGGAGTCGAGCACGGCCAGCGCGCGGGCCACGATCTTCTCAGGCGCGGGCAGACGCCCGGACCCGTAACCGGATCCGGTGAGCGGGCCACTGTCCGGATCGATGATGGCCACCCCGCGACGGCGCAGCGTGGCCACGTTCGCGCGGGTGGCCGGGTGGTTCCACATCTGGGTGTGCATCGCCGGCGCCATCACCACGGGCGCCGTAGTGGTCAGCAGCGTCGCGGTCAGCAGGTCATCGGCCCGGCCGGCGGCGGCCCGGGCCAGCAGGTCCGCGGAGGCGGGCGCCACCAGGACCAGCTCGGCCCACTCCCCCACGTCCACGTGCGCCACGGCGGCGGCGTCGTCGAAGACCCCGCTCTGAACCGGGGAGCCGGTGACTGCGGCCAGTGCGGGAGCGCCGATGAAGCGCAGGGCAGCCGCCGTGGGCACGGTGCGCACCTCGTGCCCGGCCGCGCGCAGCAGCCGGATCACGGAGGGCGCCTTGTAGGCGGCGATGGAACCGGATACGCCCACGACGATGCGACGTGCCCGGGACGCGCGCGCGTCCCGGGCACGGGTGCTGTCAGTGTTCACGACGGCTCGTACAGGCGCTGGACCATCAGAACTGGATGTCGTCCAGGCCGGTGGCGGACTCGCCCTGGTCGCCGAGGTCCAGCGGAGTGTCCAGGGAGATGTCGGAGAACATGTCGGCCTCGGCGGCGCGGCGGGCCTCCTCGGCCTCGGCGCGGCGGGCGCGGGCCTCATCCCCGGGGATGACCTGGAGCTTGCCCTCGGCGACCTCGCGCAGGGCGATGCTCAGGGCCTTCTCCTCGGTGTCGGCCTCCACCAGGGGGCCGAAGTACTCGAACTGGTTGTCCTCCAGCTGCTGGATGTAGCTGTTGATCTGCCGGGCGCGCTTGGCGGCCTCCACCACCAGCCCGTACTTGGAGTCGACCTTCTCCAGGAGGTCGTCAATGGGAGGGTTGGTGATTCCCTCGGGGTCGGCGGAGGTTCCGAGCATGTGCTTGTCTCCCAATGTGTTCTGCTACCTGATTCGCGGTGATGGTCTGGCAGGGTGCGGGCGCGCGCTGGCGCCACCGCACTGCAAGCACCCGAGTCTAGCGGCTCAGGCCGAGCACGTCTTCCAGCTCATCCGTGGCACGTGCCACGGAGTCGTTGACGATGACGCGGTCGAACTCGTCTGCGGCGTCGAGCTCCACTCGAGCAGTGGCCAGGCGGCGGGTGCGCTCGGCGTCCGACTCGGTGCCGCGCCCCAGCAGCCGGGAGACCAGTTCCTCCCAGCTGGGCGGCGCGATGAAGACCAGCTGGGCGTCGGGCATGGCGGCGCGCACCTGGCGCGCACCCGCCAGGTCGATCTCAAGCAGGGCCGGGCGGCCGGCATCCAGTTGCTCCTGCACGGGACGCCGGGGGGTGCCGTAGCGATGCGTGCCGTGCACGAGCGCCCACTCCAGCATGTCTCCGGCCTCGACCAGCCGGTCGAACTCGGCGTCGGAGACGAAGTGGTAGTGGACGCCGTCGCGCTCACCGGGGCGGGGCGCGCGCGTGGTTGCCGAGACGGATACGAACAGGTCGGGGTGGCGGCGTCGCAGCTCGGCGACGAGGGTGCCCTTCCCCACGGCGGTCGGCCCGGCGATCACGGTGAGGCGGGCGGGCGGCACCTGGGCTGCGGTCATGGGGACATAATGCCCCGTGACCTGCGGCTCAGCCGAAGCGACGCACGAGCTCGGCGCGCTGCCGGGGGCCTAGCCCCCGCACCCGTCGGCTGGCGGCAATGCCGACCTCCTCCAGCACGGCCCGCGCGCCCACGCTGCCCACGCGCGGCAAGGACCGCAGCAGGTCCAGCGCCCGCATCTTGGCCAGTGCCTCGTCGCTCTGGGCGGCCTCCAGCAGGCCGGAGACGGTCAGGGCGCCGCGTTTGAGCTGGGCCTTGGCCCGGGCGCGCCGGTCTCGGGCGGCTGCCGCCTTGCACAGCGCATCTGCCCGTTGCCTGGGACTGAGTTCAGGGATCGCCATGATATGCCTCCATCGGCAGTAGGGACATCTGCCGTGGCCAGGTTATGCCCCGCCGGGGCCCGTGCGCACGCCCCGCGTGGCGCGCCGGGGTGAGAGCCCGTCAGGGACGCAGGGCGGCAGTGGCCTGGGCGACGGCCCGGTCGGCGGCCTCCCGCAGATCCGCGGCGCCGGGGCCCGCTTGCAGCACGCCGCGGGAGGTGGAGGCGAGCACGTTGCCGCGTGCGGGACCGAACACCTTCTGCAACTCGGCCGCCCCGGCCCCCTGCGCCCCCACGCCGGGAGCCAGCAGGGGGGCATTGGCCGCCAGCAGGTCAATGCCCAGGGCGTCCACGGCCGCGCCGACGGTGGCGCCGACGACCAGCCCGACGCTGCCGAGCTCGCCCGCGGCGCGGGCGGCTGCATTGGAGGCAGCCGCCCCGGCGACGATGTCGGCGGCGACCGCCCGCCCGGCCGGGCCGCGGGCGTGCTGCACGCCCGCCCCCTCCGGGTTGGAGGTCAGTGCCAGCACGAACACGCCCCGGCCGGTGTCCGCGGCCAGTTCCAGCGCCGGCAGCAGTGAGCCATAGCCCAGGTACGGGGAGACGGTGATGGCGTCGGCTGCCAGTGGGGCGCCGTCGGCCAGGTAGGCCTGGGCGTAGCCATCCATGGTGGAGCCGATGTCTCCGCGCTTGACGTCCAGGATCGCGAGCGTGCCCGCCTGGCGCAGGGCCGCCAGCGTCTCCTCCAACACGGCGACGCCGGCGGAGCCGTGGCGCTCGAAGAAGGCGGACTGGGGCTTGACGCCCGCCACCCGTCCTCCCAGCGCGTCGACCACGCGCAGGGAGAACTCCCGCAGCCCGGCTGCCGTGTCCGGCAGGCCCCAGGCGTCCAGGAGGGCCGCATGCGGGTCGATGCCCACGCACAGCGGGCCGTGGGTGTCCATGGCTGCCGCCAGGCGTGCCCCGAAGGGTGGATCCACCCGGTGGGAGCTGTCCTCGCGCGCCGGAGCGGGGCTCATGCGAAGGCCTCCTCGGAGGCGGCGGCACTGCGGCGGGAGCGCCGGTCGGCGTCGTGCTGTTGCAGACTGCGCACTCGCATCGGGGCGGCCAGCTGCGCCTCCAGCGCCTGCACGGCGGCCTGCAGCTCCTGCACAGTGGTGATGATCGGCTTGTCGGCGCCGGTAGTGGCGGCACGGATCGAGTAGCCGTCGGCACGGGCCCCCTGACCCTTGGGGGTGTTGATGACCATGTCGATAGCACCGGACTCGATCAGCCCGACGATCGTCTGCTCGCCGTGAGCGCCCCGGCCCTCGCTGACCTTGCGGACCGGGGTGGCGGGGATGCCGTTGCGCCGCAGCACCTGGGCGGTGCCGGCGGTGGCGTAGATAGTGAACCCCAGTTCCGCCAGGCGGGCGACGGGCAGCACGATGGCGCGCTTGTCGCGGTCGGCGACGGACACGAACAAGGCGCCCTCGCTGGGCAGCCCGCCGTAGGCGCCGGCCTGAGACTTGGCGAAGGCCCTTGGGAAGTCGACGTCGTAGCCCATGACCTCGCCGGTGGAGCGCATCTCCGGGCCGAGCACGGTGTCCACCACCCGCCCGGAGGGCGTGCGGAACCGCTTGAAGGGCAGCACCGCCTCCTTCACGGCGATGGGGTCCAGCGCATCAGTGACGGAGGCGTCGTGGGCCGGCAGGTGCCCGGAGGCCTTCAGGCCGGCAATGCTCTCGCCGGCCATGAGCAGGGCGGCCGCCTTGGCCAGCTGCACCCCGGTCGCCTTGGAGACGAAGGGCACGGTGCGCGAGGCGCGCGGGTTGGCCTCAATGACGTACAGGGTGTCGGAGACCAGCGCGTACTGGATGTTGATCAGCCCGCGCACGCCCACCCCGGCGGCAATGGCCTCGGTGGAGCGGCGGATGCGGGCGATCTCCGTGTCGGACAGGGTCATGGGCGGCAGCACGCAGGCGGAGTCGCCAGAGTGGATACCGGCCTCCTCGATGTGCTCCATGACGCCGCCCAGGAACAGTTCGGTGCCGTCGTAGAGGGCGTCGACGTCGATCTCGATGGCGTCGTCGAGGAAGCGGTCGATCAGCAGCGGGCCGTTGGCGTAGGCGCCGCCGGCCTCTGCGGAGGCGCGGGCGAGGTAGTCGACCAGGCCGTCGCGGTCGTAGACGATCTCCATGCCGCGCCCGCCCAGCACGTAGCTGGGGCGGACCAGCACCGGGAAGCCGATATCGGCGGCGACGGCGAGGGTCTGCTCGTCGCTCAGGGTGGTGCCGTGCGCCGGGGCCGGCAGCCCGGCCCGCTCCAGGACGACGCCGAACACCTCCCGGTCCTCGGCGGCGTCGATGGCCTCCGGGGTGGTGCCCAGGATGGGCACACCCGCGGCCTTGAGCCGGGCGGCCAGGGACAGGGGCGTCTGCCCGCCGAGCTGGACGATCATGCCCGCCACCGGGCCGGCCGCCAGCTCCGCCTCGTAGACCTCCATCACGTCCTCGAAGGTCAGGGGCTCGAAGTACAGCCGGTCGGAGATGTCGTAGTCGGTGGACACGGTCTCCGGGTTGCAGTTCACCATGACCGTGTCGTAGCGCTCGGACAGGGCCATCGTGGCGTGCACGCAGGAGTAGTCGAACTCGATGCCCTGGCCGATCCGGTTGGGGCCCGCTCCCAGGATGATGACGGCCTCCCGCTCGCGGGGGGCGACCTCGGTCTCCCGTTCGTAGGTGGAGTACAGGTAGGGGGTGTCGGCGGCGAACTCGGCGGCACAGGTATCCACCGTCTTGTAGACCGGGCGCAGGCCGAAGGCGTGGCGCACCTGGCGGACCGTGTCCTCGCCGATCCCGCGCAGGGAGGCGATCTGGGCGTCGGAGAAGCCGTGCCGCTTGGCGCGCCGAAGCAGCTCGGCGGTCAGTGCGGGGGCCGCCTGGACGGCCTCGGCGATCTCCTGCAGCAGGAACATCTGGTCCAGGAACCACGGGTCGATCGCGGTGGCGTCGAACAGCTGCTCCAGGGTGGCGCCGCCGCGGATGGCCTGCTGCAGGTCGACCAGGCGGTGCTCGGTGGGGGTGCGCAGTGATTCGACCAGGTCAGGCAGCTGCTCCGGTGTCGGGGCCGGCCCGTCCCAGTGGAACACGGAGCCGGACTTGTCGATGGAGCGCATGGCCTTCTGCAGGGCCTCGGTGTAGCAGCGGCCCAGGGCCATGGCCTCGCCGACCGACTTCATCGTGGTGGTGAGCGTCGGGTCGGCGCCGCGGAACTTCTCGAAGGCGAAGCGCGGCACCTTTACCACCACGTAGTCGACGGCCGGCTCGAAGGAGGCGGGGGTGGAGCCGGTGATGTCGTTGGGGATCTCATCGAGGGTGTAGCCGATGGCCAGGCGGGCGGCGATCTTGGCGATCGGGAAGCCGGTGGCCTTGGAGGCCAGGGCCGAGGAGCGGGACACGCGCGGGTTCATCTCGATGACGATGACGCGCCCGGTATTCGGGTGCACCGCGAACTGGATGTTGCAGCCGCCGGTGTCCACACCCACCTCACGGATGACGGCAATGGCGATGTCGCGCAGGTTCTGCAGCTCCCGGTCGGTGAGGGTCAGGGCCGGGGCGATGGTGATTGAGTCTCCGGTGTGCACGCCCACCGGATCGACGTTCTCGATGGAGCAGACCATCACGCAGTTGTCGACCCGGTCGCGCATGACCTCCAGCTCGATCTCCTTCCAGCCTAGGATGGACTCCTCCAGGAGCACCTCGGTGGTGCGGGAGTCGGCCAGGCCCTGCCCGGCGATGCGCTCGAGGTCCTCGGCGTTGTAGGCGAAGCCGGAGCCGAGCCCGCCCATGGTGAAGGAGGGGCGCACCACCACGGGGTAGCCGCCGAGAGCCTCGACGCCCGCATGGCACTCGGCCATGGTGTGGGCGATGACGCTGCGGGCCACCTCGGCGCCGCAGCGCTCAACCACCCGCTTGAACTCATCGCGGTCCTCACCGGCATTGATGGCCTCGGCACGGGCGCCGATGAGCTCCACGCCGTACCTGTCCAGCACCCCCGCCTCCACCAGGCTCATGGCGGTGTTCAGGGCGGTCTGCCCGCCGAGGGTGGGCAGGAGTGCGTCCGGGCGCTCCTTGGCGATGATCGCCTCGACCACTTCGGGAGTAATGGGCTCGACGTAGGTGGCGTCGGCCATGTCCGGGTCGGTCATGATGGTCGCCGGGTTGGAGTTGACCAGGATGACGCGAATGCCCTCGGCGCGCAGCACCCGGCAGGCCTGGGTGCCGGAGTAGTCGAACTCGCAGGCCTGACCGATGACGATGGGGCCGGAGCCGATGACCAGGACGGAGGAGATGTCGGTACGGCGGGGCATCAGGCGTTCTCCTCGGGGGTTGCGGTGGGGGCGGAGTCGGTTTCGGCGGAGGCGACGCGGTGCTCGTGCATCATGCGGATGAAGCGGTCGAACAGGTGCTCGCCGTCGTGCGGGCCGGCGGCGGCCTCGGGGTGGAACTGGACGGAGAAGGCCGGCAGGTCCAGGGCGCGCAGGCCCTCGACCACGCCGTCGTTCAGCCCCAGGTAGCTGACTTCGACGCGCCCGTAGCGCCCGGAGTCGAAGGGCGCCGTGCTGGGGCCGTCCACGGGGGCGTCGACGGCGAAGCCGTGGTTGTGGGAGGTGATCTCGACCCGGCCGGTGGCCCGGTCCAGCACCGGCTGGTTCACGCCGCGGTGCCCGTAGCCGAGCTTGTAGGTGCCGTACCCCAGTGCGCGGCCGAAGATCTGGTTGCCCAGGCAGATGCCGAAGAAGGGGATGCGGGCGTCCAGGACGCCGCGCAGCAGCTCCACCTCGGCGTCGGCCGTGCCGGGGTCGCCGGGACCGTTGGAGAAGAAGACGCCGTCGGGGTGCAGGGCGAGCACCTCATCCAGGTTGGTGGACTGGGGCAGCACGTGCACGCGCACGCCCCGCTCGGCCAGCTGCCAGGGGGTGCGGGCCTTGATGCCCAGGTCGATGGCGGCCACGACGGCGACGGGCTCCTTGCCCGCGAAGTGGCCGCTGGGCTCGACCACATAGGCCTCGGTGGTGGTCACCTCGGCGGCGAGCGCCTGCCCCGCCATCGCCGGCTCGGCGCGTACGGCGTCCAGGCAGGCTGCCAGGGCCGCCTGGGAGGCCGCGGAACGCGGGGGCTCGCCGACGCCGTCGGGCAGGGCGCTGCCGGAGAAGATCCCGGCGCGCATGGCGCCCCGCTCCCGCAGGTGACGGGTGAGGGCGCGCGTGTCGATGTCGCAGATGCCGACCACCCCGTGGGTGGCCAGCTCGGACTCCAGCTCACGGCGGGCCCGCCAGGAGGAGGCGCGGCGGGCGGGGTCGCGCACCACGAAGCCCGCCACCCAGATGCGGTCGGACTCGCCGTCCTCGTCGTTGACTCCCGTGTTGCCGATGTGTGGGGAGGTCATCACCACGATCTGCCGGTGGTAGGAGGGGTCGGTGAGGGTCTCCTGGTAGCCGGTCATGCCGGTGTTGAAGACGATCTCGGCGACGGTGGAGCCGGTGGCGCCGTAGGAGCGGCCCATCAGCGTGTAGCCGTCCTCCAGGACCAGCAGTGCCGGGGTGCGCTCGCTCGGCGCTCCCGCGGGCAGGGCAGGGCTGGTGAAGCCGCCGTAGGCGGCCGGGGCCGTGGGGCTGGGGGCGCTCATGCGTGCTCCTTCTTGTCGGTGTCCTCGACGTTCTGCTCGACGGGAAGGCCCGCAAGTACGGTGGGGCGGCCGTGCAGGAAAGTTGCCATCACCTGTCCGGGCAGTTCCATGCCGGCGTAGGGGGTGTTGGTGGAGCGGGTCCACTGGGCGGCGGGATCGACCACGCGGCGCACGTCCGGGTCGACCACCGCCAGGTTGGCGCTCTCCCCGACGGCCAGTGGCCGACCCTGGTCGCTCAGGCGGCCGATGCGGGCGGGCGCCTCGGACAGGACGCGGGCGACGTCCCGCCAGGTCATGCGGCCGGGCTCGACCATGGTGGCGATGACGATCGGCAGGGCTGTCTCCAGGCCGGTCATGCCGAAGGCGCCGGCCTGCCACTCGCAGTCCTTGGCCTCGCGCGGGTGGGGGGCGTGGTCGGTGCCGACCACATCGATGGTGCCGTCGGCGAGCGCCTCCCGCACCGCCTCTACGTCGGCGGCGGTCCGTAGGGGCGGGTTGACCTTGTACAGGGGCGAGTAGGTGCGGGCCCTCTCGTCGGTCAGCAGCAGGTGGTGGGGGGTGGCCTCGGCGGTGACGTCGATGCCGCGGGCCTTGGCCCAGCGGATGATCTCCACGCTGCCGGCGGTGGACAGGTGGCACACGTGCAGGCGGGAGCCGACGTGCCCGGCGAGCAGGACGTCGCGGGCGATGATCGACTCCTCGGCGACGGCGGGCCAGCCGGCCAGGCCGAGCTCGGCGGAGACGCGGCCCTCGTGCATCTGGGAGCCCTCCGTCAGGCGCGGGTCCTGGGAGTGCTGGGCGATGACGCCGTCGAAGGACTTGGCGTACTCCAGGGCGCGGCGCATGAGCACCGGGTCGGACACGCAGTGCCCGTCGTCGGAGAACACGCGCACCCGGGCGGCGCTGTGCGCCATGGCGCCCATCTGGGACAGGTGCTCGCCCTTAAGCCCCTCCGAGACGGCGCCGACCGGGTGGACGTCCACCCAGCCGGCCTCATTGCCCAGGCGCAGCACCTGCTCGACCACGCCGGCGTTGTCCTGCACGGGGGTGGTGTTGGCCATGGCGAACACGGCGGTGTAGCCGCCGACGGCGGCGGCGCGGGTGCCGGTGTAAACGGTCTCTGCGCTCTCGCCGCCGGGCTGGCGCAGGTGGGTGTGAATGTCCACGAGCCCGGGCAGCAGCACCAGGCCGGCCAGGTCGTCGTGGCGGGTGACTTCGGCCGGGGCCTGGGCGGCGGCGTCGGGGCCGATGGCGGCGATGGTCTCGTCGACGATGAGGACGTCGGTGGCGTCCTCGCCGTAGGGGCGGACCCCGGTGAGCAGGTGGGCGGTCACAGCTGGTTCCCTTCGTCGGCGAGGAGCAGGTAGAGGGCGGCCATGCGCACGGAGACCCCGTTGCCGACCTGTTCCACCACGCGTGAGCGCGGGTCGTCGGCGGCGTCGGCGGTGATCTCCAGGCCGCGGTTCATGGGTCCGGGGTGCATGACGATGGCGTGCTCGGGCATGGCGGCTCGCCGCACCGCCCCGAGCCCGTAGCCGCGGGAGTACTCCCCGGGGCTGGGGAAGTAGCCGCCGCCGGCGGCGCTCATGCGCTCGCGCTGCACGCGCAGCATCATCACCGCGTCGGGCTGGACGGCGGCGATGGCGGCGTCGAAGTCGTAGGCGACCTCGCAGGGCCAGTCCTCCATGCCCACCGGCAGCAGGGTGGGTGGGGCGACCAGGGTGACGCGCGCGCCCAGGGTGGTCAGCAGGTCCACGTTGGAGCGGGCCACCCGGGAGTGCAGTACGTCGCCGACGATGATCACCCGGGCGCCCTCCAGGTCGCGGCCCTGTGGGGCGGGGCTGCCGTCCCCGGCGCGGGCGGGGCCGACGTCCGGCCCGCCGGGGGTGTACCAGCGGCGCAGGGTCATGGCGTCCAGCAGCGCCTGGGTGGGGTGCTGGTGGGTGCCGTCGCCGGCGTTGAGCACGGGCACGTCGATCCAGCCGGCGTGGGCCAGCAGGTGGGCGGCGCCGCACGCGGAGTGGCGCACCACCACGGCGTCGGCGCCCATGGCCATGATGGTCTGCGCGGTGTCCTTCAGGGACTCCCCCTTGGAGACCGAGGAGCCCTTGGCGGAGAAGTTGATGACATCGGCGCTCAGCCGCTTGGCGGCGGCCTCGAAGGACAGCCGGGTGCGGGTGGAGTCCTCGAAGAAGAGGTTCACCACGGTCTTGCCGCGCAGGGTGGGGAGCTTCTTGACGGCGTGGCGCTGGGTGGCGGCCATGGCCTCGGCGGTGTCCAGGATCATTACCGCCTCGTCACGGGACAGGTCCTTGGCGGACAGCAGGTGCTTCATCGGGTGGCCTCCTCGGCGTCGACGATGGTGACGGCGTCGGCGTCGGCGCCGAGCTCGGTCAGGGAGACGACCACCTTCTCGCTGCGCGAGGTGGGCAGGTTCTTGCCCACGTAGTCGGCGCGGATGGGCAGCTCGCGGTGGCCACGATCCACCAGGACGGCCAGCTGTACGGCGTCGGCGCGGCCGATGGCGCCCAGGGCGTCCAGGGCGGCGCGGATGGTGCGGCCGGAGTAGAGCACGTCGTCCACCAGGATGACGGTGCGACCCTCCAGGCTCTCCCCCGGGATGCGGGTGGGCTGGGGCACGCGGATGGGGTGGCGGCCCAGGTCGTCGCGGTACATGGTGATGTCCAGGGTGCCGACCGGCGGGGCGCCGGCGGGCTCGCCGGACTCCTTGGCGGCGACCTCCAGGGCGGCGGCCAGCCGGTGTGCCAGTGGGACTCCTCCGGAGGGGATGCCGAGGAGCACCAGACCGCTGCTGCCGCGATTGCGCTCCAGGATCTCGTGGGCGATTCGGACGAGGGAGCGCTGGATCTCGGCGGCGCCGAGGATCTGCTTCCCGGTGGACTGTGCTGCGGCCACGGTGCGTGGACCTCCTTCTCCGCCTCACTGGACGGGCTTCAAGGATGTCGTTCGGGGGCGATGTTAGCGCAGCGCCTCGGCCTGCGCGGCCGGCGTCCACCCGGTGAGCCCCGCACTCCCCCCGCCGAGATCGGTAGAAGTCACGTTCCCAGATCGGTAGAAGTGGCGGGCAGGTTGGTCACACACACGAGTTTCCCTCCGATACACGCGTTTTGGCGGTTTACACGGTCAAGAGCCGTGCAGACCTCCAAGAACACGTGATCATGACGGGAACTCGTGTTCGTGGCGTCGGGCTCGCACCCGTGACCATTCGCGGTCGTGGGCCTGCAAGGCGGGTTGCTCGCGCTGTGGGGCCTGTCCGAACAATCGGTGAGGTGGATCGGCGTCGCGGCACCTTCCTCACTGCCGGAACTCCTACCCCTGAGCCAGTGCCGACGGCTCGACCTCAGCGGAGCACCTCCGCCAGCGTGAGCGGCGTACGCCCGGTGAGTGCACGGACGTCGTCGGTGACGGTGGCGAGGACGCCGGTGGCGATGGCTGTGTACGTGGACACCCAGGCCTCCAGTTGCCAGTCGGGCACGTCGTAGCTGCGGCGGGAGGCATACGCCTCCTCCAGGCTCTGGTCGCGGTAGACGGTGGGACGCCCGGTGACGGCGGTGATGGTGGCGGCCGCCTCGGCCAGGCTGAAGGCCTCAGGGCCGGTGAGCTCGTAGGTGGCGCCCGCGTGGTGGTCCCCGCCGGCCGCAGAGGCGGTGAGGATGGCGGCAGCGCTGCGAGCGACGTCGGAGCGGGCGACCGCGCCGACACGCCCGGAGCCGGCAGGCCCGGCGATGACGCCGTCGACGGCCAGGTCGGGGATGAAGTCGGCGTAGAAGGAGTCGCGCAGGAAGGTGAAAGCCATGCCGGACCTGCGCAGGTGCTCCTCGGTGGTCCAGTGGGTGCGGGCCAGGGTGAAGGCGGCGTCGGGGGCTGCGGCGAGGAAGCTGGTGTAGACCACGTGCCGCACCCCGGCGGCGGCAGCTGCGTCGATGAAGGTCTGGTGCTGCTCGAGGCGGTCGGCACTCTCGGCGGCGGAGACCATGAACAGGAGGTCGGCGCCCTCCAGGGCGCGCACGGCGGCGTCGGCCTGGCCATACGGGGCGACGGCGACGTCATCGGCCCAGGTGGGAGCCTTGGCCGGGTTACGCACGAGGAGGCGCTGACGCAGGCCGGCGTCGTGCAGCAGCTCGGCGACGCGGCCGCCGACCTTGCCGGTGGCGCCAGTGACGGCGATGGTGAGCGGGCGAGCAGAACTGGAACCAGTGGCGGATGTTGAGACGGGGGCGGGAGCGCTCATGGCACCTGTCTACTCCAGTCCCCCAGGGACCGGCGCAAGTAACTCGCCGAGCCGGGTGTATCAGCGCCAGGCCCCGCGCCAGTCGTACAGCGGCGAGGTGGTCTGGTACTCGCGAAGTTCTACGATCTGTCCGTTTACGGATCGGGCGATAGACGCGCCCTCGAAGGCGCTGCGTCTGCCGTCCCAGGTGCACTCGAAGGTCCACTGAGCTGCCTCCCTGTCACCGGTGGTGAAGTGATCGGTAACCTCCCACCGGTGCACGGCCCCTCCCGCGGCGAACCACTCCGACGCCCAACGGCGCACCCAGTTGCGACCCCGGTAAACCGGGCCGTAGCACTCAATGATCACGCAGTCCGATGTGACCGCAGCGGCAATACGATCAACATCGTGCGCCACCCAGGCGTCGATATAGTCAGTCAGTGCGCTCATATGGCCACTGTATGGGTGGCAAACGGCGGATTGCCTTCGTCCCCGGTGGTCAATTCGCCTCAAGCACCGCGCGGGCGGTGACCTCGTCGGTCACCAGCGCGGAGAGGAAGCCGCCGCGCAGGGCCGCACGGATGGCGGCCACCTTGTCCTCCCCCGCGGCCACGCCCACCACGAAGGGGATCTCCTTGAGCCGCTCGGGCTCCATGCACAGGGTGCGCTCGCACAGCGCCGTGGGCACGTGCCGCCCGTTGGCGTCCAGGTGGTGCCCGCACAGGTGTGCAACCGCGCCTCGCCGGCGGCACTCGCGCACCACCTGCGGCGTCATCCACTTGCGCAGCAACGGGCTGGTGGACTCCCCCACCGCGCCGATGCCCGTCAGGGCTACGTCACTGCGGGCGGCCAGCTCCAGCGTCGTGGCGACCTGATCCTCCCTACGCACGGCGCGTGCCAGGCTCAAGGAGTCGAAGACCAGCGGCACGGTCAGCGACCGGTATCGCCCTCCGAGCCGCATGGCCAGGTTGCGGCACACGTCGCCGCCGTCGCCGAGGTCGCAGGACTCCCCCGCCGAGCCGATCATTGCCACCACCGTTGTGGCGGGCCAGGTGCGCTCGGGCATGTGGTGCACGACGGCGGCCACGGCCCGCCCGTTGGACACCGCGATCACCGACCGCGGTCCGCAGTGCTCCACCAGCAGTTCGGCCGCGGTCCGGGCGATGTCGGCCGTTACTCCGGGCGGGACCGGGCGGGAGACCTCGGTGACCCGCGCCTGCTTGAGGCCGAAGGCCGAGGTGAGCTCCTCCTCCAGCGCCATCAGGCGCTCGATCGGGTGGGCGACCCGCACCTGCACGATCCCCACCCGCCGCGCCTCGGTCAGCTTGCGTGAGACCGTGGAGCGCGAGTAGCCCAGGCGCTCGGCGATCTCCTCCTGACTCAGGTCCCGGTCCCAGTACAGGTGGGCGATGTCCAGCAGCAGCCGCGCATGCTCTCGATCCAGGTTCGCGCACATATTTGCATCCTACGCTCGACGCGCGAGAGTTTCCTGTGAATTGACCTAGACAAGTCGATTGTGAGCACCGTCTACTCTGGGGTAAGTGTGCACGAACGTGCAGTACGCCCCCTTGGGGACGACGTCGTCACTCCCTAGCGTGAAACTGCCGCGGCGGTGCGGGCCGGTGACGGATACCGGTTTCAGCCGGCTCCCACCGGCCCAGATGCCGCCCGGTGTGCATATCGCTCATCCGTTCGAAGGAGAACCCCCATGGCAATCGTCCGCACCATCCACGGCGACGTCGACCCGGCCACCCTCGGCGTCGTCAACGCCCACGACCACCTCATCCGCGTCGGCGCGGGCGAGGTCTACATCGACCCCGACCACCTCCTGGACGACGAGGACAAGGCGGTCGAGGAGGCCGGCTACTTCGTCGAGGCCTCCAAGCGCTTCGCCCCCAGTGCCACCGTCGTGGACATGTGCCCGGCCTCCTCCGGCCGGGGGGTGCTCAAGCTCAAGCGGGTGGTGGACCGGGTCCCCGACCTGCAGGTGATCCAGGCCACCGGCTTCCACCAGCAGAAGGTCTACCTCGAGTGGCGCCAGTCCTGGGTCAACCAGTACACGGTCAACGAGATCGCCGACCTGCTGATCGCCGACATCGTCGAGGGCGTGGACGCGGGCGACTACATGGGCCCGCTGGTCAAGCGCACCGACGTGCGCGCCGGCGTCATCAAGTGGGCCACCGCCTACGGCAAGATCACCGACTGGGAGGTCAAGACCGGCAAGGCCGTCGCCATCGCCTCCAAGGAGACCGGCGCCCCCGTCAACACCCACGTCACCGCCGGCACCTGCGGCCCCGAGCAGGCCCGCTTCCTGATCGAGCAGGGCGTCGCCCCGGAGAAGATCGCCATCGGCCACATCCAGCGCAACTGGGACCCGTGGATCCAGGAGCAGATCACCAAGCTGGGGGCCTACGTGGAGCTGGACGGCACCAACCGCATCAAGTACGTGCCGGACAACGCCCGGGTGAACCTCATCAAGGTGCTCGGCGAGAAGGGCTACGGCAAGCAGATCCTGCTCGGCACCGACTCCGGCAAGGCCTCCTACCAGAAGGCCTACGGCTCGGTCTCCGGCGTCGACTACGACCCGGCCGTCTTCTGCCCGCGCCTGATCGACGACGAGGGCTTCGACCCCGACTACGTTCAGGACCTGCTGGTGAACAACGCCGCCACGTTCTTCGCCTTCGAGCCCCTGGCCGGCTGAGCGGGGCGAGTCGAGATGAGCGAACCCCGCAACGCCCCCAGGCTCCAGATCGCCCTGGATACCCTGGACCAGCCCAGTGCGCTCGGTCCCCTGCAGCAGGCGGCGCCCTACGTCGACATCATCGAGTGCGGCACCATCCTGATCCTGTGCGAGGGCTACCACGCGGTGCGCAACATCCGCGCCCTGTTCCCCGACAAGCAGATCCTCGCCGACGTGCGCATCGCGGAGGCCGGCGCCAAGATCGCCCGCCTGGCCTTCGAGGCCGGCGCGGACCTGGTCTCCTGCGTGGCCGGCGCCTCCATGACCACAATCGAGCAGGTCTGCAAGGTCGCCGCCGAGTTCGACGGCGAGGTGCAGGTGGAGCTGGCCGACGAGTGGTACGACCCCGAGCGGGCCCGCGCCTGGCGCGCCGCCGGCGTGCAGCACGTCATCGTCAAGCGCTCCCGTGACCGCGAGGCCGCCGGGGACCTGTCCTGGAAGGCTCAGGACATGGACCGGGTGGACGAGCTGGCGGGCATGGGCTTCACCGTCACCGTCACCGGCGGCATCGGTGTCAAGGACCTGCCGGCCTTCGCGGGCCGGAAGGTGGGCATCGTGATCGCCGGACGCTCGATCGTCGCCGCCGACGACCCGGCCGCCGCCGCATCCTCAATGCGGGATGCGATTGACGAGGTGTGGTCATGAGCGTGACCTCCCTCGACGACGGGATCCGCCTGGGCATCTACGAGAAGGCCCTGGTCGGCAACCCACTGGCCACCCCCGACGACTGGGCGAGCTTCCTCGCCCAGGTGCCACAGTCCGGCTACTCCTTCCTGGACCTGTCCGTGGACGAGTCCCCGCAGCGCGAGGCCCGCCTTCAATGGGGGCCGCGCCAGTGCCGCATGGTGCGCGAGGCCGCCGAGTCGGTCGGCACCAGCATCGGCGGGGTGTGCCTGTCGGTGCACCGGCGCATCGGTCCGGGCTCGGCGGATCCCGAGGTGCGGCGGCGGGCCCGCGAGGTCATGGCCCGCGGCCTGGAGCTGTGCCACGAGCTCGGCGCCCCGGTGATACAGGTGGCGGGCTACTACGCCTACTACGAGGACCCGCACCCGGACGCGGAGCGCTGGTACGGCGAGCTCCTGGCGGACGCCGTCCCGCTGGCCTCCCGCCTGGGGGTGGTGATGGGCATCGAGAACGTCGACGGCACCGACGTCACCTCCATTCGCAAGGCCATGGAGTTCGTCGACGCCGTCGGCTCCCCCTACCTGCAGGTCTACCCCGACCTCGGCAACATCGCCGAGCAGGGGCTCGATCCGGCGGTCGAGCTGGAGGCCGGCCGCGGGCACATGGTGGCGATGCACGCCAAGGACGTGCGCCGCGGCGAGCCGAGGCGGGTGGAGATGGGCACCGGCATCGTCGACTGGGACCTGTCCTTTCAGCTGCTGGCCGCTCAGCACTGGACCGGCAGACTCATGATCGAGATGTGGAATGACGACGCCCCCGACTCCGTGGCGCGCTGCATCGCCGCCCGCCAATTCATTGAGGCGAAGGCCGCCGGCGCCGGCATCGCCATCCAGCATCCTTGAAGAAGCGCCCTGTCGCGCCTCTCGCCTCGAGAGCCGCACCACGCGGCAACCGCCGCTCCCTGACCAACTTCGAGAACACCTGCGACTGCAGCCAGAAAGGCAGCCGTAACGCCGCGCACGCGGCCATACACAGCCAACCAGAAGGATCCGAACAATGACGTACGACCTGACCACCATTGGTGAGGGGCAGATCCGCCTCACCTGCGAACGCGGAGAGCGGCTTGCCACGGCCCGCTCCCTGCGCATGACCGCCGCCGGCTCCGAGGCCAATGTCGCCGGCCTGCTCAGCCAGCTGGGCCGCTCCACCGCCTGGGCCTCCAAACTGCCCAAGGGCGAGCTGGCCGACCGCATCGCGCTGGAGTACTCCGCCGTCGGCGTGGACATTCGCCACACGGTGATGACGGAGGAGGGCCGGGTGGCCCTGTACTTCCTGGAGCCGGGCGAGTTCCCGCTGCCGGGCAAGGTCACCTACGACCGCCTGCACACGCCCTTCCGCACCATCACGCCGGAGGAGTTCGACTGGGACGCCCTGCTGGACACCCGCGTCGTGTTCCTGACCGGCATCACCGCCGCCCTTACCCAGGAGACCGCCCGGGTGGTGCGCTACTTTGCCGACGCCGCCGTCGAGCGGGGCGTGGACGTGGCCCTGGACGTCAACTTCCGCTCCCTGCTGTGGAGCGGCGAGCAGGCCCGTAAGACCCTGGAGCCGATCGCCCGCAAGTCCTCGATCCTGTTCTGCTCGCGCACCGACGCCCGGGTCGTCTTCGGCATCGACAAGCCGGGGGTCGCGGCCTGCCGCGCCCTGCGGGAGGAGATGGGCGTGCCCACGGTGGTCTCCACGGACGGCCGCGCCGGCACCTACCTGTCGACGCCCGAGAAGGACCGGGCCTTCGAGATCCACTCCGTGCCGGTGATCGACCGGCCGGGCGCGGGCGACTCCTTCGTGGCCGGCACCCTGCACGGCTGGCTCGACGACGACGTCGAGAAGGGCATCGAGATGGGCACGAAGGTCGCCCAGATCGCGCTGACGCACCACGGGGACCTGACTCACGTGCGCGCCGGCGAGCTGCAGGTTCTCCAGGGCTCGGACATCGTCCGCTGACACGGGCGGCCCGGCGTCTGGGCGCTTGTCATCGCTCGGCGCCGGGCCCGGCATCCACACACTTCTTCCATCAAGCTGATCGGATCAGATATGACTACACAGGCAACGGCGCCTACCGCGCCGCAGGGGAAGACCGCCCCTGAACAAATCGATAATCATCGCCTCACCGGACACCAGAAGTCCCTGATCGGCATGGCGATCGTGGGCAACGTGTCGGAGTTCTTCGACATGTTCCTCATCGGCTTCATCATCAATCTCCTCATTGAGACACCCGGCTGGAATCTGACCGGCTTCCAGTCGGGCGTGATCCTGGCGGGGGCCGGACTCGGTACGGTCCTGGGCTCGATCACCTGGGGGCGGCTGGCGGACGTGTTCGGCCGCAAGCACGCCTTCGTCTGGTGCATCGTCGTCCTGGTGGTCTTCACGGCAGGCTCCGCCTTCACCCCGGTCAACGGCTGGATCCTGCTGACCATCCTGCGCACCGGCGTGGGCTTCGGCGTCGGCGGCCTGAACATCACCTCGGTGCCCTTCGTCCAGGAGTTCGTGCCCGCCAAGCAGCGGGGCCTGCTCTCCGGGCTCACGAGCGTGTTCATTCCCGCGGGCATCTTCCTGGGCGGGCTGGTCACCAAGTACCTCGGCGGCCCCCTGGGATGGCGCGGCCTGATCGCCGTCGGCTGTATCCCCATCATTCTGCTCGCCTGGGCCCGGGTCATCCCCGAGTCCCCCCGCTTCCTGCAGTCCCGCGGGCGCGAGCGCGAGGCCAAGGAGGCCTACGCCTGGGCCATGGAGATCCCGGTGGAGCAGGTCGCCGACCTGCCCGAGCTGCCCCAGAAGTCCTCCGCCTCCTACGCGGTGATCTTCTCCAAGTACCCCAAGCAGCTGCTGGTGGTCGCGGTCGGCTCCTTCTGCTTCATCCTGGGGTCCTTTACCGTGCAGTCCTGGGGGCAAACGCTGCTGGGGCAGTCCTTCAAGTTCGAGGCCGGCACCGTGGCCACCCTGTTCATGTTCGTCTCGCTGGGCGACCTGCTGGGCCGCCTGGGTTCGGCCTGGATCTCGGACAAGATCGGGCGCCGCTGGACGATGTTCGGCTGCGGCATGATCGGCGCGATCGGCGCGCTTATCGCCGCCTTCTCCACCCGGATGGTCACCGGCGATGAGATCGGCAATGCCGGGTACGTGTTCTTCGCCGGCATCTTCATTGTGATGATGTTCGGCGACGGAGCCTTCGGCATCCTCAATGCCTTCGGCGGCGAGCAGTTCCCCACCGAGGCCCGCTCCACCGGTCTGGGCCTGGGCTACGGGATCGGTGCTATCGCCAAGGTGGTGGGGCCGTACTTCGTGGGAGCGCTGGTGGGCTCGGCCGAGTTGAGTCATGAAGTGGTGTTCGTACCCTTCGTCATCTTCGCGGTGCTGCTCTTCCTGGGCGGGGTTGTCTACCTGTTCGCCCGGGAGACCAAGGGGGCCTCGCTGGAGGACATCTAGCCTTCGGCAGCGCACGTCCCGCAACAACGTCGTCGCCCCCGGATCATCGGATCCGGGGGCGACGACGTATTGGCTACTGACGGCCGACGCGTGAACGCCTGCGCGAGACTGTCAGTGTTGGCCGTAGACGTTCTGGTAGCGGTCGTTCAGGCGATCGATCAGCTCCTGCTCGATCGGCACCAACTGGCCCCCCTGACGGGCGATATGCACCGTACGCGCCACCTCCTCACACATCGCCGCAGCCTTCACCGCAGCCCGCGCATCCCGACCAACCGCGAACGGACCATGATTCGCCATCAACACCGCCGGCGACCGCGACCCCGAAAACGTCTCAACAATCCCCCGCCCAATCGAGTCATCCCCAATCAACGCAAACGGACCCACCGGAATCTCACCCCCAAACTCATCAGCCATCATCGTCAAAACACACGGCACCGGCTCCCGCCGCGCCGCCCAAGCCGTCGCATACGTCGAATGCGTATGCACCACCCCACCCACACCATCCATATGCCGATACACATACGCATGCGCCGCCGTATCCGACGACGGCACCAAGCCCTCCGGCGTC
>NZ_FNIM01000038.1 GCF_900103885.1 Actinomyces ruminicola
CCGCCATCTGGCACAACGACCTCACAGGCGCCCCCACACAACGAACCCTGACCCCCTACGACCACTAACCACACCCCTTGGACTTACTCATCTAGGGGTCGTGGTGGTGCTGCGGGCCGTAGCCGTCTCCCGCACCCAGGAGGACGGTGGGCGCTCGGAGCTGCTGCGCGGGACCGGCGTCGGGCCGGTGGGCGGGCTGGCGGCGTCCGGCCTGGTGCTCGGCATGCAGTGCGCGCTGCTCGGCGTCGGTGCGGGCACCGGCCTCCTGGCGCTCGAAGGGGCTCGGCCCGCAGACGCCCTGGCGTACGGCGCCGCGGTGTGCGGCACCTGTGCCCTGCTGGCGGCGGCGACGATGCTGCTGGCGCAGCTGACCACCGACGCCACCGGGGCGCGCGGCGCCGGACTCGCCGCCCTCGGGCTGTTGTACGCCGGGCACGGTGTGTGGGCCGCCGAGCGGTGGAGCCGGGCGGGCGCCTGGTCCCCCTTCGCGCTGCGCGGCGCCATCGATCCCGGCGGCGCCGACGACTGGTGTCCTCTGCTGGTTGCGGGTGCGGCACTGCTGGTACTGCTCGCCGTGGCCGCGGCCGCGGCACGTGGCCGGGACCTGGGGGTCGGGCTGATCCGATTCGGGCTGCGGCACCGGCGCCCCCTGCGGGCAGGCGGGCCGGTGACGCTGGCACTGCGCCTGTCGCGGATGCAGCTGCTGGCGTGGGCCGTGGCGACCGCCGCCGTCGCCGGGGTGCTCACGGCCATGGGCGAGAACATGGTTGAACTGGCCAGGCGGGGCGCCGTGGAGGGCGGTGTCCTCGGCTCGCTGCTGGGCGGCAGCGACCCGGGCGCGGGCTTGCTCGATTACATCGGCGTGTTGGCGGGCGCCTTGGCCTGCGCTCAGGCGGTGGTGCTGGTCGGGCGCTTCGCCGCCGAGGAGCGCTCCGAGCTGGTGGAGGCGGAGCGTGGCACCGGCAGCGGGTCGGCGCGGCTGCTGAGTGCCTGGTGCCTGGTTTCCCTGCTGGCGGCGGCGCTCACGCTCGGTGCGGCCGCGCTGGTGTCCGGCCTGGTGGGAGCCGCGCTGCTGGACACCACCGCCGGTGACGCGCTGCGGCTGGTTGCCGGGCAGTGGCCGTCCGCGGCGGCCAGCGCGGGCGTCACGGCGCTGCTGGGCGGGCTCTGGCCACAGGCGCGGTGGCTGGCGTGGGCGCCGCTGCTAGGGCGTGTTGCGTAAGTCGGGTGGGGTGGTCGGCGTGGGGTGCGGGACGGGGTGAGGCCTTCGGGGTATCACGGGTGGTGTGAAAGCAGAC
>NZ_FNIM01000005.1 GCF_900103885.1 Actinomyces ruminicola
CCCTAGGGAGTCGATTACGGCGTCATACCAGTCCCGCTCGGGCTTGCGGTGGGCCAGCCGCAGCGGCAGCAGGATGTTCTCCTCCGCGGTCAGCTGCGGCAGCAGGTTGAAGGCCTGGAAGACGAAGCCGAGCTGGTCGCGGCGCACCGCCGTCAACTGCCGGTCGTTCATCCGGGCCAGGTCCTTCCCGGCGATGAACACGCTGCCGGAGTTCGGGGTGTCCAGTCCGGCCAGGCAGTGCAGCAGGGTGGACTTGCCCGAGCCGGAGGGCCCCATGACGGCGACGAACTGGCCGCGGCTGACGGCCAGGGAGACGTGGTCCAGGGCGGTGACCTGTGCCCCGCCGGTGCCGTAGATCTTGGTGAGCATGCGGGCCTCGACCACTTTCGGGGCGGCCGGGTCGGCGCCGGACAGGCCCAGGTAGGTGGATTCGGTGGGGGCGGACATCGGGATCCCTCCGTAACGGCTTGAACTGGCTGACGGGTTAAACCCTAGGAACCCCAGAAACCATTGAAAATACGCCGAAAGACGGAACTATCGGACGGCCGCGGACAAAAGTCTCAGCGCCGTCTACCACCTTCGCACCACCCCCGTCTCACCCTCCAGCACGAGACCACAGTCACACCAACTCGGGGTAGTCCCTGACGCCGGCCTTCCGCCTGCACGAGCCGCGGTCCACATCGGAACCTCAGTCTCGCCATTGGGCGGAGGTATGGTCCCAGCGTCCCTGACGACGTGAACCGTTGAGGACCTCATCCAGACACGCAGCGGCCACCTTGAGCGAGGCGTCGAGCGAATAAAGCGCTGCCGGAAACTCGGCGAACTCGCGCGCCTGAATGGAGTAGGCACGCTCCCACCCCGGGGAAGGCGAGACGAGCGCGGTTGGCCTCGGGATTCGCCGGCGACTGGACTCGTGATCCACCACTTCGCTCAGTCTCGCGGCGTCGAAGTCGAGGTTGACAATGATGCGAACGATGTCTGCCAAATCGCGGTAGCGCGTGGAAGCCGTGCGTGTCTCTCCGTGCAGTTCGTATAGCGCACAGATCTTGTCCGCAAGATGGTTCTCAACAGGCACTGTGGGCACAGGCGGTAGATCCGCGATCGTCTCATGCTGGATGATCGGTGCTGGGGTAAGCCGGTCAACAGGACCGTTGATGTGGCGCCGGGTGGTTATGTCTATGCTGAAACGGCTGAACTCGGAGGCCCCGAGCAGGACCCGGACGTCGGCCTTTGCCGTCAGAACTCCATAGTCGTAAGCATCGGGCGCGCTGTGCGGCGACACGTTGAGGAGTTCAAAACGGAACGGATCAGAATCAATGGGTCGGCTCAGGGCCGACTTGAGTTCTTCTCTCAGCTCTTTCACGTCAGTCCAGCCATGTGCGCGGGCAAGGTCGACGTCGCGGGTGAAGCGGCCACCCCGAGTGCGTATGAGCAGCGCGTTACCGCCCAAAAGCAGCCACGCATCCGTCTCATCGGCGAACAGGCGCTTAGTCAGCAGCGCGAAGACGTACTGCTGACGAATATCGTCGGCAGTGACTCCGCGGCGTCTGGCTTCAAGCCTGATGCGCGAGTTCAACGACTGCCGCAGACGCGAAGCGGCGAGCCGGTCAATCATCTACGCCCCCATCCCGTGAACAGCCGCAGTCAGACGCCGAGTCGTTGCCTCATCCAGCCCCATCTGCGGGATCAGCGTTGCAGGCGCGTACCGGATGGTTTGGAGGGCTGCAGACGGCGGGCCGGCGATCGTCAGGAGTGCGGCGACGAGATCGGCTCCGGTTTTGTGCCCGTACGCGGATGTGTAGGGCTCAAGCGCTACGGCGATCTCCTCGAGGTCGGCCTGCGAAGTGCCGACAGCGTCTCTCACGGCTGCCGCAAGATGCTCCACGTCGGTGTGATCAGCGGCCAGGTCGGCAATGGTTCGCGGGACGGTGGTGACCGAAATGCCGTCGACGACGGTTACATCGCTGTCAGTGAGTGGGGCCTGTCGGTAGCGGATATCAGGCTGGCGAGTCTGTTTCCTGGTTGGAGCCGTCAAGGAATGACGACTCGGAATAAGTTCGCCGATACCGTGCAGCGCCGCTGCGGACGTGTGAGAAACGGCGGGGCTGTCCGGGTCATCGACGCGCTCGTCTGCGAACCGCCCCGGGTCCGTACTTAGCCATGCGCCGCGAACATCCTGGTGCAGATCACTTTCAGAGCCGGGCAGTGCGTACACGCCGTGGCGAATACGGACCAGCCCGTCGGAGGCAGTCAGGCGGGTGAGTGTGGTTCGGTCGATGCCGAGCCGTGAGGCCTGAGCCGTGGTGATCAGGCCTCGCTGCGAACCAGTGGCGGAAGATAACGTGCGGAGTGCGTCTGCGGTTCTCATACGACCTCCTGCTGCGTTTGCTACATCTATAATGTAGCAAACGCAGCAGGAGGGTGCATGCCAGCACAGTAGCTAAGCGAAGCTCTCCTGTCTCCGACTTGCCTCGCTCGGAGCGGCCGCCCCGAACCCCGGGCCGCTCCCTACTCCTGGGCCAGCGCGCTCACCGGAGCGACGGCGGCGGCGCGGCCGGCGGGCCGCAGCGCCGCCAGCACACCGATGGCCGCGGCGGCCAGCAGAATCCCGGCGAGTCCCAGCCAGGGCACCTGCAGCACCAGGCTGTCCGCGGCGTCGAGCCCGAACACGGCGACCACGGCTGTCATACCGCACACCGTCCCCACAGCCGCCCCGAGCAACCCGCCCAGCAGGGAGGTGAGCACCGCCTCGGTGATGAACAGGCGCCGCACCTGGCCGCGCTGCACCCCGGTGGCGCGCAGCACCCCGATCTCCCGGAAGCGCTCCAGCACACTCACGTCGGTGGTGTTGGCCAGCCCGGACAGGGTGATCAGCAGGGTGAAGGCCAGCACCGCCACAATGATGGTGACGATACGACCAACCTGGTTATTGAGACTGGTGCGCTCGGTGGCGGAGGTGCTGACCACCAGGTCGGGCCGCTGCAGGGCGTCGCGCACCGCATCGACCACGCTGGTGTCGGTGCCGTCCCCGGCGGTGCGCACCCACAGGGAGGTGGCCGTGACCTCGCCTCCGGACAGCTCGGCGGCGACCGCCCGGGTGACGACCGGCCCGATACCGGACTCGGCCACGTGCACGGTCAACTCCCTGCTGCCCTCAGAGCCGGTTAGGGTGACGGCCGTGCCCTCGGCCAGACCGTAGTTGTTGGCCAGGACGAGGGTATCGTCGTCCAGCCCCTCCAGGCCCTTGTCAGAACGCAGAACCGGGGCGACCGCGGCCGGGTCCACCGCGGACACGGTGATCTCGTCTACCTCGTAGGTGCTCGGGGTGATGCCCACCTCCAGTACGGGGACCACCGCCGCCTGTTCCACACCGTCGGCGGTCTTTGCGCGGGCGGCCAGCGCCGCGGCGTCGTCGGCGACGGTGATCCCGTCCACGCGGATGTCGACCGGCGTGCTGGCGCCCATAATGGCGTTCACGGAGGCGCTGGTGGTGGCAATACCGGACAGGAGGGTGGCGCCGACCGTGACCGTGACCAGCAGCGAGGCGGTCGTGGCGGCGGCGCGCCCCGGATTGCGCGCCAGGTTGCGGGCGGCCAGGTGCAGCACGGGCCGGCGGGCACCACCACCGAGCCACTCCACCAGCCGGGCCCCGCCGACGACGAGCAGCGGCAGCCCCGCCAGCACGCCCAGCACCATCAGCACCGCACCCACGGCCGTGTAGATGACCACCTGCGCCCACATGCTCAGCCAGGTGATGCCCAGGCCGATCAGGGCAACCACCACCCCGGCAGCGGCGGTCCGCATCCGGCGACGGCTCAGCGAACGCTCATCGGCCACCTGCCCCGTCAGGGCCACCAGCGGGGATACACGAGTCGCCTGACGGGCGGGGCGCACCACCGCCACCAGCGTCACCGCGGTGCTGAGCACCACCGCCAGCACCATGGTCTGCCGGTTGACCGTCAGGTAGCGCGTCTCCAGGCCATCGACCAGCCCGGAGCGGGTCAACAGGCCTGCCAGCACCACGCCCAGGAGCGTGCCCACCGCCGAGCCCGCCAGGCCGGTGGCCAGGGCGCTGCGCAGCACCGAACCGAACACCTGGGCGCGACCCGCACCGATGCAGCGCAGCAGCCCGACCTGCCGGGCCTGCCGCGCCACCAGGGTGGAGAAGGTCGTGGCGATCACGATCCCGGCCACCACCGCGCACACCGGGCCGAGCAACTGCAACAGCATCTGCGTGGTGGAGTTCATGTCGCCCATGTTCGACGCGCGCATCATGACGATGTCGGAGGCGGCGTAGACGCTGGCGTCCAAACCGGCCGCGTCGAGGGCCTGCGAGACGGAGTCCATGAGCTCCTGCGTGCTCATGCCGTCCGTGGCACTGACGTACAGGGCAGCCGGCGCCGTCGACAGTCCCAGGGCGGCGCGCTCGTCGGCGGTGGCGAAGATGTACTGCTCATCGGTGCTCCAGCGGGTGATCTCGGGGCCGGGGGCGATCACACCCACCACGGTGGCGGTGGTAGGGACCGCGACTGGATCGTCCTTGAGCGCCATGGCGCTGCCGACCGCGACATCCTGCTCGGCCACCGAGGGCGAGACCGCGATCTCGCCCTCCTTCTCCGGCAGGCGCCCCTCCGTCAGGCGCGTGCTGCCGGACAGGGAGGGCACGTCCAGCACGTAGGTGAACTCGGTGCCGCCGCCGCTGCCCATGCGGTCGATCCAGATGGTTCCCTCCGAATAGCTGCGCACACCGGCCACGCCGGGAGCCGCGGACAGGGTGGAGGCGGCAGCGTCGGACAGTTCCCCGCCTCGCTCGGGCAGGACGACGACGTCGGCGTCCCCCAGACTGGCGCGGGCGGCGGCGGTCATCTGGGTGGTGGCCGTGTCGGAGACGATGAAGCTGAAGACTATTAGCGCCGCGCTCATGGCCACCGCCACCAGGGCGGCCAGGGTGCGGCGCAGGTCGAGCATGGCGGGCATGGGCGGGGCTCCTTCACTTGGTTCCGGCGCATCCGGAGCAGTTGAGGCCCACGCTAGGAGCGTGCCGGCGCGCCCGAAACCTCACTTCGACGGATCTTTCCGGGGTCCTGCGGTACCAAAGCCCACCGCCGTCTGCAACCTTCGACCCGTGGCATCTCCTCCCGCAGGATGAGGGCCGGGGCCGGCGCGCTGCAGCAGGCGTGGCACGGCCTGCCACGCCAATCGAACCGCCCGCGGCCCGGCCACCACGGGATCCGGGTCGGCGCCGTCTACCCTCGTGCCATGAGCAGCAACGCCGGTTCCTCCCCCACGCCGCCCGCCGCGGAGCGCCGCTGGCGCGACGACCTGCACCTGGCCCACACCATCGCCGACCAGGTGGACCCGCTCACCCAGGCCCACTTCGACGCCCAGGACTTCGAGGTGGAGACCAAGCCCGACCTGACCCCCGTGACCGCGGCCGACCGCGAGGCCGAACGGCTGATCCGCGACTACCTGGCCCGCGCCCGCACCCGCGACTCGGTGCTCGGCGAGGAGTTCGGCACCACCGGCCACTCCCCCCGCCAATGGGTGATCGACCCGATCGACGGCACCAAGAACTTCGTGCGGGGCGTACCCGTGTGGGCCACGCTCATCAGCCTGGTCGAGGACGGCGAGGTCGTCGTCGGCCTGGTCTCCGCGCCGGCGCTCGGACGGCGCTGGTGGGCGGTGCGGGGCGGCGGCGCCTGGACCGGCCGTTCCCTGGCCTCGGCCCGCCAGTTGCACGTGTCCAGCGTGGCGAGCCTGGAGGACGCCTCCCTGTCCTACTCCTCGCTGTCCGGCTGGGCCGAGCGACGGCGGCTCCGCGGCATGCTCTCACTCATGCAGGCCTGCTGGCGCACCCGCGCCTACGGGGACTTTTGGTCCTACATGCTGCTGGCGGAGGGCGCGGTGGACCTGGCCGCCGAGCCGGAGCTGGAGCTGTACGACATGGGTGCGCTGGTGCCGATCGTCACCGAGGCGGGCGGCAGCTTCACCTCCCTGGCCGGCGAGCCGGGCCCCTGGGGCGGCAGCGCCGTGGCCACCAACACCCTGCTGCATGAGGCGGTCCTGGAGCACCTGTCGGCCGAGACTGACTGACCTGGGCCGCCCATCAGGCGAGCGCTGCCGGGCGGCTGAGGCCGGTTCCACACGCCCAGACGCGCACACCGCGGCCCGCGCCCGGTAGCCTCTCAGGGAACTAATTGCACCCGATCCCTGGGAGCCTCATGAACTGGCTGCACGCCGTCATCCTCGGCATCGTCGAGGGCATCACCGAGTTCCTGCCCGTCTCCTCCACCGGGCACCTGAACATCGTCGAGAAACTGCTCGGCTACAAAATCGACGACGTTGGCATGACCGCCTTCACCGCCATCATCCAGGTAGGCGCGATCCTGGCCGCCGTCGTCTACTTCTGGAGCGACATCGTGCGCATCGTCGCCGCCTGGCTCAAGGGCCTGGCCAACACCGAGGCGCGCACCGATCCCGACTACACGCTGGGCTGGGGCATCATCCTCGGGTCGATCCCGGTGGCCGCGGTGGGCCTGTTGTTCAAGGACTTCATTGAAGTGACCTCCCGATCCCTGTGGGTGATCGCCGGCGCGCTGATCCTGTGGTCGGGCGTCATGTGGCTGGCGGACCGGCGCAGCGACGGCCCCTCCGGCGCCGCCCACACTTCTGCGGGCAAGGGCATGCGGGAGGTGTCCATCAAGGACGCCCTGACCATCGGCGCCTTCCAGGCGCTCGCGCCCGTCTTCCCCGGCATCTCCCGCTCCGGGGCGACCATCTCCGCGGGACTGTTCCTGCGCTTCGACCGAGTAACCGCCACCCGGCTGTCCTTCTTCATGGGCATCCCGGCGCTGCTGGCCGCCGGCGCCCTGGAGGCGGTAACCGCAGCTGGTGACATCTCCGCGACGGTGGGCTGGAGCGCCACCCTGATCGCAACGGTGGTCTCCGGCCTGGTGGCCTACGCGACCATCGCCTGGCTGCTGCGCTTCGTCTCCTCCAACAAGTTCACCGGCTTCCTCATCTACCGCGTGCTGCTGGGCCTGCTGATCATCGCGCTGGTGGGAACCGGCACCATCGCCGCCTGAGCCTTAGCGGCGCGCTCACGGGTCGGCCCCGCCCAATCACACCCGCAAGCACCAGAGGCAGCCGCGCCGGCGTCCTGACCACACACGCAATCCAGGAGTTGTCGGCGCGATGATGGTGTTTAATGTCGGGGTCTTGGTTGGTGTGGTGCGCGAAAGCCGGGGCGATTATGGTCTGGGGGTTGATCCGGGCCGGTGCCTGGCATCCGCGGGCAGATGTGCGGGCCGTGAGAACACGGTCCCCGCGGGCAAGGGCTCTGCCCGATCTGCCAGACCCCTATGAAGAAGTCCGGCCGCACCACGTCGCAGGCACCCAACGGCGGATGCGCACCGCCTGCCGGGCCCCGGCCGCCACGCCGCCTGGTGCCGGTCCGCCCGCTCCCGCCCCGCCCGGCCAGGCGGGCTCCCAGGTGTACACCGACCGTGCACCGACGCTGAACCGCCCCGAGTTTGGACCCCCTTGCGCCGGCTTGGACCCCCTTGCGCCGGTTCGGACCCCTTGCGCCGGTTCGGACCGTCCACGCCGCATGCAACGGCGGTCCAAACGGACTCTCGGGGTCCGAACAGGGGGACAGCGGTCCAAACCGAGGAGGCCGGCAGCACGCCTCCGCCGACACGCCGGCCCAAAGCACCACATTCGCGCCGATAACCCGCAAGCACCAGAGGCAGCCCCGCGCCGGCGTCCTGACCACAAGCGCAATCCAGTCGGGTACGAAAAAAGCCCCGCCCACGGCGGAGCCCATGACTCACGAGTCTGCGTGGAGCTAGGGGGATTCGAACCCCCGACCTCTTCCATGCCATGGAAGCGCGCTACCAACTGCGCCATAGCCCCTAAGGATGACCTGCCCACCGCGCCCGCGGTGGTGATCGTGGAGCTAGGGGGATTCGAACCCCCGACCTCTTCCATGCCATGGAAGCGCGCTACCAACTGCGCCATAGCCCCTCGCGGGTGCCGCCCTCGCGGGCAACGCCCAAACTCTACGGAGTCAGACGCGTCCCGAGCAAATCAGAAACACGTGCAGTGCCTCACCCGTCCGCTCGAAACCGCTGCCGCCCGCACACCGGAGCGTTTACTGCGCATTCCACTCGGCCAGCATCCAGCCGGGCTGACGCTCCCCCGGCAGCAGCACCGCATGACGGCAGTTGTCCATGCTCCGCAGCCCGAACCAGGAGCCCGAATCTAGCCCCAGCAGGTGGCTCACGCCGAGCGTGATCGCCGAGCCGTGAGAGACGACCACGACGGTTCGATCCTCAGCCGACATCGTCTCCTGAAGGATGCGCCGCAGCGTACCTCCCACGCGCGCCGAAGTAGCGGCCCGAGTCTCCACGCCCACTCCGGCGGGATCCTCCCCCCGGCGCCAGGCGGCGTACTCCTCGGGCCAGTGCGCCTCCATGTCGGCACGCGCCAGCCCCTCCCAGCGGCCGAAGGAGCGCTCGAGCAGCCCCTCGTCGAACTCGACCTCCGTGCCGGTCAGCTCAGCCAGAGCATGCGCGGTCTGCCGGGCGCGGATCAGCGGGGAGGAGACAATGCGCACCGGATCCAGTGCGGCCAACCCGGGCGCCGCCGCCCGCGCCTGTTCACGGCCGGCCTCGTTGAGGGGGATGTCGATGCGTCCCTGCACGCGCATCCCGGCGTTGTAGTCGGTCTGCCCGTGCCGCCACAGGATCAGTCTCGTCATGATCTACACGCTCCGACGAGCCTGGCCTCAGCCCTGGGCGGGCTCCGGCTCGACGGCGGGGAGGGGCACCATCGGGCAGTCCTTCCACAACCGCTCGAGCCCGTAGTACTCGCGATCCTCGTCCCGCAGCACGTGCACAACGACGTCGGCGTAGTCCAGGAGCACCCAGTTGGCCTCTTCGAGTCCCTCTCGCACCCGGGCCTTGGCACCCGCCTTGAACATGGCCTCCTCTACGGCATCGACAACAGCGCGTACCTGGCGGTCATTGGCGGCGGAGACGATCAGGAAGATATCCGTGAAGGCCAGGCGCTCGGAGACATCGATGGCGACGGCGTTCTCCGCCTTCTTCTCTGCGGCGGCACGGGCCGCTGCGGCGGCCAACTCGACGGCGTGTTCAGTGGCGGGCACGGGGCTCCTTCTGCGGCTGGTGGTTGGGCTCTGCCTTTAACTCTAGCGGCGAGGTGGGGTCAGATCACCAGCCGCGTCCAGGTTTCGATTGCCTCGGTGCTTTGAGAAAAGATGGAGATTGCACCACTGTTGTCCAAGTACCACAAAACCGCAAGTACCACCAATGCGAGTACCACTGCCAGGAGAATTACCAGCAGGATTCGTCCCGGACCTGAGCCGCCCTGGGCCTTTCCCGGCGCCGCAGCTACCCGCTCGTCAGTGTCCTCCACGGCGGCCGCCGGGGTCGTAGCAGCGACTGTCTCCACTGCATCGTCGCTCGCCGCTGACTCCGCCGCATCCAGGGAGGGCCACTGCGGATTGTCTATGCCGTCATAGATCTCGACGGCATCGGGCTGAGCCTCGGTATCGTCGATACCGTCGGTCTCCTCACGAAGGTCAGAGCCGGACTGCTGCGAGACCTGCAGCGCCGCGTCCGGCTGGATGACCGGCTGGACGGCGCTCAGCTCGCCCGTGTCTGTATCCACCGTGCGCACGCCCTGAGCGGCGGCCGGAATACGGACGATCGGGCGACGGGTCGGCGCGGCCGCCTCGGCCTCCTCCGACGGCGTCCCGGCGCCATCCTGCTGCTCCTGCTCCGCGACCTGCTCGGCCGACTGGACCGGGAGCTCACCAGTGTCGGTGCCGTCGCCGCCGACTGCGGCGGGACTCGGCTGCCGAGTACCAGCGGTCTCCAACTGTTCCTCAGCATTGCGCCCGTCGTCGGACGCCCGCCGGTGCCTGAGCGAGCGTCGGGTAGGGACCGGGCGGGGCTCTGCGGATTCAGTGGTCTCCGCCGCGATCGGGGCGTCGACGGCCTCGAGGACGCCGGTGGGCAGAGCGGAGATCTCCTCCATCTGCGCATCGGTCAGCCTGGTGCCCGCCACCTGTGGGGATGCGGCGCCCGGAACCCCCGCTGCCGGGGCGGCATCCGCGCCCTCATCCGTTGCCGGAGTGATCTCCGCGTTTTCGTCCTCGGCGGCCTGGCCCGTCGCAGGCGCTTCAGGAGAGGGAATTACCACCGGGACTTGGGCCGACGGCGCGCCCTCGGGCTGCGTGACCGCCTCGGTCTCCTCCGCAAGCGGCGTAGGCGCCTCGTCGGCCGGGGCCTCCGCCTCCACCGGCGTCTCGGCCTCCAGGTCCGGTTCGGCCGGGGCCTCCGCCTCCACCGGCGTCTCGGCCTCCAGGTCCGGTTCGGCCGGGGCCTCCGCCTCCACCGGCGTCTCGGCCTCCAGGTCCGGTTCGGCCGGGGCCTCCGCCTCCACCGGCGTCTCGGCCTCCAGGTCCGGTTCGGCCGGCGTCTCGGCCGTGGCGGGCGTCGCCGTCGGCGACTGCTCGGCGGGCACGCCGTCGACCGGCGTTGCGGGAGCGGTGTGATGCCCGGTCGCCTCGTGCGCGGGGGCCTGGATGACGGGCTGATCGGCGAGCGGGTCCTGGAGGGCACGGGCCTGCTCAGGAGTGATCTCACCGGCCTCAAGCGCCTGCTGCAGTGCCTCAGCCTCCTGACGCAGGCGCCGCATCTCGCGGCGGGTGAGCAGCGGCTGCTGCCCGGTCAGGTAGGCCTCGCGCTCGGCAGCTCGCTCCGCCTCCCGCATGGCACGACGGCTGCGACGCGGGGCGGCACCCGCCGAGCCGGACTCGGGCTGGTTGACGACGGTGTTCTCACTCACCTTCGCTCTCCTTCCTCAGGGACTGCTCACGCGCAACACGGGCGGTCATGGACGTGGTGGACGCGGACCGCTCGGCCATCCGGTAAAGACCGTACTTGCGGATGTACTGGACCACGCCGTCGGGCACGAGGTACCACACCGGTCCGCCCCGGCCGACGCGCCTACGGCAGGCGGTGGAGGAGATGGCCATGGCGGGCACCTCCACCAGCGAGATCTTGTCCGCGGGCAGGCCCGTGTCTGTGAGCACGTGCCCCGGCCGCGTCACCCCGACCATGTGCGCCAGGGACATGATCTCCTCATTGTCCTTCCAGGTGAGGATCTGGGCGAGCGCGTCAGCACCCGTAATGAAGTACAACTCGGCGCCAGGGTACTCCGCCATGATGTCGTGGAGCGTGTCGATTGTGTAAGTCGTGCCGCCGCGGTCGATATCAACCCGGGAGACGGTGAAACGCGGGTTGGAAGCGGTCGCGATAACCGTCATCAGATAGCGGTGCTCGGCAGGAGAGACCCTCCGGTCCTTCTTGAAGGGCTGCGCCCAGGTGGGCACGAAAATGACCTCATCGAGGTTGAAGACGTCCTGCACCTCGGATGCGGCGACGAGGTGGCCGTGGTGGATCGGGTCAAAGGTGCCACCCATGATGCCGATGCGCAGGGGGCGCGTGCTGTCACTCACGAGCGCCCCTCCTTGCTGCCTTCCACGCACTCTCCTCCAGTCCGTCCCGCTCGCCGACTGCGCGCGAGCACCTCCATCCTGCCACGCCGGTCCGGCACAGACCGATTCTCACACGCGGCAAGCCAATGTTGAGACGTCCACGACGGTCCGCAAGTCATGACATCCACCGCCGCAAAACGCACACACCAGCACCCAACTATGGCTACGATCACAGCAGGTTGTCGTCATCCTGCCAATGGTGCTCCACCCGAGTCCCTGCCAATGTCGGTGAACCTCGGAACAGGCTCCGACCGGGAAGCCGGATGCCGGCGCCGCTGACCCCATCCCGAAAGGAGTCCGACGATGATCTGGTTCCATCTTGCCGTCGTCCTGCTGTTCATAATCATCGGTGCCCGCATGGGCGGCGTCGGCATTGGCCTGGCCGGCGGCGCCGGCATCCTGGTGCTGGTACTGACCGGCGTGCACACATCAACGGACGACGCCCCTTGGGAGGTCATCGGCATCATCATGTCGGTGATCTGCACAGTGGCCGCCTTGCAGCTGGCGGGCGCCATGGACCACCTGGTCCACCTCACCGAGGTGCTGCTGCGCAAGCACCCCAAGCAGATTGTGTTCCTGGCGCCGATTGTCACCTACCTGATGTCCCTGCTGTGCGGCACCGGGCACACCGCGTACTCAGTCATCCCCGTCATTGTGGACGTGGCCAAGGGGCACGGCATCCGCCCCTCCCGGCCGCTGTCCATCGCCGTCGTTTCCTCCCAGGTCGGCGTGGCCGCCTCTCCGATCTCCGCCGCCATGGTCGCCCTGGTCGTTGCCCTGGAGCCGATCAACATCGGCTACTTGCAGTGCCTGGCCATTGTCATCCCCACAACCTTCATCGGCTGTCTGGTGGGCGCCGTCGTCGCCTACTTCCAGGGCAGCGAGCTTGAGGACGACCCGGTCTACCTCGAGCGCAAGGCGAAGGGACTGGTCAAGCCGTCTGCCGCCGCGGCCGCCGATTACAAGGCCGCGCCCAGCGCCGTTCCGAGCCTCATCATCTTCCTGGTCGCCCTGATCCTGGTGGTCACCTACGCGACCGTCTCCTCCCCGGAGCTGGGCATCATGTCCGACCCGCCGATGGGCTCGACCCCCGCGATCATGACCATCATGCTGGCGACGGCCGCGATAATCTGTGCCGCAGCCAAGCGGCCCACGGCGCAAATCGCCACTCAGGACACCTTCCGCGCCGGCATGACGGCCGCCGTGTGCATCCTCGGTCTGGCCTGGCTGGGCAACGCCTTCGTCAACCAGTACGAGGAGACCATCTCCAACGCGCTGTCCGGCCCGTTCCAGGCGGCGCCGTGGCTGGTGGCCGTGTTCTTCTACTTCGCGGCACCGCTCATGTTCTCCCACGCGGCCACCACCCGGGCGTTCATGCCGCTCATGGTGTCCCTGGGCCTGCCGGGGACGGCACTGGTCGCCTCCTACCCGGCGGTGGCGAACTACTACCTGCTGCCCAACTACCCGACGACGGTCGCCGCCATGGAGATGGACGACACCGGCTCCACACGCGTGGGCAAGATGGTGCTCAACCACCCCTTCGTGCTTCCCGGCACCGCCGCCATCATCGTGTGTGTGGCCCTGGGCTTCCTGATCGCGCCGTTCATCATCTGAGCCGGGCCGGTGCGGGCCGGACTCGACGGAATCAGGCTGTGGCCTGGTCGCGTCGCCGTCCGGCAGCCCAGGCGCCATGGGATCGGGGAGGGCGTCCGAGTCGATACTCGGACGCCCTCCCCGTTTCCCTTCACGGCGCCCAGGCGGGCGCAACATCGAGGACGCGGGTCCGCCGCCGGTGACGCCGGCACCCGCCTTAGAGGACTCTCATAGTCATCTCATCGTCGTCTTCTGGGCGGACGGGAGCCTGATTGATGAAGTCGCCATCGGGCGATCGGAAAGAAGACTCCCATGACTGACAGACAACCCCCGGCACAGACCTTGGCCCCGCCGCCCGCGATCGCCGCGTCGGTTCCCATGCCTTCACCCGCGGCCCTCGCCCCCACGCCGACGCGCGCCCTAACGCTGCGTCCGCCCTCCCCCAGCATCCGCGTGGTGCTCTACAGCCACGACGCCCAGGGGCTGGGACACCTGCGCCGCAACCTGGCGCTCGCCCACCGGATCGCCTCAGACCTGCCCGCCCTCACCGGCGCCTCGGTCACCGGCCTGCTCGTGGCCGGCGTCTCCCCCTCCCCCGGGTTCTCCCTCCCCGCCGGCTTCGACTGGCTGGTGCTCCCGGGCTTCACCAAGAGCTCCGGCGGCTACCGTCCACGCGGCCTGCGCGGCACGCCCGACTCGCTGGCGACGCTTCGCTCCGGACTGGTGGCCTCCGCCCTGCAGCGCTTCGCCCCGCACCTGGTGATCGTGGACCGCCACATCTACGGGGTCCGCAAGGAGCTGCGCGCGCCCCTGAAGCACCTGCGCGCCACCTGTCCCCACACCCGGATCGTGCTCGGTCTGCGAGAGGTGCTGGATGCACCGGAAGTCGCCGCCGCCGAGTGGCGCAACCTGGATGCCCCCGCCAACCTGCGGGAGCTGATCGACGAGGTGTGGATCTACGGCGATCCCGCTGTGCACGACCCGGTGGCCACCGGCGAGGTCCCGATGTCCCTGCGCGACCGCGCCGTCTTCACCGGCTACCTGGCCAAGGGACGCAGCCTGCTGGACCACGGCCGCCGGGCGCCGGAGGACCCCTTCGTCCTGACCACCGTCGGCGGCGGCTCGGACGGCCTCGAGCTGCTGCGCAGCGCCGCCCGCATGGCCCCTCCCCCCGGCCACCGGCACGTACTGGTCACCGGACCGCAGTTGGACGAGGCCGGCTTCGACGCCGTGCAGACCGCCGCCGGCCCCGCTACCGAGGTGCACCGTGCGCTGCCCGGGTTGAGCCGATGGATCGAGCGCGCCGCGGCGGTGGTCGCCATGGGCGGCTACAACACCGCCTGCGAGATCCTGGCCACCTCCACCCCGGCACTGATGGTCCCGCGCGAGCAGCCGCGGCTGGAGCAGCTCATCCGCGCCCGCGCCCTGCAGGCAGCGGACGCCGTCGACGTCATGCGCACCGCCGACCTCAGCCCCGAGGGGCTCACTGCCTGGGCCACCGGAGCCGTTACCAGGCGCGTGTCCCGCACCGGCCTGAACACCGATGGCCTGCCCGCCGCCGTCCGCCGCGCCGCCGCCCTGCTGCGCCCCCAGCTAGCAACCCACCACCTCCAGGAGAGAGCGTCATGACTCGCATCGGATACGTGCTCAAGGTCTACCCCCGCTTCTCGGAGACCTTCGTGGTCACCGAGATGCTCGCCCGCGAGGCGCTGGGCGACGACCTGACCATCTACGCCCTGCGCCCCACCACCGACTCCCGCTTCCACCCCGAGATCGCCCGCATCCGCGCGCAGGTGAACTGGGTGCCGCGCCCGCGCCGCGCCATCGACATGTGGGAGCTGCTGGCCTCCTCGCTCAAGGAGCCGGACATGCGCACCCACCTGGCCGAGATCCTGCCCGCTGTGGCCGACCTGCCCGGAGACGAGGTCGCTCAGGGGGCGGCGCTGGCCCGCAGCGCACGCGACGCGGGCATCACCCACCTGCACGCGCACTTCGCCTCCCTGGCGGGCCGCACCGCCTGGATCGCCTCCCGCCTGGCCGGCATCCCCTACACCGTCACCACCCACGCCAAGGACATCTACCACGAGTCCGTCGACCGGCTGTGGCTGCGCCGCATCTGTGCCGACGCCGACCGGGTGATCGCCATCAGCCGCTACAACGAGCGCAATCTGCACTCGCTGCTGGCCGGCACCGGCGCCCGCATCGAGCTGCGCTACAACGCCCTCGAACTCGACCGCTTCCCCTTCCGCCCGCCCGCACCGGCAGTCGGCCCCCTGCACATCGCGGCCGTGGGTCGGCTGGTGCCCAAGAAGGGATTCAACGACCTCATCGACGCCGTCGGCATCCTCACCGAGGCCGGCGTGCCGGTGGTGGCGGACATCGCCGGGGAGGGCGAGGAGCACGACCGCCTTGCGGGGCAGATCACCGCCCTGGGCCTGGCAGACCGCGTCAGGCTGCTGGGGCCGCTTACCCAGGCGGAGGTGCGCGCCCTGCTGGGCCGCGCCCAGGTGTTCGCCGCCCCCTGCGTCCCGACCGACGACGGCAACATCGACGGCCTGCCCACCGTGGTCCTGGAGTCCATGGCCTGCGGCACCCCCGTGATCGCCACCGAAGTCTCCGGCCTTCCCGAAGTGGTTCGCGACGGCGACACGGGGATCCTGCTGCCGCCCGGCGACCCGCAGGCACTCGCCCGGGCCCTGCGCGAGCTGGCGGAGGGAACGGTGGACCCGGCCCCGCTGGCCCGCAATGCCCGCGCCCTGATCGAGCGGGACTTCGACTCCCGCGCCCAGGCGGCCGTCCTGTCCGCCTGGCAGTCCAGCCCCCAACTCGAGGAGAGCCACTGATGCGCATCGCCTACATCTGCGCCGACCCGGGCGTCCCCGTCTTCGGCTCCAAGGGCGCCTCCGTCCACATTCAGGAGGTGGTGCGGGCGCTGCGCCGCGCCGGCCACGACGTGACCGTGTACGCGGTGCGCCGCGGCAACCTGGTGCCCGCGGACCTGACGGACCTGCACGTGCATATCGTCCGGATCGATGCGGCCGACGCCGCCGCCCGCGAGCGCGCCCAGGCCGAAGCCGCCACCCTGTTGTCCGAGCAGGTGCGCGCGGACGGCGCCGACCTGGTCTATGAGCGTTACTCCCTGTTCTCCACCGCCCTGGCCGCCCTGGCCGACGCTGGCATCCCCGGCGTGCTGGAGGTGAACTCCCCGCTGATCGACGAGCAGCGCCATCACCGCGAACTGGTGGACGAGGCGGGGGCGCTGGCGGCCCTGCGCGCCCAGGTGCGCGCCGCCCGCACCATCGTGTGCGTCTCCGAGCCGGTGCGCCGCTGGGTGTGCGGGCACGCCGACGCCCCGCGTGCCGTCACCATCCCCAACGGAGTCAACCTGCAGCGGCTTACTCCCGCCCCGGAGGACCCCGACCGCGTGATCGTCACCTTCGTGGGCACGCTCAAGCCCTGGCACGGCGTCGCCGACCTGCTGCGGGCCGCCGCGCTGGCCCGCCAGGAGTGGAGCCTGCGCATTATCGGGGATGGCCCCGAGCTGGCCTCCCTGCGCGTCCAGGCGGTGGAGCTCGGCCTGGACGTGGACTTCCGCGGGGCCCTCGCCCCTCAGGACGTGCCCGCCGCGCTGGCGGGCACTGCCATCGGCGTGGCCCCCTACCCGGACCTGGGCGGCCAGGACGAGCAGTACTTCTCGCCGCTGAAGGTGTTGGAGTACCTGGCGGCCGGCCTGCCGGTGGTCGCCTCCGCCGTCGGCCAGCTGCCCCGGCTGCTCGACGGCATCGGGGTGCTGGTGCCGCCGTCCGACCCGGCGGCCCTGGCCGCCGCCCTGGACGACCTCGCCGTCGCCCCGCAGCTGCGCGCCCGACGGGGCGAGCTCGGACGCCGCCGCGCCGAGAAGCGCTACGGCTGGGACACCGTCGTAGCCCAGATCCTCAGTCAGGCGGAGGTGCAGCATGTCTGAGCCCCAGCTCACTCGCTCCGCCCTGGCCCGCACCCTGCGCCTGGTCGCCCCGAACCTGCGCCCGCAGGCCGGGCTGGTGGCGGGCGGCACTCTCGCCCTGCTGGCAGAGGTGGCCTTCCGCGTGGCCGAGCCCTGGCCCATGAAGATCGTCATCGACTCGGTGCTGTCCTCGCTGGGGGCCGAGACCGGTTACGCGCCCGCGAGCCTGGTACGGCTGGTGGGACTGGGGGCCGCACTCATCGCGATCGTCGCCCTGCGGGCGCTGTGCAACTACCTGGCCACCGTCTCCTTCGCCCTGGCGGGCTCCCGCACCGCGATCGCACTGCGGCGCCGGGCCTTCCACCACGTGCAGACACTGTCCCAGCAGTTCCACTCCCGCAACCGCAGCGCCGACACGGTCCAGCGCCTGGTATCCGACGTGGCCCGCATGCAGGACGTGGCGGTGACCGCCGGGCTGCCGCTGGCCGCCAACGTGCTGACCCTGACGGTCATGCTCGGGGTGATGGTCTGGCTGGACCCGCTGCTGTCACTCGTGGTGGTGGCCGCGATCGGACTGTTCTTCCTGGCCTCCTCGGGCAGCTCGAAGAAGATCACCTCCGCCGCCCGCCGCACCCGCAAGTCGGAGGGGCAGCTGGCCAACACCGCCCAGGAGGCGCTGAGCACCATCAAGGTGGTGCAGGCCTACGGGCTGGAGCCGATCGTGGAGGACCGCTTCGTAAACGCCAACCAGACCTCCCTGCACGCCGGCGTGCGCTCCCTGCGGCTGGCGGCCAGGCTGGAGCGCACCACCGACGTGATCGTGGGCCTGGCCTCCGCAGTGGTGCTGGTGGGCGGGGGCCTGCGGGTGCTGGCCGGCGCCATGACCCCCGGGGACCTGGTGCTGTTCAACACCTACCTGCGCACCACCATGAAGCCGCTGCGGGACATGGCCAAGTACACCGGCCGCATCGCCCGGGCCGCGGCCTCCGGGGAGCGAGTGGCCAACCTGATGGAGGTGCAGCCGGACATCGTCTCCCCCGCAGACCCGGTACCGCTCGGGCGGGTGCGTGGCGCCCTGGACTTCGAGGACGTGACCACCGAGTACGACGGCAACGAGATCCTGCACGGCGTAAACCTGGCCATCACAGCGGGCGAGCACGTGGCGATCATTGGCCCGTCCGGCTCCGGCAAGTCCACCCTGACCTCGCTGGTGGTGCGCTCGCTCGACCCGGTGGCGGGGCGGGTGCGCCTGGACGGGCATGACCTGAAGGACCTGGACCTGACCGAACTGCGCGCCCAGGTATCGGTGCTGCACCAGGAGGCGGTCCTGTTCGCCGACACCATCCGGGAGAACATTCGCATGGGCCGCCCCGAGGCCACTGACGCCGAGGTGGAGGCGGCCGCGGTGGCGGCCGGAGCGCACGAGTTCATCGCCTCCCTGCCCGACGGCTACGACACCGTCGTCGGAGAGCGCGGCGGCACCCTGTCCGGCGGGCAGCGCCAGCGGGTCGCGATTGTGCGGGCCCTGCTGCGCGCCGCCCCGGTGGTCATCCTGGATGAGGCGACCACCGGCTTGGACCCGGCCTCCTCCACGGCGGTGCTGGACGCCGTCGACCGGCTCTCGCGCGGCCGCACCCTGCTGGCGGTCACGCACGAGACCGAGGTCGCCATGCGCGCCGACCGGGTGGTGTGGATTGAGAACGGCCGGGTCCAGCTCGACGGCCCTCCGCAGCGGCTGCTCGCCGAATCCCCGGCCTTCCGGGCCTGGGCGGCTGCGGGCGCCGCACAGCGGGAGCTGCTCACCACCGCCAAGCGGGGCCCCGTCCCCACGAACGGCCGGGCCGATGATGCCCCCGATGGCGCCTCCAGGAGGACCCATGTTCATCAGTAGCACGCGCAGCGCCGTAGACGCGGTGCTCGACCCGGACCGGCTCAGCCAGCTGGTGGGAGCCCCGGTGCGGGCCGCCCGGCTGCGCATCAAGCCCGGAGTGTCGGTGACGGCCTCCCTGCTGGAGGCGGACAGCGGACGCTCGGCCGGCTGGGCCCGGCTGCTGTGGCCGGGCAGCCGGGTCAAGGCCGCCAAGGCCGCCCGTCGCGGCGCGCACCTGGGGCTGCGCACCCGCCAGCACGACACCGACGACGGCCTGCTGCTCCAGGTTGGAGAGGTGGCCGCCGATCCGGCGCTGGTCAAGCACATCGCCCGGGCCCGCGAGATCGGGCTCCTGGATACCCTGGAGGGAAACCTGCTGCGCTACAACCCCCAGCGCCGCCTCGTCGTACGCACGCCCCGGGGCGTCGTGCGGGTCACCGCCGCCTCCCAGCACCGCGCCCTCGCCCTCCAGGACTTCGCCGCCGGTCACCTCTCCGTGCCCCCGCCGCTGCCCACGCCCGGCCACGCGGACGACGCACACCTGAGCGTGCAGGCATTCGTCGGCGACACCGACCTGGAACGTCACCACGACCCGGCGGCCACGGCCCGGGTCGGCGCCGCTCTGGCCGCCCTGCACGCCGCCACCACCGACCTGCCCGCAGCGCTCCATAACCAGCTGGAGACCACCTGCCCCGGCCCGCGCGCCCTGGCGCTGGCGCACGCCCAGGTGCTCTGTCACCTCGACCCGACGCTCGCCGCCCGGGTGCGTCGGCTCGGTCAGGCGCTTGCCCCCGAGTCGGCGCTCTCGCCACAGGGACTACCGGTGCTGTGCCACGGCGACGCCTCCCCCGACCAGGTGCTGGTCGAGCAGGCCTCCGGGCGGATCTGGCTGACCGACTTCGACCGCGCCCGGCTTGCTCCCGCCGCCGTCGACCTGGGCTCCTACCTGGCCGTGGCCGACCCCGCATCCGGGCAGGCGCTCCTGGCGGGGTACGCCGACGCCGGCGGGCGGGTACCGCCCGCGGACGAGCTGCGGGCCGCCATCGCCCGGGCCCGGCTGGCCCGCATACAAGACCCCCTCCGCCACGGCGACCAGCAGTGGCGCCGTCGGCTGGCCGCCGAGATCGATCGGATCGAGCGGCTGCTCGCCCCGGCCCGGCGGACTCACGACCGCGCCGCCGACGCCGCTGGATGCTCTCGGGAGGCGTCATGAGGCCCGCCGCTCCTGTCCGCACCGACGCCTCCACGCCGTCGGCCATGGCGCGGCTGCAGCAGGTGCCCGGGCTGCGCCGGGCCTGGCCCGATGGGGACCGGGGCCTGGTCTTCGAGAGCCTGGACGCGGCGGGCCGCCTGCGCGCCGGCAGGATCGACAGCTTCGGGCGGCTGGAGCTGCTGCCCCATGCCGAGGATCCGGCCCTGCCCGACCTGTCGCCGAGCCTGCTGCCGCCGTCAGGAGACGGCAGGCTGGTGGTGCACCGGGCCGGACGGCGCGCCGTGGTCCTCGGCACGGACCGGGTGCGCAAGCTGGTGCGCGCCGGCCGGGCCGCGAGGCTGTCCGACCCGCATCTGGCCCGCCCGTTCCTGCGGGCGGGCCTGCGCACCGCCGAGGTGCTGGACCGCTCCCCCTCCCGAGTGGACCTGGAGCTGCTGCCCGGAGCCTCGCTGCACGACCTGGGGGACGCCGGCCTGCCCGGCTGGGAGCGACTGGCCGAGCTGTGGCCCGGTGCCGTCCGCCCCGAGACGCTGCCGGAGCACACCGGGGCGGATGAGGCAGCGGTGCTGCGCCGCTGGCACCGGCGGGCGCAGGCGCTGGGGGCGCTCGCCCCGGTCGGGGCCGCACCGGAGGCGCTCGCGGCCGCCGTCGGGGCGGTGTGTGCCCGACTGGCCGAGCCCGGCGAGGCGCCGGCGGCCTCCCACCGAGACCTGCACGACGGCCAGCTGCTGTGGGACGGCAGCACCCTGTCCCTGCTCGACCTGGATACCGCCGCCCTGGCGGAGCCGGCCCTGGACCTGGGCAACCTGGCGGCACACGTCGACCTCATGCGCGCCCAGGGGCGGCTTGGCGCGGCGGCGCACGCGCGAGTGAGCGCGCTGCTGCACGGGCTGGGCCGCGGCCTGGCCGGCGCGCCCCGCCTGTCCGTCTACTACCTGGCGTCCCGCCTGCGGCTGAGCTGCGTGCACGCCTTCCGCCCCGGCGCACAGGCGTGGCTGCCCGCCTGGACCGACACCACCCTGCGCCTGGCCGGCCGTCCTCTTGACGCCTGGGAGGCCCGCGGGGACACGGAGCGCGACGGGCCGGGCACAATAGACACGTGAAGGTCACCGCCCCGTTCTCCCGGGCGACCATCCGCACCCGGATCATGTGGACGATCGTCCTGGTCGCGTCGGTGGCGCTGGCGACGTCCGGCGCCGCCGTGTGGGTGCTGGACCTGCGCTCCACGCACGCAGACATCGACGACCGCCTCGTGCTGACCCGCCAGGAGCTGCGTCGGCTGGCGGACACCGGCGTCGATCCCGTCACCGGGACACCGCTGACCGACCCGACCCAGGTGCTCCAGACCTACATGGGGCACTCGGTGCTCGGCTCGGGTGAGGGGCAGCTCGGGATCGTGGACGGCTCCGTGCGCCTGGTGTCCGCCGAGGGTGTCGACATGCGCCCGGAGGCGGACGCCGAGCTGGTCAAGCGGCTGCTGACCATGGCGGAGGCGGGCGTGTCCACCATCAAGACCGTCGACACCGCCGCCGGGCGCTACCGCGTGCTGGTGGTGCCGGTGACCGATGGGACCACGACGGCGGCCCTGGTACGCGCCGTCGACCTGAACGTCGCCGAGGCGGGCCTGTGGCGCACCATGCGGCTGTACGCGGCAGCGGCGGTCGTCACCGTGGCACTGGTGACGGCACTGGCCTGGCTGGGCATCGGCCGACTGCTGCGTCCCATCTGGGAACTGCGCAACGCCACCGAGTCCATTGACGAGCGCGACCTGACCACCCGGGTGCGCGTGCGCGGGCGGGACGACCTGTCCGCACTGGCGGCCGCGGTCAACCGCATGCTCGACCGGGTGCAGCGGGCGGTGGAGGCCCAGCGCGAGCTGCTCGACGACGTCGGGCACGAGTTGCGCACCCCGATCACGGTGGTGCGCGGGCACCTGGAGCTCATCGATCCCGAGGACCCCGCCGATGTGCAGCAGACCTCCGAGCTGGCCCTGGACGAGCTGGACCGGATGAGCACGCTCGTCGGCGAGCTGCTGGAGCTCGCCCGCAGCTCCCAGAGCGACTTCGTGTCCCCCGAGCCCACCGACGTGGAGACGCTGACTCTGCAGGTGTTCGACAAGGCCGGCGCGCTGGGGGAACGCCGGTGGCAGTTGGAGGAGTGCGCCTCCGGCACCGCCGTGCTCGACCCGGCACGCATCACCCAGGCCTGGCTGCAGCTGGCCGCGAATGCGGTCAAGTACTCCGAGGCGGACTCGCGCGTGTGGCTCGGCTCGGCCATATCCTCCGGCCCGTCCCCGGACGCCGCCGAGCTGCGCGCCTGGGTGCGGGACGAGGGCATGGGGATCGCCCCCGCGGACCTGGAGAGGGTGCGCCGTCGCTTCGCCCGCACCGCGCAGGCGCAGCGGCGCGCCTCCGGCTCCGGGCTGGGGCTGAGCATTGTGGACAACATCGTCGCCGCCCACGGCGGCCGACTCGACATCACCTCCGAGGTCGGGAGAGGATCCGTGTTCACCTTGCGCCTCCCCCTCACCTCCCCTGCTCAAACGCCCTCCGACACAGCATAAGGAGACCTGTGAACGACATGAACAAGCCTCTGGACGCGCCATGAGCACAGTACTGATAGTGGAGGACGAGGCCCGCATCGCCTCCTTCCTCACCAAGGGCCTCAAGGCCGCCGGATTCGCGCCCAAGGTCGTGGACAATGGGCGCGACGCCATCGAGATGGCACTGCTGGGAGACGCCGACATCATCCTGCTGGATGTCGGCCTGCCGGACATCGATGGGTTCGAGGTGCTGGAGCGGCTGCGCGGGCAGGGCGTGAGCACCCCGGTCATCATGCTCACCGCCCGCTCATCCGTCGCGGACAGGGTGGCCGGCCTGGAGGGCGGCGCCGACGACTACCTGCCCAAGCCCTTCTCCTTCGACGAGCTCGTGGCCAGGATCCGCCTGCGACTGCGCCCGCGCGAGGCGGCGCCGACCGAGCCGGGAGTCCTGGAGCACGAGGACCTCGCCCTTGACATACGCAAGCGCCGGGTGCGGGTGGACGGGAACTGGGTGGACCTGTCGGCGCGCGAGTTCGCGCTCGCCGAGATGTTCATGCGCCACCCCGGGCAGGTGCTGAGCCGGGAGCAGCTGCTGGCCAATGTGTGGGGGCTGGACTTCGACCCGGGTTCGAACGTGGTGGACGTGTACGTGTCCTACCTGCGGAGCAAGCTCGGCAAGGACCGGCTGGAGACGGTGCGCGGAGTCGGCTACCGGCTTTCCTGAGGTCTCGCCCGCCGCCACCGGCGGCTACCGGCCGAGACGACTCATGACTGCCCGGGGCGCGGCCGCTCCCGGCGGCTGTCAACCGCCGGGCTCAGTCATCGTCCTTGTCATCGTCATCCGCAGCATCAGAGTCATCACCGTTGTCAGGATCAGGATCGTCGTCGACGTCGGTGTCGTCGCTGCTCGTCTGCGGAGTGACGGCCTGCGGCGGGGCCGGCTGCACCACCTCGGGCTCATCGTCGTCACCGTCGTCGGACCGGTCGTCATCTGCGGAGGGGCTCATGACGGGGCCGGTGCTGCGCGCGACCGGGGCGCTGGCCGTCGCGGCCGGTGTTACGGCAATGCCAGGCTCATCACCGAGACTGGCCGGGCGTCGCATGACCAGGACGCCCACGCACACGAGCAGCAAGGCTGCCGCGACGGCGACGATTACCGCCAGCGCCCTGCCACGGTCGGGATTCATGGTTCTGTCCTCCTGGGAGTCGGCCCGCCCGCGGGGACCGGGGCCGGGCCGACGGGGTCAGGGGCGCACGTGTCCCTCCCCCTCGACGACCCACTTGGTGGTGGTCAGCGCCGCCAGGCCCATGGGGCCGCGGGCGTGAAGCTTCTGGGTGGAGATGCCCAGCTCGGCGCCCAGCCCCAGCTGCCCGCCGTCGGTGAAGCGGGTGGAGGCGTTGACCATGATGGCGGCCGAGTCGACGCCGGCGACGAACCGGTTCATGGCCGTCACGTCCTGGGTCAGGACCGCCTCGGTGTGTCCGGTTGAGTATGCGGTGATGTGGGCGATCGCGTCGTCGATGGTGTCCACCACGCGCACCGCCAGATCCAGGCTACCGTACTCGGTCTCCCAGTCCGCCTCGGTGGCCTCCACGAGCAGCTCCGCGCGGCCCTGTGCGGCGGCCTGCTCCTCCAGGCAGGCGCGGGCGGCGGCGTCGGCGTGCAGCGTGACACCGCGCTCCCACAGGGCGTCCGCGGCGGCCGGCAGGTAGGCGGAGGCGGCGGAGCGGTGCACGAGCAGCGTCTCGGCGGCATTGCACACGCCGACCCGCTGGGTCTTGGCATTGACAATGATGTCCACCGCGGCGGCCAGATCGGCGGCGGCATCGACATACACGTGGCAGTTGCCCGAGCCGGTCTCGATCACCGGGACGCTCGACTCCTCCACGACCGCCCGGATCAGGCCCGCCCCGCCGCGCGGCACGAGCACGTCGATCAGACCGCGCGCGTGCATGAGGGCGGTCGCCCCGGCCCGGCCTGCCGGGTCGACGGTGGTGACCAGGTCGGCGGGCAGCCCCGCCGCCGCCAGGGCGTCGCGCAGCACGGTGATGATGGCGGCGTTGGTGGCGGCGGCCGCGCTGCCGCCGCGCAGCACGACGGCGTTACCGGACTTCAGGGTCAGGGCGGCCACGTCCACGGTGACGTTGGGGCGGGCCTCGTAGATCATGCCGACCACGCCCAGCGGCACGCGCACCCGCCGCACCCGCAGCCCATTGGGCAGTGTCTGACCGTCGACGATCTCGCCGACCGGGTCGGGCAGGGCGGCGATCTCACGCAGAGAGTCCGCGATGGCGGCAATACGGTCGGTACTCAGGGCCAGGCGGTCGATGAGCCCCGGCTTCATGCCGGACTCCCGCGCCCGTTCCAGGTCCTGGGCGTTGGCGGCGAGAATGGCCTCGGTGCGGGCGGTCAGGGCATCGGCCAGGGCGTGCAGGGCGGCGTCCTTGCGCTCCCGATTCAGACCGGCCAGGACGCGCTGGGCCTGGCGGGCGGCGCGAGCGGTGGTGGCAACGAGGGCTTCGGCGTCGTCGGCGGAGCCGGTGGCGGCGGTTGAGGTCGTCATGACACCCGACTCTAGCCGCACCCGCGCCGGGCGGGTAGGCGTCAGCCTACGCACGGCGTCGTGTATCTACGACGAGGTCGCTGGCACGCGCGCCGATAGCCACACCCGCGGGCGACTCCGACGTCGATGTGGTGCGCGCCCTCGCGCCTGTGGGCAGCGATTGTCCGAGATCGGCACAAACACCGTGTTCAGCACCGCGGGCTGGAAACAAAACCGCATGATTTCAACGATCACTCAGACGCCGTTCGGTGCGAGCGCCTCGTTTGTGCCGATTCCGGACATTTCTCCGCGGACCGGACGGTGTCCGCACCAGTTCTACCGATCTCGGCACGTAACTTCTACCGATCTCGGCACGTAACTTCTACCGATCTCGGCACGTAACTTCTACCGATCTCGGCGAGGGGAAGGCGGGGAGACAAGACGTCAGGCTCCGGCGGTGCGGGGCAGCTCGGCCAGGTCGTCGCGGTGCACCACCGGTGCCACGTGGTCACCGGGGGCGGGCGCGCCACGGCCTCGGGCCTCCAGCACCTCCTCGATCTCGGCGGCGGCATAGCGGCAGATGCCGCGGGCCAGCACCCGCTGCGGCCCCACGATCTCCACCACCGACCCGGACTCGAAGTCCCCGTCCACGCCGACGACACCGGGCAGCAGCAGGGACTTCTTCCCCTCGGTGACCGCTTGGGCGGCCCCGGCGTCGACGAGTATGCGGCCCTCGGGCATCGAGGCGTGCGCCATCCACAGCCTCCGGCTGGAGCGGTGCGGCCCGGTGGGCGCGAACCAGGTGCCCAGGTCCGCGGGAATGGTGCGCCCGCCGAGCAGCCGGGGGGCGTCGTCGGCGTCGGCGATGATCGTGGCCGTACCGGAGGCGCAGGCGATGGTCGCGGCCTGCACCTTGGTGGCCATGCCGCCGGTGCCCAGGGCGCCGGCGTCGCCGTCCACCCGCACGCCCGCCAGCTCGCCGCTGCCGCCGACGTAACGCACCGGGCGGGCACCGGGCGTGCCCGGGCGGGCGGTCCACATGCCGTCCACGTCGGTGAACAGGATCAGCACGTCTGCGGTCACCAGGTGGGACACCAGCGCCGCGAGGTGGTCGTTGTCCCCCAGGTTGAACTCGGTGGTTGCCACCGCGTCGTTCTCATTGACCACCGGCACCGCCCCCATGGACAGCAGCGTGTCGAAGGTGGCGCGCACGGTCCGGTAGTGGCTGCGCACGGCCACGTCCTGCGCGGTCAGCAGCACCTGCGCGGTCACGGTCCCATAGGCGCTCAGGGCGGTCTGCCAGCGGGAGACCAGGCGCCCCTGCCCCACGGAGGCGGCGGCCTGCAGCAGGCGCAGCTCGCCGGGGCGGGATTCCAGCCCGAGCGGAACCAGCCCGGCGGCGACGGCGCCGGAGGAGACCAGGACGACGTCGTGCCCGCGGCGGCGCATCCCTGCCAGCAGCCCGGACAGGATGTCGATGCGGTTCAAGTCCAGTCCACCGTCGGGGCGGGTCAGTGAGGAGGAGCCCACCTTGAGGACGACGCGAGCGCCCTCGGGCAGGGAGTCGGGACGCAGGCCGGCACCTGTATCACTGCCGGCCGTCCGCGCCGCACCTGCGGCAGCCGCGTGCATGGCGCTCATGCGTCCTCCCAGGTGGTCGCGTCGGTCCACAGCCCCTCGGCCGCCTCGTCCCGCAGCTGCTGGCGGGCGGCCTCCTTGGCGTCCATCCGCTCGTGGTAGTGCTCGCGCCGCTCGGCGTTCGTACGCCGATGCCGGTCCTCCAGGCGGGCGTCGGTGCCGCGGGCGCCCAGCAACTCCGCGCCGGTGGTCACGGAGGGCTCCCAGGTGAAGATCACGCCGCCCTCGACGTCGCCGATCAGGACGGTGTCCCCGGCATGGGCTCCGGCCTTGGCCAGCTCGTCCTCGACGCCGCCGGCGGCCAGCCGGTCGGCCAGGTAGCCGACGGCCTCGTCGTTGGAGAAGTCGGTCTGGCGCACCCAGCGCTCGGGCTTCTGACCGCGCACCTGGTAGACGGTGCCCTCGACGGGGTGCTGGATGACCGCCACGGTGGCGGCCGCGTGCCCGCCGCGACGGCCGACGGGGGCCGGGCGGATGATGGGCCGGAGCTCCGCGGTCGCCGTCGACGCCTGCTCGCGGGCACGCTGCACCAGCTCGGCCAGGGCGAAGGACAGCGCCGACAGTCCCGCATGGGAGACCGCCGAAACCGTGAACACGGGCAGCCCGCGCCCGGCCAGGTCCGCCTCCACCAGCTCGGCCAGCTCGGCCGCCTCGGGAACGTCGACCTTGTTGAGCACAACCACGCGCGGGCGCTCCATCAGCGGCGGCAGCCCGGTCAGTGCCGGGTCGGTCTCGTCCCGGCCGAGCCTTTCGGCGTAGGCCGCCAGCTCGGCCTCGATGGTGTCGAAGTCGCTCAGCGGGTCGCGGCCCGGCTCCAGGGTGGCGCAGTCCAACACGTGCACCACCACGGCACAGCGCTCGATGTGGCGCAGGAACTCCAGACCCAGGCCCTTGCCCTGGCTCGCGCCCGGGATCAGTCCGGGCACGTCCGCCATGGTGTAGCGGACCTCGCCGGCCTCCACCACGCCCAGGTTGGGGGTCAGCGTGGTGAAGGGGTAGTCGGCGATCTTGGGGCGGGCGGCGCTCATGGCGGCGATCAGGGAGGACTTGCCGGAGCTGGGATAGCCGACCAGGGCGACGTCGGCGACGGTCTTCAGCTCCAGGGTGATGTCGCGGGCGTCGCCGGGCTCTCCCAGCAGGTGGAAGCCCGGTGCCTTGCGCTTGGGAGAGGCCAGGGAGAAGTTGCCGCGACCGCCGCTTCCGCCCTCGGCGACGACGACGCGGTCGCCGGCGCGGGTCAGATCCGCCAGGACGGTGCCGTCAGAGTCCTTGACGACGGTTCCCAGCGGCACCGGCAGCTCCAGGTCCTCGCCGTCGGCGCCGCGATGCCAACCGCCTTGGCCGGGGGTGCCGGAGCCGGCCCGGCGATGCGGTGAGCGGTGGTAGGTCAGCAGCGTGGTCACGCGCGGGTCGGCGGCCAGGATGACGCTGCCGCCGTGGCCGCCGTCGCCGCCGTCGGGGCCGGCCAGCGGCTTGAACTTCTCACGGTGGATCGAGGTGCAGCCGTGGCCGCCGTCGCCGCCGGCGACGTGCAGGACCACTCGGTCGATGAAGCTGGGCATGGGCGCCTCCTCGGGCTGGGCGGGGCGGTCTCCCCGGGGTCGGCATGCGCGAGGGCGGACGGCCGAAGCCGCCCGCCCTCGCGGATACCGTCATGGTGCTTGAGGCCGTGTCAGCCTTCGGATGCGATGACGTTGACGACCTTGCGGTCGCGGAAGGTACCGAAGTCCACGTTGCCGGCGGTCAGGGCGAACAGCGTGTCGTCCTTGCCGCGGCCGACGTTGCTGCCGGGGTGGAAGTGGGTGCCGCGCTGCCGGACGATGATCTCGCCGGCCTTGACGAACTGGCCGCCGAAGCGCTTCACGCCCAGGCGCTGGGCGTTGGAGTCGCGGCCGTTGCGGGAGGAACCAAGACCCTTCTTGTGTGCCATGTCGGGGGCTTCTTTCTGTTTCGCGGGTGCCTGAAGGATACTGCGGGCGGGGCGGACCGCTCAGCCGATCGCGGTTACCTTGACGGCGGTGAGCTTGGCGCGGTGACCCTGGCGCTTGCGGTAGCCCGTCTTGTTCTTGAACTTGAGGATGTTGATCTTGGGGCCCTTCTCGTCGCCGACGATCTCGGCCTTGACGGAGGACTTGGCCAGGTCCGCCGCCGAAGCGGTCACCTTGTCTCCATCCACCAGCATGACGGGTGCGAGGGTGACCTCGTCGCCGACCTCGCCGGCAAGCTTGTCGACAACCACGACGTCACCGACGGAGACCTTCTCCTGACGGCCGCCGGCCTTGACGATCGCGTAGACCACTTGACTGCTCATCTCTGTCGTTTCTTCTAGCCGCCCGCTCCCGGGAGCCGCGCTCCACCGTTTGCGGGTGACTACTTGGGCAATGGTGCGGAACGCACCGCCGGACTACTTTATGCGATCCGGCGGGCGACACCAACCTGCGAGCGGCCGCAGCGCCTGTGTTCTTCCGCACCCCACGGTTCAGGACTGCTGCTCCGAGGCGTCGGCGGCGCCGTCCTGCCCGGTGGGCACACCGGCGTCCGCCGGGGCCTGAGCACCGCCCTGTTCCGCTTGGGCCTGCTCATGGGCGTGCTCGGCGGCCGCGGCGATCTGGGCGAGGGCACCGCGCACGGCGGAGCGGGCGGCCTCGTCCCGGTCCTTGCTGTCGGCGTCCGCCGCGGGCTTGCCGCCCCGACCGGAGGTCTTGGACGACTTGCCGCTCGACTTGGACCCGGCCTTCGCCGAGGACTTCGCACCGGAGTCGCCGCGCCGCCCCCGCCCGGAGCCGGCCCCCCGCTGCGCGGAGGCGGACATGTCCGCCGTCTGGTTCTCCACCGGGGTGTCGTGAACGATGAAGCCGCGCCCGCCGCAGCACTCGCAGGGGGTGGAGAATGCCTCCACCAGCCCCTGGCCGACGCGCTTGCGGGTCATCTGGACCAGGCCGAGCGAGGTGACCTCGGTGACCTGGTGGCGGGTGCGGTCGCGGCCGAGGCACTCCACGAGGCGGCGCAGCACCAGGTCCCGGTTGGACTCCAGCACCATGTCCACGAAGTCGATGACCACCATGCCACCGATGTCGCGCAGCCGCAGCTGGCGGACGATCTCCTCGGCGGCCTCGAGGTTGTTGCGGGTGATGGTCTCCTCCAGGGTGCCGTCCGCGCCGCCGGTGAAGCGCCCGGTGTTGACGTCGATGACGGTCATGGCCTCGGTGCGATCGATGATCAGCGTGCCGCCGCTGGGCAGCCAGACCTTGCGGTCGAAGCCCTTGGCGAGCTGCTCGTCGATGCGGTGCGCGGTGAAGACGTCCTCGGGGCTGACCCAGTGCTCCAGCCGGTCGGTCAGCTCGGGGCTGAGATCGGTGACGTAGGTGCTGATGGTCTTCCAGGCGTCGGGTCCCTGCACGATGAGCTTGCGGAAGTCCTCGTTGAACACGTCGCGGACCACGCGCACTGCCAGCTCGGGCTCCTCCTTCAGCAGCACGGGCGCCTTGCCGGAGCCCTTGAGCACCTGGGAGGACTTCTTGTCGATGGACTCCCACTGGGCCACGAGCCGCTTGATGTCGTCGGCGAGCTGTTCCTCCCCCGCGCCCTCGGCGGCCGTGCGCACGATCACCCCGGCGTCGTCGGGGACGATCCGCTTGAGGATCTTCTTCAGCCGGTTGCGCTCGGTGTCGGGGAGCTTGCGGGAGATGCCGGTCATGGTGCCGCCGGGCACCAGCACCAGGTAGCGGCCGGCCAGGGTGATCTGACTGGTCAGGCGGGCGCCCTTGTGGCCGATCGGGTCCTTGGTGACCTGCACCAGGACGGTGTCCCCACTGGACAGGGCGTCCTCGATGCGCCGCGGCTTGCCCTCCATGCCGGCGGCGTCCCAGTTGACCTCGCCGGCGTACAGGACGGCGTTGCGGCCCTTGCCGATGTCCACGAAGGCCGCCTCCATGGAGGGCAGCACGTTCTGCACACGGCCCACGTACACATTGCCTACCAGCGAGGTCTGGGTGTGGCGGGCCACGTAGTGCTCCACCAGCAGCCCATCCTCCAGGACGGCGATCTGGTTCAGACCGTCCTGCTCACGCACCACCATCTGCCGGTCGACGCTCTCGCGGCGGGCGAGGAACTCGGCCTCGGTGATGATGGGACGACGCCGACCGGCGACGCGACCCTCACGGCGCCGCTGCCGCTTGGCCTCCAGACGGGTAGAGCCCTTGAGCGCGGTGACCTCGTCGCGGGCGTCACGGGAGGCGTCGGAGCGGCTGCGGGAGCGACGGCGGCGACGGCGCGAGCTGCCGACCGGCGCCTCGGCGGTCTCCGTCGCGGCCTCGTCGGCGCCGTCCCCGTTCTTGGCTTCCGCCTCCGCGGCGTCGGCTGCATCGCCCGCCGAGTCGGCAGAGTCGTCATTGGTCTCGACGCGCTCGTCCGCACGGGAGCGGGCCCGTCGACCGCGCCCGCCGCGACGGCGCTTGCGCCGCCCGTTGCCGGTCTCCTTCTCAGCGTCCTCATCGCCTTCCGGCGCCGCTGCCTGCGCGTCTGCCTCACCGTCGCCGGCGGCCTCCGGGCTCTCGGCGGGCTCGCCCCGGCGGCGCCGGGGCGGCGCGGCCTCCTCCACGTGCGCGGGCGCGGTGGCCGCGGCGGTGGCCCGACGGCGGCGCCGGCGCGGGGTGGTGCCGGTAGCCGACTCGCGCGCGGGGGCGGAGCGACGATCAGAGTCGTCGGCGTCGTCGTCCTGGGGCTGTGGCGCGGAGATCGTCTCGGACTCGGCCTGCGGCGCCTGCACCGGGGTGGTGGCAGCCACGGTGACCTTGCGGCGCCGGCGCCGGGCGAGTGCCGGGTCGGGCGCCTGGAACAGCAGCGAGGCGGCGGGGAGACGCGGCTCGGGCTCTGCCAACGCCGGTTCCTCGATGACCTCGGTCTCGCCGGCCTCGGCGTTGGCCGCCTCATCCTCGTCGGCGGCCTCGGTCTCGCCGGCCTCGGCAGCCGCTTCAGCGGTGTCGTCGGCGGCCTCGGTCTCGCCGGCCTCGGCGTCGGCTCTGACGGTTTCGGGGGCAGGCTCCGCCTCCGTCTCCGGCTCGGCGGCGGCAACCTCGAGCTGGGCGGCGGGGGCGGCGGCCTCGGGGGCGGTTGCCGCGGCGGTGACCCGGCGGTGCCGGCGCGCGGGACGCTTGGGGGCGCTCACCTCGGGGTTCTCCTCAGCCGGAGTTGCCGAGTCGGTTGAGCGCGATGACGAGGGGGACATGGGTCTAGCTGCACTTTCGGGCGCTACAGCTCCGCCGTACCCGCGGCGCCGTGGCGCGGTCGTGCTCCCCAGCGGGGAGCCAAAAGCCTACGTGTGCGCCTTGCGGCGCCGGCCTGCGGCGGTACTCGCACATTGCGGAAGTGCGGCGGCGCTCTGGGCGGCGCAAGTCTTCCGGGCGGTCTCGGCCGAGGTTCGGACACCGACTGCCGGTACGCAGCGGCCGGTGACAGGGCGAGTATCCCACAGGTGCATGCCCACCGGGCGACACCGGCACTCATCGTGCCGCCGTCTCGCCAATGGCGGACAGACCACCGAGCCGCCACCCGGACGTATCCTCCTCTCGCGGACGCCCGGTAACGACTCATGCGCCTTTCACGACACGGCGTCATCCAGCGCCTATACTGAGCCTATCCCCGCCGGGATTCCATTTAGGACCTTCTTATATTTCCCGTGGTTCCTCGCGAAAGGCGGCGCAGATGGGCCTTGTTCCGATGGCGCTCGACTCCCTCGACGTGGCTCGATGGCAGTTCGGCATCACCACCGTCTACCACTTCATCCTGGTGCCGCTTACGATCGGCCTGTCCCCGCTCGTGGCGCTCATGGAGACCCTCCACCTGCGCACCGGCAACGAGCAGTGGCGGGTGGCCACCCGATTCTTCGGCAACCTGCTGCTGATCAACTTCGCGCTCGGCGTCGCCACCGGCATCGTGCAGGAGTTCCAGTTCGGCATGAACTGGTCGGAGTACTCCCGGTTCGTCGGCAATATCTTCGGGGCACCGCTCGCCTTCGAGGCGCTGCTGGCCTTCTTCATGGAGTCCACCTTCCTGGGCCTGTGGATCTTCGGCCGGGACCGGCTGTCCCCCAAGCTGCACAACCTGTGCATCTGGATGGTGGCCCTGGGCACGAACATCTCCGCATTCTTCATCCTGGCCGCCAACTCCTGGATGCAGCACCCGGTCGGCGCCGTCGTCAACCCGGACACCGGCCGGGCCGAGTTGGACGGCATCGGCGGTTTCTTCGAGGTGCTAGGCAACAAGATCCTGTGGGTCACCGTGGCCCACGTGATCTCCTCCGCCTTCCTAGTGGCGGGCACGCTCATCCTCGGAGTGTCCGTGTGGTGGATGGTCAGGGCCGCCCGTGCGGGCCAGGACTTCGAGGCGCGAGCGCTGTGGCGGCGCATGACCCGCTTCGGGGCGGTCACCATGATCATCGCCGGCGCCCTCACCCTCGGCTCGGGTCACATTCAGGGGCAGGTCGTGGCCGAGGAGCAGCCCGCCAAGATGGCGGCGGCCGAGATGCTGTGCGAGACCGAGTCCGGCGCGGGCTTCACCGTGGCCGCCTTCGGCAGCTGCGCCGACGGCACTGCCACCCACCTGATCACCATCCCCTACGTGTACTCCTTCATGGCCACCAACGATCCCAACGCCGAGATCATGGGCCTGAACGACGCCCAGGAGATGTACGCCGAACGCTACGGCGAGGGTGTGGACTACACCCCCAACGAGATGGTCACCTTCTGGTCCTTCCGTCTGATGATCGGCCTGGGCACCATCGCCATCGCCATCGGTGTCGCCGCCCTGTGGCTCACGCGCCGGGGCCGTCTGGTCACCTCCCCGCTGCTGGGCAGGATCGCGCTCGGGAGCGTGTGGCTGCCCTTCGTCGCCTCCTCCCTCGGATGGATCATGACCGAGATGGGCCGCCAGCCGTGGGTGGTGGTGCCCAACCTCGCCGACCCCGTCTCCCAGGTCTACATGCTCACCGCCGACGGCGTCTCTACCGTGGTCTCCTCCGGCACCGTGCTCACCTCCCTGATCGTCTTCACGCTGCTGTATGCCGCGCTCGGCGTCATCTGGTTCCTGCTGCTGCGCCGCTACGTCCGCGAGGGCGTGCGCACGCCGGTTCCCGACGCCGACACCGACACCGGGGATCAGCCGGGCGAGCAGTCCACGCCCCTGCTGTCCTTCCAGTACTGAACCGCCTCTCCGACTAGCCCGTGGAGCCCGCCGTGACACTCTCCGTCCTCTGGTTCATCCTCATCGCGATCCTCTGGGTCGGTTACCTGACCCTTGAGGGCTTCGACTTCGGGGTGGGCATGCTGCTGAAGATCCTCGGCCGCGATGAGCGCGAGCGCCGCGCCATGGTGCAGACCATCGGCCCGCACTGGGACGGCAACGAGGTCTGGCTGCTGACCGCCGGCGGCGCCACCTTCGCCGCCTTCCCCGAGTGGTACGGCACGCTGTTCTCCGGCGCCTACCTGGTGCTGTTCATCATCCTGCTGTGCCTGATCGTGCGCGTATGCGCCATTGAGTGGCGCGGCAAGATCAATGCTCAGTCCTGGCGCGACCGCTGGGACTGGGCGCACACCGTGGCCGCCTGGCTGCCCGCGATTCTGTGGGGTGCCGCCTTCGCGAACCTGGTCCAGGGCATGCAGATCGAGGTGGTGGACACCGCTAGCGGTGCACCGGTGCCTGCCGCGGAGGTGCCCGCGGACGCGCTCGTAGCCGGGGCCTCGCACCAGGTCACCGGCGGGTTCTTCAGCCTGATCACGCCGTTCACGCTGCTGGGCGGGGCGGCCACCTGCCTGCTGTTCCTCACCCACGGGGCCCTGTTCACCGCCCTGAAGACGGCCGGCGACCTGTCCGTCCGGGCGGCGGTCCTCGCGCGCCGCTGCGGGATCGCCTCCACACTCGTGGCCGCCGCCTGGGGCGTGTGGGCAGTCAGTTACTCGGCCACCGCGTGGGCCTGGCTGCCCCTGACCGGGGCGGCCGCGGCACTTGCCGGCTCCCTGATCTGCTCCTTCCGCGGTCGGCAGGGACTCGCCTTCGGGCTGCACTTCGCGGCAATCGCCGGCGTGGTTGCGCTCGTATTCACGGCGATGGCCCCCGACGTCATGCGCTCCTCGATCGACCCCGCCTACTCGCTGACCATCACTCAGGCCGCCTCCGCCGACACCACATTGGCGATCATGACGGTGGTTGCCGTGGTCTTCCTGCCGGTGGTGCTCTTCTACACGGTCTGGGGGTACCGGACCTTCGCAGCGCGCGTCAACGCCGAGCGGATCGACCCCACCGTGGGAGGCCTGCACCCGACGCGCGTGCGCGACAACGCCCTGGCGGAGGCCGCCGCCCGCTGAGGCGCGCCCACGCCCGGCCCGACGACGACGCCACTGGCGCCCACGTGCGACCCAACGGCGAGGCCAACATCCACGCGCGTCCCGACAACGCCCTCTACTACGCCACTTCGCCGTTGAGTACGCCGGTTGGCGGTCGGTTGAACGCCCCACAGGCGTACAACCGACGGCGAAGGGGCGTAGTAGACGCCTAACCGGCGTAGTAGAAGCACCCGGCGATTCGCGCCCAAGCCCGCCACCGCGCCACGCCCAGACTCGCAGGCCGTTGCTGAGCCGACAGCCCCGGCATCTGGTTGGACCCCTTGCGCGCGGTTGGACCGCCGTAACCGGCGGCTACGGAGGTCCAACGGGGACACAAGCGGTCCAACTGGCACGAGCGGGGCCGGGAAGGGGCGGATGAACGGGTGGAGGTGCCGGGTGGAAGCCGGCCGAGGGCGGGACTACGGTCCCAATCTGACACTATCCTGGTGCCGTGAAGCCGTTGGACCCCCGCCTCATGCGCTACGCGGCCGCGGCCCGGCGCTACATCGCCACGACGGCGCTCACGGGCGTGCTCACCGCACTGCTCGTAATCGCGCAGGCCTGGCTGATCGCCCACGCCATCTCTCCGGTCATAACCGGGAACGCCACCGCCCTGGCCGTCCGGGGCCCGGTGGCGGCGCTGGCCGCCGTGGTGACCGCCCGCGCCCTGGTGCTGTACGTGCAGGAGTCGCGCGCGCACCGGGCCGCCGCGGACGTCACCTTCGACCTGCGCCGACAGGTGCTGGGCCGCGCCGCCGCCCTGGGACCGCGCTGGCGCGCCGTCCACGGCGCCGACACCGCCACCCTGCTCACCCGCGGCCTGGACGACCTGGAACCCTACTTCACCCGCTATCTGCCCCAGCTGTTGCTTGCCGCCACCGTCACGCCGGCCACCGGCCTGGTGCTGCTCACCCAGGACCTGCCCTCCGCTATCGCCGTCGTCTGCACCATCCCGCTGATCCCGGTGTTCATGATCCTGATCGGCCGCCTCACCCAGGCCCACTCCGAGGCACGCCTGCGCAGCATGGAGCGCCTGGGCAGCCAGCTGCTGGACCTGCTGGCGGGCCTGCCCACGCTCAAGGCGCTGGGGCGCCAGGCCGGACCCGCCCGGCGGGTACGGGAGCTCGGCCGCGCCTACAACGCCACCACCATGTCCACGCTGCGGGTGGCGTTCCTGTCCGGGGCGGTGCTGGAGTTCATCACCACCCTGTCGGTGGCGATCATCGCCGTCGAGGTCGGCTTCCGGCTGCTGTACGGACGCCTAGACCTGGCCACGGGACTGCTGGTGATCATGATCGCTCCCGAGGTCTACCAGCCGTTGCGGCAAGTGGGCTTCCACTTCCACGCCTCCGCAAACGGGGTGGCCACCGCCGAGGCGGTCTTCGCGGTGCTGGAGGAACCCGTGCCGCAGCCGGGCACCACGCCCGCCCCGGATCTGCGCACCGCCGCGATCAAGCTGGAGGAGGTGTCGGTGGCCGCCCGCGGCGCCTGGGCGCCGGCCGACCTGAGCGCCGAGATCCGCCCCGGCCGGGTGGTGGCGCTCACCGGCGCCTCCGGGGTCGGCAAGACCACCGCCGCCGGGCTGCTGCTCGGCCTGTTGTCCCCCGACCGGGGCCGGGTGCTGGTGCTCGCCGACGACGGACGGGCGGTGGACCTGGCCGACGTCGACCCGGCCTCCTGGTGGAAGCAGATCGCCTGGGTGCCCCAGCGGCCCGTGCTCGTTCCCGGCACGCTCCTGGACAACGCGCTCGGCGACGAGCCGGACGGGCCGACCGAACCAAGCGCACATGCCGCGTCGGCTGTCGCCCCCACCGCGATTCCCTCCCCCGCGCCGGTCCCGCCCGCTCTGGCCGCGGCGGCAGCAGCAACCGGTTTCGATGCCGTGGTCGCCGAGCTTCCGGGCGGGTGGTACGCGCCCGTGGGCCAGGGCGGCGTGGGGCTGTCAGTCGGGCAGCGGCAGCGCCTGGCGCTGACTCGGGCCCTGGCGACCAACGCGCCGCTGGTCCTGCTGGATGAGCCCACCGCGCACCTCGACGCCGCCAGCCAGGCGCAGGTGCTGGGCGCCGTCGCCGCCCTGCGCGCGGCAGGCCGCACCGTGGTGGTGATCGCCCACCGGGCGGCGCTGGTGGCCCTGGCCGACGACGTCGTCGCAGTCTCCTCCCGCCCCATCCCCGGGGCGGCACCGGACGGATCCGCCCCGGACCCGGCCGTTGAGGGTCTCGTATTCTCCGGAGGCGGCCGATGAGCGCCGTGCTGACTCCCGCCGAGCGGCGCGCCCTGCGCCGCGCCGTTGCCCTACTGGACCTGGACGGCGCCCGTTTCGCCGCCTCCGTCGTCGTCGGCTCCCTGGGCCTGGCCAGCGCCGTCGGCCTGTCCGCGGTGGCGGCGTGGCTGATCGCCCGCGCTTCGCAGGGCCCGGACGTGGTGGCCCTCGGGGTGGCGCCGGTGGCGGTGCGCCTGCTGGGCATCTCCCGCTCCGTGCTGCGCTACTGCGAACGGCTGCTCTCCCATGACACCGCGCTGCGCGGCATGAGCGCCCTGCGCACCCGCCTGTACGAGATCCTGGCCGCCGCCCGCACCGATACGATCGCGGGCCTGCGTCGCGGAGAGGTACTGGCCCGGGTCGGCGCGGACGTGGACGCCGTCGGAGACCTGGTGGTGCGCTCCCTGCTGCCGATCGCGGTCGCCGCCGTACTGGGGGCGGCCACCAGCCTGGGGATCGCACTGGTGTACGCCCCGGCCGGGGCGATCCTGGCGGTCTGCCTGCTGCTTTCGGGGGTGGTCGGCCCGCTGGTGACGATCCGGGCCGCCCGCGCCGCCGAGCTGGCCCGCCAGGAGCAGGCCACCGGCCTGTCGGCCACCGTCATGAACATCCTCGACGGTGCCGATGAGCTGCGCGTGGCCGGCCGCATGCCGCGCGTCATGGACGGCCTGGCCCGGCTGGAGGCCCGTCTTGACTCCACCCGGAACCGGGCGGCGCGCCCGGCGGCGCTCGCCGCCGTCGTCGACACCGTGGCGATGGGGCTGGCGGTGCTCGGCAATACGCTCGTAGGCGCCCAGGCCGTGTCCGACGGCCGGCTGGCGCCGGTGTGGCTGGCGGTGATCGTCCTGGTGCCGCTGAGCGCCTTCGAGGCATCGGCGGCCCTGGGCCCGGCCTCCGTCCAGCTGGTCACCTCCGCCGGGGCGGCCGTGCGCATCGTGACCCTGATCGAGGACGCCGAGGCCTCCGCCGCCCGAGTCCCGACCCCGCGCCCGCTGCCCGCCGTCCCCTCCCCCGGCCCGCACCTGCGGGCACGGGGCCTGGCGGTGGGCTGGCCGGGGGGTCCGGTCCTCCTCGACGGAGTCGACCTTGACCTGACTCCGGGGCGACGCCTGGCGGTAGTCGGCCCCTCTGGGATTGGCAAGACCACACTGCTGCTGACCCTCGCAGGACTGCTGGAACCGCGCGGCGGCGAGCTGACTCTTGACGGAGCCCCTCCGTGGGCTGCGGACCGGGCGGAGGCGGCCGGGCGTGTCAGCCTCACCGCGGAGGATGCTCATGTCTTCGACACCACCGTGCTGGAGAACCTGCGCGTAGCCGATGGCGCGCTCGGCCCCGAGCGGGCCGTGACGCTGCTGGAGCGGGCCGGGCTGGGGCGCTGGCTGGCCCACCTGCCAGAAGGCCTCAACACGCGTCTGGGCTCGGATGCGACTGCCGTCTCCGGCGGGGAGCGGCGCCGTCTGCTGCTGGCCCGGGCCCTGGCCGCCCCGGCCCCGCTGATGCTGCTGGACGAGCCCGGGGAGCATCTGGACGCCGCCACCGCCGATCAGCTGGTGGGTGACCTGCTGCGCGCGGGCGACCGGGCCGTGCTCGCCGACGGCCCGGCGGCCGCGGAGGCCGCTGCCCGCGGCGTCCACGACGTCCACGGCGTCCTACTGGTCACCCACCGTCTGTCCGCACTGGCCGAGGCCGACGAGGTGCTCGTCCTGGGGCGTGCGAAGGAGGCGGATCCGGGGGCTCCCGCCACCGTGACTCATCGCGGCACCCATGCGCACCTCGCCACCGCCGACCCCGAATACCGCTGGTCCCTTCAGCAGGAGCAGGAGAACCATGTCTGACACGCCGTCCTACCCCGGCAGCCCCGCCGCCCGCCACCACGCGACCGAAGCGCCTACGGGCAGCACGGTCCGCCTGTTCCGGGCGGCCCTGCGGCTGACGAGTTCCCTGAAAGTCCCGGAGGCTCTGAATCGGCTCGTTGACTCCGCCTGCGCCCTGACCGGTGCCGCCTGGGGAACGATCGCCGCTCCCGGGTCCGCCGATCCGGCCACGGCCGCCTCCCTGACCACCGGCACCGCCACCGCCTCCGCCGACGAGCTGGCGACCATGGTGGTAGGAGCACCCGGCGCCGGCCCGGAGGAGGCCGGGGTTGTCGTCCGCAACACACCCGACGACGGTGAGCGCTGCGGCGCCATCCTGTCCGCCCCGCTGCGGGTGCGCGGGCAGGTCTACGGACGCCTGTACCTGTGCGACAAGCACGGCGGCTTCACCGACGCGGACGTCACCGCGGTGCTCACGCTCGCGGAGGCCGCCGCGGTCGCGCTGGAGAACGCCCGCCTGTACCGGGAGGCCCGCGACCGGGAGCAGTGGATGGCCGTGTCGCAGGAGTTGACCACGCTGCTGCTGTCAGGTGCCGACGAGGACGATGCGCTGACATTGATCGCACGCCGGGTGCGTGAGGTCGCCCATGCGGACACCTCCGCCCTGGTGCTGCCCAGTGTGGGCGATACGTGGATCTGCGAGATCGCGGATGGGGAGCACGCCGACGAGCTGGTGGGCACCTTCTTCCCTCCCGAGGGGCGCGCCCTGAAGACGCTGGCACGACGCACCGGGTTGATTGAGGACTCGCTGGCCGACGCCTGGGGCGCCTCCGACCTGCTGGTGCAGGAGCTGTCCCAGTTCGGGCCGGCCCTGTACGCGCCCATGATCCACCGGGGCCGCGGCGTGGGCGTGATGCTGCTGCTGCGCGAGCAGGGCGCGGAACGCTTCACCCAGCAGGACCTGGAGATCGCTGAGCTGGTGGCCGGGCAGGCCACCATGGCCTTCGAGCTGGCCGACGCCCAGCACGCCGAGGAGATGGCCACGCTCCTGGATGAGCGTGCCCGTATCGCCCGCGACCTGCACGACCTGGCGATTCAGCAGCTGTTCGCCACCGGGATGCAGCTGTCTGCTGCCCGGGACCGGCTGCGCAAGCAGGGGGCCGCCTCCGGCACCGACATGTCGGTGGCCTGCCAGGCACTGGATGCCTCCCTGGCGGCGGTGGACGACTCGGTGCGCCAGATCCGCTCGATCGTGCGCTCCCTGCGGGACCGGGACGAGGACGTCAGCGTGGTGGAGCGGCTGCGGCGCGAGGCGTCGCTGGCCCGCACCTCGCTGGGCTTCGCGCCCTCCCTGATTCTCACCGTGGACGGGCACGGCCTGGCCCAGGCGGCCCGCGACCGGGAGGACGAGCTCATCGGGCTGATCGACGCGGCGGTGGAGCCGGACGTGGCCGACGACATCGTGGCCGTGGTGCGGGAGGGGCTTTCGAATGTGGCCCGGCACGCCCGGGCCTCCTCGGTGACCGTGGACGTGAAGGTGGAGGGACTGCTGGCCTCCCAGCCTCCGGCAGGCCAGGACGGGGCCGCCTCCGGGGACGCCGAGCCCTTCCAGGGCGCACCGGTGGTGGAGGTGGTGTGCCGGGACGACGGCGTCGGTGTGGACCCCAGAGTTACGCGCCGCTCGGGGACGGCCAACATGGCCGAGCGCGCCCGCCGCCACGGCGGCAGCTTCGTGATCGGCCCGCGCGCCCGCTCCGACGGCGAGCGGCGGGGTACCTGCTTCACCTGGCGGGTGCCACTCCATCGGGGTAGCCGAAGCGGGCTGCCTGATTACATGCTCAGTGGCGCGACCGGGCAGCCTTCTTCGCCGCCCTCCTGATAAGCCACCACTGCTGCATCTGGAACGGGTGGTCGTCAGGAAGACCTTCATACCTGTCAACTTGCTCCGGGTCCGCCACCAACAGCACGCCCAGATCCGCCATGCGCTCTCTTGTCGCAATCAGCATCTTGGCAGCGGCCACGGCCCCCGAACTAATCCACTCGCTTTCGATGTCATACGCTCCAACCAGCAACTCGGACCTGCCCTGGCCGATATCTTGTGCCATCGCCACCATCTTCACCACGCCAAGACTCCGCCGGACCCAGGGGACCAGCAGAGCCAGTGGAGCAACCATATACACGACGGGGGTAAGCAGAATGAGCTTGACCGCATGCCCCCGCCGCAGCGCGGCCCCGGTCCAGGGACCGTACTCGCGCAGGAAGGGATCGGCATCCCACGCCTCCAGGGAGAAGCCCTCCCGCCCCAGCACATCAACCACCACCCGCACCGCCTCCCGAGCAGGCAGTGCCACAACAAACCGGCGAGCCGGATACCTAGTACCGATCGAACTCACAGCCCACTCCTCCCCAACCGTTGACCGCGTAGCCGCCCCGTATCACAGGCAGCGAGCCCACCGATGACTCCCGCGGCTCCTCACAGCGACCACATACTGGCAACCTGCCGCTCCGCCGCCGCATAGAGATCATCGGCATAGCGTACGGCGGCGATGATCTCCATCAGCATCAAGCTCAGGTCCTGCCCCGATCGGGAAAGCGACCCATATGTGGAGTCCGCCGCACTGGCAGCCTGGCCGCTCCACTCGGCTTGTGCCACACCCATGCCTCCATCGAGCTGGCTCCAGGAGTACTCCCACTCCCCCTGCGCACGGGAAAGATCCTGGGACAGCCAGTCCAGCACACCATCCTTCACCACCAGGTCGCTCATTACTCGTACTCCTTATCTTCCTTGGCTGTCACGGATCTCATCCATCTGGTCAAGGGGTGTATCGGTTCTCCCTGAGCGCTGTTGCTCGCGCCACTGGGAGCGTAGGGATCGCATGTTGCGTTCCGCCTGTTCGCGCAGATGGCGGGCCTCCGGGGAGCGGTCGGCACCGGAGAGGACGTCCATGATAGTCGTCTGGCCGGCATCAATCCGGCTCTGGATCCTGCGCCAGTCCTCGCCCAACTCGCCCGAGCGCGCCATCCGCGCACGCTCCTCCTCCTGCTGGTCGAACCGTTCCTGTTCGGTCTCCCGCTGGCGCTCCAGTTCCCTTCCCAATGAACGGAGCCTGCCGATGATCGCATCCAGGTCAACGGCCTGCCCGGGCCAGTGCCGCGGCTCCGAACCAAATCCATAACTCATGCCCGCACCCCCGTCCCGCGTACAGCGGCCTCGCCAATGTTGATTACGGTGTAGGAGACCTCAACAATCTTGGCCTTGGCCTGCACCACCCCAGCTATCGCCTCGTATATCAGATTTAGGACGAGGTTGATTGCTCGTACGCATGAGAGAATCTCGTTGAGACTCAGCGCAATATCAGCCCCTGCCTTGATCCACCCGGCCACCGGGACGGTGGCATTCAGAGCGAGCTTACACAGCAGGTTGCTAATGGTCTTCAGCGCTTCACCTACCGCCCAAGCAGCGAGCTTCGCCACCGTGGCCACCTTGCCAACGATCCCGCTCACGTAGCCTGCCGCGTAGCTGAGCGCCGTCGTGGCTCCACTGAGGGCGGTGATAAAGGCGTTGCATGCCTCGGAGCCATCCCCCGTCCACTCCGAGAGGGCGGGCAGCACGGCAGAGTCGTTCTCGCCGATAGCAACAAGCGCCTTGTCCACATAGGACCAGGCGGTCGAGGCGCCATCGACGACCCGCCAATCACCGGCGAACGGCTTATAGATGAGGTCATTGAGCAGCGACCAGCCGAAGAGCTGCTCAAACACCCAGTCCACAGAGCCGAGCAGGACGCCAGCGCTCCAGCGCATGTTGTCAATCTCAGAGGTAGGAGGCTCCGGCGGCACAAGGTAGGAACTCGCGTCCTGGGCCTCCTCAATCCCCCGGTTGGCCGACTTCGCCTGGGCGTAACGGTTCTCGGCTCGATAGAACTGGTCCTCGTCATACCTTCGCAAGGCTTCACCAGAACCGTAAACCTGCTCAATGACCGATGGTTTTCCCCCACCGTAGCCGGGGCCTGCCGCCCGGGCCGCCGCGCCCAACCCGGGAAGATATGTTCTCGGGTCCGTGAAGGGAGGGACGGTGTGGCCGCGTTCCCGGAGGATGCGGGCGGCCTCTTCATAGACCTGCCGGTCGGTCTCGACGTAGGTGTCCAGAGTGGCGTCTAGCTTCTTGCCCGTCCACTCGTGGGCCTCGCCCAGCTGGCGCACGGTGAGCTTGCCCAGCTCCACCACCGCATCATTGAGCGGCTTGAGCGCCTTTAGGAGCATTCCCAAATCGGCGGAGTCCACCCGCGCCCACCGCTCTATGAACTGCTCCATGGTGGACAGGTGCTCTGTGCCCTGCCTGGACAGCGTGGCCCCCGCGAGGGACAGATCCTCGTAGTCGACCTGCATCAGTGCGGCTCCCTTCAGACACGTCTTGCCCGCACCTCCCGTAATCTAACCGACACCGGAGCGTTAGGGAAGGACAACAGTCTGGAAAGAGACTCATGTCGCAAGGCCGCGGGCCGCAACCTTGATGCGACAGCCCCCTCTCAGGAACGCCGCCAGCCGGAGGCGCGTTGGCCGGCCACCCAGGCAGCCACCTGGGTGCGCCGCTGCAGGCCCATCTTGGCCAGCAGCGAGGTGATGTGGTTCTTGACGGTCTTCTCCGCCACCCCGAGGCGCTCCCCGATCTCCCGGTTGGACAGGCCGTCGCCGATGAGCTCGAGCACCTTGCGCTCGGCGTTGGTCAGGTCGGCGGTGGGGTCGTCATGATCGGCTCGGCGGCGCGTCACCGTGCGCTCGTCGAGCAGCACCCGCCCGGAGGCCACCGCCCGCACCACGTCGCTGATCTCGGCGCCGTGGACGGTCTTCAGCAGGTAGGCCCGCGCACCGGCGTCGAGGGACTCGGCCAGCGCCTCGTCGTCGTCGAAGGAGGTCAGCACGATCGGCAGGGCCTCGGGCACGGACTCGCGCAGCGCCTGCATGAGCTCGATGCCGGTGCCGTCGGGCAGCTGCAGATCCACCAGCACCACGTCGGGGCGCATAAGCTCGGCGCGACGGATGGCCTCCGCCTTGGAGCCGGCCTCGGCGACGACGTCGAGCCCGTCGGCGCGTTCGATAATCTCGGCAATGCCGCGGCGGACGATCTCGTGGTCGTCCACGATCATGACGCGGACCGTTTCGGGCGCGGAAGCACTCTGCATAGACCGGAGACTAGCAGCAGCGGGGACCTACGTCACACATGACCGCTGTGCACTCGTCATCGTTCGCGCGGCAGGCGCGGACGAGTCTGGCAGCGGGGGCAGAACACGTGACTGCGGCCCCCGATCGTCTCGGCCCGCAGAAGCGTGCCGCAGCGTCGGCATTCCTGCCCGGCCCGCCCGTACACGGCCAGCGAGCGGGCGAAGAAGCCGGCGGCGCCGTCGGCATCCACGTACAGGGCGTCGAAGCTGGTGCCGCCCGCGGCCAGTGCCCGTTCCATGACCTCGCCGGTGGCGTCCAGCAGTCGCGCCGTCACCCGCGGGCCCAGTGCCTTGCCCGGACGCAGGCCGTGCACGCGGGCGGCCCACAGTCCCTCGTCGGCATAGATGTTGCCGACGCCGGAGACGATGCCCTGGTCCATGAGCAGGGTCTTGACGGCCCGGTTGGAGCGGCGCATCTTGGCGACGGCGGCGGGGCGGTCCAGGTGCGGGTCGAGCAGGTCGCGGGCGATGTGGGTCACGTCAACGGGGATCAGTGGGGCGGGGCTGCCGGCGCCGCCGGGCGCGCCATCGGCGGTGGGCACCATGGCGGTGATGCGCAGGCCGCCGAACATGCGCTGGTCGACCAGGTCGAGGGCGGCGCCGCCGGGGGCGTCACCGGCAATGGGCCGCAGGTGCAGGCGCACGCGCAGGTGGCGTGGGTGGGCGTCGGGATCGCCCGCCGGCTGCGGGGCGCGCGTGGCGGTCAGGTCCACCCGCGGCGCCCCGGGGTCGCCGAGGAAGGCACGCGCATCCTGGGCGTCAGCACCCGCTGCGGCGGATGAGTTGCGGCCGGTGGCGGTGCCGTGCACGAGCAGCTGCCCGCTCATGCCCAGATGCGCGACCAGGGCGTCCCCGTCGTCGAGCGGCAGCCACAAGAACTTGCCCCGGCGCACGGCGGCGGTGAAGGTGCGGCCGGTCAGCCGGCGCACGAACGCATCCGGCCCGCCCCGCTGGCGCCGCAGCGGCCTAGGGTCAAGGATCTCCACGCGCTCCACCGCCCGCCCGGTCAGGTGACGGGCAAGACCGGCGCGGACGGTTTCAACCTCGGGCAGTTCCGGCATGAGCTCGGGCCGACTCAGTCGGAAGGGGATTTGTCCGAAGTCACCGGGCCGACCACGGCAGCGGTGCCCGCCGGGGCATTGGGGGCGGGAGCCGCACCCAGGTCGGCGCGCAGGGCCTCGTTGACGCCGGGAAGGCTCAGTCCCCCGTCGCCGCGGGCGGCCAGGATGGTGGCGTAGGCGGACTCCGCGGCGGCGTGCTCGGCGATCTTCTTGGAGGTGCCGGTGCCCTCCCCGCACACCCGGCCGTCGACGAGCGCCCGGGCGGTGAACACGCGCCGGTGGTCCGGCCCCGTCGAGGTGACCTCGTAGTCGGGGTTGCTCAAGCCGTGGATGGCGGTGAGCTCCTGCAGACTGGTCTTCCAGTCCAGGCTCGCTCCGCGCATCGAGGCGTCGTCGAGGAAACGTGACACCAGGCGCTCGACGACGACGCGCACCGGCTCAAGCCCGGTGGTCAGATAGGTGGCACCGATGAGGGCCTCGACGGTGTCGGAGAGAATGGAGTCCTTGTCCCGGCCGCCGGAGAGGGCCTCGCCCCGACCGAGTTTGATGAACTCGCCCAGGCCCAGGTCCCGGGCGACGGCGGCCAGCGCCGGTTCTGATACGGTCGCGGCCCGCATCTTGGCCAGCTGCCCCTCGGGAAGGTCCGGGTGGGCGTTGTACAGGTTCTCGGTGACGATGATGCCGAGCACCGAGTCGCCCAGGAACTCCAGGCGCTCGTTGGTGGGCAGGCCGCCGTGCTCGTGCGCCCAGGAGCGGTGGGTCAGGGCCAGGTCGAGCAGGTCGGCGTCGATGCGCTCGCCCCAGCGGAAGACGAGCGTGTCCACGTCCTCGCGCGCCGGCGGAGTGTTGCGCTTGGTCTTGCGACGCGAGGACATCAGCGGTGCTCCTCGTCCTCGGCTGCGGCCGTGTCTGCGGCGGCACCCGCGTCAGCGGCATCCGCGCCTTCGGGCAGCAGGGCGGCGAGCGCGGACCAGCGCGGGTCCAGCTGCTCGTGGTGATGGTCGGCGGGCAGGTCGTCCAGGCGCTGGCCGCACTGCGGGCACAGCCCCGCGCAGTCCTTGCTGCAAAGCGGCTGGAACGGCAGGGCGAGCACGAGGGCGTCGCGCAGGGCGAGCTCCAGGTCCAGGGAGGCCTCGCCGACGATGTACAACTCGTCGGCCTCCTCATCGCCCTCGGCGGCCTGGGCGCGGGCAGCCTCGGGGGTGAAGTAGAGCTCGTCGAAGGAGACGGTCATGTCTTCCGCGATGTCGCGCAGGCAGCGCACGCACTGGCCGCTCAAGTGGACGTCGGCGGTACCGCGCACCAGCACGCCGTTGTCCAAGCTGGTCAGCTCGGCGTCCACGACGAGCGGACTGCCCTCCTGGGCGCCGATCATCTCGGCGCCCAGGTCGGCAGGGGCCGCGGCCTCCAGATGAACGTGCTTGAGCGCACCGACCTGCTGCGGCAGGTCGACGATGTCGACGACGAGTCCGGCCGTGCTGGCCATGGTGTTCCTCCTGGATTGTGTGAGGCTGCGCGACCGCAGCGCGGGACACGCGCCCCGGACGGCGCTGCGCAGGCGAATCTACCCGCGAGCGGACCCAACAGCCTACCGGCCGCCCTTGGTCCAATTGCGGGTGGCGGCCGGATCCACGGACCAGCCGGCGAAGTGCCGGGCCGCCTCCTGACGCTCCCGCTCGGCGTCGGGCGCCGCGTCGTCGGCTCCCGTCCCCAGACGGGCGGCCAGCGCATCGCGGCCGGCCCGTACCTGCTCGGCGAGCTTGTCGATCTCGGCCTGCAGGGCGGCCAGGGAGCGGTCGGAGTAGTCGTCGGCGCCGTGGCGCAGCCGCTCGGCACGCTCCTCGGCGGTGGAGATGATGGCGTCGGCGCGGTCGTTGGCCATGCGCACAATGTTCTCCCCGGCAACCAGGCGCTCGGCCTCCTCCTGGGCATGGGCCACGATCCGCCGGGACTCCTCACGCCCCTGGGCGAGGACCGCGTCGGCGTCGGCGACGATCTCCTCGGCCCGGTGCACGGCGGTGGGAACGGCCTGACGGGCGCGGTCGATCAGTTCGAGCACGTCCTGGCGGCTCACGATTGCGGAAGAGCTCATGGGCAGCGTGCGGGCGGTGGAGACGAGTTCGTCAAGCTCGTCGAGGATGCGTAGCAGGTCGTCTCCGGCGTCGGCGCGGGTGGTCACGGGTTCGTCCTTCGGTTCTGCGGGGATTCGGGATTGGCATGGCGGAGGTCGTCGGACGGCGGACCGCCCGTTGCGCCTGAGCCCGGAGCTCCCAGGGCACGGGCCAGGGCGACGGCGACGCCGGGGGGCACGAGCCCGGATACGTCCCCGCCATGGCGGGCGACATCCTTGACCAGGGAGGAGGAGACGTGCGCGTGGGTGGGGGCCGCGGCTAGGAAGAAGGTCTCGGGGGCGCCGAGCTCGCGGTTGAGCAGGGCCATGGGGATTTCGGCGTCGAAGTCGGTGCCGTTGCGCAGCCCCTTGACGATGGCATCGGCACCCCGCCGCGCGCAGAAGTCGGCAAGCAGACCGGGGATCACGGCAACCTCCACGTCGGGCAGGTCGGCCAGAGCGGCACGAGCCAGCGCCACCCGCTCCTCAATGCTGAACAGACGGGAGCCGTCCTTAGTGGCGTTGCGGGCGATTCCGAGGATCACACGGTCGAACACGGAGCCTGCACGGCGGACGACGTCGACGTGGCCGAGGGTGATCGGGTCGAAGGTTCCGGGGTATACGGCAAGCGTCACGCTGCGAGGCTAGCGGACCGGCTCCGGCGGGCGGGGACGCGCGCCGGAGCCGGCGCGTGCGAGCCTGTGCCTGGCAGCGTCAGTCTGCATCCACTCCCAGCCAGGCCTCAATCACCACCGGACGGGGCGCGGCGGCGGCCTCCGGGCGCACGTCGGGGCCGCAGGAGCGCGAACCTATGCCGTGGTGAAGGGCGTCCAGGTGCAGCCACAGGTGGGCGTCGGGGCGCAGCTCCTCCACATGCGCGGCGGAGGTGAGGTTCTCCAGGCTCCACGGGCTCAGCGAGAAGGCGACCGGCGCGGTGGCCGGGATGTCGACGGTTACGCGCCCGGAGGCGTCGCCGGCCAGTTGCAGACGACGCAGGGCCGGACGGGTGCCGCCCTCCTGGGGGCGGACCGGCTGCTGCCACAGCTCGGCCACCTCACCGGTGAAGACGCCGTGGCGGGAGGCCCCGGCGAGGTCAGCGTAGGCCGGAGCCGGCCCCACCCCGGCCCAGGTGGCTCGGGTCAGCCCCGTCGGCAGCCCCAGGCGCACCCCCAGGCGGGGCAGCACCACGGGCAACTCCCCGGTGGGGATGATCTCGGTGCGCAGCCGCAGCCCGCCGGACTCGGCGGTGAGCCTGGTGACGGTCTCCAGGGCCCAGCTCATCTCCGGCGCGCCGCAGCGGGTGCGCACAACGACGGCGTCGCCCTCGATGATGGCGGACAAGTACCGTTCGCACAGCAGGTGCAGGCGGGCCTCGCGCCAGCGATCGGCCGCCGAGGGACCCGGGGCGCCCGAACCGGCGCCCCGGTTGGCGCGACTCGGGGGCACATGCCAGTAGTCGAGCGGGCCGTGCCCCTCGTCGTTGTCGGTGGGGGCGCGCCAGACGGTGGTCAGCGGGCCGACAACGTCGAGTCCGCCCAGTTCCACGAGCCGACCACGCCCGTCCAGCCGGGCGGGACCCAACCGGATGCCGCCGCGCAGCCGGACCGGGGCGCTGCCACCGGCAGGTGCCCCCTGGTCCGCCGCGCTCGCGTCCTCGGCGCGGTCTCCTCCGGGCGCGCTCGTCGGCATGGGCACGCCGGGGTGGGCGGACCCGGCCGGAGCGGGCTCAGCCGATGAAGCCGGAACCGCCGCCTCCCGGGTGGACATGACGCGGCGCCCGGCGGCGTCGTTGCAGGCCACCTGGGCCAGCAAAGGGGCGCCGTCGTCCGGGTCTACCTGGCGGGGGCCGACGTCATCCATCCCGGTGATCACGGGATCCAGGACGGCGGTGAGCACATGGGCGCCGCGGCCGGCGGTGCGGGCACGGGCCACGGCGGTGGCCAGCTCCGGCGCTTCGAGCAGCGTCTCCTCCCCCGCAGCGAGTTCCGGCAGCGGACGCTCACCGGTGGTGACCGCACCGAAGGCGGGGAGCTCCGTGGGCGCGGCGGCGTCGGCCCCTACCGGAGCGGGGCCGTCGGCGACGGAGGGTTCCAGAACCACCTGCCAGGCGAGCACGAGCCCGGCGGTGGTGCGCGTGTGGAAGCGGTTGCGCACCCGGACTGCGCCGTCGCTCCCACCAGGTCGGCCCGCGTCGCCGACCCAGGCGGCCGTGACGGGGGCGACCGCATTGGCCCAGGCGGTGGTGCCGGCGCTGGGCGTGGTGTCTGCGGAGACGAGCCCGTCGCACACGAAGTTGCCGTCGTGCACGGTTTCACCGAAGTCGCCGCCGTAGCGCAGAGCCCCTCCGGCTGCGGGACGGGGATCGACCAGGGCGTGGTCGCGCCACTCCCACACGAATCCGCCCAGGTGGCGGGGATTGGGCTCGACCTGCGCGGTGTAGCCCTCGATGCCGCCGGGGCCGGTGCCCATGGCGTGCAGGTACTCGCACATGATGAACGGCAGGGAGCGCACATGGGCGTTCTGAGCCGGGGTGAGGCGGGCGGCGGCGTGCCCGGGCACGGCCACCGGCGTGCTGGCGGGTGCGCCGACGTCGGCGAGTGCACCGCTGACGGTCTCCTGCCCGCGCCCGACGACGGCCTCGATCTCCTCCAGAGTCGGATACATGCGCGAGTGGACGTCGGTGTAGGCGCCGGCGAAGTCGGACTCGTAGTGGATCAGGCGGCCGGGGTCGCGGCCTTTGATCCACTGGCTCATGGCGGCCAGGTTGCGGCCGGTGCCGGACTCGTTGCCCAGCGACCACAGCAGGATCGCGGGGTGGTTCTTGTCGCGCTCGACCATCCGGCGGGCGCGGTCCACCAGGGCGTCGCGCCAGGCGGGGTCGTCGGCGGGGTTGCCCCGCCAGCCATGGGCCTCGAAGCCGTGGGTCTCCAGGTCGCACTCGTCCATGACCCACAGGCCGATCTCATCGGCCAGGTCGAGCAGGCGCGGGTGGGGCGGGTAGTGGGAGGTGCGGATGGCGTTGACGTTGTGGGCCTTCATGGCCGCCAGGTCGGCGCGGGCCCAGTCCTCGTTGAAGACGCGGCCGCAGTGGGCGTTGACCTCGTGCCGGTTCACGCCGGCGATGATCAGGCGGGCGCCATTGACACGCACCTGTCCGTCTACGACCTCCAGGCGGCGGAAGCCGATGCGCAGGCGCATGGTCTCCTCCCGGGCGGTGACCACCAGGTCGTACAAGCGCGGCACCTCCGCGCTCCAAGGCTCAACCGCGGGCGCGGCCAGGCGGGCAGTGCCGGGGGCGGGCAGCTCGGCCGCCAGGCCCAACTCGGGCACCCGGACCCGCAACGGGAAGGCGGTGGGCGGGGCGTCCACATCGACCTCAAGGGTGCCGACACCGGTGGCGGGGTCGTAGTCGGTGCGGGCGAAGACGTCGTCGATCCTCCCGGCGGGCCGGTGCAGCAGGGTGATGTCGCGGAAGATGCCGGGCAGCCACCACTGGTCCTGGTCCTCCACGTACGTTCCCGGCGACCACTGGGATACCCGCACGGCCACGGTGTTCTCCCCCGGGCGCAGCAGCCCGGTGACGTCCAGCTCGGAGGGCAGGCGCGAGCCCTGGGTGGCGCCCACCCAGGCGCCGTTCACCCACACGGACGCGAAGGACTCCACCCCGTCCAGGCGCAGCACCTGGAGGGCTCTGGAGTCTCCCAGGGGCCAGTCGGCGGGGAGGGCGAAGGTGCGCACGTGGTCGGCGGTGGGGTTCTCGTCGGGCACGTGGGGCGGGTCCACCGGGATGGGGTACTGGACATTGGTGTACCAGGGCAGGCCGCGCTCACCCTCACCGGTGAGCACCCAGTGGGCGGGCAGGTCGATCTCACCCCAGGAGCCCAGGGCGGCGTCGGCGGTGTCGAAGTCGGGGGCGATGGGCTCGCCGTGCTCGTCCAGGCCCTCGGGGTGTGCCTGCGCGTACAGGCGGAAGGCCCAGGTGCCGTTCAGGCTCAGGGCCGGGGCGTCGGTGTTTTCGGGGGCGACCCAGGCGCGCGGCGGCAGATGGCGGCCACGGCCGGTCCCGGGCACGGTGGGGAGGAGCCAGGGCGTGGCGTGGCGCCCCGCCCCGGTCTCGGGCTGCATGTCTTGATCGGCGTCGGCAGGTCCGATGACGGTGCGCGGCATGTGTCTTCCTCCCGGTCCCGGCGGAGCGCCTGCGGTGCCCCCGGTTTTCGCATATCAGGCTTAAGCCTAGTGGCACTGGACCTAGTCGCCGCCACCGGCCCCACCCCCTCGCCTCTGGCGCCGTCGGCGGCCGCAGTCACGCGCCGAGGGCGGCCGCTATGACAGCGGCGAGCTGCGTGCGTACTCGGCGGGAAAAGTGTCCCAAATCGGCACAAACGACGGAATCGGGAAACCGACTCGAATACGCGACCGCATGATTCCAACGATTGTTATGACGCCGTTCGTCGTGAGCGACCCGTTTATGCCGGATTCGGACATTCTCCCGGGGCAAGCGGCGCTCGGCCCGCGGCAGCCCGATCCTTTAGGCTCACCCCATGACCAGGATTGTGGCCGGGAGCGTCGGCGGCCGCCGCATCGATGTGCCCGCGGGCGGCACGCGCCCCACCTCCGAGCGGGTGCGCGAGGCGCTGTTCGGCCGCCTCGAGCACTACGGCGTCGTGGGCGACGCGCGCGTGCTGGACCTGTGCGCCGGCTCCGGCGCGCTCGGCCTGGAGGCGGCCAGCCGCGGAGCCACCGATGTGACCCTAGTGGACGCCTCCCGCCGAGCCACCCGCGTGTGCGATGCCAATATCCGCGCCCTCGGCCTGCGCGGGGTGCGCAGCGTGACCGCCAAGGTGGAGGCCTTCCTCTCCGGGGCGGCGGGCGCGCCGGTCGACCTGGTCCTGCTCGACCCGCCCTACGACGTCGACGAGACCACCCTGGCGGCGATGCTGGCACCACTCCCCCGCCGTCAGGACCCGTGGCTGGCGGCGGGCGCGGTCGTGGTGGTCGAGCGCTCCTCGCGCTCCCCCGAGCCGTCCTGGCCCGTGGGCCTACGCCGCTTCTCCACACGCAAGTACGGGGAGACCACACTCTGGTTCGCCGAGCCCGACGACGACGGCGCCACGTCCGGTGAAGAGCCCGCCGCACGCTGAACCCTCTTGAGCCGGGGCCGGACCGATCCGGCCCGCTGGCCCCGCACCGGTGCGCGCCCGGCGCGTCAGGACCGCTCCAGGTAGGCGCCGGCCTCCTCGTCCAGCCGGTCGGCGATGGCGGCGGCCAGATCCCGATGCTCGGCCAGCATCGGGTCGGCGGCGACGACCGCCTCCGCCTGCTCTCGCGCCCGGGCGATGAGCGCACCGTCTCGGGCCACGCGCAGCAGGTCCAGGTCGCTGCGCCTGCCCGACTGGGCCGCTCCGAGCACATTGCCCTCGCTGCGCAACTCCAGATCGGCCTCCGCCAGCTTGAAGCCGTCGCTGATGTCCCCGAAGGCCTTGAGCCGGTGGTATGCAGGGCTGCCGACTTCCACCCCGGTCACTGCCACGCACACGGATTCGCGCTCACCGCGCCCCACCCGCCCGCGCAGCTGGTGCAGCTGGGACAGGCCGAAGCGGTCGGCGTCGAGGATGACCATCATGGAGGCCGTCGGCACGTCCACGCCCACCTCCACCACGGTGGTGCACACCAGCACCGGGGTGCGCCCGGAGATGAAGTCCGCCATGGCGGCGTCCTTCTCGGAGGCGCTCATCCGACCGGTCAGGGTGCCGATGCCTACGCCCGCGAGCGCGGGCTCGGCGGCCAGGCGCTGAGCCCAGTCGACGACGGCGGCGAGCGGCCGCGCCGGGAGCGCGTCCTCCGGGAGGTCTCCGGTCTCATCCAGGAGCACGCTCACGGGCGGGTCCGGCGTCTCCTGGTCCGCCTCGGTGTCGTCGGCGTCGATGCGCGGACACACCACGTACACCCGCCCCCCGGAGGCGACCTCCTCGGCGGCACGTTTCCATATGCGCGCCACCCAGGGCTCCCGCTCCCAGGGGACCAGGCGGGTGGTGACGGTGGTACGGCCGGCGGGCAGCTCATCCAGCACTGCGGTGTCCAGGTCCCCGAAGACGGTCATGGCGATCGTGCGCGGTATGGGCGTTGCGGTCATGACCAGCAGATGCGGGGTGCGCTGGGAACCGGTTGCGGGATCGGTGACACCGCCGCGCTCGCGCAGGGCGTCGCGTTGGGCCACGCCGAAGCGGTGCTGCTCGTCGACGACGATTAGCCCCAGGAAGGGGATCTGCACGGTCTGGGAGAGCAAGGCGTGGGTGCCGACCACGATGGTCGGCTCCCCGCCGGCCAGTTCGGCCAGTAGCTGGCGGCGCTCGGCGGTCGAAGTGGAGCCGGTCAGCAGGCGGACGCGGGTGGCGCGCGGTGCGCCGTCGAGCATGCCCGCACGCCCGAGCGGCCCCAGCAGGGCCTCCAGGGAGGCCCGGTGCTGAACGGCCAGGATCTCTGTGGGGGCCAGCAGGGCGGCCTGCCCGCCAGCGCCGACCACCTGCAGCATGGCGCGCAGCGCGACCAGGGTCTTGCCGGATCCGACGTCGCCCTGAAGCAGCATCTGCATGGGGACGGTGGAGTTCAGGGCCTCGGCAAGCCGGTTGCCCACCCGCGCCTGCCCGGCGGTGAGGGTGTACGGCAGGGCGGCGTCCAGGTCGGCCAAAAGAGAGTCCGCCCCGGGAACCGGCCAGGCGACGGCGGTGTGCTCGGCGGCGTGCTGGACGCGCCGCTGCACGAGTGCCGTCTGCAGCACGAATGCCTCCTCGTGGCGCAGGCGGCGGCGGGCCGCGCGCCACTGGGAGGCCTCCTCGGGGGTGTGCACCCATTTGTAGGCGGTGTAGGCGTCGACAAGCCGGTCGGCGGAGCGCACCGACTGCGGCAGTGGCTCGGGAACGTCGTCCGGGGTGATCTGGTCCAGGACGGTGCGCACGGCTCGGGCCACCATCCAGGAGGGCATGGACTCGGTGGCCGGGTAGATGGGCATGGGGCGGGCCAGGAGTGCCTCGCGCTCGGCCTCGTCGAGCTCGTCGAGCACCTGAAAGCGTGGGCTGGCAAGCTGCCTGCGACCGTGGTGCAGCCCGACCTTGCCCTGCAGCAGCACGGTGGCGCCGGGAGCCAGCTGCTCGGCCTGATGCTTGACCAGGCCGACATTGCCGAACATGACCACGTCCATGGTGGAGGCCCCATCGGTGACGGTGGCCTCCAGTAGGGCGGGCGGCTTCCCGGAGCGGGTGCGGCGGGCGGCGGCGCGCACGACCTGCGCCTGGATGGTGGCCTGCTCACCGTTACCGAGGGTGCGCAGGTCGGTCAGATCCCCCCAGGTGTCGTAGCGACGCGGGAACAGGCGCAGCAGGGCGCGGGGCGTGGTCACTCCCTGCTTGGCCAGCTGGGCGGCGGTGGCCTTGCCCAGGATCCGGTTGAGCGGACGCTCGAGCAGGGGGACGGCACCGCGCCGTCCTGAGCGCTCGGTAGCTGCGGGTGTCATGAGCGGCGCTCACCCGATGGCGATCAGTACATCGGGGGTCACCTGCGCGCCCGCGTGGATGACGACCTCGATGCCGTCGGAGAAGAAGCCTCGCCGCTCGGTGTAGCGGGCGACGGCCGCGGCCGCCATGGCGCCGACGTCGGGCAGGGCGTCTCGGCCGAGAATCACGGTGACCAGTTCGTCGTCGGGGCGTAGCGCTGCGGTGAGCGCGGCGGCGACGGCGTCGGCCTCGGCGTCCGTCCCGGCCAGGGCGGTGGTGCGCACCGCTGCGGCGACGCTCCCGGCGCGAGTGGCCAGCTCCCCCAGTTCGGCGCGCTCGGTCTGTCCGGCTACGGCGACGGCGGCCGCCAGGACCCGCGCCTCGTCGTCGGTGTCGCATACGAGCAGGCGCACGCCGTCGGGGACGGTGCGGGCGGCCTCGCCGTCCCCGGCGCCGCGCACGGAGGAGACGGCGGAGCGGGCGGCCAGGAAGCGAGCCGCCTCGTGGGCGCTGGCGGCGGCCTGCGGATCGCACGGCAGGACGATGGCCTGGGCGGCGCCGATGTCGCCGGCGGCGCGGACAATACCGTCGCGTTCGGGGTTCAGTACCACCACGGCGCCGGTGCGGGCGAACTGCTCGATGAGGCCGGGGGCGCGGGTGCAGGCGATGACGCCTACGCGCCGCATGCTGAAAGGCTCGGCATCCGCTCCACCCCCGGCCGCCCCGGGGGTGGGCTGCGGGCCGCTCCGGGGGCGGCGGGCGGCTAGCCGCTCGAAGGAGACGACGCGACCGTCGTCGAGGCCGGAAGTGGGCAGGGGCGGCTCGTCGGCCTCCCAGGCGGGGGCGACGGCGAGCGCCGTCGGGTGCAGGTGGTGCACGCAGACCTGCCGGGCGCGGCCGCGGCGGGGCAGGGCGGCGCGGGGGGTGTCGGTGTGGACGTGGACCTGGAACATGCCCACGCCGAGCGCGTCGGGGGTACCGACCACGCCCACGGAGTCGCCGATGGTCTCCAGGTGGCGGCGCAGCTCGGCGGCCTGGGACGCGGTGGCCTCCAGGAGGTACATGACCTCGAACTCTCCGGTGGAGAAGGGCGCCTCGCCGTCGCGGGCGACGCCCCCGTGGGTGGCGCCGGCGACGAGGTCGTCCAGCATCTGCCGGGCCACCCGGGTGTACGGGAATCGCGGGAGCGGAGGGGTGTCAACTAAAGGTGCGGCCCCGCCGACCGGGCCCGCGGGGGCGATCCGCCCCGCCTGGGACGCCGTCGCCGACGCCGGGGACGCGGCGGCGCCGGCGTCAATGGTGTCCGACAAGCAGGTGTACATGAGCATGAGGGCCGCGCCGCCGGCGTCAACGGCGCCATGTCCGAGGCCCGCGGTCTCCACCACACTCTCCTGGGCGCCGAAGGCGGCGGAGGCGGCGACCGCGGAGATGCTCGCCGGGGCGGCGGCGGTCGACTCCTCCAGGGCGCTGCGGGCGCTTGCGGCGGCGTCCTGGGCGACGGTCAGCAGCGTGCCGGTCACGGGCCGGGACACGGCGCTCCAGGTGGTGACGGCGATGCGCTCGTAGGCGTGGACGAGTTCGACGGGGCGCAGCGCGGCGGGGTCGGGAGCCTGGGCGCACACATCTGCGAGGGCGGCGAGCACCTGGGAGATCAGCAGGCCGGAGTTGCCGCGGGCGCCGCGGACGGCGCCGTCGGCGGCGGCGCGGGCGGCCTGGGCGAGGTCGCCGCCGGGGGGAAGGAGCGCGAGGGCGTCGCAGGCGGAGCGGACGGTGAGCAGGACGTTGGTTCCGGTGTCGGCGTCGGGCACGGGGAAGACGTTGAGGGAGTCGACCAGGTCCCGGGTGGACTCCGCCACCGTCCGGGCGGCGTCCAGCCAGGCCCGCAGCAGCGGCGCGGTTATGGCCGGTGCCGGTGTGCTCGCGTCCGCGGGCGTGCCTATAAGGTCTGCCACGCCTCTCCTTCCCAGTGCTCGCGTGCTGCCGATTCACGTCGGCGGGCGCTCGGCTACGGGAGCTCGCGCCCGCAGCTGCGGATCCGCTGGGGCCAGATTAACGGGTGCGGTATGTTTCGCGCTTCCGCGCGCGACGCGGCGTGTGCCCGAGCCCATACCCCGTCGGCTTGGGGCGACGGGCGGATTCCGATAAGGTGCTGGGGTTGCCCGCGACCCGTGTCGCCGGGCGGTAGACCCGGCGCCGGGCAAAGGGCCCGCGCGCTTACACCAAGAAGATTCAGGAGTGGAACCGTGGCTGCTGTGTGCGACGTCTGCGGCAAGGGCCCCGTCTTCGGCAAGAGCGTCTCGCACTCCCATGTGCGGACCAGCCGCCGGTGGAACCCGAACATTCAGCGTGTACGTGCTCTCGTGAACGGCACCCCCAAGCGCCTCAACGTGTGCACGTCCTGCCTCAAGGCCGGCAAGGTGACGCGCAACATCTGAGCGCGTCCCGCTTCGGCAGGGCATCCGAGGCCGCCGTCCCGCATCTGCGGACGGCGGCCTTTCACTTTGCTCACTTCGTCAGCCCCTTCCCTCGCCGAGATCGGTAGAAGTAACGTGCCGAAATCGGTAGATATGGCGGCGGGGCCGGACATCTACGCCCTGAAGTGATCCCAGCCGAGTTGCTCGGGCACGCGCCCGCCGAGCAGCACGCCCGCCTCCTCGCCCACCCGCCGGGCGCGCACGGCCCCGATCACGCGCGCCGACGTCGGCAGCTCCCGGACCGCCGTCGGCGCAAAAGTGGCGAGCAGGCCATGATCCTCTCCCCCGGTCAGCACCCATTGCCGCGCCAGCGCCCGCGCGGCCGCAGCATCCTCCCGCAGCATCCCGGCCACCGGCTCCAGCGCGGCCAGGTCGGCGGACAGGCCGACTCTCCCGGCCCCGGGGGCGTCATCCGGCTCGGCAATCTCGACGACGACGCCGCTGGCTCGGGCGATCCGGCCGGCGTCTCGCAGCAGCCCGTCGGACACGTCCAGCATGGCAGTGGCTCCGGCGTCGGCCAGCGCCGGGCCTGCGCTCAGGGGCGGGGAAGGTGCCCGGTAAACGGCGATGCACTCCGAGGCGATCCCGGTACGGGCGGTGGCCGCGGCCTCGCCCGACCCGCCGGCGCGGTCGTCCAGGCCCGCCTGCAGCAGCGCGAGTCCGGCGGCCGAGCGTCCCAGCGTTCCCACATGGACGACGACGTCGCCTGCTCGGGCGCCCGAGCGCAGCACCGGACGGCGGCCGCCCAGGTCGCCGTGGACGGTGACGGCGATCACCACCCGCTCCCCGACGCTGAGGTCGCCACCAACCACGCCCGCCCCCGTGCCGCGGCACGCGTCGGCGAAGCCGCGGGCCAGGTCCTGCACCCAGGCGACGGGGGTAGTGCGGGGCAGCACCAGGCTGACCACCAGCGCCGTCGGGTGCGCCCCCATCGCGGCGATGTCGGCGAGGTTCTGTGCGGCGGCGCGCGCCCCGATGTCGCGAGCAGTGGACCAGTCGGTGCGGAAGTGCTCTCCCTGGACGAGCACGTCGGTGCTCACGCAGAAGCGGCCGTCCGGGGCGGCGACAACGGCGCAATCGTCCCCACTGGGCACCACCTCCTGCTCTGCCTGCGGCAGCAACGGGGTGAAGGCCGCCAGCAGTGCCTCCTCCCCCAACTCACCGACGGCGGCCCCCGGCGTACAGCCGCCCGCGGACGCCGGCCCGCCGTCGTCGGCGCCCTCAGCGATTGACATCGGTGGGGCGCTCCAGCGCGAGCTCGATCAGCTCGGTGACCAGGTCGCGGTAGGCCAGCCCGGAGACCTGCCACATGTAGGGGTACATGGAGAAGGGGGTGAAGCCGGGCATGGTGTTGACCTCGTTGACGATGGCCTCCCCGCCCGGGGTGAGGAAGAAGTCGACCCGGGTCAGCCCCTCACCGCCGATGGCGATGAAGGCCTCGGCGGCCCGGCGCATGAGCAGCTCGCGCGATTCCGGGGCGATCCGGGCGGGGCACACCATGGCGACGGCGTCGTGGGCGAGGTACTTGGTCTCGTAGTCGTAGAACTCGCCGGCGCCGTGGGCGGCGTCCATGACGATCTCGCCGGGCTCGGCCACGCGGGGGGCGTCGTCGCCGTGGCCGGCGAGGACGGCGACCTCGATCTCACGGCCGGCGATGCCGGACTCGACCAGCACCTTGGGATCCACCTCGCGGGCGGCCTCGATCGCCGCCTCCAGGTCGGCGAGGTGCTCCACCCGGGTGATGCCCAGGGAGGAGCCGGCGCGGGCGGGCTTGACGAACAGGGGGCGGGCCAGGTCCGCACATTCGGCCAGGACGGCGTCCTTATCCCGGCGCCACCGGTGCGGCTCCACCAGCACGTGCGGGGCGGTGGGGATGCCCGCGGCCTGCAGCAGCACCTTGGTCACCTGCTTGTCCATGCCGGCGGCGGAGGCGAGCACGCCGCAGCCCACATAGGGCAGACCCAGCATCTCCAGCATGCCCTGAATGGTCCCGTCCTCACCGTAGGGGCCGTGCAGCAGCGGCAGGACGACGTCGACGGCGCCGAGGACCTGGGGGCCGGTGGGGGTGATGGCGGTGAGGCTTCCGCCGCCCAGCCGCATGGCCAGTTCGCCGCGGCCGAGCCCGCCTGTGGTGATCTCCACCGGGGGGCGGTCGTCGTTCAGGCGCAGCGCGTCGGGGTCGTCATCCACCAGCACCCACTGTCCCTGCCGGGTGATGCCGACCGGCAGCACGTCGTAGCGGTCCCGGTCAATGGCGTCCAGCACGCCGGCCGCGGTGGCGCAGGAGATGGTGTGCTCACCGCTGCGCCCGCCGAAGACGACGGCGACCCGTGGCTTGCGGGCGCTGCCACCGGCCGGGGATTCCGGGCCCGGCGGAGTAGCCGACGACGAGGGCGCGCGCGTGGAGTCCGCGTTTTCACCGGTACTGACTGCGCCTGTGACATTGAGGGCCGACATGGTGGCAACGCTACCGCGACCAGGCGGTTTTCACCGTGAAGCCGCGTTACGGAGTCGGCCGTGCAAAACCGCGACGAGCTCCGTCGCGGGTCTCCCGCTAGGCATCACCACCACCGCTTCCGTATGATTGGCATCACATACATGCTTCACCCGAGGTCAGGAGACGCCATGAAACGCTCATGCCCGCTTCCCCGCACCCGTCGCGCACTCATCCCCGCCCTGGCTCTGCTGCTGACCGGCGCAATCACCCTGGGCGCCTGCGGGTCCGGCTCCGGGACCGACACCGCCTCCGCAGGCGCATCCTCCCCAGCCGCGTCCACCGATTCGGGCGACGTCACCGCCTCCGCTGCGGCAACCGACGACGCCTCGTCGTCGCAGTCGCCGACCGCCTCCCAGACGCCGACCACCACCGGCTCACTCATCCAGGAGGAGACCAGCCCGTCCGGTGCGCCCGCCTGGGGCACCGGCGCGGACGGTCAGGCGGCGGCCGCGGGCTCGGAGTTGATTATCTCCGGGGTGCGCATCGGCTCCCACGACGACGAGGACTACTCCCGCTTCGTGGTGGAGTTCTCCGGCGAGGGCACACCGGGCTGGTCGGCGCAGTGGACCGACCAGGCCCACACCCAGGGCAAGGGCGACCCCATCGACGTCAGGGGCGACTTCACCCTGGTGATTACCGGCACCGGGGTCACCATGCCGATCAGTGAGGAGCAGCAGGCGGTGGCGTACACCGAGCCGGTGCGCTTCGACTTCGACGCCGTCGGCGATGACGAGGGCATCGAGGAGGCCTACCTCGATCTGGCCTTCGAGGACCAGTTCCAGGTGGTGCTCGGCACCGACTCGCAGACCTACCGGATCTTCACGCTGACGAACCCGACCCGCCTGGTGATCGACGTGGCCGACGACGACACCAACGACGACTGACGACGGGCCCATACCGCTTCGACCTCTCGCGACGGAGATCATCGTTCGCGGGGTGATTCGTCGTGGGGACGAGGTCCTCCTTGTCCAAAGCACGGGCGCTTCCTGGTGGTTCCTCCCCGGCGGGCACCTTGAGAGCGGCGAATGCTTGTCGCAGTGCCTGGTGCGCGAGCTCATCGAGGAGGCCCAGCTCGAAGTCACCGACCTGCACGGGTTTGGCTTCATCGAGCACTCATACACGGACGACACCGGCAGCCATCATGAGCTGAACGTCTTGATCCAGGCCGCATCCGTCGGCGAGGTCGGTGCCGTGGAGGATCATCTGACCTTCCGCTGGTTCCCGGTGTCCATGCTCTCTACGCTCGACGTACGCCCCGAAGGTGTCGCCGCAACACTGCAACAGGGAGGCCCGATCGGCCGGCTCGTGGTCGGCAATGGGGGCACATAGCACGAGCGTGTTCAGGCGCCACTCCCCCTGGTTCGCGGCGAACGACGGTTCGTACCTTCGCGTCAGGGTTCGTATGTTCTGGTCAGCGATTCGCACCTTCTTGTGACGGTTCGTACGGTGGGGGTACGTACCGTCGCCGGAAGTGCCGAAGCGTTGGCGCCAAGTGACGAACCGTCGTCGTTGGTGACGAACCGTCGTCATCGACCGGAGAAGCCCGGACACGGGAACTCTGTTTTTGCGCAACTGAGCAGACGGAGCCCTAAACCCGGTCACGCAATTACGACCGATCTCGGTACGTAACTTCTACCGATCTCGGCCTTTCAGGCGAGCGGCGCGGCGTTGACGCCCTCGGCCTTGCGGGGGCGGGACAGCAGGGCGTCGTTGACCTCCTCCACGGTGGCGGCCCCCTCGACGACGGCGACCACCCCGGCGGTGATGGGCATGTCCACCCCGTGCGCGGTCGCCAGGTCGAGCACGGCACGGGCGGACTTGGCGCCCTCGGCGACCCCGCGCGAGGCGGCCGCCGCCTCGGCCACGCTCATGCCCTCGCCCAGGCGCCGCCCGAAGGTCTGGTTGCGCGACAGCGGCGAGGAGCAGGTGGCCACCAGGTCACCCATGCCGGCCAGGCCCGCGAAGGTCTCGGGGTTCGCCCCCAGCGCGATCCCCAGGCGGGTGATCTCCACCAGCCCGCGGGTGATGACAGTGGCCTTGGAGTTGTCTCCGAAGCCGCGTCCGGCGGTGATGCCGACGGCCAGCGCGATCACGTTCTTCACCGCGCCGCACAGCTCCACACCGAGCACGTCGGTGTTGGTGTAAGGACGGAAGGTGCCGGTCGCGCACAGGGCGGCTACCCGTGCCGCCACCGCCTCATCGGCCGCGGCCACCACGGTGGCGGTGGGCTGGCCTGCGGCGATCTCATCGGCCAGGTTCGGCCCGGAGATCACGGCGATGCGAGAGGCGGGCAGGTCGAGCGCCTCGGCGATGACCTGGCTCATGCGCAGGCCCGTGCCGGCCTCGACCCCCTTCATCAGGGAGACGACGATCGCGTCGTCGTCCAGGGCGCCGCGCAGCGGGGCCAGCACGCTCCGGGCGGTCTGCGCGGGCACCACCGCGACGACGAGCCCGGCTCCGGCGACGGCCGCGCGTATGTCCGTGGTGGCCGTGACGGTCTCCGGCAGGCGGATGCCGGGAAGGTAGCGGGTGTTGGTACCGGCGTTGATCTCCTCGGCCAGCTCCGGGCGACGGGCCCAGACGACGGCGGGCGTGCCCGCCTGGGCCAGCAGGCGGGCGAAGGTGGTGCCCCACGCGCCGGCACCGATGACGGCGGCCCGGCGTGCGGGCTCCTGCGGCTGGGCAGCGGCGGTGGCGGTCATGACTGGTGCTCCTCACCGGAACCGTCACCGGTCACAGGGCCCTCTGAGCTGGCCGCGGAGCCGCCGGCGCCGTCGTCCGGGTCCGCGGGCGGCATCGGCGGATCGGGGCGGCGCACGCCGATATTGCCCTTGCCCGGGTCGCCGTCGTACTTCATGTCGAAGGGGCGGGGGGCCTTCTCTCCGCGCAGCTGCTCGACCAGTTCGGTAATGCGCCGCATGATCTCGGCGGTGGCGGCGCGCACGGCGTCCCGGTCGGAGATGTCCGAGCCGTACTCCGTCAGGTGGAAGGGCTTGCCGATCAGGACGTTCACGTCCTTGCGGGGGAAGGGGCGGAAGCCGCCGCCGTAGGCGCCCAGGACGTTCTGGGCTCCCCACTGGCCGATGGGCAGCAGGGGCGCGCCCGTGCGCATGGCCAGGCGGGCGGCGCCGGTCTTGCCGGTCATGGGCCACTGCAGCGGGTCGCGGGACAGGGTGCCCTCGGGGAAGATCATGACCGGGTCACCGGCCCGCAGCCGCCGCTCGGCCTCGACCAGGGAGTTGCCGGCGTCGGCCGAGTCCCGGTACACGGGAATCTGCCCGCCGGCGCGGAAGACGTGCCCGAGAATGGGGATCTCGAACAGCTGGGACTTGGCCAGCGAGTAGATGGGTACGTCCTCGTCCACGAGCGCCCGCATGGCCGTGAGCGGGTCCAGGTTGGACAGGTGGTTGGCGACCGCGATGAAGCCGCCCTCGCGGGGGATGTTCTCCGCGCCGGTCACGTGCTGCTTGGAGACCGCCTTGAGAAACGGAATGATCGCGCCCCTGGCCGCGAAGCGGTAGAAGGGGGTCATGCGTCGTGTGTTGGACACATCGGCACTCTACCCACTCCCGGCAGGCCCGGTGGAAGGATGACCGCGGGCCGAACTAGCTATCGGCGCAGGCGGGCTCTGTGCCGGACCCGCTCCCGGGCCGGGCGGATCTGCCGCCCCGGGTCAGGCCAGGCGGGTGACGTTGGCGTCCAGCGCGGCGAGCTTGCTCATGAAGTGCTCGTAGCCGCGGTCGATGAGGTTCACGCCCTCGACGCGGCTGGTGCCCTCCGCGGCGAGCGCCGCGATCAGGTGGGAGAAGCCGCCGCGCAGGTCGGGCACCACGATGTCGGCACCGTGCAGGGGCGTGGGACCGGAGATGACGGCGGAGTGGTAGAAGTTGCGCTGCCCGAAGCGGCAGGCGGTGCCGCCCAGGCACTCCCGGTACACCTGGATGGTGGCGCCCATCTTGCGCAGGGCGCCGGTGAAGCCGAAGCGGTTCTCGTACACGGTCTCGTGGACGATGGACAGGCCCTCCGCCTGGGTCAGGGCGACGACGAGCGGCTGCTGCCAGTCGGTCATGAACCCGGGGTGGACGTTGGTCTCCACCACGATGCTCTTGAGGTCGCCGCCGGGGTGGTAGAAGCGGATGCCGTCCTCGCGCACGTCGAAGGCTCCGCCGACCTTGCGGAAGATGTTCAGGAAGGTGGTCATGTCGCTCTGGTGGGCGCCGTGGACGAACACGTCACCGTGGGTGGCCAGCGCCGCCGAGGCCCAGGAGGCCGTCTCAATGCGGTCGGGCAGGGCACGGTGGTTGTAGCCGACGAGCTCGTCCACGCCCTCGACGTGGATGGTGCGGTCGGTGTCCACCGAGATGACGGCGCCCATCTTCTGCAGCACGTCCACCAGGTCCATGATCTCGGGCTCGACGGCGGCACCGCGCAGCTCCGTCAGCCCCTCCGCGCGCACGGCCGTGAGCAGGGTCTGCTCGGTGGCGCCGACGGACGGGTAGGGCAGGTCGATGACGGTGCCGTGCAGCCCGTCGGGTGCGGTCAGCCGGATGCCCTGGGGCTGCTTGTCCACGATCGCGCCGAAGCCGCGCAGGATGTCCAGGTGGAAGTCGATGGGGCGGTCCCCGATGCGGCAGCCGCCCAGGTCGGGGATGAAGGCCTCCCCCAGCCGGTGCAGCAGGGGGCCGCAGAACAGGATCGGGATGCGGGAGCTGCCCGCGTGGGCGTCGATGTCGGCCATGTGGGCGCTCTCGACCTTGGAGGGGTCCAGGCGCAGGACGCCCTCGGCCTGGTCGTAGTCGACGCTCACCCCGTGCAGGGAGAGCAGGCCGGAGACGACGTCGACGTCGCGAATGAGCGGCACGTTGTGCAGGACGGAGGGCGTGGTACCCAGCAGGGCGGCGACCATCGCCTTGGGGACGAGGTTCTTGGCGCCGCGGACGGTGATTTCACCGTTGAGCGGGCGCCCGCCCTCGACCTGGAGCAGACCGTCGACCATGCAAACCTCCGAGCAATCGGGTGAAGACCGGACGCCGTAGGTTGCGGACGTCCGCCGCGCCGGGCGCGGACGGTCTCAGCATAGGCGGGCGGGCCGCGGCTGGAGGCATCCGCGGCCCGCTCACAGCGAACCGGGGCGTGGCCTTCAACTCACCGGTGCGGCGGCGAGCGACGACGCGAGCAGGTAGCTCAGGCTCCCGGACGCAGGAAGGGGTAGCCGACGGGCACGGGCATGTCCGTAGCCCGTGCGGGCGTGACCGCGACGGCGGGCTCGTGGCGGGCGGGCAGGGTGCGTGGCTTGAAGGCCGGGCGAGCATCCTCGTAGGCGCGGATGGCGTCCTCGTGGGTGAGGGTGAGCGAGATGTCGTCCAGGCCCTCCATGAGGGTCCAGCGCACGTAGTCGTCGATCTGGAAGGTGGTGCGGAAGGAGCCCGCCTCGACGGTACGCCGCTCCAGGTCCACGGTGATCTCGGTGCCGGGCTCGGCTTCCAGGATCTTCCACAGCTGCTCGGCGTCCTCCTGGCTGATGACGCCGGCCACGAGCCCCTGCTTGCCGGCGTTGCCGCGGAAGATGTCGGCGAAGCGGGGGGCGAGCACCACCTTGAAGCCGTAGTCCTTCAGCGCCCACACGGCGTGCTCACGGGAGGAGCCGGTGCCGAAGTCGGGTCCGGCCACCAGCACGCTGGCGCGCTTGTAGGCGTCCTGGTTGAGGATGAAGTCGGCCTCGTTCGCCCGCCAGGAGGCGAACAGGGCATCCTCGAAGCCGGTGCGGGTGATGCGCTTGAGGTAGACGGCGGGAATGATCTGGTCGGTGTCGACGGCGCTGCGGCGCAGGGGGGCGCCGATGCCGGTGTGGCGGATGAACTTCTCCATGGCGTGCTTCTTTCTCAGGCAGTCGGCGGTACGGCTCAGGCGGCGCTGGCAGCCGGCAGGTCCGCGGGGGTGGACAGCGTGCCGCGCACGGCGGTGGCGGCGGCGACGACGGGCGAGACCAGGTGGGTGCGCCCGCCCTTGCCCTGACGCCCCTCGAAGTTGCGGTTCGAGGTGGAGGCGGCGCGCTCGCCGGGAGCGAGCTGGTCCGGGTTCATGCCCAGGCACATGGAGCAACCGGCGTTGCGCCATTCGGCGCCGAAGTCCTTGAACACCTGGTCCAGTCCCTCGGCCTCGGCCTGCAGACGGATGCGGGCGGAGGCCGGCACCACCAGCATGCGCAGGCCGGGCGCCTTGGTGCGGCCCCTGACGACCTCGGCGGCGGCGCGCAGATCCTCGATGCGGCCGTTGGTGCACGAGCCGAGGAAGACGGTGTCCACCTTGATGTCGCGCAGCGGAGTGCCGGGCCTCAGATCCATGTACTCCAGGGCGCGCTCGGCGGCGCGGCGCTGGGTCTCGTCGGCAATGTCCTCGGGGTTGGGGACGGCGGCGGAGATGGGCAGCCCCTGCCCGGGGTTGGTGCCCCAGGTGACGAAGGGCTCGATGTCGCGGGCCCTCAGGACCACCTCGGTGTCGAAGACGGCGTCGTCATCGGTGCGCAGCGAGCGCCAGTAGGCGACGGCGGCGTCCCAGTCCTCCCCCTCGGGGGCGTGCGGGCGGCCCTTGAGGTAGGCGAAGGTGGTCTCGTCGGGGGCGATCATGCCGGCGCGGGCGCCGGCCTCGATGCTCATGTTGCAGATGGTCATGCGGGCCTCCATCGACAGCTGCTCGATGGCGCGGCCGCGGTACTCGATGACGTGCCCCTGGGCGCCGTTGGTGCCGATCTTGGCGATGATGGCCAGGATGATGTCCTTGGCGCCGGACCCGGCGGGGAGGTCGCCGTCGATGAGCACGCTCATGGTCTTGAAGGGCGCGACCGGCAGGGTCTGCGTGGCAAGCACGTGCTCGACCTGGCTGGTGCCGATGCCGAAGGCGAGTGCCCCGAAGGCCCCGTGGGTGGAGGTGTGGGAGTCGCCGCACACCACCGTCATGCCCGGCTGGGTCAGGCCCAGCTGGGGGCCGACGGCGTGGACGATGCCCTGGTCGGCATCGCCGAGGGAGTGCAGGCGCACCCCGAACTCGGCGCAGTTGGCGCGCAGGGTCTCGATCTGGGTGCGGCTGGTGACGTCCGCGATGGGCAGGTCGATGTCCAGGGTGGGAGTGTTGTGGTCCTCCGTGGCCAGGGTCAGGTCGGGGCGGCGGACCTTGCGGCCGGCCAGGCGCAGCCCCTCGAAGGCCTGGGGGCTGGTGACCTCGTGGACCAGGTGGAGGTCGATGTAGAGCAGGTCGGGGGCTCCGTCAGTGCCCGGCGCGACGACGTGGTCACGCCAAACCTTCTGTGCCAGAGTCATTCCCATCGCTGCGCATCCTTTCCTGGGACGTTCCGCCCGGTGCCGAGGCGTGTTGCCGGAACCGATCAAAGACCGGGCGTTTTTCTGACTCCACGCTACTTGAAGTCTCAGCACTCGGAATGGCAGTATCAGATTATGGACACGTTGGGTGACATCGAAAACGGGAGCGGAGTTGGCGTCATCGACAAGGCCGCGCTGGTCATGAGCGCCCTGGAGGCCGGCCCGGCGACGCTGGCACAGCTGGTCACCACCACCCATCTCGCCCGGCCGACCGCGCACCGCATCGCCGTGGCGCTCGAGTTCCACCGCCTGCTCTCCCGCGACGCGCAGGGGCGCTTCATCCTGGGGCCGCGCCTGAACGAGCTCGCCTCCGCCGCCGGGGAGGACCACCTGCTGGCGGCCGCCGGCCCGGTGCTCGCGGCGCTGCGGGACAAGACGCACGAGTCCGCGCAGCTGTACCGGCGGCAGGGGGACGTCCGGGTGTGCGTGGCCAACGCCGAGCGCCCCATCGGCCTGCGCGACTCCATCCCGGTGGGGGCGACCATGTCCATGCAGGGCGGCTCCGGCGCACAGGTGCTGCTGGCTTGGGAGGAGCCGGATCGCCTGCACCGGGGGCTGGTGGGTGCGCGTTTCAACGCCACCATGCTCTCCGCCGTCCGACGGCGCGGCTGGGCGCAGTCCGTCGGCGAGCGCGAGCCGGGCGTGGCCAGCGTGTCGGCGCCGGTGCGCGGAGCCAGCGGCAAGGTCATCGCGGCCGTATCAATCTCGGGCCCGATCGAGCGCATGGGCCGCCAGCCCGGGCGCGTGCACGGCCCCGTGGTCGCCGCCGCGGCGCGCCGCCTGTCCGAGGTCCTGCGCAACAACGACGAGGGCTGACCCCGCCTCCCCCACTCGCCGAGATCGGTAGGAGTTACGTGCCGAGATCGGTAGAAGTCACGTGCCGAGTTCGGTCGGCACCTTCAGGGGCACGCACCCCCGCGGTGGGCGCGCTTCCCCTTAGACTCCCTCTCATGCGTAGGACCCTGCTCGTCACCAACGACTTCCCGCCCGTTGTAGGCGGTATCCAGTCCTACCTGGATGACTACACCCGGCGCCTGCCCGCCGCCGATCTCACCGTCCTGGCCTCCACCCCGCCCGAGGGGCCCGCGGCCGCCGAGGCCTTCGACCGGGAGGCCGCCTTCGACGTGGTACGCATGCCCACCCACATGCTTCTGCCGACCCCGGACGTGCGCCGACGCATGCAGCAGCTGATCCGCGACCGCGGCATCGAAACCGTGTGGTTCGGGGCCGCCGCCCCGCTCGGCCTGCTGGGCCGCGCGGCGAAACAGGCCGGGGCCACCCGCGTGATCGCCACTACGCACGGCCACGAGGTCGGCTGGGGCATGGTGCCCGGCGCCCGCCAGGCGCTGCGCAGGATCTTCCGCGACGCCGACGTCGTCACTTACATCTCCGACTACACGCTCGGTGAGCTGCGTCGGCACCTGCCCGCTGGGCAGGAGGTGCTACGCCTGCCCAGCGGCATCGATGTCGACCGCTTCCGCCCCGACGCCGATGCGCGCGCCGCCCTGCGGGCCCGCTACCGATTGGGGGAGGCCCCCACGGTCGTATGCGTGTCCCGGCTCGTGGCCCGCAAGGGACAGGACTCGCTGATTGCCGCCTGGCCGCGGGTGGTCGAGCAGGTGCCGGACGCACGTCTCGTCGTCGTCGGCTGGGGTCCTTACGCGAAGAAGCTTGCGCTGCTGCGCCGCTCCTCTCCGGTGCGCGAGGCGATCATCCTCACCGGCAAGGTTCCCTACGAGGAGCTGCCGGGGCACGTAGCGATGGGTGACGTGTTTGCGATGCCCTGCCGCACGCGTGGGAAGGGGCTCGACGTCGAGGGGCTCGGCATTGTCTTCCTTGAGGCCTCCGCCGCCGGCCTGCCGGTGATCGCAGGCACCAGCGGCGGGGCCCCGGAAACCGTTGTGGAGGGCGTAACCGGCAACGTCGTCAACGGCCGAGACGAGGATGCACTGGTCACGGCCCTGGTGCGCCAGCTGACGGATCCAGAGCTGCGGGCGCGCATGGGGGCGGCCGGGCGCTCCCTCATGGTCGAGAAGTGGACCTGGCCGGGCCTGGTCGCCAGCCTGGTGGAGGCCATCGACGCCCGGTGAGGGCATGTCACCAGATACAGACGCCACTTACCGCTACACCCCACCAACAGCGATGCAGCCGGTCCTGACACCGCTCCTCATTGGTGTCGGTCCCGGCACGTCACTCGCGCAGGTCCCGGCGTGTTACTGGTGCCGGGCACGCAGCTCAGCGATGGCGGCCTCGAAGTCTTCCAGCGAATTGAATCCCGAGTAGACGGAGGCGAAACGCAGGTAGGCGACCTCGTCCAGTTCGCGCAGCGGCTCGAGAATCGCCAGGCCCACCTCATGAGAGTCGACAATGGCGTGCCCGGAACCGCGAATGGTCTCCTCGACCTTGTGCGCCAGCAGGGCGAGCTGATCGTCGGTGACCGGACGCCCCTGGCAGGCGCGGCGCACGCCCCGGATGACCTTCTCGCGAGAGAAGGGCTCGGTGGCGCCGGAACGCTTACGCACCGACAGGCTCGCCGCCTCGATGGTGGTGAAGCGGCGCCCACACTTGGTGCACTGGCGCCGACGCCGGATCGAGGAACCGTCCTCGGAGGTGCGGGAGTCGACCACGCGCGACCCGCTGTGCTGGCAGAAAGGACAGCGCATGCCGACCACCTCCGGTTCTCCTCGTCACTTATACGAATCGGAGATTATGCGTACTGCGCAGGGTCCGCAAGCGCTTCACCGGCCCAGCGGGACGATCGTCAGCCTGCCGGGACGACAAGCGTCTGCCCAGCCTGCAAGGTGGAGCTGGTCAACCCGTTCAGATCGACGATCTGCGCCATGACCTCGTTGACATCACCGGCACCGGTGGCCACGGCGATGTCCCACAGGGACTGACCGGACTGCACGGTGGCGATGGTGGTCTCGACCGGCGCAGACTGGAATCCGGAGAGCACAATGCCGCCCGCCACCACGAGCACCGCCGCCAGGACAAGAGCGCCGATGATGAGGAGCAGACGCACGACGGCGGGCAGGGGTGCCGCAGCCTTACGCCCGGGACGGGCCGCCTCCGCCGGATTCTCCGATACGACCGGGACGGCGAGCGGCCGCGCGCGCCGTGGGGTGACCGGGCGCCGAGTCGGCTCCAGCGGACTAGGAACTGCCGACGCAGCACCGCCGGTCACTAGCCGCAGTCGGGGACGGCGCGAGGCGTCCGCCAACGCGTCATCGCGTTCAGCGGCGGGCGCCACAGCCCCGCCCGATACGCCTGGAACCACGGACAGCCTGGAGGCCGGCCCGTCCTCGGCGGATACCAGCCGAAGTCGCGGCGGCAGTGGGACGGCGAGCGCGCTCATGAAACCCTCCTAGAACACACGTTCGACGAACGTCTGTTCGATAGATTACCGGTTCACAGCCGACACGTCCAGAGCGTTTTCGAACACATGTTTGAGTGCTCGGACGATCGGCCGTAGTCTTGACAAGACAAGGCCATCACGGGCCACCGACATGAATTCGGGCTCCTTAACCGGCACCCGGCCACCCGGCCGCCGGCAGCCCGGGGAACGAGGGACAGGCGATGAGCGCAACCACCCGTCCGGCGGGCCACCGCGGCGTGAGCACGGCAACCGATCCCACGGCCACCTACGTAAGCCCCTCGCCGGCAGACCTGCAGTCTCTGGACCCGCGCGCCCGAGCCGTCTACGAGTCGGTGCGCGAGGCGGTCGCCGCGCGCGGCTATCCCCCCTCCATGCGGGAGATCGGCGCCCAGGTGGGCCTGACCAGCCCCTCCTCGGTCAAGCATCAACTCGACAAGCTCGAGCGCCTCGGCCTGGTGCGGCGCGACCCCAACCGGCCGCGTGCCCTGGAGATCGTTGAGCCCGCCGCCGAGCCGGACATCGTCGCCCCCGTCTCCCCCTCCGCGCCGGAGCCGTCGTTGCCCGTGCTGCCCGGCGTCGCCGACGGCGAGGCGGTGGCCGTGCCGCTGGTGGGACGCATCGCAGCCGGCTCACCGATCCTGGCCGAGCAGGAGGTTGAGGACGTGCTGGCACTCCCCCGCCGTCTGACCGGCGACGGTGAGCTGTTCATGCTGGAGGTGCACGGCGACTCCATGATCGACGCCGCCATCTGCGACGGCGACTGGGTGGTCGTGCGCGCCCAGCCGGACGCGGAAAACGGCGATGTCGTCGCCGCGATGGTCGAGGACGTCGACGGCGCCTCCGCGACAGTCAAGGTGCTCTCCCGCAAGGACGGGCACCAGTGGCTGCTGCCGCGCAACCCCGACTACGCTCCCATCCCGGGGGATCAGGCGACGATCATGGGCAAGGTCGTCACCGTGCTGCGGGCTCTGTAGACAATGGTGGAGGGGCCGACCCCATCCGGGGTCGGCCCCTCCACCATTCGACCGCGGCGGGATCAGTAGCCCAGGCCGCGAGCCACCTCACGCAGACGCTCGGCGGAGGCGGTCAGCCGGTCGCGCTCGTCGAGCGTGAGCGGCAGCTCCAGCCGCCGCCCGGCGCCCTCGCGGCCGACGATGGTCGGCACCGCCATGCACACGTCGGAGATTCCGTGCCAGTTGTCCAGCAGCGGGGAGATGGTGAGCACGCGCTGCTCGTCGTTGAGGATGGCCCCGATGATGCGGGAGACCGCCAGGCCGACGGCGTAGTTGGTCGCACCCTTGCCCTCGATGATGCGGTAGGCGGAGCGGACCACGTCGTGGGCGATGCGGTCGCGCTTGGCCTGGTCGAACACGCCGCCGTCAAGGGTCTTGCCCCACTGCGTGATCGGCACGCCGCCGATCTCGGTGGAGGACCACAGGGCGACCTCCGAGTCGCCGTGCTCGCCGGCGATGTAGCCGTGGATGTTCTGGGTGGCGGTGCCGGTCTCCAGGGAGACGAGGTACCGCATGCGAGCGGTGTCCAGAACGGTGCCGGAGCCGAAGATCTGGTTCTCGGGCAGCCCGGTGATCTTCTTGGAGCAGTAGGTGACCACGTCGACCGGGTTTGCGACCATTACGAAGATGGCATTCGGCGCCACCTCCACCAGCTTGGGCAGGATCTTCTCCATGATGCCGACGGTCGCGCCGGCGAGTTCCAGGCGGGACTGCCCGGGCTTCTGCTTGGCGCCCGCGGTGACGGCAATGACGTCCGCGTCGCGGCAGATCTCCGGGTCGTCCGACCCGGACACGGCCCCGGCGGAGGTGAACTGGATGCCCTGGGCGATGTCGAGGGCCTCGGCCTCGACCTTCTCCTTGACGATGTCCTGCAGGACGATCTCCCGTGCCACGCCCTTGGTGACGCAGGCGTAGGCGAGCGTGGAGCCAACCGCGCCGGCGCCGATGATGGCGACCTTGGAAGGACGGCCGGAGCGGGCCGTGGGGTATGAACCTTGCGCGCTGTTGGTGATCGTGGAATCTGACACTGTGTTCCTCCGTATCTGGACGGTTGTCAGGATTTGGTGAGTTGGCCCACCCAGGGCCAAGGGTACGCGGTCGTTCCCGGCGCCGCACGAGTACGAGAGAATTCGCCTCCATCCGGCTTCACTGCCCGGCAGCCAGCCGACCCAGCGCCCCAAGGACGACGTCGCGGTCCCGGGTGGGCCACAGCGGCGGCATGGAGCGAGCCAGGAAGGCGCCGTAACGGGCCGTACGCAGCCGTGGATCGAGGACGGCCACGACGCCGCGGTCGTCCGCCCGCCGCACGAGTCTGCCCGCGCCCTGGGCCAGCAGCAGGGCGGCGTGGGTGGCCGAGACGGTCATGAAGCCGTTGCCGCCCGCGGCCGTGACGGCCTCGCTGCGCGCCTGGGATACCGGGTCGTCGGGCCGGGGGAAGGGGATGCGGTCGATCACCACCAGCCGGCAGGTGCGCCCGGGCACGTCCACGCCCTGCCACAGCGACAGAGTCCCCACCAGACAGGCGTCCTCGTCGGCCGCGAAGGCCTCCACCAGGGTGGGCAGCCGGTCCTCCCCCTGCGCATAGACGGTGAGGCCGGTTCGCTCGCGCAACACCCCAGCCGCCTCCTCGGCGGCCCGCCGGGAGGAGAACAGCCCGAGCATGCCGCCGCGGCTGGCCTCGGCAAGCGCCACCACCTCCTCCAGTGCCGCCTCGGAGATCCCCATCCCGGGGCGGGGCAGGTGGGTGGGGGTGTAGAGGATCCCCTGGCGCGCGTAGTCGAAGGGGGTGCCGACGTCTACGCCCTCCCAGTCGGCGTCGGCGAGCGTGAGCCCGAGCGTCGCCGCCATGGGGTTGAAGCTGCCCCCCAGGGCGAGGGTGGCGGAGGTGAGCACGGCCGCCCGGTCCGCCAGGAGCGCATCCGCCACCGAGCCCGCCACGTCAATGGGCGACAGTGTCAGCCTGGGCGGCTCCGCGCCCAGGCGCGGCCGCTCCACCCAGGCGACGTCGCGTCGTTGGGCCACCGAGTCGGAGGTCATGCGCTCGACGACGTCGGTCATGTCCGCGACGGCGGTGCGGGCCAGCGCCACGGCTCCGGCGTCGCCGCTCGCCGAGGCGGGCCCGGCCGCCTTGGCGGCCTCGCGCACATCGGTGAGCACCTGCCGGCAGGCGGCCTCCAGCAGGGTCAGGGCGTCCGCGAGCGCGGGCGGCAGCCCTTCGGTCAGGCGTCCGTCGGGCAGCTCCGCCAGGGCCAGCTGCAGGTTCTGCCCGGCCTCCTCCAAGTCGGTGACGACGACGCCGGCATGCCGACGGGCGGTGGCCGCCACGCGGGCCACCGCCGTGGCCGACAGGCTCACCGTGCCCTGGGAGCGCACTCGGTCGGCCAGCTCATGGGCCTCGTCGACCACCAGCACCTCGTGCTCGGGCAGTACCCCGGGGTTTCCGGCCGCGGCGATGCCGAGCATGGCGTGGTTGGTGACCACCACGTCGGCCTCGGCGGCCGCGGCGCGGGCGAGCACGGGGAAGCACTCGTCATGCAGGGGGCAGCTGGTGCCCAGGCACTCTGCGCCGGTCACCGAGACCTGTGCCCAGGCGCGGTCGGACACACCGGGGACCAGGTCGTCCCGGTCGCCGGTCTCGGTGTCGGCGGCCCACTCGCGCACGCGCACAACCTGCTCACCGAGGCTCTGCTCGGTGCCCTCACCAACGCGGGCGCGGGGCGTGGCCTCCGCGGCCGAGAAGAGGGTGTCGGAGTCGTCGTCGGGGTAGCCGCCGGCGAGGCGGTGGCGACACAGGTAGTTCTGCCAGCCCTTGAGCAGGGCGACGCTGGGCCGGACGCCGGTGGTGCGTTCGACGGCGTCGGCGGCCAGCGGCGCGTCCTTGATGAGCACCTGGCGCTGCAGGGCGAGGGTGGCGGTGGACACGACGGCGCGCTCGCCGGCTTCGACGGCATGCACCATGGCGGGCACCAGGTAAGCCAGGGACTTGCCGGTGCCGGTGCCGGCCTGCACGAGCAGGTGGCTGCGGGTGGCGATGGCGCGGGAGACGCACCGAGTCATCTCCGCCTGTCCGTCCCGCGGGCTGCCACCGAGGGCGGTCACGGCAGTGGCCAGCGCCTCCTGGGCGCGCTCCTCCTCGGGGCCGGCGGAGGTACTCCCGGTGGCATGGGCCGTACCCGTCCCGGCGGCCGCGGCGGTGGGCGCCGCCGTATCGCCCACGGTTCTCATCCGGCGTCGACGGCGGCCAGCTCGGCCGCCAGGGCGGCGTCGACGCGCGCGACCACGTGGGTGCCGTCCTCGACGTACTCGACGGTGTCGATGTCGCCGTCGGCGTGGACGCGGGAGACCAGGTCCCCGCGCGAGTAGGGGACGACGACGTCCACTGCCACCTCCGGTCGCGGCAGCATGGCCTCGACGCGCTCGCGCAGCGCCGGCAGCCCCTGGCCGGTGCGTGCGGAGACCACGGCCGCGTCGGGCAGGCGGGTGCGCAGGGCGGCAAGGGTGACGGCGTCGGCGAGGTCGGCCTTGTTGAGCACGATCAGCTCGGGCACGTCCATGGCGCCGGGGATGTCGGCCAGGACGGCGTGGACGGCCACGATCTGTCCGAGCGGGTCGGGGTGGGCGGCGTCGACTACGTGCAGGAGGACGTCCGCCTCGGCGACCTCCTCCAGGGTGGAGCGGAAGGCCTCGATCAGCTCGTGCGGCAGGTTGCGCACGAAGCCGACTGTGTCGGTGAGGGTGTAGATGCGTCCGTCGGCTGCCTCGGCCTTGCGGACGGTCGGGTCCAGGGTGGCGAATAGGGCGTCCTGCACCATGATGCCGGCGCCGGTGAGGGCGTTCATGAGGGAGGACTTGCCGGCGTTGGTGTAACCGGCGATGGCGACCGAGGGGATGGGGCCGCGGCGCCGCGAGCCGCGCTTGACCTCCCGGGAGGGGGCCATGGCGCGGATCTCGCGGCGGAGCTTGGCCATGCGCTGGCGGATGCGGCGGCGGTCCAGCTCGATCTTGGTCTCACCGGGCCCGCGCGAGCCGATGCCCTGGCCGCCGGCGACGCGCCCGCCGGCCTGCCGGGACATGGACTCGCCCCAGCCGCGCAGGCGCGGCAGCAGGTACTCCAGCTGGGCCAGCTCCACCTGGGCCTTGCCCTCGCGGGACTTGGCGTGCTGGGCGAAGATATCCAGGATCAGCGCGGTGCGGTCCACGACCTTCACGCCCACCACGTCCTCCAGGGCGCGCCGCTGGGAGGGGGCCAGCTCGCCGTCGACGATGACCGTGTCAGCCCCGTTGTCAGCGATCATTTCGGCCAGTTCCTTGGCCTTGCCGGACCCCAGGTAGGTGGCCGGGTCGGGGTGGTCGCGGCGCTGGATGAGGGCGTCGAGCACCTCGGAACCGGCGGTCTCGGCCAGGGCAGCGAGTTCGCGCAGGGAGGTCTCGGCGTCCTGGGATCCGGCCGCGCCGTTGGGACCGACGAAACCGGAGCGGCCCGGGACCGGGTGCGCACCGGAAACGGGCAGTTCGAGACCGACCAGGACCACGCGCTCCAGCCGGACCTGCCGGTACTCGACCTCACTGACGTCCTCCAGCTCGGTGGACAGCCCGGCCACACGACGGGTGGCGGCGCGGGCCTCGCGCTCCAGGGCACCGGCGTCGGCGGCGTCGCCGTAGTCGGCGCGCCCGGCGGTGGAGGCCAGGGCGGTGCCGGCGCGGGAGCGGACCCGGGACGCGAGCGCCGCTGCGGGGTCGTCGGCGGCTACGGCGGGCGCGTCGTCGCGAGCGGCGTCGTTGTCGGCGGTGACGGCGGAGTCGGCGGAGTGGCTGAGATGCTGAGTGTTTTCCATGCGGGCTCAGATCCTACTGCCTGGACACTTCCTTGCCGAGTGCCCGCGGGCCGCGTTCGCCGTCGGCGGTCGCTGGGGCAACGGCGCCCCGGGCCGATACGCTCGGGCGGTGAGCTCCCCCGACTCCGATCCTCTCGCCGTTCCGGATGCCGGAGATCCCGGCGCGGTCGGCGATGGGGCCACGCCGACGGCCCCCGCGCCGTCGTTGCGCGCCCTGGCCACCACGCCGGTGGGGCACCTGGCGGCCTCGATGCTGATGGTGGAGCTGCTGGCCGGCATGCAGACCTACATCAACCAGACGGTGCTGCCGCTGGTGGCCACAGACCTGGGCGCCCGCGCCCACTACGGGCTGGTGACGGCGGCCGCCATGGTGCCGACCTTCCTGACCATGCCGCTGGGTGGCAGCATGCTCACCCGCTGGCGCGCGGACCGGCTCATGACCGCACTCACCGCCGTGCTGGTGGCCGGTGCCGTAACCGGGGCGCTGGCGCCGAACGTGGGCGTGTACGTGGTCGGCGAGGTGCTGCGGGGGCTGGCGGCCGGCGCCCTGGCGACGGTGACCATGGGGGTGCTGGTGGCGGGTCTGCCGGAGGCGTGGCGGCGGCTGTTCCTGGCAGCCGGGTCGGCCACCTGGGTCGTCTCCTCCATCCTCGGTCCGGGCTACGCGGCCGCGGTGTCGCAGGCATGGGGGTGGCGCTGGGCACTGGTCGTGTACGTGCCGCTGCTGGTGGTGGCGCGCCTGGTGATGGCCCGGGAGATCCGCGGCCTGCACGTGAGCGACGACGAGTCCCATCCCCCGCTGGTGCCGGCCCTGGTGATGGCCGCCGGCGTGGCGGCGATCGGGGCGGTGCCCGCGGCGTCGGCGCTGTTCGCGCCGGTCGGAGCGGCCGGGACGGCCGCAGTGGTGTGGGCCTGCGCCCGGGTGTTCCCCACCGGGACCATGCGTCTGCTACCGGGGCGGCGGGCGGCGCTGGCCACGCTCGCCTGGCTGTGCGCCGCCTATTTCACGCTGGACTACCTGGTCTCCCCCGCCGCCCACGATGTGCTCGGCCTGGGACCGACTGCGATCGGCTGGGCGCTGACCTGCGCTGGGCTGGCCTGGTCGTCGATCGCCATTTGGACGGCGGCGCATCCGGCCCGCGAGCCGCACCGATACCGGATGCGGGTGGGCGTCGGCGGGGCGTGCCTGGCGATCGGCGGGGCCGTGCTGACGGCGGCCTTCGGCGGGGCGGCGCCCTGGTGGGGGCTGCACGTGGGCTTCGCGACGGCGGGCGCCGGGATGGGGATCATCCACCAGGACACAATGATCCGCTGCGTGACCGCGCCGGAGGACCTGGGCGGCGCGCCGGACGGCATCTCCCAGGCGCGGGCGGCCACGTCGGCGACCGTGGCGAACGCCGCCGGCGCTGCCGCCCTGGGCACGCTGGCGACCACTTTCGTGGCGCCGTCGGCGGCCGGCGTGCAGGCGAACCTGCTGGTGCCGACGACGGCGGTGCTCACCCTCGCCCTCGCCCTCACCCCGCTGCTGGCCCGCCGGGCGGCCTGAAGCGGAATCGCTTATGACCGCGGCCGCCCGCGCCCGGTAGGGTCGGCCGCGTGAGCGAGCAGCACTACTTCACCGCCTCCCCCGAGGCCCCCGCCGAGGAGCGGCGCCACCACTTCGTCATCCGCGGCACCGAGCACGACGTGACCACCGCCTCCGGCGTGTTCTCCGCCGACCGCCTGGACCTGGGCACCCGCGTGCTGCTGCGGCAGGTGGCCGACCCGCCGCAGGAGGGCACCTTCCTGGACCTGGGCTGCGGCTGGGGCCCGCTCACCCTGGCCCTTGCCGACGCCGCCCCGCAGGCCACGGTGCTGGCCACGGACGTCAACGAGCGCGCGGTGGAACTGACCGGGCGCAACGCCGCCGAGGCCGGGCACACCCACGTGCGCGCCGTTACGGCCGACGCACTGCTGGAGGAGCTGCGCGGCTCGGGCACGCGCTTGGACCTGATCTGGTCCAACCCACCCATGCGGATCGGCAAGCCGGCGCTGCACGCGCTGCTGACTGACTGGTTGGAGCTGCTGGCCGACACCGGGGAGGCCTGGCTCGTGGTGCAGCGCAACCTGGGGGCGGACTCGCTGGCCAAGTGGCTGGGCGAACAGGGCTGGCAGGTGGACCGGGAATCCTCCTCCAAGGGCTACCGCCTCCTGCGCGTCACCCGCTGACCCTCGCCGAGATCGGTCGAAGTTACGTGCCGAGATCGGTAGAAGTAACGTGCCGAGATCGGTCGAAATGGCTCGTCGAGCCCGGCGGACACAGCACGCCCCGTTGCTCCCCCCGCTACCGCATCGCCCCAGTAGCAGCTGTGTTCGTGATCACGGGTCAGGGTTTGCTGACCATCGTCTCCAGGGTATAGTTGCTTCCGGTTTTGAACACTCGTCGGAGAGACTGAGGGGGCACGGACGTGACCGAGTCGTTCCCGTTGCAACCGTCGCCCGGAGTGGCTCTCACGGGCCGGGCGGCCGCACAACAGCTAACAGTCATGGGGCTCGATGCCGACCTCCTGACCGAGGCATGTCACGAGGGGCTCCAAGCCGCCATCAACCAACACACGCCATTCGATCCCGTCATCGCCTTCGGCTTTGAGCACTGGGAGAAGACCGTCAGCGCCGTACGCAAGTATCTGGACATCCGCGGCTGGCAGGCCCACGACCGCGCCAATGCACCCCGCTCGGTAAGCCCGGAGGGTCTTGCCGCCATCGCCGTTATGGGAGGGAACGCCAGCACCGGAAACCCAGACCAACGGCCCACCAACGCGAGAAGCAAGGGTCCTACCCTCCGCGGCGAGGTTGACGATAACGCCGTCCTTTCACATATCCAGCTTGTCCACCAGCTCGCCCTCGACCTGTCCGAAGGGGCAACAACCGTGGATACCGCCGTGGCTCGGGGTGCTTCACTGCGCACCTGGATACTGTTGTATTTCTGGGATCGCAGTGAAAACACGCTTCGCTGCGAGCTCTCGCTCCCCACTGCGTGCGACGACGGCGTCATCACGCAGTGGCATACCCGCATCATCCTGCCGGAAGTACCGCTGGAGCCCGTTGGTCTCGAGGCGATCCCACCACGGCGTCCCACCGACGACGTCGACTTCGACGTGGTGGCGCTATAACACTCATCCCGGCAGCATCGACTCAATCAAGACATGTCCATCCACCCCACACGTGTCACGATCGCCCGCGAACGCGGCGGCTTGTCCCGGGTAGACCTGGCCACCGCCGTCGGCGTGACCACTCGTACTCTCACCACCTGGGAAGACAGCGGCGCCCCCGTCACCAGGGCCGACGCGCTCGCTGCCGCCACCGCGCAGCCCGTGGCGTTCTTCCAAGCGAATCCGGCTGCCACGGTGGCCGATGAGCGGATCTTCTTCAGAGCGCGTCGCCGTACGAGCGCAGTTCTCCTGCACCAGGCCACCGCCCTCGGGTCTCTGGGAATGGACATGTTCAGCGAGATGAGCCGGCGGCTTGGCCTGCCTGCGCTCACACTTCCGGAACTCGATCCGGGTCTGTCCCCTCAGGCGGCCGCTGAGGCGGTACGCCTGCAATGGGGCTTGGGCGACTTCCCACTGCCGAACCTCGTGCAGCTCGTTGAGTCCCACGGCATTCGGGTGCTGGGTATCCCGGCGGCCGAGCAGGACGTCGACGCCTTCAGTTTCTGGGGTCAGGATGCCCGCCCATACGTGTTCCTCGCCCGCCGGAAGACGCCGGAGCGGTCCCGCTTCGATCTTGCCCACGAACTCGGTCATCTCCTGATGCACTCCAGCACCAAGAGCGACGCCGCCACGGACCGGGAGCTGGAACGGGAGGCCAATGTCTTTGCAGCAGCGCTCTTGCTTCCGCCCGATTCCGTACGCGCGATGACGCCCTCCGCCCCACCGCTGGACGCTGTTGTCGCACTCGCCCGTCGTTTCGGCACCTCCGCCGTCGCCGCCGCACACTCCGTCCACGACGTCGGAAGAGCTTCCGATTGGGGGCACCGCCAGCTCATGGCCGAACTCACCCGCCGCGGTTTTGAAACCGGTGAGCCGGGCAGCTCGCTCCCCTATGAGCGCTCGCGGATCCATGACGCCCTGGTGAATTACCTGCGCCGGTCTCGAACGACGCCGACGGCCTGGGCACGCGCCATCGGCCAGCGCCCCGATGATGTGGCTGCATTTTCCCTCGGACAAGCATTGTCGGTCGCGCCCTAAGCCCTGATCCGCCTGCTCCTGGACACGGCGCCCATCTACAGCCCCCTGCGGCGGTGTCGTGGCACAAGGCCCGGACAGCTCCTGAACCCGCCCCATATCGGGAGCCAGGGACCGGATCGTCGCCTCGTCGTCGAACACGCACAGCAGGTCGCGCCCCACCCAGGCCTCGGTCGGGCAGCTGCCGAGGGCCGCCACCATCTCATCGGTGACGTCGAGGCGACGCAACTCGTAGACGGGCAAGTCCATCTCGTATCGGCCTCCGCCTCGGCGCGCCGTCAGCCGGCCGCTGAGCGTGGCGAAGGATCGGTGAGGTGTCGACGACGTACTGGCGCATGGCCGCATCCTCAGGCCCGCCAGGCGCGTCGCTCCCTGGCGGTTCCCGTGGTGACGACGGCGATCCCACGGCGGTGCAGCGCGGCGGTCAGTACGCCGCTCCCCTCCTTGCGTCGGCCGCTGTGAGTGCCGTCGTAGATGGTGTTCACGCCGCATGAGGGACTGCGCTCCTGCAGCACGGCGGCCGGGCAGCCGACCTGAACGGCTACCGTCGCCACGGCGTCGGCGCCACGGATGAAGGCGTCGGTGACATCCTCGCCGTCTCGAGTCACTACGCGCGCATTCCCATCGAGCACATCTCCACCGTCTCCTCCGACGATCTCAGCGGGCGGCCGCGGGATCGGCAGCCCGCCCACGATCTCGGCGCACAACGGCAGTGCCAGGCCCTCGGCGGCCAAGGCGACGACGTCGCGGTCCGGCTTGGCGGCGCCGTCGTACCGGCAGGCGAAACCGGCCAGACAGGCACTCACTAGCAGCGGGCCACCGCGAGACGAAGAGTTCACGGCGAGCAGCCTAGCGGGGTTCCCGGGTCGACGCCGCTGAGCCGAACCCGTGTTGCTCATGCCGATTTCGGCACGTAACTTCTACCGATCTCGGCGAAGAAGCGGGGTGGGGCGGCACCGAAATCCGGCGCCGCCCCACCCGCGTTCAGTCCACCCCTCCAGCGGCGAGCGCGCTCCCGCTCAGGCCGAGTGCGGCGAGGGCGGGGCCTTGCGGGAGGACAGCACCTGGTCGACGATGCCGTACTCCTTGGCGGCGGTGGCCGTCAGAATCGTGTCACGCTCGAGGTCGGCGTGGACCTTCTCCACCGGCTGCCCGGTGTGGAAGGCCAGGGTCTCCTCCAGCCAGGCGCGCATGCGGTCGATCTCGTTGGCGATGATCTCGATGTCGCTGGCCTGGCCCTGCACGCCCTCCATGGCGGGCTGGTGGATGAGCACACGGGCGTTGGGCAGTGCCAGGCGCTTGCCGTGCGAGCCCGCAGCCAGCAGCACCGCAGCGGCGGAGGCGGCCTGCCCCAGGCAGACGGTCTGCACCTGCGGCTTGATGTACTGCATGGTGTCGTAGATGGCCGTCAGCGCGGTGAAGGAGCCGCCGGGGCTGTTGATGTACATGGTGATCAGGCCGTCGGGGTCCTGGGACTCCAGAACCAGGAGCTGGGCCATGATGTCGTCGGCGGAGGCGTCGTCGACCTGCACGCCCATGAAGACGATCCGGTCCTCGAACAGCTTGGCGTAGGGGTCCTGCCGCTTGAATCCGTAGGCGGTGCGCTCCTCGAACTGGGGCAGCACGTAGCGGGCCTGCGGCAGGGACTGCGGGGCCATGCCCGCGGCCTGGAACTGCCGGGCGACGGCGTCGAAGTAGGGGCGAGAGCTCGTCATCTCAGTTCTCTCCGTTCTGGGGGCCGATCTCACGACTGGAGCTCACGATGTGGTCGACGAAGCCGTACTCGAGAGCCTCGGTCGCGGAGAACCAGTGGTCGCGGTCGGAGTCGCGAATGATCTCCTCGACCGTGTGGCCGGTGTTCGCGGCGGTGATCTCGGACAGCTCCTGCTTCATCTTGATGATGAGGTCGGCGTTGATGCGGATATCGGTGGCCGAGCCGCCCGCGCCGCCGGAGGGCTGGTGCATGAGCACGCGGGTGTGCGGCGTGATGTAGCGCTTGCCGCGGGCGCCGGAGGACAGCAGGAACTGCCCCATGGAGGCAGCCAGGCCGGTGGCGACGGTGACCACGTCGGGCTGGACGTACTGCATGGTGTCGTAGATGGCCATGCCGGCGGTCACGGAGCCGCCCGGGGAGTTGATGTACAGGTAGATGTCCCGCTCGGGGTCCTCGGCGGCCAGCAGCAGCATCTGCGCGCAGATGGCGTTGGCGTTGTCGTCGCGCACCTCGGAGCCGAGCCAGATGATGCGTTCCTTGAGCAGACGGTTGTAGATGGAGTCGGTCAGGCCCAGGCCCGTCCCGGATCCGTCGGCGGCGGCCGGGGTGGTGGCCGCCGGGGGCGTGTGGAGCTCGCTCACGTCAGTCCTTCCGTGTTCGGTGATGCCAACGCTAACCCGATGCCCGTCCAGCGCATGCCCAGGATCGGGGGCTTTTCGCTCACGGCCCACACGACGACGGTGCGGTTCGCCCACCCCGACGCCGTCGCCCGCCGCTTAGCGACGGGGTCCCAAGGGACGAAGTGTGCCAGAGCCCACCGATGCGCCTACTCAGAACACGGGTAACCTCGGCTCAAGGATTTGAAACGGCATACGCGGTATTAAATCCCTCCGCCAGAGGACGCCAAGTCCGCACAATCCACGCGCAGCCGTGAAAGGAAGTCAGCCGTGCCCACCACGCCCGTCTCCGAGTCCCTGTTCCGCCTCGGTCTGAATGAGGCCCTCCCGATCAGCGAGGAGGCGACCACCTCACGCGTCGTGGTCAACAACGCCGTCCTGCGCACCGTGATCTTCACCTTCGACGCCGGGCAGCTGCTGACCGAGCACGCCTCCACGAAGGCGGTCGTCGTCACGCTGCTGGAGGGCGAGATGGACTTCGCGATCGGCCAGCGTACCGAGCGCATGCGCGCGGGCGACGTCATCTACCTGGCCCCCAACGACCGCCACGCGCTCACGGCGGTCACCCCGTGCCGCCTGCAGCTGGTCATGGTGGAGGTCGATGATCGCGAGTCCCGGGGCTGACATGCCCGGTTCCACCGGGCCATGCACGGCCATCATGCGCACGCCGGGCGCGCGTCAGCCCACCGCGGATCTGGCGGTGCGGCACAGGCAGGCCGCCGCTAGGGCGGCGCTGATCGCTACCGCTCCTGCCGCCCATGGCTGCCATATCTGCCCATCGAGTATCGCGGCATGTGCCCGCAGCGGCCACCACGAGGGCACCACGGCTGACAGGCTCCACGGCCCGCCGCGGTCCAAGACGGCGGCGGGCAGTACGAGCACTACGAATCCAAGCTTGACTCCCGTCACCCCTTGAACCGTCGAGTCTGCGAATGCGGCCAGCGCCAGGGCGGTAACACCCGCCAGGGGCGCTCCGGCCAGAGCCAGGCCCGTGCCCGCACCCCAGCCCAGATCGTTCAATCCGCCTACACGTAGCCCCAGGAGCGCGAGCGGACCGGCGAGCCCCACAGCCAGACCGGCGCGCCAGACCAGGTAGCCGCGCAATGACACCGGGGTCACCGCCACGGCCCGCCAGGTGCCGTCCTCCTTGTCCGCCAAAAGCATGAAGCCGACGACGGTTCCCATCAGCACGGGAGTGATCACGGCGAATGCCACCGCGCCCAACGGCTCCAGCCAGGAGCCCGCGTCCAGGCCAAGATGCGAGAGCGCGCCGACCAGCCCCGGAGCGGCCATACGCAGCACCGGGGCAACTACCAGCGGCAGCACCGCCATCCACGAGAGCAGTTCATCGCGCGTCAGACGGCGCAGGTCCAGTGGCGCCATGCGGGCCAGTGCCCCGATCGTCGTCGCCGTGCGGGCGCCTCCTGGAGTCCTCGCCCCGGCTCGGCAAAAACCTCTGCGTCTCATGACTTCTCCCCGGCCTCGATGCTCATCGCGTGCAGACGCCGTCGAGCGGCTACCATCCCCACCGCGGCCCAGAGCGCCCCCACGACGACGGCGGGCGCCGCGAGCGCGCCCGTAGCGCGGTCGAAGGCGACCTCCACGAGGATCACTGCGGGCTGTAGGGGGTGGAGCCACAGCCACCAGCCGCCGCCCAGCCCCACAAGGGGCAGCACCGGGACGATGAACACCGCGGTCCACAATCCCGAGGGCAGCAGGAAGGCCGCCACCGTGTCGTATCCGGCCACGACGATCACTCCGTAGAGCACCTCGAAGGCGGCCAGTACCAGCACGCTCGCGATCAACGCGGGCCAGTGCCGCGGCGCGTCGCCGGTAACCAGCACCAGCACCGCCGACTCCACCACCGCCAACGCCCCGAGGGAGAGCATTAGAGCGGCCAGGTACTCCTCCTCCCGCGTCGGCGTGAGCGCCCGGGCCGTCAGCACTCCCTCCCCCCGCTCGGCCAGGACCTGCACGGCGGCGAAGTAGAAGCAGGTCACCGTCAATTCGCCAAGGAGAAGGATCGGCCACCAGCGGGTGGGCTCTACCCCCGACCCTCGTACCATGCCCGCCACCACCGCCCCGACCAGCACCGCCACCAACCAGCAACCGCCGACCGTCTGGCGCCGCAGATCCAGCATGAGGGTCGCCGCCGTGCGCCGCACCGCGTGCCTCATGACAGCTCCCGCCCCGTGACGGCACGGAACACCTGGGCCAGGTCCGCCTCCTGGCTGTGGAGGGTGTGCACCCGGCGCTCGCGCAGATCGCGGTGGAAGCCCGGGTCATCCGCCAGGCCGTCGAGGGGAAACACGGACCGGCCCCCGTCCCAGGTCAATACCACCTCACGCCTGCCGTGGCGCCGCCGCAGCTCAGCGGGCGCACCCGTCTCGACGATGGTGCCGTCGACGACGAAGCCGACGCGGTCGCACACCTCCTGGGCGAGGACCATGTCGTGGGTGGTCACGACCACGGTGCAGCCGCGCTCACGTTCACGAGTGATGAGATCAACCATCCGGGACGCGGCGACCGGGTCCAGCCCCGAGCTCGGCTCGTCTAGGAAGAGCAGTTCAGGACGGTGCAGCAGTGCCCGCGCGACGTTCAGGCGTATCCCCATGCCCTTGCTCATGACCGAGGCGCGCAGGCCGGCGTCCTCTGCCAGCCCGAGTAGCTCCAGCAGTTCGTCCGGTTCACGCGTGTCTGCCGGATACATGCGCGCGAAGTAAGCGAGATTCTCTCGCAGTGTCAGGCAGCCGACGGCCACCGGATGCTCAAGGCCGACCCCGACGCGCTCGTACAGTTCGCGCCCCCATGAGGACAGCTCCCGCCCGAGTACCCGGGCGTCACCCGTCGCGCCGCGCAGCTGCCCGGTCAAGACCCGTTGCAGGGTGGACTTACCCGCACCGCTCGGCCCGAGCAGACCGATCACCTCTCCGACACCGACCGTCAGATCGATGCCGTGCAGTGTGGGAGCGGCAGCACCTCGGTAGGCGAATCCGAGAGAGCGGGTGGCGATCGCCTCAACCATGGGCCCGCCCGCCCGTGCGGTTCTGCGGCTGAGGCATCAACGCGGCTACGAGCATGGCGACGACGTCGTCGGCCACCGCCGCGATCTCGGGGCGGTCGAAGGCGCTGCCGTCCGCGGCCGCCTGCTGCGGGCTCACCCCGAACCGGGACACGACGTACTCGGGCACGCCCAGCAGTACCCTCTCCATCATCCAGGCGGCGGTTTCGGGGTCCACGTCTGCGCGCAGCTCGCCGCCCGCCTGTCCGGCGGCGATCGCGGCAACCGCCCACCGATGCACGCCCGCATTGACGGTCTCGTCCGAGCCGAGCACGACGGGAGCGTCGGCGGATAGTGCACGCGCAAGCACCGCCCAGCCGCGGGGATCGCGCCGGAAGAAGTCGCGACTGCCCAGGACCATCGCGCGAAGGACCTCGTCGAAGGGCGCCTCGGGCACCGGCGCGTCCTGGACGTCGATACGCGCGTCCATGAGTTCGCGCACCAGGTGGGTGTAGGCATCGAGCTTGTCGTCGAAGTACTGGTAGAAGCTGCCCTTCGAGACGCCGGCGGCGGCCGTGACGCGGTCGACCGATGCCTGCGCGTAGGAGCGTTCCGCGAACTCCGCCTTGAGCGCATCCATTACGCGGGCACGCTTGTCCTGCGTGAGGTTGAAGAACGTGTCCTTGGGCATCAGTACTCCGTCCACATCGATATGACCACCCAGTCATATGACTGTTGAGTCATACGGTACCTGTCGGATATCGGCGCCGCAATACTCTCGCCGCCTGTCCGCCGCAATGCACGAGGGGCCCGCGCCTTACCGGCGCGGGCCCCTCGTGAGCGTTCCGGGTGGACGTCACTCGGCGTCGTCGGCGCTGTCCGCGGACGGGGAGGACGCGGAGGAGCCGGAGTCGGCCGAGTCGTCGTCCGCGTCGGCCGGGGAGACGATGACCTCGTCGGCGTCTGCGGCGGCCTGGGCCGCGGCGGCGGCGCTCAGCTCGGCGTCGAGCTCGTCGGAGCCGATGAACTCGGTCAAGTCCACAACCTCACCGTTGGAGTCCTTGACCGTCACCTGACGCAGCCCCATGGCCAGCGACTTGTTGCGGGCGATCTCGGAGACGAAGGCGGGGATCTGACCGGCCTGCTGGGCGCCCTGCATGAACTGGGCGGGCTCCATGCCGTACTGCTGGGCGGTCTGCATGAGGAACTCCAGCAGCTCGTCCTGGGTGACGGACACGTCCAGGGACTCGGCGAGCACATCCAGGAGGATCTGGTCGCGCACGCCGGAGGTGACGTCGTCGCGGATCTCCTCGGCGTGCGGGTCGTCCTCGGCCTTGCCCTCGGCCTGCAGGTGCTGCTTGATCTCGTCGTCGACCACGGAGTCGGGCACGTCGAAGGAGACCGCCTCGCGCAGCCTCTCCAGGAGGGCGTCGCGGGCGGCGATCGCCTGGTCGCCGGTCTTGCGCTCGGTCGCCTGGCGGCGCAGGTCCTCGCGCAGCTCGTCGACGGTGTCGAACTCGGAGGCCATCTCGGCGAACTCGTCGTCGACCTCGGGCAGCTCGCGCTCCTTGACGGCGGTGGCCGTGACGGTGACCTCGGCCTCCTCACCCGCGTGCTCACCGCCGGCGAGCTTGGTGGTGAAGGTGGCGGACTTGTCCGCCTTCAGACCCACCAGGGCGTCGTCCAGGCCCTCGAGCATGTTGCCCTTGCCGATTTCGTAGGACACGCCAGACACGGAGTCGACCTCCTCGCCGTCGATGACGGCCTTGAGGTCGATCGTGACGAAGTCCCCGGTCTTGGCGGCGCGCTTGACGGACTTCAGGGAGCCGAAGCGGGCGCGCAGGTTGTCCAGCTCGGCGTCCACGTCGGCGTCGGTGATCTCGATGGCGTCCACGGTGACGTCCAGGCTGCCGAGCTCGGGCAGGTCGAACTCGGGGCGCACGGTGACCTCGGCGGTGAAGGCGAGCTGGCCGCCCTGGGGGCCGGTCACGTTGACGAGCTCGGTGACCTCGATGTCCGGCTGGCCCATGGGCACGCGGCCGGACTCCGTAATGGCGTCACGGTAGAAGTCGGGAAGCTTGTTGTTGACGGCCTCCTGGATGACGGAGGCGCGGCCGACGCGCTGGTCGATGATGCGGGGCGGGACGTGTCCGCGCCGGAATCCGGGGATCTGAACCTGGGAGCCGATCTCCTTGTAGGCGGCGTCGAGGCTCGGCCCCAGTTCCTCGTAGGGGACCTCCACGGTCAGCTTGATGCGCGCGGGGTCAAGGTTCTCGACGGTGCTTTTCACGGGGTTCTGCTCCGAATGTATGAATGCGACTGGTAGGTGCGGGGCCGGGCTGGCCCTGGCAGACGCCCTGGTGCGGCGTCAATTCCGGGCCATCCTAGGGCACGGCCGCGGCCCGGTGACAAATGAGCCCACCCACAGGCGGCGGGAACTGCTCACATTCGGCTCCCGGCGACGGCGGTAGCCGGTGCAGGCCTCACTGCTCCATGGCAATGGGCACGCTCCGCCCACCCACCACCTTGGCGAGTACCTGCGCCGACACAACGGCGGCCTGCCGCACCTGCGCCAAGGTGCGGTGATGGACGGCGCGCGCCTCGGCGTCGTCGGCACCGGTGAAGCGGACGGTCACGCGCGGCCGGCCGCGCACGACATCGACCTGGAAGGCCTCGAGCGTCGTCGAGGAGGTCACGGCGGCGCGGGCGGCGGCCTCCACGTCCCGCGGACCGTGACCGGGCAGTAGGTCGGTGACCGTGAGGATGCTGCGGTAGGAGGGCATGGCGGCAGCCTACGGCGCGCGCAGGACGCCGCCGTTGCATACGCGTGTCGGCCTCCGGCTCAGGCCTTCACCCAGCCGCGGTGCAGGGCCAGGGCGTGGCCGGCGTAGCACAGGGCCACGAAGGGCACGGTCCAGTACAGGGCGGAGCGCTGGGAGGAGTCGAAGACGATCAGAATGCAGGAGGCGGCCGAGCCGATGAAGGCGGCGATGGGGACCAGGGGGTAGCCGGGGGTGCGGTAGCCGAGTTCGGCGGCGTCGTGCCCGGCGGCCAGCCAGCGGCGCCGGAAGAGGAATTGGCAGGCGGCGATCGCCATCCAGACGATCACCACCGCCAGCCCGGAGATGGACACCAGCACCAGGTAGACGGTGTCCGCGGCAACCACGGAGCTGAGCAGGGCGAGCAGCCCGCCCACCATGGACAGGGCCAGCGCCACCACCGGCACGCCCCGCATGTTGGTGTGGGCGACGATCCTCGGGATCGTCCCCTCGTTGGCCAGGGACCACAGCATGCGGGTGGAGGCGAACAGCCCGGAGTTGGCGGCCGAGAGTATCGCGGTGACCACCACCACGTTCATGATGTCGCCCGCGTGGGGCACGCCGATCATGTCCAGCACGGTGACGAAGGGCGAGGCGCTCACCCCCGCCTCCTGCCAGGGGATCAGAGCGGCCATGACCACGATCGAGCCGATGAAGAACACCGTCAGCCGCACCAGGGTGGTGCGGATGGCGCGCGGGATGTTGCGACCGGGGTCGGCGGTCTCCCCCGCGGCCACGCCGATCAGCTCGGTGCCGGAGAAGGCGAAGTTGACCGTGAGCATGGTGGTCAGAACCGCCCCGAGGCCCCTCGGGAAGATGCCGTCACGGGTGAGGCCTCCCAGTCCCGGGGCGGGCGAGCCGTCGATCATGGGGATGAGGCCGACGATGGCCAAGGTGCCGAGCACGATGAAGGCGATGATGGCGAATACCTTCACCCCCGCCAGCCAGGACTCGGCCTCGGCGAATACCCGCACGGAGAACACGTTGGAGGCGAATACGACCACGATGAAGATGGCCGCCCACATCCACACCGGCGTGGTGGGGAACCAGTGGCGCATGATGGCGCCGGCGGCGGTGAACTCCGAGCCGAGCGCGATGGTCCAGGTCAGCCAGTACAGCACCGCCACCACGAATCCGGTGCCGGGGCCGATCAGCTCCTTGGCGTACACGTGGAAGGCGCCGGTCCAGGGCATGGCCACACTCAGCTCCCCCAGGCAGAGCATGACCAGGTAGACCAGGAGCGCGCCGATGGCGTAGGCGAGCACGGTCCCCAGCGGGCCGGCCTGGCTGATGGTGTAGCCAGAGGAGAGGAACAGGCCGGTGCCGATCACCCCGCCGAAGGAGATCATGGTCAGGTGGCGGGAGCTCATCTTGCGCTGGAGGCGGTCGTGCCTGTCGGCAGCAGGGTCATCGCCGGGCACGGATGACCGTCCCGCCGGCGACGGCGAGGCGGCGGGGCTGGACCCGGCGCGGGCAGTTGGCTCGGGCGACGCGGATGCGGTCGCGTCCTCGTGGTTGAGTTCCATGAGATTCCTGGAGGTGCGTCCGGCCTATCCGGTTAGGGTTGGCTGCACCGTCAAAGGCCGGCGGGTGACAGTAGGGAACGGGAGCGGGAAGGAGCCGACGTGAGCGATGCACTGGCGCGCCTGCTGGCGCAGCGAGGCACGATCGTCCTCGACGGCGCAATGGCGACCGAGCTGGAGAAGCGGGGCGTGGACACCTCCGGCCCCCTGTGGTCCGCGCTGGCAATGCGGGACGCGCCGGGGGCGATCGCGGAGGTGCACCGCAGCTTCTTCGAGGCCGGTGCCGATGTGGCCACGACGAACACCTATCAGGCGAATCTAGACGCCTACCGGCGCGCGGGCCTGAGCGGCCCGGATGCTGAGAACTTGGTGCGCCAGGCGGTGCGGCTGGCCCGTCGGGCCCGCGACGAGCACGAGGCGGCAACCGGGCGGCGCGGCCTGGTGGCGGGGTCGGTGGGCCCGTACGGCGCCTACCTGGCCGACGGCTCCGAGTACACCGGCGCCTACACGCTGTCTGAGGCGGGCTTCCGCGACTTCCACCGCCCGCGGCTGCGGCTGCTGGTCGAGGCGGGCGTGGACGTGCTGGCACTGGAGACCATGCCGCAGGGGCCGGAGCTGCGCGCGCTGCTGGGGCTGCTGGCGGACCAGGCGCCGGGGGTGCCCGCGTGGCTGTCGCTGTCGGTGCGCGATGACGGCGGGGCGCTGCGCGATGGCACGCCGCTGGAGGACGTCGCCGCCTGGGCGCAGGCCTGCCCGCAGGTGCGGCTGCTGGGGGCGAACTGCACCGGGGTGGAGTCGGCGACAACGGCGCTGGGGCGGCTCGCCGAGGCCACCAGCCTGCCGCTGATCGTCTACCCGAACTCCGGCGAGGACTACGACGCCGACACCAAGACCTGGTCCGGAGACGGCAACGACGAGGGCCTGCTGGCCGCTGCGCTGCCGGCCTGGAAGGAGCTGGGGGTGCGCGCCGCGGGCGGCTGCTGCCGCACCACCCCGGCGCAGATTCGCGCACTGGCGGCCGCGGTGTGAGAGCCCGCGGCCACGGTGAGGGTCCCAGGCCGTCCACGGGGTCCGGCAGGCACCTCCCCCCACTTCTTCTTCGTGAGACCGACACGAGTGACACGCTGAACCCGACCGGAGCCGCTGTCGAGGTCCTTCTCAGTGAGGCGATGCGACGCCTGTCGGTTCCGTGAATCAGCTCCACCGAACGTGGCTGCACACCGGAGTTGTCAGAACAAAAACTCCTGACTTTGGTTTTTCATTGAAATGACGCGGAATCACTGGATCGGCGGAAAAGCAGTGAAGGTGCTCCCGTGTGCGACGAGGCCCCCGTCGCACACGGGAGGCCTGCCACTGTATCGAACCCGATCGCCGAAACCGCACAATCACGCGGATTCTAAGACTTAAGCGGCGTCTTGAGTGTGCAACTAAGGCAGAGCTTCCAACCGCGACCAGCTCTGAGCGCGGAGGCCAAGCACTTTTCGAGGAGGCCTGCGGGTGTCCTCGTCGTCGGGGTATTCGGCCTGGCGGCCTGGTTGCCCCTTCCTCCTCAAAGGTCTCATGAGCAAGCTCATGGACCTTCTCGTCGTCGGGGTGGCGGGATTTGAACCCACGATCTCCTGCACCCAAAGCAGGCGCGCTACCAAGCTGCGCCACACCCCGCGTAAACGATCGCGACCGCCACCGATATTCGGGACGGCCGCGCGTTCACCGAGCGGGTGACGGGAATCGAACCCGCACCATCTGCTTGGAAGGCAGAGGCTCTACCATTGAGCTACACCCGCGTGGGACGGGCCCGGGCCCGCCGCTGCTGCCGGTTCGTCACCGGCATCGCCGGGACGTCAGCGGCTTCAGTCCTCGAGGAGGCCGGTCCGGTAGGCCTTCGACAGCCGACCAGGCACCGCGATCTTGCGGCCGCCGACGCGAACCGTCTGGAGCTCGGGCAGCTTGGCCTTCCACTGAGAACGACGATTGCGGGTGTTGCTGCGGGACATCTTCCGCTTCGGTACTGCCATGAGCCCGCTCCTCTCAAACTCGTGGGGCCACCCGGTCACGAGCAGCCCGAAGGATAGTTGACCAGGGGTCACCTTAGCGGTTCGACCGGAGCCCATTCCAGCCCGGCGCCCTCACCGGCCGTGTGAGATCAGTCCCGTCCCCCCTGAAAACAGTGCCGTACCAGCATCCGCCGCTATACATGAGGACATGACCGCGCACTCCCCCACCGACGCCGCACCCGCTGCCGTGGTCACGCTGGCACGAGGAGAGCAGCCGGAGACCGATCTAGAGGTCAAGCGCTCCCACTTCCTGGGGCGGGCGGCCCGCACCGACGACGAGGCCGCCGCCCGTGCCTTCATCGCCTCCGTCCGCACCCGGCACCCGGAGGCGCGCCACCACTGCACCGCCTTCACCGTCTCCGTGCCCGGGGCGCAGCCCATCGAACGCTCCAGCGACGACGGCGAGCCCTCCGGCACCGCCGGCGGGCCCATGCTGGATGTGCTGCGCGGTACCGGCCTGACCAATACCACCGTCGTCGTCACCCGCTACTTCGGCGGAACCCTGCTGGGCACGGGTGGCCTGGCCCGGGCCTACTCGCAGGCCGCCGCCCAGGCCCTGGCAGCCGCCTCCCGGGTCCGTCTGGACACCCGTCACCTGTGGCGGGTGCGGGTGCCCGTGACCGAGGCCGGCAGGCTGGAGGCGCAGCTGCGCGGCCGCGGCCCGGGGGGAATCGGGGTGGAGGGGACGGCGTGGGCGGCGACCCACGCGGTCCTCACGCTGTCCACGCCCTCGGCCGACGCCGAGGCGCTGAGCGAGCAACTGGCGGCACTGACCGGGGGTGCTGCTGTCGCCGAGCCCGCTGGCAGCAGCGTCATCGAGACCGCCCTCGCACCCGCACAATGAAACGCACCTCACCATGCGGAACATTTGACATCGGCGCCGGCGCACGCGCTAGGGTCTTGCCCGAGGAGGGCCTGCGCACTGTACGCCGACGGGACTCCGCAGCCTTCAGCAGCACCAGTACCGAGGAGGACCCCCATGACGGCCATGAGCGTCATGCGCGTGATGTCCCCCTGCTGCTGCCAGTGTCGATAGAGCGCCTGGCCACGACACTGTGCGCGCGCCGCAGCGCGCATGCCCGGCGCTCAGGGCATTGCTAACGCCCCTCCCCTTCGACCCCTCAAGCACTCAAGCGCCCTTCAGGTTCTGGAGCTACACATCACTCCCACCGACCCGGCGCATCTGCTCCGCACCTTCACAAGACTTAAGGAACTGCAATGTCATACGCCGCCAACATCACCGAACTCGTCGGCTCCACTCCCCTGGTCCGCATCAATCGCGTCACCGACGGCGCCCCCGCTACCGTCCTGGCCAAGGTCGAGGCCTTCGAGCCCGCCGGCAGCGTCAAGGACCGCATCGCCCTTTCGATCGTCCGGGCGGCCGAGGCCTCCGGCGCGCTCAAGCCGGGCGGCACCATCATCGAGGCGACCTCCGGCAACACCGGCGTCGGCCTGGCCATGGTCGGCGCCGCGCTCGGCTACCGGGTGGTCATCACCATGCCCGAGACCATGTCCAAGGAGCGCCGCGCCATTATGCGGGCCTTCGGCGCCGACCTGGTCCTCACCACCGAGGGCGGCGTCGCGGGCGCGGTCAAGCGCGCGGAGGAGATTCAGGCCGTCACCCCCAACTCCGTGCTCGCCTCCCAGTTCACCAACCCCGCCAACCCGCAGATCCACCGCGAGACCACCGCGCAGGAGATTCTGGCGGCGACCGACTCCCAGGTCGACGCCTTCGTCGCCGGCATCGGCACCGGCGGCACCCTGACCGGCGTGGGGCAGGTCCTGCGCGCGCAGGTACCCGGCGTGAAGATCTTCGGCGTCGAGCCCGCCGAGTCCCCGCTGCTCAGCGAGGGCAAGGCCGCACCGCACAAGATCCAGGGCATCGGCCCCAACGTGATCCCCGAAGTGCTGGACCAGTCCATCTGGGACGAGCTGCTTCATATCGAGTCCGACACGGCACTGACCTACGCGCGCCGCGCCGCCGCCGAGGAGGGCCTGCTGGTGGGCATCTCCTCCGGTGCGGCCCTGGCCGCCGCCGCGCAGATCGCGCAGCGCCCGGAGTTCGCGGGCAAGACGATCGTCACGCTGCTGCCGGACACCGGCGAGCGCTACCTGTCGACCGCGCTGTACGCCGAGTACCTGGACTAGCCGCCGACCACCGGCGGCCCCGCCGAACCGCGGCCGCCCGCACCCGCATTCGGTCATATCCCACAGCGGATTCGGACACGCTCCGGCGTCGGTGGTGGTATCCCGGGAACAGGGATGCCACCACTGGCGTTGCCCGTGCGGGTCATCGCAGGTCAGGCGCTGTTCACAGCGCCGCCCGCGTACTCCATCCCTGATTTCCCTGTCAGTTGTCAGACCTGCCGTCAGGCCCTTGCCAGAGGAGCACCATGCATAAGCCCAGTCGGTCGTTCATTGATCTCGCCAAGGAGGATCTGGCGACCGCCCGACGCCGAGACCCGGCGGCGCGCTCAAACCTCGAGGTGGCGCTGCTGTACCCGGGCGTCCACGCCCTGTGGGCGCACCGCGCGGCACACCACCTCTGGCTCCGGGGCCGCTACTTCGCGGCTCGCGCCCTGTCGCAGGCGGCCCGCGCCGCCACCGGCATTGAGATCCACCCCGCCGCCAAGATCGGCGAGCGCTTCTTCATCGACCACGGCATGGGGGTGGTGATCGGGGAGACGGCCGAGGTCGGCGACGACGTGCTCATGTTCCACGGCGTCACGCTCGGCGGGGTGTCCATGAACCCCGGCAAGCGCCACCCCACCATCGGCAACAACGTGCAGATCGGGGCCGGCGCCAAGGTGCTCGGGCCGGTGACGGTGGAGGACGGCGCCAAGATCGGTGCCAACGCCGTCCTGGTGAAGAACCTCCCCGCGGACCACGTCGGCGTCGGCGTGCCGGCACGTGCCCGTGACCCGCGCACCGACCCCGAGCTCATGCTCGACCCGACCATCTACATCTAGTCGCCTCCTACCGTGTCCGGCCGGCTCCGGCCAGAGTCAGCCCGCCGCCCCCTGTGCCCTGGAGCTCGACTCCGGAGCCCGGGGGCGGCGTTCACGTGCGGCCTGCAAACGTGGTGGCGGCAGCGGGCGCGGTCAGTAGGCCTGGCAGCTCGGGCACCAGAACAGGCGTCGGCCGGCCACCTCGCGCTCCGCGATCGCGGTGCCGCAGCGCAGGCAGGGTCTGTCCGTGCGGTGGTAGACGTACCAGCGGCCCGCCTCCTCATCGCCCACCGGCAGCGGCTCGGGCACCTCCGCGGCGTCAACCGTGGTGATGAAGCCGGTGGCCACCCCGTACTCCATGAGCGGCACCAGGTCGTTCCACACCTGCTGCAGCCGCTTCACACTGACCCGGTTGCCGGGGCGGAACGGGGACAGCCCCACCCGGAAGAGCGTCTCGGCGCGGAAGATATTGCCCGCTCCGGCCAGCACCGACTGGTCCATCAGCAGCTCACCGACCGCCCGTTTGCGACGGCGCACCCCGGCTATGAACTGTTCCGGATCACCGTCGGCGCGCAGCGGGTCAGGCCCCAGGCGACGACGCACCGCGGCCACCCCCTCGGCGTCGAGCAGCTCACAGGCGGCCGGGCCGGTCAGGTCGGCCACCCCGTGCTCACCGGCCAGGCGCAGTCGGACGGCACCGCGGGGCGCGGGCGGCGTCCAGTCGCCGGGGGCGGCGGAGGCGGGCTCCTCACCCCTGATGCCGGACAGCGCTGAGCCGCCGCCGTGCGCCAGCGCGTGCTCCCCGCGCTCGCCCACCTTGCGGCGGGGCGCGCCGATGGAGTGGGGCGCGGTGAAGGCGCTGTCGCCGTCGAAGGTCCAGGAGCCGTACAGGCCCAGGTGAATGCGCAGCCAGATCACGTCCGGGGAGTCGACGGGCACGTCGGCGACCGGCGCGAATGCCAGGAACAGGTGCTTGCCATGCGCCTGGCCGTCCAGGAGCACCTGCCCGTCCAGGCGGGCGGCGCCGGCGACGAAGCGCCCTTGCGGGGAGGAGACGGTCAGGCGTTGACCGCCGTACAGTTCCATGAGGGCGCCGGCGAGGCGATGGATGGTGTGGCCTTCTGGCATGCCGGGGACGCTACCCGATGGTTATGCTCCACTTACAACGTGACAAGCGGCACTGTCAGTGGCTGGGAATGGCGCGCGGCGATCAGGCCTGCCGCCGGGGGCGGTGCCGCTCGTAGTCCGCCATCTGGTCGATCCGGTTCTGGTGGCGCTCTTCGCCGCTGAAGGGCTCGGCTATGAAGGCGTCCAGGATCCGCACCGCCTCCTCGGTGGGGTGCATGCGGGCGCCGAGGCCGGCGACGTTGGCGTCGTTGTGCTGGCGGGCCAGCCGCGCGACCTCCTCGTTCCACACGAGCGCCGCGCGCACGCCGTCGACGAGGTTCGCGGCGATCTGCTCGCCGTTGCCGGAGCCGCCGAGCACCACCCCGAGGCTGCCCGGGTCGGCCACCACGGCCTCGGCGCAGGCGATGCAGAACTCCGGGTAGTCGTCAAGGCGGTCGTAGACATAGCAGCCGTGATCGATGACCTCGTGGCCGGCCTCGCGCCAGTGCGAGACCAGAATGCCCTTGAGCTCGAATCCAGCATGGTCGGTACCGATGTGAATGCGCATGGGTGAATTGTGCCTCACGCGAACACCTTTGGCGCCATCCGCTTGCGGATGCGGGCGGCTCGCTGGGCACGGGCTAGCGTTGCGCCATGACTGATCCGACCGACTCCTCCTCGTCCGCCCCCGCATCCGGCGCCGATTCTTCGGTGGCGTCCGCAGGCTCGGACGCCACCGTGCTGGCGGGCGTATACGAGACCGCTGCGGCCAACGCCTCCGTACGCCCGCAGGACGACCTGTTCCGGCACGTCAACGGGACCTGGCTGGCCACGACGACGATCCCCGCCGACCGCCCCGCCACCGGCTCCTTCCTGGTGCTGCGTGACGCCGCGGAGGCGGCCTGCCGGGACATCCTGCAGGAGTTGGCCTCCGCCCCCCATACAGACGTCCCCACGACACCCGCGGACAAGCTCGGCGCACTGTACGCCGCCTTCCTGGACGAGGAGCACGTCGAGGCCCTTGGCGCCGCTCCGCTCGCCCCCGAGTTGGAGCCGGTGCTGGCGGCGGCGGACAAGGATGCGCTCGCCCGCGCCCTGGGCGCGCACCTGGCCGCCGGCTTCACCGGGCCGGTGGACATCGCCGTCGAGGTGGATCTGAACGACCCGGATCGCTACACCACCTGGATGGAGCAGTCGGGTCTGGGCCTGCCGGACGAGTCGTATTACCGGGAGGAGGACCGCGCCGAGATCCGGGAGGCGTACGTAGCCCACGTGGCGCGCATGCTGGATCTGGCCGAGCTGCCGGAGCGGCTGGGGGCCGCCGCGGATGTGCTCGCCGGGCGCATCATGGCGGTTGAGACGGCGCTGGCCAAGGGTCACTGGGACCGGGTGGCCTGCCGCGACATCGAGAAGATCAACAACCCCACTGCCTGGGACGAGCTGGTCGGCTCCGCGCCCGGCTTCCCCTGGACGACCTGGCGCGAGGGCGTGAACGCGGCCGTGGCGGCCGCAGGCGCGCAGCCGGGCACGCTGTTGGACGAGACGATTGTTGAGCAGCCCGACTACCTGCCGCACCTGGCGCAGGTGTGGCAGGACACGCCGCTGGAGGACCTGCGCGCCTGGGCGGCCTGGCACCTGGTACACGGCCGCGCCGCGCTGCTGTCGCGAGCCTTCGTGGAGGAGAACTTCGACTTCTACTCCCACACGCTCCAGGGCGTGGACGAGCTGCGGGCCCGCTGGAAGCGGGGCGTCGGCCTGATCGAGGGAACGCTGGGCGAGGCGCTGGGCGAGCTGTACGTGGCCCGGCACTTCCCGCCCGAGCACAAGGCTCGTATGGAGCAGCTGGTCGCTCGCCTGATCGAGGCCTACCGGCAGTCGATCTCCGCCCTGGAGTGGATGGGCCCGGCCACCCGCGAGCGCGCCCTGGAGAAGCTGTCCCTGTTCACCCCGAAGATCGGCTACCCGAGCAAGTGGCGCGACTACAGCGCCGTGACGGTGACGCCCGGTGATGTGGTCGGCTCGGTGCGCTCGGTGGAGGCATTCGAACTGGCCCGCGCCCTGCGCAAGCTGGGCGGCCCGGTGGACCGGGAGGAGTGGCACATGACGCCGCAGACGGTCAACGCCTACTACAACCCGACGATGAACGAGATCGTCTTCCCCGCAGCGATCCTGCAGCCGCCCTTCTTCGACCCGCAGGCCGACGACGCCGTCAACTACGCGGGCATCGGTGCCGTGATCGGCCACGAGATCGGCCACGGCTTCGATGACCAGGGATCCACCTTCGACGGGCACGGCAAGGTGACCGACTGGTGGACCCCGGCCGACCGGGAGGCCTTCGAGGCTCGCACCCATGCGCTGATCGCCCAGTACGACGCCTACCGCCCGGAGGCGCTGGTGGCGCGGGCGCAGGCCGAGGGCAAGGAGGCCGACGCCGTCCCGCACGTGAACGGGGAGCTCACGATCGGGGAGAACATCGGCGACCTGGGCGGCCTGGGCATCGCGCTGAAGGCCTACGCACTGGCCCTGGCCGACGCCGGGATCGACTCCCTGCGGCAGGCGCCGGTGCTCGACGGACTCACCGGCCTGGAGCGCTTCTTCTACTCGTGGGCGCGCATCTGGCGCAACAAGAGCCGGGACGACTACGCCGAGCTGCTGCTGACGATCGACCCCCACTCTCCCGCGGAGTTCCGCTGCAACGGGATCGTGCGCAACGTGGACGCCTTCTACGACGCCTTCGGCGTCACCGAGGGTGATGCGCTGTGGCTCGCGCCCGAAGAGCGCGTGACGATCTGGTGAGGCGAGGGGCCGTCGGCCGGCAACGGCCCGGCGGCACCGCCCCGGATCCGCGCGAGCCGACGGGACCGCGGGGATCGGCTGGAAGCTGCTGGTAACAGGCCCTGTAAGTCGGCCTCCTCACATGGGCACTTCTCCCCATCGATTCGTGCGAGAAGACCCCTTTTCCGGGATATAGGTCCCAGGTTTGCGACTGCTGTGACTCCTGAGGCGGCAGCCCGGCCCGGAATCACAGGTAGATCACACAAGAAAGGCTTGTCTTCAAAACGAGATCCGGGAGAGGCTGAGCTCAGTCCGGCGCCGCCCCGCGCCGTGTCTCATCTATCCCATTTGGAGGATCTATGCGTCTAGGACGTTCCATCACCGCCGTCGGCGCCACCGCCGCCCTTGTGGCCGGCGGTGTAGCCGTATCCACCCCCGCTCTCGCCGACACCACCGCGGACGGCTTCACGCTCGACGCCCCCGCCAGCCTCGTCGTCGACCCCAACTCCTCGATCACCGTGACCGGATCCGGCTGCGGCAGCGCAGACAACCCCGGCAAGGTGCGCGTCGCCCTCACCGACAGCCAGGCGGACTCCGGCTTCTCCACCTACGTCGAGGTCGACGCCGGCACCGACGGCGCCTGGACCGCGACCCTGGATCTGTCCACCGCCGTCGCCGAGGTCGGCGGCGACTCCGATGTGGACCCGTGGTACATCGTGGCTCAGTGCAACGCCTACAACGTCGGCGAAAGCGGAATCGCCTCCGAGGCGATCATCCTGGATGGCACCAGCTTCGACGGCTCCTACATCATTCACGGCAGCACCGCCGGTCAGCAGTCCTTCGAGATCACGGCCTCCGGCCTGACCCCGGGCGAGACCGCCACCGCCACGCTGATCAGCCAGGCCGACGCCGACTCCGCCGACGCCACTCCCGTCGCCACGATCGGTTCGGGCACCGTTGACGCCGACGGCAACTTCTCCGGCACCTTCCCCGCCCCCTCCGTCCCGGACGGCACCTACGTGTCGCGCCTGACCGGCTCCCGCTACGGCGAGGGCGGCGACTCCGTCTCGCTGATCACCGTGAAGAACGGGGTTTACAGCACCACCGCCCGCTCGACCGACGACCCGAGCGGCAACAGCATCGCCGGCAACGGCGCCGCGACGGGTACGGACACCACGGCCGGCACTGGTTCCACGGCCGTCCCGACGGTGGCCGCCGCGGTTCCGGCCAAGGCCTCCGGCAAGGAGCTTGCCAAGACCGGCGCTGAGGGCCTGACCCTGACCGTGCTCGCGGCCGGCCTGGTCGCCTCCGGCGCTGTACTGCTGCGCTCCCGCCGTCGCGCCTGACCGCTAGTCTGTCGGCGATGACAGCACCGGAGTCGTCGCCCGCAGCGACCAGCATCACCACCCGCGCCCGCCAGGCGGTTAACGCCTGGCGGGCGCGGGTGCTCGCACGGTGGCGCAGACGGCCGCTGCTCACCACCCTGGGCGCGTTCCTCGCCGCCGCGCTGCTTCTGGGGATCGGTGACCTCGGCGTGCTGTACGCCCGTCTGGATCGTTTCGGCGTGGACGTGCCGAGCCTCACCACAGCCGCCGACGCCGCCGGGGCGGACGCCCCGGAGACCTGGCTGGTGATCGGCACCGACTCGCGCACCGATCTGCCCGATGGCCCCGACCGCTACGGCGGCGTGGAGGACGTGGGCGACGGCGCCCGCGCCGACGTGGCCGCGCTGGTGCAGCCGACCGCCGCCGGCGTGAACGTGCTGGTCCTGCCGCGTGACCTGACCGTGGCGCAGGGGCAGTTGTTCGACGAGCGTCTGGCGACCTCCTTTCTTCAGGGGCCTCAGCGCACCGTCGACGCGCTCTGCTCCACCTACGGCATCGCCACGGCCCACGTGGTAACCGTCGATATGTCCCAGTTCGCCGGGATTGTCGACTCGCTGGGCGGCATCGACGTAGACATCGACGAACCCGTGCGCGACACCTACTCGGGCCTTGAGATCGGTACTGCGGGCCCGCAGCACCTGAACGGCGTCGATGCGCTCGCGCTGGTGCGCTCCCGCCACCCGGAGGTGCAGCGCAACGGGCAGTGGGTGGCGCTGTCGGAGCAGGAGGGGGCAGAACGACGCAGCCACTTCACCGGCGTCGTCATGCGCTGCGTCATCTCCGCCCTGCTGGAGCGGAGCCATAACCCGCTGACGCTCCAGTCGCTGGCGTGGACGCTCACCGGAAACCTTGGGGTCGACTCCGGCACCGGCCTGCTGGACCTGGCCCGACTGGCCCGCGCCGTCAGCGACTCAGGCGAGGGCACGACCGCCGCCGTCAACCTGGTGGAGGTTCCGGCAGGCCCCGTTGGCGACGGCTTCGCGGCACCGCCGACGGACCAGACCTACAAGACCCTGGCCGCCTACGGCTACACTCCCGGCACCTGCGCCCCCGCAGAATGACTCGCCGAGATCGGTAGAAGTCACATGCCCAGATCGGTAGAAGTCACGTGCCCAGATCGGTAGAAATCACGCATGGCGGCCCCGCACCGGCTGGGGATCAGCGCCGCAGGTAGTCGCCGACGGCGCGGCGCAGGTTCTCCTGGCCGTGGCGCAGCGCCTGCGCCAGGGGCTCGTCCGGCGGGCCGACCTTGACCAGCTCGCGCACCCCGTGCTCGAGCAGGTTCTCCGCCCCGTCCTTGATGCGCCCGGCGAAGACGACGCAGGGCACGCCCGCCCCGGCTGCGACGCGGGCGACCCCGGCGGGCGTCTTGCCCGCCAGGGTCTGGGCGTCCACTGACCCCTCCCCCGTCAGCACCAGGTCCGCTCCGGCCACGGCGTCGGCGAGGCCAACGGCGTGGGCCACCAGCTCGACTCCGGGCTCCAGGACGGCGCCGAGGAAGACCCGCAGGGCGAAGCCGAGGCCGCCCGCGGCACCGGCCCCGGGCACGGCCGCCTCCGGCTCGTGACCGGATACCCGGGCGACGTGCGCCAGGGCGCGATCCAGAACCGGCACCGACTCGCGAGCGACGCCCTTCTGCGGCCCGAACACGGCGGTGGCGCCGGCAGGGCCCGTCAGCGGGTTGGTCACGTCGCAGGCCACCTGAAACCGGGTCCGGGCGAGTTCCGGGAGCAGGCCGGCCAGGTCGATGGCGGCTATCCGACCGAACTGGTCGGGGTAGGGGGCCACGGGGTCGCCGGCGTCGTCAAGGAGCCGAGCGCCCAGGGCGGTGAGCATGCCCAGGCCGGCGTCGTTAGTCGCCGACCCGCCGATGCCCAGCACGATCGTGCGCGCGCCGCGGCCGACGGCGTCCTTGATGAGCAGTCCCAGTCCGGCGGTGTTCGAGCGCAGGACGTCGCGGTCGGCGGGGTCGATGAGCTCCAGGCCGGCGCAGCTGGCCACGTCCATGACGGCGCGGTCACCGTCGAGCCCGTAGGCGGCCCGGATGGGGCGGCCCAGGGCATCGACGGTGGACGCCGTGACGAGCCCAGCGCCCCAGGCAGCGGTGACGGCATCCACGAATCCCTCTCCGCCGTCGGACATGGGCACCATGACCGTCTCGGCGTCGGGGTAAACGTCGTGCACGCCGTGCTGCATGGCCTGGACGGCCTCGGGGGCCGTCATGTTCTCCTTGAAGGAGTCGGGTGCCAGAACGATCTTCACGGTGCTGTCCTTCCTCTCCGGTCGCGGCGGGGCCTCGGCATTCGCCTCAGGCGGTCTGCACGGGAGTGAGCGGCTCGCGCCCGGCCAGCACGGCGAGAACATTGTCGACGGCGAGTCGGCACATGCGGTCGCGGGTCGCCTCACCCGCGCTGGCGGTGTGCGGGGTGAGCACCACCTGCGGCCTGGCGATCAGCTCGGGGTTCACCTGCGGCTCCCCCTCGAAGGTGTCGATGGCGGCACCCCGCAGGTGCCCGGAGTCGATCGCCTCGATCAGCGCCTGCTCGTCCACAATGCCGCCGCGCGCGCAGTTGACCAGGTAGGCGCCGGGCTTCATGGCGGCGAGAGTCTCGCGGTTGATCAGGTGGCGGGTGGAGGGCAGCAGCGGCACGTGCAGGGTGACCACGTCGGAGGCGGCCAGAAGCTCCTCCTGGCTGACGATCTCGACGCCCTCGACCGTGGACCCGAGGGGCCGGGTGGCGTCGGTGGCGATTACGCGCATGTCGAAGGCGCGGGCACGCCGGGCCACGGCCAGGCCGATGCGGCCCAGGCCGATGATGCCCAGGGTGGCGCCGGCGGAGATGTCCAGTCCGACGAACATGCGCGGGCCCCACACCCACTGGTTGCCCTCGCGGATGAAGCGGTCGGCCTCAACTATGCGCCGACCGAGGGCCAGGATGAGGGCGAAGGTGTGGTCCGCGGTGGCGCCGTCCAGCACGCCGGGGGTGTTGGTGATGGTCACGCCATGGCGGGCGGCCGCCGCAAGGTCGATGTTGTCGAAGCCGACGGCCACGTTCGCCACCACCTTCAGACCCGGGCCGGCGGCGGCGAAGAACTCCTCATCGATGCGCTCGGTCAGCGTGACGATGGCGGCGTCCTTGTCGGCGACCCGCTCCAGCAGCTCGGCCCGGGCGGGCGGCGCCTCCTGGCCGATGTCGAAGGCCAGGCCGGCGTGGGAGCCGAGCTCGCGGGTGACGGACTCGGTCAGCAGCCGGGCGACGTAGACGGACTTGGTCGGCTTCATGGCGTCCACACTATTTGTAGAAGTGGTCATGGAATTGCCTTTCGTTGGGGGTGACAGTTGAAGATGAGCGGCCGCGGCAGTCAGATCTCCGGGAGCAGCTCGCGCCCGGTGGCCTGGGTCCAGGAGGCGCGGAAGGCGTCCCAGCGGTCGTCGTTGATGGCCACCCAGTCCGGTCGCGGGCTCACCCGCCGGGAGGCGACCTCCGGCAGGACCAGTCCGGCCACGGTGGCGCCGCACATGCCCGCCGCACCGATGGCCGGAAGGTAGGACTCGTCCACCAGGTCCAGGTCGGCGTCCAGGATGTCGGCCAGCATCTGCGGGAAGGCCGCGTCGGCCCCGAAGGCGCCGGTGACGTAGATGGAGCCCGAGCCCTTGGGCACGCAGGAGCCGAGCACCATGCGGTCCACCAGCAGCACGCCGTCGACGATGCCGCGGGCCACTTGTGCGCGGCTGGTCTCGCGGGTGATGTCGATCAGCCGCGCACAGGGAGCCTCGAACCACAGCGGTCCCCGCTCCCGCATGACGTGCGGGATGAAGAACGGGGCGGTGACCGCGTCCTCCCGGGAGATCTCGAAGGCGGTGCGGATCATGTCGGCGACGCCGCGTCCTTCCCCGCCGAAGCCTGTGACCAGGGCCCCGGTCGCCAGGGCGTCGCCGCCGTTGGTCACCCCGTTGATCAGCCACTCGCCCGGGCGGTTGCCGCAGCGCTGCAACGCAGTGGCGCGCGTGTCCGGCGCGGCCAGGCAGGAGTTGATCACGTGGGTGGTGCCCATGATGAAGAAGGGCTTGGTGCCCGGCCTGGTCCCCAGGGCGTAGGAGGCGGCGGGGGTGTCCGCGGAGCCCACCGACACGGGGATGCCGGCCGGCAGGCCGAGGTCGGCGGCCGCCTCGGGCGTGACCTGACCGAGGATCTCCACCGCGTGCTTGATCGGCGGGAGCGCGCCCGGGTCGATCTCCAGCAGGTCGACGGTCTCCTGAATCCACCCCTGGCCCGGGTCCAGCGTATTGAAGATGCCGGAGTAGGAGGCCTGGGTGGGGTCCAGCGCGGTCTCGCCCGTGAGCAGGGCGCCGAGCCACGTGCCGGCCATGCCGAAGGTGGTCATGCGTGCGAAGGCGTCGGCGTCGTGGTTGCGCAGGTAGGGGTGCGCCAGGGCCATGAAGGTCGACTGCGAGGGGTGGTTCCCGGTGGCCGCCAGGGCCTGCTCGGAGCGACGCTGCGAGTACTGGTTGAAGTAGTAGCGCAGGATGTTGTTGTCCCACACCACCCCCAGCCCGCAGGCCCTGCCGGCGGCGTCCAGCGGCACGGCCACCGGGCAGTGGACGTCGATGCCGACGCCGACGGCGCCGTCCACTGCCGGGCCCAGCTCGGCCAGCGCGCCGCGGATGGACTGTGCCCATGCCTGCGGGTCCACGCGGCCGTGCACGGAGCGGGAGGCCGGGTGCGCGCAGCGGGCGCGGGCGATCACCTCCCCACCGGCGTCGACGACGACGGCCTTGGTGGCCGAGGTCCCCAGGTCGATTCCGACGAATGTGCTCATCGTTGAACCTCCGTCTGCCTCTCGTCCTTGCGGGAGCCGCAAGGCCTCAGTCCAGCAGCTCGGCGGCCCGAGAGGGAGCCACGCCGTCGTGCACCACGGCCTTGAGGGCGCGCACCATCTTGGCGGGGTCCTCGGCCTGCCAGATGTTGCGTCCGCAGGTCATGCCCACGCCGCCGGCCTCCATCACCGCGGCCGCCTGCTCCAGGACGTTGATGGGCTTGGGAGCGGGGGCGCCGCCTGCGGCGACGACGGGCGTGGGTACGGCATCGACGACCTGCTTGAACTCCGCGGCGGAGCCGGTGTACCAGGTCTTGACGATGTCGGTGCCGCATTCGGCGGCGGCGCGGGCCGCGTAGACCACGGACTCGGTGGAGCCCTTGCGGTCACCCCACAGCTCCCCCGAGGGGTAGGCGTGGCAGATGACCGGCATGCCCCACTTGTGGGCCTCCTCGGTGGTGGCCGCCATCATCTCCAGCATGGCCACCTGGTTCTCCGAGCCGGCGGAGATGCCGATGGCGAGCGCGTCGGCGCCCAGGCGGATGGCGTCGTGGACGGAGGCGACGGTGGCGTCGTAGGTGGGGTGGAAGTCGACGCAGAAGGTGGAGCCCTTGATGATGAGCGGGACGGTGACGTCGTTGTCCCACAGCAGGTGCCCGGCGATGCCCTTGAAGACGGTGAAGGCGTCGGGCTCGGCCGCAATGATCCGGTTGAAGGTGGACTTGATGTCGGCCAGGCGCGGGGCGACGCCGCGCGGGACGGCCTGGTCGAGGGCCACCGACATCATGCGGCCGTCCGCACCGAGCAGGCGGCGCAGGCGCAATTGGCGGCCGAGGGCGGGGGTGGTGCCGACGGGGTTGAGCGAGTAGATGGACATGATGTTTCTCCTTGTGTGTGTTCCTGTACGGCCCGGTCAGCTGCCGGGTCGGTCGGGTGTGATTGAGCGGAAGAGGGTGCGCTGGCCCGGGCTCGCGTCGGTGACGCGAGTCGGAATGGGGTGTGGGGACGGGCCGGGCCTCAGGCCCAGACATCGACGCCGACGCGCATGTCGGCACCGGAGGCCGCCAAGTCGATGGCCCGGGCGGCGTCATCCAGGGGCAGCTGGGTACCGATCAGGTCGGCCACCTCAAGGCGGCCGTCGTCGATCATCGGCGCCACCTGCTGGAAGTTCTCCAGGCGGCAGGAGGAGGCGCCGACGATCTCGTACTCGTTGTAGTGGATGTCGTTGGCGACGAACTCGAGCTTGGCCTCGGAGTTGAAGCCGGCGAACACGGAGATGCGGGCGCCGGGGGCGAGCACGCCCAGGTAGGGGGTCATGGCCTCGGGGCGCCCGATGGCCATGATGACCACGTCGATGCCGTCGGGGGCGAAGGCCCGGATGCGGTCGGCGATGTCCTCGGAGGGTGTCAGCACGAGGTCAGCGCCGGACTCGCGGGCGATGGCGTGGCGGGCCTGGTTGGGCTCGACGGAGATCACCCGGCTGACGCCCTGCGCCTTTGCCAGGCGGATGTGGATCAGGCCGAGCGGGCCGGCCCCTGCCACCAGGACGGTGTCCGCCCCGGCGACCTTGGCCAGGTTCTGGCCGTTCAGGGCGCAGGAGACCGGTTCGACGATGGCGGCCTCCAGGGCGGATACATTGTTGATCGGGATGAGGTTCTCGCGGGCCCGGGCGGGGACTCGCACGTACTGCGACAGCCCGCCGTCGAGCTGGTAGCCGAAGGCGACGCGGTTGCGGCAGATGTTGGGGTGACCCTTGGCGCAGGCGGAGCAGGTACCGCACGGGACCAGCGGGTAGACGCAGACCTGGTCGCCCATGGACACGCCCTCGGGCAGCTCCCCGTTCACGGCTACCACCTCCCCGGCGAACTCGTGCCCGAGCGTGGAGGGCAGGGTCACGTTGCGGGTCTTGCGGCCGGTGTAGATGCGCACGTCCGTGCCGCACAGGAGGGCCCCGGTCACCTTGAGCAGCACGTCCCCCGGCTCAAGCTGCGGGATCGGAACCTGCTCGATCCGCATGTCGTTCGGAGCGTGCAGTACGGCCTTCCTCATGGTGGCGTTCAGGTCGACGGTCGTGTTGACAGTCATGGTTCTTCCTTGGGATTACGTGAGTTCTGGGTGTCCTGCTCACCGGCGAGCAGGATGGTGGTGGCGCCGTGCTCCTCGAGTGCGTCAAGCTGCTCCTGAGTCGCTCCGGCGTCGGTGATGAGTCCCCATTCGTGGGGCAGCGGGGACCAGTACGGGTAGTCGGTGTCATCGTCGAGCTTGGAGGAGTCGGCGATGATGTATACCTGGGTGGCCTGGCGCAGCATCATCGACTTCAGCCGGGACTGGTCATAGGTGCGGGAGGCGATGCCGCGCTCGGCGCTTACGGCGTCGGCGCCGACGAAGGCGATGTTCCCGTAGATGCGGGACAGGGTCATCTCGGCGTCGCCACCGCAGATGGTCTCGTTGATGCCACGCAGGTTGCCGCCCAGGACGAGCACGTGCACCCGGTCCTGCCCCACCAGCCGGTTGATGCAGCGCAGCCCGTTGGTGACCACGGTGAGCTCGAAGCGGTTGTCGATGGCGGCGGCGATGCGCTCCGCGGTGGAGCCGGCGTCGAGGATGACCAGATCGCCCTCATGCAGCAGGGAGACGGCCACCTGGGCGATCGCCTCCTTCTCGACGACGTTGGAGACCTCGCGCTGCGCCATGGTCATTTCGCGCCGCCCCGGAGCCAGCGAGGCGCCCCCGTAGGTGCGGGAGATGATCTCGTCCTTCTCCAAGAGCGCCAGGTCCCTGCGGATCGTGACCACCGATACGTCCAGGGCCTGGGCCAGCTCATTCACCGACGCGCGCTTGTCCGATCCCTCGCTGAGCATCTCGACGAGTCGGGCGCGCCGCCGCTCCCCCTTGGTGCGAGGCTCGGCTACGACGTTTGCGCGAACGGTGATGGCCATGGCGTCTCCCTGGTCGTTGAGGACTGCTTCTGACCGCATCGTCCCACCTCCTTTCGCTGTTGTGGTTGCGTCGTGTCGTGTCAGCGGCGATGAACCTGTGTGGAGCGTGTCTCTCGGCGTGCACACTCCAGGCCGTTGGCCTCGGCCCGGTTCGCACCCGGCCGGTCGTCTATTCCTGGTCTCACACGGTGACCACGTCCCGGGAGAAGTCGATCTGCTCGACCCTGGGGAGCATGAAGGCGAATACCAGGGCACCGAGGATGCATACGGCCCCGGACAGCAGCAGCGGCAGGCCGAAGGTGCCCGTGGCTCCGTACAGGAAGCCGATGACGATCGGGTTGAGTGCCGAACCGATGTTGGAGAAGAAATTCTGCGTACCGCCCAGCACGCCGACGGTGGACGCAGGCACGAAGTCAGCGGGCAGGCACCAGATGGTGACGATGGTGAACGCGGAGCCGAAGTAAGACACCGACATGAGCGCCAGAGCCAGGCCCGCCGTCGGGACGAAGGCCGCCGCTCCGATGACGGCGCACAGCAGCATGCCGACCACCAAGCAGGTCTTGCGCACACGAGTCACTGACCATCCGCGCTTGAGCAGGGCGTCGTTGACCAGGCCGCCGCTCCAGGAGCCGATGATGGAGCAGATCGGGGGGATCGCCCCGAACAGGCCGAGCTTGAGCAGGTCGAAGCCGCGCTCGTCAACCAAGTAGGTGGGGAACCAGGTGAGGAAGAAGGTCACCGCGAAGTTGACGCAGAAGAAACCGATCATCATGGCCCACACAGCCCGCTTGCGCAGCAGGACGAGCACCGGGATGGCCTTCTCGGTGCCGGCCGCAGCCGCTTCGCGTGCCTCCTCGTCGCGGCCCTCGTTGATGATCGACATCTCCTCCTCGCCGATCCGCCCGACCAGCTCTGGACGGCGGTACAGAGCCCACCAGCCAAGTGCCCACAGGATGCCGAGCACCCCGGCGATCAGGAACACCCAGCGCCATCCCCAAAGGCCGATGATTCCGGCGATGACGGGGGTGGCGATGGCGGAGCCGATGCGCGCGCCCGAGTCGTAGACGGAGGTGGCGCGGGCGCGTTCCCGCTGGGGGAACCACCGAGACACGGTCTTGGCGGAGGCCGGATACGCGCCAGACTCGCCGATGCCCAGTCCTAGACGCAGTCCGAACAGCATGCCGAAGCTGCTGGCCAGGAAGGTGGCGCCGGTGCACACCGACCACACGAACACCGAGGCGCCGAACATCACGCGCTCGCCGAACTTGTCGATCAGTGAGCCGGCGGGAATCTGCATGATCGCGTACGACCAGGAGAAGGCGGACAGGATGAGGCCCTGCTCGCCCGGCGTGATGTCGAAGTCCTTGGTCATGTAGGGCAGCGAGACCGAGATCGCGGAACGGTCGATGTAGTTGATGGCGAGCCCGAAGGCGCAGACAACAGCGACGATCCACCGCCAGTTGGTCTTGCCCGGCCGACGGACCTGGACTCTGGGTGAAGCCGTCATGGATACCTCCTTGCACCTCATCAATGAGCGTTACGATCATTGACTGACTTGATTGCGATCGTTTCGATCGTTCGAACAACGCCATGATCGTCCCGCTCGAGCCGATGCGTCAACCCAGATCGATCTATTCGATCGTTTTTTCGATCGCTTCGATCGTTCGAGATAGCCGACAGTGGGTCTTTTGTCCCACAGAGATGGGCCCATGTCAGCTTCTTGATCGCTCGGATCGGTCCCTGCGGGTCTGGTCGGTCAGCCCGCCCCGGCCGCGGCTGCCCCGAACACTTGGCCCGCCTCCGGCATACTCTCCTGAGCGCCTACTCCCAGAGTCGTCATGGCGCCGGCGCGGGCTGCGCACTCCAGCGCGTGTTCGATGGTCTCGTCTGTGGCCAGGGCGCCACAGAGGGCGCCCACGAAGGAGTCACCCGCACCGGTCGTGTCCACCGCATCGACCCGGCGCGCCGGCACCACCAGTACGCCTCCCGGACCCGCATACACGGCTCCCTGGGCGCCCAGGGTGATGACCACGTTCGGGGCGATCCTCCGCAGCCCCTCCGCCAGTCCGAGCCAACCCGCGACGTCCTGCGGGGCCCGGTTCCGGCCCGCATACCCCAGCGCCTCCTCCTCATTGACGATGAAGTAGTCGAAGAGCCCGAGTAGTTCATCGCCGTTCGAGACATGAGGCGCAGCGTTGATCACGGCGAGAACCTGATGCCTACGCGCCCAGCGTCCCGCCGCAACGACGGCATCGGTCGGGACTTCGTTCTGTGTCAGTATCAGCGCGGGCCGCGGCGCCTCGGTGAGCGCTTCATCGATCATCGCCGCCGTGACGCGGGCGTTGGCACCGGCGATCACGGTGGAGGACACAGTTCCATCCGGCATGCAGTGAACGAAGCCCAGACCCGTCGCTGCACCATCGATCCGGGCGACGTGCATCTCCATACCCAGCAGCTTCAGCCTGTCGACGTATTCGCGTCCGCGGTCATCGGCACCCACTGCCCCGACGAAGGTCACCGGAAGTCCAAGTCGGGCAAGCTGGACCGCCTGGTTGGCGCCCTTCCCACCGAAGCTCATCACTGCGTCGGGCACACAGAGCGTCTCTCCCGGCCTGGGCAGTCGCTCCACCCTCACCGTAAAGTCCGTGTTGAGGCTGCCCACGACCGTGACATTCGGATTTGTTGATGTGGGTGCAGTCATTGCCGACCTCCTCCCAACAGTTCCAACCGCAGCGCCGCCCCCAGGAGCGCGTCCTGAGACTCGATAACCTCCTGGATGTGCTCCCCGTCCCGGCTCTCCAACAGTTTCAGCAGCCTGTTCGTCGCCGCCACGTTTGCGCTTAGTTCACCCGCCGCATCCTCCCGCACCGGGAAGGTATCGAAGTAGATCGGCGCCTGGTACCCGCCGCGCCTGAGCCAGTACAGCAGCTCCAGGGTCTCCCACAGATGGACGGATCCAACGATCATGCCGTCATCGCTACCCCCGTACCCGTCATTGAGATGAATCCCGTAGAGCCTGCCCGCCGCGAGCAGAAGTGCCGCGGCGTGCGCCGGGTAGTCGCGTGCCATGATCATGTGGCAGAAGTCCAGAGTTGCACCCACGTTGGGGCGTTCGATGCGTTCAAGCAGGTAGAGGACGAAGCCGCTACTGGGGATCATGGTGTGAACGCGTTCCTCATAGGGCTTGTACTCGATGCTGAACCGCATGTCAGGGTGCTCGTCGGCGAGCCGCCGGTATACATCCACAAGCCGGTCCGTTGCACTCACGAAGTCCTTCTGGAAGGCGTAGTCGTAGCCGTCGTACCCGAGCCACAGGGTGACCAGGTCGCTACCGAGGAATCTCGCGACATCTACGCCGGTACCGACCAGAGCATAAGCGTCGTCGGCGATCTCCGCCAACGGCCCCGTGAACTCTCCGGCCCGGAACCTGCTCCGGAACCTAACCGCGATCGAGTTAAGTTTCAGACCATGCTGCTTAAGCGCTTCGCTAACGACGTCGAGCCCGTCCGCAAAGTGCTCGGGGTAGTTGAGGTCGACGTACCCGACGCCGTCCACCGCAGCTATCGCGGCGAGCGCTCCCTCAACACTCACGCCCTGTTTTATGTATGAGTTTATTCTAGCCGAGTAGTCCATATCACTTATCCTGTTCCATCAGTGCATCCGCACCAGGGCCTGCACTCCCCCCGACCCCATGTCCTGCTTGTACCGATCTCTGGAGTCTCCCACCGTCCATGCGGTAGAAGTCGGTCGCTGTGCCAGCGAACAGCCGGCGCCGCTCGCCGTCGGAGAAGTCCGCGACCACTGCGGCGAATGCGGAGAACAGCGTCCGCATATCCGAGTAGAGCGAATCGACGGGGAAGTTGCTGCCGAACATCGACCGCTTGACTCCGAACGCGTCAATCGCCGTCAGCAGTGGCCCCCTTATCGACTCCTCAGTCCAGTGGTGATCCGTTGTCCCCAGTGCGGAGAGCTTGACGAAGACGTTCTCGCGCCGGGCGAGCTCACGCAGCCCTCTCCCCCAGTTCCGCAGATACTCCGCGTTGCGGTAAATGGGCATCCCGAGGTGATCGAGAACGATTCGCGTAGACGGGAACGCATCCGCCAACCGTGCCGCGTCGACCAGCTGCCTGGGAAAGATCTGGAGGTCGAAGGACAATCCCAACGACTCGAGCCTGGCGAAGTTCTCTCGCCACGCGGACTCGTTCATGATTCCGTCACGGGCACGATGACTGTAATAGGGATCCGGATCCCAGTTGAGGATGTCCCGCACTCCCCGAATGGTCGAGAACCCCGCATATTCCTCCAGCAGTGCCGGCACAGAGGGGTCCAACAGATCAGCCTTCGCGACTTGCACGCTGTTAGTGCCGGCGAGCACCCCGTCCACCCACTCCGCCTCGCGCAGCGGCGAGGCGGCACCGTTCTCCACCACAACCGACGCACACACAGGTATCCCGGCGCAGTCTGCGCGGTAGTCCTCCATGGAGTAGTCGCGGCGCAGGGCCGTGTCGTCGCCGTGGTACCGCGGAATGGGCTCCCCACTGAGCCAGGGATAACCGTCACTGAGCCGGCACAGGTGGTGGTGCGCGTCGACTACCGGCACGTCAATCATGGTCGACCCCTGAAGCGTCCGCCTCCGTTGCGGGCACGCTGGTCGGCAGCCCCGGTTCTCGAGCTCCGTCCGTTGACCCGTCCAGCTGCTTGGGCCGCTTGGTGCCGCGCCTCATGGCCGGCCAGTTCTTCCCTACTTGGTCGAAGGTGACCGCGACGACCACTACGAGGCCGGTGACGATCTGCTCGTAGAAGCTCGGGACGCTGAGAAGCACGAGGCCATTGGTCAATGCACCGAGAATCAGCGCGCCGATAATCGTCCCCCCGATGCTGCCCTCGCCGCCCATCAGATTGGCGCCGCCGATCACGGAGGAGGCGATCGCCGTCATCTGGTAGGGAGCCCCCGCCTCCGACTGTGCCGCCGAGATGCGGGCAACGACCACCATCCCTCCCAGGCCGGACAAGGTGCCGGCCAGGATATACACCATGATCTTGACGCGGGCGACGTTGACTCCGGAGAGCCAGGCGGTCTCCTCACTGCCGCCCGTTGCGATCACGTTCTGCCCGAACACGGTGCGCCGGAGCAGGAACCAGCAGATGATTGCGCAGATGGCGACGGCCGCTACCGAGGTGGGCACGCCCATGATTCGCGAGTTCAGAATCATGACGAATGGCTTGGGTATGTTGTACACGGGCAAACCGTCGGTCACGACGTACGCCAAGCCTTGAAATATCGACATGGTTCCCAGAGTCGCGATGAATGGTGGTAGCCGCACGAGTGCCACCAGAACTCCATTGACCAAACCGCATAGCGCACCGACCACGAGACCGACCAGGAAACCCAGGTACGGGTTCATTCCCTGGTTGACCATGAGCGCCGCACTGACCATGCCCGACAGGCTCGCTATTGAGCCCACCGACAGGTCGATGCCGCCGGTGATGATGACGAAGGTCATGCCCAGGCCGATGAGACCGTTCACGCAGGCAGAGATGGCGACATCTCGCAGGTTGTCGAGTCCCAGGAACCGGGGGTTGAGTATGCCGAACCCCAGGTAGATCACCAGGGCGGCGATCGCGATGGTGAACGCCTGAGCGTTGATGCGGGAGCGCCAGGCTGCTACGGCGCTGCTGATACTGTTCATATCCGTTCTCATTCCAGAGGTTGGGCCATCGCGTCAGGCGGCATCGTCATCGACACCGACTGCGGCTGCGACGAGGTTTTGTTCGGTGATGTCATTGCCCGAGAACTCGTCGACCACTCGCCCCTCCCTCATGACGAGGGCGCGGTCGCTGAGCGCGATGATCTCGGGCATGTCGGAGGACACGACGACGACGGCGCAGCCCTGACGCGTCAGGTCATCGATGAGCGCGTATATCTCAGCGCGCCCTCCGACATCTACCCCCTTCGTCGGCTCGTCGAAGAGGAAGACACGGGCATTGGTAGTAAGCCACTTGCCGAGAACGATCTTCTGCTGGTTGCCGCCGGAGAAGTCCCGCGCCTTGGCCCTGACGTTCCTGGGTTTCAGGTCGACGGAGGCAGACAGCTTCGTCGCCGCCGCCACCTGTTTGCGCGGGGAAACAGTCCCCATTCGGGATCCCATCATCGCACCATTCGGCAGTGCGAAGTTCTCGTATGCAGAGGTCAGCAGAACCAGCCCCTGGTTCTTCCTGTCCTCGGGAATGAAGGCAATGCCCGCGCGCTTCGCGTCTTCGGGACTCCTTATGCGCCGGACGCGTCCGGCGATCCCCACCTTCGCCTCCGTGCGCGGATCCGCGTGAACGATCGCTCTGAGCAGTTCGGTACGACCAGAGCCGACAAGTCCGGAGATCCCCACGACCTCCCCGCCGCGTACGGCGAAGGAGACAGGGCCGACTCCCTTCGGATGAGTGGCGTCGTCGACAGACAACAGCACCGCACTACCCTCAAGATCACGCTTGGGACGCTGATAGTCGAGCAACTCACGCCCCACCATCGCCCGAACGATGTCGCGGGATGTCGTGTTGGTGATCCTCTCGTCAAAGCTCGCCCGACCGTCGCGCAGAACGACCACCCGATCGGAGATCCTCATGACTTCGTTCATCTTGTGGGAGACGAAGAGGATGCCGATGTTCTTCTCGTGAGCCAGCTGCCGAACACGTTCGATCACGGCGGTGGCGTTCTGCTCCACCATCGCGGTCGTAGGCTCGTCGAGCGCCACGATTCTCGCGCCGAAGGCGAAGGCCCTGGCGATCGTCAAGGCGTGCCTCTCGGCCGGGCTCAGAGTCCTCATGGGCCGGTCGGCACCGAACGCGAACCCCATGCGGCGCACGTCGCTCATCGCGGCCGACACGGCGCCTGACGCGGCTCTGCGGGCGGCGCGCCCCAATCCGATGAGTATGTTCTGCTCCACCGTGAGCTGAGGAACAATGGCGGGTTCCTGATGAGCGATGACAATGCCGTCACGCCGTGCGGACTCAGGGGTGTACTCGCTACGGACCGTGCCCTCAATGGACAGCCGTCCGCGGTCCGGACGCAGTGATCCGCTGAGGATACGCAGGAATGTGCTCTTGCCCGCGCCGTTCTCGCCTGCGAGTGTGAGGACCTCCCCATGATGCAGCTCGAAGGACACGTCGGCCAGGGCCAGCACCCCTGGGAACTGCTTTCGGATCCCCTCGACCCGTAGCAGCGGCTCCGAAGAACTCATGATCGCATCTCCGGACTGCTCACGGCATGCCGGTCAGATAGTCGTTCACGTTCGCCTCATCCACGATGAAGGCGGGAACATCTACGAACGCGGGAACCTTTTCCCCCGCGAGCATCCACAGCGCCACCTTGACGCCGCTGCTGCCCTCTGTGGTCGGACGCTCGGAGACAGTCGCCGTGTACCCGTTGTCATTCGCGATCTCGGTCTTGGCCTGGGGGATGCCGTCGGTTCCCACCAGGATGACCTCCCCCTGCTTCCCCTTCTCCTGGATAGCAGACATCGCGCCCAGGGCCATGGTGTCGTTCTGGCAATAGATGGCCGCCAAGTCGTCATTGGCGGTGAGCATCCCCGCAGCAGTGTCCTTTGCCAGTGCCGTGTCCCATTTGGCGGTGGTCGAAGCAACCAGCTCGATGTTCGGATAGTCCGCTTCAAGCGTCTCCCGGAAGCCCGTGCCGCGGTTCTGGGCGTTGGAGGACCCCGGATCTCCCTCGATCATGGCGACTTTTCCACCGTTCGGAAGCTTCTCCGCGATGTACGCCGCGGCGGTGGCACCGATCGTCGTGGCGTCGGGTCCGACGTAGACGGTGCCCTTCACACTGCTCGCGGCATCGTTCAGGATGATGACAGGGATGCCCTTCCCGATCGCGTCCTCGAAGACGGAATCCAGCGCTGTGGCTGAGATCGGGGACGCCAGGATCGCCGAGCAGCCCGATTTCATCGCCGACTGGGCCTTGTCCAACTGCTCGGTGATGGAGGCCTCGTCGGTGACCGCATAGGTCTCGTACTCGACGCCGTACTCCTGCGCCGCCTGTTCGAAACCATCGCGTTCGAAGCTCCAGTACTCGTTCGATAGGGTTCTGGTGATGTAGCACAACCGGATGTCCGAGCCGGCCGTCGGGGCTCCGAGCTCGTTCTCAATGTCCTCGATGGGTGTCTTGCCATCCGCATCCACCAGGGACACGACATCGACCCCGCCCGCTCCAGCATCCGAACCGGCGTCATCTGCGGGTGAGCAGGCGGCGAGAAGCCCCGTCGCCAGGGTGCCGACGCACAGTGCGGCGAGTGATTTGAATCGAAGGCTGTTCATGTGACCACAACTTCCTCGTTGAAGGCGCCCCGCTTCACTGCGGCTGGCGCTGGTAAGAAAATGATCGCACCGATCATCTTTGGCACACAAGATGCGAGTAACGATCCGTTATGAAACAGTTAGGCGATCAGACCGATCACAGTGATCTTCGCTCCCTCGGGGGATCCGGAGTCACCAGCCTGCAGGATTTCAATGCTCATGCACCCGGTGCGACAATCACCGCAAGCAGTTGCCCCGCCCACCCCGCGGGCGGCGGGCTTACCGTTTCACCACACCGAAGGAGCTTTCGTGCCCGGTCAGAACCTCACCCGCGAGGAGGCAGTGGCACGCGCCGCCGTCGTCTCCACCGACAGCTACGACATCGTCCTCGATCTGTCCGGCGCCGCCGACCCCACCAATGCGACCTTCCGCTCCACCACGACGGTCCGCTTCACCGCCGACCCGGGAGCCTCCACCTTCATCGACCTGATCGCCCCGGTCGTCCACGCGGTGACGCTCAACGGCACCGAGCTGGACCCGAGCCAGGTGTTCGCAGACTCGCGTATCGCGCTGGCGGACCTGCGCGCGGACAACGAGCTGACCGTCGTCGCCGACTGCGCCTACATGCACACCGGCGAGGGGCTGCACCGCTTCACCGACCCGGCAGACGGCGAGACCTACCTGTACACCCAGTTCGAGGTGCCCGACGCCCGCCGCGTGTACACCGTGTTCGAGCAGCCCGATCTGAAGGCGACCTTCCGCTTCACCGTCACCGTTCCCGACGGCTGGACGGTCCTGTCCAACTCCCCCACCCCCGTGCCCGTACCGGCGGCCCCCGGCACGCACACCTTCGCCTTCGCCCCCTGCGAGCGCATCAGCTCCTACATCACCGCGATCGTCGCCGGCCCCTATGTGGGCGCCACCGACGTCTACACCGCCCCCGACGGCCGCACCGTCCCCCTGGGCGTGTACTGCCGCAAGAGCCTGGAGGCGTTCATGGACGCCGAGGAGATCCTGTCGATCACCAAGAGCGGCTTCGCCTACTACGAGGAGCTGTTCGGCACCCCGTACGCCTTCACCAAGTACGACCAGGCCTTCGTGCCCGAGTTCAACGCCGGCGCCATGGAGAACGCCGGCATAGTCACCCACCGCGACGACTACATCTTCCGCTCCCGGCCCGTGCAGGCGCGCGTCGAGCGCCGCGCCGAGACCATCCTCCACGAGCTGGCGCACATGTGGTTCGGGGACATGGTCACCATGAAGTGGTGGGACGACCTGTGGCTGAACGAGTCCTTCGCCGAGTACTGCTCCACGCTCGCCGTCGCCGAGGCCACCCGCTGGACGGACGCCTGGACCACCTTCCAGGTGCTGGAGAAGAACTGGGCCTACAACCAGGATCAGCTCTCCTCCACCCACCCGATCGCCGCGGACATCAACGACCTGCACGACGTGGAGGTCAACTTCGACGGCATCACCTACGCCAAGGGCGCCTCCGTGCTGTCGGCGCTGGTAGCCTACGTGGGGCGCGAGTCCTTCTTCGCCGGCATCAAGAACTACCTGGCGGCCCACGCCTACGCCAACGCCACCCTCGCCGACCTGCTCGGCGAGCTGGAGCGGGTCTCCGGCCGCGACCTGTCGGCCTGGACGCGGGTCTGGCTGCAGGAGGCGGGCGTGACCACGCTGCGCCTGGAGCTGGAAACCGGCGCCGACGGCGTGATCACCTCCGCGGCCGTTCTGCAGGAGATCCCGGCCGGCTCCCCCGCCTCGCAGCGCCCGCACCGGGTGGTGCTGGGCTCCTACTCCCTCGGCGCGCAGGAGCAGATCCTCGAGCGCACCGGCCGCATCGAGCTCGACGTCACCGGAGAGCGCGCCGAGGTACCCGAACTGGTCGGCACCGCCCGCCCCGACGTCCTCCTCCTGAACGACGAGGACCTGACCTACGCCAAGGTGCGCCTGGACGATGCCTCGCTCGCCACCGGCCTGCAGCACGTGGACGCCTTCACCACCTCGCTGCCGCGCTCGCTGCTGGTCGCCAGCGCCTGGGACATGGTGCGTGACGCAGAGTTCCCGGCGGCTGACTTCCTCGCCGCGGCGCTGCGGGCGCTGCGCACCGAGACGCATTCCAGCGTCGTGCAGGGGCTGTTGGCGCGGGTGGCGACCTGCCTGTCGACCTACCTGCCGCCGTCCGTGCGCCGGGACGCGGCCACGGCCACCACCGACACGCTGCTCGACCTGGCGCGCGCCGCCGAGGCGGGCAGTGACAAGCAGCTGCAGCTGGTGCGCGCCGTCGCCGCCCACGCCGCCACCCCCGCCCAGCTCGACGCCGTCGCCGCCTGGCTGGACGGCTCCGCCGCGCTACCGGGCCTGGTGGTGGACCAGGACCTGCGCTGGGAGTTGCTGGTGGGCCTGGTCGCCGCCGGCCGCTGCGGCGAGCCGGAGATCGCCGCCGAGGAGGCGGGCGACCGCACCACTACCGGCCGCGAGCGCGCCGCCCAGGCACGTGCCGCCGTGCCCACGCCGGAGGCGAAGGCCGCCGCGTGGCGCGAGCTGGTCGACAACGCCGCCCTGCCCAATGAGACGCAGGTGAAGATGCTTGCCGGATTCAGCATGGTCGAACGCGCCCCCGAGCTGCTCGTCCCCTACGTCTCCGAGTACGTCAAGGAGGCTGACGGCATCTGGAGCTCGCGCACCTTCCACATGGCCGAGAACCTGCTGTACCGGCTGTGGTCCTGCGCCACCGTGGGCCTGCCCGACGTCGACCCGGCGGCGGCGCTGGAGGACTGGCTCGCCGCCCACGCGGACGCGCCCGCCGCCTTCCGCCGGATCGTGCAGGAGAACCTGGACGACACCCGGCGGGTGCTGAGCGTTCAGGCCTGTTCCCGGCCCGTCGCGGGCTGAGGGGCCTCGGCACGAGATCTTGGAGGAACCGCTATGAGCCTGATAGTGGCCGCACCGCTGGCCGGAACCGTGCTGGCCGCCGCGGATGTGCCGGACCCCGTCTTCGCCGGCGGCATGCTCGGCCCCGGACTCGCCGTCGACCCGGACCGCGCCGGCGGTGGGCAGGTCATCGCGCTCGCGCCCGTCAGCGGGACGATCGCCAAGCTCCACCCGCACGCCTTCATCGTGACCGGCGTCGGGGGCCGCGACGTACTGGTGCACCTGGGCCTGGACACGGTGGAGCTGGGCGGTGCCGGCTTCGCGCTGCACGCCGCCGAGGGGGACCGGGTAACCGCCGGCGACCCGGTGGTCACCTGGTGCCCGGCCGCCGTCGAGGCCGGCGGCCGTAGTCCGATCGTGCCGGTGATCGGGCTGCAGGCGAAGCCCTCACAGCTCACGCCCAGCGCCGTGGGCGCCCGCGTGGCCGCCGGGGCGCCCCTGTTCACCTGGGACGACTGACCGGCACCCCGAGCGTCTTCGCAACCGGTGCCGGTACGTGTCGGGGACGGTCGCCATGACGACCGCCCCCGACACGTACTACGTATTGCCTGGTCCCTCGAGGCTCAGCTGCGGAACTCCTCCCGCACGGAGGTCAGCAGGCTGGCCAGGCGCACATTGTCCGGCAGGTCCTCGACCAGGACGACCTCGCCCGATCCGTCCGCGAGCGGCATCTTCCAGTTGGGGTACTCCTGGTCGGTGCCGGGCTGGTTCTGCGCACGGCGCTCGCCGACGCCGTCGACCAGCGCCACCCCGACCAGCGCCGACGGCGTGCGTACCACATAGCGGTACAGCGCCTCAACGGTCTCACGCTCCGAGGGGTTCTCCCCCAGCAATCCGTGCTCACGCAGCCGGGTCAGCATGCGCTCGCGCTCAATGCGGGCCTCGGTGCGCACCTGTTCGATGGGCTCGGTGAGCAGGCCCAGCCGCTCCCGCAGGGTCACGTGCTCGTCGGCCAGGTATCCGGCGGTGGGCGGCAGATCGTGGGTGTTGACGGTGGACAGCGCCAGGTGCCGGTAGGCGCCCGGCTCCAGCGGTATGCCGTCCTCCTCCTGCTTCTCGAACCAGAGCACGGAGGTGCCCAGCACACCGCGGCTGGCCAGGTACTCGCGCGCCCACGGCTCCACGGTGCCCAAGTCCTCGCCGATGATGACGGCGCCCGCCCGGTGGGCCTCCAGCAGGACGACGCCGATCATCGCCTCGTGGTCGTAGCGCACGTAGGCGCCCTGGTCGGCGCGCAGGCCGTCGGGGATCCACCACAGCCGGAACAGGCCGATGACGTGGTCGATGCGCAGCGCGCCGGCGTGCCGCAGCACGGTGCCGACCATCTCCCGCAGCGGGGCATATGCGGTCTCCGCCAGCCGAACCGGGTTCCACGGCGGCTGAGACCAGTTCTGTCCCAGCTGGTTGTACATGTCCGGCGGGGCACCGACCCCGACGCCGGGAGCGAAGGCGTCCGGTTCGGCCCAGGCGTCCGCACCCCTGGGGTGCACACCGACCGCGAGGTCGTCCATGAGCCCGAGGCTCATGCCCGCAGCCTTCGCCTCGGCCTGGGCACGGCCCAGCTGTTCATCGACGATCCACTGCAGCCACGCGTAGAAGTCGATGCGATCGGCGAGCGTGCGCGCCTCGTTGGCGACGAAGGCGCTGGTGGCGTCCCTGAGGGTGTCGGGCCAGTCCTCGAAGCTCCCGTACTTCTCCATGAGCGCGCACCACAGGGCGAAGCGCTCCAGCCCCTGTCCCTGCTCGGCGCGGAAGCGCTCGAAGTCGCGCTGCCGGGACCGGGAGCGGCCCGCGGCGAAGATGACCTCCAGCGCCTCGCGCTTGGCCTTCCAGGCGGCGTCGCGATCGATGGCGTCGGCGGTGAGGTTCGCGTCGGCGACCTCCTCATACGCCCACTGCACCAGCGAGCGGCGCGGCCCCGACAGTCGGGAGACCTCCAGGATGTTCTCGGGGCGGATGTAGATGGGGTTGACGAAGCGTCGGGTGACCGGCAGGTAGGGCGAGGGGGTCATGGGGCCGACGGGCTCAGCGGCATGCATCGGGTTGATGAGCAGGAAGTCGGCGCCCTCGTCGCCCAGGAACCCGGCCAGCTCGGTGAGGTCGTCGGCGTCGCCGATCCCCCAGGAGCCGCGGGAGCGGATGGAGTACAGCTGGGCCATCACGCCCCAGCCGCGGCCGCCCAGGGAGGCGGGCAGGTCGAGGTGATCCGGCGTGACGGCCAGGGCGGCGGTCGCCGAGTAGGCGCCCTTACCGGCCGGAACGGCGTCGACGTCCGCGATGATCGTGTGCCAGCCCAGAGGCAGGTCGTCGGGAATCACGAAGGAGGCCTGCCCGGTCAGAACGCCGTCCACCTCACGTGGGGCGGTCCAGTCGTCGGCCTGGAGCAGCTGCAGGGTGTCGCCCTCCTCCAGGCTGATGTGCACCTGGACATGGGCGCCGTCGGGCACGTGCACCGGGACGGTCGCCTGCACACCGGCACGCACCACCACGGTTGGCGGCAGGGTGCGCCGCCACGGGGCGACCTCGGCCTCGCGCAGGGAGTCCTCAACCTCCTGGGCATCACCGGCCCTGACGCCCAGGGCCGCCAGCACGGCAACCAGCGTGGTGCGGGAGGGCGCGGCCAGGTTGCCGTGGTAGTCCCAGTACTCGGTGGATACCCCGTGGGCCTCGGCGAGCTGCTTGAGTCGCTCGTCAGGGAGATCGGATGCGGCAGTGGATTCGGTCATTGCGGTTCAGCCTTGTGCTCGGTCGCGCGTGCGCGCGAGGGCGTCCCCGATTGCATGGGGCGCGGGAAGGTTGTTTCAAACGATGCCCCGCCTGCCCGCCTAGGCGACTGCGCGGTCGGCTCGGCCGACAGGAACATCTCTTGCAGCAAGCGTTTCATACGATCCGCGCCGACGCCAGTCGCCCACGCCGCATGTCGGCCGCCTCGTCCCGCCCGTACCGAACCAAGTCGAACGAGACACGTCGACGGCGGCCGGAGCGTGCCCGCCCCGGCCACCCCAGATCAGTCGAGCTCAGCGATTTCCTGGGCAATCGCGTCCGCCGTGGGGCCGACCACCACCTGGACCACCCGGCCGGAGCGGACCACGCCGAAGGCGCCGGTGGCGCGCAGGGCCTCCTCGTCGACCTTGTCCTGATCAATTACCTCGACCCGCAGGCGGGTGATGCAGGGCTCCAGGTCAGAAATGTTCTCGCGCCCGCCCAGGCCGGCGATGATCTCAGCTGCAGTGCTCATGCGTACTCCTCGTTGTACTTCGTGCTCGACGTCACTTTATCGCAGTTCACGGCGCGAGTGCGCATTGCCGGGGACACCGATCGGAGGCGATTCCGCCCAACCCCGCCGTCGCCCGGCGCTTGAGCAGCTGCTTCCACGAGCCACACAGACCGCCTCCGCACCATCCCCCGGCTGTCAATCGTCATTCATCCGATGGCAGAATCGCTCCCCGAAGCACCAAGTCGGTGCACAATGAGCCGTGACACCCGTCTCCATCGCTGTTGAGGAGCACCGTATGGCCCCGTCCGCCGCAACCCCCACCTCTCTTACCGGCATCGGCGTGAGCCCCGGACTCGTCGCCGGGCCCGTCGCCCGCATGGCGCCCGGCATCGCCGAACCCGAGATCGCCACCCTGGAACCGAGCCGGGACATCGACAAGGAGTGCGACCGCATCGCGGCGGCCGCACAGACCGTTAAGAAGGGCCTTGAGCTGTCCGCGGCCGAGGCCAAGGGCGATGGCCGCACCCTCCTGGAGACCACCGCGCAGATGGCCGCCGACCCCACCCTGACCTCCTCCGCACAGGCCATGGTCCGTGAGCGTCGCCTGGTGCCCGAGCGGGCCGTGTGGGAGGCCGCCGGGACGCTCGCCTCCATGCTGGAGTCCCTCGGCGGCTACATGGCCGAGCGCACGCGCGATGTTCAGGATGTGCGCGATCGCATCGTCGCAGTGCTGACCGACTCCCCCATGCCCGGCATCCCCCGCCTGCCCGAGCCCTTCGTGCTGGTGGCCGAAGACCTCGCCCCGGCCGACACGGCCCTGCTGGACCCGGAGAAGGTAGTCGCCTTCGTCACCTCCGAGGGCGGACCGACCTCCCACACCGCGATCCTGGCGCGCGCCCTGGGCATGCCCGCCATCGTGGGCACCGGCTCCGCCGTCACCGACCAGCTGAACGATGGCGACATCGTCCTGGTGGACGGCACCAAGGGCACGATCGTGGTTGATCCGAGCGAGGATCAGCTGCGTCGCGCCCGTGAGCTGGCCAGCCGCGTACGCGTGTTCAATGGGGACGGCGCTACCAAGGACGGCCACGAGGTGCAGCTGCTAGCCAACGTCGGCGACGGCGCTGCTGCGCGCTCCGCCGCGGAGGCCAACGCCATGGGCGTGGGCCTGTTCCGCACCGAGTTCTGCTTCCTGGACCAGCCCGAGGAGCCGAGCGTCGACGACCAGGTCGAGGCATACAAGGCCGTCCTGGAGGCATTCCCGGGCAAGAAGGTGGTTGTGCGCACCCTCGACGCCGGCGCCGACAAGCCCCTGCCCTTCCTCACCGACGCCACCGAAGCCAACCCGGCCCTGGGCGTTCGCGCCTACCGCACCACGCGCCGCGACCCGGAGGTGCTCGACCACCAGTTGGAGGCCCTGGCCAAGGCGGAGGCCGAGACCGAGGCCAAGGTATGGGTCATGGCCCCCATGATCTCAACGGTGGAGGAGGCCAAGGCCTTCACCGAGAAGGCCCGCTCCTACGGCCTTAAGACCGCGGGCATGATGATTGAGGTGCCCTCGGCCGCGATCATGGCAGACAAGATGTTCGAGTACGCCGACTTCGCCTCGATCGGCACCAATGACCTGACCCAGTACGTCATGGCGGCCGACCGTCTGCTCTCCTCGCTGGCCGACCTGTCCACCGCCTGGCAGCCGGCCGTTCTGCGCCTGATCAAGCAGGCCTGCGACGGCGCCGCCCCGCACGGGCGCCCGGTCGGCGTATGCGGTGAGGCCGCCGCGGATCCGGCGCTGGCAACGGTGCTGGTGGGCCTGGGCGTGGCCAGCCTGTCCATGACCGCCCGCGCCCTGCCCGACGTCGACGCGGTCCTGAAGACGGTGGACCTGGCCGAGTGCCAGCGGCTCGCCGGAATCGCCACCGCCTCGGCCACCGGAGACGAGGCCCGGCAGGCGGTGCGCGCCGAGCTGCCGATCCTGGAGGAGTTCGGTCTTTGACGCACCCATACCCCGTTCCCCCCGCCAGCACCGAACCACTGGGTTCGGTAACACGAATCCTCGCTCTGGAGGAGGTGTCCGGCGCGGGGGACGGGGTGGAGGCGTTCATCGGCTCCTCGCTGCCCCAGATCTCCGGACGGATCTACGGCGGGCAGGTCGTCGCCCAGGGCCTGTTGGCGGCGGCCGCCACCATGGTCGACGACGGTGACGGCCCCCGCCAACCGCACTCGGTGCACGCATTCTTCATGCGCGGCGGCAAACCGGGCCAGACGCTGCGCTTCGACGTCGAGCGGATGCACGATGGCCGCTCGTTCTCCCAGCGTCGCACCACCACGACTCAGGACGGCGTGCCGATCCTGACCATGGTCTCCTCCTTCCAGGAGCAGCAGGAGGGTACGGAGGTGCAGCTGGAGGCGCCGGACGTGCCGCGTCCGGAGGAGCTGATCAGCGCCCTGGAGATCTTCCGCTCCATCGATCATCCGGTGGCCAAGTTCCTGGGCCGCACCACCGCCTTCGACATCCGCCACGTGGAGGGCAATATCTACCTGCGCCCGGGAAGACGGGTTGAGGGCCGTCAGCATCTGTGGGTGCGCTCGCGCGGCGCGATTCCGGCGGAGGCCAGCCAGACCGTGCACCGGGCGCTGCTGACTTACATGTGTGACCAGGTCATGCTGGAGCCGGCACTGCGCAGTCAGGGCCTGTCCTGGCGCAGCGAGGGCATGAGCCTGGCGACCCTGGACCACGCCCAGTGGTTCCACCGGGATGTGGATGCGGGCGACTGGCTGCTGTTCGTGCAGGACTCCCCCACCTCCCAGGGCGGGCGCTCCATGGCCCGCGCCGAGGTGTTCGACTCCTCCGGGCGGCTGGTCTCCACCATCGCTCAGGAGGGCATGATCCGCACCCCCACCGCCACCGCGCATGGCAGCGGCGACTGGGCGATTCGCCTGGCCGAGGGCGACGACGGCGGGCCGATTCCGGACGCCTCGGCCTGACCCTGCACGCCCTGCACGTCGGGGACCACTCCCCTCCACACGGGAATCCCTGCGCTGCACTAGCAAACGACATTCCAGGGAAACGGTGACAAACGCAACAGGCTACAACCAAGATCGGACCGAAAACGCCGTTGAAGGACCCTTTCCGCAGGTATGATGCGCAACTGAAACCTGCTGCTGCGGAGCTCCACCGCCGCCCTCCTCACACCCGTGAGCGTCGGGGCGGGGGTGTTTGCGTTCTCGGCAGCCGGTCCCGTTGTTCGTCAACTCCCCTTGCCCGCCTAAGAAAGGAGCATCATGCGCTCCCGCGCAGCTTCGCGTCTTCTGGCTGTGCTCGCCCTGGGAGCACTGGCCCTGGCGATGATCGTCCCCGCGGCGTTCCACACCACGGCACGTGCCGCTGAAGGCAATTGCACCGCTACAACCGAGACCCCTGACATCTCACTCCTCAAAAACGATGAGCCAGTGTCCGCCGAGAACGCGGCGGTCGCCTGGGAAATGCTGAAACTCCAGTTCTCCCTCGATCTCGAGGACGGCCACTGCGCCGGTCAGGCATACACCATCAGCGTTCCCGAGCAGCTTCGGTTCGATTCCGGCACCACCTGGAACCTCAACACCGAGGACGGCGCCACCGCAGCGACCATGACATACATGGGCAGCGAGGACGGCACGCCGGGTCAGGTGGTCATCACTCTGACCGATTACGTTGAGTCCCACCACGACGTCTCGCTGTCCGGCTGGCTCGACACCCGACTCACCAGCGTGATCACCCCCAGCACCACCGAGACACTGACATTCAACACCAATGGGAAGACCACGACTGTTGAGGCCCCCATCGGCGTTTGCGTGGGCAACTGCACCGAAATGCCGAACTATGTCAGCAAGTTCGGTTCTGCCCCGACTCCCGACGCCAACGGCGTGAGCTCCGGGAGCGTCACCATCCAGACCCCGACCATCACCGAGGAGCTGGCCGCAGGAGCCGGTTCCGTGACGGTGGACTGGGCCGACACGCTGACCTCTCCGAACCAGGCTTTCACCTGTGACGCCTCCGCCTACTCCTACACGGGCCGAAATGTGTGGGGTGACCCCACTGGTGGGACCACCGCACAGGTGACGGTCACCAGCTGCACCGACACCACCATGACGGGTACCGTCGTGATTCCCGCCGGTCAGTTTGCTCGCGTCATTCTGCCGATGAGCTTCACCGGCGCCGGCCCCTGGACCGACGACGCCTCGGTGACCCTCGTAAGCAAGACTCTGGAGTCGAGCACCACCGTGGTACTTCGTAACGGCGGCGGGTCCGCCAACGGCAACGTTCCCGCCCCCACTCCGAGTGAGTCCCCGACTCCCAGCGAGTCTCCCACGCCTAGCGAATCGCCGACTCCCACCGAGTCGCCCTCCGCCACTCCCACCGAGTCGGCCACCCCGAGCGAGTCCCCGAGCGCGTCGGAGTCCCCGACCCCCGAGGAGTCCGCCTCGACAACGCCCACTGCCTCGGCCACAACGCCGGCGGCAAGCGCCAGCGTAACCACCGGCGCTCCCGTCGTGCCGACCACTGTCGCCACCACGCCGGCCCGCCCCTCGCTGGCCCGTACCGGCGCCAACAGCCTGGTGCTGGTGCTCGGCGCCGGCTCTCTGCTGATCGCCGGGGCGGTTGCTCTCCAGCGCGCCCGCGCCCGCGAGTGACGCGGTGACACCCCGGACACCGGGCTGATCGCCTCTCAACGGCAAACGGGTGGGGCCACGGATCATTGATCCGTGGCCCCACCCTCATATCTGTGCGGTGCCGCAAGCCTGTTCGCCCAGCGACCTGCAACGCGACTCCATCGCCTCGGGAAAGTCCGCAAGCGGCCTTCCCGCTCGGCTCAGTCGCGCGTGAGCTTCCTATAGGTGACGCGGTGGGGGCGGGCGGCCTCGGCGCCCAGGCGCTTGACCTTGTTCTCCTCGTAGGCGGCGAAGTTCCCCTCGAACCAGTACCAGGAGGCCGGGTTCTCCTCGGTGCCCTCCCAGGCCAGGATGTGGGTGGCCACGCGGTCCAGGAACCAGCGGTCGTGGGTGATGACCACCGAGCAGCCCGCGAAGTTCAGCAGCGCGTTCTCCAGCGAGGACAGGGTCTCGACGTCGAGGTCGTTGGTGGGCTCGTCCAGCAGGATCAGGTTTCCGCCCTGCTTCAGGGTGAGCGCCAGGTTCAGGCGGTTGCGCTCACCACCGGAGAGCACCCCGGCCGGCTTCTGCTGGTCGGCGCCCTTGAAGCCGAAGGAGGCCACGTAGGCGCGCGAGGGCATCTCCACCTGGCCGACCTGGATGTAGTCCAGCCCGTCGGAGACGACCTCCCACAGGGTCTTGTTCGGGTCGATGCCGGCGCGGGTCTGGTCCACGTAGGACAACTTGACCGTCTTGCCGATCTTGAGCTCGCCGCCGTCGAGCGGCTCCAGGCCCACGATCGTCTTGAACAGCGTGGTCTTGCCGACCCCGTTCGGGCCCACGATGCCGACGATGCCGTTGCGCGGCAGCGTGAAGGACAGGTTGTCGATGAGGGTGCGGCCGTCGAAGCCCTTCTTGATGTTGGTGGCCTCCAGGACCTGGTTGCCCAGGCGCGGGCCCGGCGGGATCTGGATCTCCTCGAAGTCGAGCTTGCGGGTGCGCTCGGCCTCGGCGGCCATCTCCTCATAGCGGGCCAGACGCGCCTTGGACTTGGCCTGGCGGCCGCGCGCGGAGGACCGCACCCACTCCAGCTCATCCTTCAGGCGCTTGGCCAGCTTGGCGTCCTTCTTGCCCTGGACCTCCAGGCGCTTCTCCTTGGTCTCCAGGTAGGTGGAGTAGTTGCCCTCATAGGGGTACAGGTGACCGCGGTCGACCTCGGCGATCCACTCGGCCACGTGGTCCAGGAAGTAGCGGTCGTGGGTGACCGCGATGACGGCACCCTTGTATGCCTTCAGGTGCTGCTCGAGCCACAGGACGGACTCGGCGTCGAGGTGGTTGGTGGGCTCGTCCAGGAGCAGCAGGTCGGGGGCCTCCAGCAGCAGCTTGCACAGGGCCACACGGCGGCGCTCGCCACCAGAGAGGTGCTTGACCTCGGCGTCCGGCGGCGGGCAGCGCAGCGCGTCCATGGCCTGCTCCAGCTGCGAGTCCAGGTCCCAGGCATTGGCGGCGTCGAGCTGGTCCTGCAGGGTGCCCATCTCAGCCATCAGGGAGTCAAAGTCGGCGTCCGGGTCAGCCATGGCGGCCGAGATCTCGTTGAACCGGTCGAGCTTGCCCTTGATCTCGGCCACGCCCTCCTCGACGTTGCCGAGCACGGTCTTCTCCTCGTTCAGCGGCGGCTCCTGCAGCAGGATGCCGACGCTGTAGCCCGGGGACAGCCGGGCCTCGCCGTTGGAGGGCTGGTCGATGCCCGCCATGATCTTCAGGATCGAGGACTTGCCGGCGCCGTTGGGGCCGACCATGCCGATCTTGGCTCCCGGGAGGAAAGCCATGGTGACGTCATCCAGGATGACCTTGTCACCGTGCGCCTTGCGCGCCTTGATCATCTGGTAGATGAATTCAGCCACAGGTCTGATACGCCTTTCAAAGGGGTTGCTCGGATTCACTCGCGCCCCGACGACGATGCTCCCCCGACTGCGCCGGGGTGCGGCCCTCGTCGTCGGCACGCACCGCCGCCCAGCCTACGGGAGCCGCGGACCCGGGGCGACGGCGCGGGCCAGTGACGCCGTGCACGTGCGCGGCCGCCGCTGAGCATCGGTTGACGGTTTATCGACATCAAGACCGCGTCGCAAGGCGCGGTCCGAAACACACCTGGAGGCCCGGTCGCCCCGACGATGAGAGAACTCCCAGGTCCCAGGGGGCTCGCGCCGGGACAGACGTGTCCAGATATAGCTCGGACTCACGCACGGATGAAGGCCGTCCGAATGCCTACCGTTCAGAGATCACCCGGCCTGGCGTTTGAGTGCAGGCACCTACCGCGCCATTGCGCGACCGGCGCGCGTCTTGTGCAGAAGCAGCACGATCGCCCCGGCGACCAGCCACAGACAGCCGATGACAACCCAGGTGACCGGCTCGTCAACGGGGACGCCGGTGCTAACCGCCAACAGGTTGGAGAGATGGAATCCGCCGTGGGCACCGATGGCCGCCCAGGTCGAGCCCGACACCCAGCGTGCAGCCATCGCCGCCGCCCCGAAGCCGAAGGGCATGGCCAGATAAGTCACGTGCTCGGCCCATCCCTCCTGGCCGCCCTGTGAGATCAGGTGCATGACGGTGAAGGCAACTACCGAGACGGCCGCCGCCGTCCGGGTGGAGCCGAGTGAGCGGAACAACCAACCGCGCCACACCAGTTCCTCGGGGATTCCCTGCAGAAAGAACCCCAGGGCGATCTGAATCAGGATCGCCGACCACCACGTGTCGCCCGGCATGGCGGGCTCCTCCCGAGCAATGCCGAGCGCTTCACCTACGGCACCGGCCAGGGCCATGACCATGAAGGCGGTGATGATCATGCCGACGCACCAGGCCAGCGCACGCGGGCTCGGGCGCATTGCCAGATCGGAGGGGCTCGCGTGATCCAGTCGAGTGCTCAGCAGCCGGGTGCATATAAAGGCGCAAACCGTCGCCAGGGACAATATCGCGAGCACAGCCAGGCAGACCACCAGCAGCCCCGTGCTCCCCCGCCCGAAGACCTTCCCGTCCAGCAGTGATCCGACGCCCGGTACGGCCATGACGAGCGTCGGCACCGTGGCGCTCAGCAGCATGACCGCGATGGCGATCGCCACCCGCAACACGGCGCCGCCCAGGCCCGGCCGGCTCGCTCGCACCTCCGGCTTCGCCTCTGTATTGGCTCCTGCCCCGGTGATCTCGTGTGCGCTCATACAGGCCACGCTAAGTGGCGCCGATCACCGATTCCAGAGCCAGCGACATTAACCAGGGCCGACACGCCACAGATTCAGGGACCCGTCCGGGACCTCCCCGAGGACCTTTACCGTCCTGTGCTTGTCCGGCTATGGTTCACAGGCATGGATTTGTTGACCCGGCCCCGGAAGGCCGAAGCGGGTGACAAGATCGCGGTGCTGTCGCCGTCGCTGGCCGCGCCCGCGATCGGCCCCGCAGTCCATGAACAGGCGTTGGAGCGGCTCCACGCCATAACCGGCCTGGTGCCGGTGGAGTTCCCCACGACCCGCCGTCTCGGAGCCGGCGCGCGCGAGCGCGCCGATGACCTGAACGCCGCCTTCGCCGATCCGAGCATTCGCGCGATCATCGCCACCGCGGGCGGTGACGACCAGGTGTCCATCCTGCCTTTTCTGAACTCCGAGCCCGTCCTGAAAGACCCCAAGCCGGTGCTCGGCTACTCGGACAACACCAACCTGCACCAGTGGCTGTGGGAGCACGGCGTGTGCAGCTTCCACGGCGGCGCCACCCAGGTTCACCTGGGACCCGGGCCCGAGGTCGACACCGTTCATCGCGCCTCCTTGCGTGCGGCACTGCTGACGGGTGAGACTCTGGAAGTCACCGAGCCGGGAGAGTCGGAGGACTTCGGCAAGGACTGGGCCGATCCGCAAGCGCTGAGCGAATACGGGACCCGCGAGCAGACGGCGCCTTGGCTTTGGGACGGGCCTCCCACAACAGTCAGCGGGCCCGGCTGGGGCGGATGCTTGGAGGTGCTGGTGCTCGGCCTCGCCGCAGGGCGTATCCATGCAGACGCCAGAGACCTTGATGGCTGCGTTCTGATACTGGAAACCTCCGAGTTGCTTCCCGGCCGAGAACTGGTGGCTGGCATGCTGCGCTCTCTGGGAGAACGCGGGGTACTCGCGGCCGCGGCCGCAGTAATGCTGGCCCGGCCGCCCGCAACCAGCTTCCAGGTCTCGCGTGACGCCCAGGCGCGTGCGCAATACCGGCAGGAGCAGACCCAGAGTGCGCTTGAGGTCATCCGGCACTACAACACGGCGGCACCGGTATGCGCAGGAGTCCCCTTCGGACATACTCGACCCCAGTGGATCCTCCCCCACGGAGGCACGCTCACCGTCGATGCCGCCTCCCGGCGGATTACCGCCTCATACGCCTGAAGTCCTGTCTCACGGGGCGGAGTCGGCAGGCGCGGGCAACCGAGCTGAACTCTGTACAACTCGCTTGCCGAAGCGTACATTTCAGTCATGACCACCGTAACCATGTCCCGTGCCCGCGCCGAGCTCCCCGCTCTAGTGGACAAGGCGCACGAGGACGCCGTCTTCCTGACCAAGCGGGGCCGGACCGCCGCCGTACTCATCAGTCCGGCGGCCTATGAGCGCATGCTCGAGGCGCTGGAGGACCAGGATGACATCGCCGCCTACGACGCAGCAATGGACGAGGAGGGCCCCAACATCCCCTGGGATGAGGTCAAGGCCGACCTCGGGCTCGACTGAGCAAGCAGACACCCGTGCGATACAAGATTGAGGTGCGCCCCGCGGCACAAAAAGCCCTACGACGCATCGACAAGCCGGATCAGCGTCGAATCCAGGGAGCGATCGCCTTGCTCGCCACCGACCCGCATCCCCCCGGATGCCACCCCCTCAAGGGCCGCCCCGCCTGGCGGGTACGCGTGGGCAACTACCGCATCATCTACACGATCGACGACGGCCGACTCGTCGTCGTTGTTGTCACGCCCGAACAGCGCCGCGACGTGTACCGCTGCCCGGAGCCGCCCGGACCGACGCCAGCCGGAAGGACACTCTCGCAGGCTCAGTCGACCGCCTGCTCCTGCTGCTTGCGCCAGCGGATGCCGGCGTCGATGAAGGCGTCGATGTCGCCGTCGAACACGGAGTCGGGGTTGCCGACCTCGTAATTAGTGCGCAGGTCCTTGACCATCTGGTAGGGGTTGAGCACGTAGGAGCGCATCTGGTCGCCCCAGGACGCCTTGACGTCGCCCGCCAGCTCCTTCTTCTTGGCGTCCTCCTCCTGCTGCTTGAGCAGCAGCAGGCGGGACTGGAGCACGCGCATGGCGGCCGCGCGGTTCTGAATCTGCGACTTCTCGTCCTGCATGGACACCACCAGCCCGGTGGGCAGGTGGGTGATGCGCACGGCCGAGTCGGTGGTGTTGACGCTCTGGCCGCCGGGGCCGGAGGAGCGGAACACGTCGACGCGGATGTCCGTCTCGGGAATGTCGATGTGGTCGGTGGACTCGATCAGCGGGATGACCTCGACGGCCGCGAAGGAGGTCTGGCGGCGGCCCTGGTTGTCGAAGGGGCTGATACGCACCAGCCGGTGGGTGCCACCCTCCACGCTGAGCGTGCCGTAGGCGTAGGGGGCGTGCACCTCGAAGGTGACGGACTTCAGCCCCGCCTCCTCGGCGTAGGAAGTGTTGAGGATCTTGACCGGGTAGTCGTGCCGCTCGGCCCAGCGGGTGTACATGCGCAGCAGCATCTCGGCGAAGTCGGCGGCGTCCACGCCGCCCGCGCCGGAGCGGATGGTTACCACGGCGTCGCGCTGGTCGTACTCACCGGACAGCAGGGTGCGGATCTCCAGATCGGACAAGTCCTTGCGCACGGCGGCGAGGTCGCGCTCGGCCTCGGCCAGCAGTTCTTCGGCGTCCGCCCCGGACTCCTCCCCCGCCATCTCGACCATGGTCTCAAGGTCGTCGATGCGCCCGCCCAGGGCCTGCACGCGCTTGAGGTCCGCCTGCGCGTGCGAGAGGGCGGAGGTGACGGCCTGGGCGGCGTCGGGGTCATCCCACAGGTCGGGGGCGGCGGCCTGCTCGGACAACTCGGCGATGCGCCCGCGCAGCGCCTCCGGGTCCGTCACGGCGACGACGGAGGCGTAGGTGTGTCGGAGCTGCTCGATCTCGGCGGGGAAGTCTGTGGCCACGGGCACGAGTCTAGAACAGACCCGGGGCACTCCCGGACGCACCCATGACCTTCTCGAAGCGGAACATGCCGTCCGCGTCTTCTTCCTCACCGCCGGCATCGGCCTCACTGGGGTCCGGGTGCGCGGCGCAGAAGAACTCCACGATGTGGAAGCCCAGCTTGTTGACGTAGAAGTGGATGTTGCGCTTCTCGAAGTAGGGCGTAGTGGTCTCCCAGACGAGCACCTCCGGATGTATCCGCTCGACCTCGCGCCAGGCCGCCTGACCGATGCCCCTGCTGTGGGCGCGCGGCGAGACGAACAGCAGCTCCAGCTCACCCTTGCGCCCCGATTCGTCGATGCGGAGCACCATGCCTCCGACCTTGCGGCCCTCCAGCACTATGCGCCACGCCTGGGCACGCTCACCGTCGATCGAGCGCTCGATGGTTTCGCGCGAGATGATCTGCCCGTCCTCCTCGAAGTGATCGTCGCGCATGCCGAACTCCTGGGTGGCCCCGTACAGAAAGGCCTCCTGGTTGTCAGCAATGAACTGCTCGCGGTCGTCTGCTGTGAGAGGCACCAGCGTTACCTCTGGTGCCGGCCTCGCGTTTGGCCGTTCTGTCACCGTGACGTCTCCTTCCTCGCAAAGCGCTCGCAGGCTATCGCGCCCGGGCACTCAGAGGCCCCTGACTCATCCCAGAGCCGTGCATCCCAGTCTGAGCAATCACTGCAGGGCCGCGCAACAGCGGCCGAGGCACAGCCGATCATTGGAGACAACGTTCGTTTCCCACAACTTGGGTCGCCCTGAAGGCGATTCTGTGGGAGCCTGCCTCGCGCCGCACACGCGAAACTCGGACTGAAACCCACAATCCGCATGATTCCGCGGTTCACTTCCAGCCAGCCAGGCGGAACAGAGGGCTCCCGTGTGCGCCGGACGCCTCGGCGCACACGGGAGCATCAGCACCCGTTTCTCGACTATCCGCCGATTCCGCGTCATTCCAAGAGAAAACCCATGCCACCCACATTTGTCCTGACAGCTCCGGTGTGCAAGTGCCCTCATCGGCTTCCACCAATACCTCGGTAGTCGCGCCCTCACGTCACCTGCGCCGGTCCGGGCACGTCACTTGTGCTGGGCTCAGTGAAGAGGGTGTTGCGGCACACAGACTTCATCTTCCGAGAAGAAGGATCCTTTGCCGCCCCGTTCACATGCCGGTGGTGGCACGGGCGGTGCCGGTGGCGGTGATGGTGAAGCCGGACGCGGGGATCACGCCCCAGGGCAGGAATGGAGGCTGAGAGTATGCCGTCAGTGTCACCACGGCGGTGGCACCATCCGGGCTGTAGGCCTCGGCGATCTGCAAACCGGTCAGTTCCACCGGCTGGCTCACCAGGTCGGCGGCGGCCGCGGCCTGCACGCCCGTGTCGGACAGCACGCCGGGGCCGGCGTCGGTGGCGGCGCCACCGAAGTAGGAGTCCTCGTCAACGGCGTCAGCCGCCGCGGCCGCGGCCGAGTCGGCCAGGGAGGTGAGGGTCTTCAGGTCCAGGTAGACGGCGCTGGCGGAGGCGAGCACGAGGATCAGCGCCAGGACGACGGTGATCAGCCCGACACCCAGTAGCAGGGTCTGCCCATCCTCCCCGGCGGCCGCACGCCGCATCCGGACGGACACGAGACGGCTCCGCCGGGCCGCACACCGCAGGTGCTCCACCGCGCGCTGCCACCTCTCGGCCGCATGCCGCACCCACTGGGCGCCGTGCCCCCCGGCCCGGTTCATGGCGCATCTCCAGCGAGGGTGACGGAGCGCGCGGCATCCATTACGACCACGTCCCGCCCCAGCCCGGCCGATCCCAGCAGCGGCAGATCCACCCCCGCCTGCACCCGCACCACTGCGGTCGTACAGGACGCATCGGCGCAGGAGACACTCAGCGCGGTTGCGGGATCCGCGTCCACCCCCTGGTCGGACAGGGCCAGGCCGACTGCCGCACGCGCATGGGCAACGGCGGCCTCCCCCTGCTCGACCTCGAGGACGCGGCTGGCGGCGTCAGCAGCCGAGGCCACCGCGAAGGACGCCGCCTGCACCTGGGCGAGAGCGATCAGCAGGTACACCACCGGCACCACCAGCACCACCGCCCAGCCGATGAACTCCACCGGCGCGTTGCCCGCCTCTGAGTCCCCGCCCCGCAACGCCCACTCGTGTCGGCGCCGCCGGGCGCGTAGACGCGCCCATCGTCCGCGGGCATCCGCACCGTCTCGGACCGCCGCCCCCACGCTCATGGCTCGTCCCCGTCCACACCCACCAGGGCGGCCTCGTCGACGGCGTGCCCGGTCACGTGCAGCGTCCCGCCGGGCCCCAGCAGGCCGAGCACCGGAAGCGGCGCCGTCACATCCACGCGCACGACGGCGACGCCACCGACACTGGTACGGGTGACGGTCACGGCCTCGACGTAGCCGTCGGCCAGCGAGGCGTCGGCCAGGGCGCGCACGCGGGCGTCCGCCTCGGCGGTGGTGCCGCCGACGAGCGCGGCGCGGCGGGCCCCCTCCCCGGCGGCGTCGGTGAGCACGTTGCGCACGTGCAGACCGAGGGCGAGTTGAAGCAGCGCTACCGACACGGCGATCACGAGCACGCCGACCAGCACGAAGTCAACGACGGCCGCGCCGGCTTCGTCAGCCTGGTTGCACGTGCCCAGTCTGCCGCAGACAGTACGGCGATCGTCCCCGCAGATTCTGCCGCGCCGCAGGAGGGGATTGCCGCGCCGGTCATGCTTGCGGAGGCTTCGGCAGCGAGAGCGAGCCCACCGTTCAGATGGCACCGGTGACCTTGGCGATGGCGTCGTTGAACACCTGGGTCAGCGTAGGGCCGGCGACGGCCCACAGGGCCACGACCAGGCCCGCGGTCATGAGGGTGACCAGCACCCAGCCGGGGACGTCACCGCGCTCGTCGTCCAGGCGGTGCAGCCGGGCCTGTAGGCGAACGCTCAGGCGTTTGAGGGTGTGCATGGGATTCTCCGTTTCCGAGTTGGTTTTCGTGGACGTTTGCTTGGTAGTGAGAACAGTTCTCCGGTGGCCCGTCGAGTACGGGCGCCGATCGCGGCCGGGCGGGTGTGGCGTTAGTTCATAGGCCGATCCGCAGCACGAACAGGCCCGGGAAGAGGGCGAAGACGACGGTGATGGGCAGGATCAGGAAGACGACGGGCACCATCTGGGCGATCTCGCGGCGCCCGCCCTCCTCCATGAGGGCGCGCCGGGACGCTTCGCGGGCGTCGGCGGCCTGCGCGCGCAGCACGTCGGCCAGCGGGGTGCCGCGCTCCAGGGCGACGGCGATCGCCTCCGACAAGCGGGTCACGTGCAGGGAACCGACCCGGTCCTCCAGGTGGGCCAGGGCCGTGGTCAGCACCGTGCCGGAGTTGACGTCGGCGAGGGTCAGCTCGAGTTCCTCCACGAGCTCGCCGCGTCCTATGTGCACGACCCGTTCGATGGCGGCAACCGGTCCCTGGCCGGCGCCGACCACGAGCGCGAGCAGTTCGACGACGTCGGGCAGCTGGGACTCGATACGGCTGCGGCGCCGCTCGACGGCGCGGGTGAGCCACCAGTCGCGAGCGGCCGCCCCGCCGACGGCGGCGACCAGGGAGAATACGATGAGCAGCGGCACGTTGACTCGCCACGCCAGCGACAGCGCCAGACCGCCGCCGGTGGCGATGGCGAGCCCGGCCACCGCCCACAGCAGCTGCTGGATGCGCAGCTCCTCATAGGTCAGCCCGGTCCCGGACCGGGCCAGTCGGCGCCGCACCGACTCGGCGGAGGAACCGATCGCCTCCAGCACCCCGCCCAGCCGGGTGACCGTGTCCAGCAGCACGCCACTGATGGTCTGTCCATCGGCGGTGGGTGAGGCGGAGGCCAGCAGCCGGGACGTGCTGGGGCGCGCGTGGACGTATGGCTCCAGCCGGGAGATGAGGGTGGGACGGCGGCGCCGCACCGCGTCGATCACCATGAGGATGCCGCAGGCGCCGAGCAGGCCGGTCAGGGCGCCGGTGAGGGCTGGGCTCATCGCAGCACCCGGTCTTCCTCCGGCAGGCGCCCGAGTCGCAGCATGAGCCGGTAGGCGATCAGGCTCACCGCCCCGCCTACCGCCAGGACCAGGGCGCCCGTGGCTGTGGCGTACGCGGCCGCGGCCTGGGGGCGAGTAGCGAGCAGGGCCAGCACGATCCACGGTGCGGCCACCGCGACCCGCGCCCCGTTGACGGTCCAGGACTGGCGGGCCTCCAACTCGCCGCGGGTACGCATGTCCTCCCGCAGCATCCGTGACAGGGCGCGCAGCAGCGTGGTCAGGTCACTGCCGCCGACCTCGTGAGCCAGGCGCAGAGCCTCCACGATGCGGTCGGCCACGGGGTCGGCGAATCGGGCCTTCAGCCGGTCCAGCGACTGGTCGAAGCGGGCGGTGGTGGCGTAGTCGACGCCGAAGGCGCGCAGCTCCTCGCGGATCGCCTCGGGCCCGCGCTCGCCGAGGTTGGTCAATGCCTCGGGCAGGCTCATGCCCGCGCGTACGCCCGATACGAGCGTGTCGACCGCCTCCGGCCACACCTCGCGCAGGTTGGTGCGACGCGCGCGTGCCCGGGAGGAGACGACCATCAGGGGCGCGCCCGCGGCGATGGTGCCGAAGGCGGCCGCGATCGTCCAGGCGCGGGAGATGCCGAGGAAGACCAGGGTTACGACGGCGCCGAGGACGAGGCTGCCGACGACGAACAGGGCAGGGCTGGTGCGTCCGACGCCGGCCTGCACCAGCAGGTCGGCCAGGTGCCGCTGCCGTTCAGAGCGCCACTGGGGCGGTTCGCTGGTCAGGGCGAGCCAGATCAGGATCATGCCGACACCGCCCAGCAGCCCGGCCACTGCGCCCATCAGGACCACTCCCCCGGCCCGGCGGCGGGTGCGGGGTGCACACTCGGGCGGGTGTGCGGGTGCTGCGCGTCATTGGTCAGCAGGGAGGCCAGGTCGTGGCCGGCACGGGCGTAGCGCTCCTGGGCGGGAGGAGCCCCGGGCCCGCGCACCAGCCTGCCCGCGGCGTCCCTCGTGAAGACGTCGGACATCTCGATGGTGCCGTTCTCCACCCGCCCGGACAGGGCGGCGATCTCCCGCACCTGGCGGTGCCCATCGGGGCCGAGGTCCAGGTGGACCACCAGGTCGACGGCGCTGGCAACCGTCGGGACGACGAAGGCGGCACTGACGTTCTCACCCGCCAGCAGCGGCAGCGTGCAGATCTTGACCACCGCCTCCCGGGCGGAGTTCGCATGCAATGTGGACATTGAGGGAAGTCCGGAGTTCATGGCGATCAGCAGGTCCAGGGCCTCGGCCTCCCGCACCTCGCCGATCAGCATCCGGTCCGGGCGCATGCGCAGCGCCTCCTTGACCAGGCGCCGCAGGCTGATCTCCCCCACCCCCTCCAGGTTGGGGGCGCGGGTCTGCATGGCCACGCAGTCCCGGTTGCGCAGCGCGAGTTCGAAGACCTCCTCGCAGGTGATCACGCGCTGCCCGGCGGGGATGGCGCCGGCCAGGGCCCGCACCATGGTGGTCTTGCCGGCCTGGGTGGCACCGGAGACCAGGATGTTCAGTCCCGCCTGCACGGAGGCGTCCAGGAAGGCGGCAGCATGCGGCGTCAGCGAGCCCATGCGCACCAGGTCGCTGGTGCGCGCAGCCCGAGAGGTGTGCTTGCGAATGTTGACCGCCCAGTGCTGGGAGGTGATGGGCGGGATCACCACGTGCAGCCGTTCGCCGCCGGGCAATTGGGCGTCTACAAAAGGGCTGGCCAGGTCCAGGCGGCGCCCGGAGGCGCGCAGCATCCGCTCCACCAGGACGCGCAGCTCCTCATCCTCGAGCAGGGTGGTGGTCAGTTCGGGGCGGCCCGAGCGGGCGACGAATACCCGTCCCGGAGCGTTGCACCACACCTCCTCCACCGTGTCGTCGTCCAGGTAGCGCTGCAGCGGCCCCAGGCCGGCCAGGGCGTCAACGGCTCGCGCCCCGGCGTCGTCGGGATCGAGCAGGGGCGGGACGAGGCCGGCATCGGCGCGGGCGACGTAGTCGGCGCTGGCCTCGGCGACGAGCGCCTCGAGCTCGGAGGTGTCCGTCAGCGGGTCGACGCCGCGGCGGCGGACGAGTTCGCGGATCTCGGAGTGCAGCAGGGCTGCGGCATCCATGGTGGCCTCACGGGGTTGGCTGGGTATCGAGCAGTAGTTGAGGATCTGGATTGCGGGTGCTGTGTGTGGCGCTGGCTCAGCACTGAGGAACGCCACGCGTTGACCATAGGTCACGACTGGGCATCGGCGCCAGTCCGTCTCGGAGGCCTGTGGAAAACCTCGCCCAGGCCCGGAGGTAAGCCGCATCACTGCAAGCGTCCTGTGAGTCTGCTGGCAGGCATGCGATGCCCGGGGCGCGGCGCCGCCCCGTCCGGCGGCTTCCTCGCTTACGGTGGAGTCATGTCGCAGCCGCCCACCGAGCCCTCCGGGCCCACCAGCATCTCAGAGTCGAGCAAGACCGCGGCGTCGGTGCGCTCGACCTCGGCCACATCCTCAGCCCCCGCACGTGAGCGCTCCCCCCTCGCCCTGGCCGCCCTGGCCGCGGTGGCCGTGCCCGGGCTTAACCCGGCGCGCCTGGCCCTCCCCCAGGAGCGGACCGCCACCCTGCGCACGGTCGGCGTCGTCGACACTCAGGGGCGTCACTGGGAAGTGCTGGAGACCCACGACGACGCCACCGGCGCCACCCTGGAGGCGGAGGCGGAGGTGCTGCGGCGCATCGGCCGGATAGTCGACGACGGCCGACTCTCCTTCAACGTGCCCCGCCCCGCCGGCACGCTCCGCCAGGAGGGCAGCCACATTCAGGTGCGCTCCCATCTGGAGGGGCGGCCCATCGACGTCGAGGCGCTGCGCCCGGGGCCGGGACTGTCTGCGGGTCTGGGCAAGGCCTTGGGCGAGCTGCACGACCTGCCCACCACGGTGGTCTCCGAGGCGGGCCTGCCGGTCTACGACGCCGAGGATGTACGCACCCACTGGCTGAGTCTGCTCGACGATGCCGCCGCTACGGGCAAGGTGCCGCCGACGCTGCTGTCCCGCTGGGAGGTGGCGCTGGAGGACTCGGCGCTGTGGCGGTTCCGTCCGGTGGTGGTGCACGGCGACCTGGCGCCGGAGAACGTGTTGACTGCGGGCGGCGCGGTGGTGGCCATTCGCGGCCTGGGGCAGGCGCATGTGGGCGACCCGGCCGAGGACATGGCGTGGGTGTACGCCTCCGTGCCCGTGGACTGCCTGGACTCGATCGAGTCCGCCTACGACCTGGCCCGCACCGAGGGCGTGGACCGGCACCTGCGGGACCGGGCGGAGCTGGTCAGCGAACTGAGCCTGGCCCGTTGGCTGATGCACGGGGTGCGCTCCGGCAGCGACTCGATCATTGACGATGCGGTGGCGATGCTGGCGGACCTGGCCGACCAGGTCGGGGACGAGCCGCTGGTGGAGCCGAGCGGGCCCCGCCTGGCCCCGGTGCCCGGGGACAAGGAGCCGGCCGAGCCGGAGGCGACCACCAGCGAGGTCAAAATGGTGCTGGTCGACGAGGGCGCTGACGACGCCGACGGCGGCCATGCGAGCGCTGAAACGGACGATGCCGGCAGGGAGGACTAGCCACCTCCCACCGAGGCGGGCTTGAGCGGGGACCGGCCGCCAGCGGGGCCGGGCGGGCCACCGTTCACTGATCGCGCGGCTCCAGGGACTGTCGAATCTCCTCCAGGGTTTCAAGCGACTCGGCGTCCAGCTCATCGACATACCCGCCTGGCTCATCCACGTACAGGTAGGCGGCCCGGATCTGGTCTGTGGGGACCTGCTCTTTCGCGGACCAGGCGTGTACGTACACGCTGAGCTGGTCCACCGGCACGCGCCGGTGGCCGGTCTTCCAGTCGACCACCAGGTAGTTGCCGGTGTCCGGCTGCTTGAAGACGGCGTCGATGCGGCAGCGCAGGGTGGTGTCGCCAACGGTGAGTTCAAGGGATTCCTCGGTGCTCACCAGCTGGTAGTCCTCCAGCAGCGGGTGGTTGGCGGCGACGTCGAGCCAGCGCTCCACCCGCCTGCGGTCGGAGCCGGTGAGCGTATCCGGGACGCCGGCGGTCTGCAGGCTGAACAGGGGGCTTTGGCTGCTCAGGCGCTGGGCGATGGCCTCGTGGAAGACGGTGCCCAGGCGCCCGGCAGACTGCGGCTGGGAGGGCAGCGGGCGGCGCAGGTCAAGCGCGAACTGATCCCTGTCATCACGCAGCGCGGCCAGCCGGGTGGCAGCCAAGTGGGCGGGCTGGCGGACCGTGGGCGTTTCGGCCGCGGCGGCGTCGCGCTCGGCCAGCAGCAGGCGAGCCTCCTCCCACCAGTGGGACACGCACTCGTCGGAACTGGCACCATCCCGCATGCCATCCGCACCTAGGCCGGTCTCGCCCGTGCCTCCCCCGGCGGCGGGAGCAGCCATGGCGCGGCTGACGGCCTCGGCAGCGGCGATGCGCGCGGCCCGCTCCGAGCCCGGAGCCGCGCTGTGCGTCACCGGCCAGGGGGCCTTCGCCACGGCGTTACTCAGCGGATTGACCGCGTCCGGGTTTCTTTCGGTGAATCCGGGACCGAACTCATCGACCAGGTCGCGGCGTCGCAACTCCGCCAGGAAGCGCGACATGGGATTCGGCTTCCTGGCGGTCTTCGCCAGGTGCGATCCGGTCAGCAGCACGTCATGCCGGGCCCGGGTGATGGCCACGTAGGCCAAGCGGCGTTCCTCGGCGATCGTGTGGCGGCCCAACGCGTATGCGTATTCATTCAGATACTCGGCCACCGCTTGCTTCTCATCCTCGGTGAGCTCCATGCCCACATCGGCCGGCACGTCGAGCTCGCCGAGTCTGAACGGTGGCAACTGGTCCGCGTCCGTACGCAACGGGTGCGGGAATTGATCCTGATAGCCCATCCAAGACTTGTCAACCAACGTACCATCTGCGGACGGGGCGACCCCATATTTAGGAAACGACTTCTCAGACAGTCCGATAACAGCGACGCAGTCCCATTCCAGGCCTTTGGCGGCGTGAACGGTCATGAGTTGGACGGCGCCGGGCGTGGGCGCGACTTCAGGTACATCCAGCCCGTCCTCCTTCTGTTCGAACAGCTCGAGCAATTCCAGGAATCCCGAGACAGTGGGGGTTTCGACGTCGGCCGCGTACTGCTCGGCGGCGGCCCGGAAAGCGTCCAAAGCGCGCCTTCCCATGCGGTTACCGACGCGGGCTGCCAGTTCAATGTCCAGCCCCAGGGCCTGCTCGGCCACGGCCACCAGGTCCGGCAAAGGCAGAGTGAGCGCACCGCGCACGCGCCGCAGGGCGCGTGCGATCCGCAACGCTGCCTGCCGTCCCGCCTCGCTGAGTCCGGCATTCTCCGCGCTCCCCCCGGCGCTACGCTCTCCGGCGAGCCGCCGAGCGCCAGGGGCGCGGGTGGCGTCGTCGCGGCGGGCAATCTCCTCGAGCGCCTCGGACAGGGCCGCCTCCTCGAGCTGCTCCGCAGGGCCGCCGCCGTTCCCAGATTCAACGCCCTCGGCACGTGCGTCCCCGATCTGTGCCACGCCGTCGCCATCTGGCCGCGTATCCGCACCGGCGCCGTCAGCCCGGTCGCGCTGGCGCGCGAGCTCGCGAGCGAAGCGCTGCAGGGCCCGCAGATCAGCCGCACCGATGTCGGCTCCTGTGAGCAGGCGCATGAGGCGGTCGCCACGCTCGGGGTCGGCAGCCACAGCCAGCAGGGCCCGCACATCCGCCACCTCGGGGATGGACAGCATCCCGCCCAGCCCCACCACCTCGTAGGGCACCCCTCGGGCATGTAAAACCTTCGCCACTACATCGAGCTGGTCATGGGTCCGACCGAGAATAGCTAGCTCGGCCTCGGAGCTCCACCGCTCCCGCATGAATTCCGCAACGGTCTCGCCCTCCTGCAACGGGTCGGCGAGGAAGGCGCCGAGGACCCTCCCGGCACCTAGACCGGCCTCGATCGAGCGCTCCTGCAATTCGTCGACCCGCACGTGGCTGACTTCTGCGTCGCCAGGCTGATACTCGTGGCTGCGCAGCGGCTTGGAGATGACGTTGGCGGCGGCGAGCACCGCAGAGTCATTGCGCCAGGCGACAGACAGCGGCAGCACCGGCGTGTGGACGTCCGGATCCTCACCTTGGCTGACGGCCTGGGTGCCGGAGGGGTTGAAGCGTTCGTGGAAGGTGTCCAGCGCGCCGGCGCTGGCTCCGCGCCAGCCGTAGATGGCCTGGTTGGGGTCGCCGACAGCGGTGACTCCCCGGTCGGCAAACAGGGCCGACAACAACCGCACCTGGGCGACGGAAGTGTCCTGGAACTCGTCCAGCAGCACCGCCGGGTACTGCGCCCGCATGGTCACCACGGCCTCGGGAACCTCTTCGGCGATACGGCAGGCCAGTGCCAGCCGGTCGCCGAAGTCAACCAGCCCGTGCCGACGCTTGTAGTCGCGGAACTCCTGCACCGTCTCAAGCACTTCCAGCCAGTTCCTCATGCGCTCCGGCGCCCTGGCAAGGACATCCTTGGCGGGCTTGGCACCACCTACACCACCTGCACGGACCAGACCGGCGAAAAGTTCGTGCAGCTCGGTCAGCTGCTCACTGGCATCCTCGATACTGAGCAGGTTCATGGACAACGCGTTGTCTGCGTCCAGCACAATCTTGGTGGCAGTCGAAAGGCTGTCGATGGGCAGCGGGTCGGTGCGCCGCTCGAGAATGTCGGTGGCGATCTGCCACTTCCGGGCCTCGGTGATAAGGGTAGCGTCCGGGTCGGCGCCGACGTACAGGCCGTAGTCACGCACGAGCGAGCCGGCGAAGGAATCGTAGGTGGCCACGGTCGGCTCGGGTGCGTCATCGACATCGGCGATGACGCCGCTGGCGGCCAGCTGGGCGAGGCGGAGGGAGACGCGCTCGGCCAGCTCGGCGGTGGCCTTGCGGGTGAAGGTCAGCCCCAGGACCTGGTCGGGGCGGACGGCGCCGGTAGCGACCAGGTGCACGACGCGCTGGCTCATGGTGGCGGTCTTGCCGCTGCCGGCGCCGGCAACCACGAGCAGCGGCCGCAGCGGATAGCCGATGACTTCCGACTGCTCCGCAGTGGGGCGCGGCAGGCCGAGCTTCTCGGCGAGGGCCTCGGGGGTGAGGTCGGCGGCGCTCATGCCACGGTCCTCCTTCCTTCGGGGTTGACGGGGCAGCTGGCCTTGACGGAGCAGGTGTTGCAGTACTCGCCGCTGCGAGCGAGGAGGGTGGGCCCGGAGACGTCCAGGGCCGCCCGGGCGAGAAGCTCCACGTCCCACTCCTTTCCGGTTTCCGGATCGAGGCTGGGGGCCAGGGCCAATCCATCGGGCGTCAGGTACACCCCCCGATCCTTGGTCTTACGCGGCTCTATCCCAAGCATGGCTAGCCCAGTGCCATCAACCTCGTAGCCGAGCGCAGCCAGCGCCATACGGTAGGTGGCTAGCTGCGCGTTGAGCTTCGCATCCGTCGGTGACGGCTTTGTTTTGCCGGTCTTGAAGTCGATGACGCGCACGCGCTGCCCCTGCCCGGCGGGGAGCGTCCCGTTAGCGGACGGGTCGGGCGGAGCGCCGTCGAGGAACTCCAGGCGGTCGATGCGCCCGCGTATGCGCACCGGTATCCGCTCGCCCGCGTTCGCGGGTGCTCCGCCGCCGGCCGCGGCCCCGGCGTCGGCGCGCGCCACGGGCTCGCCATCCCCAGCGGCGGTGCCTTCCTCTTCACCGTCCTCGGGCACGGGCAGATCCAGGTGAACGTCGACCGTCTGCTCCACCAGGGCCGGAGCGGTCACCGAGCCGAGGTAGGCGTCAAGCCGCTCGACCATGTCGCGCACGCGCTGCCGCGCGAGGTCGCCGAGCCAGGTGTCCGGGTAGCCCAGCTCCGGGAGGGCCTCCTCCAGGGCCTGGCGCAGCGCCTCGCCGCGCAGCCACTCCCGCTCGGCGCGCTCGGCCAGGCCGTGCACGAGCATGCCGACCCTCTGGGCATCGCTGGTGCCGGTGCCGCCGCCATTGCGCTGCAGGAACCACTTAAGCGGACACTTAGTGATGGCCTCGACGTCGGAGGGGCTGATGCGGATCTCCTGACCGGCGCCGACCAGGGGTGCGCTGGATGTTGGCTGCCCCAGGCCCGCCCAGTTGGCGGGATCGGCGGCGCTCACGCCTTCGCGGGCGAGCGCGGCCAGCACTTGCTCAGCCTGTTGGCCGCGTGCCCGGGCAGCGGCGTCGGCCCCCTCCAGGCGGCCGGCGACGGCGGCGGCGCGCAACTCGCCCACGAGCCCGGGCAGGGTCAGGTCCGCAATGTCGGGGGCGCATTCAAGCTCGCCGTCGTCGTTGAAGAGCTGCTGCCCGGCCGCCGCGGCGACCTCGATCAGGAACGGCGAGGGCGCACAGTCGGTGTCCAGTGCCGCAGTTACTACCAGGCGACGGCGGGCGCGGGAGATGGCGGACAGGAACATGCGACGTTCGTCGCCGCGCACCTGGCTGCGGGCCTCCGCCGGATCCTGGATGGCCTCCCGCCTGCCGTCGGCCGCGAGCGGGAGACGGTCGGTGACGGCGTCTACGAGCAGGCCGGAGCGGGTCAGTCCGTCGCGCAGCCGCAGGTCGGGCCACACATCTCGCTCCACCCCGGCGACGACGACCACCTCCCACTGGGTTCCGGCCGCCGCGGCGGGGGTCAGGACGGCGACGCCGGGCGGGCGGATGCCCTGCGGGGCGACGGTGTCCGAGGGCAGAACCTCCGCGGCCAGCTCGTTCAGGAAGACGTCAGCCCCCGCGCCGGGGTGGCGCTCGGCCCAGACCTCGGCGCGCTTGAACAGAACGGTGACCACGTCCAGGTCGTGCTCGGCAGCCTGGGCCATGAGCGCGGTGGTGCGGGAGGTGTGCGGGGCCAACGCCGCCGTGCGCCAGGCATCAGCGCAGTCCGAGGCCTGCCAGGCCGCCCACATCAGCGCCTCCACATCAACGCGGCGGTCTTCTTCCCGGGCGGCCGCGACCACGCTCCGCAGGGCGGCGACCACTCCGGCGGCGCGCTCCAGCCGCGCTGCCTGCTCGGCCAGAGGCTCGTCTGCGAGTTCCTGGGTCAGGGCCGCGGCCGCCTGGGGGGTGGCCAGCACGCCGAGCAGGTTCTCGTCCCGTCCGGCCTCGGCGGGGCGGTCGTGGCGCAGCCGACGGCGCAGGCGCCGCAGGTCCAGGTTGGTCAGCCCGATCAGGGGGCTGGTGAGCAGTTCGAAAGCAGTGGACCATTCTGGTGGGGTGTCGGCGTCGCCAAGGGTGCCGCCCAGGGCGGCGCGGCAGGCGTCAATGATGGCGGCCGCGGCGGGCTCGGCGCGCAGCAGCACGGCGGGCGTGGCGGAGGCGAGGGGCACGCCGTGGTGGCGCAGTTCGCGGCTGACCGCGCGCGCGGTGGCGGCGGAGCGCACGATCACGGCCATCTGGTCCCAGCCGGTGTTGTGGTGGACGTGCTCGGCACGCAGGATGCGGGCAATCTGGGCGGTCTGCTGCAGCGGGCCGGAGGCGAGGAGGGTCTGGACGCCACTGGGCGCGGCCGCGACTGTGCCGTGGACCAAGGCGGCAGTAGCGCAGTTCGCGTACTCGGGGTGGCGGTGCGTGGCGGTACCGGTGATGGGGATGCGGTCGGCCTGCACCGCCCACAGCCGGGCCAGTTCGGGCGTGCCGCGGTGGACGGTGCCCAGCGTCAGCCGCTCGGCTGCTAGCCCGGAGCGGTCCTCGGCGGCGTTGAGCAGACTCGGGTTGCCGCCGCGGAAGACCTCGACTGCGACGTCGGGATCTCCCAGGGCGACGATCTGGGCACGGTGTCCATCTGTGTCGGGCCCGGAGAGCGCGACCAGCAGGCGGGCGGTGGCGGCGGTGCAGTCCTGATAGTCGTCGACGATGACGACGTCTGGAACGGGGCGGGGCACGAGCACGCCGTCGGCATCCCAGGTCTGTAAGGCCTCGCGGGCGCGGTCCTGCAGGCGGGCCGTATCCATCTTGCGGATGGCGGAGCGGTTGGCGGCGCTGGGGCGGCCCTGCGCGTCCCAAAGGCGCAGCAGCTCGGCGGCACGCTGCCAGATCGGGACGTCGAGCTCGGCACCGAGGCCGGCGAGCCGGTCCGCGGTCACGCCGAGTTCACCTGCGCGGGCCAGCAGGTTCCGCAACTCCGTGCGGAAGGCGCGGGACTCAACGGCTTCTGCGGGCAGGTTCCCCCAGGTGGTGCCTCGCAGCAGCTCGGCCAGGGCGGCATCCTCCTCCGCACCAGCCAGTAGGACTGGGGCGGGCAACGGGTCGGAGCGCTGGGTGAGCGAGGTCTTGAGGATCGTCAGGGCGAGGCCGGCGGGGGTGCGCACCCGGACCGTGCCCGACGGGGCACCTGAGGCCTCAAGCAGATGGGAGGCGCGCTCGCGCAGGCGGTCCGCGCGGGCGCGTGTGGGGGCGAGCAGGACGGCATCCTTGCGGCGGGTGCCTACCGCCTCGACCAGCAGACGCAGGGCGGTGGTGGTCTTGCCGGTGCCGGGGGCGCCGAGGACGACGAGGTTCACGCCGTCCGCGGCGCGGGCGAGGACCTGGACTGCGGAGGCATCCGGCTCGGGCAGCGGGGCCTGCACGCGCGGAGGCAGGAGGTGGGGCGCACCGGTTGGGCTGGTCATGTACCCATCTCACCACGGGGGTCCGACATGAATTGAACGCTCTTAACGTCACCTGGGTATCGGACTAGTGCGGGCAACGGCGTCGTGGGTGTCCGCGCGGCGCGAAACGGCCCGGATTGTGGCGGCTCCAGCAGCCTGCTGCGGACGCGGCACCCATAGGATCGGGATGGATACCCCGCCGTGGGCTGTCATCCCGGAAGTGGTTGCAGCAGCCCGGATCCTGAATGAAGGAGCACCCATGCAGGTCACCATCGGAATCAAGCACTCCACGCGTGAGCTCTCGCTGGAGACCTCTGCCTCCCAGGAGGAGGTCCTCGCAGCCGTGGCGGACGCCGCCACCTCCTCGGTCACCCTGACGGACGACAAGGGACGCAAGGTGTTCATCCCGGCGGGCTCGCTCGCCTACATCGAGATCGGCGAGGCCTCCCCCCGCCGCGTCGGCTTCGGCATCTGAACCGAGGCCGAGCCTCCCTCTCCTCGTGCCTTTGCTCCCTGGTCCTCTCGCTGAGATCGGTTGAAGTTACGTGCCCAGATCGGTTGAAGTTACGTGCCCAGATCGGTTGATATGGCACGGGTGGCCGGGGACGGGCTGAGAAGGCCTGCCGGCGGGCCAAAGTGGGCGCCGCGGACGAACCCGCCACCCCACGCCGTGGCGGGTTTTCCACAGGGCACATCACCGGAGTGGCGCCGAGCGCACGGGTCTCGGTACGGTTGCGGACATCGGCACCAAACCGATGCGCCAGTCAGCTCCCGCCCGGACCCTCAACGAGGAGGCCTCTCCGTGCCCACCACACCCGCACCAGTCCCACCACCGCGCACGCACCGCACCCGTCCCACCCCACCCACCACGCACGGGCAGCACCCCCACAACAACCGGCAGCCGGAGG
>NZ_FNIM01000002.1:0-39042 GCF_900103885.1 Actinomyces ruminicola
ACCTCCCAGGCCTTCGCCGACCACCTGGCCTCTTATGGGATTCGGCCGTCGGTGGGGCGTACGGGGGTGTGTTGGGACAATGCGTGGGCGGAGTCGTTCAACGCGACATTGAAGAATGAGCGCGTGTATCGTATGGTCTACCCCACGCGGGATAAGGCGATAAGGGATGTGGCGGCGTGGATTGAATTGACCTATAATCAAAGACGTTTGCACTCGGGGATCGGGTACCGCACACCCAACCAGTTCGAACGCGAACTACAGCAGGCCGCCACCCCGAAAGCAGCCTGACAAACACACAACAACACCGTGTCCAAAAAACACCCAGCATTCCACACATTCGCGCCGATAACCCGGTCTAAAGCACCACGTTCGCGCCGATAACCCACAAACCGGGTCTCACCCACGAAGTCGGCTGACGGCGGGAGGCGTTCAGACAGCGGTGCCGCCCCGCAGCCCGGCCCAAAAAGCGGTTCGGGTCCGAGCCCCGCTGAGGGGCCCGGACCCGAACTAACCAGGGAGGTTCAGGGACTAGTCAGCTCGGCTCTTCCGTGCCGACACCGAATAGTCTGCCAGCGGCGGGCAGGCCCGACATCGGCCGATCGGAGGTCCGATCCGGCTAGCCGATCGGCCGATACGCGTCCATCAATCGGTCACGGACCGCCCCGTGCCACCGGTCCCCGCACGCCGGTTTCCCGGCCGCCCTTCACCGATCGTTCCGCGGCATCCCAGGGTCCGCCTGGTACGCTCGTTGCGCCCCGATCGGGGCAGTACATATCCGTAGGCAAACAGGTTGACACCGACATGACTGATGTCCCGCCCCCGGAGAACCCGGAACGCGCCCCGGCGACGTCACCGGTCGGTATTCCGCGCATCGGCGTCACCCCCATCGTCGACAGGTCGGCGCAAACCACCCGACCCCCCGCCACCGCCGCGGCCCCCCGCTCGACGACCCTGCTGGTGGACGCCCCGGAGCGCCGCCTGCGCCGTGCCGAGGACCTGCTCGATCTGATCGTGGTCGCCCTCGGCCTGGCCTTCATGATCATCCTGGCGGCCTACGCCCACGCGACCACCACCGGCGTCACCCAGGACGTGCAGAACGCGCTCGCCGTCGTCCTGCGCCGCATCCTCGTGTTTCCCCTGCAGGCCATCGAGGGCCTGATCACCTTCACCGTCCCGGTGGTCGTGATCATGCACAGCCTGCTGCGCCGCGCCTGGCGCACCGCAGGCGAGGCGCTGCTGGCTGGGGTCGGTGGCTTCACCCTGGCCTGGCTGAGCCTGCACGCGCTGGACGCATGGGGACCGAGCATCCTCGCCTCCGGCCTGACCGTGACCGCCTCCGGCACGGCCCGGATCGGCATCTCCACGGTATTCGCCACGCTGGCGGGCCTGCTCACGGGTGCCGGCGAGCGCCACTCCTCCGCCGTCATCCGCTACACCTGGACCGCCGTGTGGATCGTGGTGGGCCTGGCGGTTCTGCGCAGCGCCATCACCCTGCCGGGCGCCGTGATCTCCATCCTGCTGGGACGTCTGCCCGGACTCGCCGTCCGCTACGCCTTCGGCGTCGACGACAACCGCGCCCACGGCATCGCCCTGGTGCGCGCGCTGCGCCGCGCCGGCATCGACGCCGCCCGCGTGGTGCGCATGGACCGGGCCCCGGATGCCCGCGCCTGGATGGTCGAGACGGAGACACCCCTGGGCTACACCGAACGCGTCCGGGAGACCCCGCTGACCACCCCCGCCGCACTCGACGACGCCGATAGCGACACCGCCGCCCCCGTCACCGATGAGGCATCCGCAGCGCCACCCGTGCCGGAGCCGACCGCTCCCGTGCCCCCGGAGGACACCTCCACCATCACCCCGGCCACCGACGTGGACCTCGGCGCCGTGCTGTCGGAGGCCTCCTCCGCGGCGCTCACCGAGGGACGGCTGTCCGCCCACCGCCTCTACGCGGTCTGGGACACGGCGGGCGTACGCCGCGACGTCACCGTCCTGGACGCCGACCGGCAGGTGGCGGGATTCATTTCCACGCTCTGGGACCGGCTGCGCGTCAAGGGGCTGTCGCCGGAGCGGGACCTGTCGGTGCGCTCCGCGGCCGAGCACGCCGCCCTGATGACTCTCGAGGCGGGCCGCGCGGGCGTGCGCACCCCCACGCTGGTCGGCATGGCCGAGGCCGACGAGTCCATGCTGCTGGTGACCGACCACGTCAGTGGCGCCCGGGCCCTGGCCGACCTGGACGAGGTCGGCGACGAGGTGCTAGCCGACCTGTGGGACCAGGTCAGCCGCGCGCACAGGGCCGGCCTGGCCCACCGGGAACTCGACTCGGCCACCGTCGTCGTCGACGACGACGGCGACGTCTGGCTGCTCGGGTGGGACTCTGGGGAGACCATCTCCTCCGAGCTCTCCCGCCGCGTAGACCTCGCCCAGGTGCTGGCCCTGACCGCCTCGCTGACCGACGTCGAGCGCGCCATCGCCGCCGCCTCCCGCTCGCTGAGCACCCAGCAGCTGGCGTCGATCGCCCCCATGCTGCAGCGGGTCGTGCTGCCGGCCGCAACCCGCGAGGCCATGGGCCGGCGCGGCAAGGTGCTGCAGGAGCTGCGCGACGCCCTGGTGGACCTGACGCCCACCGCACACGCGGAGCCGGCCAAGCTGACCCGCTTCTCCCCGCGCACCGTGATCATGGCGATCGTCGGGCTGGTGGCCCTGTGGACGCTGCTGGCCCGCATGAACATCGAGCAGATCACCGACGCCGTGGCCGGGGCGAACATCTGGTGGATCCTCGGGGCCCTCGTCTTCTCCCTGGCCACCTACCTCGGCGCAGGGCTGGCCCTGGTGGCCTTCAGCCCGGTCAAGCTCCCGGTGTGGAAGTCAACCGAGGTGCACCTGGCCTCCTCCGTGGTCTCCCTGGTCGCGCCTGCCGGCGTCGGCGGCGCCGCCATCAACCTGCGCTTCCTGTCCCGCAAGGGGGTGCCGACGGCGATCGGCGTGGCCACCGTGGCCCTGGTGCAGGTGGTCCAGTTCGTCGTCACCATTGTGCTGCTCATTGTCGTTGCCGCTACCACCGGCCAGTCCACCAGCCTGACCCTGCCCAGCGGCTGGGTGGTGCTGATAGCCGTCGTCCTGGTCGCCATCGTCGCCACCACCCTGTTCATTCCCCGGGTGCGCAGCTGGGTGTGGGAGAAGATCGCACCCACCTACCGGCAGGTGTGGCCGCGACTGGTGTGGGTCGTCTCCAACCCGGGGCGGCTGGCGCTGGGCGTGGGGGGCACGCTGCTGCTGAGCCTGAGCTACATCCTGTCCTTCGGGGCGAGCCTGTGGGCCTTCGGGCACACCCTGTCGTTCTCGGTCCTGGCCATCACCTACCTGGCGGCCAACACGGTCGGCTCCGTGGTTCCCTCCCCCGGCGGCATCGGCCCGGTGGAGGTGGCGCTGACCGCTGGCCTGGTCACCGCGGGGGTGCCCAGCGGGGTGGCCCTGTCGACGGCGATCGTGTACCGCCTGGTCACCTTCTGGATTCCCATCCCCGTGGGCTGGCTGAGCCTGCAGCGCCTGCAGCGGCGCGGCGACCTGTGACCGGGGTTGGGGGCAGTCGCGAACCGCACCCGTATAGATCACTGGCTCAGTTATCGAGGGGCAGACCGCCACCGGGGCCCTCCGCATCATCGACGCCGCATCGCCCGTATCCCCAGGTGCAACCAGGGTCAGGCCACGTCAGCGCCTACGGTTGCCGCCCAGCAGGCGCTTGCCGCCGCTCGACAGACCAGGTTGTCCCCCGATCGGATAAGCCGATCGGGGGATGCGCGCGGGTGATATTGCGACAAGGATTGCGACGACGCCATCCTGAAGGAGTCCCTGATGACCACCGAGATCCTCGCCGCCATTGTCGGCAGCATCGTCACCGGAGTCATCACCTATTTCGTGTCCCGCCGCCGCTACCGGAGTTTTCTGATGGCCATGGCGGCCGTGGGCGGCACCATCACCGATGCCGGACTGCTCAACACCCTCAAGGCGATCATCCAGACCCTCACCACCGCCGGAGTTTGCGCGACCGGAGGGGCTGTGCTGCTGGTGGTGGAGGGGAGCCTCCTCAACCCCCTGCAAGTGGCCATCACCTGTGTCGTCATCCTGCTGCTGGCCACCGTGCTCGCCTGGGTTTATGGCAGGTATGCGGTGCTCGCCGAGCTGGCCCGCATCCGCAATCTGGAGATTCCCTACGGTCCCTGGGGACTGCTCCTGGCCGACGGCCACCTCTGACCCGTAGCCGGCCGGACCGGTAGGCCACCCCCAATACTCGATGCACGCCTCGCTTCCGCGGACACGATTCGCGCTTAGAACTCGCTTGAGAGCGTCGGCAGTACGCCTTCTCCCCGTGTGGCTCCCCTCAATCGCAACCGGGGTGCGGGCCGCGGTCTCAGGCACACTTGTTAAGGTGATGTGATCACTGGCGACGACGGGAGAGGAGTCATGGCCGAACTGAGCGATGCCCTAGCCTCCCTGACGGCACGCGCACGCAAGACACTGCTGCGGCCGCCCGAGCCCCTGTCCCGTCGCCGCGTCTACGTGATCATCGGGGCGATAGTCGGGCTCGGAAACCTGGTCGGCAACGTGGTGGTCAATCGGGAGGCACTGAAGCCCATCGATCTCGCCTTCATGGTGGCCACGTTGGTGCTCGTGACCCTCATACCACTACGCCCAGTCCCAAGCGTCATGGCATACCTGGCGTGCTGGGTCCTCCTGCTGTTGATACCCTCTGCGGACTTCGCAGACATGACCATCACCAATCTGGCCTTCCTGTTCTTCCTCGGGCGCTTCTTCCCGCCATGGCCGGCCTTCTCGATGTTGCTCACAACACTTCTCATCGAGGCTGTGCTACTAATGTCTCTGAGCTCGCCAGGCAACGAAATCGCCAATAGCCTCGGCACGCTGTGGTACATGGCGCTGATGGGCGCCCTCCTGGTTCCGCTCGGCGCCCTGGTGCGCTTCATCGAGGCCTCGCGCCTGGCCGACGCCGAGCAGGCGGATGCTCAGTTGGAGGAGATGCGCCTGGAGATCGCCCGGGAGATGCACGACCTCGTGGCCTACTCCATGTCACAGACCGCCCTGCGCGCACAACGGGCCGCTGCCGACACCTCCTACCCGGACCGTGCCCGAGATGAGTTCACCGCCCTCGAGGCGACCGCCTCGGACGCGCTTCACGAGCTGCGCCTGCTGCTGCGCACCCTGCGCCGTCCCTCCTCCGAGCAGGAACAATCAGTTTCTACTACCACCGGCCTGGGGAACGCGGTCACCGATTTGACGATCGCCGTCGGCGCCGTCAGCGCAGACGTCTCCTCCGCCGGCTTCGACATCACCTACCGCCACCTGGGCGAGGTCGTCCCCACCCGCATCCAGGCCAGCACCCTGTCCCGGGTGGCTCGAGAGATGGGAGCCAATATCATCCGCCACGGCGACCCCCATGCCTCCGTCACCATGACGCTGTCCCTGGGTCCGGAGGTGATACGCCTCGTATCCACCAACCGCGTCCGCGACACCAGTGCACATCTGCCCCGCTCGGGCACCGGCATCCTGGGCATGCGGGAGCGCCTGGCCGCCATCGGCGGCACCCTGACCACCCTGTCCGACAACGGTTCCTGGATGGTCACCGCAACCGTCCCCGTAGCCGAATCCCGCCCCATCCTCCTGACCACGGAGAAAAACTCATGATTCACGTCGGCATCGTCGACGACGACGCGCTCGTGCGCCGCACGCTCACCGATCTACTCACCACCGAGGCCATAGGCGACATCCAAGTCGACTGGGCAGCCCGAGACGGCCAGGAGGCACTCGACATCCTGCGCTCGCAAACGCCCGAGGCGCAGGTGCAGGTGCTGCTGCTGGACGTGCAGATGCCGCGCTTGGACGGCATCGCCCTGGCCAAGATCCTGCAACGCGAGCGCCCGGAGATCGCCATGCTCGTGCTGACCACCTTCGTGGCCGACTCGGTAGTCGACCGCGCCCTGGCCGCCGGCGTGCGCGGATTCATCGCCAAGGAGGACCCGGTGGAAACGCTGGCCGCCACCATCCGGCACGTCGCCGCCGGCAACATGGTGCTCTCGCCGAGCTCCTCCGCCATTATCGCCGGCCGGCCGGGCCGAAGCACCCCCACCACCTCCGCACCCCCTGCCACCGCTCCTCATAACACCGCCGACGCCCTGCCCCCGGGAGTCACGCTCTCCCCCCGGGAGATAGAGGTGCTGGCCCTCATGGCCGAGGCCAAGACCAACAAGCAGATCGCTCACACCCTGGGGGTGAGCGACGCCACCGTCAAGACACACGTCTCCGCCCTCATCGCCAAGCTGGGCGTGCAGGACCGCGTGGGCGCGGTCGTCTACGCCCTGCGCGCCGGCCTGGTCTGACCACGTATCCGCCGATCGGCCTAGCCACTTGGGCGATACCGTCCTTCACGAAACGCGTAAGCATATAGCCGTCCGTTGCAAGACCCGCAACACCTCATCTAGCAGAAAGATAATGACTGTGAACCTCATCGACACCGCCGGCATTTACGCCTCGTACAACCCCTGGGTCCTGTTCCTCGGCTACAAGTGGCGTTGGTAATCCTTGCAGCTGCCCAAGGCGGCGCGGCCCGGACCCACCGGGCCGCGCCGTCGTCGTCTTCCGGCCCGCCCTGCCCCCCGAGTCCCCCGATCGAACCCCCCAATCGGCCGATTTGTCCGCCGCCTCGACGGGAGTGGAATACATAACGCTGTAGCAAGCATCAGATACGGGTCCACCCGGGTCCGACTCTCGATGCAACCACGTATCGGCCCCGGCGTCGACTCCCCTTAGAAGAGCAAGCAAATGAACCACACCACTCAGCGGCCCCCGCACCGTCGGCCGGAACCGTGCGACGCGCCCGCAGGAGCCCGAAACACCGTCTCCTCCCAGCGGCTCGGTGAGGCGCGATGACCCGAATGACCCTCCCCCTCAGCCCGATCCGCCGCACGGACGCCCGCCCGCCGCTGCTGTCCCTGTGCGACGAGACCGAGATCCAGTCAGTGCTGGACCTGCTCTCCTTCATCGAGGAGCCGGAACTGGCCGGGCTACGCGTGCTGGAACTGGCCTGCGGCGCCGGTACCGTCACCCTGCCCATGGCCGCCGCGGGCCACCGGGTGCTCGCCACGGACTCCCGTGCCGAGGTGCTCGACCTGCTCACCACCCGCATCGACGACCTGCGGCCCACCCGCCCGGACGTCGCCTCCCGCGTTGAGACGTGCCGGGCAGACATGACGGATTTCCTCTTCGAGGAGCGCTTCAAGGCCGTGTGCATCCCCGCCGGCGCCATCACCGCCCTCGACCCCGAACGGCGCCGCGAGACCATTCGCCTGGCCACCGCGCACCTGGCCCCCGGCGGCAGGCTGATCCTGTCCGCCGAGCACGTGCGCCCCGAGGCGCCCGCCAGCGCCACCTTCACCGCCCGCCCCGGTATCACCCTGACCGAGCGGATCGACCATGCGCGCCGTCGTCGTCGGGTCACGCTTGCCCGGGGCCAGGAGACGCGCACCTCAGACCTGTTCCTGGTCACGCCTCACGACCTCCTGCACGACTTCAAGGACGCGGGCGTCACGGTCGACTACCGGCACTTCATCCCAGACGCCCGGCGTCCCCACCACACCAACATCGTCTTCGGGACCGTGAAACTGCGCTGAGCAGCCCGACCAGGATCGGCCCGGCCACGCATTGCCGTCCATCCGGCCGCCGAGCCTCGGTAGGCTCACATCGATGTCCTCCGCGCACACCCACCCCGGCCAGACCCGGGCGCTCGACCGCCTACCCGCTCACCTGCTCGACCGCCTGCCGGCCGCGTTGGCCGTCGTCATCGGGGCCGCCGTCATGATCGTCTACTCGGTGGGCCAGTGGCGCGCCATGCAGGTGCCCAGCTGGGACCTGGCCATCTTCTCGGAGCTGGCCAAGGCCTACTCGCGCCTGCAGGCGCCGATCGTCCCGATCAAGGGCGAGGGGTACAACCTGCTGGGCGACCACTTCCACCCGCTGCTGGTGCTGCTGGCCCCGGCGTGGCGGCTGTTCCCCAGCCCCCTGACGCTGCTGGTGGTGCAGGATCTGCTGCTCGCGGTCTCCGCCTGGCCGCTCACCCGGCTGGCCACCCGCCTGCTGTCCCGCCCGGTGGCGACGGCGCTCGGCCTGTTCTACGTGCTGTCCTGGGGCCTCCAGGGCGCGGTGGCCGCCCAGTTCCACGAGATCGCCTTCGCGGTGCCGCTGCTGGCGTGGGCGTCGGTCGCCTTCGTCGAGCAGCGCTGGCGCAGCTGCGCCCTCTGGCTGGCGCCGCTCGTCCTGGTCAAGGAGGACCTCGGGCTGACGGTGCTCATGGGGGGCCTGGCCATCGCCCTGCGCGGCCTCCAGGGGGCGCCGCAGCAGCCCTCCCGCCGCGGCCCGGCCTGGTGGCACCGCCTGAGCACCGCCCGGCTGGGACTCGTCGCGGCCCTGTTCGGCGTCCTGTCCTTCCTGCTCACCGTGCTGGTGATCCTGCCGCTGCTGAGCCCCTCGGGCACCTGGGAGTACGGCCTTTCCGACGACGGCGGCCAGACCACGGGCCTGATCGCCCGCCTGTTCTCACCCGCGGTCAAACTTCAGACCCTCGGCGTGCTGGTGTGCACCGCCGGGATCATTGGGGTGGCCTCCCCCTGGATGGCGCTGGTGGTGCCCACACTCGCCTGGCGCTTCGCCTCCTCCAAGGAGTTCTACTGGGACTGGCAGAACTGGCACTACAACGCGGTGCTGATCCCGATCGCGCTCGGGGCGCTGCTCGACGTCGTCGCCCGGCTCAAGGCCCGTCGGCGCGCAACGGCGTCGTCTGAACCGGAACCGCCGCAGCCAGAGCCGACGGGCTGGCTGGCCGCACCCGTGTGGGCGCGCTGGGCGGTTGCGCTCGGCGTTGCCGTCCCGCTGGTCACCGGCGCGGCCACGGTCCGCGACCTGCCGCTGTGGTACATGACGCAGCCCGGCTACGGCGCCGCCTCCACGCGCGCGCAGGCCGCCACCCAGGTCATGGAGCTCATCCCCGACGGGGCCAGCGTCGAGACCGACCTGGGGCTGCTCGCCTACCTGGTGCCGGACCACACCGTCTACTGGGTGGGCACCGCCGAGGTCGACACCGACTACGTCGTCATCGACTCCCTCTCCTCCGCCTGGGGCGGCAATCCGCCTACGGACGCCGCCTCCTGGGCGACCGGACGGTCAAGCACCGGGGCCGTGTACGAGCTGGTGCTCGACACCGGCGGCTACCAGGTGGCGCGGCGGGTCTCCTGAGCAGTCAGCACGGAGCCCGCCGGGTGCCAGGCGTCACATGGGCACCACTACCCGTCACCGGCCGGACCGGCTCGTGGGACGGCCATTCCCAGCGACCGCGCAGCATGTAACAATCCGGGTGTAAACACGGCGGGAGCCAGGCGGCTCAGACCCAGAAAGGCGGACATGTCTCTGTTCATGTGGTGCGCCATCATCGGCTGCGGCGCCCTACTGCTCTCACTTCTGCTCGACGGGCTGTTTGACGCTCTGGACGATCTGCTGTTCGACGGCTCGCTGCCGGTGCTGGCCTGCGCACTGGGAGTCTTCGGCGCAGTCGGCATGGGCGTGCAGGCGCTGGCCGGCCAGCGGCTCTCCACGGCGGTGCTGGTCGGGGTGCCTGCGGCCTTCGCCGTCGCCGCCGCGGCGGGGACGCGCGCCGCATGGGTGCGACTGCGCCGCTCCATGCCACGCAATGCCGTCCCGCTCACTGCCGGTGAGCTGGTCGGCAGCGAGGTGCGGGTGCTGTGGTGGAAGGACGGCCGCGGTGAGGTCATGGCCTCCTCCCGCGGACATCAGGTCACCCTGCCCGCCCGCTCCGACGACGTCCTGCGGGGAGGCACCGTCGCCTGGGTGGTGGACGCGACCGCGGATGACACGCTCGTCGTCGGCCGCATCGACCCGCCCGAGTCACCCCAGCGACCCCCCGACGGGCCGATGACCGCCACCGACTGACCGGCCCGTGCAGCCGCTGCACCGGGCAGCAGTCTCTAAACCCATACCCTCACCCCCCTCACCACGAAAGCACCGTCATGCTCTACGCCATCATCGCCGTCGTCGTCCTGGCGCTCCTGCTGGGCGCCTACATGCTCTCCCGGGTCGTCGTCGTGCCCTCCAACATGACCGGCCTGGTCTCCGGTTCCTCGCGCAATGGCGAGGTCAAGATCATCCGCCCCGGCGGACGCGACTTCGTCCTGCCGATCATCCAGTCAATCCAGTACCTGCCCTTCACCCAGAACACCATCGGCTTCCAGGTGACCGCGGAGGACGAGAACAAGATCAACGTCTCCGTCTCCGCCGTCGCCGCCGTCAAGGTCGGCGACTCCGACCAGCAGGTGCGGGCCGCCGCCAAGCGCTTCCTGGGGAAGCCGAACACGGACCAGGCGATCGCCGACTCCTCCCGTGACGCCCTGATCGGATCGCTGCGCTCCATCATCGGCCACATGACGGTCACCGACCTGATCTCCGACCGCGACGCCCTCCAGCAGAACGTGTTCGACGACGCCAAGTCCGTCATGGCCAACATGGGTCTGGAGATCGACGTGCTGCAGATCTCCGAGATCACCGATGCCTCCGGCTACATCGACTCCCTGGGCGTGCCCGAGCAGCAGCGGGTGGCGAAGGATGCCCGCGTGGCCCGCGCCAACGCCGAGCGGGAGGCCAAGGACGCCGAGGTGTCCTCCCGCCAGCAGATCGCCGAGCGCGAGCGCGACCTGGCACTGCGGCAGGCCCAGCTGAAGGCGGAGACCGACAAGGCGCAGGCGGAGGCCGACTCCGCCGGCCCGCTGGCCCGCGCCGCCAAGAAGCGGGAGATCGCCATCATCGAGCAGGAGGCCGCCGAGGCCAAGGCCGCCCTGACCGAGCGCGAGCTGGACTCCACGGTACGCAAGCCCGCCGACGCCGCCCGCTACCAGCGCGAGCAGGAGGCCGAGGCCGCCAAGGCCGAGTCGATCCGCCGCGCCGAGGCCGAGGCCGAGCGCACCCGCCTGGACGCCGAGGCCCAGGCGCAGGCCACCGTCGCCCGCGCCGAGGCCCAGGCTCGCGCCACCGCCGCCCAGGCCCAGGCGGAGGCCGAGGCCATCGCCGCCCGCGGTCGCGCCGAGGCCCAGGCGGTGCGCGCCGCCGGTGAGGCCGAGGCGAAGGCCATGAGCGACAAGGCCGACGCCCTGGCCAAGTACGGGCGCGCCGCCACCCAGCAGATGATCCTGGACAAGGCGCCGGAGATCGCCCGCGCCCTGGCCGAGCCGCTGGGCAGCGTGAAGGACATGTCGATCATCTCCACCGAGGGCGCCTCCGCGCTGCCCAAGGCGGTGGCCAGCAATGTCGAGCAGCTCGACGCCGTCATGCGCTCACTGACCGGCACCAGCCTGACCGACATGATGCAGCGCCTGAGCGACAACGACTCCGACGCCGCTTAGGTCACTCGGCGGGGCGCCTCAGGCGCCCCGCCGCCTCCCCTCCGCGAGATCGGTAGCAGTTACGTGCCGAGATCGGTAGCAGTTACGTGGCGAGATCGGTAGATAAGGTCGTGCAAGTGCACCGCCTCCTGCACCCTGCGCGGCACCCCAGGCAACCCGCGCTCCACCCCGCCACACCCACCAGCCGGGAAGGGTCCCTTTATCGAGATGCCGCCTAAGGCGGCCGATCTTAGGGCCATGTCGCGGGTAGCGCCGTCGTCGGCTCTGAGAGACTGCCACCATGACGTCACCCACCAGCGGCACCGAGCCAGGCCCGCGGCCCACATCTCGCAGCAATCCGGTCATCGTCTTCCTGCTCATCTGCATCGCGATTCTGCTCGCCGTCATTGCAATCATTCTGGTGCTGCGACCGGACCACTCCGGCGCTGCCAACACCGGCGAGCCGTCAGCTGCGGCGGCAACCGCATCTGCACAGGTGACGGTGGAGCAGACCTCCGCACCGTCGCAGACCGATGCCGACCTGCTGCAGGTCATGCACGCAGAGGTGACCCGCAACTCCGACGACGCTCGCGCCAAGGGTGACGTCGACGCACCGGTGGTGATGGTCGTCTACTCCGACTTCGCCTGCCCCTACTGCACCCTGTTCGCCCAGGAGGTCGAGCCACAGCTGGAGGACCTGGTTCAGGACGGCACGCTGCGCGTGGAGTGGCGCGACCTCGCTCAGATCACCGAGACCTCCCCGCTGGCGGCGCAGGCCGGCATCGCCGCCGGCAACCAGGGGAAGTTCTGGGAGTTCCACGACGCCGTCTACGCCGCGGCGGACCCGACTGATCATCCGGAGTACACCGAGGACTCCCTGGTCGCCTTCGCCGAGCAGGCGGGCGTGCCCGACCTGGAGCAGTTCCGCGCCGATATGACCGACGCCGGCACCGTGCAGGCGGTTGAGGACGCCAAGCAGCACGCCTACGACCTCAACATCACCGGCACACCCTTCTTCATCATCAACGACGCTTATGTGTCCGGATACGCGTCCGCCGACTACATGCGCAACACCATCCTCGAGCAGGCCGCCGCGGCTAAGTGAGTCCGGCACCCGCCCACGCGGAGGGTCCCGCCATCTCGACCGAAGTCGGCACGTGATCCCTACCCGACCCCGGCCCGGGAATGCGAGGGACGGCGTCGGTCGGCACGGTGACGGGCCCTTGCGCCCGGGGCGTGCCGATGTCGGCGAGGGCGGCAGTTGGCCAGTCCCATGGCGACTGTCACAATAGGCCCATAGATCTCCGCACGACCGGCACGAGCCGCGAGAACCATGGGGCGCTGGCGCCCAGTGCGGAGTGTCAATGGAAGACATATCGGATTCTGAGGGAACCAGGAGAACAGCTATGGCACTGAGCATCGGCGTCGATGTGGGTGGAACCAAGATCGCCGCGGGCGTCGTCGACGAGGAGGGCAAGGTGCTGGCCACCGCCCGGCGCGACTCCCCCGCCACCAACCGTGAGTCCATCTTCGCGACCATCGCGGACCTCGCCAACGAGCTCGCCGCGCAGTACGAGGTCGAAGCCATCGGCGTGGGCGCTGCCGGCTTCACCTCCTCCGACCGCAACACCATGGTCTATGGCACCAACCTGGACTGGACCGGCGCCCGCATCGCCGACGAGATCGCCGCGCGCACCGGCAAGAAGGTCGTGGTGGAGAACGACGCCAACGCGGCCGGCTGGGCCGAGGCCCGCTTCGGCGGTGGCAAGGGCGCGCGGAACGTCCTCGTGGTGACACTGGGAACGGGCGTCGGTGGCGCGGTCATTATCGACGAGCATCTGGTGCGCGGCGCCGCCGGCTTCGCCGCCGAGATCGGCCACATCAACATCGTCCCGGACGGACGCCCCTGCGGCTGCGGCCAGCGCGGCTGCCTGGAGCGCTACGGCTCCGGTACGGCGCTGGGCGTCAACGGGTGGGAACTGGCCAAGTTCCAGCCCGACTACGCCGCCCGCATCATCGAGCTCTCAGGTGGAGACCAGAACAAGATCTCCGGCAAGGCGGTCACTGCCGCCGCCCGTGAGGGAGACCCGGCCGCCCTGGAGTGCTACGCCCGTCTGGGCAGCGCCCTCGGCGTCGGCCTGGCCGACCTGTGCGCCGTCCTCGACCCCGAGGTCATCGTGCTCACCGGTGGCCTGACCGAAGCCGGTGACATCCTGCTGGACCCGGTACGCGCCAGCTTCGCCGAGCACCTGACGGCACGCGCCCACCGCCCCGAGATCCCGATCGTCATCTCCACCTCCGGGCAGGAGGCCGGGCTGATCGGCGCCGCCGACCTCGCCCGCCAGGACTGACCCGAACCGACTGGCCGCCGGCGGCGCCTGATGCCCATCGTCAGGCGCCGTCGGCCTGTCCCCCGGGCACGGTCAGGGTGCGCGGGGGCCGGTAGGACCAGTCACGATCGGCGTCGGTGATCTGCCGCAGCACCCGTGCCGGCACGCCGCCCGCCACGACCATGGGCGGGACATTGGCGTTGACGACCGCACCAGCGGCGATCACCGAGCCGCGGCCGATGGTCACCCCCGGCAGAATCGTCACATTCCCGCCGATCCAAACGTCATCCTCGATCACCACCGGCGCGGAGAACTGCTGCCCCCGGTCGCGGACGGCGGGGTGGATGGGGTGCCCGGCGGTAGTGATCATCACGCGCGGTCCGAACATGACCCGGTTGCCGATGGTCACGGGCGAATCATCGATGATCTGGAGTCCGGCGTTGGCGTAGACGGGTGAGCCCACGCGGGTGTGAATGCCGTAGGCGACGTGCAACGGCGGCTCCACCCACACGTATTCGCCGATCTCGCCGAAGATCTGCTCCAGCAGGCGACGGCGTCCGGCGGCGTCACGTGGGGAGGTGGCGTTGTACTCGGCGGCGAGCTCCTTGCCGTGGATGCGCTGGTCGGTCAGCGCCTCCAGGCCGGGGCCTTCATCCACGTACAGCTCCTGGGCGGCCATGCGTCGGCGCACCTCCGCCTCGCGCGGGTCCATGCCCGCATCGGCGCCGGACTCGATGGACTGACTGTGTTGGTTCATCTGCGCTCCTTCGCGTCGAAAACGGTGGCGGCGGGACCGCCCCTCCGAACAAACCTAACCGCCTCGTCGGTCACTGACCTTCCCTGTCTGGACCGCGGTCCCGGATTTGGACCGCCTGAGAGCGCCTCCCAGGCGGTCCGAACTGGTTACGCCCACAGGCGCGGAGGTCCCGCCGCCATATCTGCCGATCTCGGCACGTAACTTCCACCGATCTCGGCGAGGGGGGAGGGGACAGGGAGGGGAGGTGGGGCATCGCACGCACCCACCCCTATGAGGACAGGCTCACCTGAGCTAATGTCTGTGTATTCAGTACCCCAACCATGAGAGGCCCGGCATGACCGTCTCCCGTAAATCCTTCCTGCTGACCGGCCTGGCCGTCCCCGCCGCCGCACTGCTGGCCGCCTGCGGCTCCGGCTCCTCCTCGAAGACTGCCACCTCCGACGCCGCGAGCGCCGTCGCCGTCCCAGCCACCACCGAGGAGATCACCGTCGAGCACGCCTTCGGCACCACCACCATTCCTGCTGGCGCCGCCCGCTTCACCGCCATCGCCTGGGGCAACCACGACGTCGCCCTAGCCCTGGACGTCATGCCCGCCGGCCTGTCCCGCCAGACCTGGGGCGTCGCGGACGACTCCGGCATGCTGGAGTGGACCAGGCAGAGGGTCGACGAGCTGGTGGCCGCCGGCGCCGCCGAGCCGGTCCTGTTCGACGACACCGACGGGCTCGCCTTCGAGGCCATCGCCGAGACCACGCCGGACGTAATCCTGGCCGCCTACTCCGGCCTCAGCCAGGAGGACTACGACACCCTCAGCAAGATCGCGCCCACCGTCGCCTACCCGGAGGTGCCCTGGGGGACCCTGTGGCGGGACATGATTCGCCTGGACTCCCAGGCGATGGGCATGGCGGAGCAGGGCGAGTCGCTGATCTCCGACCTGGAGCAGCAGATCGCCGACGCCGTCGCCGCCTACCCCCAGATCGCCGGCAAGTCGGCCGCCTTCTTCTACATGAGCGAGTCCGACACCTCCACGATCGGCTTCTACACCACCGCCGACCCGCGCACCGCCTTCATGACCGACCTGGGCATGACCATCCCCGCCTCTGTGCAGGCCGTCTCCGAGGCCGACCCCGAGGCCTTCTACAGCGACCTCTCCAGCGAGAACGCCGACCAGGTGGCGGACGTGGACCTGATGATCATGTACGGGGAGGAATCCGACCTGGCCGCCCTCCAGGCCGACCCGCTGATCGGCACCATCCCGGCGATCAAGAACGGCGCCGTGGCCTTCGTCGGCAACGGCACGCCGCTGTCGGCCTCCACCAACCCCGGACCGCTGTCCATCCCGTGGGGCATCGACCAGTACGTCTCCCTCATCGCGGCCGCCGCCGACAAGGCGGACGCTGCCTCCGCCTGAGCTCCCACCCGTGACCGTCCGCTCCTCCCCGGCCCCGCCGACCAGCTCCGGCGGACCCGCACTCGCGCCACCCGAGCCCTCCAGGCCGTGCGGGACGACGGCGGCCCGCCCGGGCGCGCGCCCGCGTCGTCCGCTGCTCGCGCTTGTCGTCGTCCTCGGCCTGCTGGCACTCGCCGTCGGCTGCTCGATCGCCTTCGGCGCCCGGGCGGTCGGCGTAGAGGAGATCCTGGACGGGCTGGCCGGACACGGCGACACCCTCGGCGCGCTGGCGGTGGCCGAGCGGATCCCACGCACCGCCACCGCCCTGATCGCGGGGGCGGCCCTGGGCGTCTCGGGGGCCCTCATGCAGGCCGTCACCCGCAACCCGATCGCGGACCCGGGCATCCTCGGCATCAACACCGGGGCGTCGCTGGCGATCGTCAGCGCGATTGCCTTCGCGCACATCTCCTCCCTGTGGGAGTACCTGTGGGTGGCCATGGCCGGTGCGGCCGTCACCGCCGTGGCCGTGTACGCGATCGGCTCGCTCGGTCCCGGCGGCGCGACGCCGGTGAAGCTGGCGCTGGCGGGGGTGGCCACGAGCGCGGCCCTGTCCTCCCTGATCAGCGCGATCATGCTGCCGCGCGCCGAGGGGCTGACCGACTTCCGCTTCTGGCAGGTAGGGTCACTGGGCCGGGGGACCTGGGCATCGCTGTCCACCACCGCCCCATTCCTGCTGGCCGCCGCCGCCCTGGCCGCCGCCGTCGCCCGGCCGCTGAACTCCCTGGCACTGGGCGAGGAGATGGCCGTGGGCCTGGGGGTCAGGGTGGGCCGCACCCGCCTGCTGGCCGCGGCCGCCGGGGTGATAGCCTGCGCGACGACGACGGCGCTGGCCGGCCCCATCGGCTTCGTCGGGTTGATGGTGCCGCACGCCGTGCGCATGCTGGTGGGCCCGGACAACCGCTGGCTGCTGCCGCTGTCGGCGCTGGGAGGGGCGGCGCTGCTGACCTTCGCGGATGTGCTCGGACGAGTGATCGCCCGCCCCGGGGAAGTCGGCGTCGGAGTGGTCACCGCCTTCGTGGGCGCCCCGGTGCTCATCGCCATCGCCCGCGGCGCGAAGGTGCGTGAGCTGTGAGCGCCCGCGCCGCCCCGCCCATCCCGAACGTCCCGACGCCGGGGCGGGCGTCGTCCGCTCCCGCTCCCGGCTTCACCGAACCGGGCAGGCGACGCCGACACCGCCGCCACCTGGCCGTCACCCTGGGTCTGGCCCTGCTGGTGCTGGCCCTGTGGTGGGCGCTGGTGCTGACGGGCTCCACCTGGTACTCCCCCGCCGAGGTGCTCGCCGTGATCGCGGGCCGGGAGGTGCCCGGAGCGTCCTTCGCCGTCGGACAGCTGCGGCTCCCGCGCGCCCTGCTGGGTCTGCTGGCGGGTCTGGCCTTCGGCATGGCCGGTCGCACCTCGCAGACCATGCTGCGCAATCAGCTGGCCAGCCCGGACATCATCGGCATCACCTCCGGCGCGTCTACGGCGGCGGTGTTCGCGATCCTGGTGCTGGGCTGGTCCGGCCTGCGCGTGAACCTGCTGGCGCTGGGCTGCGGGCTGGGCACGGCGCTGGTCATCTACCTGCTGTCGGGCACCGGCCGCACGCAGGGCGGGCGCCTGATCCTGATCGGTATCGGCATCTCCGCCATGTTCTCCTCGGTGATCTCCTACCTGCAGCTGAAGGCCTCGATCTACACCGTCGCCGACGCCATGCGCTGGTTGTCGGGCTCGCTGGCTGACGCGAGCTGGGGGCAGGTGCCGCTGCTGGGGGTCGCCGTCGCAGTCCTGGGCGGGGCGCTGCTGGCCCTGGGCGGGGACCTGAGCGCGCTGTCGCTGGGGGAGGAGACGGCCACCGGGCTGGGAGTCGCCGTGGACCGCACCCGCCTGCTGCTCCTGCTGCTGATGGTTGCACTGGCGGCATTCGCGACCGCGGCGACCGGGCCGATCGCCTTCGTGGCCTTCCTGGCCGGACCGATCACCGCCCGCCTGGTGGGCCGCACCGACCGGTCCCTGCTGGCGCCGTCGGCGCTGATGGGCGCGGCGATCGTGCTCGGCGCGGACCTGGCCGGCCAGCACCTGTTCCCGACGGCGCTGCCGGTCGGGGTGGTAACCGGGATCGTCGGGGCGCCTTACCTGCTGCTTCAGCTGATCCGTCTGAACCGAGAGGGGGCATCCGCATGAGTGCAGCGGACGCGCAAGCAACGGACCGGGCCGTTCCGCGCGCCCTGGTCACACGGGAACTGCGCTCCGGGTATGGGCGCCGCACCGTCGTCAACGGGGTCGACCTGGATCTGCCCACCGGCGCCATCACGGTGATCGTGGGGGCGAATGCCTGTGGCAAGTCGACGCTGCTGAAGACCATGGCGCGCATCCTGGTGCCGAGCTCCGGGTCGGTGCTGCTGGACGGCCAGGAGGTCTCCGCCGTGCCGACCAAGCGCCTGGCCACCCGGCTGGGGCTGCTGCCGCAGCAGCCGATCGCACCGGAGGGGATTGTGGTCGCCGACCTGGTGGGACGCGCCCGCCACCCGCATCAGGGCCTGTTCCGCTCCACCTCGTCCGCGGACCGGCGCATTGTGGAGGAGGCGCTGCTCGCCACCCGCACCGCCCAGCTGGCCGACCGCAGTGTGGACGAGCTCTCCGGCGGGCAGCGGCAGCGGGTGTGGATCGCCATGGCGCTGGCCCAGCGCACCGATGTGCTGCTGCTGGACGAGCCCACCACCTTCCTGGACCTGACCCACCAGGTGGAGGTCCTGGACCTGCTCACCGACCTGAACCGCGAGCGCGGCACCACCATCGTGATGGTGCTGCATGACATCAACCTCGCCGCCCGCTACGCCGACCACGTCATCGCCATGCGGGACGGCCGGGTGGTGGCCGCGGGGACGCCGGGGCAGGTGGTGAGCCCGGCGCTGATGCGAGAGGTCTTCGGCCTGGACGCGGAGGTGATAACCGATCCGGTCTCCGGTACGCCGCTGGTGCTGCCCAAGGGGCGCCACCACGTGGTCGGTGCGACGGCGGGGACGACGCCGTGAGCACGGCGGAGGGCCTGGCCCCGTTCCGGTTCTTCCCCGTGCGGGTGGAGCGGATTGTGGACGTCACCCCGCATCTGCGGCGAGTGACCTTAGTAGGCAATGAGCTGGATGATTTCGCCGATCCGGGCTGGGACCAGCGGATCAAGCTGGTGCTGCCGGCCGCGGACGGGGGCTATGCGCACCTGCCACAAGGGGCGGACTGGTACGAGCGGTGGCGGGACCTGCCTGCGGCCCGGCGCCCGGTACTGCGCACCTACACCACGCGCGCCGTGCGACCCGTGAGGGACCGGGGTGCAAGCACCGCCGGTACATCCACCGGGGCGGAGGTCGATGTGGACATGGTGGTGCACGCGCCGCTGGGTCCGGCCTCCCGCTGGCTGGAGAGCGCCCGCCCGGGTGCGTCGGCGATGCTGCTGGGACCCTCGCGCATCTGGTTGAGTGCACAGCCGACCGGAACGGCTCCCGGCGGGGTGGACTTCGTGCCACCGGCCGTCACGGGCCAGTTCCTGATCGGCGGGGACGAGACGGCGGCCCCGGCGATCGCCAGGATTCTGGAGCAGCTGCCCGCGTCCGCGCGGGGCATCGCGGTGGTCGAGTTGCCCGTGGCGGCCGATGCGGCCTACCTGCCGACGCATCCGGGCATTGAGCTCCGGGCGCTGGCACGCGAGGAGCGTCCACACGGCGAGCGGCTCGTTGCAGGTGTGAGGCGGGCGGCGGCCGAGCTGCTGCCGGAGGGCATGCCGCAACGGGTCGAAGAAGTGGACATCGACCGGGAGCTGCTGTGGGAGGTGCCGCGCACCGCCCGCGGCGGCGCGGCGCTCAAGCGGGCCGACGTATACGCATGGCTGGCCGGCGAGGCGGGAGCGGTGTGCGCGCTGCGCCGTCACCTGGTGTCCGAGCGGGGAGTGGACCGGCGGGCCGTGGCCTTCATGGGCTACTGGCGCCTGGGCCGCGCGGAGGGCTGAGTCCGAAAAACGGATGGCCTTTCATGAACCGAGGAGAGGTTGCGGCGCTAGCGGTGCGCATGACTCTGGCGGATTGAATGGACGTATATACCATGCCCCGTGTGCGGCGTTCCTCCACTCCTCCCATAGTCGGCCAGCAGCGATGGCGGCGGCAGGTTCTGCCGACGCTCAGGGGCACGATCCTGGACATCGGTGCGGGCAGCGGAGTGTCCGCCGCACTGCTGCACCCGGGAGTTGCTTGGCTGGCGCTTGAGCCTGCTCCCGGACGTCGGCTGGCAGCCGCAGTACGCTCCAGGCCCGGCTCCCAGTTGCTGACAAAGCCCGCAGAGCGGATTCCGCTGGAGGATGCGAGCGTAGACGCCGCCATCTGTTCCACCGTGCTGTGCTCGGTGGCCGACCCCGCACTCACACTGACCGAGACCATCAGGGTGCTGCGCCCCGGGGGCGTGTTGGTGTTCTACGAGCATGTTGCCGCCGCGCCCGGGTCGACTGCCCGCCGCATCCAGAGGCTTGCGAGCCCACTCACCCGCCTCCTCGATCACGGATGCGATCCGTGCCGGGACACGGCGGACACGATCAACCGAGCGGGATTCTCCCACGTGCATTTGGAAACACTGCGCATTAGCGGCGTGCTGGGCGGACTCGCGCCGGTCATACACGGGTATGCGGAGCGGTGAGGCCCGACGAGTTATCGGCGCGATGGTGGTGCTTAAGGTCGGGGTCTTGGTTGCTGTGGTGCGGGAAGGTCGGGGTGATTGTGGTCTGGGGGGTTGATCCGGGGCGGTGCTTGACTTTCGTGGGTGGATGTGCTGGCCGTGGGAACACGGTCTCCGCGGGCAAGGGTTCTGCCCGATCCGCCAGGCCCCGATGAAGAAGCCCGGCCGCACCACGTCGCAGGCACCCAACAGTGCAAGCGCACCACCTGCCGGTCCGCCTGCTCCCGCCCGGTCAGGGGTGCTCCCAGGTGTACACCGACTGTACATCGACGCTGAACCGCCCCGAGTTCGGACCCCTTGCGTCGGTTCGGACCCCTTGCGTCGCTTTGGACCGCCCACGCAGCACGCAACGGCGGTCCAAACAGACTCTCGGGGTCCAAACAGGGGACAGCGGTCCAGACAGGGGAGGCCGACAGCGCGCCTACCCCGACACGCCGGTCTAAAGCACCACGTTTGCGCCGATAACCCACATTCGCGCCGATAACCCGATTACCCCACGAGCCGCAGTCGCCATGGATATGGCGAGGCCCCCGGGCCCGGGTTCGCACCCGGCCCGAGGGCCTTCGTCAGTGAGGGGCTCCGCGCCCGGGTTCCCACATCCGGGGGAGCGCCCTCCTTCGCCGAAGCGCCCGACCCGAGCTCCCTAGTACCCGGGGCGGCCTCGAACCGGACCGGTCACCGGGTTCCCCAACCCTCGCGGCCCGCCTCGTCCGGCGGCACAGCTCATATAACCCGCCTCATCTGAAAAGGCACTCCGCTGCACCTGTGAAAACCATGGGAATCACTCGCTGGCAGGTTCCGGTGTCGCAACATCATCACTGACCGCGCCCACCGACTCCTCACGCTCGGAGCCCGGATCAGAGGCGTCGACACCGCCTTCAGCGGCATCACGCGACCCGCCCCTGCCGTCGTCCACATCGCTGTCTCCGGCCGCCAGGAACACGTTGATCCAACGCAGCCGCGGATCGGAGTCCACCAGCAGCGCCTTGACGAACAGGGTCAGCGGCACCGCCAGAATCGTGCCGAGCGCGCCGATGACCTGGCTCCAGAACAGCAGGGACAGGAAGGTCGTCGTCGTGTTCAGGCCCACCGCGTCACCGGTGAACTTGGGCTGGATGAGGGACTGGATGACGAAGTTCAGCACGCTGTAGGCGACCACCACCCACAGCGCCGTCCACGGGCCGGAGGCGACCAGGCCGATGAGCGCAGGGGGGATCACCCCCAGCACGAAGCCGATGTTGGGGATGTAGTTGGTGATGAATGAGACCACGCCCCAGGTGACGGCCATGGGCACATTCAGTACCCACAGGGCAATCACGTCGAGCACGGCCACGATCAGGCCGAACACCGTGGAAACCAGCCAGTATGAGCGCACCGAGGAGGCGAAGCCCTTCAGGGCCGAGGCAATGCCTGGACGCAGGCGGCTCAGGGCCCGAGACCGCGCCTCGATGCGGGCGGTGTCGAACATGAGGAAGACGACCGTCAAGCCCAGGACGCTCAGTACAGAGCCCAGGTTGGTCACCTGCCCCAGCAGGCTCTGGGCCACGGAGACAATCCGGTTGGTGTCCATGGACTGGGACACCTGATCGATGAGAGTGGTCTCGTCAACGCCCACCCGCGCCAGCAGGGAGCGCACGTCATCCCAGATCGCGGAGAACTGCGCCGAGTAGCTCGGCAGCGTGTCGATCAGCTGCACAATTGCGACAGCCAGGGCGGCGAACAGCCCGATGACGAACGCGAAGATGATCAGGATGGCGATCACGGCCGCCACCGGCCGTGGCACGCGGCGCCGCGTCGCCCAGCTCACCAGCGGACGCACGGTGACCACCAGGGTCAGGGCGAAGAAGGCCGGGGCGAACAGCGAGCCGATGTAGTAAAGACCCGCGCAGCCGACCACCAGCATGGCAATGACAAAGGCAATAGATTCGCCCTGGGGGCGGCCCACCGTGAACTCACGTGCGTCACTCATAAGCGCATCCTTGCACGGGGCGCGCATCGGCACACCCAGGCGCGACGGGACGCCGAGTCACGGCGTCACCACCCGTTCAGCGCAGCGCCTCCATGGCACGCGCCCGGTCGAGGGCGCGCAGGTGAGGCAGCGGGTCGATGCCGGCCTCCAGGACGAAGTCGGTGAGCTGGTCGCGTACCACCTGCTGCAGCCGGGAGGGGTCCCAGGGCTTGGCGATGTAGTGGTCCAGGCCGGCGTCGTTGACCGCGCGGATGGTGTCGGCCTGGTCGGCCTGCCCGGTGACCAGCACCTTCCGCGCGGCGGCGGTGCGGTCATCGGCGTTCATGTCGACCAGCATGTCGACGCCGCTGCGGCCGGGCATGCGGTGGTCGGCGAGGACCAGGGCGAGCAGGTCGCCGTCGGCGTCGATGTCCGCCACCGCCTCCCAGGCGTCCGCGACGTCCTCGGCCGGCTCGACGCGCACGGTCGCGGCGAAGGGGGCCAGGTCGCCGACGACGGCGTCGCGGACCTCCGGCTCATCCTCGACGACCAGGATGACGAGTTTCATGGCTTCTCCTTGGGTGACCGTGACTGCTTGCGGGCTTGCTTCCGCGACTTCTTCTTGCTCGAACGCTTGACAGCAGCCTTCCGCGGCCGCTGTGCGGGGCCGGGAGGTGCCTCGCGAGCATCCCCCGTCGTCACCGGCGGACGGACGGGGAGCACCACCGTGACGCGGGTGCGGCCGGGCTCGGAGTCCACCGCGATGGAACCGCGGTGGGCGTCGACGACGCTCTTGGCCAGCCCCATGCCCAGCCCCAGCCCGAACCTCACCTGACCGTGCTTGGTGGTGAAGCGGGGCTCGAAGATGCGGGGCAGAATATCCGGATCGATGCCCGGGCCGTTGTCCTGCACCTGCACGCGCACCCCGCCGGCCACCGGCGCGATGCGCACCTTGACCCGGCCCGGGCGCGGGGCCAGGCCGGTTTCCGCGGTCTCCTTAGCCTGGGCGGCCAGGGCGTCGGCGGAGTTGGCGAGGATGTTGGTCCACACCTGCACCAGTTCGCCGGCGTGTCCCGGCACCGGCGGGAGCGCGCCCGGCTCGGTCGGGTAATCCCGCTCGACCTCGACTCCCTCCAGCCGGTGCGCGGTCAGCCGCAGGGCGTCCTCGACCACCTCCCGCAGGTCGACGTCGACCATGTCCTCGCCGTCAGGCCGCACATACGTGGACAGGCTGGCGACGAGCCCGCTGATGCGGCCGGTCGCCAAGCGCATATTGCGTTCGGCGCGGCCGATGGCGGCGGCCGCCTCGACGGTGGCCAGGCGCTGGGAGTCCGCGGCCAGCGCGCGGACGGTGCCCGGGTCGGCATCGGCGTCGATGCCGGCCGCCACCAGGCGGCGGGCCAGTTCCCGATCCCCGACCGCCTGCTCCAGCTGCTTACGGGCGGCGCGCTCGGCGCGAGTGGAGGCCGCGGACCGGGTGCGGGCGGCGTCCGCGACCTGGCGGATAACCTCGCCGTCGGGGTGGGTGGCCAGCACCTCGGCAAGTCCGCCGCTCAGGTGGTCGCCGGCGCGCTGGAGCGCGGCCACGGGGTTGTTCAGCTCGTGGGCGACGCCGGCGGCCAGCTCCCCCAGGGTGGCGAAGCGCTCCTGGGCCAGCAGTTCCAGGCGGGCCTGCTCCAGGGCGGTGAGGGCCTCCTGCACCTGCAGGCGCTCGGCGTCCAGCGCCGCCGCCAGCTCGATCTTCTCCACCTGCAGGATCTCCGAGCGCGCCAGCCGCTTGGTCAGGGACCGGATGATCAGGGCGGCGAGCACCTGCTCGGTCACCTCGTTCTCCCGCAGCGCCCGATCCAGCTGCTCGATGGACAGCAGGATGAGCTCCACATCCGTGGTGGTGGTGGCCGTGACGAAGGCGCGCCCGTGGCTGGCCAGTGACACCAGGCCGATGATGCGGCCGGTGGTGGCGTGGTGGAGGGTGACCTCACCGACCCGGGTGTGGCGGGTCAGGGCCACCGAGCCGCTGACCACCACGTAGACGCCGTCGACGATCTGCCCCTGATGAGTCAGCCGCACCCCGGCGGGCAGCCGCAGGCGCGGGCGCGGCCCGAGAACCTGCTCGCAGGCGGCTATCAGTTCGGCCGTCAGGGCGTCGGAGCGGTGGGTGAGCGCCTCCAGCAGCGGGGAGTGGCCCAGCCCGTTGCCGTCGCGCAGCCGCCGGGGGTCCTCGGCGGGCAGGTGGTCGCGCATCCAGCGGCGGATCTGCGCCCGGGCCCGCTCCCCAATGGCGCCGGGCGTCCAGGGCACGGCGATCACCTCGCGCACCAGGTCCTCGTCAATGGCCCGGCCGAGGTCGTGCAGCTCGGCGCGTTCGGTCAGCAGCACCATCCGGGCAGAGGCCAGGGCGGGGTAGTGGGCGACGGCGGCGGCGACGTCGTCGAGGCTGCCGACCTCGTCGGTGGCGATGATCAGGGCCACGGTGGCCGGCTCCGCAGCCGGGGCCCCGGGCCCGGCAGAGCCGACGGAATCGGCGGGGGCCGCGTCGGCGCCCGCGGATTCGGTCACCGCCCGGGCGCCGACAGAATGGCCGCCGCCGGCCCAGCTGAACAGCTCGGCCAGGGTGCGCACGCGCACGACTTCGGCCAGCGCCCGCACCGCCGGGGTGACCTCGTGGGCGGCCTGTGTGCCCAGCGACGTCGGGGAGACGACGGCAACCACCAGCCGGCCCACGCCGTCGGCAGGGGCATCGGCGGGCGCTTGCCCGCCAGCGGGATCGGGCGGGAGGCTCATAGCATTCCCATCGCCGACCACAGCAGTGGCATGACCAGCACCAGCACGGCGGTGCCGGTGATGCCGATGATGAGGCCGACCCGGGCCATGTCGCCGGTGGCGATCTCCCCGGTGGCGTACGCGATGGCGTTGGGCGGGGTGGAGATCGGCAGGCTCATGCCCAGCGAGCAGGCCAGCGCCAGCACCACGGCGATCGTCACCGGCTCCAGGCCGTCGATGCCCGTGGCCAGGCCCATGGCCAGCGGCACCAGCAGGTTGCAGGCGGCGGAGTTGGAGATGACGTTGGACAGGGCCAGGCCGAGCGCCCCCATGAGCACCACCACCGCCAGGGCAGGCATCGAGGTCCAGTTGAACAGGTTCAGGATCCACTCGTCCAGGCCGGTGGCACCCACGCCGTCGCCCAGGGCGATGCCGCCGGCCACCAGCCACAGCACGTCCCAGGACAGCCCGGCCAGGTCCTTACCGGTCATGACCCGGGTCACCAGCATGGCCACGATCGCCATGAAGCCGATGACGTTGGCGCTCAGACCGTGCAGCGACTCGGTCATCCAGGCCAGGATGGTGACGCCGGCGATGACGTAGAACATGACGGCACGGCGGTCGGTGTACCACTCGGCCCGCATGTCCAGCTCGACGCTCAGGCCACCCGGTAGGAATACCGCGCAGATCAGCAGCCAGGCGCCCAGCAGGATGACGAGCATCAGCGGAATGGACATGAGCATCCAGTCCAGGAAGCTGATGGCGTGGCCGGCCTCCGCCAGGGCGCCCAGGGCGATGGCGTTGGGGGGCGTGCCCACGGGCGTGCCCATGCCGCCCACATTCGCCGCCACCGGGATGGACAGCGCCAATCCGGTGCGGGGCCGGCCCTCGGGCAGGGCGCCGAGCACCGGAATGACCACGGCGAACATGGTGGCGGTGGTGGCCGTGTTGGACATGAACATGCTCAGCACGGCGGTGATGACCATCAGGCCCAGCACGGTGCGGCGGGCGGAGCCGGTGAAGGGCTTGATGAGGACGGCGGCCAGGTTCTTGTCCAGGTGGAACTTCTCGGCGCCGTCGGCGATGAGGAAGCCGCCCAGGAACAGGACGATGACGGGGTTGGCCAGGGCCGCGAAGAAGCTGGAGTAGGCGGTGGCGTCCTCGGGGACCGGCAGGACTGCCTGGTCGGAGATCAGCAGCACCTCCAGTCCGATCACCAGGACGGCCGTGGCCACCAGCGGGATCGCCTCGCTCACCCACAGCACGATGGCGAGCAGGAAGATCGACAGCATCCGCTCACCCATCGGATCCAGGTCGGGGACGTCGACCAGGAGCGGCACCAGGAAGACGGCGGCGGCGACAAGCAGGCCGATGATCTGCTTGCGGGTCAGCGGCTCGAGCCGGTCCGGGACACGAGGACGTGGTCGGTTGGCGGCGGTACGCGTGCGCGCGGGCATGGATCCTCCTCGTGGCACCCGGAGTCCGAAGTGTCCCCGACATCTTTGCCGGGTCGAGCAGATCCTATGTGATGCTCGGCGCAAACACCGCAGGCGTCGGGGCGCGCTGGTGATCTCAACCCAGCAACCGGTCCACCCAGGGATCCACCACCGCCCAGAACCCCTCGGGTCGGGTACGGCGCACGTCATGGCCGGCGCCCGGAACCAGCGCGGTCTCGACCTGCGGGTTGGCGAGGCGGGCAAGCACGTCCAGGCCCGCAGGACCCACGCGCGCCGAGCCGGGACGATCACCGGTGACCAGGAGCGTGGGCACCTTCAGTTCCGCCATCGCCTCCTCCCACGGCACCGGCGGGGCGACCACCCCGGTGTCCAGCAGGGACGTGTCTACCCGCTGACCGGCCCATACGCCGGCGACGGCCTCGTCGTCGGGGATCTCCGGATCGGCCAGGGCGCGGGCCACGGCGCCGGGCAGGTCGGCGAGCTCGGCGGCGCGGGCGCGCTTGCGGGCGGCGCCGCGCTCACGCAGCTCCTGCTGCGTGCGAGTGCCGTAGCGGGCCGGGTCCAGCAGGACCACCCCGCCGACCAGCTCCGGGCGGCGCACGGCCGCAACCATGGCGGTGGCGGCACCCATGGAGTGGCCAATGAGGACCGGGCCGATGCCGGCCGACCCGGAGCCGGCAGGACGGCCGGACCCGGCGGTGTTCACCGAGGCGGCCGCAGCGCCGTTCCCTGACGTGCCGAGCCCGCCGTCACCGGCCGGCCGCGGCCCACCGGGCGCGGCGAGCTCTTCGAGGAGATCGATCACGTCATCGACCAGCACGTCCCCGGCCCGGGCCAGCTCGGCCGGAGTCCAGCGCGGGGACAGGCCGTGACCGCGGGCGTCGGCGGCGACCACCCGATAGCCGCGGCCCACCCAATGGTCGATGGCGTCGGCCTGGGAGACGGCCGAGCCGGTGATCCCGTGGAGGAGGACCAGGGTGGGGGCGGTGGCGGGGCCGGCGACGATGCGGGCGAGGGGCAGAGGCATGCCGCCATTCTTCCCCCAGATGCCGCTAGCCTGAAGGCATGGGCAAGCATCGTATGAATGTGGAGTCATTCAACCTCGACCACACCAAGGTGGCGGCGCCGTTCGTGCGCATCGCGGACCGCAAGCGGCTGCCGGGCGGCGACGAGCTGGTCAAGTACGACGTGCGCTTCTGCCAGCCCAACCGGGAGCACCTGGAGATGCGGGCCGTGCACTCGATCGAGCACCTGACCGCCGAGCTCATGCGCAACCACACCGACCGGCTGCTCGACTGGAGCCCCATGGGCTGCCAGACCGGCTTCTACGCCCTGACGCTGGGGCTGGAGCCGGAGGAGTTCCTGCCGCTGCTGGAGGCGACCCTCCGAGACATCCTCGAGGCCGCCGAGGTGCCGGCCGCCAACGAGGTGCAGTGCGGCTGGGGCGCCCACCACTCCCTCGAGGCCGCCCAGGAGGCGGTCCGGGGCCTCCTCGCCAAGCGCGAGGAGTGGGAGAGCGTGTTCGCCAGTTAGATTTCAGAAGAGAAGTGTCCATCGGTGACCACTTTGACCTCCACCGACGTGATGGCCGAGTCGACACTGGCGTAGTTGCAACGATTTAAGCCAGTTTCCTTCAGATACTGATGGCACATCTCCACCATATTGGTCACCGATGGACACCTTTGACCCTGCGCGGGCTCGGCAGGGTCCGAGCGCAGCAAACCACAGGGATGCCTGTGGATAAGCCGCTTGACGCGGCGGGATATCCACAGGCTGAGTATTTGGCGTTGTCGGCAGCGCCGGTCCAGTCGATGCTCGCTCCATGGGGTATGCGGACAGGCGGGACCGGATCCTGCGCGCCTTGGCGGCGGCGCACGGAGCCGCCAGAGCGCGCTACCTCGCCACCGACCGCAGCGATCGGCGGACACTTGCGCGCATGGTGGAGGAGGGCGGGGTCCAGGAGTATCCGGGCCGCGTCATCGCCCTGCCCGGGACGAGGCGGGAGGTCATTGTCGCCCGGCAGGTGGGCGGACTCATTGGCTGCGCTCACGCCGTGGTCGCCCACGGGCTCCCCACTCGGAGTGATCCCGGCCCCCGCGTGCATGTGCTGGTGTCCACCACGCCGCGAGCGGCCCCGCTGCGCACCACCTGCCATCACATCCCTGGCTTGTTCGTGGACCCGCTGGGCTCGCCCTATGCCGACGCGGAGACCATGCTGACCACCTTCATGCGGTGCGCGGAGCCGCTAGACGCCCTCATCGCCCTGGACGCGGCCCTGCGCGGCGGGCTCGTCACCAAGGAGCAGCTGCGAGCCGGGCTGCGGGGCAACCGCAACGGAATGCTGAGGGAACTGCTGGACCGTGCCAACCCGAAGTCCCGCTCGCTGTTGGAGACCATTGCGCGCTACGAGCTCGAGGAGGCCGGCGCCGCCCCCGAGGCAGGGGTGGAGGTGCCCATCGGGGAGCTGGACCTGCTCCTGGGCCGGCTCGACATCGAGACCGACGGGCACGAGTTCCACAGTCAGCGAGCCGACTGGGAGCGTGACCGCCGACGGGACCAATGGCTGATCGCGCACGGCTACACCCCGCTACGGCTCACCTCGCACCAGGTGCTCACGCACCAGACCGTCGAGCTGGTGCGGCCCGTGGCACAGCGCCTGGGCTGCTGGCCCGAGCCGGCCGCATGAACTCCGAAGCCGACTGTCCCCCTGCTGGACCGCACATACCCGGACCGGCTATCCCGACCGGTGCGGGTGGGCCGGGCGGTGTACGGGCCGAGCATCCGCCTAGACTCGGGGCATGAGCGCACATCGGACTCCCGTTGCCGCCGGGTCCCGCCGCCGGGTGGCAGCCGTCGTGGTGGTGGCGATGCCGGAGGAGGCCCGGCCCTTCCTGCACCACCTGCCCCTGCGCGAGGGCGCTGCCGGCCCGGAACTGCCCGGCGACGCCGAGGCCTGGTCGCTGGATCTGGGCGGGGGGCGCGAGCTGCTCCTGGTGCGCTCGGGGATCGGGCTGGTGGCGTCCGCGAGTGCGCTGGCGACGGTACTGACCCAGGTACACCCGGAGGTCATCGTCTCCGCGGGCACCACCGGGGGCCTCGGGCGCGACGTGGAGGTCGGGGACGTGTGCGTGTCCGCCGATCTGGCCTACACGGACGTGGACGCCACCGCCTTCGGTTACGCGCCGGGCCAGACCCCGGGGCAGCCCGCCACCTTCGCGGCCGACCCGGACCTGGTGGCGCGCGCCGGCGCGGCGCGCGACGCCCTGCACGCCGCCACCCCCGCGGCGGGCGCGGCCCGCATCCACGTGGGCCAGATGCTCGCGGGCGGCTCCTTCGTCACCGCCGCGAACGTGAAGGACACCCGCGAGCGCTTCCCGCAGGCGGTGAGCACCGACATGGAGTCGACCGCCCTGGCGCAGGTGGCGCACGCCGCCGCCATCCCCTTCGCCTCCATCCGCGGGGTCTCCGACCTGTGCGGGCCGCAGGCCGGCCAGGACTTCCACATCGGCGCCGACGAGGCGGCGGCCCGCTCCGCCGCGGTAGCGCTGGCGGCGCTGGGCTGAGCGCGGCGAGCCGCACCCGGGCCGGACGCCCGCGGCATGAGCCCGCAGCTGTACGGGAGCTCCCACGTACGTTTGTACGGGAAGTTCCACGTACTTCCCCGCCTCCCTGACTCCCGCCCGGCGCTAAAGCGCCACCAGCACCTGCACCATGACGATCTTGACCACGATCGCCAGGGCGAACAGCGTGGCGTAGCCCGCCTCCACCCGCTCGTCGTCCCGCTTGGACAGGGCGAAGGCGAGGATGGCGGGCTGGCCCACGAGCCCCGCCAGGCCGCCGGCGGCACGCGGCGCGCTCAGGCCCACCCGGCGGGCACCGGCCAGCAGCACCACCGCGTTCACCACCACGATGAGGGCCGCCAGCCCGCCCACCGCCAGGCCCGTGGTCGAGAAGGCGGAGGCGGCGAAGTCCGGGCCGGAGGCCAGCCCGATGGCGGCCAGGAAGAACAGCAGCCCGAGCTGGCGGATGGTGGCGTTGGCGGCGTGCGGCAGCTGCCAGATGAAGGGGCCGGTGCGCCCCAGGCGCCCCAGCACCATGCCGACCACGAGCGGCCCCGCCGCCACGCCGAGCCGCAGCGTGATGCCGCCGGGCAGCGGGACGGCGACGAGCCCGGCGAGCACGCCCAGCGCCATGCCCACCCCGACGGAGAAGGCGTCGATCTGGGCGATGGACTTCTCCGAGTCGCCGAAGTAGTCGGCCGCCCGCTCCAGGTCGCCGGAGGGGACGACGGCCAGCACCCGGTCGCCAAGCTCGAGCACGAGGTCGTCGTTGGCGAGCAGATCGAGGTCGCCGCGACGCACCCGGGTGATCACGCCCCGGAAGCGGCCGTGCATGTCGAGCTCGCCGATGGTGCGTCCGGCCACCCGGGTGGAGGAGACGGTCAGGCGCCGGTAGTCGACGACGGTGCGGTCCTTGGCCAGGCAGCGGTCGTAGCCGGTGCCGAGCTCGTGGACGGCGTCCTCCAGCGCACTCGGGGCGCCGACGATGACCACCTTGTCCCCCGGCAAAAGCTCCTCGTCGGGGGAGACCACGCGGGTGACGCCCTCGCGCTCCAGGTAGGAGATGCGAATGCGGTTGCGCTGGAATGCCTCCAGCTCGCTCAGGGCTACGCGGCGCAGCAGTAACACGCTGGTGGCGGCCAGGCCATCGGCCGATGCCGGCCGGGGGTCGCGCCGTCCCGGCCACTCGCGATTGATGACCAGGGCGACGATGAGGATGGCCACGGCCACGCCCACGGGGTAGGCCAGGGCGTAGCCGACGGCGGGCTCCTGGTTGCCGGCGGCCTCGATGGCGGAGTCGAGGACGGGGCTGGTGAGCGCCCCCGCGTAGGCGCCGGCGTCCATGGCGGGGCTGATGCCGGTCAGGTGGGCGTACGCGGCCCCGGCGCACCCGGCGAGCACGAGCGCCACCACGCACAGGGCCATGAGCGGGAGTTGACGACGCAGGTTGCGGAAGAAGGTGTTGCCGGCACCGACGCCGACGGTGTAGCAGAACAGTCCCAGGCCGAGGCTGCGCAGCAGGGTGAGGTTCTCCCCTAGGCTCGGGTCGAGGGCGCCGACGGCGAGGCCGACGAACAGCGCCCCGGCGGCCCCGAAGCGGATGGGCCCGAAGGGGATCTGCCCGACGGCGGTGCCGACGCCGATGACCAGGAAGACGGTCAGGATCGGCGCGGAGGCGAGCACGTCGACGACGGAGGCGAGGATGTCTGACACGGGCTCAGGCTAGAGCATCGCCCCGCGACTCCCCATTGGCCGTCATCAGGCTCGGGTCCTGGATGACGGCGCGGCGCACGCGCAGCTCGGGGGTGATGATCCGTCTGGCGGCGCCGCCCGCGGTGATCCGCCCGTCCTGCACGAGCAGGTCGAGCACCGCCTGCGCCACGAGGTCGATCCGCTGGTCCACGCTGGACAGGCCGACGGCCCGCGCGACCGGCGTGTTGTCGAAGCCGACGACGCCCACACCCCCTCCGCCGGCGAGCAGGGCCCCGAAGGCGAGCGAGTCGGAGGCGCAGACCAGGCCGTCGATGTCGGGATGGCGCGCGAGGAGCTCAGCGGCGGCCTGCATGGCGTCCGCGACGCGGTCGGGGCAGGCGGCCACCAGGTCGTCCGCCCCCGCCTCGTCCACGAGGCCCCGCTCCACCACGGCGGCGCGCCACCCCGCGCAGCGGGAGGCGCCCTGACCGGCCGAGTCAGGCCAGCCGAGGAAGCCCACCCGCCTGGCGCCGGAGGCGATGAGGTGCTCGGCGGCGGCCCGGGTGCCGGCGGCGCCGTCCACGTCCACCCAGGGGTGGGTGGCGGCCTCCTCCTCGCCCCAGGGCCTGCCGAAGCACACGTAGGGCACCTGCTGCTCGGTCAGCCAGGCCGGGCGCGGGTCCCCGGCCTGCGTGTCGGTGAGGATGACGCCGTCGACGTCCCCGGAGGCGACCAGTTCGCGCAGCCGGATGATCTCCTCTTCGCGGTCGGCAGCGGTGTACAGCAGTATGCGCAGGCCCAGTTCGGCGGCGCGCACCGTGACCTCATGGAGGAAGACGTCGAGGATGGTGCCGGATATCCCCGCCGGCAGGGGCGCCAGCCGCAGGCCGATGGTGTCGGAGCGGCGGGTGCGCAGCCTCCGGGCGGCGGCGTGGGCGCGGTACCCGAGCGCGTCAACGGCGGCGTGCACCTTGCGCGCGGTGGCGGGGCGCACGCGCTCGGGGTTGTTGAGCACGTTGGACACGGTCTGCGTTGACACGCCGGCACGCCGTGCCACGTCCTGAATGGTGACGGCCCTGGATGCCATGCGCCCCCCATCCCTGCTGTGCTCCGGGCTGGCTGCCCGGGCTCAGCGTACGACACGCGGCACCAGCACTCCTGTCTTATAACGATCAAAGTCAGGTTCCCCAGGCTCTTGATCGTTAAAATAACATCGTCTATCGTGCTGCCTGTCCGCATCCGCGTCGATGAAGCCGAGGACCCGCAGTGACTCAGCGCCAGCCCCTCCTCCACGAGCAGGTCGTGCTCGTCTGCGCCCCGGCACAGGTGCTGTCGGATCGCGACGGCTCCCTGGGCGCGGCCCCCATCCAGGGCGTCTACCACTCCGATGTGCGCGTGCTGCGCCGGTACGCGCTCACCGTCACCGGCTCGCCCCTGGAGCCCCTGAGCGCCGAGCGGCGCGGCGCCGCGGCCTCCCGCCATCGCGCGCTCGCCCGTGGACTCGACCCCTGCGGCGCCGACCCCCGCACCCTGGTGGACATCGACCGCTCCCTGTCGTGCCGGGCCGACCGCGCCACCCTCACCGAGACCCTGACCCTGCACGCCGCCCGGCGCGAGCCCACCTCAACGGTGCTGAGCGTCGAGCTGGCGGCCGACCTGTCCCCGATCGACATGATCAAGAATGGCGGCCGCCTGGACGACCTCCCCTGGGATTTCGTCGATGCCACCACCGCCGCGGCCCGGCGCGGCCCGGTCCGCGCCGTCGTACACGCCCCGGGCGCCCGCCTCGAGCTCTCGGGCACCGCCCTGCGCCTGCACTGGGACGCCGAGGCCGACGCCGCGCACCCCTTCAGCGCCTCCTGGTCCCTGAGCGCCACCGCCGCCGACGCCGTGGTCCAGCCGGCGCCGCCTCTGCCCGCCCGGCGCCGCCGCCCCGTGCGGGACGCGCGCGCCGCCGCCTGGCTGGAGGTCGCGTTCGACGACCTCGACCACCTGCTGCTGACACGGCGGTCCGCCCCGGCACAGCCCTTCGCCGCCGCGGGCGCGCCCTGGTTCCTCACCCTCTTCGGCCGGGACTCGCTGTGGACCGCCCGCCTGCTGCTGGAGGCCGACGACCCCTGGTCCCTGGCGCTGGCCGAGGGCACCCTGCGCACCCTCGCCGAGCTTCAAGGCACCCGCCACGACCCCGAGACCGCCGAGCAGCCGGGCAAGATCATGCACGAGCTGCGCCGCGCCGCCATCTGTCTCGACGCCGACACCATGCTGCCGCCGCTGTACTACGGCACCATCGACGCCACCGAGCTGTGGATCCTCACCCTCGCCGAGGCCCACCGGGCGGGCCTGGAGTCCGCCGCCGCGCGCGACCTGCTGCCGGCGCTGCGGGAGGCGCTGCGGTGGCTGATCCGGTACGCCGACACCGACGGCGACGGCTTCATCGAGTACACGCCCGCCGCCGGAGCCGGGCTGGCCAACCAGGGCTGGAAGGACTCGGGCGACTCCATCCAGTTCGCCGACGGGAGCATCGCCCGGGCCCCGATCGCACTGGTGGAGGTGCAGGCCTACGCCTACGCCGCGGCCCTGGCCGGAGCGGGCCTGCTGGAAGAACTCGGCGACGCCGCCGACGCCGCCCTGGCGCGGGAGCTGACCTCCTGGGCGGCGGCGCTGCGGCGGCGCTTCACCGGGGCCTTCTGGCGCGGCGACGCCGCAACCGGATTCCCGGTGATCGCCCTGGACGCCCACAAGCGGCAGGTCGACTCCCTCAGCAGCAATATCGGCCACCTCCTGGGCACCGGCATCCTCGACCCGGACCGGGCGCGCCGCGTGGCCGAGCTGCTCGTCTCCCCGGAGCTCGACTCCGGCTACGGGCTGCGCACCCTGGCGTCGACGATGTCCGGCTACTGGCCCCTGAGCTACCACGGCGGCTCGGTGTGGACCCACGACACCGCCATCGCCATCGACGGCCTGCTGCGTGACGGCTTCCCCGCCCAGGCGCGCTTGCTCGCCGAGTCCCTGCTGGCCGCGGCCCCCCACTTCGGCAACCGCATGCCCGAGCTGCTGTCCGGGGCGTCCGCCGACGACGGCGCCCCGGTCCCCTATCCGGCCTCGTGCCGACCGCAGGCGTGGGCGGCAGCCGCCGGCGCCGTCGTCGCCCGCGCGGTCTGAGTCCGCCACCCCAGCCCATCCGGGCACACCACCGCCCCGAGCGGGGCACCTCGAAGGAGAGAACATGACCATCACCCGCCGCGCCTTCGGCGCCTGCGCCCTCACCGCCATCGCCGCCACGCTGGCCGCCTGCGGCTCCAACTCCATGAGCGAGTCCGATTCCACCGGTGCCGCGGGATCGGGGGACTCCACCGGCCTGACGCTGCTGATCGGCTCGTCCGGCGACGCCGAGACCGCGGCCTACACCTCCGCCGTCGAGGCCTTCACCGCCGAGACCGGCGTTGCGGTCGAGCTGCAGCTGGCCACCGATCTGCAGCAGGAGCTCGCCCAGGGCTTCGCCGCGAACGCGCCCGCAGACGTGTTCTACCTGGCCCCCGACTATCTCGCCGCGTACGCGGGCAACGGCTCCCTGTACGCCTATGGGGACCAGTTGAGCAACGTCGACGACTTCCACCCCGCGCTCGTATCGAGCCTCACCTTCGACGGCGTCCTGTACGGCGCCCCCAAGGACTTCTCCACCCTCGCCCTGTTCATCAACACCGCCCTGTGGCAGGACGCCGGCCTCACCGAGGCCGACTACCCGACCGACTGGGCCTCCCTGGAGTCCGTGGCGGGCAAGCTCGCCGCCGGGGGCGCCGCGCCGCTGACCTGCAGCCCCGAGTACGCCCGCATCGGCGCCTTCATGGCGCAGGCGGGCGGCGGCCTCACCGACGCCGACGGCACCAAGGCCACCGCGAACTCGGCGGAGTCGGTCGCGGGCCTTGCGGAGGTCAACAAGCTGCTCGAATCCGGTGCGCTGGTGTTCTCCTCCGAGCTCGGCGCCGGCTGGGGCGGGGAGGCCTTCGGCTCTGGCCTGGCGGTCATGGCGATCGAGGGCAACTGGCTGACCGGGTCGCTGTCCGCCGACTACCCGGACGTGGAGTACGTCGTTGTGGAGCTGCCCGCGGGCCCGGCCGGGAGGGGCACCATGCAGTTCACCAACGGCTACGGCATCGCCGCGGCGTCCAAGCACCAGGACGACGCCGTGCGCCTGGTCGAGTTCCTGACCTCGACGGAGCAGCAGCTCGCCTTCGCCAGGGCCTTCGGCGTGATGCCCTCGGTCGCCTCCGCCCGCGACCAGTGGGAGTCGGAGAACCCGGCCATGACCGCCTTCATCGCCGGCGCCGACTACGCCATCAGTGTTCCCACCGCCGCCGGGGCGGCCGACGTCGTCTCCGACTTCAACTCCCAGATCGCCACCCTGCCCGGCGCGGACCCGCAGACCATCCTGGACTCAGTCCAGGCCAACCTCGAGGCCGTGATCTCGTGAGTGCTCGCCGACCCCGCTCCGGGACGGGCGGGGCGAGGGAGCGCCGTCGTCGGGGCGAGGAGCTGACCGGCTGGCTGTTCGTGTCGCCCGCGGTGATCGTGCTCGCCGTCTTCCTGCTCTTCCCGGTGCTCATGGCGGCGTGGGTGAGCGTGTCCGACTGGAGCGGGGTCGGCAGTCCTCTGTCCGGTTCGGTGGGCTTCGTGGGCGCGGACAACTACGCCGAGCTGGTGCAGGGAGGTCTGGCGACCCGAGACTTCGGCATCGCCCTGCGCAACAACCTGTGGTACGTGCTGCTGGTGGTGCCCGCCCAGACGCTGCTGTCGCTGCTGCTCGCCGTGCTAGTCAACCAGCAGGTCATGGCCCGCGGCGCCTTCCGCACGGCCTTCTACTTCCCGTCCGTGACGAGCTCGGTGGCCATCACCGTGCTGTGGCTCTTCCTGTTCTCCGCCTCCGGCGCCGTGAACCGGGTCCTGTCCCATGTGGGTGTTCACGGGCCGAACTGGTTCCACGACCCCACCGGCATCGTCGCCGCGGGCCTGAGCCGCCTCGGAGTCGACGGTTCGCGGACGCTGACGGCCCGGTTCCTGGACGTCACCGCCTGGGAGTGGCTGTCCGGGCCGTCCTTCGCCATGACCGCCTTCATCGTCATGGCGGTGTTCACCACCTCGGGCACCTTCATGCTCATCTTCCTGTCGGCCCTGCAGTCGCTGAGCCCGTCGGTGGACGAGGCCGCCATGATCGACGGCGCGAACGCCTGGACGCGCCTGTGGCGGGTGACGGTCCCCCAGCTGAAGCCGACCTTCTTCACCGTGATCACGCTGGGGCTGATCGGCTGCTGGCAGGTCTTCGACCAGATCTACACGGGCACGCAGGGCGACCCGGGCAAGACCACGCTGACGCCAGCGTACCTGTCCTATCAGGCGGCCTTCTCCAACCAGAAGTGGGGTCGCGGCTCCGCGATCGCCTTCGTGCTGTTCGCGATCATCATCCTGTTCACGCTGCTGCAGCGCTGGGTGCTGCGCGACCGGGACGGGGCCCGGGCCCGGAGGGCCGAGCGTCGCCGGGTGCGGCGGGCCCGCCGTCGTCGGGGCGAGGCGCCGGCCGCCACCGCCGTCGAGGAGGCCGTCCGATGAGAACCGCATCCGCCCTCACCGGGCGCGCCACCGGGCGGCGGAGGCATGGCCCGCGCCCCGGCCGGGTGCTCCTGTATCTGGTGCTCGTCGTCTTGGCGGTGGCGTACGTCTTCCCCTTCCTGATCAACATTGCGACCTCCTTCAAGACGGAGTCCGCCGCCACGGCCGACCCGCTGGGCCTGCTGCCGCAGACCTTCTCCACGGCTGCCTACGCCAAGCTGTTCGGGGCATCGGATTTCCCGCTGTGGATGCGCAACTCGGTGGTGGTGACGCTGGTTGTGACGGCGGGGCGCGTGCTGTTCGACTCCATGGCCGGGTATGCGCTGGCCCGCATCCCGTTTAGGGGGCGCGGAGTCATCTACGCGCTGCTGGTGGCCATCATGTCGGTGCCGGGCGTGGTGCTGCTGATCCCGAAGTTCCTGGTGATCAACCAGCTGTCCATGTACGACTCGTGGTCGGGTCTGATCGTGCCGCTGCTGTGCGACGCCGCGGGCGTGTTCATCATGAAGGGGTTCTTCGAGTCGATCCCCACCTCGGTGGAGGAGCAGGCGCGCGTTGACGGGGCCGGCACGTGGCGGATCTTCTTCTCGATCGTGCTGCCCATGAGCGTGCCGAGCCTGGTGACCATCACGATCCTGTCCTTCCAGGGATCCTGGAACGAGTTGAGTCATTTCATCGTGGCCTCGCGCTCGTCCGGGCTGGTCACGTTGACCAAGGGCGTGGCACAGCTCAGCGCGGGCAGCCTGGGGCAGGGCAACCAGTACCCGCTCAAATTGGGCGCCGCCCTGATCATGACGCTGCCGGTGGCGGTGCTGTTCTTCATCTTCCAGCGCCGAATCATGGACACGACCTCCGGGTCTGTGAAGGAGTAGCGGCTGCGAAGGCACGGGAATGGCGGGAGAATCCGTTCCGCATTTCCGTGCCTCTTCTCCTTATTCCTGCTACTCCACCGGTTCGCGGTTGTTTGTACTGCTGTGGATGGCGTAGCAGAGCGCTAACCGGCGAGCCCGACGGCGCGGGGTGGAGGTCGGTCGGTGTCGGGCGTGGCGTCGGCGGAGGCGTGTGACGGGAGTGGTGTGTGGTGCCGCTGGGGCGCGTGGGTCTGGTGTGACGCGCGCCGGGAGGTCACAATTTGGTCTACGGTACAAAGATTGGTACGTTTTGACCCCGACTTTTCCGCATGACTTCGTTGAAAGTTGGTGGCTGGAGGGGCCTGAAGGGGTGTCGGTGGCGCTTGGCTTGTTTCCAACGAAAGGTGGTAGTTTTGGGGTGGTGCCAGTCGGTCCCGTGGGGTGCTTGCGGGGCCGGTGGCGATCTCGCCTCTGGAAGTGGCGGAACG
>NZ_FNIM01000002.1:41717-210820 GCF_900103885.1 Actinomyces ruminicola
CCTTCAGGTGCATTAAGACAGGGACGGCAGGCGTCAGCGACTTCGGCGGTGGCGGTGAGTCAGGAAGCACCTCGCACCTTCAGGTGCATTAAGACTCGTAGAAATCCACACTATTCCCCTTCCAGGTTGCGTCAGGAAGCACCTCGCACCTTCCGACAAGCCGGCGCGGGCGCCTGGTGAAGGTCCCCGCGCTGGTGGGACACGTCCCGGAGGGACGGGAGATGTACGCACTCGGGCGGTGGATCAGGCCAGACGGTTCCCGGGGTAGACGCACGTCGCGGTTCATGACGAACCGTCACCGGAAGACGCCCCCTGGGCGGCCTGCACGACGGCGGCCTCCCAGGGGTGCGGTGTCAAAATCGATGACAAACGCGCGTCGTCACCTCCTGGCGCGATTCGGCGCCCGCATGATTCCAACGTTTCGTGCGCCGCCGTCGACGTCGCCGGACCCGTTTGTCATAGATTCTGACACCTACGGTCGCCGCCCAGCGCAATACACGGCGACGAACCACCCGCCGCACCCCAAACCGAAAGACTCCCGCGATTCGGCCCCAGCGGAACGACGTCGCCCGATCACCCCGCGACACTCGCGGGTCGGGCCGATACGGGTCGCTACGATTTCAAGGGTGACCGACGCGCGCAGCACCGCCCCGACCACCCCCTTCGACGACGGCGCCACCTCCGACGCCGCCCCCGACCGCGAAGAGCTGACCTGGGAGCTGTTCGGCCGCGCCGAGCGCGAGCTGTCCGCGCAGATCGTCGCCTCGGGCTGGGTGCCGGACCTGATCATCGCCATCGCCCGGGGCGGCCTGATCCCCGCCGGCGCCATCGGCTACGCGATCGGCATCAAGGCGATGGGTGCGGTCAACGTCGAGTTCTACACGGGGGTAGGCGAGACCCTGCCCGAACCGGTGGTACTGCCCCCGCTCATGGACGCCTCCGACCTGCCTGGCAAGAAGGTGCTCGTGGTCGACGACGTGGCCGACTCCGGCAAGACTCTCAAGATGGTGATGGAGCTGCTGCAACACCAAGGTCTTGACCTGGGCGGCGAGACCATATCCGTCGATGCCCGCAGCGCCGTCATCTACCGCAAGCCTCACAGCGTCTTCGAGCCCGACTACTGCTGGCGGGTGACCGACAAGTGGATCAACTTCCCCTGGTCAGCGCTGCCCGTTATTACCCCCGCCTCACTGGATCGGGAGAACGCCGATCTGCTCTATGCCCGCGTCGGCGACTGACAGGCCTGCGCCGGGCCGGGTACTGCGCGTACTCGCCGCGGCGTACTGCGGCGTTGTGCTAGTAGCGGTCCTGTGGCCGTCGGGGGCGGACGTGTCCGCCTTCAAGGACGGAGTCGGACCGTGGTTCCTCACTCCCGCAGGCAAGGACGTCGCCTTGAACCTGGTGATGCTAGCGCCGCTGACGCTCACGGCCGCCCTGGGGTGGCCGCGGGTGCCGTGGTGGGCGTGGGCACTGGCGGGCTGCGCCGTCGGCCTGGGCGCGGAGCTGACCCAGTGGGCACTGCCGGTGCTCGGCCGTCGACCCGCACTCGCCAACGTCATCGAGAACGGCGTGGGCGCCTGGGCGGGCGCCGCGCTGGCCCTGGCGCTACGGGCATACACGACGCGTGGGAGTCGACGGCGCGAACAGGGCAGCTGAGGGCGCTTCACTTTGGCACGGGGAGCGTCTCCCGGTGTTGGCCGCTGAGTGTGGCTGACGGTTTTCGACCTTGGGGTACAAAGCACGACCCTGGGGAGGTCGTGCTTTGTACCCCAAGGTCGTGATTCGACATCAGGGCCGCGTCCTGAACCCCAGCCGGGGTACATCAGCGGCGCCCGGGTGCCGGTCACCGCGACGGAGGCGCTCCCGGGGGCGCCGGGTCGCTCGCCCGGGAGAGGAATGATGCTCCCAATGATTGTCAAAATCGATGACAAACACCGGCTCCGCTCCCAGCTGCACGACTCACAACGTTGAGACTCCAACGATCCACAAAGCAGCCTGAGGGTCGGCAGGCGCGTTTGTCATAGATCTGGACACCGTGGGCGTCATCCCCCGGGAGCCTGGCCACTACGCCGCCCCGGCCCATGACACTCCGGTCTAACGCACCACGTTCACGCCGATAACCCGACAAGCCAACGCGCCCGACCTGCAGACGACGAGGGCCCGGGCTGACTGTCAGCCCGGGCCCTCCCTGGTGCGCGGGGGGGGACTCGAACCCCCATGATCGCAAGATCACACGGACCTGAACCGTGCGCGTCTACCAATTCCGCCACTCGCGCGATGAAGTGCCTTGATGCTATCGGCTCGGGGGCGTCCGCGTCCAATCCTGACCGCCACGGATTGCCGTGAGACGGCTCACCCATCCCCTACCCGCCGCACCGCCGACGTCACCATCCGATCGCAACACGGTTGTCGCATCGACCTTCCCGTCGCAAGGGCCTCACCCGTTACCATTGGCCCAGGTCACCTCTGGATTCCTGCCCAGATGCGCACGTCCCTCGGGCAGTCCCAGTATCGTGGCCGGATCAGGCCGCGTGCCGGGCGCCCGCCCGTCTCGCGGACGGCAGCGGCGCCGCCGCGGCCGCTCCAATGCACACGGGGAGGTAGTCCATGGGTCTCCTGGACAAGTTCGAGAAAGGCGTCGGAAACGTCGCCAATCGGGCCATGTCCCGGTTCTCAAATGACGTCGAGCCCATAGAAATCGCCTCGAAGCTGCGGGAGACGATGGACAAGCGCGCCGCCTCCTTCGCGCGCGACCGCTCCGTGGTACCCAACGTGTTCCGCATCCACCTGGCCCCCAGCGACGTCGAGCGCCTGAACACCTGGGGCATGGACGAGATGGTCCGGCAGATGGAGGAGGTCGCCACCACCCACGCCGGCGAGCAGGGCTACTCCTTCGTCGGCCCGGTAGACGTCTCCTTCATCCCCGATGAGTCCCTGACACCCCCCACCATCGAGATCGACTCCTCCACGCGCCGCGGCGCCGCCGCCCCCGCAGCCGCAGCGACCGCCTCCCCCACCCACCCCATCCTGGACATCGACGGGCAGCGCTATCTGCTCACCGGCCCGGTCACCGTGATCGGCCGCGGCAGCGAGGCCGACATCATCGTTGACGACTCCGGCGTCTCCCGGCGCCACCTGGAGATCCGCCTCACCCAGGGGCACGCGATCGCCACGGACCTGGGCTCCACTAACGGCACCTTCGTGGAGGGCCACCGGGTCGACGCCGCCACCCTCCTGGACGGCAACACGCTCACCATCGGACGCACCCGGATCATGTTCTGGGACGGCACACAGGGCACAGGGACCAACGGGTGAGCCAACTCGCATTCACCATCGCCCGACTGGGATTCCTGGTCCTGCTGTGGGTATTCGTCTTCTTCGTCGTACGCGCACTGCGCCGCGACGTCACCGACGTATCCGCCGCTCCGGCCCGCCGTCGCAGCGCGCGCGACGCCGCCACCCCCACCGGTCGCAACCGCGGTCCCACCCGCCTGGTAATCACCGAGGGCCCGCTGGCGGGCTCCATGGTGCCGCTGACACCCACCTCCATCACCATCGGCCGGGACCAGAACTGCACGCTCGTGCTCAACGACTCCTACGCCTCCTCCCGCCATGCCCGCGTCTTCCCGAAGGACGGCGCCTGGTGGCTGGAGGACCTGTCCTCAACCAACGGCACGACGCTGGCCGGACGCCCCGTGTACGGTGCCGTTGAACTACCCGTCGGAGTGCCGGTACGAATCGGCCAGACCACCTTGGAGCTGCGCCCATGACCATCTCCCTGCGCTACGCCGCCAGGAGTGACGTCGGGCTGGTGCGCGCCTCGAACCAGGACTCCGGCTACGCCGGCCCGCACCTGATGCTGCTGTGCGACGGCATGGGCGGACCCGCCGGCGGGGACATCGCCTCCGCCGTCGCCGTCGAGCACCTGGTGCCGCTGGACGCCGACTCCCACCAGGCCGGCGACCTGCTCGACCTGCTGCGCGGTGCCGTCCAGGAGGCCCACGCCGACCTGGTCTCCCTGTCCAGCGACAACCCCGACCTGGCCGGCCTGGGCACCACCTGCATCGCGGTGATGCGCTCCGGCAACAAGCTCGCCATGGTTCACGTCGGCGACTCGCGCGCCTACCTGCTGCGCGACGGCGAGCTCACCCAGGTCACCACCGACCACACCTTCGTCGAGTACCTGGTGGAGACCGGCAGGCTGACGCGCGACCAGGCGCGCCGGCATCCGCAGCGCTCCGTGCTGCTGCGCGTGCTCGGTGACGCCGAGGGCGAGGTCCAGCTGGACGAGTCCATCCGCGAGGCGGTGCCCGGCGACCGCTGGCTGCTGTGCTCCGACGGACTCAGCGGCCCGGTCACCGCCGAGACGATCGGAGAAGTGCTCGCCAACGTGGATGACCCCGGCCAGGTCGGCGATCAGCTGATCGACCTCGCCCTGCGCGCCGGCGGCCCCGACAACATCACCGTGGTGGTGTTCGACGTCGTCGACGACGACCCCCAGCCGCAGACCGACACCCAGATTGTCGGCTCCGCCGCCAACCGACGCGCCCGCCTGCAGCAGGCCGCCGCCGGCAGGCACTCGCAATCCCCTCCCGAACCGGTCGAGTCCGTGGAGGCGACCACCCCGGCCGCGAAGGCCGCCGCCCTGGTGGCCGGCCTGGACCCCGCTCCGGCCCCCACCGACACCACCGAGGAGGAGGCGGTTGCCGCCCAGGCCCGCACCGAGCTGGTCAGGCGCCGCAAGCGCCGCCTGCGCTCCGCCCTCGCCTCCCTGGTCCTGATCCTGACCCTCCTCGGCGCCGGGGTTCTGGGCTATCAGTGGACCCAGTCCCAGTACTACGTGACCACTCTGGACGGCCAGATCGCCATCTACCAGGGCATTCCCCAGACCGTCGGCCCGATCTCGCTCAGTCACGTGGTGCAGACCTACACCGAGCCCGACGTCGAGGACCTCAACGAGCAGATCCTGGCCAAGCTGGAGCGGACCGTGCAGCAGCCCTCGCTGGCCGCGGCCCGCCGGTACGTGCGCACCACCGTGATGGACAACCTGGTGGACGGCTCCGAGGCCACCCCCGCCCCGGAGCCGACCCCGACGCCGACCGCCCCGACCCCGCAGCCGACACCCTCCCGGAGCTCGACGCCGACGTCGTCCTCATCCCCCGCCCGGGCCCTGGGACCCACGGCGGCGGGCCAGCAGGGGTCAACTGCATGAGTGCCCCCGCCGTCCGTCCCGCAACGGTCCCGAGTTCGGCATCGTCCCGCCACACGGGCCGCTGGGCCGAGGCCGGTCTGCTGAGCATCGCCCTGGTCATCGGCCTGGCGGCCTTCGTGCTGACGGCCATCAACCGCACCGGCTCCTCCCCCGCCCAGTCCCTCCGGCTGGCCGCCGCCCTCGCGGCGGTGTGCCTGGTCGTGCACCTGTGGGTACGGCGCACCGCGCCCTGGGCCGATCCGGTGCTGCTGCCGACGGCGGTCGCCCTCAACGGGATCGGACTGGCCATGATCCACCGGCTGGACCTGTCCTACGAGCGAATGGGACAGACCCACGACTACGGCCCCAAGCAGGCGGTGTGGACGGCGCTGGGAGTGGTCCTGTTCTGCCTGGTGCTGCTGATGCGGGACTACCGGCTGCTGCGCCGCTGGGACCGCTGGGCCATGTGGGGCGGCCTGGGCTTCCTGGTGCTGCCCTTCGTGCCCGGTCTGGGCACGGAGGTCAACGGCGCCCGCATCTGGATCCACCTGGGCCCGATGTCCTTCCAGCCGGCAGAGCTGACCAAGGTGCTGCTGGCGGTCTTCTTCGCCTCCTACCTGGTTTCCAACCGGGACAACCTGGCCCTGGCGGGCCGGCGGGTGCTGGGGATGAACCTGCCGCGCGCCCGACACCTGATGCCCCTGCTGGTGGTGTGGGGAGTGAGCATCGTGGTGCTCGTGCTTCAGCGCGACCTGGGCTCCTCGGTGCTCCTGTTCGGCCTGTTCGTCGTCACCCTGTACGTGGCCACGGACCGGCCCAGCTGGCTGCTGATCGGCGGCGCCCTGTTCCTGCCGGCCGCCTGGTTCGCCGCCACCAACCTGGCCCACGTGCAGCAGCGCATCACCGCCTGGCTGCACGCGATGGACCCGTCCGTCTACGAGATGCCGGGGGGGTCCTGGCAACTGGTGACCGGCCTGTTCGGCATGGCGTACGGCGGACTGATGGGCACCGGCTGGGGCGAGGGCTATCCGAACCTGACCACCTTCGCCAACTCCGACTTCATCGTCGCCTCCCTCGGGGAGGAGCTTGGGCTCACCGGCACGCTCGCCATCCTCATGCTCTACCTGATCCTGGTGCAGCGGGGGCTGCGCACCGCCCTGGCGCTGCGGGACGGCTTCGGCAAGCTGCTGGCGACGGCGCTGTCATTCACCATCGCCCTGCAGGTGTTCGTCGTGGTCGGCGGGGTCACCCGGCTGATTCCACTGACGGGCCTGACCACCCCGTTCCTCGCCTACGGGGGCTCCTCCCTGATCGCGAACTGGATCATTCTGGCGCTGCTGCTGCGCCTGTCCGACGCCGCCCGCCGCCCCACCGCGGCCGCTCCGCGCATCATCGACACCGCCGAACTGCCCAGCTCGCTGCGCAAGCGGGTGCGCGACGCCGACGACGCCGCAGGCGCCGGCGCGAAGGCCGACCCGCCCACCTTCACGCCCGCTCCGCCCGCACCCGAGGAGGACGGCGCATGAACCGGCAGATCCGGCAGGTCACCGTCCTGGTGCTGGTGATGATGCTCGCGCTGGCGGCGTCACTGACCAGCGTGCAGGGTCTGAGCCGCCCGGCCCTGTGGGAGTCCTCCTCCGCGCAGGGCACGCTGACCACCGACACGCGCAACTCCCGCATGGTCTACGCCCAGTTCGGCACCGACCGCGGCCAGATCCTGGCGGGGGACATCGTCGTCGCCGACTCCGAGGCGTCCGACGACGCCTACGCCTACCAGCGCACCTACCCGGCCGGAGAGCTGTACGCCCCCGTCACCGGGTACTTCTCCACCCACTTCTCCTCCATGACCGGCCTGGAGCTGGCCGCGAACTCCGTGCTCAACGGCGAGGACCCCTCCCTGTTCTCCAGCCGCATCAAGTCCCTGATCACCGGTGAGACCCAGCAGGGCGGCGCCGTCAAGCTGACCATCGACCCGCAGGTGCAGCAGGCCGCCTGGGACGCGCTGGGCGGCCGGCGGGGCAGCGTCGTCGCCCTGGACCCGTCCACCGGCGCGATCCTGGCCCTGGTCTCCTCCCCCTCCTACGACCCCAACCTGCTCGCCTCCCACGACGCCGGCACCGCCCAGTCCGCCTGGGACACCCTGGCCGGCGACGCCGCCAAGCCACTCAGCAACCGGGCCATCGCCGGGGACCTGTACCCGCCGGGCTCCACCTTCAAGATCCTGACCATGTCGGCGGCCCTGCGCACCGGCACCGCCGACGCCTCCACCGAGGTGTCGGCCCCGGACACGCTCACCCTGCCGGGCACCAACCACGCCCTGTCCAACTACGCCGGCGAGTCCTGCGGCAACGGCACGGTGACACTCGCCTACGCCTTCGCCGAGTCCTGCAACACGCCCTTCGCCCAGCTGGCCATGGACGTGGGCGACGACGAGCTCGCCACCGAGGCCGCCAACTGGGGCTTCGGGGAGAGCCTGGAGATCCCGCTGCCGGTGACGCAGTCCACCTACCCGGCCAATGACTCCAAGGCGCAGACCGCCATGGCCGGAATCGGACAGGCGTCGGTGCGGGTCACGCCGCTGATGATGGCCTCCGTCGCCGCCACCATCGCCAACGACGGCGAGCAGATGACCCCCTACCTGATCGCCCAGACGCTCGACTCCGACCTGTCCGTCGTGTCCACCACCTCCCCCTCCGTCGCGCGCACGCCGATCGACTCCGGGGTGGCCCAGAGCCTGTCGGAGATGATGCAGCAGGTCGTCAAAGACGGCACCGGCACCACCGCGCAGGTAGCCGGGGTGACCGTGGCCGGCAAGACCGGCACCGCCGAGACCGGCTCGGCCGAAGGCGGGCCCGTCACCTGGTTCGTCGGCTTCGCCGGCACGGACATCTCCCAGCCCACGATCGCGCTCGCGGTTGTGCTCGACGGCGGTGAGCAGACCGCCACCACCGGCACCGGCGGCTCGGTGGCCGGCCCCATCGCCGCCTCCGTCATTGACGCGGCGGTGGATCAATGAAGCCCGAGCCCGGTCTGGAGCTGCAGGGCCGCTATCAGCTCGTCGAGCGCATCGCCCTGGGCGGCATGGGTGAGGTGTGGCGTGCCACCGACCTGCGCTCCGGCCGGGCGGTGGCCGCGAAGATCCTGCGCCCCGAGCTGGCCGGGGACGAGATCTTCCTGTCCCGGCTGCGCGCCGAGGCCGCCAACTCGCGGGGACTGCGGCACCCGAACCTCGCCGTCGTGCTGGACTCGGGCGAGCGGCGCGGCTCCGGCTGGATCGTGATGGAGCTGGTGCAGGGGCGCGCCCTGTCCGACATCCTCGACGAGCGCGGCACCATGGCGCCCGAGGAGATCCTGCCGATCCTGGCGCAGGTCGCCCGCGCCCTGCAGGTGGTGCACGACTCCGGCGTCGTGCACCGCGACATCAAGCCCTCCAACATCCTGATCAACCGGGAGGGGCTGGCCAAGCTCACCGACTTCGGCATTTCCATGGGCGTCAATCAGCGCCCCATGACAGCCACCGGCATGGTGATGGGCACGGCCCAGTACCTGGCCCCCGAGCAGGCCATGGGCAACATGGCCACCCCGTCCGGGGACCTGTACGCCCTGGGGGTGATCGCCTACGAGGCGCTGGCCGGGCACCGCCCCTTCACCGGATCCACCCAGGTCGACATCGCCTTCGCCCACGTCAACCAGCCGGTTCCGCCACTGCCCGACCACCTGCCGCCCGAGGTGCGCGAGGTGGTCATGGAGCTGCTGTCCAAGAAGCCTGCCGATCGGCCCCGCTCGGCGCGTGAGCTCGCCCGCCGCCTGGACCGGATCGTGGTCAACCTGCCCGCCGAGTCGTGGGATCCCCGCGAGACTCCCACCTGGGCGTCCACCGGCCGCACCACCCCCGTAGCGGCTCCCGGCGGAGGGACGCAGGAGACCACCACCGACGCCGAGCGGACGCCCGCGAGCGCGGCCGCCGTCGGCCCCCGGGAGCAGCCCACTGCAACCCCGTCCACCCGGACCGTCCCGGCCGTGGACCGCACCAGGGCCGCCGTCGCCGCGGCCCCCGCCACCGCGCGGGCGTCCACCCGGCACGCCTCCGGCAAGGAGCGCTTCGGGCTGCCCGCCGGCACCATCCGCATCCTGGTCATCATCCTGATCCTGCTGGTTTTGCTGGTGACGACGGGTACCCTTGCTTCAGCGCACCCGGGCGCATCGCGTAGTCATGCGCTTGTGTCCACCACCTCTTCGAAGGAGGCACTGTGACGATTGAGTCCCCTCAGCAGATGCTTGCCGGACGTTACGAGCTGCGAGAGCTCATCGGTCGCGGCGGCATGGCCGAGGTGCACCTCGGTTACGACACGCGTCTGAGCCGGATCGTCGCCATTAAGCTGCTGCGCTCGGACATCGCCGGTGACCCCACCTTCCAGGCGCGCTTCCGCCGTGAGGCGCAGTCCGCGGCCGCCCTCAACCATCCGGCGATCGTGGCGGTCTACGACTCCGGCGAGGAGGAGCTGACGCAGCTGGACGGAACCACGCGCACGGTTCCGTTCATCGTCATGGAGTACGTCGAGGGGCACACCGTGCGCGAGCTGCTCGGTGAGGGCGAGGCCGTGCCGATTCCGGAGGCGGTTGAGATCACCACGGGCGTGCTCGACGCCCTGGAGTACTCCCACCGCGCCGGTATCGTGCACCGCGACATCAAGCCCGGCAATATCATGCTCACGCAGGCCGGCGCCGTGAAGGTCATGGACTTCGGCATCGCCCGCGCCGTGGAGGACTCCGCCGCCACCGTCACCCAGACGCACGCCGTCGTCGGCACCGCCCAGTACCTGTCCCCGGAGCAGGCGCGCGGCGAGGTGGTCGACGCCCGCAGCGACCTGTACTCCACCGGCTGCCTGCTGTATGAGCTGCTGACCGGCCAGCCCCCCTTCACCGGCGACTCGGCGGTGGCGATCGCCTACCAGCACGTCCGGGAGATCCCGAAGACGCCGTCGTCCATCGCGGCGGACATCCCCGACGCCCTGGACCGGGTGGTCCTCAAGGCGCTGGCGAAGAAGCGGGACGACCGCTACCAGGACGCCGCCCACATGCGCGCCGACCTGCTGGCGGCGGCCCGCGGGATGGATGTGGCCGCGCCGGCCACCGACACCTGGGCGGCCACCACGGTCCTGGCCCCCGAGGCCTCCGCCGTCGCGGCCCCCTCCCCGGAGGAGGAGCCGTCGACGCCCTCGGAGGAGGACGAGCAGCCGCGTCGCCGCTGGTGGGTGTGGGTGCTGGTGCTCGGGGCCCTCATCGCCCTGGGCACGCTGCTGGGCCTGTGGGCCTCCGGGAACCTGAGCAACGGTCCCGAGCCGACACCGTCGCCGACCGTGACGGCCGTGGCCGTGCCGACCGTGTCCGGCATGAGTGAGTCCGACGCGCAGGCAGCCATTGAGGGCCTGGGCCTGGTCTACCAGAAGGGCGACGACGTCAACTCCGACACGGTCGACGCCGGCCTGGCCGTCTCCACCGACCCCGGCGAGGGCACCTCGGTGGTGCTGGGATCGACCGTGACCGTGCACTTCTCCTCCGGATCGGCCATGGTGGACGTGCCCGACGTGTCCGGCAAGTCTCAGGCGGACGCCCGCACCGCCATCACCGACGCCGGATTGACGGTCGGGGACGTGACCACCGAGGACTCCGCAGATGTCGCCTCCGGCCAGGTGATCCGCACCGACCCGGTGGCCGGCACCCCGGTGGAGCGCGGCTCGACGGTGTCCCTGGTGGTCTCCTCCGGGAAGACCACGGTGCCGAACGTGGAGGGCTTGTCGCAGGACGAGGCGCAGTCCGCCATCGAGGCGGCGGGCCTGACCTACAACAGCTCCACGGTGGAGGAGACCACCGACGACGAGAGCCTGAACGACCAGCGCATCGTCACCGCGGTGAGCCCGAGTGCGGGCTCCTCGGTGGACGCCGGCCAGTCGGTGACGCTAACCATCACTCACTACACCTACCGGGCGCCCGCCACGGCCACGCCGGAGCCGCAGGCGACCTCCACACACGGCTCGGAGCAGAACAGCGGCGCTGACAATCAGGACGGCCAGGGGCACTGATTCGGCGTCCGTCATCCTTCATCTCCCCACCACCGTGCCGAGATCGGTAGAAGTCACGTACCCAGATCGGTAGATGTGGCTGCGCGCCGGTGACTGGCCGCCCCTGCTGCCCGCGTGTACGGCAGAGCCATCCCGGTCGACCCGACCGCCTCTATACGGTCGCCTCGCCGGACAGGTTCCAGACCTCGTTGGCCCAGGGGAAGACGACCTCGAACAGGAGCAGCACCACGGCCGCCGCGAGGATCAGCGCCTCGATAAGGCGCAGCCACACCGGCCCGGGCAGGTGCCGCCAGATCCATCCGTACATCAGTTGACCCCCTCGTCGTTCAGCACGGAGGCGGGGCGTCCCTCTGCGCGCTCCATCCAGTAGGTGAACTTCGCGTGGACGATCCACCGGTGGTCATTGCCCCACTCGCCCACGGTCAGGGAGTGGCAGGTGGTCATGGTCAGCATGCGCTCGGTGGGGGCGACGCCGGGCTGGCCGGGCACCGGGGCGATGACGTCGACGTCGGTCGGCTCCACGATCTCGTGGCTCGTAACCGTGTACACGTACCAGGTGTCCTTGGTGGCGACGATGATCTCGTCACCCTCCTCCAGCAGGTCGATGCGCCGGAAGGAGTTGCCGTTGGTGCGACGGTGGCCGGCGATGGCGAAGTTGCCGACGGCGCCGAGCTGCTGCGTGTCGGGATAGTGTCCGGCGGCGGCCTGGTCGAGGACGTCGGAGCCGATGCCCTCCAGAATCGGCATGTTGTTGTTGGTGACGCCGTACCACTTGGGAACCACCAGCATCCCGATGACCTCCCCGTAGCCGACGGCGGCTACCTCCGGCGGGTCGTCGTAGTGCCTGGTGCCCTCGACATTGGGCGAGTCCACCTGCGTGGAGGCGAAGTCGGTGGCTATGGCGTCGGCCTTCGCGGTCGCGTCCAGGCCCGTCCACCACAGCTGCCAGACCAGGAAGAGGGCCACCACCAGCCCGGCGGTGATCAGCAGTTCGCCGAGTCCGAACAGGATGGCGTCGAGCACCCGCCTGCGGCCCCGGGGCCGCGCCGTGTGGCGCCGTGCCGTCTTCGCCGTCATGCGCTCCCCTTCTGCTACTTCCAGCGCAGCAGGCCCAGGAAGCCGACCAGCATGATGGCGAAGCCGACGTAGAGGTTGCCGTTGACCAGCCAGTCGCTGGCGTGGTTCTCAACGAAGTACGGCAGCGGGTAGGTGCCCTTGAACAGATAGGTGACCACCACCCACAGCAGGCCGACCACCAGCAGTGTCACCATCACCGGGGCGTACCAGCGCGGCGAGCCCTTCTCCTTGACCTTGCGGGGAACGCGGGAGACACGGTTGGCGGCGGCCCGGGACTCCTCCATGCGGGCCCGCTCGGCGGCGGCGCGCTTGGCCGGGTTTCCGGAGCGCTCCGGCCTTGTCTTCTTCTCGCCCTTGGTCTGCGCCACGCGCGTCTCCTCACTGACCATGCGGGCGACATCGACGGCCCGCAACCCGAAACCTGCTGCCCTCTAGCCTAAGGGATGACCGGGACGCGCCCGGCAATCCCCCGGGTTCCGGTTGAGTGACCCGCCCCTCGAACCGAGGCCGCCGTCAGACCTGCACCTGGTCGGGGTGGGAGCCGGTGCGCAGGCCCCGGTCGAGGGCGTCCACGGCTGCCATTTGCTCCGCCGTCAGCTCGAAGCCGAAGACGTCCGCATTGGCACGCATGCGCTCGACATGCGTGGTCTTGGGGATGACCACCAGACCGTGCTGCAGGTGCCAACGGATGATGACCTGTGCGGGCCTCACCCCCAGCTCCTCGGCGAGCCGGGCCAGTTCGGGGTCCTCCAGCAGGCGGCCGCGGCCGAGCGGGGACCAGGACTCGGTGACGACGCCGAGCCCTTCGTGTACGGTCCGCAGCTCCCGCTGGGTCAGGTAGGGGTGCAACTCGACCTGGTTGACGGCGGGCGTCACCCCGGTGGCGTCGATGATGGTGCGCAGGTGCTCGTCCTGGTAGTTGGATACTCCGATGGCGCGCACGCGCCCGGACTGGAGGATCTCGATCATGGTGCGCCAGGTGTCCACCAGATCGATGCCCGGGGAGTTCGCCAGCGGCCAATGCACCAGGAACAGGTCGAGGACGTCCAACTGCAGATCCGCCATGGTGGCGTCGAAGCTGCGCAGGGCGTCCTCCCGGCGATGGTTGGGGTTGTTGAGCTTGGAGGTGATCCACAACTGGTCGCGCGGAATGCCGCAGGCCGCGAGCGCCCGCCCGACTCCGGCCTCGTTGCCGTACATCTGCGCGGTGTCGATGTGCCGGTAGCCGACCTGCAGGGCCTGGTCGACAATCCGTTCGGCGTCGGCATCACCGACCTTGTAGGTGCCGAATCCGAGCTGCGGGATCGCCACGGGCTCGGTGCCCGCGGTGCCCTGGCGCAGGGGTAGGACGGGTACGGGAATGGCGGTGCTGCTCATGGCACCAGCCTAACGACGAGACTGTGTGCCGCACCATACCCGGGGGACGGTGGTCGCTCGGCCGCACCCCGCCGAATGCGCGTCGGCGCCCGCCCGCCGATACCTGGCGGGGGGCGCCGACGGATGCGGTCCGACCGGGCGCGGCCGACCGGCTCGGTTCACTCGGCCGCGGGGGCCTCCGGCTGCGCCGGGGCGTCAACCGGAGCCTCGGGCGCCTCGGAGACGGCGGGCTCATCGGTGGAGTCCGCCCAGTACTCCTCGGCCCAGGGGTCTTCGATCGGCTGGCTGCGGCGCCAAATCACGTAGGCGGCGCCCGCGGCGCAGCCGGCGACGGCGAGCCAGCCGAAGGTCTTGAGGACGGGGTGCTTCTTCTTCACTGGTACCTCCGGGGTCAGCGCCGCCTGCTTCGCGGCGACGGCGATGCGCTGGGCGCGCTCGGTCAGCGTGCCCTCGGTGTTGGCGGCCTCCTGGGCGGCGACGGCGGCGCGCTGGGCCGCGGGGACATACTCCTCCACGACCCGGATGCGCGCCCCCTCGGCGGCGCGCTGGGCCGCAGGAACGTACTCCTCGACCACTCGGGTGCGCGCCTCCTCAACAACGGGCTGGGCGCGCAGCTGTGCCTCCTTGGCGGCCTTGACGAACTCCTCACGGGCCCGGCTGACGCGGGGCGCCGCCCAGCCGGCGGCGCGACCCGCCTGGGCCGCGATGGCGTCCGCGAGCGTAGCCGCCTCCTGGCGTGCCTGATCGAGATCGATCTTCTTGTCGAGGATGTAAGCCATGTCGGTCTCCCTGCTCGGAACGATGAGGTTGTTCAGTTCAATGGTGGCACTGTAACGCAGCTCGCACCCACCAACCTGGGTGCCGTTCTGCCTGGGGTGAACACCGGGTCCCAGGATCACCCCGGAAACACGTGCGACGATGACGAGCATGGAAGCGACCATCGAAGCGACACTCCACACCACCCTCGGCGACATTCGGCTCGAGCTCTTCCCCGCCCAGGCACCGGAGACCGTCTCCAACTTCGTCGGCCTGGCGACCGGCGAGAAGACCTGGACCGACCCGCGCACGGGGCAGCAGTCCAATGCCCCCCTGTATGCGGGCGTGGTCTTTCACCGGGTGATCCCGGGATTCATGATCCAGGGCGGCGACCCGCTGGGCACCGGCACCGGCGGCCCCGGCTACGTCTTCGACGACGAGATCGACCCCTCCCTGACCTTCACCGCCCCCTACGTCCTGGCCATGGCCAACGCCGGCCGCCGCCTGGGCAAGGGCACCAACGGCTCGCAGTTCTTCATCACCACCGCCCCCACCGAGTGGCTGCAGGGCAAGCACACGATCTTCGGCGCCGTCGCCGACGACGCCTCCCGGCAGGTCGTCGACGCCATCTCCGCCGTGGCCACCGACCCGCGCGACCGCCCCCTCGAGGACGTGGTCATCACCTCGGTGACCATTCAGCGGTGAGCCGGGCCGAGCGGCGTCGTCGGGACGGGAGCGACTCATGACCCAGCCGGACCCGCGGGTCGGCACGGCGCCAGTGTGCCCGCGTCACCCGGACCGTGTGGCATACGTGCGCTGCCAGCGCTGCGGCCGCCCCACCTGCCCGGAGTGCCAGGTGCCCAGCGCCGTCGGAATTCACTGCGTGGACTGCGCCCGTAGCGCGAGTTCGCGCCGCCGGGGCGTGCGCACCGCCCTGGGCGGCAACGTCGTGGCCGATGCGCTGGTCACCAAGCTCCTGGTGGGTACCTGCGTGGTGGTATACGCGGTGCAAATGGTCTACCCGGCGCTCGCGGGCTGGTTCGATTTCGTTCCCGCGCTCGCCGCCGGTCAGCCGTGGCGGTTCCTGTCAACGGCACTGCTGCACGCCTCGCTCCTGCACCTGGCCCTCAACATGTGGGCGCTGTGGGTGCTGGGCAATTCTCTCGAGCCGCTGCTGGGACGCTGGCGGTTCACCGCCCTGACCGCCCTGAGTGCGCTTGGCGGGTCGACGGCGATCTACTGGCTCGCCGCGCCGACGTCACCCTCGTGGATCACGGGGACGGTGGGCGCCTCCGGAGCCATCTTCGGCCTGTTCGCGGCGGTGTTCGTGATTCAGCGCCGCTTCGGGCGTGATACCTCGACCATCGTGGGCCTGCTGGTGATCAACCTGGTGATCTCGGTGGTGGGCGCGAACATCTCCTGGCAGGGACACCTGGGAGGTTTCATCACCGGGCTGCTGGTGTCCGCCATCTACGCCTGGGCACCGCGCGAGAGGCGAACGGCGGTGGGCGTGTGGGGCACCGTGGGCGTGGCGGTGGCCCTGGTCGGCCTGGCCGTGGCCCGAGCCCTCCTGGTCTAACGCCGCCGAGGTCGGTCGGCGTTGTGCGCCGACGGGTGGCTGTCGCGCCCAGGCACCGGCACTTTCGGCCCGCCAACCGAACCCTGGCGCCTCGGGCTGCTCCAGGCGGCCTCGCCGCGCTTTCGGCCCGCCTTTCTGACCCGAAATACCAGCTCCTCTGGACCATCAGTACGGCGGCCTGAGCCGCCTGAGCTCAGTCATCCGGTTCTTCGGGTTTGGGGGTGTGGGTTGGCCCGCGACGAGGTGGTCCGGTCCTTCAGGGCGCTGTCTGGGAGGGCGTTGTCGACGGCCGGCCGGCGTCCTGGGGGTCTAGCCCGCGTCCTTGAATGATCCCGGCCCGGAAGCGACAGCGACCCGGCCGGCCCGAAGACGTCCTCGCAAGCCCGAGCACGACCCCGGCCGGGCGGGCACGTCCCCTTCAGCCCGAGTACGACCCCTCCCGCGGCAGCCCCGTGCCGAGCCACCACGGGCTGCTGGCACGAGCGGGGGTACTCCGCCCTGGCGTGTCGCGGAGCAGGCATGCTGTCAACCCCTCGGTGCTCGGGCCGGGGCCCCGCACTTGGACCGCGTCCCTCCACTTGGACCGCGTCCCTCCAGATGGACCGTCTGAGAGTGCGCTTGAGGCAGTCCAACCGCACGCAGACGGTCCAACCGCAGCCAGGCGGTCCAACTGGACGCAGGCGCTCCAAGCCCGGGACGAAGCGGGGGCGCCGACGAGCACCTGGAAGCACACCTCGCCAACAACACGCAGGCCGGGGCGGGGGTGGGGAACACGCCAGCGCCAGGGGGCCCGTCGGCGAAGCACCCCTACTGCTGCTGGGGAACCAGACTGGTCGGCGCGTGACTGCTTGCTAATAAGGGGCCCTCGCTCTCGAGGCCCGCACACCCTCCCGCGAACACCACACACCACACCAACACCCACCACACCCACAAACCGAAAGAGCCAGTAATCCAACAGCACCAGACCCTTGCAGGCCGTCATTGCGTATCCACACATGCATCAGCCCTGTGGAATCTGGGGAAGCACACACCTGTTATTCCTCCACACCTGTGGACACCCCTGGGGAAACACATCGATGTAGTTCTCCACAGGGTTGCGCACAGCTGGGGATGATCGGCGAAATGCGCGTGCTGGTGCGGAAAGACCGATAGCCCACAACCTGGGGGGATTCACGCCGCCGACCTGTGTACGCGAACCGACCGCACCTGTGGAGCGGCGTGAACGCCGATGATCTCGTCCAGGCTCGGAGACTGCCGCCATGCACGGCTGCAAGCGCGTCGGGCGAATGCTCCGGGAACGGCCCTCGCTCAGCCGTGCTGACGCGAACGGTCTGCTGCTTATGCCTCGGGGCCGGGGCTCGCCGGCGTCGTGGTGCCGGTGTCGGAACCGCTTTCGCCGTCGACGTCGGTGCGCTCCACCTCGAGGGTGACTTCGGCGACCATGGCGGCTACGACACCGATGGCGGCAAGCACCGGCGCGGCCAGCACCGTGATGCCGCCAACCACCGCGCTAGCCGTGAGCGGCACGCTGAGAAACTCCCGGCCGGAGGAGTCGCGCAGGATCACGCGGCGTACGTTCCCGTCCGCCACCAGCTGCTTGACGGTGGCGATCAGCTGGTCGCCGGCGACGGTGATCCAGTCGACGACGGTGCGGGGGTTGGTGCCCGAGGCGGTGTTGGAGCTCTGGTCGGGTCCGGCGGTGCCGAAGGTGTCTGCGCTCATGGCTCCAGTCTGGCGCGGTCGCTGGGCGGGGCACCATGGGGAAGCGCCCTGACTCTTCCCCGAGGCGTACCCGCAACGAGCTTCCTCGAGCCGCAACGGCGCCGGTCGGCACTCCCCTCCCGCAGGGCGGGCGGGGATCGGAGGGGATCTGAGTGGAGCCAACGGGACTCGAACCCGTAACCCCCTGCTTGCAAAGCAGGTGCGCTACCAATTGCGCCATGGCCCCCGGTCATGCGACGGGGTCGGTGACCTCCGCCCATGCGGCTCGTTCTGCCCGGTCGGCCTCCAGCTTAAGCCAGGTGGCGTAGCCGACGGCGCCGAGGAACGAAAAAACCGCGGTGAGCAGGAGCGTTCGGCTCTTCATGAAGCCTCCTCATGTTCCACCGCGGACGGTGGGCCTAGCTGGACTCGAACCAGCGACCTCATCCTTATCAGGGATGCGCTCTAACCAACTGAGCTATAGGCCCGGGCGACGCGGAAGAGACTAGCCCACCGAGTCGTCAGCCACCAAATGCGATCACTCATCTGCGAGTGTGAGATGAACCCCACCGACGAGCGCGGCCGTGATGTTGTACAGGAAGGCTCCGATGGTGGCCAGCGCGGTCGTCAGAATGATGTTGACGACGGCGATGACCGTGGCCATGGAGATGGCGCGGGAGAACTTCATGTACTCGAGCAGCGCCGAGTAGGCGTTGTTGCTGGAGTCCATGACGGTGCCCACCAGGTCCTGGATGGTGGAGAACACGTGCATCGCATCCAGCATGAACCACACGAAGGCGGCGGCCACGACCAGCATGATGCCGACGGCCACGCTCAGCAGGAAGGAGGCCTTCATCACCGACCAGGGGTCGATGCGGGTCAGGGCGAGCCTGACGCGGCGCGGCCCAACGATGGTCTTGGCGGACTTCTGTGGTGCTCCGGCCGCCTCGGCTGCGGGCGGGGCCGCGGAGGCGGCCGGGTCGGCCGCGGCGGGGGACTGGGTCTGTCCGCCCTGGGCGGGCGGGAAGGACTCCGGCTGACTCATGCCTGAACCTCACTCTCGTCGTCCTCAGACGATACCGTGTCGGCAGGCCCGGCCGCAGCGTCCACCCCGGTGTTCTCGGCCGCGGATTCGTCGGCCACCCCGTCGGCCGAGTCGGCCGACGGCGCGGAGTCCGCCGAGGCGTCGCCGGACTCCTCGTCGAGCTCCTGCTCGGGGTTGCGGGCGACGGCGATGATGCGATCGCCCTCATCGGGCTTGGCGAAGGTGACGCCGCGGGTGTTGCGACCGGTGCGGGAGACCTCGGCGACGGCGCTGCGCACCACCTTGCCCGAGGCCATGATGCACATGACCTCGTCGGTGGGGGCGGTGGTCAGGGCGCCCACGAGGTCGCCGCGCTCCTCCACCAGGTCGGCGACCTTCACGCCCAGGCCGCCGCGGCCCTTGACCGGGTAGTCGGTTGCGAGCGTCCGCTTGGCGTAGCCGCCCTCGGTGACGACGAACAGGTCGGCGTCCTCCCAGGCGGGGTCCACCACATCCATGGCCAGCAGGGCGTCGCCGTCGCGGAACCGCATGCCCGTGACGCCGCTGGTGGCGCGGCCGGTGGGGCGCAGGGTGGCGTCGTCGGCGGTGAAGCGCAGCGCCTGGCCGTGGCGGGAGACCAGCAGCAGGTCCTGCCCGGCGGACAGCAGGGACGCGGAGACCAGCTCGTCGGGGTTGCCGTCGGCGTCCTCGCGCAGGTTGATGGCGATCAGTCCGGCCGACCGGTTGGAGTCGTACTCGGCCAGGCGGGTCTTCTTGACCAGGCCGCGGCGGGTGGCCAGCACCAGGTAGTCGGCCTGCTCGTAGTCGCGCAGCTCCATCACCTCGGCGATCTCCTCGCCCGGCTGGAAGGCGAGCAGGTTGGCCACGTGCTGCCCCTTGGCGTCACGGCCGCCCTCCGGCAGCTCATAGGCCTTGGCCCGGTAGACCCGGCCGAGGTTGGTGAAGAACAGCAGCCAGTTGTGGGTGGAGGTGACGAAGAAGTGGTCGACGACGTCGTCCTCGCGCAGGGCGGCGCCGCGCACGCCCTTGCCGCCGCGGTGCTGGGAGCGGTAGGCGTCGGTGCGGGTGCGCTTGGCGTAGCCGGAGCGGGTGATGGTGACCACCACCTCCTCCTCGGGAATCAGGTCCTCGGCACTGACCTCCCCGTCGAAGGGCAGGATCCTGGTGCGGCGCTCGTCGCCGTACTTGTCGACGATCTCGGCCAGCTCCTCGGAGACGATGCGGCGCTGACGGGCCGGGTCGGCGATGATGTCCTTCAGGTCGGCCACGCGGGCGGTCAGCTCGTCGGACTCCTGCTGGATCTTCAATCGCTCCAGGGCGGCCAGGCGCCGCAGCTGCAGGGAGAGGATGGCCTCGGCCTGGGCCTCGTCGACGCCGAGCAGCTCCATCAGGCCGGTGCGCGCCTCGTCCGTGGTGGGCGAGTGGCGGATCAGGTCGATGACGGCGTCGAGGGCGTCAATGGCCTTGAGCAGGCCTTCGAGGATGTGCAGCCGCTCCTCGGCCTTGCGCAGCCGGAACTTGGAGCGGCGCACGATGACGTCGATCTGGTGGGCGACCCAGTGGCGCACGAAGCCGTCCAGGGACAGGGTGCGCGGCACGCCGTCCACCAGCGCCAGCATGTTGGCGGGGAAGTTGTCCTGCAGCTGGGTGCGCTTGTACAGGTTGTTCAGGACGACCTTGGCCACGGCGTCGCGCTTGAGCACGATGACCAGGCGCTGCCCGGTGCGGCCGGAGGTCTCGTCGCGGATGTCGGCGATGCCGCTGATCTGCCCGTCGCGCACCAGCTGGGCGATCTTGTCGGCGAGGTTGTCGGGGTTGACCTGGTAGGGCAGCTCGGTGACCACCAGGCACTGGCGGCCCTGGATCTCCTCGACGTTGACGACGGCGCGCTGGGTGATCGAGCCGCGGCCGGTGCGGTAGGCGTCCTCGATGCCGCGCCGCCCCAGAATGGTGGCGCCGGTGGGGAAGTCGGGGCCGGGGATGCGCTCGATCAGCGCCTCCAGCAGCTCCTCGCGGGAGGCGTCGGGGTGGTCCAGGAACCACTGCACGCCGTTGGCCACCTCGCGCAGGTTGTGCGGGGGGATGCGGGTGGCCATGCCCACCGCGATGCCCTCCGAGCCGTTGACGAGCAGGTTCGGGAACCGGGCCGGCAGGATCACCGGCTCCTGGTTGCGGCCGTCGTAGTTGTCCTGGAAGTCGACGCTGTCCTCGTCGATGTCCCGCACCATCTCCATGGCCAGCGGGGCCATCTTGCACTCGGTGTAGCGGGGGGCGGCGGGGCCGAGGTTGCCGGGGGTGCCGAAGTTGCCCTGCCCGGCCACCAGCGGGTAGCGCAGCGACCACCACTGCACCAGGCGGGCCAGCGCGTCGTAGATGGCGGCGTCGCCGTGGGGGTGGTAGTTGCCCATGACCTCGCCCACCACGCGGGAGGACTTGGAGAAGGAGGCGTTGGGGCGGTAGCCGCCGTCGTACATGGCGTACAGGACCCGGCGGTGAACCGGCTTGAGCCCGTCGCGCACGTCGGGCAGGGCGCGTCCGACGATGACGCTCATGGCGTAGTCGAGGTAGGAGCGCTGCATCTCCATCTGGAGGTCGACCGGGTGGATGCGGTCTCCGGTCGGCTCCAGGGCGGGGAGCTCGGTGGTCTCGTCGCTCACGGGTTTCCTTTGCTGGTGGGGTGCTGAAGTTCAGTGGTGGCGCGGTGCGCGGGCCGACGGCGAGCCGACGGGCGGCGGGGCCGGCCCGGCCGCTGTCGGGGGTCGGGAGCCCGCCGACCGCCTAGATGTCCAGGAAGCGGACGTCGGCGGCGTTGCGCTGGATGAAGGAGCGGCGCTGCTCGACGTCGTCCCCCATGAGGATGGAGAAGGTCTCGTCGGCGTCGGCGGCCTCATCCAGGGTGACCCGCTTGAGGATCCGGTTGGCCGGGTCCATGGTGGTCTCCCACAGCTCGTGGTCGTTCATCTCGCCCAGACCCTTGTAGCGCTGGATGCCGCCCTCCTTGGGCAGGCGGCGCCCGGCCTCGGCGCCGGCGGCGAGCAGCTGGTCGCGCTCGGCGTCGGAGTAGGCGAACTCGTGCTCGGCGCCCACCCACTTGAGCCGGTACAGCGGCGGCATGGCGATGTAGGTGTGGCCCTGCTCGATCAGCGGCCGCATGTAGCGGAACAGCAGGGTCAGCAGCAGGGTGGCGATGTGCTGGCCGTCCACGTCGGCGTCGGCCATGATGACGATCTTGCCGTAGCGGAGCTTGGAGATGTCGAAGTCCTCACCGATGCCGGTGCCGAAGGCGGTGATCAGCGAGCGGATGGTGTCGGAGGACAGGGCGCGGTCCAGCCGGGCCTTCTCCACGTTCAGGATCTTGCCGCGGATCGGCATGATCGCCTGGTGCTCGGGGTCGCGGCCGCCGACTGCGGAGCCGCCGGCCGAGTCGCCCTCGACGATGAAGATCTCGCACTCCTCGGCGTTGCGGGAGGAGCAGTCGCGCAGCTTGCCGGGCATGGAGGCGGTCTCCAGCACCCCCTTGCGGCGGGTGGCCTCCCGGGCCTTGCGGGCGGCCAGGCGGGCGGCCGCGGCCTGGGTGGCCTTGGTCAGCACGGCCTTGGCGTCGGCGGGGTGGGAGTCCAGCCAGTCGCCGAGCCGGGCGTATACGGTCTGCTGCACGAAGGTGCGGGCCTCGGTGTTGCCGAGCTTGGTCTTGGTCTGCCCCTCGAACTGCGGCTCGGTGAGCTTGACGGAGATGACGGCGGTCAGGCCCTCGCGGATGTCGTCACCGGTGAGGTTGTCGTCCTTGTCCTTGATCAGGCCCTTCTCGCGCCCGTACTTGTTGACCAGGGTGGTCAGCGCGGTGCGGAAGCCCTCCTCGTGGGTGCCGCCCTCGGTGGTGTTGATGGTATTGGCGTAGGTGTGCACGGACTCGGAGTAGGCGCCGGTCCACTGCATGGCGATCTCCAGGCTGATGGCGCGCCCGTCGCCGAGGTCCTGCTCGGCCTCGAAGTCGATGATCTCCGGGTGGATCAGCTCGACCTTCTTGGAGCGGTTGAGGAAGGCGACGTAATCGCGCAGCCCGTGCTCGTAGCAGTAGGTGACCGAGCGGTGGCCCTTGACCGGGTCGTCCGCGGTGCCGAGCTCGTCGCCGGTGATCTCGTCGCCGGAGTCGGTCACGCCCTCGCGCTCGTCGGTCAGGGTGATGCGCAGGCCCTTGTTGAGGAAGGCCATCTGCTGGAAGCGACGGCGCAGGGTCTCGTAGTCGAATACGGTCGTCTCGAAGATGGCCGGGTCCGGGTAGAAGGTCTGGGTGGTGCCGGTGGCGTCGGTCTCCTCGCCCCGGACCAGGGGGGTCAGCGGGTGCCCGCCGTCGCCGAAGCTCATGCGCCACACGTGGCCCTGACGGCGCACCTCGGTGTCCACGCGGGTGGACAGGGCGTTGACCACGGAGATGCCCACCCCGTGCAGGCCGCCGGACACGGCGTAGCCGCCGCCCCCGAACTTGCCGCCGGCGTGCAGGATGGTCATGACCACCTCGACGGTGGGCTTGTGCTCGGTGGGATGCTCGTCGACGGGGATGCCGCGGCCGTTGTCGACCACGCGCAGGCCGCCGTCGGCCAGGATGGTCACCTCGATGTGGTCGCAGAAGCCCGCGAGCGCCTCGTCCACGGCGTTGTCGACCACCTCGTAGACCAGGTGGTGCAGGCCCCGCTCACCGGTGGAGCCGATGTACATGCCGGGGCGCTTGCGCACCGCCTCCAGGCCCTCCAGGACGGTGATGTCCCCGGCGTCATAGCTCGCCGGGGCGCGCTCCTCAGAGGCCGTAGCGTCGGCATCCTCAACAGGACCGCCGGCAGGGGAATCGGGATGGTCAAGGCTGCCGGTGTTGCCGCTTGCGGCCACAGGCTGATCCAGGTCAGACACGTATCAGTTGCTCCTCGTCATATGCGCCGGGACGATATCCATGCGGTCACGCAGGCGCCGGAATCCGGGCGCGGAACCCGGCGCGTGTAGGTGGGTACCTTGCGCATGGCCCTGGGCGCACCATGGGCATTTCCGTGGCGATTCTACCGTGTCCGCGTCTGCTTGCGGACGCTGCGGTACTGATCGAGACGTGGGCAACATCACCTGCAGTCGCAACTCCTGGCCGTAGATGTTGCCGTCGGCGCCCGGCCGTCCGGGAGGATGCCGTGTCGCACGGGCCGACGCCGCTGCAGCATCCCGGTCGCTGCCCGCAGGCAGATGCGATTCCACTGCCTGGGGTCGGGGCGGGTTCTGGCGGCACCGTGCAGCGCGTCCGTGGGGCTTGATGCTCCCGCATGGGCGTTCAGCCGTAAGGCGGAACCAATGGCGTGTTGTTGCCCGTGGCGCCGGAAAGCCGACGCATCCTCCTCGGACAAGAACACCACTCAACCCTCTATCAGGCGCGAAATACCCTCGTCGTATACGATATTGACCGGCAGTTCACGCAGCTCTTTCCGGGTATAGTCAACCCCGTGTCGCGATAACGCGTACTGAAAGGCATCCAGATCGTACAGTTCATCGCATTCCTCATCATCCGGGCCTATAGCAAGCATCACTGACCTATCAAACTCGTCCTTCGTGATGCAATACGGAGGTGCCGCCTGCGTGTGAGTGGAAAGCGGTGCCTCCACGGTTGTCTCCACTACACGGCCGAAGAAGCCACGGTCGTCTGCGACAAGTATGCGTCTTCCGTCCGGCGTGACAACATACTCCGTGATAGCAACAGAATAACTCGTCGGATCAAACTGAATGTCACTGCTGGTAGCCTCGGCAGCGTTGTCCAAGCCGTCAGCACTGCCTGCTAGGCGGCAAACAACCTCGATCTGAGCACTGGTGATGATCGATCTCATCAAGTCAGTATCCTTGCTTCCCGGCGAGCCCACTTGAAGAAACTCTTCGTGTTCGAGGGTGTGGTGCGCCGGCGGTGCTTGCCGGCTGGGTTTGGAGCAGCTCTGTCTCTCGGCGGCGTCGACCGCTTACACGATGGCCTACCCGTAGGTGTCGCGGGGACCGCGGCCACCGCGGGCGGCGCCGAAGCGTCCGTGCCGCCAGGTGGGACCGGCGGGACCCAGGATCCGTATCTCGACGGCGCCGCCGCCCTCACCCAGAGCCTGTGCGACTTGGCGTTCAATACCTGGCAGCAGCAGCCGCAACTGCTGCGCCCAGGCGCTGGAGGAGGCCCGCAGGGTCAGACGGCCGGGCTCGAAGCGCTCGATAACGGCATGATCGGCGATCTGCTCGCCGACGATCTCCCGCCAGCGCACCGAAACACTGGCCATGGCCAGCTTCGACGCCCAGCCGTGCCGCTGCGCGTAGCGGCGCAGATCCTGCTTGCCGGTGCGCGGATCGAAACGGGTGGGTCCGGGCCGGTCACGGCCGGGCGGCAGGCCGGGCCCACGGTCCATATCAGCGGCATCGACGCCGTCGCCTTCGGCATCCGGGCCGAAGCGACGACGCCGGTCCCAGGCGGCCACGCCATCGGCGTCCGCCACCTGCCGGCTCAGGGCGCGGCGGGCCTGGCCGGCATCCCAGGCGCGCCCGCGCTCTCGGGCCAGGGCCCGGGCCGCCAGCACATCGGCCGAATCAGCGCCGGCGGGGCCGGGGGTGGACGCCTCCGCGGCGCCCGCGGTCGGGTCGAGGCGCGGCTCAGTCATGAAGCACCTGGGATCCGGTCTCGCCGTTGGCCACGTGGAAGCGGGCGCCGTCCAGGGAGGCGGGCACGTCGTCGTCCACGGCGGCGGTGAGCAGCACCTGCTGGGCGTCGGCGGCGATGCCGGCCAGGGCACGACGTCGGGCCTCGTCCAGGGAGGCGAATACGTCGTCGAGGATGAGCACGGGCTCGCCGTCACCCCCGTAGGCGTCCACGTCGTGGCGCAGCATCTCATAGGAGGCCAGCCGCAGCGCCAGGGCCAGGGACCACTGCTCCCCGTGGGAGGCGAAGCCCTTGGCCGGCAGGGCGTCCAGGAACAGGGACAGGTCATCGCGGTGAGCGCCCACCAGGTTGGCGCCCCGGTCGATCTCGCGGGCGTGCAGGTCACCCATGGCCTGCTCCAGGCGGACGGCCACGGCTGCGGAGTCCGCCAGCGACTCCTCAGCCTCCAGAAAGGCCGCCTCGGCAGTCGGCTCGGGTTCGGCGGCGCCCTCGTGGGCGAGCAGGCTGGAGCGGTAGGCGATGCGCGCGGCCGAGCGGCCCTGGCTGACCCGGCCGTAGCAGTCGGCCACCCACGGGCGCAGTCGCTGCACGACGTCGACGCGGGCGGAGATCAGGCGGGCGGCCGCCGCGGCCAGCTGGGCGTCCCACACCTGAAGGGTGGACAGCATGGAGGCGGTCGAAGCCCGCGTCGCCCGGGCGGACTTCAGCAGGCTGGCGCGCTGGGCGAGGATCTTGTCGTGCTCGGCTCGCACGCCCGCCAGCGCGGGCCGCAGGGTCACCGCCAGGTCGTCCAGGAAGCGCCGGCGCACACCCGGCTCCTCACGCACCAGCGCCAGGTCCTCCGGGGCGAAGACGACGGTCCGCAGCACCCCGAGCAGGTCGCGCGGGCGGGCGGCGCTCCGGTTGAGGCGGGCCCGGTTGGCGCGTCCGGCGATGACTTCCAGCTCCAGGACGCTGGGGCGCTCGCCGTGAACCACCTTGGCGCGGATGACGGCTCCGGCCGGCTGCGGAGTGCCGGCCGGAGCGCGCCGCACCAGTGCCGTGTCGGTGCCCACCCGATGACTGGACAGGGTGGACAGGTAGGCGACCGCCTCCACCAGGTTGGTCTTGCCCTGCCCGTTGGGGCCGATGAACGCCGTCGGCCCGGGCTGAAGAGACAGGACCAGCTCCTGGAAGGAGCGGAAGTCGTCCAGTGCGAGGTCAGAGACGTACATGACGGCCGCGCCCCCCCGGACCGATTCCCGACGGCGGGCGCCCGCCCGTTACTCGCTTAGTCACCCGCCCGCGGCGCGCCCCGCGGCTGGCAGCCGAACACATCTGGGCCGACGCCGTCCTCAGGCTCCGAAGCGGATCGGCATGATCAGGTAGCGGAAGGAGGTGTCCTCCTCGCCGTCGATGGCGCTCATGCCGGTCAGGACTGCGGGCTTGGACGGGTGGGTGAAGTCGAAGCGCACGTAGGGCTGGTTGATGGCGCCCAGGCCGTCGAGCAGGTAGGCGGGGTTGAAGGCGGTGGCGATGTCCTCGCCGTCCAGGTGCGCGACCAGCTGCTCGGAGGCCTGCGCGTCGTCGCCCTGGCCCGCGTCCAGCGCCAGGTTGCCGGCCGTGAAGGACATGTGAATGGGGGCGGCCCGGTCGGCGACCAGGCTGACGCGGCGCACGGCGCCCATGAGTTCCTCGCGTCCGACGGTGGCGTGGATCGTGGTGGACTCGGGGAACAGTCGCAGCACCGGCGGGTAGTCGCCGTCGGTGAGCAGGCTGGTGGTGCGGCGACCGCCGGCCTCGAAGCCGATGAGGCTGGAGGCGGCCGAGTCGGCCTCCGTGAGTGCCACGGTCACGTCGCCGGTGGAGGTCAGCGACTTGGCGACGTCGGACAGGGTGCGGGCCTTGAGCAGCGCGTGGGTGGCCAGCTCGGGATCCTGCGGCTGCCAGGTCATCTCCCGCACCGCGAGCCGGTAGCGGTCGGTGGCCATGAGCGTCAGGGCGGCGCCGTCGACCTCCATCTGCACGCTGGTCAGCAGCGGCAGGGTCTCGTCACGGGAGGCGGCGATGGAGACCTGGGAGACGGCCTCGGCGAGGTCGTGGGCGTCAACGGTTCCGGCCACCCCCGGCATCTGCGGCAGCGCCGGGTAGTCGTCGGCGGCCATGGCCGCCAGGGAGAAGTGGGAGGCGCCGCAGGTGACGGTCACCTTGGTGCCCTCGACCTCCAGGTCCACCGGCTTGGACGGCAGCGCCTTGGCGATGTCTGCGAGCAGCCGGCCGGAGACGAGCACGACACCCTCCTCCTCGACGTCGGCCGGGATCTCGCAGTGGGCGGAGACCTCGTAGTCGAAGGAGGCCAGGATCAGGGAGGCGGCGGTGGCCTCCAGGCGGACGCCGGCGAGCACGGGCACCGGGGGGCGCGCCGGCACGGAGCGTGCGGTCCATGTGACGGCGTCGGCCAGGACGTCGCGGTCGACCCTGAGCTTCATGTGGTGCCTCCTCGGCGGCCGGGCGCTCCCGGCGCGTGCGTGGTGTATGCGGTTTGCGGCCGAGTGTAGACGCTTACGAGCTTCCGCCGCACCGCGGGCCCTGCGGCCACAGCCGGCTCCGGTTGCGGGCGGCGGGACGGGTGGCTCGGCGTCCCAGTGCGGGCGAGTGTTGATGCGCGGTGAATGACAAGTCTGGTAGGGGTGGTAGGTGGTGTGGATGTTGGGGATAAACGGTGCTTGTGGCGGCGCTGGGCGCCGGGGGGCTGTGGAATTACAAATTCGTGGTTCCGTGGAGACCTCGGCCGGGTGGTGGATTGTGGTAGTTCCTCTGCCTGCCTCTCCCCAAACGTCGGCCGCGTGGTCCACAGACTCCTCCGGGACGTCCACCGCCGCTCCCAAGCGGCGTCCACAGGTGTCTGGTACGAGCTTTTGTACCCTGATGTGCGGTGAAACGGTGCGTACCAGAGTGCAAAAGCTCGTACCGGGGCACAAATGCGCGTGTCAGGCGGCCTCGCGGGTGCCAGGCCGGACGGAGGCGGGAGTCGGCGCGTCAGGAGGCGGTTGAGGACTGGGCCGCCTGCTTGATGCGGGCGGTGAGCTCGGCGACGTGGTTGTAGGTCTCGCGCCGCTCGGGCATCTGGGTGCGGATCTTCTTGTCCGCACTCATCACGGTGGTGTGGTCGCGGCCGCCGAACTCGCGCCCGATCTGGGGCAGGGACATGTCGGTGAGCTCACGGCACAGGTACATGCCGATGTGGCGGGCGTGAACGATGGTGCGCGCGCGGTTGGCCGAGCACAGGTCGTCGATGGTGATGCCGAAGTAGTCGGCGGTCTGCGCCATGATCAGCGCCGAGGTGATCTCCTCGCTGGCCGGGTCGGTGATGATGTCCTTGAGCACCAGCTCCGCCAGCGTGCGGTCCACCGGCTGCTTGGTCAGCGAGGCGAAGGCGGTCACCCGGATGAGGGCGCCCTCGAGCTCACGAATGTTGGTGGTGACTCGGCTGGCGATGTACTCCAGCACGTCGGCGGGCAGGTCCAGGCCCTCCGCGCTGGCCTTGCGGGACAGGATCGCGGTGCGGGTCTCGAAGTCCGGCGGCTGGACGTCGGCCAGCAGGCCCCACTCGAAGCGCGAGCGCAGCCGCTCCTCGAAGCCGCCCAGCGCCTTGGGCGGCTGGTCGGAGGTCAGCACTACCTGCTTGTTGGCGGTGTGCAGGGAGTTGAAGGTGTGGAAGAACTCCTCCAGCGTCTGCTCCTTGCCCTGCAGGAACTGAATGTCGTCAACCAGGAGGATGTCGACCTCGCGGTAGCGGCGCTTGAAGGTGTCCATGCGCCCGTCGGCCACGGAGGCGATGAAGTCGGAGACGAACTCCTCGCTGGAGACGTACTTGACCCGGATCGAGGGGTACAGCCGCCGGGCGTAGTGCCCGATGGCGTGCAGCAGGTGCGTCTTGCCCAGGCCCGAGCCGCCGTAGATGAAAAGCGGGTTGTAGGCCTTGGCCGGCGCCTCGGCCACAGCGATCGCAGAGGCGTGCGGAAGCCGGTTGGAGGAACCGGTGACGTAGGTGTCGAAGGTGTACTTCGGGTTGAGATCGGAGTCGGTGTCCGGGACGGGCACCGCCGGCGAGGGCTGGCCGGCCAGGTACCCCCCCGCGGCAGCGGGGGTGTCGGTCACGGGCGCGGATGGCGGGGTGGGCGCCGTGACTGCCGGGGCGGGGTGCTCGGGGATCTGCTCTACCACGGGGCGGGTGGTCAGGCGGACGGCGGGAGTATCGGCACGGTTGACGAGCACGGGTGCGGAGGACTCCAGCGAGGTGTCGACGATCACCTCGAAGGGGATGTCGTAGCCGGCGGCTTGGCGCAGGGCCCGGGCAATCGGTTCACGGGCGTTGTCGACGACGTTCTTGGCGAAGCCCGAGCCGACGATGAGCACGAGCGTGCCGTCGACGTCGACCGCACGGGTGGTGCGGATGATCGACAGCTTGCCCTGGCCGAGCTCGGCCGAGGCTGCAAGGATCTCGAGGGCCGAGCGCCACTGTGTCGTCGCTTCGTCGGCCACGGCTGACTCCTGACTGACTGTTCGAGAACTGGTCGATGGTTGGGGATGGTTGACTTGATGATCGTCCGGTCGGCTGGACGCCGACTGGATGGATCCGCTGGGGGAACCGTAACCGATCCCGACGTCGTCTCACGCGGTCTTCGGATGGGCACCGGTCCGCGCAGCCGGCATCGAGTTCGGATGGGATGCGGGTGCCGGAGACCGGGTGCCGGCCCACGGCGTAGGCAGGCGGTTGCCCACAGGGTTGTCCACAACTGGGGACGAGTATGTCACCCTCGATGGCACGGGCGCATAACCGAGTGGATGCGGCATGATGCCGACCCGACGCGGGGGGTGCTGCCGGAGGCTCACGGCTGGGTGCGGCCGCCCGCAGTTCACAGGGTGCGGCCTGCGGTGTTCACAGCCTCGGGACAAGTGCCCTCCAAGGTGCCGTGGGGACGGGCGCGAGGTATCCGGTCCGGGCGGGTGGGGCGGGGTTGGTGGGGGCGAGCACAGGCGGCCTGTCGAGCGTGTCCGGGTTCTCATCACAATGCGCCCGTATCCGTTTGACCCCGGGGAAAGCGTGACCCTATTGTGGTGCAGACGTTCGCGTGGAGTCACGTCCCGAACCATGGGGCAGCCGGCGCGAGCGACCGTGCCGCGACTGGCGATGCACGGTTCCGATCATCGCACCAGGAGTACACCCGTGAGCAAGCGGACCTTCCAGCCCAACAACCGTCACCGCGCCAAGGTGCACGGCTTCCGTAAGCGCATGCGCACCCGTGCCGGCCGCGCCGTCCTGGCATCGCGTCGGCGCAAGGGCCGCGCCCGGCTCGCGGCCTGAGGTGCTGCCGGCGTCGCACCGGATGCTGCGGTCGGAGGACTTCTCGGCCGCAGTGCGGTCCGGTGCGCGCAGCGGCAGTCGTCGATTAGTGGTGCACTACTGCGCCGGCCCGAATCACGGCCTCGACTCCCGCCCGACCCGGGGCGGGGCCGAGGCCGTCGGCTGTGCATCGGTGCCGCCGGCCCGCGTCGGCGTCGTCGTGTCCAAGAAGCAGGTCGCCCGCGCCACTCACCGCAACCGCATCAAACGGCGGGTGCGCGCGCTGCTGCGGGCCCGCCTGGACGAGTTTGAGCCCGGCGCACGCGTAGTGGTGCGCGGCCTGGCGGGCGCCGACGGCGCCACCAGCGCGGAACTGGCCGCCGACCTGGATCGGCTGCTCGAGCGCAGCCGCGCACTGGCACACAGCGGGCGGCGCCGATGACCGCTAAGCACGACGATCACGGCCCGTCCGTCGCCGCCAGGGCGGTGCTGGCCCTGGTGGGCCTGTATCAGAAGTGGATCTCGCCGGGGCTGCCGCGGCGCTGCCGCTACTATCCGAGCTGCTCGGCATACGCCGTCGAGGCGGTTGCGGCGCACGGTGCGGCCAAGGGCGTGCTGCTGGCCGCCTGGCGACTGCTGCGCTGCAACCCGCTGACCCGCGGCGGCGTCGATCATGTTCCCGACCGGGGCCGGTGGCGCTACCACCTGCCGCCCGACGTTCCCCGCTTCGCCGCAGACACCCGTGACTCAGCGCCGAGTCCGCCCCGCTCCGGCGCCCCGCCCGACGACGCCGACGCCCCGCTTGCGCCGGGTGTTGCCTGCACCGGCAGCGCCTAGGAGCAAGACTCGCCGCATCGGCTATAACCGCCAGTAGAACCTGCCCCCATCGCCGCCAGCGGCAACGGTCCGCCGCCAGCCGCTACACAGCTTTCAAGCACGTTTCAAGCAAGGAGTGCAATGGACACGATCCTGTGGCCCCTAATGGTCGCCGTCGCCTGGGTCATGGTCAGCATCCATCGATTCCTCGTCTTCATCGGTTTTCCCGATGGGCCGGGCATCGCCTGGGTCCTCTCCATCATCGGCCTGACCATGTTCGTGCGGCTGCTCATCATGCCGCTGTTCGTCAAGCAGATTCGCGCCTCCCGCGGTATGCAGCTGATGCAGCCCGAGCTGCAGGCGCTGCAGAACAAGTACAAGGGCAAGAACGACCCCGCCTCCAAGCAGCGCCAGCAGGAGGAGATGATGGCGCTGTACCGCAAGCACAACACCAACCCCTTCGCCTCCTGCTTCCCCATCCTGATCCAGATGCCGGTGTTCTTCGCCCTGTTCCGGGTGCTGGCCAATCTGGAGGCGGTCGCCACCGACGCATACGCCGACCACGACTCCATCGGCCCGCTCACCGCCGCGCTGGCCGAGCAGGTGCAGGCCTCCACCGTCTTCGGTGCGCCGCTGTCCGCCTCCTTCATGAACTCCAGCGAGATCACGGTGAAGATCGTGACCGTGGTGATGATCATCCTGATGAGCGTCACCCAGTGGTACACGATGGCGCAGCTGAGCATGAAGAACATGCCGGACTCGGTCAAGAACAGTGACAACCCGGCCATGCGCTCCCAGCGCATGATGATGACGATCATGCCGATCTTCTTCGCCTTCACCGGCGTACAGTTCCAGATCGGCGTGCTGGTGTACTGGGTGACCACCAACCTGTGGACCATGGGCCAGCAGTTCTTCACCATCCGCAAAATGCCCGCGCCCGGCTCCGAGGCCGAGAAGAAGATGCGCGCCCGCGAGAACCAGCGCCGTGCCCGCAAGGGCCTGCCCTCGCTGGAGGAGGAGGAGCGCGCCAAGGCTGAGGCCGAGGGCACCGTCACCTCCGGGCAGCGCGTCCAGCCGGTGCGCAAGGATCGGCAGAAGAAGCGGCCCCAGAACGCTCCCGTGGCCAATGTGAACAAGTCCGCCCCGGAGGATTCGGAGACGGACACCAATACCGCTGAGGAGTCCACCAACGCCGTCGGGCTCACCCAGGAGGAGATTGCCCGACGCCGCTATGAGAGACGTGCCCGAGCCCGCAAGCAGGCGGCCGCCAAGCGCAAGGGCGAGGGCGGCAAGAGCAAGAAGAGCAGCAGGCGCAAGCCCCACTGAGGCCAATTCCAGACCCCAAGCCAGCAAAGACAGCGAGAAGCATTATGAGCGAACACGCAACCCAGTCCCAGCGTCCCAAGCACCAGGCCATCTCCGTCAAGGACCTGGAGGAGGAGGGCGAGATCGGCGCCGACTACCTGGAGGAATTCCTGGACATCGTGGACCTCGGAGGTGACATCGACATCGACGTCGACCACGGCCGGGCCTCGGTGGCGGTAATCGCCTCGGAGGAGGGCGATGAGCGCGAGCTCGCCGACCTCGTGGGCCGGGACGGCGAGGTCCTGGAGGCGATCCAGGAGCTCACCCGCCTGGCGGTGCAGGCACGGACCGGCAACCGCTCGCGGCTCATGCTCGACATCAATGGCTACCGCGCCGGCCGCCGCGCCGAGCTGACCAAGATTGCCGAGGAGGCGGTCACCAAGGTGAAGGCCACCGGTGAGGCGGTGGCGCTGGAGCCGATGAACCCCTTCGAGCGGAAGGTCTGCCACGACGTGGTCGCCGCCGCCGGTCTGTTCTCCGAGTCCGAGGGCACCGAGCCGCACCGGCACGTGGTGGTCATGCTTCCCGACGACGTTGACGACGTAGACGACATTGACAGCGACGTCGACACTGCTGCCGACAGTGCCGAGGAGATCGACTCGGCCGAGGCCGGAGCCGAGGCGGCCGCGCAGACGACCCAAGCCGAGCAGGCCTAGTCCAGATGAGCACGCCCATCACCCCTGACGCCGCCGGGGCGGAAGTCGACCCGGCACAGCTGGAGGAGCCCACCGCGCAGGTGCGTGCGATGTTCGGACCGGCCTTCAGCGCCACCGAGCACTTTGCGCAGATGCTCGCGGAGCAGGGTGAGCTCAGGGGCCTGGTGGGGCCCCGGGAGCTGCCGCGCCTGTGGTCCAGGCACATCGTGAACTCGGCAGCGGTGGTGCCCTTCCTGCCCGCCAGTGGCCGGGTGGCGGACATCGGCTCCGGGGCCGGCTTCCCCGGCATCGTGGTGGCCCTGCTGCGCCCTGACCTGGACGTGGTGCTGGTGGAGTCCATGGAGCGGCGCACGCAGTGGCTCGAGGACGTCGTCGCCGAGCTCGATTTGGACAATGTAGCCATTGAGCGGGCCCGGGCGGAGGAGCTACGCGCCAAGTACGACGCCGTCACCGCCCGAGCTGTGGCGAATCTCACAAAACTCATTAGGATGACCTCACCTCTACTGAAGCCGGGCGCCAGCCTGCTGGCGCTCAAGGGCGCCCGCGCCGACGCCGAGGTGGCCGAGGCGAAGTACGTCATTAAGCGCGCGCGGCTCGAGCCCGCCGTGATCCACGAGGTGATAACGCCCGATGAGGGGGTCACCAAGGTCGTTGAGGTGAGGCGGCCGGCCTCGCGCTGACAGGGTGACACCTGCTTCTCACGTAGACTGAAGCGGCCGAATCGGCGTGCGCGCCGGGATGTCGCCGTAGGAGAAGCAGATTGTCAGGATCGTCCATCTTCGATCAGCTCCGCGCTGACCGCTCAACCCTGGATGAAGTGGCCGAGGGCGGATTCCCCCGGCCGGAGCACACCCGCGTGATCGCGGTCGCCAATCAGAAGGGCGGGGTCGGGAAGACCTCCACTGTGGTGAACGTGGCCGCCGCCCTCGCCGAGTCGGGGTTGCAGGTCCTGGTAATCGACGCCGACTCGCAGGGCAATGCCTCGACGGCGCTCGGAGTCGCACATGACGAGGAGCAGGCCTCCATCTACGACGTACTGGTGGAGGGAGCTCGTATCGAGGACGTGGCCGTGGGCACTCGCTTCGCCGAGACCCTGTGGTGCGTTCCCTCCACCATCGACGTGGCCGCGGTCGAGATCGAGCTCATCAACTCCTCCCAACGTGAGTCTCGCATGCGCCTGGCCCTGGAGGAGTTCCTGCGGGACCGCGAGGCACAGGGGCTGCCCCGCATCGACTACGTACTAATTGACTGTCCGCCCAGCCTCGGCATTATGACGATCAATGCCTTCGTCGCCGCCGGTGAGGTGCTCATCCCCATGCAGGCCGAGTACTACGCCCTGGAGGGACTGGCGCTGCTGACGCGTTCGGTGGAGCGCATCGCCCAGATCCACAATCCGGACCTGACCGTGTCCATGATCGCCCTGACCATGTTCGACAAGCGCACGACGCTGGCCAAGGAGGTCGAGACCGAGGTGCGCACCTACTTCCCGGCGGCGACTCTCCACACACGTATCCCGCGCTCGGTGCGGGTGGCGGAGGCGCCGTCCTTCGGCTCCCCGGTCGTATTCTGGGATCCTCGCTCAACCGGCGCCGTTGCCTACAAGAAGCTGGCGCTGGAAATTGCCGCCCGGGGTGCAACGTCGCCCGGTGAGCGGCTTGAGGACGACTCTACGGAGGCATGACCATGGCTCAGAAGAAGCGCGGTCTGGGACGCGGGCTGCAGGCGCTCATCCCGGATGCACAAGTCGAGAATCCTGCGCGCCGCCCCTCGGACGTCTTCTTCCCCGAGGGGCACAGCCGGGGTGCGGACGGCGCGGCGAGCCCCTCGGCGTCCCGCCCTGCGGAGGACATCGCCGCAGCTCTGCTGGCGCCATCCAAGCGCACTCGTCGCGTCGGCCGGAGCAACGGCACGCCCACGTCGACCCGTGCCGGAGCGGAGACTCGGACGCAGCGGGGAGCGGGCGACGCGGCGTCGAGCGGCGATGTTTCACGTGAAACATCGGTCGGCGCGAAGGTGGGTGATTCGGAGGAGCTCAACCTGGTGCCCGTTCCGGGAGCCACCTTCGCCGAGCTGCCGATCGAGGTGATCGTGCCGAATCGCCGGCAGCCGCGCCAGGTCTTCGATGAGGACGATATTGCGGAGCTGGCCACCTCCATCAAGGAGGTTGGACTGCTGCAGCCCATTGTGGTCCGCCGGGTCGACGACGGGGGCGCGACGCAGCCCCAGCAGGCGGCTCCCGCGGACGGCGCCTCCGGGTCCGATGCCGAGGCGGCTCCCGAGCACGCCACCTACGAGCTGGTCATGGGTGAGCGCAGGCTGCGCGCCGCCAGGGAGGCCGGGATGGAAACGATCCCGGCGGTCGTGCGCTACACCGCGGATGAGGACCTGCTTCGCGACGCTCTGCTGGAGAACCTGCACCGGGTGCAGCTCAATCCCTTGGAGGAGGCGGCCGCGTACCAGCAGCTGCTGGAGGACTTCGACTGTACGCAGGCGGAGCTGTCGGCGAAGATTGCGCGCTCGCGCTCTCAGATCTCAAACACGCTGCGCCTGATGAAGCTGCCTCCCCTGGTACAGCGCCGAGTGGCGGCGGAGGTACTGTCCGCAGGGCACGCGCGGGCGCTGCTCGGCCTGCCCGACGCCGCCGCGATGGAGCGCGTGGCCCAGCGAGTGGTGGCAGAGGGACTGTCGGTGCGTGCCACCGAGGAGATCGTGGCGGTCTATGGCGAGGCGGTGGAGATTCCCCGGAGCGTCGGCTCCACGCGCACTCGCAACACCCCCCTGCCGGCGCTGTCCACGCGCCTGTCCGACGCCTTTGACACTCGCGTAAAGGTGACGCGGGGCGCCAAGAAGGGGCGCATCACCATCGAGTTCGCCGGCGACGAGGACCTGGCGCGCATCGTCGAGGCGTTGGCCCCGGGCACATCGCTGGATGAGGGCTGACGCCCACGTCACCGGGTCGGCGGACGGAGGCAGTCGTAAACACGGGCGCGGGGCCGCGATGTTTCACGTGAAACATCGCGGCCCCGCGCCGACTGCTGGGACACCGCGCTCCTGGCCGGAGCTAGGGTCGCACGGCTGGGTTGCGGACCAGCCGGTCGTACAGACCCGGAAGATCGCCCGCGGCCTGCGCCGCCATCGGGAACAGCGAGATCTCGGTCATGCCGGGTACCACGTTGACGTCGATGAACCACGGCCGCCCCTCGGCGTCGAGAATCAGGTCGGTGCGGGAGAGGTTGCCCAGGCCCAGGGTGCGGTGCACGGTCACGGCCATCTCCTGCACGCGCGCCAGCACGGCGTCGTCCAGGCGGGCCGGCACGAAGTACTCCGAGCGTCCGGGGTTGTAGCGGGCGTCGAAGTCGTAGCGTCCCTGGGAGACCACCTCGACCGGCGGCAGGGCGTAGGGGCCGTCGCCGGTGTCGACCACGGAGACGGCGAGCTCGGTGCCCTCCACGTAGTTCTCGATGAGGGCGCGCTCGTCGTAGGCGAAGCAGGAGACCATGGCGGTGCGCAGTTCATCGGCGTCGGAGGCGTAGGAGACCCCCAGACCCGATCCGCCCTGGTTCGGCTTGACGACGACCGGGAGACCCAAGTGCCCCGCGACCACGCCGAGCACGTCCTGTGCGCCGAGCTGGCTGAAGTAGGCCTTCGGCAGGGTGACGGAGTCGGGCGTGAGCACGCCGGCGGCGCGCACCGAGGCCTTGGCGGTCGGCTTGAAGGAGGCGCGCTGGCAGCCGTCGGAGTGCGTGCCCACATAGGGCAGGTCGAGCGCGATCAGCACGTTCTGCAGCCCGCCGTCCTCGCCGTGGCCACCATGCACCAGCGGCCAGACGACGTCGGGGCTGAAGGCCTTGAGTGACGGGATGGTGCGGGCGTCGACGTCGAGGACGACGACGGCGTGGCCGAGGTGCTTCAGGACATTCATGACCCGGTGCCCGGAGCGCAACGAGACCTCGCGCTCATGGCTGAGGCCGCCTGCAAGTACGGCTACGCGAAGCGGCGCGTCGGACGTGGGTTCGGGGGTGTCTGACATGACGGCTCCTTGCTGGTTGAACTCGTGCGGGACGTGGATCAGACCTGATCCGGTGAGGGGGCGGAGACCCCGCCCGAAGGACGCTTGCGGGCCGGGCCGAACAGGTCGATGAGGTCGAGATCGTGGGCCACGACCTCGGACAGGCGCCGCACTCCTTCACGGATATCAACGGGCTCCGGGTAGCAGAAGGACAGTCGCATGTGGTCGCGGCCCGCGCTTCCGCCGGCGTAGAAGGCCGTGCCGGAGACATAGGCGACCAGGTTGGTGACGGCCCGCGGCAGCATCTCCTTGGCGTCCAGGCCGTCGGGCAGTCCGACCCATACGTAGAACCCGCCCTCCGGCACGTTCCACGTGCACATGGGCATGAACTCCGCCAGTGCCTCGACCATGGCGTCTCGGCGTCTGCGGTACATGGTGCGGAAGGCCTCGATCTGACCGCGCCAGTCGAAGTTGTCCAGGTAGGTGGAGATGGAGAACTGGCCGACCGAGCTCGGGCACAGGATCGCCGCCTCGGAGGCCAGCTTCATCTTCTCGCGTACCGCCGGAGGGGCCACGGCCCAGCCCACCCGGTATCCGGGGGCGAAGATCTTGGAGAATGAGCCCAGGTAGACGACGTCGTCGGGAGCCAGCGTCTTCAGCGCGGTATGCGTGCGCCCCTGGAAGTCGAGCAGCCCGTAGGGATTGTCCTCGATGATGAGGATGTGGTGGCGCCGGCAGATGTCGATGACCTGTGGGCGCCGCTCCTCCGAGAGGGTCACTCCGGCCGGGTTGTGGAAGTTGGGCAGGCAGTAGAAGAACTTGATGCGACGTCCCTGCCGCTCCAGCCCGGCGATGGTCTCCTCGAGGGCCTCCGGGATGACGCCGTCGGCGTCGATCGGTGCCTGCTGGATGTCGGCCTGGTAGGTGGAGAAGATCGAGAGCGAGCCCACGTAGGTGGGCGCCTCGGTGAGGATGACGTCGCCGGGGTCGATGAAGAGCTCGGTGACGATGTCGACGGCCTGCTGCGAGCCGGTGGTGATGACGACGTCCTCGGGATCGGCGTCGATGCCCTCCAGGGCCATGACCTCGGGAATCTGCTCGCGCAGCCGCGGCATGCCCTGGCCGTTTCCGTACTGGAGTGCGCGGCCGCCGTCCTTGCGGATCATGCGGGCGGTCGCCTCCGCCAGGGCATCGAGCGGCAGGTCCTTGAGATTGGGCATGCCGCCGGCGAGCGAGACCACCTCGGGCCTGGAGGCGACGGCGAACAGGGAGCGGGTCTCGGACTCACGCAGGCCGTACGCCCGGGTGGCGTAGGAGTCGAGCCAGGGATCCAGCCGGTTGCCTCGTTGTGGGTTCGTCTCGGTCACGTGGTCATCCCTCCCGGCGGGTTTGCTTCGTCGGGGACCAGTCTGCCACGCCGGGAGTTCTCGGTGATGTTTCACGTGAAACACCCGCCGGGAATGCTCGGGCGACTCGGTGGTCGGTGAGGCCGTCGACGGTGCGGCCGCCGTGCGTGGCTGGGCTACGGAGGCAGCAGTCGCCGGTGCACGCCGCACCTGCACCGCGTGCGCCGATGTTTCACGTGTCGCCGCGAGTGTTTCACGTGAAACGCCGCGGGCCGCCCTCCGAGTGTTTCACGTGAAACATGTCGGCCCCGCTGAGTTGATGGACACGCTCAGGGTCGCAGTGCGTCGGCGGCGATGAGTGCCCGCAGCCGCGACTCGTCGCAAGGGACATCGACCACGTGCTGCTCGGCGTCGAGCAGGCGGCGGATCGCCTCGGGCACGGGCCGTGGGGCGCCGAGCGCCTCGGCCACGGTCTCGGGGAACTTCTCCGGACGGGCGGTCTCCAGCACCAGGGTCGGGAAACCTCGTTCCATGACCCGCAGTGCCACCGTGACGCCGTCGGCGGTGTGCGGGTCGATCGGGGTGCCGGTGGCCTCGTGCACCCGCCGGATGGCGGCGAGCCGGTCGGCGTGCGTGGAGGTGCCGGAGACGAAGCCGTAGTCCTCGTCCAGGCGCGCCTGCTGGTCCGAGAGGTCCAGTACGCCGGTGCGCTCCAGCTCGGGCCAGCGGGACTGGAACTCCTCCGGGCCCAGCAGCGTCCAGACGAAGCGCTCCAGGTTGGAGGCCTTGGAGATGTCCATGGAGGGGCTGGAGGTGGCCAGGGTCTGCACGCTCGATCGTGGCCGGTAGATACCGGTGGAGAAGAACTCGTCCAGCACGTTGTTCTCATTGGTGGCCAGGATCAGGCGGCGGATGGGAACGCCCATGGTGCGGGCCAGGTGGCCGGCGTAGATGTTGCCGAAGTTGCCGCTGGGCACGGCCACGTCCACGCGGAAGGAACTGGGCTCGATGGCCGAGTCGCCGCCCCCGGATCCCGCCGCGGCGTCGCCCCCCGCAACGCCGTCGGAGGCGCGCAACCAGGCCCACACGTAGTAGACGACCTGGGCGGCGATGCGCCCGAAGTTGATGGAGTTGACCGCGCCGATGGCGTACCGGGACTTGAATGCCGGGTCGCTGTTAATGGCCTTGACCAGGTTCTGACAGTCGTCGAAGACGCCTTCGACGGCGATGTTGTGGATGTTGGGATCGGCAAGGGAGTACATCTGGGCGCGCTGCACGTCGCTCATGCGTCCCTGTGGTGAGAGCATGAAGACGCTGACTCCGTCGCGGCCGCGGAAGGCGTGCTCGGCGGCCGAGCCGGTGTCACCGCTGGTGGCGCCGAGGATGTTGAGCACCCGACCTTCTCGGGACAGCGTGTAGGGGATCGCCTGGCCGAGGAACTGCATGGCCAGGTCCTTAAACGCCATGGTCGGCCCCTCGGACAGGCCCACCAGCGTTAGTCCCTCGGCGACGTCGTCGAGCGGGCGCAGCGGAACCACCGGGGCCGGGAAGCGCTCCGGGCCGTAGGCGGCAGCGGTGAGCGCGCGCAGGTCCGCGGCCGGGATGTCGGTGGCGTACAGGCCGATGACCTCGGCCGCGAGCTCCGGATAGCTCAGCGGCCGCCAGTCCTCCAGGGTGGTGGCGGTGATGCGTGGGACCGCGGCGGGGACGGCCAGGCCGCCGTCGGGGGCCAGCCCCGATAGGAGCACGTCCAGGAAGCCGGTGGGCGCCATGCCGCCCCGGGTGGAGATGTAGCTCGTGTCCTGCGTGCGGTGCTGCATGTGCCGCCCTCCCGTGCGCCGTGGTGAAACGCGCCCATCCTATGCGACCGGCTGAACCTTGCGGCTACCCGCGGTCGCATCCGCTGACGGGGCTGGGACAAGGTGGTATCGCAAAGTACCTGGGTGACGGCAACCCCGGCGGATGGTAGGTCCGTCTCGGTGATTTCCAGATGCACCAAGACGGTGGCCTGGCGAGTCGTACTCACGAAGTTCTTGGCCTTACAGGATTCGCGTGTTGGTGAAGGCGCCCCGTCCTGAAGAATCAGGCGAGCCCCTCCACAGGGAGGAGTGCCAGCAAACATAAAGAGCTATAGACTTCACGTAGCCAGCGGCGGTGAATGCCACGGTAAAGGAGGGACTTGCTGTGAAACGACGTTCAGCGATGACGATGCCGGCTGGTATGGCCGGCGGGGGCAATTATAGGCACGGGTTTCTGCTCGGGCCCGCCAATCTCGCAAGCATACGCCGCAACTGGCGGTACCGAAGACGACGCCGTCGATCTGATTGCGGAGATTCGTGAGCAACTCGCCGCTAGCGGAGATACCGTTGAAGAGGAATTAAGAAGCTTCGGGTACGAAGATGCTGCGGCTGAGTTCGCGGAGGGAACGTCTGGATCTTCGGGGGCTACAGGTCCCCGTCGGGCTGCAGCGTCCAACCAGACCAAGAAGGCGCTTCGTGCCTCGGTCACCGCTATAGGCGCATCTTTCCTTGCTATGGGATACAAGCTCTCAGCCGAGTTGGCGTTGCATGGCCTTGACTTGACCCGTACCGGTACCACATACGTGCCCAAGAATGGTTCTATTGCCGGGAAGTCGGCTACAGTGGCCGCGCTACGAAAGAAGACAGCAAAGAGTGGCGGTGCGACGTTCAACAAGACAGGAGGCACGATAGGGTGCGATCTATCCCTTCAATATCAAAATCACGGTCTAAGATGGCGGCATGCGTCGTAAACCCATCTATTGTTGTCGGTGTGCTTATCCGTTGCTGGCTGCTGCCTTGGTCACCGCGACACTCAGCGGCTGTGCCGACGGGCACGAGGAGGGTGACCTGAGTTGGCAGCTCGGCGTATTGGCGCAGAACTGGGAGGTCGAGATTCCCAGTAGTGTCAGCCTGAAGGGCTATCAGAGCTCGGAGGTCGGCCCGCACGGCGAAGTCGACGCTGTTTACGTGGTGCAAGCAGGCGACGTGGAGGGAACCTGGCTCGACGGCGACTTCGACTCCCCCTCGAAGACTCGCAGTGAGGAGCTGGCGGAGACCGTCGCTGCGGCGTCGGCCGCGGACATCGTGGGCGACGTTGCTGACTTGCGGTGCATCGACCCGCTGAAGAAGGGAACCTCCGACACCCTCACGGTCTGCCGCAGGTCTGAGGCCGACGAGCTGATTCTGCTGGAGCACGTCCCCATCACCTGAGGCCATGCCTCGTGACGTACTTAGGAGGGTCACGTCATGCGACTCCTTGACGCACCCGGCGAGCGCAGGTGGCAGCACTCGGTGCCGAGGAATGTCCGAGATCGGCACAAACGCGTCGGCGGGCCCGAAGGGCCCGCCGACGATCGTTGGAATCATGCGGTTGCGTCGTGTGTCCTGGTCATTGCTTCCGGCGTTTGTGCCGATCTGCGACACTCTCGCGAGTGCGGCGCCCCAGAACCAGCCACAATCGGGCACGGCGCGGTCGACCCGGTCAGGCGATGACCTTCTCCAGCTGCGCCTTGAAGGAGGCCTTCGGGCGGGAGCCGGCGAACTGGTGGACCACCTCGCCCCCGGAGACGACGGCGAAGGTCGGGATGGAGCGCACGCCGAAGGAGCGCGCGGTGGCCGGGTTGGCGTCCACATCCACCTTCACGAACTTGGCCCGCCCGCCCAGCTCGGCGGCGACCTCGTCCACGACGGGGGCCATCTGGCGGCAGGGGCCGCACCACTCGGCCCAGAAGTCGATGACGACGGGGATGTCGGACCGCATGACCTCGGCCTCGAAGGTGGCGTCGGTGACGGCGAGCGTGTCGGACATGTTGTCTCCTCAGCAGAACAGGGTGTGAACGATTATGGGTAATGACGAATAAACTTGCGCTTGTGCCCCGCGGCCGCGCCCCGGGCGACCGCTCAGGCGTCTAGCTCGGCCAGGTAGGCCTCGGCGTCAAGCGCCGCCCGGCAGCCCGAGCCGGCGGCGGTGACCGCCTGCTGGTAGTGCGGGTCGGCGACGTCGCCGCAGGCGAACACGCCGGGCACATTGGTGCGCTGGGAGGGCGAGTCCACCTTGATGTAGCCGGCCTCGTCCAGTTCCAGCACGCCCGCCACCAGCTCCGAGCGCGGAACCTGCCCGATGGCCACGAACAGGCCCGCGGCCGGGATGTCGCGCCGCTCGCCGGTGACGGTGTCCTCCAGGGTCACCGACTCCAGGGCCTCGGCCCCGTTCAGCGCCACCACCCGGGAGTTCCAGGCGAAGTCGATCTTCTCCTCCTCCTGGGCGCGCTTGGCCATGACCGCGCTGGCGCGCAGCTGGTCGCGCCGGTGCACCACCGTCACCGAGGAGCCGAAGCGGGACAGGAACAGGGCCTCCTCCATGGCGGAGTCCCCGCCGCCGACGACGACGATCGGCTGATCCTTGAAGAAGAAGCCGTCGCAGGTGGCGCAGTAGGACACGCCGTGGCCGGACAGCCGGTCCTCGCCGTCGAGCCCGAGCTTGCGGTACTCCGAGCCCGTGGACAGGATCACGGCGCGGGCCTCGTAGACGGCGTCGTCGGTGGTGATGCGCTTGACGTCGCCCGTCAGTTCCAGCGCGGTGACGTCCTCGAAGCGAACATCAGCGCCGAAGCGCTCGGCCTGCTCCTGCATCTGGGTCATCAGGTCGGGGCCCATGATGCCATCGCTGAAGCCGGGGTAGTTCTCCACCTCGGTGGTGTTCATCAGGGCGCCGCCGGCGGTCACGGAGCCGGCGAGCACCACCGGATGCAGCTGGGCGCGGGCGGCGTAGATAGCCGCGGTGTACCCCCCGGGGCCGGAGCCGACAATGACGACGTCGTGGACCATGACTCTCCTGACTCGTGTGCTCTTCGCGGGCCGCCGCCCGTGGATGCCAAGTGCGTACGCCCAGTGAACCGGGGCGCCGGGTGCTTTGTTCCAGTGGGACGACCTATTTAAACGTGATCTCTGAGATGGTGAGCTTATATTGGCCGTCGGCCGCGGTCGGCAGGTCAGTCACCCACAGCACGATCGACTGCGTGGAGGCGGCCTCGAACTCGAAGGAGGTCGTGCCCTCGGTGAAGGCGCCCTCGGCCAGCAGCGTTCCCCCGGTGGGGTCCTGCGCGCTGGTGGCGCGCACCTGCACGTTGCCGCCCGTGCCCGTCCCGTGAATGTCGACGCCGGAGACCTGCGCCTCCTGCTCCAGCGTGATCTCCATGCCGATGCCCTGCTTCCAGGCCAGGGACGCGTCGTAGTAGTAACGCGAGGACCAGGCCTGGTCGGTGGCGCCGTCGATCACCAGGGCGGCGTTCTCCGGGTGCTCGTTGTTGTCGCCGAAGGGGTCGAGGGCCTGGGCCGAGGCGGGTGTGATCGTCGCCGCGGGCTCCTGCTCCTCCTGGGGCTTCTGCTGCTCCGGCGCGGGGGCGGCCGCGGACGCGGTGGGCACGGTCTTGGCGGCGGGGATGTCATCATCCTGGAACTTCACACCGGCCAGGCCGAGCAGGTTGTTGACCGCGAGGAACACCCCGACCAGTACGGCCACCAGCACGGCGATGAGCACGGCGGTGGTGGTCCGGTTGACCGCCCGCTCCTGCTCGTCCTCCTCGGCGGCGAGGTCCGGCGCGAACCGGTTGTCCGCCTGCGCGGAGGGCTCCGGCGCGGCCTGCTCGACCGGCGCGCTCGGGCGGTCCGCAGCGGTGACGGGGGCGGGCGCGCCGATCGCAGCCGGGGTGGGTGGGGCCTCGTCGGCTGCGCCGACCGATGCCGTGGCCGCGGCCGATGCATCCGCGCCGACGGCGGCCGTATCCGCCACACGGGCGGTCGAGCGCCGCCGCAGCCGGGCCAGGACCCCGCCCGCCATGCTGGTGAGTGCAGCCGTGGTGGCACCCGCGGTCGCGGGCTCCGACTCCGAGGGAGGCTCCGGAGCCGGACCGGGCGAGGTTGCCGACGCCGCCAGACCGGACAGCGCCGTAACGTCCCACGGGGCCAGCGCAGAGGCGATCTCCGCGGCGGAGGTGGGCGCGGCCGCCGGATCGCCCCAGGTGCGGGCGACCAGTCGGTCCAGGGCGGCGTCGACGTCCTCGGGCGTGCGGGCGAGCTGCGACGGGGGCACCGGTGCCCCGCCCGCCATCGGCGCCGTGGGCAGGCCGGCGCGCTTGCCCGGCCAGCGCCCCGTCAGCCCGAAGTACAGCAACTCGACCAAGGCGTGCGCGTCCGCGCGGTCGGCGGCCAGGGGGTCGGCGGCTGCACGTGCATCCAGGCCCAGCGCGGCCGCCTCCACGCCGATACCGGAGACCTGCACGGTGCCGTCCGGCCGCACCCGCACCGACTCCGGCGCCAGGTTCAGATGGTGCAGCCCACGGCGCGAGCACGCGTCCAGGGCCTGGGCGGCCTCACCGACGATCGCGCGCACCTGCTCGGCCCGCAGTCCGGTGCCGACCAGTGAGGCGAAGGTTCGGCCCGCCATCGGCTCGGTGACGATGAACGACGGCGTGGCCGCCTCGACGTCGTAGACGCGCTGGATGCGGGCGTCGTCGACCAGGACGGCCCGCGTGGCCGCCTCCAGCACCTCGCGGCGGTGCGGGGTGGCGTCGGTCAGCATGAGCACGGTGACCGGGCGGTCCAGGATCGTGTCCCGGCCCAGGTGCCGCACGATGCGTGGCAGGGTGGCGGGCATGGTGGACAACAGCTCGTATCGGCCGGAGCCGATCGGCGTCGCGTCCGCCATGAGGTCGCCTCCCACGACTGGTAGTGCCTGTGTGTTGAAGGCGAGTCTAGCCGGATCGGCGGGCCAGACGGCGGCCGGGGCGAAACCGATACTCGGGGTCGACGGCGCGGACGCCGGGCGGACGGCCGGGGGGAAGGACGGCGGCAGCACCAGGGCCTCCTCCGGCTCGGTGCCGGCGGGAGCGGTCGGCGTCGGCGCCAGCGCGCGGCCAGCACGCACCAGCGCCCGGCCCACCGGCCCGGGCAGCAGCCGCCCGACCTTGGTGACTATGCGCGAGAGCGGGCTGAAGAACACGTCCAGCTCCTGCACGCGCAGCAGCCTGGCCCCGGCCAGGTAGACCACCGTCATGACCACCGCCGCCACCAGCACCGTCACCAGCGCATCCACCGGGCGAGAGCCGCTCAGGGAGCCGTCGGTAGGGCCGAGCAGGCGGCGCACACCCAGCCCCACCAGCACGGCGGGCAGTGCCGCAACGATCAGCCGCGCGTAGGTGCCGACCACGCGCGGCCCGTCCAGATCCGGCAGGTGTCGGCGGATCAGCGGCACCAGGATGAGGAAGCCGGCGACCTGGCAGGTGGCCGAGGCCACCGCCGCCCACACCATCCAGTGGTTGGCCGGGGCCAGCAGGTAGGCGCCCAGGCAGACCAGTATCGGGATGAGCCCCACGACGGTGTCGGCGATGAGCAGCCGCTTGGTGTCCGCGTAGGCGAGCATGACCCGCTGCATGGTGAACCAGATGCCCTGCCCCACGATGCCGATCGCCAGCACCGTCAGGATCGGGGCGGATGCGCCCGCCTGCTCCAGCGACAATGAGGGGACGAATACCTGCAGCGCCGGAGCCGCCAGCGTGCCGATGCCGGCCGCGAACAGCACCGTGAACACGGCGATCGAGCGCAGCCCCAGGGACAGGTCGTCGCGCACTCCCTCCCGGTCCCCGGCGGCGGCCTTCTCACTCATGCGGGTGAACAGCGCGGTGATGATCGAGGTGGTGATCAGCGACTGCGGCAGCATGTACACCAGCTGGGCGTTGGCGTACATCGTCGTCGACGGGACGATCACGTCCGCGTAGGCGGCCGACTCGGCGGCGGTGACCGCCCGGGAGCCCAGGTTCGTGGCGGCCAGGTCGCCCAGGGAGACGATTCCCGTGCCCAGCAGCGCCCACAGCGCCACCTTGGACATGCTCCCCAGACCCATGCCGCGCACCCCGAGGATGAGCTTGGGGCGGAAGCCGGAGCGGACCAGGGGGATGTACAGGATCAGCGCCTGCGCGGCGATGCCGAGCGTCGTCGTCGCCCCGATCAGGGCGATGCGGCCCGCATCCCAGATCCCCGGGTCCTGACCGGAGGTGTATCCGCCGTAAATGCGCAGGTAGGCCAGGATCGAGGCGATCGAGATGACGTTGTTCAGCACCGGCGACCACATGTACGGCCCGAAGCTGGAGCGGGCGTTGAGCACCTGCCCCCACAGGGCGTACAGGCCGTAGAAGAAGATCTGCGGCATGCACCAGAAGGCGAAGGCGAAGGCCAGCGGCTGCCAGCGGCCCAGGCCGGAGGCGTAGGCCATGATCACCAGCGGCGCGGCCACCGTCAGCAGCGCGGCCACGGCGGCGATCACCAGGGAGGCGGCCGTAAGCAGCCGGTTGACCAGCTCCTCCCCGTTGCGCTGCCGCAGCGCCCGCACGATCTGCGGTACCAGGATCGCGTTGAGAATCCCGCCGATCAGCAGGTTGTACAGCTGGGTCGGCACCGTGTTGGCGGTGTTGAAGGCGTCTGCTGCGCCGGAGGCGGTGGCGCCCAGGGCGGAGATCAGCAGCGCGTTGCGCACCAGCCCCAGGATGCGGGAGGTGAGCGTGCCCGCGGCCATGACCGCACTGGAACGGGCGATCGAGGGCGCGGGCCGCTCCGAACGCGACCGCTGCTCCCGCTCGACCGGGCCGTGGGTCCGGGACTGCGCCCCGTCCTGCTTCATCTGCGCTCCCTGGGTGTAGCGGTGCGACGTCCCCGGCGCACGGTTCGGACGATGCCGGCGACGAGCAGGACCACCAGGACTCCGCCGAGGATGCGGGTGCCCACATTCTCCCAGTCGGCCCGCACCCGCAGATGGACCGTGGAGGGCGTGCCGACGTTCTCGCCGTCGTCGGAACGCAGCTGGATGGTCAGGTCGACGTCGCCGGAGCCGACGGCGGTCACCGGCACGCTCGCCGTCGTCTGCCCGTGGGCCGGCACGGTGACGGTGACGTCGTCGGAGATCTGCAGGCGCGTGGAACTGGACTCCAGATGCACCGTGACCGTCACGTCCTGATCGAGGGAGGACACGATGCGCACCGGCAGGTCCGCGGCCGAGGCAATGAGGTTGATGGTGCTCGACGGCGCCGCCGCCAGGGCCTGGGTCACGGCCTCGCCGTGGGCGCGAGCCTGGTTGATCATGGTGGTGCAGGCGGCCTCGTCCGTGCGCCAGGCGGACGAGGTGCTCAGGGCGACCACGTCGGGGGACACTCCCAGGGCGCCGGCGGGATCACTCAGGATCGAGGCGACCGAGTCCAGGCGGGTGGCGGCCGCTCGCGCCGCCGACAGGGTCATCGCCGTCACCTCGCCCTCCCCGGTGGCGGAGTCCGGCAGCGCCACGCGCGCCGCCTCGGCCCCGGTGGTCGCGGAGTCGGCGGCCGAATCCAGCAGGGAGCCGAGATCCTGCGCCTGCGTCCAGGTGGAGTTGGTCAGGGCGGACAGGCGCTTGCGGAGCACCTCCGGGTCGGTGCGTGCGGCGTCCTCACGGGAGACGGCCACCACCATGTCGCGGCTGACAGCCGGCGCCTGGCGGGTCAGGATGGCGGTCTCGCCGCGCAGCAGCTGGACGGCGTCGAGGTCGGACAGGTCCGCGTCCCCCTGGTCCGTGAGCAGGCTGCCGCCCGCCGCCGCGGAGAGCCGCTCCTCCGGGATGAGCACGGTGCGGCCGTCGAGCGTCATGGTGCCCGAGGGCGTGTAGGTCAGGTCCACGGCCACGGGCACATCACCGGGGGCGGCGACCACGGTGGTCACCGAGTCGGGCAGGAGGGCGAGCATGGCGCCGTCAAGGGCCCCCGCGGACCAGACGACGGAAGTGCCGGCTCCGGCCTGCGCCGTAGCGGAGTCTGCCGCCCGTTCAAGGGCGGAGTCGATCAGGCCGTGCTCGCCCAGGTGCGCGAGGGCGCTCAGGTCGGCGTCGGCCCAGGGCAGTGCGACCACGTCGCCGGCCTCCAGGGCGGCGGCCAGGGCGTGCCGGAGCCGGTCGGCGTCGGTGCCATCCGGCTGCTCGGCCTCGGCGGCGGGGCTGGGCGAGGCGGTGGCCTGCGCGGTGGCGTCAAGGCCGAGTGCGGTGAGCAGGGCCGGGTCGACCGCCAGGACCACGCCGTCGTCGGCCAGCTCCAGCAGCCCGAGCACCCGCTCGCGCAGCGCGGCGAGTGTCTGGGCGGCGTCCGCATCCGAGCTGCGCGCCTGCGCGCGCCCGGAATCCGCGTTCGCGGTGTCTGAGCCGTCGGCGGTGTCGCCGGCGCCTTCGGCATTGCCTGTTGCGGAGCCCGCCGCGCCGGCAGCGGCCTCTGCGCCGTCCGGGTCGGTGGTGCCTCCCGCGGCAGCGCCGGCGGAGGCGCCCGCAGTCGGCGTTGCGGAGGCTGACGGGGCGGCGGCCCGCTCCTCCGGCGTGGCGGGAGTGGCGGCGGTCAAGGCCACCAGTTCCTCCGGTGACGCCGTCACGGGCACGAAGGCGGTTACCCGCGTGGGGCTGACCCGCACGCCCGGGTTCCACAGCAGGATGGTGCGGTCCTCGGTGAGCGTCGTATACCCCTGGGTGAGCGCCACCTGCACGCCGCGCGGTCCCCACTGCTCGGTGTCGGTAAGCGGCAGGTCGTCGGAGCTTACGGTCACCCTGAAGTCTCGCTCCGCCCCCGGCGCGATCTCCTCCTCCAGGGTCTGCAGGGCGACCGTCGCCAGCGGCGTGTCGTGCTCGTCGGCCAGCCAGGACGCCAGGCCCGTCGTCGTCATTTCGGTGCGCGACTGCATCTGCACCACCAGGGTGGCGTCCGTGAGCGCCTGGTCGGTGCCGTTGGTGATCGTGCCGGCGATGGTGACGTCCTCCCCGGTGCTCACGACCTCCGGCGCCAGGCTGTCCACGGTCAGGGTGACCTGCGCGGTGACCTCGTCGTCGGTGGAGACATCCGCACCCCGAACGGCTGGGCCGGACCAGGCGTCACCCGCGGCCCCCGCGGCCGGAGCCGCGCCGGCCGGGGAGAGCATCAGCATGGCGACCAGGACGAGTGCCGACAGCAGCGCCGTCAGCAGCCGCCGGGCGGCGTGCGGAACCAGCGGGCGGCTCAGCGCCGGGGCGGGGCTCACCCGTCACCCACCAGAATCTCCCTGGCGGCGGCGACGATCCGGCGCTCATTGGGATAGGCCAGACGGCGGGCGACGTCGTCCAGGGTCACCCATTCGACTTCTTCCGCCTCATGGTCGGGATCGTTTTCGGTGGTGAGGACGCCCTCGAGCGCCTCCAGCAGGAAGTGGTGGACGACCTTGTGCACGCGGTGGTCCTCCCCGGCGAACCAGTAGTCCACGGTGGCCAGGTGCCGCAGCACCCGGCCGGTGATTCCGGTCTCCTCCGCGATCTCCCGCACGGCCGCCTCTTCGGCGGTCTCCTCGCCCTCCAGGTGCCCCTTGGGCAGGCACCACTCCAGGCGTCCCCCCCGATTCCGACGCGCGATCACGGCGGTTACGGCCCGTCCGTCCTGCACGTCGATGATCAGCCCGCCGGCGCTCGTCTCGTCGACCACGGGCAGCGAGCGCGTGGTCGTGCGCCGCGGCCGGCTGCCGGCGCGGGGCATACGTGAGCGGTGGGAGGACATGGGGACACTCTAGGCGGTCCACCCGGGGGTCGGCTCGCTTGCGTTGCGCGTGGCAGGCTTAGGCCGATGACTGACCGCCCCACCGCCCCCGCCACCATGTCCGCCGCCCGCCCGGAGCGCCGTGCCCTCACCGCCGTCGTCCCGGATGAGCGTCCCGATGCCGACGGCCTGACCCCCACCGCCCGCCGGGCGCTGCGCGACCTGCCGGCCTCGCTGCATGAGCTGGGCCGCCGGTTCGCCGACGCCGGATACGAGCTCGCGCTGGTAGGTGGACCCGTGCGCGACGCCTTCCTCGGCGTCGTGCCGCACGACCTGGACTGCGCCACCTCCGCCCGCCCCGAGCAGACCGAGGCGATCATGCGGGAGTGGGGCGACGCCTGCTGGGACGTCGGCAAGGCCTTCGGCACCATCGGTGCGCGCAAGGGCGACGACATCGTCGAGGTCACCACCTACCGCACCGAGGAGTACGAGTCGGGCTCCCGCAAGCCCGCCGTCGCCTACGGAGACAGCCTTGTGGGCGACCTCACGCGCCGCGACTTCACCGTCAACGCCATGGCACTGCGGCTGCCGGAGCTGCAGCTGGTCGACCCGCACGGCGGCTTCGACGACCTGCTCGCAGGCGTGCTGCGCACCCCGGTGACCGCCGAGCAGTCCTTCGACGACGATCCCCTGCGCATCATGCGGGCCGCCCGCTTCGCCGCCCAGCTGGGATTCGACGTCGAGCCCGACGTGCTGGACGCCATGAGCGACATGGCCTCGCGCCTGGAGATCGTCTCCGCCGAACGGGTGCGGGCCGAGTTCGAGCGCCTGCTGCTGGCGCCCTGGCCGCGCCGGGGGCTGGAGCTCATGGTGCACACCGGGGTGGCCGATGTGGTCCTGCCCGAGCTGGCCGCCCTGCAGGAGACGGTCGACGAGCACAAGCGCCACAAGGACGTCTATGAGCACACCCTGACGGTGCTGGAGCAGGCCATCGACCTGGAGACCGGCCCCGACGGGCCCGTGCCCGGACCCGACCTGACGCTGCGGCTGGCCGCGATCTTCCACGACATCGGCAAGCCCGCCACCCGCCGCTTCCTGCGCGACGGCACCGTCACCTTCCACGGGCACGACCACGTCGGGGCCCGCATGACCGCCAAGCGCATGCGCAAGCTGCGCTTCGACAAGCAGACCATCAAGGACGTCTCCCGGCTGGTGGAGCTGCACCTGCGCTTCCACGGCTACGCCGACGCCGCCTGGTCCGACTCGGCCGTGCGCCGCTACGTGGCCGACGCCGGGCCCCTCCTGGAGCGCCTGCACCGGCTGACCCGCGCCGACGTGACCACCCGCAACAAGCGCAAGGCCCACATGCTCGACGCCGCCTACGACGACCTGGAGCGGAGGATCGCGCAGCTGCGTGAGGAGGAGGAGCTGGCCGCCATCCGCCCCGACCTGGACGGCAAGCAGATCATGGCCGAGCTCGGCGTCGGGCCGGGGCCGGTGGTCGGTGAGGCCTACCGCTTCCTCATGGACCTGCGCATGGAGAAGGGGCCCATCGGCGAGGACCTGGCCCGCCAGGCGCTGCACTCCTGGTGGGCGGCGCGCGGCGGGCGGTAGGCGGCGTCGGCGCGGAGCACGGCGGCGGTGACCCCCGCCGTCGGCGGCCCCGTCTACTACGCCACTTCGGCGTTGGGTACGCCGGTTAGCGGTCGGTTGTATGGCTGTAGGTGGCGGAGTAGACGGCTAAGTGGCGTACCCAACGATTCTCGATGCTCACCCGCGGGCGTCGCGAGTCCGGGATGGCTACAGATTCAGGCCGAACACCGGGACGATCAGGCCCATGACGGCCGCTGTCACCAGCACCATGCCGGTGATGTTGAGCCAGATGCCGGCCTTGACCATGTCCCCCATCTGCACGTGCCCCGATCCGTAGGCGACGGCGTTGGGCGGCGTGGCCACGGGCAGCATGAAGGCGAAGGTGGCGGACAGCGCGACCGGGGCGGTCAGGAGCAGGATGTTCACGGGTGTCTGCTGGGTCAGACCAATCCCAACGGCGACTCCGCCCATGATGGGCAGAAAGGCCGCTGCGGTGGCGGTGTTGGAGGTCAGCTCGGTCAGCACGATCACCAGCAGGGCGACGGCGGCGACCAGTAGGGTCGTGGGCAGCACCTGCATGCCCTTGGCCTGCTCTCCTATCCAGAGGGACAACCCGAGCCGGGAGAACATGGAGGACAGAGACAGGCCGCCCCCAAAGAGCAGCAGCACGTCCCAGGGCAGCATCTTGGCGGTGTTCCAGTCCAGCAGGCGGGTTCCCAGGGAGTGGTTCCCCGGAAGCAGGAACAGCACTGCGGCGGTGATCATCGCGATCAGGGCGTCGGAGACATTGAGCGCTGAGCCGGTCATCTCCAGGAGGGTTGGAACCAGTACCCAGGCGGCAGCAGCGGATACGAAGACGACGCCGACGCGTACCTCGCAGCCGCTCATGGGGCCTAGGCTGCGCCACTCCTCCTCGATGACCTCCCGGCCGCCGGGGATGTCATCGATTTCGGGGCGGAACAGGACGAAGGCCAATAGCCACCAGGCCACCGCCATCAAGATGACGGCCAAGGGCACGCCTACGAGCATCCACTGCCCGAAGCCGATCTGGATGTCGTGCGTCTCCGACAGGTAGGCCACCAGTAGTGCGTTGGGCGGTGTTCCGATGATCGTTCCCACCGATCCGATAGAGGCGGAGTAGGCGATGCCGAGCATCAGGGCGGTGGAGAAACGTCGCACCTCCGCTGGGGCGCCGACCAGCGAGGACACCAGGCCCAGCACGGACATTCCGATCGGCAGCATGAGTACGGCGGTGGCGGTGTTGGACACCCACATGGACAGAAAGCCGGTGGCGATCATGAAGCCCAGGATGAGGGCGCGGGGACGGGTGCCCACCCGCAGCACCACCCACAGGGCGATGCGACGGTGCAGGTTCCATTTCTGCATGGCCAGGGCGAGCATGAATCCGCCCATGAACAGGAAGATGGTGTCGGAAGCGTAGGGGGCGGCGACCTCCTTGAAGTCGGCCACTTGGAGGGCCGGGAAGATCACCAGTGGCAGCAGGGCGGTGGCGGCCAGTGGAATGGCCTCGGTCATCCACCACAGGCCCAGCAGTACTGCGGCGGCGGCGACGGTACGCAGACCGGTGTCGGTGAAGACGGCGTCATCTCCCGCCGCTGCCGCAGCGGCGTTGACCTGGTCGACGGCACCGCCGGGGAACAGGATGTAGACGAGAGCGGCAAGGGCCGGGCCGAGAACGAGGCCGATGCCGCGGCGGCGCCTGACTGCGGTCGAGATGGGATGTTCCGAGAAGGCGCGTACGGCTGAGGCTGACGTGTGGTTTGGAGGCGAACTCATGAGATGCACCTCTTCGTGCGAAGAACACCAGCCGTGACAGTCTAGTTCTTTTTCACGGATTCCACCAGTGTTTAGTTGGGATTGGGAAATGACGTGATTGCAGCGGTTCGTTAGGTGTCATGCTTCCGATTGCCGACCTAGAGCTGCGGCATTCTCAGCCGGCGAGGCCGGAGCCATCACGGCCAGGCGACTTGGGGTGAGGTCTATCCGGTGCACAGCCGGGGTCGGGGAGGGGCCGGGAATTGGGTGCACGCGGCGACTACTACGCCACTTCGGCGTTGGGTACGCCGGTTGGCGGTTGATTACGCCGGGTACAGCCGCACAAGCAACCGCTAAGTGGCGTAGTAGACCCCGAACCGGCGTAGTAGACGAGCTGACAGGTGTGGTCCGGCTCGATGCTTGCGGGTTGGGAGGCGGGACGCCACCGAGCGTGCTGCCAAGGATGTGGCGGTGGCGATAACCAGGCTGCTAAGTGATCGGCCGTCGCCACCGGCGTCCACAGGCAGCGTTCGCGACACCCCAATCCACAGGGCTCGCGAGGCCAGGTGGCGGAGACGTCGGTCCGAGACGATTCTGCTGGTATGCAGTCCTACCCGACCCCGCCCGAGCGTCCACGCATGCTGTTCACGTCCGACCGCTCTGACTGCGGCCTGGCGGGACGCCATGATCTTGTGCGGGTCGCCCGCGGCAGCTACATGGTCGCGCCCGCAGCGGACACGCCGCAATGGCGCATCAAACAGCTGGTCACACTGGCGCGCTGCGAGGCCGCGCTGCGAGCCTCGCCGTCGGCAATCTCCCTGACCCACGAGGCTGCGGCGGTGGTGCTGGGTCTGCCCATTCTGGAGCCCGATCCCGGCATTCGCCTGGCGGTGTCCAGCAAGAGGTCTCGCGGTGTCGTCACTCTTCCGGCTGTCGTGTACGGAACGCCGGAGGGAAGCCGCGGTGGGCGTTCGGTGGCCTTGCGGCGCTCCACGATCGGACCGGCTCCGGAGGAGGTGGTCAATGTGGGTGGCCTGCGGGTGACGACCCCGCTGCGTACCGCCATGGACTGCGCCTTCGATCTGCCGGTACGTGAGTCGTTGCCGGTGGTGGATGCCGCCCTGCGGGTGGTGTGCCGGCCCGATCGCTTCAACCGGCGCTGCTATGGGGAGATGGAGATTGACGCGGCGCGCGAGCGGCTGGCGCAGATGGTGGAGAGCCAGGGGCGGCGCAACGGCAAGCGGCGCGCCAGGATTGCGGTGGAGCTCGCGGACCCCTTCGCGGAGTCGCCGGGTGAGAGCGTGCTGCGCTGGGCGGTCGACGTCGCCGGGTTGCCCGAGCCGGTGACGCAACGGCGCTGGATCGGTGACGACGAGCGCGAGTACTTTCTCGACCTGGCCGTGGAGAGTGCCATGATCGACCTGGAGTTCGACGGCTACGGCAAGTTGGCGACGGCGGCGGATGTGCGCGCGGAGAAGCGGCGGGAGATGGTGCTGCGTCGCGGCGGGTGGACGGTGCACCGCTTCGAGTGGCGGGAGCTGCTGGACCCTGAACGCCTGGTACGGCGGGTCGAGAGTCTGTTTCCGCCTGCGACCCTGCGCGAGACCCGACGTCGTCGCGACCTGTGGCTGTAGGGGTGCGGCTCGGGACGGTGTCCTGCTCCGGCGAGGGACGCGCGCCGGGCGCCCGTGGCGACTACTACGCCACTTCGGCGTTGGGTACGCCGGTTAGCGGTTGATGACGCTGGGTACAGCCGCACAAGCAACCGCTAAGTGGCGTAGTAGACCCCGAACCGGCGTAGTCGACGCCTTCCGGGGGGTGCGTGCAGACCGCCGTCGTGCCGAACCGGACAGGGAAGATGGATAGAGCTACCCGCCTGCGCGCGCGGACAGCGGCGAGGCGATCTCGCTACAGTGTTTTCGTGAACAGCATGTCCACTCTCCCCGGTCCCCCCGGACCCGGGTTCGTGTCCACTCGGCCCCGTGCGAACGCCGGCCGTATCACGGCGCTCATCGTCGGGTGGGTGTCGGTCGTGCTGGTGCCGGTGGCGGGCGTGGTGTCCATGGTCGCGGATAACAAGGCCGGTTGGGGAGCATTCGTCTATGTCATCGCCGTCGGCCCTTGCCAGGCGATAGTGCACATTGTGCTCGCTGTGTTGTTTCAGGTGGCTCAATCGAATGCTCGTGAGCGCCCCGTTTCGCCGTGGATTCCGCTGGCCTACGCGGTGTACCTGCTTGCGTTCCTCGGAGCCTCCTTCCTGTTCCTCGACGCGGGCGACACTCCGGTGTACTACTCCCCGTGGCGCAAGTCCGCCGACCTTGTTGTAATGCCGCTAATCCGCGTGTCCGTAGCTGCGCTCGTCTTGCTGTTTGCTTTCATCGTTGTTGATCTCGCGGCTTCGTTCAAGGCGCGGGACACCACCCAGTACCGACCCTTACCCGCACCCTTGCGCTAGGCCGGTGGGGCGACGCCGTCGATGCCGGTCATGTTCCGCGGACGGTGGCGACAGCCCGGGCGCAATACCGCGGGCTCCCCGTGCGCTGCCCCGTCCCATGAGACGCTTTCGGCTACGCACCGCCCCCCGGCTATCGTGTAGCCATGCGCGTGTACAACTTCTCCGCAGGCCCCGCACAACTGCCGCTGCCCGTGCTCAAGCAGGCCGCCGCCGAGCTCACCGACTGGCAGGGCTCCGGCATGAGCGTGCTGGAGGTCTCCCACCGCGGGAAGGACTTCGTCGCCTGCGCCGCCGACGCCGAGGCCGCCTTCCGCCGCGTCGCCGGCGTCCCGGACAACTACCGCGTCCTCTTCCTGGCCGGCGGCGCCACCGGCCAGTTCTCCGCCATCCCCATGAACCTCGCCGCCCCCGGCGCCACCGCCGCCTTCATCAACACCGGCCAGTGGTCCAAGAAGGCCATCAAGGAGGCCGCCCGCCAGGGCGTGAACGTGGTCACCGTCGCCGACGAGTCCGCCTCCTCCTACACCACCACCCCCGAGCCCGGCTCCTTCACCGTCCCCGCCGACGCCGCCTACCTGCACTACACGCCCAACGAGACCATCGGCGGCGTCGAGTTCCCCTACGTCCCCGACGCCGACGACGTCCCCCTGGTGGCGGACTTCTCCTCCACCTACCTCTCCCGCGCCATCGACGTCGAGCGCTTCGGCGTCATCTACGGCGGCGCCCAGAAGAACCTGGGCCCCGCGGGCCTGGCAATCGTCGTCGTGCGCGAGGACCTGCTGGATCGCGCCCGCCCCGACGTGCCCGCCATCTGGGACTGGAAGGTCATGGCCGGCGCCGACTCCATGCTCAACACCCCGCCCACCTTCTCCATCTACCTGCTCGGCCTGATCCTGCACTGGATCGAGTCCACCGGCGGACTGGAGGCCATGGGCGAGCGCAACCGCGCCAAGGCCGAGCGCCTGTACGCCGCCATCGACGCCTCGGACTTCTACACCAACCCCGTCGAGCCGCGTTCCCGCTCCTGGATGAACATCCCCTTCACCCTGGCCGACCCCGCCCTCGACGCCGACTTCCTCGCTGGCGCCGACGCCGCCGGCCTGACCAACCTCAAGGGCCACCGCAGCGTCGGCGGCATGCGCGCCTCCATCTACAACGCCATGCCCGACGACGGCGTCACCGCCCTGATCGACTACATGACCGAGTTCGAGCGCACCCGCGCCTGACGGCCCCGCTCGGAAGCTCCGCAGAACCTCAGGAGAAGCCACCGCCATGACCAAGCAGTTCCGCATCCAGACCCTCAACGCCATCTCCGGCGCCGGCCTGTCCCGCTTCCCCGACGAGCGCTACGACGTCGGCGGCAACGTCACCGAGCCGCACGCCCTGCTGGTGCGCTCGGCCAAGCTGCACGACGTGCCGATCCCCGACTCGGTAATGGCGATCGCCCGCGCCGGCGCCGGCACCAACAACATCCCGGTCGACGCCATGACCCGGCGCGGCATTCCGGTGTTCAACACCCCCGGCGCCAACGCCAATGCCGTCAAGGAGCTGGTGCTGGCCGGGCTGTTCATCGCCTCCCGCAACCTCATCCCCGCCGCCCGCTTCGCCCACGAGCTCACCGGCGACGACGCCGAGATCGCCCGCGCCGTCGAGGCCGGCAAGAAGCAGTTCGTCGGCTTCGAGCTGCCCGGTCGCACCCTCGGCGTGATCGGCCTGGGCGCCATTGGCGTGCAGGTGGCCAACGCCGCGCTCGGCCTCGGCCTGAACGTGGTCGGCTTCGACCCCGGCATCAGCGTCGAGCACGCCTGGCACCTGAGCGCCGAGGTGGAGCGCGCCGAGACCATGGAGGAGGTCTTCCGCCGCGCCGACATCCTCACGGTGCACGTGCCGCTGATCGAGGCCACCCGCGGCCTGGTCTCCACCCAGCGCATCGCCTTGATGAAGGAGACGGCGGTGCTGCTGAACTTCGCCCGCGCCGAGATCGTGGACGAGGCCGCCGTCGTCGCCGCCCTCGACGAGGGCACCCTGGGCGGCTACGTGTGCGACTTCCCGTCCACCGCCGTACACAAGCACCCCAAGTGCATCTCGCTGCCGCACCTGGGCGCCTCCACCAAGGAGGCCGAGCGCAACTGCGCCGTCATGGCCGTGGATGAGCTGCGCGGCTTCCTCGAGGACGGCCAGGTACACAACTCGGTCAACTTTCCCGAGGCGGTGCTGCCGCGCGAGCCCGGCACCCGCCGCCTGGTGATCGTCAACCAGAACGTGCCCAACATGGTCGGACAGGTCTCCACCCTGGTGGCCGAGCACGGGCAGAACATCGCCAACCTGCTCAACCGCTCCCGCGGCGACCTGGCCGTCACGCTGGTCGACGTCGAGGGCGAGCTCGGCGAGGACGTGCTCGAGCAGCTGCGCGCCATCGACGGCGTCCTGTCCGCCCGGGCTCTGGAGCCCGCCGCCTGAGGGCATCAGCCGTCTCCCGCGTCGCCCGGAGCCGCACACTTGTTCGATCAACGGTGCGGCTCCGGGCGATTGGCTGTGTGCCTGATCAGATCAACTTGATGCGAGAAATCTCGTTGGTGCGGATGTTCTTAATCTGAAGCACCTGCTCGGGGTCCTTCAGCTCGTCGTCGATGAACTTCAGCAGCCCGGTTGCCTGGCGAACGATGTCGGTGACCGTGGTCCCCTTCTCTTTCGCCAGCGTCCTGAGTGCTTGTGCGGTCTCGTCGGTGATGTTCACGCTCAGTCGCGTTGTAGCCACGATGATGCTCTCTCCTTGGCATGCCGCAGTGCGTGCAGCATGGCACTTTACTTCGTTCACTAGGTTACATCTCCGTGGGGTCGTTGTCCACATGGGATGTGGAATCTGTGTGGATAATCGGATCCCCCCGGCAACATGGCGAGCATACAGGGTATGGACAGGTGAATCACATCGGTGTAGTCTGTGTCATGATGGGCTGGTTAGGCCCATATGGTTTCGTAGGAGTGCTGCTCCGGGAAGGAGATGAGCGGATGTGTGCATCTATGGCTTCCGAGCACGATCAGGGCGAGCTGATCGATGAGACGGAGACTGTCCCTGCTTCGGGTTCTCTCTATGACGGCATACAGATCGAGGGTCCCCTGCCGACGCCACGGGACAGGCCTCCCACAGTTGGGGGAGCCCCGGGGGATGAGGCGGCTGCCGATGCCCTGGCGGACAGCCTCGGTGCTGAGGTGAGTCCGATCGATGAGGTCGACACGGTCCCTGCCGGGGGACGCCTGGAGGGCAACATTGACAAAGAGATCTACATGGAGTTCCGGCGCGAAGGTACGCGCAGCCGGCTGGCATATGTTCTGGGTGTGACGCTGATCCTCATCGTGGTTGTCGGTGCGGTGGGTTGGCTGTTCTTCGGGCGGCCACTGAACTGGGAAAGCTTCACTGCTCCGATCTTGACTCTGATCGCGACGGCGGCGGGCTTCTACTTCCGAGACCGTCAGATTGAACCACGACGACAAGATCGGTGACGTGGGTTACTTCGATGGTTGATGATGAGGAGGAGGGGAAGATGCGTGGTCCGTGATGCCGAGCCTCTGAATACTGCTATAGATCAATGAAATGAAAGGCTTCCGGGCCGGTGGTGTGGTTGCGCTCAGGCGTGACTGCCACCGGCCCGGAGTGTTGTCCTCGGGAGCCGTCGGAGAGCTCTTGCTCGCGACAGGGGCTTCCCCTCCGCGCCCATCTGATCTACTATCTAGTAACTACTAGATAGGCGGCGACGGCGCCGCACAGGAGGGCACCATGACGCAGCACCCCGACCGGCTCATCTTCGGGGCCGCCTACTACGACGAGTACACCCCCGCCGCCGCGGGCCCCGACCGGCTGGAACGCGACATGCAGATGATGGTGGACGCCGGCTTCACCACGATCCGCATCGCCGAGTTCACCTGGGGCACCTGGAACCCTGCTCCCGGCGTCTTCGACTTCACCCACATCGATCGTGCCCTCGACGCCGCCGCCGCGCACGGCCTGGACGTCATCGTCGGCACCCCCACCGCCGCCATCCCCACCTGGCTCGCCTCCCGCCACCCCGAGGTCCTCGGCGTCACCGCCGCCGGCCCCAACAAGTACGGGCCGCGCCAGAACATGAACATCCTCGCCCCCGCCTACCGCCGCTACGCCGAGGCCGCCATCCGTGCCCTGGCCCGCCACACGGCGCCGCGTGAGCACGTGGTCGGTTTCCAGCTGGACAACGAGACCAAGTACTACGACGCCGCCAACCCCGACATCCAGCGCGCCTTCGTCGACAGCCTCAAGCGGCGCTTCGGCGCTGGGCAGGAGGGCCTCAACGCTCTGAACTCGGCGTTCGGCCTGAACTACTGGGCCAACCGGGTGGGCGCCTGGGAGGACTTCCCCGACGTCACCGGCACCATCAACGGCTCCCTGGCCGCCGCCTTCGACGCCTTCCGCCGCGGCCTGGTCACCGACTTCCTCGCCTGGCAGCGCGCCCTCGTGGACGAGTACCGCCGCGCGGACCAGTTCGTCACCCAGAACTTCGACTACGAGTGGCGCGGCCACTCCTTCGGCATCCAGCCCGCCGTCGACCACTTCCAGGCGGCCGACGCCGTCACCCTGGCCGGCGTCGACATCTACCACCCCGGCGACGACCAGCTCACCGGCAAGGAGATCGGCTTCGGCGGCGACATCTCCCGCTCCCTGAAGGACGGCGACCCCTACCTGGTCATCGAGACGCAGGCGCAGGGGCAGATGGGCTGGCTGCCCTACCCCGGCCAGCTGCGCCTGCAGGCGTACTCCCACCTCGCCTCCGGCGCCTGCGGCGTCATGTACTGGCACTGGGGCTCCATCCACAACTCCTTCGAGACCTACTGGAAGGGCCTGCTCAGCCAGGACTACACGCCCAACCCCACCTACCGGGAGGCCTGCGTCGTGGGCCGGGAGCTGAAGGAGCACGCCGCCTCCCTGACCGGCCTGCGTAAGCACAACCGCGTGGCCATCATGGTCTCCAACGAGGCCTACACCGCCCTGGAGTGGTTCAGCCTCGAGGCCGGCTTCCCGCGCCAGTACGCCGGCGGCGGCGCCAACTACAACGACGTCTTCCGCTGGCTCTACGACGCGCTGTTCGACCTGAACCTGGAGGTCGATGTCGTCCCCGCCGACGCCCCCGTCGAGCGCCTTAACCGCTACGCCGTACTGGTCGCCCCGGCACTGTACGTCACTCCCCAGGCCACCACCGACGCCCTACGCGCCTATGTGGCCGGCGGCGGCCACCTGCTCACCACCTTCCGCACCGGCGTCGCCGATGAGAACGTGCAGGTCTTCACCGATCGCCAGCCCCACGGCCTGTCCGGCCTGCTCGGCCTGGGCACCGACCAGTTCACCCGCCCCGACGGCGTGGCCCTGCGCCCGGTGGGTGCGCTCGCGGCGGCCCTGGACGACGACGGCGCTACCGAACCGGCCACCCTGGCCACCGCCACCTTCATGGAGCTGCTCACCCCCGTCGACGCCGCAGCTCTCCAGGGGGACGTCGAGGTGGAGGTGCTGGCCACCTACGACCACCACGCCTGGAGCGGACCCGCCATCGCCACCCGCGCCGTCGGCGACGGCTCGATCACCCACCTGGCCACCATGACCTCCCCGGCGCTTACCCGCGCCGTGCTGCGGCTGGTGGCCGAGCGGGCCGGCGTGACCGACTGGGCGCAGGACCTGGCCGGCGTCGTCACCGTGCGCCGCGGCACCAATGGCCGCGGCCGCCGGCTGACCTACTTCCTGAACTGCTCGCGCGAACCCGCCGCCTTCGTCCTGCCCGTGCGCGGGCACGACGTCCTGGGCACGCTCGGCCGGGCGGGCGCCGTCGTCGACGCCTCAACCACCGTGACCGTTCCCGCCTGGGGCGTCCTCGTCGTCGAGGCCTGAGGCGGGCGCCGGCTTCGGCGAGACGCGAACACCGACCATCCGCAATGAAGCACCCGCAACCACAACTCCGAGGATCACTCATGACAGACACCGCCGACACCAGCCTCAACACCTTCCAGTTCTACGCCACCACCGAGGCCGACCCCTGGTTCACCCCGGACACCCCCGTCACCATCGAAGCCATGCGGACCTTCCCGGGCGCCTTCCTGCGCCTGGACGCCCCCGCCCAGGAGGTCGACGGCTTCGGCGTCTGCTTCAACGAGCTCGGCTGGGTGGCCCTGTCCCGGCTGTCCGAGGCCGAGCGCACCGAGGTGCTGCGGCAGATCTTCGCCCCCGGCGTCGGCGCCAACCTGTCCGTCTGCCGCATGCCGGTGGGCGCCAACGACTTCGCCACCGACTGGTACTCCTACGACGAGGTCGACGGCGACTACGCCCTGGAGCACTTCAGCGTCGAGCACGACGACGCCACCCTGGTGCCCTACATCCGCGCCGCCAAGGCGCACCGGCCCGACCTGACCCTGTGGGCCTCCCCCTGGGGCCCGCCGTCGTGGTTCAAGCGCAACCACCACTACGCCTGCGCCGCCCCCAACCCCATGAGCGAGCAGACCAACTTCGACAACGGCCTGTCCCCGGACAACCAGATAGAGGAGGGCACCGACGGGCTGATCCTGAGTGAGCAGGTGCTGGACGCCTACGCCCGCTACTTCGGCAAGTTCATCGACGCCTACGCCGAGCGCGGCATCGACATCTCCATGGTCATGCCGCAGAACGAGTTCAACTCCGCGCAGATCTACCCGGCCTGCACCTGGACCCCGGAGGGCCTGATCGCGTTCCTGAAGCACCTCATCCCGGAGATGGAGCGCCGCGGCGTGCAGGTCTTCTTCGGCACCATGGAGCGCCCGGACGACACCATGGTGGAGAAGGTACTGGCCGACCCGGAGGTGGGTCCGCACATCGGCGGCGTCGGCTTCCAGTGGGACGGCAAGCGGGCCGTGCCCTTCATCCACCACAACCACCCGGAACTGAAGATCTACCAGTCCGAGCAGGAGTGCGGCGACGGCAAGAACGACTGGCGCTACGCCCGCTACGCCTGGACGATGATGCGCCACTACTTCAACCACGGCGCCAGCGTCTACGACTACTGGAACCTGGCGCTGGACGAGGGCGGCGTCTCCCGCTGGGGGTGGAGCCAGAACTCCCTGGTGACCGTGGACCCGGACACCGGCAAGAGCCGCTTCACCTACGAGTACTACGTGCTGCGGCACCTGTCCGGCTTCGTGCAGCCAGGCGCCCGGTTCGTGCCGGCGCTGTCCTACACCGGGTACGAGAACCTGCTGGCCTTCCACAACCCGGACGGCTCGGTGGTGGTGGCCGCACAGAACGACATGACCACCCCGCAGGAGTTCGTGGTGGGCGTGGGCAGCAAGAACGTGTCCTTCACCGCCCCGGCCGACTCGCTGGTGACCGTGGTGGTGCCCGCAGAGCACGTGGAGGTGGCGCCCAAGCCGCTGGCCTGACACAGGAGAGGCGGGAGCAGCAGACCTTGGCCTGCCATCCGCAGCCCTCGCGCCTCGGGCTGGTCCCGCCGGCCCCGGTCACGACTGCGGCCCGCTGCTCCCGCCCCGCCGTCGTCGGTCTGCCCCTGTCCCGCGCATTCCACGACCTTGGGGTACAAATCACGACCACCCCGGGGTCGTGGAACGTACCCCAAGGTCGTGATTTGCGTGAGCGTCAGCGGTAGCCGTCCCAGACCGGTGAGGGGAACAGCAACGGCTCCCAGCGCGCCCACTCCTCGGTCAGGGAGATGGGCGGGCGGCGGAAGAAGCGGATCTGCGCGCCGTCCATCGCCTCGATCGCCATCTCCACCAGCGGCCGCATCGACTCCCAGCCGCCCGCCGCCATGACTTCGGGCGGCAGGCGCCAGGTGAAGGTCGAGTAGTAGTCCCACACTTGGTCGGGGCGGTCGATGAAGCGCTCGTGGGCGGGGTGGCGCGGGTCGGTGGCCTCCATGCCCAGCGTCATGTACAGCTCCATCAGCTCCGGGCGCGCCTCATTGAAGGCCACCAGGTAGCGGAAGTAGGCCGGCAGGCTGATGCCATCGGGGTGGGTTGCGGCTGGGTCGCCGGAGTCGATGAAGTCCTGCGGGGTGCCCTGGCGGTCGTAGCGATCGTCCAGCAGCAGCTCCAGCAGGCCGTCCTTGGTGCCGATGTAGTGCAGCAGCCCCGCCTGGGTGATGCCGACGGCGTCGGCCACCTCCTGCAGCGAAAGCCCGTTGAACCCGTGCTTGGCCACCAGCTCGGTGGCCACCTCCACGATCTGCTCGCGCCGCTCGGCGGCGGTCATGCGGTGGCGCTTGGAAGACGACGGCATGGCGCGATCCTAAGGGCCGGTTCGGACCATGAAGTACGCGCGGTCGGTCGGCACATGGGGTGTGTCGGCCGATCGCGCGCGCGGATGCGCTCAGCGCACCTTACGGATGGCCAGGATGGAGAAGCAGCCGATGACGGCGCAGGTGATTGAGATCGGGAAGACCAACGAGTAGCTACCGGTGCGGGTTACCACGAAGGAGGTGATGATCGGGCCGCACATCTGACCGAAGGTGGTGGACATGTTGAGGATGCCCAGGTCCTTGCCGGCCGTGTCCGGGTTGGGCAGCACATCCACGTTGAGGGCCTGGTCCACGGAGCCGTATACGGCGTAGCCGAAGCCCGCGATGGCGGCGAACAGGTACATACCCGTGGTAGTCGGCATGATCCAGGGCATGGCGACTCCCAGGGCGAAACACAGGGAGGCCATGACCACCGGCACCTTGCGGCGGTGCAGCAGGTCGGAGAGCGGTCCGCCGATGAAGCCTCCCGCCAGGCTCACCACCAGGATGATCGTGTTGGTGAGTGCGACGGTGGATGCGACCTGGCCGGCGGACAGGTCCAGGTAGTCCTGGATGATGTAGAGCTGGTAGGCGTTGATCATCTGGTAGGAGATGAGCATCGTGAAGCGACCGAAGAACGCCTTGTAGAAGTCGCTCGCGCCGTGGGTGGGCGGAATGAAGGAGCGGGCCAGGTCGGCCAGGGACTGGCCCGCCGGCGGCAGGTCGGCGGCGGAGCGTTCCCGGGGCCACAGCGCGACGGCGACGATGCCGGAGATGCCCATGAGGATGCCGCCGACTACGAAGCCCGAGGTCGCCGCATAGCCTCCGGTGATGAAGGAGGCGCCGATGATGGCGCCGAGCGGATAGCCCATCGCTGCGCCCACGCCCCAGAAGGTGGACATGGTGCCGCGGATCGTCTCCGGCACGCGGTCGGACAGCACGGCGACCGCCGGGGCGAGCATCATGTTCAGGCCGACCATGCACAGGCAGTAGTCGAGCGTGAGCAGCTTGGTGTTGCCGATGATTCCGACGGCGAAGAGTGTGACCCCGCCGACGACTCCTCCCCAGACGACCCAGGGGGTGCGGCGGCCGAGGCGCGACCGGGTGCGGTCGGAGAAGTTTCCGAAGATCAGGTTGGAAACCAGTGAGACGACGGCCGTGATTGCGTTGATGGTGCCGAGAAGTGCGTCGGGGTTGTCGACTCCCAGGTCCTTCAGGCGCTGAGGCAGGAGCACCGAGGCGATGATGCTCAGGCCGACTGCCCAAAGAACGGAGATGAGGAGGAAGCCGGCGCCGAAGCGCACCATGGTGCTTCGCTCAAGCGGCAAGCCGGTGTCGGGGGCGAGGTTGGAGGGCGCCGAGGTGTCTTCCTCGGCGGGGGACGCGGGCTGCTGTGCCATGTGCGTGGACCCTTTCATTGAACGGCGGTGTTCACCAACACGGTTACTTACTACTTAGTAAGTATGCCGGGAAGATTAATCCCCGTTCGCGGCGGTTGTCAAGAGTTGCCCAGCGCTTGCGAGCGTGCCCGGCGCTCTGCGCGCCGCACCGACGTCGGCCCGTGCGGCCTCCGCGCGCCGACGCTCCCCGAGTCGATTTCCGCCGTCGGCCCGCGGCTGCCCGGCCCGATATCACAGCGGACGCTGACCGCCGTTGGTGCTCGCATGCGGAAGTCTTGACCCATGCGCCTGACCGACGACCTCAAGGACCTCGCCTCCGTCCCGGACTTTCGGACGCTGCTCGGCGTCCGACTGGTGTCCCAGACCGGCGACGGCATGGTGCAGGCGGGACTGGCCACCCTCTTCTTCTTCCAGCCGCAGAACATGACCACCGCCGCCGGCGTGGCCGCGGCCCTGGTGGTCATGCTGCTGCCCTTCAGTGTGGTCGGCCCCTTCACCGGGCCGTTCATCGACCGCTGGCGCCGCCGCCAGACCCTTCTGTACGGCAACCTGGCGCGCGCCGGCGTGATCGCGCTGACCACGCTGGCGCTGCGCGCCTGGGGCATCGGGCCGGCCGTCTACGTGCTCGTGCTGGTGGCGCTGGGCATTAACCGCTTCCTGCTGTCGGTCCTGTCGGCGGGGCTGCCTCAGATCATCGACCACCAGCGCCTGCTCACCGCCAACTCGATCGTGCCCACCCTGGGCGGCGCCGCCACCGCCATAGGCGCCGTCATCGGCTTCGTGCTGCGCCTGGCGCTGCCGGCCGGGACCGCCCAGGACACCGCCAGCCTGCTGACTGCCATGGTGCTGTATGTGCTGGCCGCAGGCGTGGTCACTCGGCTCGGCGCCGACCAGCTCGGCCCGGAGCATCCCGCCGCAGCCGGGCTCGGCACCGCGCTCGCGGCCACCGCCGGGGACCTGGCCAACGCCGTGCGCTACCTGGTGCGTCGCGGCACGCCCGGCCTGGCGCTGACCACCATGGCGCTGCACCGCTTCGTGTACGGCATGCAGGTGATCACCATGATCCTCACCGCCCGCAACCTGCTCGCCGCCCCCGCCGACGCCGACACCGGCCTGGCCATCTTCGCCACCCTGATGGGTGCCATGATCGCCGGGCACGGCCTGGCAGTGGTGCTCACGCCGATCGCCCACGAGCGCGTGACGCCGTCGACCTGGATCGTCATATGCCTGCTGGGAGGCAGCGTTGGGCAGTTGGTCCTAGTGGCCACCCACCAGCAGGCGGCCATGACGGTGGGGATCTTCGTCTTCGGCATCGGCGTGCAGGGCGCCAAGATCGCCGTCGACACCATTGTCCAGGGCGACACCGCCGACGCCTACCGCGGCCGCGCCTTCTCCATCTACGACGTGCTGTTCAACACCGCCGAGTGCGTTGCGGCGGGGGTGGCCGTGCTGGTCATGCCCGACGTCGGCTGGTCGCGGCCGGTGCAGGTGGTGCTGGTGGTCTTCGTGTGGTGCGTGGCCCTGACCTACCGGGCCGGTGTGCGGGCGCTGAGGGGCCGCCCCCGCGAGGTCGTCGGCCTGCCCGGGCTCGCCTGACGGTGCGCTCCAGAGGCGAGAGGCGTAAGTGAGGGTGGTCCAGGCGTGATCTTTGCGAGACACTTGCAGGGTGAAGCGCGTCCTTGTCACCGGCGGTGGTGGCTATCTCGGAGCGAACCTGCTGCCGCGTCTGGTTGCGGCGGGCTGGATGGTGCGTGCCATGGAGCCGTACCCGCCGGGCCCTGACGCCAACCCGCAGGCAGGTGTTGAGTGGGTCACCGGTTCCGTCCTGGACGAGGCGGCTCTTAGCGAGGCGATGGCGGGCTGCGACGCCGTCGTCCACCTCGCCGCCCGCATCTCCCTGCGCCGACGAGACCCCGTGGCCTGGCGGCTGAACACCCGCGGCCCGGCGCTGGTGGCGGCCGAGGCGCGCCGACGGGGCATCCGCATGGTGCACTGCTCCTCCGTCCACGCCCTGGACTGCTCTACGGGGGGCACCCTCACCGAGGATGCTCCGCTGGCCGGGGCGGACCGCCCGCTGTACGACCGCTCCAAGGCGGTGGGGCAGCGGGCGGTGCTGGCGGAGGTGGCGCGGGGACTGGATGCGGTTGTCTGCCTGCCCACCGGGATCATCGGACCCGTTGACCGCGCGGGTTCGCGGGTGAATAGGCTGATCCTCGCCGCCGCACGGGGTGCCCGGCCACCGGTGGTGTCCGGAGGCTTCGACTGGGTGGACGTGCGGGACGTCGCCGTCGGCATCGCGGTCGCCCTTGACTGGGGCAGAGCGGGCCGGTCCTACCTGCTGAGCGGCACGCGTGCGCAGATCGCGACCCTGATGTCGCTCGGCGCGATCCTGGCTGGACGGCGGCCGCTGCGCGTGGTGGTTCCGCTGGAATGGGTGCGGCCGCTGGCGCCCTTAGGGGAGCTGATGGGGAGTCGGCCCGGGACCGACATCTTCACCCCGGCCGCCCTCGGCGCCCTGGCCGAGTACCCGACCGTGTCCAGCGCTCGGGCACGTGCGGAACTAGGCTTCCTGCCGCGGCCGCTGGCGATGACCGTGCGGGACCTGCTCGACTCAGCAAGCATCAAGACCCTCGCCTGAGCGCCGTGCGGTTGGGGGACGACGACGGTTCGTCTCCTAGCACAGACGCTTCGCCACTTCGCGGGGTAGGTGCATGAATCGGTCGTCGTTGGTGACGAACCGTCGGGCTTCGCACGCCGCCCCCAGGAACCCCAGTCTCCCCTCAAGCAGGGTGGCGAAAAGGCTGCGCCACAACTACCGCTCTCGGTGCGTCACTGGTGCCGACCTCACCACTGCTACCGATCTCGGCACGTAAGTTCTACCGATCTCGGCGGTTATATCGACCGACCTCGGTGGTGAGGGGAGGGTGGTTAGCTCTCCCGGGAGCGCAGCCGGGCGCGGCCCAGCAGCTTGCGCAGCTCATCAACCCACAGCACCAGCGAGGCCATACCGACGGCCACGCCCCAGTGCACCAGGTCCAGGCTCGCCGTGGAGAAGGCCCGCTGCAGCAGCGGCACCTCCACCACCGCCACCTGCAGCACCACCCCCAGGGCGATCGCCCCCCACAGCCACTTGTTGACCAGCAGGTGGCGGAAGGCGGAGACCGTCTCCGAGCGCGAGTTCACGGTGTTGAACAGCTGCGCCAGCACCAGCGTGGTGAAGGCGGCGGTGCGGGCGGTGGTCAAGTCGTCCACGCTCAGGGAGGTCTCGATCAGCCCGCCGGGCAGGAAGATGTCGAGCGTGCCCAGCGTCACCGCCGCCATGACGGCCCCCACCAGCAGCACCCCGCGCCACATGGCGGCGTCAATGACCCGCTCGTCCGGGCGGCGCGGCGGCCGCCCCATGACGTCCTCCACGCTCGGGTCCACGCCCATGGCCAGCGCCGGGCCGGAGTCGGTAATCAGGTTGATCCACAGGATCTGGGTGGCCACCAGCGGCAGCACCACCCCGGACTCGCTGTGCCCGGCGAGCCCGATCACGCCGGCCAGCACGACGCCGCCGAACACCGTGAGCACCTCACCCATGTTGGACGACAGCAGGTAGCGCAGGAACTTGCGGATGTTGTCGAAGATCCGCCGCCCCTCGCGGATGGCGGACACGATGGTGGCGAAGTTGTCGTCGGCCAGCACCATGGCGGCGGCCTCCTTGGTCACCTGCGTGCCGGTCACCCCCATGGCCACGCCGATGTCGGCGGCGCGCAGGGCGGGGGCGTCGTTGACGCCGTCGCCGGTCATGGCCACCGTGTGCCCCTGCGCCTTCAGGGCCCCGACGATCCGCAGCTTGTGCTCCGGGGCCACCCGCGCATACACGTTCACCTTCCCGACGGCGGCGGCCAGGGCGGCGTCGTCCATGCCGGACAGCTCCCGGCCGGTCAGCACGCGTGCCCCCGGTGCGGCGATCCCCAGGTCCGCAGCGATGCGCCCGGCGGTGGCCGGGTGGTCGCCGGTGATCATCAGCACCCGCACGCCCGCGCGGTGCGCCTCGGCGACGGCGGCGGCCGCCTCCGGGCGGGGCGGGTCGATGATCCCGACGACGCCGGCCAGCGTGAGTCCCTGCTCCAGGTGATCGAAGACGCCGTCGGTGCCGGCCTCGGCGACGGCGGCCGCCTCGTCCGCACCCAGCGTCCGGTACGCGACCCCCAGGGTGCGCAGCGCCCGGCCGGACATGTCCGCGATATGCGCACCGAATTCCGCGCGCGCCTGCGCATCCAGGGGCCGATCCACATCCCCCACGCGCACCCGGGTGCAGCGCTCCATGAGCACGTCGGGGGCTCCCTTGGCCATCAGGATGGTGGTGCCGTGCTTGGCGTCCGTGTACAGCACGCTCATGAGCTTGCGCTCGGAGGTGAAGGGCACCATGCCGACGCGGGTGAAGCGGCCCTCCCGGCTGCCCTGCGTGCCGAGCTTCAGCTCGGCGACGAGGAAGGAGCCCTCGGTGGGGTCACCGACGACGGTCCACACCCCGCCGTCCTCGGCCAGCTGAGTGTCGGAGGCCATGGCCCCGCCGGACAGGACGACGGTGACCTCCTCGCGCAGCGCCCCGGTCAGCGGCTCGCCGTCGGGGTGGCCGTCGCGGTCGGCGTCGGGGGCGACGTGCCCGTTGGGCTCGTAGCCGATGCCGGTGACCACGGTGGCTCCGGAGGCGGTGACCACCTCCTGGATGGTCATCTCCGAGCGGGTGAGCGTGCCGGTCTTGTCCGAGCAGATCACGGAGGCCGAGCCCAGGGTCTCCACGCTGGTCAGCTTCTTGACCACGGCCTGGTGCAGCGCCATCCGCTGCACGCCCAGCGCCAGCACCACCGACAGGATCGCGGGCAGCCCCTCGGGCACGGCCGCTACCGCCAGCGACACCCCCAGCAGCAGGGCGTCGATGATGGACTGGGCGGTCCGCTCCGGGGTGAGTGCCAGCAGGGTCGCCACCACCACGACGGCGATCGCCACCACGATCCCGCCCAGCAGCTTCGAGACGCGGGTGATCTCCCGCTCCAGGGGGGTGGCCTCGTCCTCGACGGCGTGGAGCATCTGGGCGATGGCGCCCATCTCGGTGGCGCCGCCGGTCGCCGTGACCACGGCCTGCCCGGAGCCCTGCGCCACCGAGGTGCCCCGGTAGACCATGGCGGTGCGGTCCGCCAGTTCGGCGTCCGCGGCGACGGCCTCGGCGCTCTTGGACACGGCATCGGCCTCACCCGTCAGGGAGGACTCGATCACCCGCAGGGAGGCGGCGGAAAGCAGCCGCGCATCGGCGCCCACCTGGTCCCCCTCGCCCAGGATCAGCACGTCCCCGACCACCAGCTGGGCCGAGGGGATGACGAGGCGCGCCCCGTCCCGCAGCACCGTGCTGGATGCCCGCGTCATGGCGGACAGGGCGGCGACGGCGTCGGCGGCCTTGTTCTCCTGCACGAAGCCGAGGACGGCGTTGAGGGTGATTACGGCCAGGATCACCAGGGAGTCCACGGGCACGCCGTGCGCGCCCTCCAACACCCAGGCGACCGCCGAGACGACGATGGCGATGATCAGCAGGTAGACCAGCGGGTCGGCGAACTGGGCGAGGAAGCGCCGCCAGGCCGGCACCGGCGGTTTGTGCGGCAACTCGTTGGGGCCGTCTGCGGCCAGGCGGCGGGCCGCCTCTGCGGCTGTCAGCCCGGAGGCGGGATCGGTGCCGAGCGCCGCCGCGACCTGGAGGCCCGGAATCGACCAGGGCTGCGTTGGTGGCGGTGGGGCGGGGGCGGTCATGTCTGCGGTCACGCACATATCCCACCAGCGCCGCCGGACGGCGTCGAGCGCCGTTCGCCGCCAGCGCCGGTTCAGGGCGATCCCAACCAAGTCCCAGCACCCGCCGAGACGACGGCGAGAACGTTGCGTAGTGTGCGTCAAGGTGCGCGCATGCGCCCGCCGCCGGTGGCGGGCGAGCACCCGTGGGGACGGAATAGACGCATCTGACAGGCGGAACAGTGGCCCCGGGACGCCTGAACGTGATGTGATGAAGCCGGACGAAGCTGCGTAGAGGAAGAGGAGCGCATGGCAGACTCCGCGAATCAGGGCGGTGCCCGCCCCACCGGTCGGAAACTCGCCCAGGCGGCCAACGCCGGGCGGGTCAGCAAGCCGCGCAAGGCCAAGAGCCCCAAGCCGCGGAACACCAAGCGGCCCGCGGGCCGGCCCGAGCAGGCCGACGGGGCGGCGTCGGGGCGGCGTCGGCGCCTCAACTACCCGCGGGCCGGCAAGGGACCGATCCGCCGCTGGCTGCCCAGCTGGCGGTTCCTCCTGGGGAGCTTCCTGCTCCTGATCGTGATGGCGGTGGCGGGCTTCGCCGTCGCCTACGCCATGATCAAGGTGCCTGAGCCCAGCGAGTTCGCCCAGGCGCAGACCACCACCGTCTACTACGCCGATGGCAGCACCGTCATGGGTGAGTTCGCCGAGGTGGACCGGGAGATCATCGATGCGACCCAGCTGCCCGACTACGTGGGCAACGCCGTGGTCGCCTCGGAGGACCGGTCCTTCTACTCCAACAACGGCATCGACCCCAAGGGCATCATCCGCGCCTTCGTCAACAACATGCGTGGCGGCGCCCTCCAGGGGGCCTCGACCCTGACGCAGCAGTACATCAAGAACTACTACGTGGACACCACCAGCTCCTACGCCGGCAAGTTCAAACAGGCCATCATGGCCATCAAGATCGACCGCGAGATGAGCAAGCAGGACATCCTCGGCTCCTACCTCAACACGGTCTACTTCGGCCGCGGCGCCTACGGCATCGAGGCGGCCTCACAGGCATTCTTCGGGCATCCGGCCTCCGAGCTGACGGTATCCGAGTCGGCGCTGCTGGCCGGCATCCTGCCCTCGCCCAGCGCCTGGGACCCGGCCCTGGACCCGGATCAGGCCGCCGCCCGCTGGCAGCGCGTCCTGGACTACATGCTCGAGGACGGTTACATCACCCAGGAGGAGTACGACTCCGCCGAAATGCCCGAGACGGTCGCCACGCAGACGAAGGAGACCTACGGCGGCCCCACCGGCTACCTGCTGCAGCTGGTGCGCGCCGAGCTGGAGTCCGACGCCGGCCTGGAGGCGGAGGACATCGACACCGGCGGCTACAAGATCGTCACCACGATCGACAAGAAGGACCAGGACGCCGCCGTCGCCGCCGTCCAGAACCTGCCCGAGGGGGCCTCACCCAACCTGCGTGCGGCCCTGGTGTCCATCGACTCCTCCACCGGTGGGATCCTGGCCCTGTACGGCGGCGAGGACTACCTGACCAACCAGGTCAACTCCTCCACCGACGCCGTGGCCCAGGCCGGCTCCACCTTCAAGCCCTTCGCGCTCGTGGCCGCCCTGGAGAACGGGGACACGCTCGCCAACGGCTACAACGGCGACTCGCCCATGACCATCGACGGGGCCACCTTCCAGAACTACCAGAACGTCTCCTACGGCTGGTCGAACCTGATCAAGGCGACCACCTACTCGATCAACACCTCCTACCTGCAGCTCAACCGGGACGTCGGTCCGGAGGTGACCAACAAGGTCGCGGTGCGCGCGGGCTACCCCGAGGACACCCTCGGGCTGGACGCCTACGTCCAGAACGTGCTCGGCTCGGCCTCGCCGCACACCCTCGACATCGCCACCGCATACGCGACCTTCTCCGCGCAGGGCACCAAGCACAAGACCCACATCGTCAACACGGTCACCAACTCCGCCGGGTCGGTGGCCTACACCGCCTCCACCGACGGGGAGAAGGTCTTCTCCGACGACGTCATGGCCGACGCCACCTACGCCATGCAGCAGGTGGTCAACTCCGGATCCGGCACGACGGCGCTCGCGCTGGGGCGGCCGGTGGCCGCCAAGACCGGCTCCTCCTCGGACAACAAGTCCGCCCAGTTCGTCGGCTACACCCCCCAGATCGCCACGGCGGTCACCCTCTACCAGACCGGGGAGGACGGCTCGGAGGAGTCCATTACCCCATGGGGCTACTACGGCGAGATCACCGGTTCGACGTACCCGGCTGACATCTTCACCGAGTACATGACCACGGCGCTCGCGGACCTGCCGATCGAGTACTTCCCCGACCGCACCGCAGCCTCCTACTACCCCGGCGGCCTGTACGGCACCCCCGCCCCGGTGGCGCCGGCGGAGGACAACACCGGCGCCGTCGAGGAGGCCACCGAGGAGCCCACTGTGGAGGCCACCGAGGAGGCCACCCCGGCTCCGGTCGAGCCGACGCAGGAAGCCAACGATGACAACAGCACCGGTGGTACGGACCAGAACGACAACTCCGGGGGGAACTCCGGCAGCTTCGGCGGCAACAACTCCGGGAATGGCAATGACGGTTCCGGTGGCGGTTCGGACGACTCCGGTGGCGGTCCCAACGATCCCGGCGGCGGTTCAGAGGGCGGCGGCGACTCCGGTGGCGGACAGGGCGGCCTTGGCGGCCAGTAGCCTCCCGCCCTGGCCGGAACGGCGCGTGGCGCACCGCACGCCGGGCGGCGCCGTCGTCGCCTTTCAGCCGAGCGGCGCCCTCGGGTATGGTGGCGGGCGGACTGCCTCGCCCGTGCACGCACCCGTGTGTGCGGCGGCGCGGTCGCACGCATCACCCTCCTGTCACGGAGAGACCGTGACCGCTTCAGACCAGAGGAGGTGGGTACTAAGCATGCGTCATTACGAGATCATGATCATCCTCGCGCCCGAGACGGATGAGCGCACCATCGCTCCTACGCTCGAGAAGATGCTGCAGGTCGTCCCCAGCAACGGGGGCACCGTTGACAAGACTGACATCTGGGGCAAGCGCCGCCTGGCCTACGACATCAAGAAGAAGTCCGAGGGCATCTACGTGGTGGTTGACATGACCACCACGCCGGAGATCGCCCAGGAGCTCGACCGCCAGCTCGGCCTGAACGAGTCGGTGCTGCGCACCAAGCTGCTGCGCCCCGAGGCCTGAGCGCCGAACCGGAACGGAGACAAGCAATGGCCGGCGATACCGTCATCACGATTATCGGGAATCTGACTGCGGACCCCGAGATGCGTTTCACGCCCTCGGGGGCGGCGGTCGCCTCCTTCACCATCGCCTCCACCCCGCGCAGCTTCGACCGTCAGGCCCAGGAGTGGCGGGACGGGGAGACCCTGTTCATGCGCTGCTCGATCTGGCGCGACGCCGCGGAGAACGTGGCCGAGTCGCTGACCAAGGGCACCCGCGTGATCGCGCAGGGCCGGCTGGTGCAGCGCTCCTTCACCACCCGTGAGGGCGAGAACCGCACGGTGGTGGAGATGCAGGTGGACGAGATCGGCCCTTCGCTGCGCTACGCCAAGGCGCAGGTCACCCGCCAGCCCCGCGGGGGCGGCCAGGGCGGCTTCAACCAGGGCGGTCAGGGCGGCGGCTACAACGCCGGCCAGCAGCAGGGCGGCTACCAGGGCGGCGGCCAGCAGGGCGGTTACAACGCCGGTCCTCAGGGCTCCCAGGGCGGTTACAGCCAGGGCGGCCAGCAGGGCAGCTACAACGCCCCGGCCGGCGGCGCCCCGGATGACCCCTGGGCCACCGGTGGCACCACCAGCTTCGGCGACGAGCCCCCGTTCTGATCCGCGTCTCCAAGCAGCATTTCCTGCAACATCCTTTTTCACCCGGCCCGGCCGGGTACGTGGGCGCCGGATTCGCCCACGCCAATCTCGCAATAGACCAACGGGAGCCACGCGGCGCCCGACCCAAGGAGTACCACCATGGCGAAGCCCCAGCTTCGTAAGCCGAAGAAGAAGATCGCACCGGTGAAGGCCATCAAGGTCGGCACCATCGACTACAAGGACACCGCCACGCTGCGGAAGTTCATCTCCGACCGCGGCAAGATCCGCGCCCGCCGAGTCACCGGCGTCTCCGTGCAGGACCAGCGCAAGATCGCCAAGGCCATCAAGAACGCCCGTGAGATGGCCCTGCTGCCCTACACGAGCTCGGCCCGCTGATAGGAGGCGCGCATCATGACCACCAAGCTCATTCTCACGCACGACGTGACCAACCTCGGCACCGCCGGGGAGGTCGTCGAGGTCAAGGACGGCTACGCCCGCAACTACCTCGTCCCCCGTAAGCTGGCCACCCCGTGGACCAAGGGCGCCCAGCGCCAGATCGACCAGATGGCCGAGGCGCGCCGCAAGCGCGCCATCGACTCCCTGGAGCAGGCCCAGGAGGCCCGCGCCTGGCTGTCGGGCAATGTCGTCACGGTGAGCGCCGTCGCCGGTGAGAACGGCCGCCTGTTCGGCGCCGTCAGCACCGCGCAGCTCGCCGACGCCGTCAAGGAGGCCGGTGGCCCCGCCATCGACCGCCGCAAGATCGAGCTGACCCGCCCGATCAAGTCCACCGGTCGGCACAGCGCCTCCGTGCGCCTGCACACCGACGTCGTCGCCCCCCTCGAGGTCAACGTCGTCGCCGCCCGCTGAGCCGGGGACACCACACGCCGTAGCCGGCGCGCCAGGAGGCGCGCCGGCTACGTCTTTGCGCGTGCGCGGAGCGGGATGTCCCAATCCGGGACACTTCATGTGTTTGCGGGGTCGCGGCGGAAGCCGTTGCGCCCTACTACGGCGGCCGTATGCGAGTGGTTGTAGCAAACCGACGGCTCCGCGCCTCGCCGGTCAGTGCCGCCAGGCGTCGCTGCGGGCGCGCAGCCCGGTGACCAGGGCCCGGGTGCCCATGAACACCCAGGCGAAGGCCACCCACAGCCACAGCAGGCCATCGCTTCCGCCGGTCGGCCAGCCATGCGCGACGACGACGGCGAGCGGCAGGTAGGGCACCAGGGTCGCCATCTGCGCACCCGCCAGATAGCGGCCGTCGCCCGCCCCCATCAGCACCCCGTCGAACAGGAAGACGGCGCCCGCCAGCGGCATGGCCCCGGCGGCGACCAGCAGCGCCGGCCGGGCGGCCGTGATCACCGCGCTTTCGGAGGTGAATAGGTACGGCAGCCACGGGCTCGCGGCCGCCAGCACCACGCCGATCACCGCCCCCGCGGCCACGCCCCATGCCAGGCAGCGGCGCAGCACGGCGTCGACCGTCGGGCCGTCATGCGGCACCGTCGGTACGGCGGGTGCCCGCGGGGCCGTCGAGGAGGGAGCCTGGGGCTCGGCCGCACCGGCACGCGAGCCCGGGGCGGTCGGCGCAGCGGCTGGATCCGCGGATACCTGCGCTGCCCGCTCGGCCTCGGCCCGGCCCAGCGCGGTCCCCACCAGCGCCTGCGCGGCGATGGCGAGTGCGTCCAGGGCGAAGGCCGTGAAGTTCCACAGCGCGCTGACCACCTGGTGCGCGGCCAGCGCCGTCGCGCCCAGGGCGGTCGCCGCCCAGACCGTGGCCAGGATTGCCGCCCGCAGCGAGAGCGTGCGCACCAGCAGCGGCGCGCCCGCCCCCAGGGAGGCGCGCAAGCCCGCCGCCCGCGGCGACAGCGGCACGTCCGCCGCCCGCGCCGCCCCCACAACTGGCCGCAGCAGCGCCACCGCCATGCCGGTCTGAGCGATCGCGGTGCCCAGGCCGGAGCCGGCGATCCCCATGCCCACGCCGTACAGCAGCGTCGCGTTCAGGGCGACATTGGCGGCCGCCCCGACCGCGGCCACCACGAAGGGCGTGCGCGTGTCCAGCAGGCCCCGCAGCGTGCCCGTGGCGGCATACACCACCAGCATGCCCGGCAGACCCGCCGCAGAGGCCCACAGATAGGCGACGGCGGCGTCGGCCACGGCGCCGTCCGCGCCCATTACGCGTACCGCCCACGGCGCCCCGCCGGCGAGCAGCACTGCCGCCGCCAGACCCAGCAGCGCCCCCAGCCAGGCGCCGTCGATCCCGGCCTGCAGGCCACCGACGCGATCGCCGGCGCCGAAGCGGCGGGCGGTGGTCGCCGTCGTCGCGTAGGCGAGGAACACGAACAGGCCCACGAGCGTGGTCAGCAGGGTGGAGGCCAGCGACAGGCCCGCGAGGCTGCCCGCGCCCAGGTGGCCCACCATGGCCGAGTCGATCAGCACGAACAGCGGCTCGGCGACCAGTGCTCCCAGGGCGGGGACGGCCAGGGACAGGATCTGCCGGTTCAAGGAGGCCGGTGCCGCTGGTGGACGGGCCGGCGTCGGGCCGTCGGGCGGCTTCGCATTGGTCGCGGGGGCTGACGAGTCGGGCACGCAGAACTCCATCCGGGTCGGGCGGGCAAGTGTCTCATGCACGGCTGAGAGCCGACGGCGCACGAGCGCCGCAGTTCACCCAGAGACCATTGGCGCTTGCGGGATGGGCCCTCAGGTCGAGGTTGAGGTTCATCCACAGGAATACCCACTTATCCACAGATTTTGATTGCGGTTTGGACCGGGTGCGCTGTGGCTTGTTATCACCGGCGATCAGGGGCGGGATTCCGGCGAGTTTCGGGGATTTCGGAGGCGCTGCGGCGGATGTGGCAGGGTGGCGCTCCACATCCGCCGCGGCGCGTCGCCCACAGGCGGAACGGGGTTATCCACACCCCGATGGGGGTTGCCCACAGCCTGCAAGAGGTCACCGTTTGCGACGTCCCCTCCTGACCGCTAGTGTCGCCGCGCGACCCGTCTGGGCGGGGCGCTGCAGGGGGAGGGTAGGGACAGACAGATGACCGACGTCGACACCATCGGCGCTCGCACCCGGGGCGAGGAGCGGCCGGTTGACGCCCGCTATGACGGCGCCTTCGACCGGGTCCCGCCCCAGGACCTGGAGGCGGAGATGTCCACGCTCGGCGGCATGCTGCTGAGCAAGGAGGCCATCACCGACGTCATCGAGGTGCTGCGCGGCCCCGAGTTCTACAAGCCCGCCCACGAGTCGATCTTCGACGCCATCGTCGAGGTGTACAACCGCTCGGAGCCGGCCGACCCGCTGATCGTCGCCGACGAGCTGTCCAAGCGGGGCGAGCTTGAACGCGTCGGCGGCGCCCCCTACCTGGCCTCCCTGATGGCGACCGTGCCCACCGCCGCCAACGCCGCCTACTACGCGCGCATCGTCAAGGAGAAGTCGCTGATGCGCGGGCTGGTGCAGGCCGGCACCCGCATCGCCCAGCTGGGCTACTCCACCGACGCCGGCGACATCGACGAGCTCGTCACCCTGGCGGAGTCGGAGGTCTACGCCGTCGCCCACAAGGAGGGTGAGCGGGAGGACTACGTGCCCGTGGGGGAGCTGCTCAACGAGGCCAACCTCGAGATCGAGGCCGGGCAGGCCCGTGAGGACGGGCAGATGCGGGGAGTGCCCACGGGCTTCGTGGAACTGGACGAGCTGCTCGGCGGCCTGCACGGCGGGCAGATGATCATCGTGGCCGCCCGCCCCGCCATGGGCAAGTCCACGCTCGCCGTCGACTTCTGCCGCTCGGCGTCGATCCACTCGCGCGGCGCCGACGGCAACCTCATCCCCTCCTGCTACTTCTCCCTGGAGATGGGGCGCATGGAGCTGATGATGCGCATCCTGTCCGCCGAGTCGGGCGTGGCCATGAACAAGCTGCGCGGGGGCAGCCAGATGGACGAGCGCGACTGGGAGGACGTCGCGCGCGCCTACAACCCCGTCTCCGAGGCGCCGCTGTTCATCGACGACTCCCCGAACCTGACCATGCCGGAGATCCGCTCCAAGGCGCTGCGGCTGAAGCAGCACCACGGGCTCGGGCTGATGGTGGTGGACTACCTGCAGCTGATGAGCTCGGGCAAGCAGGTCGAGTCCCGCCAGCAGGAGGTCTCCGAGTTCTCCCGCTCGCTGAAGCTGCTGGCCAAGGAGCTGGACATCCCGGTGGTCGCCGTCGCCCAGCTGAACCGTGGACCGGAGCAGCGCACCGGCAACAAGCCGCAGATGAGCGACCTGCGCGAGTCCGGCTCCCTGGAGCAGGACGCCGACGTCATCATGCTGCTGCACCGCCCCGAGTACTACCAGGAGGAGGAGCGCCCGGGCGAGGCCGACATCATCGTGGCCAAGCACCGCAACGGCCAGACCCGCACCATCCCGGTGGCCTTCCAGGGGCACCTGTCGCGCTTCGCCAACATGGCCCGCAACATCACTCCCGAGCCCGCCTACGAATAGGCGCGGGCGTGCGCGGACGGTTGTTGGCTGAGGCGGTGGCGAGCGCCGGTGAGCATGGCGGGCGTGCGATGAGCGCGGGTTGCGCGGCGGCGGGTGCGGACGGGTGCGCGGCGCCACCCGTCACTGCATGACCCCCGACCACGCCACCGTTTTACGGCGCACCCTGCCACTGAACCGCGGTTCGGCCTGCCACCGTTTTTCGAGTAACCCTGACACCGTTTTTCGGCTGGCCTTGCCACCGTTTTACGACGTCCCGTAAGGTGGGTGCATGAGTGACCTGCTTCCGCGGCATGTACAGGGACGGGTGGAGGAGCTCCTGGGGGTATTCCCCGTGGTTGAGCTGGTCGGCGCGCGCCAGGTCGGGAAGTCGACTCTGGCCGCCATGATCGCCGGCGAGTCCGTGCGGTCGACGCGCATCGTGACCCTGGACGACGCCGAGACCCGTACCGCCGCAACCGAGGACCCGCGCGGTTTTCTCCGCCTGGAGCCCGAGGGGCTGCTGATAATTGACGAGTTCCAGCGCGTTCCTGGGCTCGGGCTCGCGCTCAAGGCGGAGATCGACGCCGACCGCTCGCCCGGGCGCTACCTGCTCACCGGCTCGGTGACCACGAGCCGCGTGCAGCCCGCCGCAGACAGCCTGGCGGGGCGCGTCGTCGGCACCCGCATCTTCGGCTTCAGCCAGGGTGAGATCGCGGGGAAGGAGGATGACTTCGTGGTGGCGGTGCTCCGCGGGGCGCTGAACGGCGACTACCGCTCCGAACTGGAGCGCGGCGACTACGTCGACCTGCTCGCCGCGGGCTCCATGCCCGAGGCGCACCGCCTGCCGCAGCGCTTCCAGGCCGATTGGCTGGAGAGTTACGTCTCCCGGCTGCTCGGGCGCGACCTGCGTGACCTCTCGCGCCTGTCCGATCCGCAGCGTCTGCGCTCCCTACTGGTGGGACTCGCGGCGACGCAGGGAACGGAGACCGTGGTCACCCGGATCGGGAACGAGATCAACCTCAGCGCGTCAACGACTACTTCCTACCTGGAGCTCTTGCGTGCGCTCTACCTGGTCGACCGGCTACCGCCGTGGACACCGAACCTGCTTAAGCGCGAGGTCGGCCGCTCGAAGTATTTTCTGACGGACTCCGCGCTGGCGATCTGGCTGACCCGTACGCGTCCCGACACCCTCAAGGATCTGGTGCGCGGGAGTGCACTGGGAGGCCTGCTCGAGGCCTTCGTCGCCGCCGAACTCATGCGGCAGCGCACCTGGTCCGCGGAGCGGTTTACGCTCAGCCACTACCGTTCTCCGGAGGGCCGAGAGATAGACCTGATCCTGGAACTGGACGACGGTGGAGTCATTGCCGTGGAGGTGAAGGCGGCCGCCTCGGTATCCGCTGCCGACACCAAGCACCTGCGCTGGCTGCACGAGCGGATCGGGGACCGGCTGGTGGCCGGTATTGTCCTGACCACCGATGACCGTGCGCGCAGCCTGGGCGGCCCGCTATGGGCGCTGCCGGTGTCCGCCCTGTGGGAGCTCGGTTGAGTAGGGTGTCACCGATGGTCGCCGGAAGCCTGATTCATCCCCGGAATCATAGGGATTGTTGATTTAGAGGGTGGCTAAATCAACCAGGTTTTGGCCTTTGGGCGGAACCTGGTTGATTTCGACGTCGGCGCTGCCGCCCACGTCGAGGCGGACATCCCTAGGTACGGCCCGGCGTCGTCGGCACACGGCTGCGAGGTTGCAGTGCACGACCCCGGGGCGGTCGTGGAACGTACCCCAGGGTCGTGGAATGTGTGAAGGCCGCTCCTCTGTGTCGCCGGGGATGGGGTCGCGAGTAACTGGGTCACTGCGGCTCGGGTAGGCGGATCACCCGCAGACGCCAGACCCCCAGCAGCCAGGTCAACGCCATCAGCCCGACGGCGAAGCTCGCCCCATGAAGCAGTCCGCGCCGGAGGTAGTCGCCCGCCTGCGTGCCCAACGCCTCGACAAGGTAACTGGACAGCTCGCGCGTCGACCACAGGGGCAGGGCGCGGGTCCAGCCGGCGGCCGGGTCCACCAGAAGCTGAAGGGCCATGACTGCCAGCAGCAACAGGGCGCCCTCCAGGTCTCTTGGTATGACCGCGGCCGCCACCGAGCCCAGGGGTGCGGCCACGGTCACGGTCAGCAGCAGCATGAGCGGCACAGCAGCCGGGTGGGTCAGCTTGTCCCCGATCGTGAGTAGCACGAGTCCGGAGTAGAGCGCGGCAATGAGCCAACCGAGGCTCAGGACTGCCGCGTGCCGTCCCAGGACCAGCGCCGTCGGGCTGGCCCCGCTAGCGGCCAGCCGCAAGTCGATTGAGCGCGAGGACACCGACGTGAACAGTGCAAGCGTCGCCGCCGCCCAGCCCAGTCCGATCGACAGCAGACGCAGCGCGGTCCAGTGCGCGTCGATTCGCGCCAGGTAGAAGGTGAGCGGTAGCAGCAGGGCGAGGACCAGCGCCCCACGCCGTCGGGCCAGTTCATGCGCGGTGACCGTGGCCACCAGCACCGCGGTGCGCAGCAGCCGGTGGCCGGAGGCGGGTCCCGGCGCGCCGGGTTCGGCGATGGCGGCTGCGGTCATGCGGCGTACTCCTTCGTCTTGCTGTGACCGGTCGAGGAATCCGGGGCGGGAAGCTCGACGACGCGATCGACGAAGTCGATGTCCCGCAGCAGGTGGGTGACCAGAAGGACTCCGGCGCCGGAGTTCCGCCAGGACGAGATGAGAGTCCGCAAGTCCTCATAAGCCAGGGCATCCAGGCCCTGGTAGGGCTCGTCCAGGAGCAGTAGTTCGGGCGAGGCGAGCTGAGCCAGAGCGAGATTGAGTTTCTGTTGGGTGCCCCCGGAAAGGGTACGAGTGACTTGGTTGCCGTTGGGGCGCCACCCCAGGCGGTGGAGGATCTGGTGCCCCGTGGGCACCGAGCGGCCCTGGCTCGCGCCGTCGATAGCCCCGAATAGCCGCAGATGCTCGTCGACGGTCAGAAGTGGAGCGAGGGCGTCGAGTTGTGGCGCGTAGCCGAAGCGCTCGGTCCGCTCCATCCGTCCGGAGTTGGTGCGCAGCAGGCCTGCGCAGACCTGGAGGAGAGTGGACTTGCCGGCCCCGTTGGAGCCGACGACGGCGACGATCTCGCCCCGTCGTACCGTGAGACTGAAGTCTGACAGGACTGTGCGCCGGCCGCGACGGACGGTGACATCGCGCAGTCGCAATACCACTGGGCCCAGCGTGCTCTCCTTGGCCTGGCTGCCGGTGCCGTCCTCCTTCAGCGCGGATGCCAGCTCGCGAGCGAACAGGACGGCGGGACCGAAGAGGCTCGCCGGTGCGATGCCCGCGGAGTCGGCCTCTGCGCGGGTCTCGGCGATGACGCGCTGCAACTCCCGGGGGCTCAGGCCCTGTGCCGCCAGCTCCGCGTTGAGGCTTCGGTACCAGGCGGCGTCGGCCGGACCCGGCTCGTGCCGTGGCGAGGAATTGGAGTCGGTAGCGGCGCTCATGAGTGCGCCTCGGCCGCCGCATGGGCGGGTACCGCCCGCCTGCGGGATGCTGCCTCACCCTCCAGGATGGCCGAGACGGCGCTGCGGAAGGCGCGCCACTCCGCTCGACGCGCGGCGAGTTCGATACGGCCGGCGTCGGTGAGCGCGTAGTACTTGCGAGCGGGTCCGGAGTCGGAGGGGCGTGTGGTGGTGGCGAGCAGGCCGCGCCGCTCCAGACGGGTGAGTGCCGGGTAGAGGCTGCCGCCGGGAACATTCTCCAGGCCGGCGGCGTCGAGGCGACGGGTCAATGACAGCCCGTAGTCGGCGCCGCACTCAAGCAGGGCGAGCAGACAGGGCTCGAGGAAGCCGCGCAGGAGACGTGAAGTCGGTGAGTCCATGTAGTCAGGTTATCTAGATAGCAGACAATCTGTCTACTGGGTTGTGCTACGCGCCTGTCCGAGCGCCGGTGCGGACGTCGTTGGCTGGAGAAGAGAGCGTTCTCCCGCGGCCTTTGCTGCGTTCCACGACCTTGGGGTACAAAACACGACCCCGGGGTGGTCGTGGAACGTACCCCAGGGTCGTGAATTGCAGGAGGGCGCGTCCTCAGGTGCGTGCGCTGCGTTTCGGCCGGCCTGGCGCGCCCTCCAGTGCCGTCACCTGGCACACCCTCTACCTCTAGCGCCGTCAGCCCTGGTAGAAGCCCTGGTAGACGTAGGTGAAGGGGATGTTGCCGTGCATGCCGGGATTGACCGAGGCCGAGACCACGTTCTTGGCGGTGACGGCGGCTTCCAGCGGGGTGGCGCCCTTGGCCAGCTCGGCGGTGACGGCGGCGGCCAGCGTGCAGCCCGCGCCGTGCATGCGCTCGGTGCCGACGGCCGGAACCTCAAGGACCTCCAGGGTCTCGCCGTCGTAGAAGACGTCGAGGGCGGTGCCGGTGCCGAGCGTCGGGCCGGCCTTGGCCAGGACGTTGGGCACGCCCAGGTCGTAGATGCGCTTGGCGGCGTCCTTGAGCTGCGCGACGCTGGTGATCTCATCGGTGCCGGCCAGCGTGGCGGCCTCGAACAGGTTCGGGGTGGCCATCTTGGCGCGGGGCAGGATCTTGGCGCGCAGGGCGTTGTCGACGTCGAGCGTGGTGCCGGGCTCCTGGCCCTTGCAGATCAGCACCGGGTCCACTACCAGGTTCGGGAACTGGTACTGCTCCAGGGCGGCGTCGACGGCGTCGATGGTGGCGAGCGTGCCGAGCATGCCGATCTTGACGGCGTCAATCCGGGTGTGGACGGTGGCGCAGGCCTCGATCTGGTCGGCGATGACCTGCGGGTCGACCGGCACGAAGCGGTGGTCCCAGTTGCGCTTGGGGTCCATGGAGACGATGCAGGTCAGGGCCGTGCAGCCGAATACGCCCAGCTGGTGGAAGGTCTTCAGATCGGTCTGGGCGCCGGCGCCGCCGGAGGCTTCGGAGCCGGCAATGGCCAGGGCGATGGGAGGGGCGGCGGGAGCGGTGTTGGATGCCATGCGGACAGCATGCCCACCGGCGCCCACCGTGTCCACGCCGCTGCCCGCATGGCGGAATACCTGATGCACTGTGCGCGGCGGGGGCGGGCCCGCCGTCCTCGCAGACGGCTCGCGGGCGGCACCCGGTTCGGGCTCCGGCCGCGGACCGTGCGGAGGTCAGGCGCTGGCGACGGTGAAGCGCTCGCCGCGGTGCACATCCTGTTCCACCTCGTCGACCAGCGCCACGGCGAGGTCGGCGGGGGAGAGGTCGGTCCCCGCCGGGTGGTCCTTGCCGACGACGTAGGCGCCGGTGGACCGCTCCGAGGGGTAGGCCGGGGCCGGGGAGACGAGCGTCCAGGCCAGGGTGTCGGCGGCGGCGCGGAAGGCCTCCAGCACCTCGGCGAAGGCCAGGGCCTCGGGCTTGGCGACGGCGGGGAAGTCGGGGGAGTCGACCAGGCGGTTGCCGTCGGCGTCCAGCAGTGAGCCGGCACCGCCCACGACCACCAGGCGGCCCGTCGGGCGGGCGGCGATCAGCGCCTTGAAGGCGTCGACGGTCGGCTGCACGGGGCCGCCAGTGCGGTCGGGGGAGACGGCGATGATGGTGGCGTCGGCGGCACTGATCAGGTCCACCACCGCGGCGGTGTCCGCCAGGTCCGCGACCACATCCGTGGTGGCGCCCTCGGCATGACGGCCGGAGCGGGAGGCGGAGGTGACGATGTGGCCGCGGCGGGCGGCCTCGGCGACGACGGCCGCGCCGGTGTTGCCGGTTCCGCCGATGACGGTGAGGTTCATGGGGTGCTCCTTGCTCATGCGGTTTGCTGGTGGTGCTGCCCGGTCCGCTGGTGCCGCGGTGACAACACTGCTACGGTATGTTTTGGATATTGAGTACCTCAAGGTAATCATGGAGTTGCTTGTGTCACTTTCAAGAGATGACGTCGCGTCGACCGGCTCCGAGGCGGGGCCTGCTGCGGTGCGGGGTACGGACGCGGAGGCCCCAAAGGGCCACCCGCTCACTGCCGTCGTAGCCACGGGCGCGGCTGGACCAGTCGCCTCCTATGACGTCCTGTCACCCGAGTGCCCGTCGCGCACGGTGCTGCGCCACGTCGTCGATCGGTGGACGCCGCTGATCGTGGCCGTGCTGGCGCAGGGGCCGCGGCGCTTCGGCGAGCTGCGTCAGGCGGTGGGCGGCGTGACCCCCAAGGTGCTGGCCCAGACCCTGCGCTCCATGGAGCGCGATGGCCTGGTGCTGCGCGACCAGACCCCGGGAGTGCCGCCCCGCGTGGACTACACGCTCACCCCGCTGGGTGCGAGCCTGGCCGAGCCGATTGCCGCGCTGCGCGCCTGGGCGGAGGGCAATGCCGAGCAGGTGCTGGCTCACCGCGAGGCCTACGACCGCGCGCATTCCCGGTCCGAGGAGTAGGCGGTCGCTCCCGGACCACCGAGATCACGTCTGAGGGCGCTCAGCGCGGCTGCAAGTGTCATGGAATGCACCGCTTTCCAGGCAGGGCACCGGGCATGGCCCGGTCCAGCCGCGAAATAGCGCGGCTCGCGGAGATGATTCAGGCGCGGGATGGTTCAAAGTGGTGCACTCCGTGACACCGTCGCGTGCCTGCAGCGGCATCGCCGCCCGAAAGTGCTCCCGCGCAGGCGCTGAATCGGGGACCATATAGGTATGAGCGCTCCCACACCTGCCGACCCCGCCGGCTCCTCTGCATCCTCCTCCACCTGGTCCACCGGGGCTGCGGCCGCGGTGGTGCCGCAGGCGGTACGCGACGCCGTTGACGCCGTGCTCGCCGGCCTGCCCCGCACCGAGCGCGAGATCTTCACGACCCGCGTCGAGCGCTGGTACCCGGACGTCGTGGACGGCCTGCTGACCCTGTACGGAGAGCCCGCCGCCGGGCGCACCGCAGTCAATCTGCTCGCCGAAGCCGCCCGCAGCTACGCCGCGCGCGACCCCGAGCTGCGCCACCTCGACCTGGCCCGCACGCTCGACCCCGCCTGGGTGCAGGACCCCTCCCGCATCGGCTACTCCGGCTACACCGAGCGCTTCGCCGGCGACCTGCGCGGCGTGGAGAAGCGCATCGGCTACCTGCGGGAGCTGGGCGTCAGCTACCTCCATCTGATGCCGCTGCTCACCCCCCGCCCCGGCGACTCCGACGGCGGCTACGCGGTGGCCGACTACCGCTCCGTGCGCCCCGACCTGGGGGACATGGACGACCTCGCCCACCTGACCGGCGAGCTGCGCAAGGAGGGCATGAGTCTGGTCATCGACCTGGTGCTCAACCACGTCGCGCGCGAGCACGAGTGGGCGCGCCGCGCCCGCGCCGGCGAGCAGCGCTACCGCGACTACTTCCTCATCTTCCCCGACCGCACCGAGCCCGACGAGTACGAGCGCACCCTGCCGGAGATCTTCCCCGACTTCGCCCCCGGCAACTTCACCTGGGACGAGGACCTGGACGGCTGGGTGTGGACCACCTTCAACTCCTTCCAGTGGGACCTGAACTGGCGCAACCCCCAGGTCATGGAGGAGTTCGTCGAGATCGTCATGGAGCTGGCCAACCGCGGGGTGGAGGTGCTGCGCCTGGACGCCATCGCCTTCACCATCAAGCGCAAGGGCACCGACTGCCAGGGCCAGCCCGAGGTCCACTCCATCACCGAGGTGCTGCGGGCGCTGACCCGCATCGCCTGCCCCGCCGTCGCCCTCAAGGCGGAGGCCATCGTGGCCCCCACCGAGCTGCTGCAGTACCTGGGTCAGGGCCGCTACACCGGCAAGGTCTCCGACCTGGCCTACCACAACTCGCTGATGGTGCAGGTCTGGTCCATGCTGGCCAGCCGCAGCGTGAGCCTGGCGGTGCAGACGCTTTCCTCGCTGCCGATCGAGCCGTCCACCGCCACGTGGATCACCTACATCCGCTGCCACGACGACATTGGCTGGGCGATCGACGACGCCGACGCCGAGGCGGTGGGCCTGACCGGCTACTGGCACCGGGTGTTCCTCGCCGACTGGTACACGGGCCTGTACCCCATGAGCGATGCCCGCGGCCTGACCTTCCAGTACAACCCCGTCACCAACGACCGGCGCACCGCCGGCACCGCCGCCTCGCTAATCGGGCTGGAGGCCGCGGCCGAGGCGGTGGCCGGCATCGACGAGTACACGCCGGCCTGGCGGGAGGAGGAGCTGCGCACCTGGCTGGAGGAGCGCTTCAACGCCATGCGCCTGGCCTACGCCATCATCTACGGCTGGGGCGGGATCCCCGTGCTGTGGAGCGGGGACGAGCTGGCGCAGTTCAACGACCCGAACTGGGACACCGAGCCCGGCCACGAGTCCGACTCGCGGTGGGCCGGCCGCCCGCGCCTGAGCGAGGCCGCCGTCGCCGAGCGCCACGACCGCGCCACGGTGCCCGGCCGCGTCTTCACCGACCTGGCCCACATGGGCAAGGTGCGGGCCTCCCTGCCGCAGCTGAGCGCCGACGTGCGCACTGTCGTCGCTCCCGTGGACGACGACGGCGTGCTGGTGACCTTCCGCGACCACCCGCGGGGCAGCTTCGTGGGCGTGTACAACGTGACCCCCGACTGGCGCTCCGTGCCCGCGGCGCGGCTGGCCGAGTACGGCGTGCTCGGGGCGGTGGACGTGCTCACCGACACGGTGCCCTCGGGCTCGACCACCCTGGAGGGCGCCGGCGACGGCCAGGTGCCGGTGCCGCCCTACGCCGCCTGGTGGCTGGTGCGCTCCACCGACTGACACGGGTCGGCGGCCTACGCTGGTCTACACCGCCTCCCAGGGGTTGAGCAGTGCTACGCCTATGGGGGCGAAATCGGCGACGTTACGAGTCACCACTGTGAGTCCATGCACCATTGCGGTAGCCGCTATGAAGGCGTCCCGCTCTGAGCGCAGATCCGGTCCATGTAGGTGTGCGCAGCGCAATGCTACAGGGGCGTCCACCGGAAGAATCCGATTGTGGAAGAACGGCAGAACCTGGTGCTCCATCCAGGTGCGCAGGCGGCCTCCCTGGGTTGGGTCGCGCCGCTCAACCCCGGCGATCCCGAGCTCGAGTTCCACGACCGTGATCGCCGACAAGTGCAGGCTGTCTGCTTCAAGGTCGGAGAAGAAGCGCACGACGTGTGGGTCGGCGCGCCCGTCCCCGACCTTCCGCAGCTCGGAGACGACATTGGTATCCAGCAGCATCAGTCCAGCTCCGCGGCCCGCGGCAGGTCACGGGTGGGTTCGATGTCCAGCTCGATCTCGGACAGTCCCGGCATGGAGAGTGCCTCCAGGATTCCCTTGTTCGCGGAGGTGAGACGCCGGTAGTCCTCAATGGACAGCAGGACGTGCGCGGGGACACCGCGATCGGTGATGAGGACCGGGCCCTGGCGGGAAGCCCGCTTGGCCGAGGAGACGTTCTGATTGAACTCCCGGCTTGACATGGTGGTAGCCATCATCGGTCGCAGCTCCCATCATAGGGCCGATGTAGCAACGATACTACATCGGCTCGGGCTAAAGAAGACCCGATGCGGTGGGCGCTGTATGTCACGGGATTCAGCTGGCGTAGCGGGGCTCGCGGCCGTCTAGCACCGTGTCGAAGTCGCAGGTCGACTCGATGATGCGCTCACACATCCGGGCGTCCTGCGGGTCCAGGCCGAAGTCCTTCGGCGCCCGCTCCCAGGCTCCTCGGGCCACCCGCGCCACCCGCGTCGTCACGCCTAGGACCTCGCTGCGGGGCAGCCCCCAGTCCAGATCCAGCAGTTGCTCCAGGCTCCGTTCCGATCCCGTCCCCTCCAGCGGCGTGCCCGACTGCTCGTCCGGGCAGGGGACGACGTCGAACATCGGCGCCGAGCGCCAGCCATCCGCATCCCGGAGGAAACCCATGTTCCAGGGGTGATCATCGACGTCGTGCAGGCACATCGACAAGGCCGCGCGGGCCACCACCGCGCGCACCGCCCGTGGGCCGGCAAGGGCTTGCGCCGCCTCGGCGGCGACTCGATAGGAGAACCCCTCATCCCCGCGTGGTCGAGCCGCAGTGTGCATTGACTGGTAGCCGAGCCGGCCGCGGCCATGGCGGTCGAAGCGGTCGACCACGAGGATCCCCCGGCGGGTGTCAACTCTGAGGAGTCGGGATGAACAGGCGTCGAGACCGGCATCTCGCGCCACCTCCAGCGCCACCGCTTCACAGGTGAGCAGGTCGTAGACATCGTCGGCGGAGGGGTACTTCGCCATGACGAGCCCACCGGTGCGGTCATCCCGCAGCGCCAGCTTGGGGCGGGCCCCGCCCTGGCTACTGGCCCCCGGCAGGATGCGCCGCCTGCCCGCGCGGTCGATGTCCCCGCGCTGGAAGGCCTCAATGTCTGGCAACAGCGCCACTGCCTGCGTGACCGGAGCCGGCTCACCGGGCGCAAGCGGGGCGGAGTCGATGCTCTTGGAGAAGCGCAGTGACCCCTGACGTGAAAAGTCGGCGACCGCCGCCAGCAGTCCGAGGCCAGACGGGTTCTCCTCCCGGTTGCCGCTCGCGAGCACCGCCCTGCCCCACAGGCCCGGGCAGGCGTCGTCGAAGACGCCGAAGGTGGGGGCGCCGTCGGGCGGCGTCAGTGGGTCGGTGCTCAGCGGCAGGCCCACCCCGATGGGAAAGCCCCGTTCCGCCCAGTCCGAGGCGTAGGCGAACCGTTGGCGGCCGGTGTCCGTGTCGAAGGACAGCGTGCCGACGTGGGTGAGCGAGCCGTCGGCGCCGGTCCACGAGACCTCCAGTTGGGTGCTGCTCATGGAGGAACTGTAGGGGGTGTGCGCTGAACGGGAGGGGTGTCGCCTCGGAGGCCGTCGCCGTCCTACGCCGCCCGATGGCTGGTGCGCTCCGCCGACCGACTCGCGTCGGCGTCCAGGTGCCGGGCGAGCCAGGGGTCGGTGATGGCGTGGAAGCGGTCGGGGTAGGTGCGGCGCACGCAGTGGGGCGCACCCTCGATCACAGCGGTCTGGATCGAGGGGTTGGCGCGGCGGGTGAGGCTGGTGAGGTTGTCCCCGCGCAGCACCACGCGTTCGGTGCCGGTGACGATCAGCGTTGGCACCGCCAGGGAGTCGACCACCTCCTGCCAGGGGGTCGGCGGGGACACGCAGCCCTGGGCGATGAACCCCAGGTCCACGCCGCAGGCGGCCTCGACGCTCGCCCGCACCTCCCGCGGCGACCAGGTGGGGTTGTTCCGCAGCTCCAAGTCGAAGCGCGCCTGCGGATCGGCGGCGATCTGCTGCATCTCCCGCACCTGCCGGAACGCGTTCATGGCCATTAGGCGGCGCCAGATCGGGGTGACGAAGGCCGGGTCCTCCGCGACGACGGCGTCCACCAGGTCGGGGCGGTGCGCGGCCACGTCCAGGCTGGTCACCCCGCCCATGGAGTGGCCGACGACGGCCAGCGGCGAACGCAGCGGCCCCTCACCGTGCAGGCCGTGGGCGCGCAACTCCTCCAGCACGGTTTGCAGGTCCGAGGCCAGGCGTGCGCCGGTTGCCGTGCGACTGGCCAGGTCGGAGGCGTCCCAGCGGGGGGAGTCCCCGTGGCCGCGGGCGTCCAGGGCGACGATCCGGTAGCCGGCGGCCGTCCAGCGGTCGATCGCCTCGATCCAGCAGGCCGCGGAGTCGGTGATCCCGTGGGACAGCACCAGGACCGGTGCGGCCTCGTCGTCCAGCGGCCCGGCCAGGTGGCGGGCGAGCGGGGCGACGGCAGGAGCCTCAAGGGTGGTCATGGTCTGAGCCTATGCCGGGTCTTGATCGCATAGGTGTTGCAGACGGAGGCGGGGCTTACTAGGCAGTGTCTGGACGGCCGCGGCGACGCCGACAGGCTCCGGCACCGGCCAAGAGTGTCCATCGGTGCCCAATTTGACCGCGATCCGCCGGTGGTTACTGAATGAAACCGAGGCGAGTCGGCGCGAACTCGGGCACGTCTGATGACCTGCGCTCGCGCCCCTTCGTCAAACTGGTCACCGATGGACACTATTCGGATTATCGGCGCACGTCGGGCGTGGAGCCCTCTCTGAGGCTCAGGTCGCAGCGCGCCCGGATGAGTCGGCGATGTCAGCGGCGTCGAGCCGTTCACGACCACGCAGCCTGCTCCTGCACCGACTGGTTGCAGAATCCGTCGACTGGTCGGACCGGGAGTCGTGGCTGCCGCGGGTGCGAGAGGGAATCGCGCGCGTTCGGCGGTCGACGCAAGGGGAGCCGCATCTGGCGAATCTGAGCCGTTGGGAGGCCTGGGCCGAGTCCGGTGATACGGCGGTGATGCGGGAGTACATGTGCGCGACCGACGAGGACGCCTGCCGTCTGCGCGAGGTATCTCCAATAGCGGGATTCCTGACCGATGCCCAGCGATTGGCCGTCATTCGTTGGGAGCGAGAGCAACTCCACGGCTTCTTCATGGATGGCGTGGCTGAGACCACGGCGGTCCTCCCCGCCGGCCGGAGAGATCGACTCGTCCGCGTGTCTGGCCCGGCGACTGCCCTTGCCGGGACCTCCGTGGAGAACGTCGGGTGGTGTCTGTCGCCGGAGGACTTGTGCGTGGCCAGGCTCTGTGCGAATCGGGACAAGGACCGGGTGTTCGTAGGAGCGCTGCTTGATGCGGGCCCGGTTGATCCCGAGACGGTGCAGGACGCCAAGACGGCGGCGCGCAGCCGGCGCGCCGCCGAATAGCACGTCGGCGTGAATCCGGGGACGTCTGATCTCCGGTGCCGACGCCCCTAGCGAAACCCGATACCGATGGGCACTTTTGCTTGCCGCGGTCAGCCCTGGCCGTCCATGGCAGCATCGGACGGCGGCTCGCCGCCCATGCCTCCTGGGCCGGCACCCATCATGCCGCCCATGCCGGAGCTCAGGGCCGCGGCGGTCCCGGTGGCCGAGCCGCCCGAGGTGGTGGCCACGGTGTAGTCCTCGCCCTCGGTCAGGCCCAGCACGGTCAGGTACTGCGAGGTGAACACGCTGGTCATCTCCCAGGCGGTGCCATCGGCGCCGGTGACCGTGATGGTGTCGCCCGTACTCACGCTCGGGGAGCCGGTGATGCCGTAGATCTGGCTCTCGCCATTGACATCCACCGCCCCGTCCATGGAGCCGGCCTGGCCGGATACGACGACCTGCCCGCCGGTCACATGCGCCGACCCGTTGGAGTCGATGCCGTCGGAGTAGGTGAAGGACACCTGCACCTGCCCGCCGGAGATGGTCAGCACCGCACCGTCGTCGGACTCGGAGTCGACGTTCTCATACCCCTCGATCACGCGGTCGCCGTTGGTGGCGTTGATGCCGTCGTCGCCGGAGGTGATGGTCAGGACGCCGCCGGCGATGTTGATGAAGGCCGCCTGGAGTCCCTCGTCGGCCGCGTCGAGCGTGACGGTGCCGTCCTCCTGGGTGTAGCTGACGCCGGCGTTGACGCCCTTGGGCTTGGCGGCGTCGTCGACGCCGGATTCGTCCTCGGTGTCATCCGTGGCGGAGTCGCTCGCGGCAGCGCCCGCCTGGTCGCCCGCCTGCCCCTGCTGCCCGGGCGCCCCGCCGAAGCCCTCCTCCGAGGTGGCGTTGACCTGCCCGCCGCCCGCGGTCACGGTCAGCGTGGTGCCGTCCACGGTGACGTCGGTGGTGGCGGACACGCCGTCGTCGCCGGAGGTGATGGTGATGTCGGCCGCGCCCAGGGCGATGAAGCCCATGGTCTCGTCGTCGTCCTCGGTGGACTTCAGGCCGTCCCCACCGGCGGTGACGGTGATCGTGCCGCCGGAGACGACCAGGTAGTCCTTGCCGCGGATGCCGTCGTCGACGGCGTCCACGGTGATCGTGGGAGCGCCCTGGATGACCAGCCCGTTCTTGGAGGAGACGGCGTCGTTGTGGTTGCCGGTCACCCTCAGCGAGCCGGTGCCGGTGATCACCACGGTGTCGGAGGAGAACAGGGCCGCCGTGGGGGCGTCCTCGCTGGTGTCGGCGTAGGTCTCGCCGTCAATGAGCGTGTTCTCGGAGCCCTCGGCCAGCACGACTACGGCGCCGCCGGCGTCCTGGATGTCGATGGCCGGGCCGTCGGCATTGGTGATGGAGGCGCCGTCGAGCACCAGGCGCACCTCGGCGTCGTCGGCGTTCACGATCACCTCCCCGTCCGTGAGCTCGCCGGACAGGACGTAGGTGCCGGCGGCGCTGATGGTGATGGTGCCGCCGTCGACGCCCACGCCGCCGGCCCCGTCGCCTGTGACGCTCGCCGAGTCGCCGGACAGGGTGATCGTGGTGGCGGAGGCGGCGTCATAGGCGCCCGCATCGTCGTCCGCGGTGACGGCGGCGACGGCCCCGGAGGTGTCGGCATTCGCCGCCAGGATCTCGGCGACGCTCGCGCCGGCGGAGGCCTCGGCCACCGCGGTGGTGATGGTGGTCCAGGCCGCGCCGGAGGATTCGGTATCCGAGGCGTTCGCCCCGGATGAGTTGGTGCTGGAGGCGCCGGTGGCGTCGGTGCCGGTGGAGCACCCCGCGACCAGAGCCACCCCGGCCAGGGCGGCCAGGAGCCGAGCGCGAGCGGGGCGTGTCGTGCGCGTGGCGGTATGGGCGTTGTGGTGTAGGCGTCGGAGCGGATTGTTCATGGTGGAGTCCTCAAGGGTTGGTGGAGTCTGGTCTGGCGGTGGCGCGCGGGGCGTGGAGTCCCGTGCTCGCGGTGTGCGTGGTGATAGGGGGCGACCGGTTCGGGGCTCAGGCGGCTCGGGCGGCGCGGCCGACGCGGGCCCTGCGGCCGGGCGCCTCTTGCCGGGACTCGGCGAGTTCGCGGCCCAGCACCCGGCGCCACTTGTTGGCGGGCAGTCCCGGGTGGAGCAGCGCCATGCCGGTGGCGTACTTGGAGACCTTGGTCGGCCGGTGCCCCAGCGCCCACAGCAGCCGGTCAGCGGGCGACGGCGTGGCCGGGTTCTTGGTCTCGACGATCACCAGCTTCCCGGCCGACGCCGTCTCTTCGGCGGCGTCTGGATCGTTCGGACCGATTGTCGTCCAGGTGAGGTTGGTGTCTACCGTGACTCGGGCGCTCGCGCGCGGCAGGTGCAGGGTGGTGCGCTCATAGGCGGTCGCCAGCACCGGCACCAGGGCGTCGGCCAGCGCTTCGGCGTGCGTCGCCGAGCAGGTCTCGGCCTGGGCCAGGCATTCGGCCACGAAGGCGCGTCCGGCCGCGGTGAGCCGCTCGGCGTCGGCGGGCGCATAGGGCAGGCGCCGCTTGACGGTGGCACCGCGTGGGCCGCGGGTCTTGACCTCCAGGAAGCACAGCCCGGAGTCCAGGTAGGAGCGGGTGCGCACCTTGAAGCGACGACGGCGTTTGCGGGCCGCCAGCAGGTAGGAGTCCAGGTCGGGGGTGTCGAAGCAGGCGGAGGCGTAGGCGAAGCACCGCCTGCCGTCGATCCGCAGCACCCGCGCCTGCCCGCCCAGGCCGTCGATGACCTCCTGGGCCGCGGGTAGGGGGAGGAGGTACTTGCGGTCGACCCGGGTGAGCAGGCCGGCGGCCGCGTTGAGCTCCTCCAGGGTGGTCGCGGGCAGGTGACCGGTGTGCAGGTACTGGTTCATGGCGGGTGACTCCTGTGGCTTGTGGTGGCCTGTCGTGCTGCCGTCTGCTCGGGCCCGGCGCCGTGGTCAGCGGCCGACGGGCTGGGCGGCGGGCTGGACGACAGGCGGGAACGCGTAGTCGGTGGGGTGCGGCGACGTCGGGTCCGCCGGGCTGTCGAGTGTGGAGCCCGGGGCGGGTGCCGGAACGGAGGTGCGGTTCGACGCCGTCCGCCGGGTGGTGGGCGCGGGGGCCGACGCGGCGGCTCGGGCGGCCGTGGCCGCCGCGGGGTGGTCGGGCGCCGTCTTCGCCAGTGACTGGCCCGCGGGGTGCAGGCGGAAGCGGACGTCCACCAGGGTGGTGTCGTCCACCAGGTCCAGGCGCTGCACCTCCACCGAGCGCACCTGTGCGTCCAGCAGCTGCTCCAGGTGGGCGATGAGCGCGTCCTCGTCGGCGATGGCGCGGTCCAGCATGATGATCTGGTGACGGCTGCGGCGCATGAGCGCCGGGTGGTCGGCGAGCCACAGGGAGGCCACGACGAGTCCCATGAGCACCGCCGTCAGGGCCAGTGGCGCGGCGGTGATGCCGCCCAGCAGCCCCAGGGCCAGGGCGGCGAAGAAGTAGGCCACCTCATGCTGGGCCAGCTCGGTGGAGCGCAGGCGGATGATCGACAGCACCCCGAACAGGCCCAGGCCCAGGCCCGCGCCGACGGACGCCGTCGACAGCAGCAGCGTGACCGCCAGGACGCCGACGTTCACGCCGGCGTAGGCGGCCACCAGGTCCTTGCGGGCGTGGCGGCGGGTGTAGAGGACGCCGACGAGCACGAACAGGGCGACCAGATCAATGGCGATGTAGGCAAGAGTGGAGGTAGACATTGGCAGCTTCCTTGGGGGGAGGACGGCAGGCGCCGTCTCGGACCGGGTCCCAGTTAAGGCGACGGGTCTATGCGTGCCCTGTGAAAGCCGTGTCGTGGGGATATGTGACCCGCTGCGCGCTGCGGCCGGGAGCGGACGGGGGATTAGCGGGGTGCGCGCTCGCCGGGGTCGGCGGGCGGCACGGTCGCAGGGGTCGACCGGTGACCGGTCGCGTCGGCGGGTGCGGAGCCGTCGGCGGATGGCGTGGACGGTCGCAGCGCGACCCCGCGGGCGGCTTCTACACTGTGGCCCCGGCAGGCCTCTGCCGGGCCCTGCCGCTCCGGCGTCCGGGGGAGATCTCCCCGCAGGCCGGTCCCCGTCCCCCATGCGACAGGAGCCCACGTGCCCTCCACTCAAAAACGACGCTTCCACGGCTGGACCCTCCACGGCGACGGACGCTCAATCACCCCCGGCGAGGTCGTCACCCCCGCCGAGCGCCTGAGCTGGCCCCGCACCCTCGGCATCGGCGTCCAGCACGTCGTCGCCATGTTCGGTGCGACCTTCCTGGTTCCGCTGCTGACGGGCTTCGACCCGTCGACGACCCTGTTCTTCACCGGGCTGGGCACCCTGCTGTTCCTGCTGGTGACCTCCGGCCGCCTGCCCAGCTACCTCGGCTCCTCCTTCGCGCTGATCGCACCCATCGGCGCCGTGACCGGGTATGCCGCGGATGCGGGAGTGCCCCTGGACGAGGCCAAGGCGTCCCTGGCGCAGGGCGGGATCATCTCCGTCGGGGCGCTGCTGGCACTGGTCGGCGTGATCGTCCACGTCGCCGGCACCGGCTGGATCGACCGCCTCATGCCGCCCATCGTCACCGGCGCCATCGTCTCCCTGATCGGCTTCAACCTCGCTCCCAGCGCCTGGGCCAACGTGAAGACGGCGCCGGTGACCGCACTGGTGACCATCGTGTCGATCCTGGTGATCACGGTGCTGTTCAAGGGCATCATCGGGCGGCTGTCGATCCTCATCGGCGTGCTGATCGGATACGCCACCGCCTGCGTGCGCGGGGAGGTCGACTTCTCCCAGATCTCCGGCACCGGCTGGATCGGCATTCCCGCCTTCCGCGCCCCCGCCTTCGACGTCAGTCTCCTGGGACTGTTCATCCCGGTGGTGCTGGTGCTGGTGGCGGAGAACATCGGGCACGTCAAGTCGGTGGCCGCCATGACGGGGGAGAACCTCGACGACGTCACCGGCCGCGCGCTGTTCGCGGACGGGGTCTCCACCATGCTCGCGGGCGCGGGCGGCGGCTCGGGCACCACCACCTACGCGGAGAACATCGGCGTCATGGCGGCCACCCGGGTGTACTCCACGGCCGCGTACGTGATCGCCGCGATGACGGCCCTGGGGCTCTCCCTGCTGCCGAAGTTCGGCGTCATCATCGCGACCATCCCGGCTGGTGTCCTGGGCGGGGCGGCGACGGTCCTCTACGGCATGATCGGCATGCTCGGGGTGCGCATCTGGGTGCAGAACCGCGTCGACTTCTCCGACCCGGTCAACCTCAACACCGCGGCGGTCGCCATGGTCATCGCCATCGCCGACTACACCTTCAACTGGGGCGACATGGCCTTCGCGGGCATCGCGCTGGGCTCGCTGGCCGCGATCGTCGTCTACCACGTCATGCGGGCCATCTCCCGGGCCCGGGGCACGAACCTGGAGGAGGCCTCGCCGGCGTCCGCGCCCGCGGGCACCGAGCTCGAGGGCCCGGCCTACGCCAAGCGCGCCCGTCGGCAGGGCTGACGCGGGGCTCGGCCCGGAGGGCGGCGGGCCGTCGTCGGTGGCGGGTGGGGCGCCGCTCTGCGCGTCATCGGGGTCGGTCTGGCTGGTTGCCGACCGATTGCGGCAGGACGAGGGACCGGCGCATCGGCGCCGCGACGGCGGCCTGGAGGGGAGTCAGGCCTCCGGCGGCGGCGGGGCGGGTAGGGGCTGGCCATCGTTGGCCAGTTCGAGCACGCGCGCGTGAATGGAGGTGCGCCCCTGCAGGGCCGCCCGCAGGGCCCGGTGCAGACCGGTCTCCAGATACAGGTTCCCGTTCCAGGCGACGACGTGGGCGAACAGGTCGCCGTAGAAGGTCGAGTCGTCGTCGAGCAGGCCGCGCAGGTCCAGCTGTGCGCGCGTGGTCACCAACTGGTCCAGACGGATCTGCCTGGGGGCGATGGCCGCCCAGTCGCGCTGCGCAGTGACCCCATGGTCGGGGTAGGGCGCGCAGTCGCCGACAGCCTTGAAGATCACGAGTCCATGCTAACGGGAACGTGTGGCACGCCGGGACGCGGAACGATATTCGGACAGCGCCGGAAGGAATGTGTGCCTTTGTGGCACTCCCGGGCACTCTGGTGCCGTGGCGCGCCGCCGGCGGCCCGGTGGGGTATACGGCTGCGGCGCCGCCCGGCGTCTACCGGCGCAGCAGCGGGCCGGTCAGGTAGTGCTGAATCGTGGGGCCCACCACCTCCACCAGGTGGTCGACCGAGGCACTGGCCACCGGCTCGACCTGGAAGGTGTAGCGGATCATGGCCAGGCCCACCAGTTGGCTGGCGGCCAGGGTGGCTCGCTCGCGCGCGTCGGGGCCGAGCACGCCGACCTGTTCGAGTGCTTGCATGACGGGGGTGGCTATCTGCTCGGTGGCATAGGTCTGCACGGCCTCGGGGGCGCCGTCGTCGGTGGCGACCCAGCGCAGCAGGGCCCGGAAGGTCGCCCCGCCGGAGGAGTCGTCCCACGCGGTCATCGCCAGGCGCACCAGCCGCGGTCCGGCGGTGCGGATGTCACCGGAGACCACTTTGGCGATCTCCTCGCTGGCGCGGATGCGCAGGTTCATGGAGGCGCCGAACAGGTCGCCCTTGGAGCCGAAGTAGTAGGACACGAGCGCCGGATCGACGCCGGCGGCCCGGGCGACCCCACGGATGGTGGTCTTGGCGAAGCCCTTGGCCAGGAAGGAGGCGCGGGCGGCGTCGAGGATCGCCTCGCGCGTGGTCTCGGATCCCGAAGCGCGGCTGCCGGAGCGCGGGCCCCGACGGCGCGTGGGCGCGGCTTTGGAGTCGGTGCCGGAGGGGGCGGAGTCGGTGTCGCCTGCGGCCGGGGTAATCGGGACGGTAGGAAGGAGCTTGCCCGAATGGGATTGCCTGGGTGCGGCCGTGTCGCTCATGTCGTGAGGCTAAACGATCCGGCTCCCGGGGACCGGACGGCAGCACGCCCTCCCAAATTAGGGAAGGCGAGTCGCGCAATATTCAACGGCGTTCAGGGCATGTTCAGGCGGTTTTGGCGCGCTTCGCGGTGCTTGCAGGGAAAAGTTGCCGGGACTGAAGCCCTAAGTCTGAGTTATTTCAACGCCGTTGAAGCCCGGTGGTGCCCGTGATTACGGTTCTATTCGACCCCGGGTCTTGGGAGGCCCCGGAAGTCACGCATTCCGGGCGGGGCCGAGAGGTGAATTCATGACCGCGAACGCTGACCGCAGGAACGACGTCGCACAGCCCGCCGCCGTACCCGCACCGGCTGTTTCCGACGTCGTGCCCGTCGTGGACGTGGAGCAACCGGTGGCCAGCAGCGGCCCCTCCCTCATGGCGATCCCGCTCGGCATGCCCGCTGTTCCCTCCCGTCGCGCTGCGGCGGCCTCCGCGGCAGGCAGCGCCCTCGCCTCCGCCCCTGCTGACCTCGGTGTGGCCCCCGCGGGCGCGGCTCCGTCCGCAGGCGCTGCCGACGCCGGCGGCGACCACGACGCCGCCCCCCTGCGCCTGGGCCTGGACGTCGGCTCCACCACCGTAAAGCTCGTGCTCCTGCCCGAACCGGTCGAGGGCGAGCCCCTCCCGACCCCGGTCTTCTCCGAGTACCGCCGCCACCACGCCGACGTGCGCGGTGAGGTCTCCCGGCTGCTGGCCGAGGTCTCCGCCGCCTTCCCCGGCGCACGCGTGCGCGGCGCCGTCACCGGCAGCGCCGGGCTCAATCTCGCAAACCTCATGGGACTGCCATTCGTGCAGGAGGTCATCGCCGAGACCCGCACCGTCCAGGCCAAGAACCCCGAGGCCGACGTCATCATCGAGCTCGGCGGCGAGGACGCCAAGATCACCTACCTGCACCCCACCCCCGAGCAGCGCATGAACGGCACCTGCGCGGGCGGCACCGGCGCCTTCATCGACCAGATGGCGCAGCTGCTGCACACCGACGCCTCCGGCCTGAACGCCTTGGCGGCGGACTACCAGACCCTCTACCCGATCGCCTCGCGCTGTGGCGTGTTCGCCAAGTCCGACCTCCAGCCGCTGATCAACCAGGGCGCCGCGAGCGAGGACCTGGCCGCCTCCGTGCTCCAGGCCGTGGTCACCCAGACCATCGCCGGCCTGGCATGCGGCCGCCCCATCCGCGGCAACGTCATGTTCCTCGGCGGCCCCCTGCACTTCCTGCCCGAGCTGCGCCGGGCCTTCGAACGCACCCTGGCCGACCAGGTCGACTCCTTCACCTGCCCCGACGACGCCCAGCTGTACGTCGCCGTCGGCGCCGCCCTGCTCGCGGGCGAGGAGGCGACGCCGCTGACCGAGATCGCCGAGCGCCTCGCCTCCCGCCGCGCCGCCGGCACGGGCACCAGCCGCATGCGCCCCCTGTTCTCCGACGACGCCGAGCTGGCCGCCTTCCGCGCCCGCCATGCCAAGGCCACCGTGGAGCGGGTCGGCTGGCCCGCCGCGCCCGCCGACGAAGGCGGTGACGGCGCCCCGACTCGCTTCCAGGACTGCTTCCTGGGCATCGACGCCGGCTCCACCACCATCAAGGCCGTCGTCATCGACTCCCGGAACCGCATCGTCTGGGAGCACTACGCCGGCAACGAGGGCGACCCCGTCACCGCCGCCGTCGAGATCCTGCGCCGCATCCACCTGGAGATGCCCGAGCACGTGCGCATCGTGCGCTCCTGCGTGACCGGCTACGGCGAGGGCATCGTCAAGGCCGCCCTGCGCATCGACGAGGGCGTGGTGGAGACCATGGCCCACTACCGGGCCGCCGCCCACCTGAACCCCGGCGTCACCAGCGTCATCGACATCGGCGGGCAGGACATGAAGTACCTGCGCATCCGCGGCGGCGCCATCGACTCCATCAGTGTCAACGAGGCCTGCTCGGCCGGCTGCGGCTCCTTCCTGCAGACCTTCGCCCAGTCCATGGGACAGTCCATCCAGGAGTTCTCCGCCTCCGCGCTGAGGGCGGACAGCCCGGTGGACCTGGGCAGCCGCTGCACGGTGTTCATGAACTCCTCGGTCAAGCAGGCCCAGAAGGACAGCGCCACCCCCGGCGACATCAGCGCCGGACTGTCCTACTCGGTGGTGCGCAACGCCCTGTACAAGGTCATCAAGCTGCGCGACGCCTCCCAGCTGGGCGAGCGCATCAGCGTCCAGGGCGGCACCTTCCTCAACGACGCCGTGCTGCGCGCCTTCGAGCTGCTCACCGGCCGCGAGGTGGTGCGCCCCGACATCGCCGGCCTCATGGGCTGCTTCGGCGCCGCCCTGACCGCCCGCGAGACCTACGACGGCGTGCCCGGCACGCTGATGAGCCTGGCCGAGCTCTCCCGCTTCGGCTTCACCACCGAGACCACGGTGTGCAAGCTGTGCCAGAACCACTGCAAGCTGACCATCACCACCTTCAACGACGGCCAGCGGCACGTGTCCGGCAACCGCTGCGAGCGCGGCGCCACCCAGGAGCGGCGCAGGACCAAGTCCGACCTGCCCAACCTGTACGACTACAAGTACCGGCGCACCTTCGCCTACCGGCGCCTGCGCCAGGGGCAGGACACCCGCGGCGAGATCGGCGTGCCCCGCGTGCTGGGCATGTACGAGGACTACCCGCTGTGGTTCACGATCCTCACCCAGCTGGGCTTCCGCGTGATGCTGTCGGGACGCTCCAACCACGAGCTGTTCGAGCGGGGCATGGACTCCATCCCCAGCGAGAACGTGTGCTATCCGGCCAAGCTCGCCCACGGCCACGTCCAGTCGCTGATCGACAAGGGCGTGAAGAACATCTGGTTCCCCTGCGTCTTCTACGAGCGCGGGCTCGTGGACGGCGCCGACGACCACTACAACTGCCCGATCGTGGCGACCTACCCCGAGGTCATCCGCAACAACGTCGAGGCCATTCGCGACGGCGCGCCGCGCTCCGACGCCGCGGCCGAGGGCTCCGGGGATCCCGCCGGCCCGGGCGGCGTGCGCATGCTGGCCCCCTTCCTCAACCTCGCCGACCCCGCCAAGCTCGCCGAGCGGCTGGTGGAGGTATTCGCCGACTGGCACGTGACCCTCCCCGAGGCCCGCAAGGCCGTCGCCGCCGGCTTCGCCGAGGACGCCGCCTTCAAGGCCGACGTGCGCGCCGAGGGCCGCCGCACCCTGGAGTGGATGCGCGAGCACGGCCGCAAGGGCATCGTCCTGGCCGGACGCCCCTACCACATCGACCCCGAGATCAACCACGGCGTCCCCGACGTCATCAACACCCTGGGCATGGCGGTCCTGTCCGAGGACTCGATCCTGCCCGAGCCGGCCCCCGACGACGTCGGTGACGGCGCCGAGCACGCGGTCGCCGGCGGGGCGCTCTCGCGCGCCGTCGCCTCTCTCCGCCGCGGCCTGGGGCGTGACAAGGACGACCCGCAGGCGCCCGCAGACTGGTCCGACGTCACCGCCGAGGGCCTGCCGGCGCCGACTACGCCGATCGCCGTCGCCGATGTCTCCCCGAAGCTGCGGGTGCGCGACCAGTGGGCCTACCACTCGCGCCTGTACCGGGCCGCCGAGCTGGTCACCCGCGCCGACGACCTGGAACTGGTCCAGCTGAACTCCTTCGGCTGCGGCGTCGACGCCGTCACCACCGACCAGGTGCAGGAGATTCTCGAGTCCGCGGGCGGGGTGTACACCACCCTCAAGATCGACGAGGTCTCCAACCTCGGCGCCGCCACCATCCGCCTGCGCTCGCTCGCCGCCGCCAGCGAGGAGCGCCGTCGCCGGCGCGAGGAGGAGGCAGCGGGCACCGGTGAGCGGGCAGCCGCGGACGGGGCCGCCGTCGTCGAGGAGACCCAGGAGCCTGCCGCGAGCGTCGAGATCGACACCACCGTGCCGACCACCGACGTCGGCAAGCAGGACGGCGATGCCCCGCGCGAGAACCCGGCGTCCGCGGACGACGGCGATCACACGCTCGCCGGGCGCGCGGCCCGCGGCGAGCGGAGCCTGCCCGCCGCCACCACCCCGGTGTTCACCGAGGAGATGCGGCGGACGCACACCATCCTCATGCCGCAGATGAGCCCGATCCACTTCCGGCCCCTGGTGCCGCTCATGCGCCGCCTGGGATACCGTGTCGAGCTGCTGGAGTCCGCGAGCAAGTCGGACCTCGAGGTGGGGCTGCGCTACGTCAACAACGACGCCTGCTTCCCCGCGATCATGGTGATCGGTCAGCTGATCGGCGCCTTCGAGGACGGCTCCCACGACCCGGACAAGTGCGTGGTGGCCATCTCCCAGACCGGCGGCATGTGCCGCGCCACCAACTACGCCGCCATGCTCCGCAAGGGCCTGCGCGAGGCCGGCTACCCGCAGATCCCGGTGCTGGCCGTCTCCCTGCAGGGCATTGAGGAGAACCCCGGCTTCAAGCTCAGTCCGACCATGGCCTACAAGATGTTGCAGGGGGTGGTCATCGGCGACACGCTGAGCACCTGCCTGCTGCGGGTGCGCCCCTACGAGGCGGTGCCGGGCTCCGCCCAGGCGCTGTACGAGCGCTGGAGCGCGATCACCTGCGAGTTCTTCGAGCACAGGGGCCGCTCCGCCACCTGGGGCGGGCGCATCGGCTACCGCCGCCTGCTGCGCGAGTTGGTGCGCGAATTCGATGCGCTTCCCCTGGCGGACGTGCCCCGCAGGCCGCGCGTGGGCGTGGTGGGGGAGATCCTGGTCAAGTTCCAGCCGGACGCCAACAACCACGTCGTCGACGTCATCGAGGCAGAGGGCTGTGAGGCCGTGGTGCCCGGGCTGCTGGGCTTCTTCCTCAACGGCATGTCCACCGCCCAGTGGCGGGCCGACGCCTACGGCATCGGCGCCGACACCGTCTACCAGAAGCGGGCGGCCGTGTGGTTCATCGAGCAGGTGCAGGCCCCGGCGCGCGCCGCCCTGGCGGCCGCGGACGGCAAGTTCGACGTCGAGTCCCCCATCGCCGAGATGGCCGAGAAGGCGAGCCAGATTCTCAGCCTGGGCAACCAGGCCGGCGAGGGCTGGCTGCTGACCGCCGAGATGATCGAGCTGATCGAGCACGGCGCCCCCAACATCGTGTGCTGCCAGCCCTTCGCCTGCCTGCCCAACCACGTGGTCGGCAAGGGCATGTTCCGGGAGCTCCGCCGCCGCTACCCGCAGGCCAACGTCGTCGGCATCGACTACGACCCCGGCGCCAGCGAGGTCAACCAGCTCAACCGCATCAAGCTGATGATCTCCACCGCCTTCATGGTGCAGGAGGATTCTGCGCCAGGCGGGGCGGCGCGGGCCGAGGCGGCGCCAGGCGGGCAGGCCTCCCCGTCGGACTCCGTGGGTACGCAGCCCCCGACGGCGGGTGCGCGGACGCGGGCAACGGCGGCGTCGGCTGCGGGCCGCCCGCTCACCGGCATCGACAACGCCTCGGGCGACGGCCGCACCACCACCGACCTGATCGCCGACCTCGGCCCAGCCCCCGACGGCACGCCCACCTCGCCGGACGTGGCCGTTCCCGAACGGGTCGGCGTCGGCCGGGCGTAGGCGTCAGTCCTCGGCGCCGCGGGCGGAGCCGGTCAGCTCGCTGCCGTCCACGGAGGTCAGCAGGCAGGAGACCGTGCGGTCGCCCTGCTCCCAGGTGGTTTGCGTGGGACGCAGGGAGGTGACCGCGTAGCGGCCCTGGGAGTAGGCGTCTTCGTAACTGGTGCCGACGTAGGTCTCGAAGGCGTTGTAGCAGATGTCCGAGACGTACTGCTCCATGAGCTCGTCGTCGGGGAAGGCGTCCGCGGAGATCGCGCCCTCGGCGTAGACCTCGTACAGGTGCGGGGCGGCGCAGTCGACCAGGCTCGCGCTGGCGACGGTGCCACCGGACCGCTCGCCCCCGGAGGCGTCCGCCGTCGCACTGGACGGCGCGCCCTCGGAGGGGGCGGCCGGTGCGCCGGATGCCGAGGCGTCGGCTGTGGCAGAGGGATTTGCGGGGACTGAGTTGTCCCCGTAGATGAGGCAGTCGCCGACCTTGATGTCCATGGCGGAGACGGTCCGGGCGCTCGGGGTGGCGACGGCCTCCTCGGGCAGCGGCGTCGTGCTGGGGGCGGCGGACGTCGAGGGCGTCCCCGCGGCGGTGGCGGTGTCTGAGGCGGTGCTGCCCTGGCAGGCCGCAACCCCCAGGCTCATCAGCAGGGCGGCAGGGACGGCGAGCGTGGTGAGGGTTTTACGCATGTCTCTAGGCTGACATACATCCCTTGGTAACGGGCGGGGCGCCGGAAGTGAGTCGCCCGGCCGAGGCTGTGGTGCCGCCGGGCAACGATGGCGACGTAAGGGCCTGGGTGCGCCTGCCCGCGGCCGCCCTTGGCAGGCTGACGGTGGGGCGTAGACATGCCGGTGGCCTGCGGGCCGGGCGATCTCCCGGCCCGCAGGCCACCGCAACGAGGTGCGCGAAGCCCTCGGGGTTCCCGGTCCCGAGGGGCGGTCCTCCTTCGCCGGGGCGACGCGGTACGGGCTCCCATGTACCCGTCCCGTCTCGGATGCGGGTCAGTCATTGGGCTCCCCATACCCTCGTGACCAGTTTCCGCCCGGCGGCAGTAGCCAGGTAACCCGGTGAGGCTGGGAGGAGGCCCGGCGCAGCGCTGTGAAGCGGCTAGGAAAAACCGTGGTGATGGTGTGAAGCGGGTGCGCGGGTGTCACGGATTGCACCACTTTCCCCCGGGGTGAGTCGGCGGGGGCACGCCAAGGCACATGATCATGCGGATCACGGTTACAGGAGCATGGGGCCCGGCGGTGAAAGTGGTGCACTGCGTGACACGGACGCGAATGCACACGGCTCCTCGCGCGCGGATGCCGCGCCCGATCGGTTGGAACGGGGGCGGCTTCAGGCGTGCGTCTTGGCCGCCAAGGTCACTGCCGGGCGCCCGATGGTGATCGTCACGGCGGGAGACGGTTGTTTACAGGAGTGTTGGCAGAAGAAGAAAGAAGCCCCGGAATCGTTGCGATCCCGGGGAAATCTGGTGGCGGAGGATGGGGGATTCGAACCCCCGAGGGCTTGCACCCAACACGCTTTCCAAGCGTGCGCCATAGGCCACTAGGCGAATCCTCCAGGCGCTGCACGCGGCTGCTCACCACGCGTAGCGAGACGCGAATATATCGGACCGGGCGCCCTCAGCGCCAACTCGAAGCGGTGGCATCGGTCACGAATAGCTTTGTGGCGCCGGTTGCGCGTGCTCTGTGTCAGCGGCTAGGCGGTGGACTTGACCGCCTCCGGCCCCCATCGGGTACGCTCGCACCCGGCCCCTCGTGCGGCGTCATCCAGTGAATCCCCCAGGACCGGAAGGTAGCAAGGGTAAGCGGGCTCTGGCGGGTGCACGAGGGGTCCCTGCATGCGACCGTCCGGCGGTTAAGCGATCGGCAATGCACCAGGCGTCGCATCGTGTCGGTGGTCGCGTCTAGAGTCGGGTTGTGACCACCGCCCTCTACCGCCGCTACCGGCCCGACACCTTCCAGGACGTCATCGGGCAGGAGCACGTCACCGCTCCGCTCATGGCGGCCCTGAGTGCCGACCGCGTCACCCACGCCTACCTGTTCTCCGGCCCGCGCGGCTGCGGTAAGACCACCTCCGCCCGCATCCTGGCCCGCTGCCTGAACTGCGAGCAGTTCCCCACCGACACCCCCTGCGGGGTGTGCCCCTCCTGCCGGGACCTGGCCACCGGCGGTCCGGGGTCGCTCGACGTCGTCGAGATCGACGCCGCCAGCCACAACGGCGTCGACGACGCCCGCGACCTGCGCGAGCGCGCCTCCTTCGCCCCCGCGCGCGACCGCTACAAGGTCTTCATCCTCGACGAGGCCCACATGGTCACCCCGCAGGGCTTCAACGCCCTGCTCAAGCTGGTCGAGGAGCCGCCCGAGCACGTTAAGTTCATCTTCGCCACCACCGAGCCGGACAAGGTCATCGGCACCATCCGCTCCCGCACCCACCACTACCCCTTCCGGCTGGTGCCGCCGGACATCCTGGAGGACTACCTGGGGCACCTGTGCCGGGCGGAGGGCATCGGCGTCGGGCCGGGCGTGTTCCCGCTGGTGGTGCGCGCCGGCGGCGGCAGCGTGCGCGACACCCTGTCAGTCATGGACCAGCTGATCGGCGGCGCCGTCGCCGGCGAGGTCGACTACCGGCGCGCCGTCGCCCTGCTCGGCTACACGGACACCACCCTGCTGGACTCCTGCGTGGACGCGGTGGCCGCGGCCGACGGCGCCGGCGTGTTCCGGGTGGTGGACCGCGTGGTCACCTCCGGCCACGACCCCCGGCGCTTCGTCGAGGATCTGCTGCAGCGGCTGCGCGACCTGCTGGTGATCGCCCTGGCGGGCAGCGAGGCCGGCCCGGCGCTGGGCTCCCTGCCCGCCGACGAGCTGGCCCGCATGGAGGTGCAGGCGCGCACGATCGGGGCGGCCGGGCTGTCCCGGGCGGCCGACGTGACCGCCCAGGCCCTGGACCAGATGGTGGGTGCCACCTCCCCGCGGCTGCAGCTGGAGCTGCTAATGGCCCGCCTGCTCCTACCCGCAGGCGCATCCGCCGCCACGCCGACGCCGCAGCCCGCCGCGCCTGCTACCGCGCCCACCGCCGCGTCAGGGCGTCCGGACGCAGCTCGCGGCTCCGCCTCGGTGCCGCAGCGATCGGCCTCGAGTCAGGCGCCCGCCGGTGCTGCACAGCGGCGCCCGGCGCCGGAGCCGGGCGCCGCCCCGCAGCGGCCCCCGGCGCCGACCCCGTGGGAGTCGGACCCCGACACGTCTTCCGCGTCGCAGGCCGCGACCGCCGGGCGGCACCCGCGGGGCGCATCCACCACCCCTCCGGGTCGGCCGGATCCCGCCGTACCGGGAGGAGCGCCGTCCCACCCGTCCGGCCCGATCGACGCGGGGCAGGCCGGTCCGGCCGCACCCGCGGGCGCGGCCGACGCCGAGATGATCCGCGCCCGCTGGGAGGAGGTGCTCGACGCCGCCAAGCGCTCGCGGCGGGCAACCTGGGCGCTGGTGGGGCCCAACTCCCAGCCCGGCGGCATCACGGACGGCGTCTTCCAGGTCATCTTCACCGGGCAGGGGCTGGTCAACGCCTTCGAGAACGGAGGCCATGGCCCCGTGCTGGCTCAGGCCATCCACCAGGCACTGGGGCTGAACCTGGAAGTCCACGCCGTGCTCGCCGGCCCGGGCGGTGGTCCCGGTGGGGCCGCAGGCCCGCGTGGAGGCTCCGGCGGACCGGGCGGTGGCCGTCCAGGCACGCCCGGCGCCGCCGACGACTTCGGCGCGCGGCCCGGCTCAGCCGCGAATCCCCGCGGTGCGGACGCGGCAATGCACGCCCCGGCCGGAAACCGCGGTGGCGATCCCGGGCCGGGCTCCGGCAACGGCGGCGTGCGCGCCTCCGGTGGCGCGCAGCACGGTGTTGGCGCTGCGGGCGGGTCCGCGTCGGTCCCGGCAGCCCCGGCTCCCGTCGGCGACGACGGCTGGGGGGAGGTCGCCGTCCCCGGTGCCCGCCACGCCGCCAGGGAGCAGGCCGCGGCCGCCGCAAGTGCTCCGAGCCCCGCACCGGACGACTCCGCCCGTCCCGACTCGTCCGTTGCCCCGACGTCCCCCGAGCAGTACCCGTCGGCTGGCTCCGCCACCGATGCGGGTCCGGAGAGCCCACACGCCAGGCCGCCGTCTACGCTCGCGGAAGCCGACCCGGCCGCATCCGGCGGCGCGTTCCCGGCCGGTTCGGTGAGCCCAGCGGCAGCCGGCCCCGTCCCGGTCGAGGCGGACGAGCCCGCGCCCGACGCCGACGGCGCATCCAGCGCGGATTCCGCATCGGAGCCTGAAACCGGCTTCGGGCCCGCGGCGCACACCGCCGCACCCGTGGATGCCGCTGCCTATCCGCCGGCGACCGAGGCCGTCCCTGGCACCACATCCGGCCCGGACCCCGCGCCTGAGCCCGCATCCGCACCCGGCGGCGATATCGACCCCGAGGGGGCCCCACTGGCCACCGTGCACCGTCTGCGTCCGCTGCCGGAGATGCCCAAGCCGTCGTCGGCGTCGCCGCCCGCGGTGGAATCGCCCGGCGCCGTCGAGTCGGCTCATACCCCCGGAGCGGCAGGCGGCATGTCGGCGGGATCCCCCGATCCGGTGCCGTCGGATGCCCCGGAGGGCGCCCGGCCGCACCGTCTGGCACCGGTGGCCTGGGACGGGCCGGAGCAGACCTTCTCCGATGGCGTGCCTCTGCCCGAGGAGCCGGGCGACCCGGATGGGCCGGCAGACGACGGGCCACGGCCCGGATTCGGTCGCCTGGCCGCTGCGCAGGCGGCCGCCCGGGCGGCGGCCCGCGGCGGCCGCCACCATCACGACGGAGATGCGCCGGCCGCGCCCGCACGTCCCGCCCTTGAGGACGACCTGCCCAGCGAGGATGACGAGGATGCTGAGGAGGCCGGAGTTGTCGGCCTTGAGGTCGTCAAACGCATCCTGGGCGCCACCGTCCTGGAGGAAGTCACCGTGACCCAGGAAGGACACTGACCTTGCCCGCTGCCTACGAAGGCGCACTTCAGGACCTCGTCGACCAGTTCGGCGAACTACCCGGAATCGGCCCTAAGTCCGCTCAGCGGCTTGCCTTCCACATCCTGTCGGCGGACGCCGACAGCGTGGAGCGCCTGGTGGAGGCGCTGCGTGCCGTGAAGTCCCGCGTGCGGTTCTGCCAGACCTGCGGGAACGTGGCCGAGTCCGAGCAGTGCACCGTCTGCCGCGACCCACGGCGCGACCGGCGGGTCATCTGCGTGGTGGAGGAGCCCAAGGACGTGGTCGCGATTGAACGCACCCGCGAGTACCGGGGCCTGTACCACGTGCTCGGCGGCGCCATCGACCCGATCAACGGGGTCGGTCCGGACGACCTGCGCATCCGCGAGCTGTTCACCCGGGTGGGGGACGGCGAGGTGGAGGAGGTCATTCTCGCCACCGACCCCGACGTGGTCGGAGAGGCGACCGCCGCCTACCTGACCCGCATGCTGCGCACCATGGCCGTGCCCGTCTCGCGGCTGGCCTCCGGCCTGCCTGTGGGCAGCGACCTGGAGTACGCCGATGAGGTCACGCTCGGGCGCGCCTTCGAGGGGCGCCGGCGGATCGACGAGGAGGGCTGAGCGGGGAGCCAGGATGGAGCAGCATTGTCGGAAACGGTCACAAACGAGTTTTTGACACCGAATGACTGCTCACGGATCGTTGGAATCATGCGGTTTCGTAATCGGGCTGGGCGGCCGAATCGGGCGTTTGTGACCATTTGCGACAATGCGGGGCCCGTGGGGCGCGTGTGTGCTACGTGTCGCGGCGGATGAGGGCGAGGGCGTAAGCCGCGAGGCACAGACCCGCCCAGGTGGCGAGTACAAGCGCGGCGGCCGCGGGCGGCAGGGCGGTGACGTCGTAGCCGGGGGCTCCGAGCAGGCTGAGGGCGGCCTGGTCGGGGAGGAGCCGCAGGACCTGGGGCCATTGCAGGATGCCGGTGCCGACGATGATGGGCACGGTGATCAGGATTCCTAGGGCCGCGATCGCGGAGCGCAGCAGCCCGGCCAGGCCGAAGGCGATCACCGACATCAGCAGGTAGGCCGCGGTCCAGCGGGCGAAACATGCTCGCGTCCATGTTGTGCAACATACTGGTATTCGTGATGGCGGGCGTCATCCATTCGGACCACACAAGTGCCGCATGCTCGTCGGCGGTTCAGGCCAACCGGATACCGCGGGGGAGCGGACCCGCCGGGACCCGCAGTCGGCGGGCCGCGGCCCAGGCGCCGCCCGCGCCGAGCAGCAACAGCAGCGCCGCGCTAGCCGGCCAGAACGCCACGTGGTCGGCGCGCGACCAGTCGTGGGAGTACCCGTCGTCGTTGACGGATTCGGTTTGCACGTCGCAGTGGTTAATGACCGTTGGTTCTGAGGACTGCGGGTCGCGCATCTCGTCGACTCCGCGGCCGAGCCCCTCCAGCAAGCTCTCGGAGTCATAGTGGTCCTGCGGCGCGCGGGCGGAGAGGTCTCCCAGTGCCACGAATGGATTGGGAATGAGCATCCACCAGATCCGCTCGGCGTGAGTGACCGTGGTGTGGTATCTGTAGGGATCCTCACGGCACACCAGCTTGTCCTCCGTGGAGGCGTCATAGTCGATGCTGTAAGTGATCCGTTCCCGTTGCTCCTGCACCAGGGGAGTGGCGATCGCCAGAGCGAGCGGCGTACCGACCGTCAGCGCCGCCACCACCAGGTAAGTCAGCACCGCCGACGCCGAGGCGCGCGCCGTCAACGCGGAGAAGCCCAGGCCGATGCCGCACACCGATCCCAGCGTCACCACCAGCAGTAGCAGGTGGCCCAGCAGCGCCGGCAGAGTCGCCCCGCCCACCGCCGCCAGAATCAGCAGGAACGGCAGCGCCACCGCCAGGAAGGCCATGGCCGCCACCCACGCCGCCAGCAGCTTCCCGACGGCGATGTCCCAACTGCGCAACGCCGTCGCCTGCAACAGCGCCAGGGTCGCGTCGGCGCGGTCCCCGTTGATGGAGGTGGCCGACAGCGTGGGTGCCACTACCAGCCCGATCCCGAGCACGAAGCACAGCACCACGTCGTACAGGACCGGCGCGAACTCCTCACGCTCCATGCCCGCGGAGACGGACAGCCCCGTCATGCCCACGAACAGCACCACGAGCACCAGCGCCCACACCAGCAGCATCACCCACCAGCGGGTCGACCGCACTCGCTGCCGCAACTCCAACACCATCACGGTGCGAACTCCCCGCAGACTCATGCCCGCTCCTCCTCCATTGCGAGATACGCCGCTTCCAGCGCACCGGTCACCGGAGCGAAGGACACCACCTCGACTCCGTCCTCAACGGCCAGCCGCAGTATGCGTGCCGCAGCGGCGTCGTCGGGCACTTCCAAATGCGCGGAACCGTCGGGATCGACGACGGCGCCCGGCGGCGCTCCCGCGCGCACCCACGAGGCCAGCCGCTCGGGGCTCAGGGCCCGCATTCGCCAGGTGGTGTGCAGCGGCGTCGGGCGCACCGGCACCACGCCGCCGGCCGCCGCAGTTCCCGCGCCGGAGTCCGCGACAGAATCGCCTGCGTCCTGGCCTGAGGCCGTAGCGGCGTCGTTGGCGGGGCCGGCGTCGGGCGGCACAACCGCACGCCCGCGGGACATGAAGACGACGCCGTCGACCATCTCCTCCAACTCGCCCAGCACGTGGCTGGAGACCAGCACCGTCGCCCCCTGGCCGGCCAGGTCCCGCAGAATACCGCGCAGATCGGCGCGCGAGCGGGGGTCCATTCCGGCCGCGGGTTCGTCGAGTAGCAGCACCTGCGGGGAATGGACGAGTGCTCGCGCCAGGCCCAGGCGCTGCTTCTGTCCGCGCGAGAGCACCCGTGCCGGGGTGCGGGCCATGTCCTCCAGATGCACCAGGGCGAGCATGTCGGCGGTGCGCTCGCGGGCGGTTACGTCGTCGAGCCCCTGGGCGGCGGCGAAGGTCAGCAGAATCTCCGTGCAGGTAAGCGAGTCCCAGGTGCCGAAGGCGTCCGGCATCCAGCCCACCGCCTGGTGCACCTGACGCGGCTGGGTGACCGGGTCCAGGCCCGCTACCTTGATCGTGCCCGTATCGGGGCGCAGCAGTGCCGCCAGCATGAGCAGCAGGGTGGTCTTGCCCGCCCCGTTGGGGCCGACCAGGCCGGTGATGGCGCCGGCGGGCGCGGATAGGCTCAGCCGCTGCACGGCCGGCGCCGACCCGAAGAAGCGTGTGACCTGGGTCGCCTCAATGCTCATGGGACTTAATGTAACGGCTACGTCATGGGGCGGCGGGCTTTCCCGGCAAGTAGATGCTCCTCAAGCTGCTGTACGCCATGACGGCGGTGGCCTCGGAGAAGTCGAACCCGGTACGGCGTGGGGCGGGCGCCGATAGTTGGCCAGGGGACCTCCCTGACAAGCTGCGCGGCGTCTTCAACGTGGACTCGATCAGTTCTCTCACCACGCATGGGCAACGTCCGACGCGTCTTGGCCTCACGCTGGACGACGAAAGCGATCTCGTCTACGTGTTCTCGGACGACGATATGCCCGGTGACGGCTATGTCTTCATCGACGTCGGCTTCCGCCGCCCCCGCGACTTCCCGGTCTTCATTCCCGCACACGAGATCCTCTCGGTCGCCCACGGTCTGCGCTCGCTCTTCGCCACCTACGAGGTCCCCTTCGATGAGACCTGGAACGACCTGGCGACGCTGCTCTACCGCCCCCGCCTCAAGGACCGCTCCGAGACGGAGATCGAGGACGTCATCGACGGCATCGTCGGCGGGCGCTTCGAGGTAAGGGACGAGCGCTTCGTTCTTCGTCCCGACGCCGAGGGTGATTCGGGTGCTCAGCTTGAGGCGCCGCTGGTGTCCGAGGGGCACCGCAAGCTCGGCATGATCCAGGTGCTCCTAGCCAACGGAGTTCTCAAGGATCAGGGGTATCGCTTTTGGGATGAGCCCGAGGCCAACCTAAACCCGGCCTCCATTCGGCTCCTCGCCCCGCTTATTGCCGGGCTCGCCCGTCGCGGGGTCCAGGTCCTCCTCGCCACACACAGCCTCTTCCTTCTGCGCGAACTCCAGATGCTCGATGAGGATGAGGCCGCGGACATCCGCTGCTTCGGGCTCGACCGCGCCAACGACGATCCGGTGACCGTGACGCAGGCCGATGACCTTGACGACCTGCCCGTCATCACGGCCCTCGACGCCGAGCTCGAGCAGTCCACCCGCTACCTCCACCGGTGACTATCTGTGGCTAATTGAAGCGAAGGACCACGCCCACCAGGGGGCGATGGTGCCCGAGGACCTGGTCGCCGTGGTGATCGAGAAGGTCATGGACACGCTCGCGGGCCTGCACGCAGGGACCCGCAACAAGCACACTGAGCGGGAGGCATGCCGGAAGGCGGTGAAGGCACAGCAGCTGCATGTAGTGCTACGTATCGACCTGCCCGGCGCACAGCCGCATGCGAGTAGGGGTCAGCGAGCCGCTGCACAGCAAGCGATGGCGAACTACCGGCAGGCGTTCCGCAGGTTCCTCCGCCGCGTCGTCAACGGAAAGGTCCGCGTGATCACGGGACGGGAGGACCCGCCGACTGTTCCCTGGAGCGTGAGATGGAGCGAGGAAGGACGTCAGGCTCATCGGCAGACGTAGTAGGGCTCGCCTTCGTGCTGGCGGGTCGACGAGGAGGGCTTAGAGCAGGGCGTTCGATGGCCAGCGGTGTCCGAAATGGTGACAAACGCCGGATTCAGTGCCCCGTTGGGTTTTTGCAACCGCATGATTCCAACGTTTCCTGAGTCGTGGGCCAGCGCCTCGGGCTCGTTTGTAACCGTTTGCGACAGTGTGGGCCCGGTTGACCTCCCATCGGGGCCGCCCACCCACCGGCCTGCGTAAGCCGCCGTAACACGCTGGCCGTATGCTTGCTCCCGACGCCACGCCGCAGACGCCGGGACGCCCCCGTCATGCGGGGCCACCCGCCGGCTCGGTGGCGGCGCACACGGTACCGGCAGCACAACGGCAGGAACCCCCACATGGCACTGGTCGTGCAGAAATACGGAGGCTCATCCGTCAGCGACGTAGAGGCGATTCGCCGCGTCGCCAGGCGCGTCGTCGCCACTCGCAAGGCGGGCAACACCGTGGTGGTGGTCGTCTCCGCCATGGGCGACACCACCGACGACCTACTCGACATGGCCGGCGCCATCTCCGCCCAGCCCCCCGCCCGCGAGATGGACATCCTCCTGTCCGCAGGCGAGCGCATCTCCATGGCGCTGCTGGCCATGGCCATCGGCGAGCTGGGCGTGCCCGCCCGCGCCTACACCGGCGCCCAGGCCGGCGTGCTGACCGACTCCAAGTACGGGCGCGCCAGCATCGTCGGCGTCATCCCCGAGCGGATCGCCCGCGCCATCCAGATGGGTGCGGTCGCCGTAGTCGCCGGCTTCCAGGGCATCAACGAGGTCGAGGACGTCACCACCCTGGGCCGCGGCGGCTCCGACACCACGGCCGTCGCCCTTGCCGCCGCCCTGAACGCCGACGTCTGCGAGATCTACACCGACGTCGACGGCCTGTTCACCGCCGACCCGCGCATCGTCCCCAGCGCCCGCCGCATCGAGGCCATCTCCAGCGAGGAGACCCTGGAGATGGCCGCTAATGGTGCCAAGATCCTGCACCTGCGCGCGGTGGAGTACGCCCGCCGCTTCGGCGTGCCCCTGCACGTGCGCTCCTCCTTCTCCGACAAGACCGGCACTTGGATCTACGACGGCCGCCGCGAGGGCGCCTTCGTCCCGCCCGTGCTGCCCGGCGCCGACGACGACGTCCCCTCCTCCCCGACGCCGGAGCCCGTCCCCTCCCGGACAGCCGCCGCCGCGCCGCAGCCCGTCACGCGCGATGCCGCACCCCCTGCCGGGGCCGCTGCGCCCGCCGCGTCCTCTGCCGTCCCCGCGCCCGGCACCTCTGCTACACCCACCCCAGAGCCCGCCATGGACGCCGTCACCGGCCGCGTCGTCGCCCCCGAGGGCGCGGTACCGCCCGACGTCGTATCCGTCGGCGCCGCCCACACCCGGGCCGTCAACGCCCGCGCCCAGGCCCGCCCCCACCCGTCCGCCCAGGAGGATCACGTGGAAGCCCCCGTCATTTCCGGCATCGCCCACGACCGCAGCCAGGACAAGATCACCCTGGTCGGCGTGCCGGACATCCCCGGCGCCGCCGCCCGCATCTTCGAGATCGTGGCCCGCACCGACGCCAACATCGACATGATCGTGCAGGACGTGTCCGCCGAGGGCACCGGCCTGACCAATATCTCCTTCACCTGCCCCGACGGCGACTCCGCCAAGGCGCGCGCCGCCCTGGAGGCCGCTCAGGACGAGCTCGGCTTCAAGACGCTGCACTTCAACCCCAACATCGGCAAGCTCTCCCTGGTGGGCGCGGGCATGCGCTCCCACCCGGGCGTGTCCGCCAAGCTGTTCGGCGCCCTGAGCGAGGCCGGAATCAACATCGACATGATCTCCACCTCCGAGATCCGCATCTCGGTGGTGGTGGACGACGCCGTGCTGGACGAGGCCGTACGCGCCGTCCACTCCGCCTTCGGCCTCGACGCCGAGGCCACCGAGGCGGTCGTCTACGGAGGTACCGGACGATGAGCAACCAGAACATTCAGAACGCGGATGGTTCCCGGGCCGGCCAGGCCCCGCGGGCCGCGAGCGACTACGTAGGCCCCGAGGGCGGCGTGAGCCTCGCCGTCGTCGGCGCCACCGGCCAGGTCGGCCGGGTCATGCTCGCCATGCTGGAGCAGCGCGACTTCCCCGCCCGCAGCCTGCGCCTGTTCTCCTCCGCCCGCTCCGCCGGGAGCCGCGTGGACTTCCGGGGCGCGAGCATCGAGGTGGAGGACGTGGCCGCCGCCGACCTGAGTGGCGTCGACGTGGCCATCTTCTCCGCCGGCGGGGCCGCCTCGCGCGAGTACGCCCCCCGGTTCGCCGCCGCCGGCGCCGTCGTGGTGGACAACTCCTCCGCCTGGCGCAAGGACCCGCAGGTGCCGCTCGTGGTCGCCGAGGTGAACCCCGAGGCGCTGGCCGACCGGCCCAAGGGCATTATCGCCAACCCCAACTGCACCACCATGGCGATCATGCCCGCCCTGAAGGCGCTGCACAACGAGGCCGGGCTCAGGCGCCTGGTCGCCTCCACCTACCAGGCCGTCTCCGGCTCCGGGCGCGCCGGGGTGGCCGAGCTCGCCGGGCAGGTGCGCACCGTCGTCGAGCAGGGGCAGGACATCGAGGGCCTCGCCACCGACGGGCGTGCCGTCACCTTCCCCGCGTCGGGCGTGTATGTGGACACGATCGCCTTCAACGCCGTCGCCTGGGCCGGAAACGACGCCGGCGACGGCTCCGGGGAGACCGACGAGGAGCAGAAGCTGCGCAACGAGTCCCGCAAGATCCTGGGGATCCCGGACCTGCGCGTATCCGGCACCTGCGTGCGCATTCCGGTGTTCTCCGGGCACGGCGTGAGCGTGAGCGCCGAGTTCGAGCGCCCGCTCAGCCCCGACCGGGCCATCGAGCTGCTGCGCGCTGCCCCCGGCGTCACCTACGAGGAGGTGCCCAGCCCGCTTAAGTCAGCCGGGCGCGACGGCACCTTCGTGGGCCGCGTGCGCGCCGACCAGGCCTGGGATGACGGCCACGGCATCGCGCTGTTCGCGGTGGGCGACAACCTGCGCAAGGGCGCCGCCCTCAACGCCGTCCAGCTGGCCGAGCTGGTCGTCGCCGAACTCCGCCGAGATCGGTAGAAATTACGTGCCGAGATCGGTAGAAGTGGCGGCTACGGGCGCCGTCGGGAACGCCGTGCTCGCGCTTCAGACGGTGGGCGCGAGTGCCGGGACCTCGCCGGCGTACAGGTACACACCCACCGTCTCCGGCAGACCCGGAACGTCCAGCTTCAGCTCCCGCGCGGCCACGCGCACCATGCCGCGGCGCTCGTAGAACTCGTAGGTGCACATCGAGTCGGTGTACAGGAAGAAATCTGTGCGGCCGTGGGCGCGCAGATGCTCCATGAAGCCGTCGTACAAGTGACTGCCGACGCCGTGCCCGCGGGAGGCCGCGTGGACGGCGAGGAGCGTGATCTCATCGGTCAGGGCGGCCTCGCCGGAGCCGAGCGCGTCCTGGCGCAACTGGGCGTAGCGGCGCTTAAAACCGAGGGACTGCTTGAGTGTTTCCCACTGCGGCAGCCCCGCCGTCGTCAGCCACGCCATGCTCGCTGCCCTTCGGGCGTAGGCCGCCGGCCGGCCCGGAAGCCGGGGCTCGTCCTCCACGCGTCCCATGATTACCCCCATGACCTTGCCGACGGCGCCGGGGCCGTCGTCGGCGACCGCCACCCGCGCGTAGCTGGAGGCCAGCAGGCAGTCGGCCAGCAAGACGTCGGCGGCGGAGCGCTCCAGGTAGGGGCGCGGCGCGTAGCTGCGCACGTGGAAGGCGTCATTGATGAGCGCCAGCACGCCCTCGGCGTCCCGGGGTTCATAGGGGCGGTAAGTGATCGTGGACATCGTGCCTCCTGGCGTCGTCGGAACCGGCGTTCGTCGCTGCGACGGTAGGTGGGCGGCCTGGGCGGGGCCGGGGAGATGCCTCCGGGTCTTCGACGTCGTCGGGCGCGCCCGCCACATCTACCGATCTCGACACGTAACTTCTACCGATCTCGGCGAGGGGGAGGGACACGCCGCCGGAATACCTCGGCATCTAGGACGGTTGTCCCAGGCGCCGGCGGGCAACACCGCCAGTCATCCGAGTGGGAAGGAAGCCTCATGGCCCCCAAAGACATCACCGGCGCAGAGTTCAACCAGACCGTCCGCGGCGAGGGCATCACCCTCGTCGACTTCTGGGCATCCTGGTGCGGCCCGTGCCGGCGCTTCGCGCCGATCTTCGAGAAGGCCGCGGAGAAGAACCCGGACATCACCTTCGCCAAGGTCGACACCGAGGCCGAGCAGGAGCTCGCCGGAGCGCTGGGCATCTCCTCGATCCCCACACTGATGGTCTTCCGCGACGACGTGCTCGTCTACCGCGAGGCCGGCGCCCTGCCCGCCCCCGCCCTGGAATCGCTGATCACCCAGGTGCGTGAGCTCGACATGGACGAGATCAAGCGCCAGATCGCCGAGGAGCAGGCCGCCGCCGAGAGCTGACGGCGCCCCGCGCCCGGAGCGGTCCCGCAGTGACGGGGTTCCTGCCCCAGCCGGATTGAAACCGCCTGGGCCCGGCCTGACCTGCTGCCCGACGACGCCGCCCCGAGCGGCGTCGTCGGGCGCCGTCTCGCGGTTGCGGGCACTCGGGCCCCGTTCAGGTTTCCTCATGAGCGATAAGCTCTACCCTTCAGAACTGTAGGGATTGTAAAGTTGACCCCATGAGCAATCACCACGTCAAGAACCCAGCCGTCATCCCCACCTTCACCGCCTCCGAGACCCTCGCCACCGACCTGCAGCGCGCGCTGGTGGACATCACCGCCCTCAGCCTGGTCGGCAAGCAGGTCCACTGGAACCTGGTGGGCCCGAACTTCCGCGACCTGCACCTCAACCTGGACGAGGTCGTCGACATCGCCCGCGAGGGCTCCGACGAGCTCGCCGAGCGCATGCGCGCCATCAACGTCTTCCCCGACGGCCGCCCCGGCACCATCGCCTCCCAGACCTCGGTCCCCGAGGCGCCCGAGGCCGCCGTCATCACCGCCGACGCGGTCGACTACATCGTCTCCGCCATCAACGCCGTCGTGACCACCCTGCGCGACATCCACGACGCCGTCGACGAGGCCGACCCCTCCTCCTCCGGCATCCTGGAGGACTACACCCAGCGCCTGGAGCAGCAGAGCTGGTTCCTCTCGGCCCAGAACTACTCCGCGAGCTGACCCGCGCCGCTGCGGCCCGCGCGCCCGCCGCCGCAACCGCGCGGCGCCGCGCCTAATCTGAGGGCATGCCGCACGCGCCCACCGCCGACGTCGCCCGCCTGCACCGCCTCACCCGGCACTTCGCCACCGAGGCCGTCCAGGCCGGCGACGTCGCCGCATTCCCACCACCCGCCGCCCTCGCCGAGCTCCCGCCGGTAGAGCTGCGCAGGCTGCTGGACGGGCTGCTCACCATCCGCCCGCCCCGCGAGATCCCCGACGACGACGTGCGGGCAGACCTGGACGAGATGCTCGCCGCCGAGTCCGCCCAGCGCGTGCACGACGCCGGCGCCCCCGACGCCCTGGCCCTGCCCACCCTGGAGGCCACCCACGGCACGCCCGGCCCGCTCGGCGAGCACGTCGCCCTGTGGCGCGGCGACCTGACCACCCTGCGTGCCGGCGCGATCGTCAACGCCGCCAACGCGCAGATGCTGGGCTGCTTCGTCCCCGGACACACCTGCATCGACAACGTCATCCACGCCGTCGCCGGCCCCGGGCTGCGCGCCGAGTGCGCCGCCTACATGGAGGCCCGCGGCGGCCGCCCCGAGGAGACCGGCCGCGCGCTGCTCACCGCCGGCTACCACCTGCCCGCCGCGCACGTGGTCCACACCGTCGGCTCGATCATCGAGGGCGGCCGCCCCACCGACGCCGACCGCGCCCTACTGGCCTCCAGCTACCGCAGCGTGCTGGATGCCGTCGCGGATGCCGGCCTGGACTCGGTGGGGCTGTGCTCGGTGTCCACCGGTGAATACGGCTACCCCAAGGACAAGGCGGCGCAGCTCGTGCTCGCCACGCTCGCGGACTGGCTCGGCGCCCACCCCGAGTCCGGGCTGCGCATCGTGATCTGTGCCTTCGCCGACGTAGACGTCGCCGCCTACGAGATCGCGCTCGCCGCCCGGGGCGAGAACGCTCCTCAGCGCGCGTAGGGGCCGGGCATGAGCGCCCAGGCAACGGCGTAGACGACCCACATCGGGCCCGGCAGCAGGGCCAGGGCGAGGGTTGCCAGCCGCACCAGCGTGGGGCTCACGCCCCAGTACTCGGCCAGTCCGCCGCACACGCCCGCCAGCAGGCGCCGGTGGGACCGCCGCGGCAGCCGTGCGCGCCACGACTCGGTGCGCTGGGAGAAGGACTGCCGGCGGTCGTAGGGGTTGGTGGGACGCTGCTGTGTCATGGCAACAGCCTGCCGGGTCCCGCCACGCGACGGTATCCGGGATGCCCCTGACGTCGCCCTGGTAGCGGCCGCCGCTCAGCCGCGGGGATGCCTGCCTACGCCTCGGGGCGCGCCTTTGCGGCGGCCCGGGCGGCCGCAGGTGCCGCTGCCGCAATGCGCTCGACCTCGGCGTCGCCGTGCGCGGCCGAGACGAACCAGGCCTCGAACACGCTCGGCGGCAGCGCCACCCCGGCGTCGAGGAAGGCGTGGAAGAACGGGGCGAAGCGCCAGGCCTCCTGGGCGCGGGCGGCCGCGTAGTCACGCACGCCCTCCGCGGCCGCCGCGGGGCCGAACATGATCGAGAACAGCGAGCCGGAGTACTGCACGCGGTGGGGCACCCCCTGCTCGTTCAAGGTCGCGCTCACGATCTGGCCGATCTGGGCGGCGCGGCGCGCGACCGTGGTGTAGACGGCATCGTCGGCCAGGGCGAGCGTGGCCAGGCCGGCGGCCGTGGCCAGCGGGTTCCCGGAGAGGGTGCCCGCCTGGTAGACGGGGCCGAGCGGCGCCAGCAGGTCCATCACCTCGGCGCGGCCGCCCACCGCCGCCAGCGGCATGCCGCCGCCGATCACCTTGCCGAAGGTGAACAGGTCCGGCGCCCAGGCCGCCCGCTCGCGCCAGGAGGTGTCGTGGCCGTCTGGGCCGCCCGGCCAGGAGGGGGTGGGCTGCGCATGTTTCGATTCGGCCGCCTCCGCCGCCCAGCCGTCTACCGCCTCCAGGCCCCAGAATCCCGCCGGGCCCACCCGGAACCCGGAGAGCACCTCGTCGGCGATCATCAGGGCGCCGTACGCCGCAGTGACCCGGCGGATGGCCGCGTTGAAGCCGGGCGCGGGCGGGACCACGCCCATATTCGCCGGCGCCGGCTCGGTGATGACCGCGGCGATCTCCTTCCCGCGCGCCGCGAAGCACTCTTCCAGGGCGGAGACGTCGTTGTAGGGCAGCACCAGCGTCTGTGCGGCCACCGCCTGCGGCACCCCGGCCGAGCCCGGCAGCCCGCCCGTGGCCACACCCGATCCGGCCGCCGACAGCAGGCCGTCGCTGTGCCCGTGGTAGCAGCCGGCGAACTTCACCACCAGGTCACGGCCGGTGAAGCCGCGCGCCAGCCGCACCGCCGTCATGGTCGCCTCGGTGCCGGTGGACACCAGCCGCAGGCGCTCCACCGGCGGCACCCGGCGCCGCACCGCCTCGGCCAACTCGGTCTCCGCGGCGGTGGGCGCCCCGAAGGACAGCCCCCGCGCTGCGGCCGCCTGCACCGCCACCACCACCTCCGGGTGGGCATGGCCGAGCAGCGCCGGCCCCCAGGAGCCGACCAGGTCCACGTACTCGCGCCCCTCGGCGTCCACCACGCGGGCGCCGCGAGCACCTGTGATGAAGGCCGGCACCCCGCCCACCGAGCCGAAGGCGCGCACGGGGGAGTCCACGCCGCCGGGGATCACGCTGCGGGCGGCGGCGAACAGGTCGGCATTGGTGGGGGTTGACGGCATGGGCGGGCTCCTGGGCTGATCGGCGGCGGTCTAGGCAGGTGGTCTGGCGGAAGCCTATGACGCCCCGATGTGCTCGGTTAGACAGAAGTGGCTTTTCCGGTTTGGGCGTGTGGTGGTGTGGGTCGGGGTGGTGTCTGGAGCGCATGACTGTTTGCGGCGCGGCTGACCGCCCCACGCCTGGTTGGACCGCCTGTGTGTATTTGGACCACCCTAGGCGCACTCTCAGGCGGTCCAACCGGAGGAACCCGGTCCAACCGGAGAACCGCGGTCCAAGTAGGGGGCTGGGAACTGTGCCGGGTTTGGCGGCAGGGGTGAGCACGCGGAAGGGAGCGCCGCCGGGGGCGCACAGGGAAGCATCCCGAGGGGCGCTGTGAGGGCGGGCCGCCAGGATGGGGCGTGCAGGGGCGGAGCCCTGGGGCCCGGCAAGCCGTCACACCTCGCCTAGTCACCCCCACCGGGACCGGCCCACACCCAAGGCCCCCGCCTTCCCTTCAAGCTCGCGCGCGCCCTGACCTCAACCAGCCGCTACACCTGCAAACCGGAAGAGCCGGAAAAGTGTCCATCGGTGACCAGTTTAAGCCCGCCGCCCGCAATGCCTTCTCGCAGGAATGGCTTAACACCGGGGAAAACATGGTGTCTGCCGGGGGTACGCTCGCTGCCAGATCGTCAAAGTGGTCACCGATGGACACTTTTACTGCTGCGCGCGCAGCCGCTCGGCCACCTCGCGGGCCCAGTAGGTCAGCACGCAGTCCGCGCCGGCGCGCACGATCCCCAGCAGCGACTCCATGATCACGCGCTCGCGGTCGATCCAGCCGTTGGCGGCGGCCGCCTCCACCATCGCGTACTCGCCGCTGACCTGGTAGGCCGCCACCGGCACCGGGCTGGCGGCGGCCACGTCGGCCAGTACGTCTAGGTAGGGTCCGGCCGGCTTGACCATTACCAGGTCGGCGCCCTGCTCCACGTCCAGCAGCACCTCCCGCAGGCCCTCGCGGCGGTTGGCCGGATCCTGCTGGTAGGTGCGGCGGTCGCCCTTGAGGGTGGAGCCGACGGCCTCCCGGAAGGGCCCGAAATAGGCGGAGGCGTACTTGGCGGAGTAGGCCAGGATGGTGACATCGTCATGGCCGGTGGCATCCAGGGCGGCGCGGATCGCCGCGACCTGCCCGTCCATCATGCCGGAGGGGGAGACCATGTGCGCCCCGGCCTCCGCCTGGGAGACGGCCATGGCCTGGTAGAGCGCCAGGGTGGAGTCGTTGTCGATCTCGCCCGCGCGGCGGTCACCGTCCGGGCGCACCAGGCCGCAGTGGCCGTGGGAGGTGAACTCGTCCAGGCAGGTGTCGGCGCACACGACCAGCGCGTCCCCGACCTCTGCGCGCACCGCGGCTATCGCCCGGTTGAGGATGCCGTCCTCGGCCCACGCCTGGGAGCCGGCCTGGTCTCGCGTGGCCGGGACGCCGAACAGGTCGATGGCGCCCACGCCCGCTTCGGCGCAGGCGGCGGCCTCCCGCCGAATGGACTCCAGCGTGTGCTGCACCACGCCGGGCATGGCGCCGATCGGGGCAGGCTCGGTGATGTCCTCGCGCACGAAGGCCGGCAGGATCAGCTGACCAGGGTCGATGCGGGTCTCGGCGACGAGCCCGCGCAGGGCCGGCGTGCGGCGCAGCCGACGCGGGCGCACGGTCGGCGCCGCGGGCGCGGGCACGCCCCGCGAGACGAGCAGGTCGGCGGCCGGCGAGGTGGCGGGGTCGTGCGGGTCGGGCAGGGGGAGGGCAGTGGTCATGGTTCTGGTCTCCTGAGATCGGTGGGAAGCAAGGTGAGTATGGCAGCGCGGATGTCGCCGGGTGTGGGGGAGGCGGCCACGGCATCCACGTCCAGGCCGACGGCCCGCGCTGCCGCCGCGGTCGGCCTCCCGATCGCCACCACACGCGTGGCAGGCGCGGGCGGCCCGGCCGCCTCCACCAGGGCACGCGTGGAGGAGCCCGCCACCAGCACCACCGCGTCGAAGCCGCCACTCGCCCAGTCGGCGGCAAGGCCCCCGGGCAGCTCCCCGGCGGGAACCGGCTCCATGGTGTAGGCGGCCACCGCATCCACCTCCCAGCCGACGGCGGCCAGGCCCGCGGCCAACTTCGGGGAGGCCAGCGCCGAGCCGGGCAGCAGCAGTCGGCGGCGGTCCGTAGCGGGGCCATGGGTGAGCCGGGGCAGGTCCAGCAGGGCGGCGCCGCTGCCGGCCGCCACCAGGTCGGGCTCGCGCCCCAGCCGCTCGCGCACGGCCCGCGCGGTGGCCTCGCCGACCACGGCAATTCTGGTGAGCCCCCGCGCCGCCGAGGCGGCGGTCGGAGTACCGGAGACGGCCCGCCCCGCGGCAGAACGCCCGGGGGAGCTCGGAGCATGTGCGGCGGCGCTCGCATCGCCGCACTCGGCTGCCTCTTCACCGCCCCCGAAGAAGCTGAGATCGAAGTACTCCAGGGTGCGGGCAGAGGTCAGCACCACCCACGCGTACTCGCCGGCCGCGAGGTCGCGGGCGGCGCGCTCGCGGGGCTCGACGGGCCCGGGAACGGACCGGGTCACGCCCACACGCACCACCTCGGCGCCCGCCGCGCTCAACTCGGCGGCGATGGCATCGTCCGGCTTGGCCCGCGGCAGCAGGATGCGTCGTCCGGACAACGGGCCGACCCCGGCTGCCGCGGAGGCCCCGGCGGCGGGCGGGCCCGGCTCGGGCGGCGCCGACGCGCTTCGGGCGGCGTCACCGGTCTTCGCTAGCGGCACGTCGTTGCGGGTGACGCTGCCCGGCCGGCTCATGGCGCCTCCCGGTGCCCACGGCCGGGCAGCGAGGCGCGCAGGTCCGCCAGCTCGGCGGCTCCCGCAGCCAGCAGAGCCGCGGCCACCGCCGCACCGAGCCCGGCGGCATCCGTGCGCGCCCCGGTCGCCGACTCCCGCAGCAGCCGCGCCCCGTCGGCCGCCGCCACGACGGCGTCCAGCCGCAGCCCCGCGCGCCCGTCAGCCAGCGCCGTGGGCGCCGCCACCGCCCCGACCGGTGCGGCGCAGCCCGCCTCCAAGGCCCGCATGAGGGCGCGTTCGGCGGTCACCGCCGCCCGGGTGGCCGGGTCGTCCAGTTCGGCCAGGGTGGCGGTCAATGCCGCGGACAGCCCCGGGTCTGAGGCGACCGCCTGCGCGCCGGGGGAGTCCTTTGGGGCGGCGCCGGCCGGGCACGCGCCGGCGGCGGCTCCGGCCCCGGTATCGTCCCGCGTCTCCAGGGCCAGCGCTCCCTGTGCGGGCGCCGGCACCATGACCGGCTCCGCCTCCGCACCGGGCAGCGCGAGCACCTGGCTCGCATACGCATCCAGGCCCAGCCGGCGCAGCCCCGCCAGCGCCAGCACCACGGCGTCCAGGTCGGGCTCGCGCACGGCGCCGAGCGGGCCGTCCGCGCCCACCACCGATCCGACCACCCGGGACAGCCGCGTGGGCACGTTCCCGCGCACGGGCACGACTTCGAGGTCCGGGCGCACCGCCGCCAGCTGCGCGGCGCGGCGCGGTGAGCCGGTGCCGACCCGCGCCCCGCGGGGCAGGTTCGCCAGCGTCGCCCCGCCCGCGGCGCACAGGGCGTCGCGCGGGTCCTCCCGGGTCGGCATAGCGGCGATGCGCAACCCCGGCACCGGGGCGGTGGGCAGGTCCTTGCAGGAGTGCACGGCCAGATCACAGGCGCCCTCCAGCAGCGCCTCGCGCAGGGCGGCCGCGAACACCCCCACCCCGCCGAGCCGCGTCAGTGGGGTGGCGTCGACATCTCCGCGGGTGCGGATCTCGACCAGCTCCACCTCCAGGTCCGCGCCGATCCGCCGGGAGGCCGCGGCAATCGCCCGCGCCACCTGGGTGGATTGGGCCACCGCCAGCGCCGAGCCGCGCGTGCCCAGGCGGACCGTGTGCGCCGACGACGGGCCCGATCCGATCACCTTGCCGGTGCTCATGCGCGCCCCTCCTCCTCGACGCCGCTGGCGCCGCCTGCGGGTCCGGGGCGGGGTCGGCCGCCTGGGGTTGCGGGATCGAGGTGCGCGGGTGCGCCCGCCGGCGGCGCCTCCTCGCTCCGCCCGCCTGCCAGCGCAGCCGCCTGTTCGCGCGCATGGGCGACGACGGCGGCGATCCCGCTCCCGGCCACCCACGCCCCGGTGACGGCCAGCCCCGCCAGGGGCTCGACCTCGGCCAGCAGGCGCCGGGTGCGCTCGCGGTAGGCGGGCGTGACCGGCGGCAGGGTCCCGTCCCAGCGCACCAGCATGGAGTCGATGACATCCTGCTCGCGGATGCGCACCCCCGTCAGCACCTCCACATCGGCCAGCGCATCGGCCAGCTCCACCTGCGGGCGCGGCTCGCCCGGCCGCCCGTAGGACAGCCGCAGTGCGTGCACCCGTCCCTCCCACGGGCCCGGCCCGTCCGCGGCGGTGGGTGGCCTCCCGTCGGACTCGTCGGTGGCGTGGAGCTGCCGCAGCTGCCGGCCGATCCACGGCCACTTCACCGACAGGTGCGACAGCGCCTTGGCGCGCACCGGCGCCCGCCCGGGCGCGGCCGGAGCCACCAGCAGCCCGGAGCCCACCGGCGCCCCCGACAGCGCCGGGGTACGCACAACCAGGGTGAAGCGGGCGATCGGGGAGCCGACCGGCACCTGCAGCCGGGTATCCACGCCGGGCGCCCCCTCAAGCAGTCGCAGCGCCGCCCCGGCCGAGCAGGCCAGCACCACCCGGGGCGAACGCACCACCCGCTCCGTCCCGGCCGCCACCGGCTCGGCCGACGGCGTGGCCCCGCGAGTGGTGGGGACGATCCCCACCTCCCAGCCGCCGGCGGTGTCGGTGGCCGGCCGCAGCCACCGCGCGCCGGTGCGGGTGAGTACCCGCCCGCCGGAGGCCTCGATCGCCTCCCGCAGGGCGTCGGTGAGGCGGAACAGCCCGCCGGCGACGGTCACGTCCGCGGCGCCGCCGCCGCGCTGCCGGGCCCGCCGCCGCTTCAGCAGCTCGCCGACCGCCGCCTGCAGCGACCCCAGGCGGGCGGTCGCCTCCCGCAGCCCGGGCGCCACCGTGTCGGCGGCAAGGTCGGCGGGGTCGGCGGTGTGAATACCCGCCACGATCGGCCGCACCAGCCGCTCCAGCACCGCCTCGCCCATGCGGGCGCGCACGAAGGCGGCCAGGTCGGCCGGGTCCTGCGGTCCGGTGCCCACGGCGCCGCCGAGCTCGGCGTCCCGCGCCGCGCGGGCGGCGCCTTCCGCCCCGATCACGGCGACGACGTCGTCGGCCAGCGCATCGGCGGGGATGCCCAGGAAGGCGTCGCGCAGGAAGCGGTGCGCCCGCCAGCCGCGGGCGGGGTCGGCGGCGAGGCCTTCCGTGACTCCGGGATCGACTGCGGTGCCGGAGGCATCGACGGCGTCGCCCGCCGCGCCATCCAGCGGCGGCAGGAACAGGCGCGCCCCGCCACCGGACGGGCCCACCACCTCCAGCCCCAGGGCGTCGACCATCTGCGTGACCGCCTCGCCGCGGATGACGAAGCCCTCCGCGCCCAGATCCATGCGTACCCCGCCGATGTCGCCCCCGGCCACGAGCCCGCCGGTGTAGCCGCGGGCCTCGACCAGCAGCGGCCGCAGCCCGGCCCGCGTCAGCTCCCAGGCGGCCGCCAGCCCGGCGATGCCGCCGCCGACCACCAGCGCGTCGCACCGCTCCACCGACCCGCTCGCCGATCGCGCCTCCGTGCCGCGGTCTCGCACCTCAGCACTGCTCGGCCGCACCGCGCCGACGCCGTCCGTCTGCGATTCGCTCATGCCTCACCGTCCCATCCGGCCAGCGCCGCGTCTTCCCAATCCGTTGAGCCGTGCACCCGCGCCACCACCCGGGTGAGCACGTCCGGGTCGCTCGTGGGCGGCACCCCGTGCCCGAGGTTGAACACGTGGGCGGGCGCGGCCCGACCCGCCTCCAGGCAGGCGTCCACGCCCCGGGCGAGCACCTCCCAGGGCGCCCCCAACAGCGCCGGGTTGAGGTTTCCCTGCACCGGCCGGTCGCCGAGCCACCTGCTCGCCTCGCCCAGGTCGCTGCACTCGTCCACGCCGACGACGTCGGCCCCGGTGCGGTGCAGCTCGGGCAGCAGATGCTCCGCCCGGGTGGCGAAGTGGATCGCCGCCGCGGGCCGGCCCGTGGTGGCCGAGACGGCGTCGCGGGCCAGGTCGAGGGCGAGCGCCGAATAGGGGGCGACCTTCTCGCGGTAGTCGACGGCGGGCAGCGAGCCCGCCCAGGAGTCGAACAGCTGCACGGCGGCGGCGCCCGCGCGCACCTGCGTGGCCATGAACGCGCCGGTCAGGTGCGCCGCCCAGGTCATCAGCGCGTCCCAGGCGGCCGGGTCGGCGTGCATGAGCGTGCGGGCGGCCAGGTGGTCGCGGGAGGGACGGCCCTCGGCCAGGTAGGCGACCAGGGTGAACGGCGCCCCGCCGAAGCCGAGCAGCGGCGTCCACGCAGCCTCGCCGCGCGACTGGGCCAGTCCGGCCCGCGCCCGGGGGGTCAGGGTGGACCATCCCCCCGCGTCGTCCCCGCGCGCCTCCGGATCGGCGCCCGGGCGGGCGCCGTGATCCGCGTGCCTGCCCGCGTGCCCGGGGGAGCCCAGCTCCGCCACGACCGCCCGCACAGCCGCCTCCACGGCCGCCGCCCCGGCGGCGCCGTCGAGGGCGCCGCCGTCCGCGCCGGTCCCGGCCCGCTCGGCGTCGCCGAAGCGGCGGGCCACCACGCGCGCGACCTGGGCGGCGTCGCGCACGGGGGCGTCCAGGACCGGCCCGACGCCCGGCTCGATCCGCACCTCCACTCCCGCGAGCCGCAGCGGCACCATGATGTCGGAGAAGAGCACGGCCGCGTCCACGCCGTGGCGCCGCACCGGCTGGAGGGTCGCCTGCGCGGCCGCCTGCGGCCACAGGCACACGTCCAGCATGGACGCCCCGGCCCGCTCCCGCAGCGCCCGGTACTCCGGCAGGGAGCGCCCCGCCTGCCGCATGAACCACACGGGCGTGCGCGCGGGACGCCGCCCGGCCAGGGCCTGAAGCAGCGCCGGCTCCTGGGCCCGGGGGCCGCCCGGCTCATCGTGGGCGCCCGCGGTGCCGGAGCGGTCCCGCTCGTCGGCGCGCCCCGCCCCGCAGCGTCCGCCCGGCCCCACGGGGGCCTCGGCCCCGGCAGAATTCTGCGCGGAAATGCTCACGAAATAGTCCTCGTCCTTATGGTGCCGGTGGAAATGACCTGACGCGGCGTCGTCTGGCAATGCCGTCCGGACATTGTTTCCCATCGCTCCCGAGTTGTTCACGTGATGGATGTTTTGCCTGCAATGGCGCGCTCCGCCGATTTGCTGACGCGGTGTCGGAAAGACGATGTGACGGTGCGTCGGCATGGCGGCGGGCCGCATTGCGAACAATTGTGCCCCGCCGCGCGAGCGATGCTTGACTACCCCTGCCGTGACCATTCACCTGCTCTCCGCCGACCACCGCACTCAGGGGCTGGACGCCGTCGCCCGCCTGGGTGCCACTGCCGCGCACCTGGGCCCCGACCTGCTGTCCGCCCTGCCCGACCTGCGCGGCGCCATCGTCCTGGGAACCTGCAACCGCCTCGCCCTCCTCCTCGACGCCCCCGAGGCCCGGTCCGCTGTTGAGCTGCGCCGGGAGGTGGCCGCCTTCCTCGCCCGGCGCGCGGGTTTGCTTCCCGCAGATTCACCGGCAGTGGTCGGCGACGCGGGCGGCCGCGGCGCCGGCGGCGTGGACTTGACCGCCTGGGCGGGCACCGCCGCCGTCGGCCAGCTGTTCGCCACCGCTGCCGGGCTGGAGTCCATGGTGGTGGGTGAGCGCGAGATCGCCGGGCAGCTGCGCCGCGCCATGCGGCTGGCCGCCGAGGAGGGCACCCTGTCGGCGGATATAGCCCGCGCCGTGGAGCACGCCTCCACCGCCTCCCGGCGCGTCGCCCACGAGACCGGCCTGGCCGGCAACGGCCGCTCCGTCGTGGCCGTCGGCATCGACCTGGCCGCCCCCCACCTGCCGCCCCTGGAGGACGCCTCCGTGCTCCTGGTCGGCACCGGGGCATACGCCGGCGCCACCGTCACCGCCCTGCGTCGGCACTGCGTCACCGACATCGCCGTCTACTCCCGCTCCGACCGGGCCCGGGCCTTCGCCGTCGGGCGCGGCCTGCGCCCCGTCACCGACGCCGAGCTCGCGGCGGCACTGGCCGGGGCCGACCTGGTGGTCACCTGCCGGGGCCTGGGCACGCCGGTGCTGACCCGCGAGCTCGTGGGCCCCGCCGCCGGGCGCCGGCCGGGAGCGCGTCCCCTGGTGGTGCTCGACCTTGCGCTCACCCGCGATGTGGAGGAGGCCGTCGGCTCCCTGCCCGGCGTGCGCCTGATCGACCTGCTCAGCGTGCAGCGCGCCGTCCCCGCGGCCGAGTCCGGTCAGGTTGACGCCGCCCGCCGCATCGTCGATGAGGAGACCGCCTTGTTCGCGCGGCTGCTGGCCGGGCGGCGCATGGACCCGGTGGTGTGCAGCCTGCGCGGCCACGTCGCGACGCTGGTGGAGGAGGAGATCGCCCGCCTGCGCGTAGTTGACGGTCGGGTCGACGCCGGAGACGCCGCCCGCGCCCTGCACCACCTGGCCGCCCGCATACTGCACCACCCCACCGTGGCCGCCCGCACCGCCGCCGAGGCCGGCCGCGGCCAGGACTACCTCAACGCCCTCGACCTGCTGCTGGGCGTGGATATCGCCGCCGACCTGCGCGACGCCGTCGCCGCCACCACGGCGCCCGCCCCGTCCGGCCCGGCCGTCCAGCTGAACCCCGTCCTATCCGCCTCAGCCCCGGGAGAGCCCCAATGACCCCTGCCGTGGACGGCGCGCCGACACCCCGCCCCGACTCCTCCGCCGCCGCGGACCCGCTGGCCCCCTACGACGCCGTCCTGCTGCTGTCCTACGGCGGCCCCGAGGGCCCCGACGACGTGCTGCCCTTCATGCGCAACGCCACCGCCGGGCGGGGCGTGCCCGACTCCCGACTGCGCGAGGTCTCCGGCCACTACTCCCGCTGGGGCGGCGTCTCCCCGATCAACGCCCGCAACGCCGAACTGCTGGCGGCCCTGCGTGAGGAGCTGGCCGCGCGCGGCTCCCGCGTGCCCGTGGTGATCGGCAACCGAAACTGGCACCCCTTCGTCTCCGAGGCCCTGCGCGAGCTCGCCGACGGCGGCGCCCGCCGTGTCCTGGCCATCACCACCGCCGCCTACGCCTCCTACTCCGGCTGCCGCCAGTACCGGGAGGACGTCTCCGGCGCGCTGGAGCTGCTGGGAGCCGGCGAGGACGGTTCCACCGGGCGGGGCCGGGAGGCGGACGCCGCCGCCCGCGTCGGCGGGGCCGGGGGCGCGCCGGTGGAGCTGGTGGTGGACAAGACCCGCCCCTTCTACAACACACCGGGCATGCTGGCCGCCAACACCGACGCCATCGTCGCCGCCTTCAACCAGCTGGTGGCCGACGGCGTGAGCGCCGACGGCATCCGACTGGCGCTGGTCACCCATTCCATCCCGGAGTCCATGGAGCGCCTGTCCGCGCCCACCGCCGAGGAGCGCGAATCGGGTGGGGTCGGAGAGCTCTCCTCGGGCGGGGAACGTGCTGACTCGGTTGGATTTGGGTCGCCGACCGTAACCGGAAGGGTGGGGGAGGCCCCCGAAGGCGTGGCGGGGCTGGCGGGAGCGGCGCGAGGAACGAGCGGCGCGGATGGTAGCCGAGGGGGGCTCCCCCACCCTTCCCTCCCGGAACCCGGCGTCGCCGCGGACCTGTCCACCGAGATCTCCTACATCGCCCAGCACGAGCGTCTGGCCGAGGTGCTGCTGGAGGCCGTCGCCGCCCGCCTGGGACGGCGCCCCCAGGTGGACCTGGTCTACTGCTCCCGCTCCGGCCCACCCCAGGCCCGCTGGCTGGAACCGGACGTCAACGACCACCTTCAGGCCCTGGCCGCCGGGCGCCTGACCGACGGGCGCGCCGTGGAGGTGCCGACCGGCGTCGTCGTCGCCCCCATCGGCTTTGTCGCCGACCACATGGAGGTCGTCTTCGACCTGGACACCGAGGCCCGCGAGACCGCGGCCCGCCTCGACCTGCCCTACGTGCGCGCCGCCACGGCCGGCACCCACCCCGCCTTCGTCGCCTCGCTGGCGGACGTGCTCGCCGAGCGGGCCGCCGTCGCCCGGGGCCAGGACGTGCGGCCGGAGTCCACCACCGGCACCGGCCCCTTCCACACCGTCTGCCCGCCCACCTGCTGTCGGCCCGCCACCCGGCCGCCCGCTCACGCGCCGCGCCGACCTCCCCAGATCGCCACCGCCAACAACCCCGACCGAAGGAGAACCCCATGAGCGACCACGAGAACTCCCACCCCGACGTCGACTCCGGCCAGGGCGCCCCCCGCCTGCACCGATTCGACGACGAGGAGCGCCGCCCCCACCGCGACCCGCGCGACGCCGCCGAGGTCGACTTCGACGCCGTCAACGACGCCAACCACTACGCCCTGTTCGCCGTCTACCGGCTGGCGGCGCCGCTGCCGCCGCTGGAGGACACGCGCCGTCGGCTGGTGGGGGAGTCCACCCACTTCATCGACGTCTCCGAGGTCACCACCCGCGGCTGGTACGACGTGTCCGGCTTCCGCTCCGACGCCGACCTGATGGTCTGGTGGCTCGACGACGACCCGGAGAAGCTCCAGGACGCCAACCACCGCCTGCGCGCCAGTGCCCTGGGGCGCTACCTGGAGCCGGTGTGGTCCTGCATGGGCCTGCACACGCCCGCCGAGTTCAACCGCAAGCACATCCCCGCCTGCTTCGGCGGCGTGGCGCCGCGCGACTGGTGCATGGTCTACCCCTTCGTGCGCAGCTACGAGTGGTACCTGCTGCCCGCCGAGGAGCGCTCGCGGATCATGGCCGCCCACGGCCGCAACGGCTTTGCCAAGTACCCCGACGTCAAGGGCTCCACGCTCTCCGCCTTCGGCATGAGCGACTACGAGTGGGTGCTCGGCTTCGAGGCCGACTCCCTGGACCGCCTGGAGGGTGTCATCCACCACCAGCGCCACACGGAGGCCCGCCTGCACGTGCGTGTGGACACCCCCTTCTACACCGGCTGCCGCGTCAGCCCCCACGAGTGGGCAGAACGGCAGCCCCGCGCATGAGCACCCCCGCCCGGACCCGCACCGCCCGCCCGGTGCGCATGCAGCGCCACGACCCGGCGCTTCGCCCGATGCTGGTGACCTGGGAGTCCACCCGCGCCTGCCAGCTGGCCTGCCGCCACTGCCGGGCCGTCTCCCGGCCCCTGCGCGACCCCCGCGAGCTGACCACCGCCGAGGCCAAGGCCCTGATGGACGAGGCCGCCTCCTTCGGCAAGCCGGCGGTCATCTTCATCATCACCGGCGGGGACTGCTTCGAGCGCCCCGACCTGGCCGAGCTGGCCGCCTACGGCACGAGCCTGGGCCTGCACATGGCCGTGTCCCCCTCCGGCACGGACAAGCTGAACAAGGACTCCCTCGCCCGCCTCCAGGACGCAGGCGTGGGCGTCATCTCCCTGTCGCTCGACGGCGCCACCGCCGCCACCCACGACGCCTTCCGCGGTGTGGAGCGCACCTTCGACCGCACCGTCGCCGGCTGGCAGGCGGCCCGCGAACTGGGCATGAAGGTGCAGATCAACTCCGTCGTCGCCCGCCACAACGTCCACGAGCTGCCCGACATTGCCGCGCTCGTGCGCGAGTACGGGGCGATGACCTGGTCCGGGTTCCTGCTGGTGCCCACGGGCCGCGGGGTGGACCTGGGCAGCCTGGACGCCGCCGAGATCGAGGACGTGCTCAACATCTTCTACGACATGGGCGAGGCGGTGCCCTCCAAGACCACCGAGGGGCATCACTTCCGGCGCGTCTCCCTGCAGCGCTACGCCCTGGCGCAGCGGGGCATCGAGGGCGAGGACATGATCGCCGCCATGCACCTGGGGCCGCTGTACCGCAGCCTGCGCCAGCGGATCGTGGAGCTGGGGCTGGACCACGGCGAGCGGCGGCGTCGGCCCCCGATCACCGTCTCCAGCGGCAACGGCTTCATGTTCGTCTCCCACATCGGCGACGTCACCCCCTCCGGCTTCCTGGAGAAGAGCGCCGGCAACGTGCGCGAGGCCTCGCTGACCGAGATCTACCGCAACAGCGAGGTCTTCACCGGGGTGCGGGACACCTCCCGGCTGCAGGGCAAGTGCGGGGAGTGCGAGTACAACCGCGTATGCGGCGGCTCGCGAGCGCGGGCCTTCAACAGCACCGGGGACCTGCACGCCGAGGAGCCTCTGTGCGCCTACCAGCCCGGCTCCTTCCCCTACCCCGAGGACGTGAAGGCACTGCTGAGCGCGCCCGCGCGTCCGGGACGACCGGCCTGAACACGACCCCGGGGCCGATGAGCGTGCGGCAGGTGCGGTAATCGGGGCGCCGCGCACACGACTTTCCTGTCCATTACGAGCTTTTGTGCCCTGGTGTACGGGAATTTGCCGTACACCAGGGCACAAAAGCTCGTAGTAGAGCGCAGGAAACGCTATCGTGCGATTGGCCGACCCAAGGATGGGAGGACGCATGCACCTGGAACTCGTATTTGATCGCGTGGACTTCGCTTACGGCGGCACACGCGAGCGCGTCATCTACCGGGGTGTCACCTGTCGGCTCGCGGCCGGGCGGCTGCATGCGGTGATGGGGCCCTCGGGTTCGGGCAAGACCACCCTGTTCCGCCTCATCACCGGCGAGCTCGAACCGGATACCGGGACGATCGAGCTGGCGGGCACCGGCGGTGCTCGGCGCGTGTCCCAGGTCTACCAGGACTATCGGCTGGTCCCGTATCTGACCGCGGTCGAGAACGTGAAACTGGCCCAGGAGTTCGCCTCCGCAGGCGGCGGCGTCGGCACCTTTCCCGACGTCGCCGCACTGCTGGACAAGCTCGGACTCACCGGGCAGGCCAACGCCGCAGTGGGCAGCCTCTCGGGCGGCGAGCAGCAGCGGGTGGCCATCGCCCGCGCACTGGCTACCGCCCCGGAGGTCCTGCTCGCTGACGAGCCGACCGGCGCGGTCGACGAGCAGGCCACGAGGGAGATCGCCCGGCGCTTCGCCGACCTGGCCCACGACGACGGCCTGCTGGTGCTGGTGGCCACGCACGACCCGGTGGTGGCCGAGTATGCCGACGTGGTGCTGCGTATCCGTGACCACGATCTCGTGGCTGAGCCTCCCTCGGCGGACGCCATGACGGGAGGGGCCCAGCGGTGACCCGCCTGCAGTTGAGGGTGATCACCGGTTCGGTACGTGCGCGCCCGGGACTGTTCACCGCGGCGCTGCTGCTATCCGGCGTGCTGGCGCTGTTCGGTGCTCTGCTGCTGAGCGGCAGGGCCACGTTCCTGGCCACGGCGGAGGCCGGGGCGCGCGCCGAATTCGGCGGCTACCGCTACCAGGTCAGCGGCGACAGCGACCAGCTGTCCGAGCACATGCACACGCTGGCCGGCGACGGTCAGGCGGTGGCGGTGCTGCGCGCCAGCGCGGCCCTGAGCGGGCCGCGGGGTGCCTCGGATGTGCAGGTGTCCGTGCTGAGTGGGCCCTCCCGCACCGGCCTGCTCGCACAGGGCGCCTATCCGCGCGCCGACGGCGAGGCCTCCATCTCCGCAGAGGTCGCCCGGCGCACGGGCCTGAGTGTGGGCGACCGCCTGGAATTGACTTCGGAGGATCTTCCCGAAGGCACAGCCGAGTACACGGTTACCGGCATTACCCGCAATCCCGCCGCCCCGAACGAGCTCACGGCCGTCGCGGTATCCGGCGAAGTTACGGGCGACGATGCCGGCGCGGCGATCTCCTCCTGGCTCAGTGACGCCGACCCGTGCGAACAGATCGGGGTGGGTAAGCAGTGTGGTAGCGGTGCGGTAACGGTAGCTGGGGTCGACTATGCCGTTCGGTCTGCCGTGCAGGAGGTAAGCTCCCGGCAACTGGCCGGGTTTCCGGTGCTGCTGGCGCTGCTGCTGCTGAGCGCCGGCGCCGCCTGCGGCGCAGCCCTGGCCGCGGATCGGCCCCATGCCGGGCGCGTCGCCGAGGCGCTGCGGGCCGCGGGGGCGACGCCACGTCGCGCAGCGGTGCTGGCCGGCTCGGGCATGCCGCTGACGCTGCTTGTGGGCAGTTTTCTCGGGATCATCGCCGCCCAGGTGGCCCTCGGCCTCGGGCACGCAGCGATCGGCTCCGCGCTGGGGCAGTACTGGGACGGCTACCGCCCGGCACTGTGGCAGAGCGGGGGCCTGATCCTGGCCTGGCTGCTGCTCGCCGCCGCGGTGGGGGTGTTGCCGGAACAGCTGCGCCGCTGGTCGGCCGACACCCGGGGCGCGGCCTGGCACCTGCGCCCCGCTTACGGGGTGGCGCTGGGCGCCGCTGGCGTGGTCGCGGCGGTGGCGCTCGTGTACCTGCGCGTCGCCGAGCCCCACCGCGTGCTGACCGGCCACATCCTGGGTGTGATCGTGGGGGCGCTGGCCGCCCCGGTGCTGCTGCTCAGCCTGCCGTGGCTGCGCCGCACGCCCACCGCGGGCACGGCAGTGCGTCACTGCCTCACGGTGGCACTGCCCGTGCTCATGGCCACCATGATGTTCACCGGCTTCGCCGCCTTCTACAGTGCGAGCCTCCACTTCGCTAACGGGACCGATGGGCGAGAGGATCAGACGCTGACGGTGGAGAGACTGACCATCCAGGACGTCGCCGTGCTCACCGCCGCGTACCCGCAGGCCATGGAGTCGGCCCTGGTATTCACCGAGTTGCGCGAGGACCAGCATCTGCCACGCGTGGCTCCGGCGGGAGAGTCTGGCTGCACCGACGCTATGTGCTTCACCAGCCTGGGGTCAATTGCACTAGCGCCTGAGGATGGGCCCGCCTCCGCGCTGGCCGGTACAGCGGCAGCCGAGTTGCTGGGCGGGGGTGCCGAAGACAGGGCGACGCGCGTCTTCTTCACTCCGGTCACGGGCCAGGTGGAGGAGACCGCCGAGGTGACGGGGCTGTCTGCGTCGAGCCTGCTGGACAGCCAGTGGCTGCCCGACGTGGTGCTTGCCGCCGACGACCCGCAGGTCGAGGCGCTGGGGCTGGAGCCATCGAACGTGCGCACGATCCACCTGCCGGAATTCGGCTCCCTGCCCGAGGACCAGCGCGACGCCTTCCGCAGCGACGTCATCACCCGGGCCGGCTACGCCTTTGTCATCGAGCCGGACTCCCCGGAGCGGCGTCAGCTGACGCGACAGGCCCTCGCCGTGCCGGTCGCGGCGAGCCTAGTGGCGGTGATCGGCCAGGGGTTGGCGGCGATCACCTTCCTGGGGCGGCTGCGGCCTGTGCGGCTGCAGGCGCGGGACTACGGCGTCGGCAGGCGTGGCCAGTGCGCGCTGGCGGCGCCATTGAGCCTGAGCGTGGTGGCGTGCACGACCGTGGCGGCCCTGCTCGGCCGCTTCGGGGCGCAACCGGCGCTGATAATGAACAATCCCCTGGTGACCGGCTCCTTCGGCTGGTGGTGGGCCATCCCCATCGCGGCGTCGGCGGCGGTGGCCATCGGTCTGCTGGTGGCCGCGGCCCGCACGCCCCGCAGCCAGGGCGGTGAGTAAGCGGCAAAGACGGTGAGCAAGAGGGCGCCTCACACACGCCTTCCCCATCCATTACGAGCTTTTGTACCCTGGTGCACGGCAAATACCCGTGCACCAGGGTACAAAAGCTCGTAGTGGAGCACGTTGGTGGGGTTTGGCGCGGCGTCTACTCGCTAGTTCGCAGACCTCGGTGCCTCGCGCACCTCGGCGAGCCACGCGCAGCGACGCCGCAGCAGGTGCTCGAAGCGCGCGTGCATGGTGATGACGGCGGCCGGGCAGTCCCGGCAGGCGCCCGCCAGGGCCACCTCGACGACGCCGTCGGCCACCTTCTGCACGGTGAAGGAGCCGCCGTGGGCCGCGGCGATCGCCCCGACCGTCCCGGCGGCGATCTCCCGGGCCGCCGCCTCCAGGGCCTCGTCCGGGCCCACGCCGACGGCGCCCGCCGCCGGCTTCCACGAGCCGGGCACCCCGAGCGCGTCCACCAGGGCGCTGCGCACTGCGGCGCCGTCGTCCCGCCAGCTGCGGCCCTCGCCCAGCAGCGTGAGCACCGCCCCGGGCACCACCTCGATCCCCGCCAGGGTGCCGTCGTCAAGCAGGGCCTGCAGCAGGCGCGGGGCGCGGGCCACGGTCCCGGAGAAGCCCAGCAGTCCGTCGGGGACCACCCAGCGCATGACGGCGGGGTCCGGGGTCGCCACGGGATGCGTGGGGACGACGCCCATGGTGGCTCCTTTCGGTGGGTTGGTGCGCGTGTGGGCGGATCGTCCGCTCTGGTTCGGTGTCCACACGGTCAACCACCCTCGCACAGACATTCCAACAAGTCAGAATCGAGACGCCCTCGCCTCATTACTCTGGGGTAAAGCGCAGGGTGGCGCTGCGTGATGGCGGCAAGAGCCGCATTTGGAGGTAGTTCGACAGTATCTGCTCACCACCAACGCGGAACGCTGTAGATAGACGCGCCTCGCGCAGTTCAGCGACGTTCACGTGGTGCCAGTCGATTGGGTGACCCGCACGTGTCGCGAGTCGGTCGATGTAGGCACTCTGCGAGCGGGTGTTGCCGTCGCGGAACGGATGACAGAATGTCAGCGTCCCCCAGCGATCCGCGAGCCTGTCAGCAAACTCCTTCTCTGGAAGACCCACCAGATAGTCCTCTTCCGCAAGCCGATCGAACAACGCATCAAGATACGGCTTGTAGAACTCCGATGGTGCGTACTGGAACGGCGTACCGCCCGCCCCAACCTCGTCTCCTACCTTCCGCAGTTCGCCCGCCCAATCCAGCACCGGACTCATGAAACGCCGATGAATCGAGCGAAGATAATCAAGGTCGAGCCGATCAGGGATCGGCTCAAGCTGCAAAATCGCCCACTCCGCCGACGCACTGATGTTCATCGCCCGATCGACACCGGCCTGCGTGATCAACCCAAGCTTGTTGCGGAGTACTCCTCCGCTACCAGGGATCGTGTAACGGTCGTCCTCAGCCACGACTGGTAGCACGCTCGTTCGCGCCAAGTCGCGCCAACGCATCCCGAACTTCTGCGCGCGCCGCCTCCGGCGACAGCTCGCCCGTCAGGATCCGGCGCGCGCGCCCCATGTCTTCGGCATCCGGGAAGTGACCAGCGAGCTGCTGGCCCTTCTCGATCAACGCGAGCGACTGCTCAACATCAACAATCGGAACGGTCCTTACAACCATCTCGAGGCTCCTCTCCTACACCCAGGCTACCGTCATGAGTACAAGGGGCAAAGGATGAGGCCGTGCAGTTTCGGTCAGGCAGGTTGCGGCGCGTCACGGCCTACCGTATCCCACATGAAGACCGCCCATAGACGGTGGTAATCGTGACCGCCTCGGCGCGGGACGCGGACGAGTCGGTGATGCGAGCTCAGGTCAGGGCGGCCACCACGGCGTGGGCGGCGGCACCGGCCACCCAGGCCAGCACGAACAGGTAGCCGTAGGCGATCACCGACCACTTCCAGGTGCCCGTCTCCCGGCGGATCGCCCCGGCGGTGGCCATGCACTGCATGGCGAAGACGAAGAATGCCAGCAGGGCCGCGACCGTGGCCGGGTTGAACAGGGGCTCCCCGGCTCGGGCCACCAGCGTGTCCTCGGCGTAGGTCATGGCCTCCAGCTGGGCGCCGGGGTCCTCCGGGTCGCCCGCGGCGGCGATCTGGCCGAGCGTGGCCACCGCCGTCTCCCGGGCCACCAGGGAGGACATGATCGCCACGTTGATGCGCCAGTCGAAGCCGAGCGGCTCGAACACCGGCTCGATTGTCTTGCCGATGGAGGCGGCCAGCGAGGAGTCCATGGTGTAGCTGGTGCGCTGGGCATCCAGCAGCGTCTCCAACTCCTCGGGGTCGGTTATGACGGCGCCGTCGTCGTCCAGCACCGTGGAGGAGGCGGGGTCGGCCACGGCGGCCGCGACCGCCGCGCACTCGGCGCTGGCGCCGCAGTGGGCGGTGAACTCGGCCTCCGAGCGGATGGGCACGTTCAGTAGCACCCAGACCACGATGGTGGCCGCCAGGATGATGGTGCCGGCCTTCTTCAGGAATCCCTTGCAGGCGTCCCATACCATCAGGGCCACCGTGCGGGCGCGCGGCATCCGGTAGGGCGGCATCTCCATGTAGAAGGGCAGCAGCACGCCGCCGCGGTCGGTCAGGCGCTTGACCACCCGGGCGGCCAGCATGGCCGCCACCGCCCCGGCCAGGTACAGGCCGAACATGATGGTGCCCGCGGCGCCGAAGGGGCCGATGCGCTGCCCGGGATCGACCAGCAGGGAGATCATGATGATGTAGACCGGCAGGCGCGCCGAGCAGGTCATCAGCGGCGCCGCCAGCATGGTGGCCAGGCGGTCCTTGGCGCTGGGCAGGGTGCGGGTAGCCATGATGCCGGGGATGGCGCAGGCCAGCGAGGACAGCAGCGCCACGAAGGCGCGCCCCTCCAGCCCCGCCCGGCTCATCACCCGGTCCATGAGGAAGGCGGCGCGCGACATGTATCCCACGCCCTCCATCAGGGCGATCAGCAGGAACATGATGGCGATCTGCGGCAGGAACACCAGTACCTCGCCGACGCCGCCGATCACGCCGTTGGCAAGCAGTCCCGCCAGCAGTGGTGCGGGGGCGTCGAGCCAGGTGTGGACGGCGTCTTTCAAGAGGTCGAAGCCGGTCTCGATGGCGCTCTGGAAGGGGGCGGCCCAGGTGAAGATCGCCTGGAAGAAGGTGAACATGACCGCGAAGAACACCAGGGTGCCCCACAGTGGGTGCAGCAGCACCCGGTCGACGGCGGCGGTGCGCGAGTCGGGCACGGGGGCGGTGTAGTCCGCTGCGGCGAGGATCGACTCTGCCCAGGAGGCCCGTTCCGGGCCGCTGGTCGGCGGCGTGATCGGCGCGCGCGACCAGTCGCGCCAGGAGGCGAGCGTGCGGCGTAGCTGCGGGATGCCGGTGGTGCGGTTGCCGATCACCCGCACCGCGGGCACGCCGAGCGCGGCGCCCAGGGCCTCGACGTCGAGCCTGCCGCCGCGGCGGGTGAGCTCGTCGGTCATGGTGACTGCCAGGGCGGTGGGCAGGCCCAGGTTCAGGGCCTGGGCGACGAAGCCGAGGGAGCGTGACAGGGTGGTGGCGTCGATGACGACCAGCAGGGCGTCGGGTGGGGCGACGCCGTCGCAGTGGCCGGTCAGGACGTCGTGGACGACGCGCTCGTCGGGGCTGATCGGTTCCAGCGAGTAGGCGCCTGGCAGGTCCTCCAGGGTGATGGTGGCGGGCCGGTCGCCGGTGTCGGTGGCGGAGAGCCGGCAGGTGCCCAGGGAGCGGGAGACGGTCACGCCGGGGTAGTTGCCGGTCTTGGCGCGCAGGCCGGTGAGCGTGTTGTAGATGGAGGTCTTGCCGGCGTTGGGTGCTCCCGCCAGGGCGATGCGGGCAGCGCCGGCGTCGATGGGGGCGGAGGCGCCGGGGCCATGGGCGGCGCAGTGGCAGGCGGGCATGTCGTTGCCTCCGGTGGAGGTGCCGGCGTCGACGACGGCGCTCATGCGGCGGCCTCCTCTGCCGTGGCCCCCGGCGTGGTGGGGGCGATGACTTCCACGGATACCAGGGCGGCGTCGCGGCGGCGCAGGCTGATCTCGTAGTCGGCCACGTGGTACACCGTCGGATCGCCCAGCGGGGCGCGTCGGCCCACCTCGAGCCGGCGACCGGGCTCGAAGCCGAGGTCGGCCAGGCGTCGGGCGAGCTGCTCGCCCCGGGAAGCGGATACTGCGGTGATGCGGGCGCGCGTGCCGCGGCACAGGGTGGACAGGGGAACGGTCGAGGCTGCGTGCTCTGAGGGGATGGTGCTGGCCGTGGCGGGTGCGGCCATGTCTGACTCCTTTGTTCCTGGTGACACGCGTGGTGCGGGTCGGGTGGCACGGATCGACCGGGGAGTGCCCGGAGGGTCGCGGTGCCGAGCGGGCGCGGGCGCCTGCTCGCGCAGTAAAGGATAGGCTGTGGTAAGCGTTCGGGGAAATTGTGTGACGTGGAACATATCAGCGTGCAAAGGCTCGGACCAGTGCGCAGAGGTCCGGAGCGAGGCACAGGGGCGGCGCGATGCGTCGCATCACCGGAAGCGTGCGCCCGCGGCCGGGTCGGCCAGCCAGGCCAGGGCAGCGTCGATGCGCCCCGGGGTGGAGGCCACCAGCGGGCTCGGCAACGCGTCCGGCGCGAACCAGCCCACCGCCGTCGACTCCTCGTCGGCCACGCGCGCCCGCGCCACCGCCGCGGCATCCACCCGGGCGGCGAAGGTGATGTCCATAAACACGCAGCGGTCCCCGTTGGGGAAGGTGATCGGCTGCCCCGCGCTCACCCCGGCCACCCCGACGATCTCGGGGTCTACACCGGTCTCCTCCAGGCACTCGCGCCGCGCCGCGGCGGCCGGCTGCTCGCCGGGCTCCGGGATGCCTGAGACCACCGCCCAGGCGCCGTTATCGGAGCGCCGCCCCAGCAGCAACCGCCCGTCCGGGGCCACCACCACCACGCTGACACCGGGCAGCCACAGCTGCTCATGCCCGATCTTCTCGCGCAGCTCGACGATGAACTCAGGCGTGGCCACGGTGCATCACCTCGGTCGGGCGGCAGCAACGGTGCTGGCGCGACGGGCGTCGGCGTCGTCAATGGGCAGCGGATCCCAGGACCCGCCGTGCAGCTCTACCGCCCGTTGCAGCAGCCAGTCGGCCACGGCCGGGTTCTTCGGCAGCAGCGGCCCGTGCAGGTAGGTGCCGATCACGTGCTTGAACCGGGCGCCCTCCGCGCCGTCCTTGCCGTTGTTGCCGGCGCCGGAGCGCACCGTCCCCAGGGGCTCGGCGCCGGGGCCGAGCGTGGTCAGCCCGGAGTGATTCTCGTAACCGACCACCCGGCCGAACTCGGGGGAGTCGAGCACGATGTTGCCGATCAGGCGCCCCGGACCGGCCACGGTCTGTGCGTCCAGCAGCCCGATGCCGGGGATCTGCGAGCCCTCGCCGGTGACGAAGCGGTGCCCGAACAGCTGGTACAGGCCGCAGATGACCAGCATGGGCACGCCGTCGTCGGCCCACTGCCGCAGCCGCGGGCCGATCTCGATCAGGTCGGCCTTGATGCGCTCCTGCCCGGAGTCCTGGCCGCCGCCGCCCAGAACCAGATCGGTCTCCTCCGGCAGCGCGTCACCGGGGTTGTAGGAGTGCAGCTCGACGTCGTAGCCGTGCCACTGGCCGCGGCGGGCCAGGGTCAGCAGGTTGCCCCAGTCGCCGTAGATGTTCATATCCCGCGGATACAGCTGCAGGATGCGTATGCGGCCGCGGGCGGGGCCGGCGTCGGCGTGGGCGTAGACGGTGGGCTCGGCGCTCACTTCATGACCTCCTCGACCTCGGTGAGGCGCCCGAGGCGCGCGCGCAGCGCCAGCATGGCGGTGTAGGTGGTGTACACGCGCATGGGGCGGTCCTCGGCGGCGGCGCGCTCTCGCAGTGCGTCCAGTCCGGCCTCCAGGTCCGGCTCGACGACGCCGACCGGCACCTCGTCGTAGCGCAGCCGCAGCGCCATGTCCCAGGCGCGCACGCCCGTGACGACGGCGACCCCGCTCCGCTTCAGCGAGGAGAAGTCCACGTCCCACAGCCAGGACATGTCGCGGCCGTCGGCGTACTCGTCGTTGATGGCGACCATGATCAGCTCGTCGGCCGGGGAGGGCGCGTCGGCCCCGGTGGGCGTGGGGGAGGCGGCCGGGGCCGTGGCGGCGTCTCCGGGACGGCCCCGGTCCGCGGTGCCGACCTGCGCGGTGGGGGCGGACATCAGGCTCATGCGGAAGCCGGCCGGGTTCTTCACCAGCGCCAGCTGCACCGGGCGGCCGTCCAGGGTGATGACCTCGCCACGGCCGAAGGCGGGGCGGATCTCGGACAGGGTGGCCAGCAGGCGGGGCAGGTCGGCCCGCTCGCCGAGCACCTCCAGCGCCAGGGTCAGGGCGGCGCAGGCGTTGAGCACGTTGTGAATGCCCGGGATGGCGAAGGCGACTCGGTGCTCGGCGCCGTCCACCTCAATGGTGGCCTGGTTGCCGTTCAGCGCCACCAGGCGCACGCGCGGTGGCGGGCACGGGGAGGCGGCGTCGGCGGGGGATACCCTGGAGATGGGAGCGTCGTCGTCGGGCATGGCGGCCTGCTCGGCGCGCAGATCGTCGTCGGACAGGAACACCGAGCGCAGGGCGGGGCCGACCCCGAAGGCGGCGGTGCGGGCGGTGAGTCCGTCCAGGAAGCGCCCGCCGTTCAGGCGCGGGTCGTCGGCGTTGACCACCACCACGTCGCGCGTGGCCAGGGCGGCCTTGCGCAGCAGGGAGGCCGTGTAGTCGATCTCGCCGAAGCGGTCGAGCTGGTCGCGCATGACGTTGAGCACGAGCGCCGCCCGCGGCTTCACGGCGTGGACGAAGTGGACGGCGTGCGCCTCGTCGAGCTCGAGCACGGCGACGTCGGCGTCCAGGCGGCCGACGGCGTCGACCTCGGTGAGCAGGGCCGCCAGCACGCCGCGCACGAAGTTGGAGCCGGTGCGGTTGGTGAAGACCTTCAGCCCCTGGTCGCGCAGGAGCTGGACCACCATCTTGGTGGTGGTGGTCTTGCCGTTGGTGCCGGAGACCAGCACCACCCCGTGCGGCAGCCGGTCCAGGGTGCGGGCGAGGAAGCCGGGGTCGGTGCGCTCCATGACCAGGCCGGGGAAGGCGGTGCCGCCGGAGCCGCCGCCGCGCAGGCGGGCCAGAGCGCGGGCCGTGCGGCCTAGCGCGACGGTGAGTCGTGAACGCATGGGGCTCCTGCCTGTGGTCGGTGGCGGGTCGCCTCAGTCTAGAGGAGTGTGCCCGATCGGGTAGGCGGTCGTCTGCAGGTGCGTTCCACGACCTTGGGGGCACTGCACGACCTTGGGGTACAGTGCACGACCACCCCGGGGTCGTGGAACGTACCCCAAGGTCGTGTTTTGCGGATGGACCGGTTTCGGCACGTCATTGGTGCCGGTCTCGGTGTGTTACTTGTGCCGGTCTCGGCGAGAGGCGGGGGCAGAGGCGGGCGGGACCACGACGCGCAGGGCGGCCGGCTCGACCTCGGCCACCAGCCGACGGGTTTGACCCACCGGGTCGCCGTCCAGTTCGAAGGGGACCGGCTCGGGCGTGGTCAGGGTCAGGCGGCGGGCCTGGTGGTGGCTCAGGCCGTCCACGTCCTGGCCGATCAGCAGGCCGGCCCCGACCTTCGCCCAGTCGGCGATCCGGTTCGGGCCGGTCAGCAACAGATCCACAAGCCCGTCGTCGGGAGTGGCCTGCGGGAAGATCGTCATGCCGCCGGTGATCGTGCCGACGTTGCCCAGCAGCGCCATCACCACCCGGTGCTCGCCGGCCGACCTGCCGGTCGACTCGCCGTCGTCGAGCGCCACGTCGACGGCGAAGGGACGCGGCACGGCGTTCTGCACCGCGGCCAGCACGTAGGCACCGGAGCGGATCACCTTCTTCAGGTCGTCGCTGGTGTCGGCCATGATGCGGGCGTCCAGGCCCAGGCCGGCCATCACCACGAAGCGCTCCTCGCCGCCGTCCCAGGTGCAGCGCACGAGGTCGACGGCGCGGGTGGGGCCGGACAGGGCCAGGCGCAGGGCGGCGTCGGTGTCCAGCGGAACCTGCAGGTTGCGGGCCAGCAGGTTGCCGGTGCCGGTGGGCAGCAGCGCCAGGGGCACGCCGGTGCCGGCCAGCTCATCGGAGACGGCGCGCACGGTGCCGTCCCCGCCGGCGGCCAGCACCAGGTCGACCCCGGCGGCCAGGGCGCGGCGGGTCTGCTCGTGGCCGGCGTCGTCGGGGGTGGTCTCCAGCCAGAGGGTGGGCTGCCAGCCGGCTGCCAGCACCTCGGACTCCACGCGGCGGCGCAGCAGGGACAGGTCGTCGAACTTGGTGGGGTTGTAGACCATGGCGGCGCGCTTGTCCACGGTGGTGCGCGGCAGGCCGATGTGGGCCCAGGACGCCAGGATCTCCTCAACCCCGCCCACGCTCAGGGCGAGGGTGGCGACGGCGGCCCCGAGCAGTACGCCGCCGATCAGGTCGGAGACGGACTGCAGCCCCATCGCCCACTGGCTCGCGCAGGTGATGGCGACGGCGAGGACTCCTGCCAGGCGCCACAGCTGCACCTGGGAGGTGGGGCGGCGTCGGGCCCGGGTCAGGGTGACCAGCACCCAGGCGGCCACGGTCATGGCGACGGCATGCCCGGCGGGATAGGCGAAGCCGCGGTAGGACAGCGAGTCGGAGAAGGCCGAGGAGGGGCGGGCGTGGTCGATCCAGGTGGCTATGGCGATCTGGAGCGGCAGACCGAGCAGGGAGGTGGCCAGGGCCGTGGCCAGGCGGCGCATGCGCTGCTGGTAGCTGACGACGGCGGCTACGCCGATGGCCGCGTAAATCAGCAGCGGGTGGGTCAGCAGCGAGACCGCCTCGAGGATTTGCCCCCGAGCCGTTCTCGGCGCCAGGACGGGGGCGGTCAGGGCGGAGTCGAGGCGGTCGGTCAGTCCGGCGCGCACGACCGTGGTCCACGCGGCGAAGACCAGTGCGCACAGCGGCCACAGCCCGCGGCCCGTCCCCCAGAACCGGCGCAGTCGGCCGGAGAGGCCGGAGGGCGGGTCGGGGAAGACGTCGGGACGTACGGGCACGGGGCTCCTTCATGCTGGCTGGTGGCGCGACGGCGCGTCGCAACGCCAAGTTACCAGCGCTGCATGTGGGGAGCCGTGTGTGTCCGTGCGGGAGAGAGGGAGGCCCGGCGGCGCGCCGTCCGTCAGTCGAGGGCGCACCGCCGGGCGGTGGGCGCGGCTACTTCACCTTCCTGATGAAGATGGCCAGCACGCCGCCGATGATGGCGCAGATGCCGGCGAAGTAGCACAGGGCCGGGTAGTTCATCTTCTCGGGCGAGCCGATGCCCAGGAAGAACGGGGCCATGTAGGGGGCGAGCGACTGCGGCAGGGCGTTGGCGATGTTGAACACGCCCAGGTCCTTGCCGGCGTTGTCCGGGTTGGGCAGCACGTCCACCACGAGCGCCAGGTCCACGGAGATGTACACGCCGTAGGCCAGGCCCATGACCGCCTCCACCATGTAGAACCCGGACACCGTGGTGGTGTGGGCCAGCATGAGGACGCCGACGCCGAATAGTGCTGAAGCTAGGAAGACGAAGGCCTTGCGGCGGTGGAGCCGGTCGGAGAGCTGGCCGCCGAGGAAGCTCGCGACCATGAGCGCAATCGTGTAGATGAGTACTGAAGTAGCTTGGACGCTGAGTCCTTCATCCTTCGTGAGACCGACCCGGTTGACCAGGTACATGAGCCGGTAGGTGGTGAAGGAGAAGGAGCACAGCGTGATGAGGAAGCGGCCCCACCAGGCCAGGGCGTAGTCGGGGTACTTAATGGGGCTGACCCAGAAGGTCTTGAGCAGGCCGATGAGGTCGAGCCGGGGCGGCCTGATGGTCAGCTGCTTGTCCGGCAGGACGAAGGCGAACCAGACCATGAACAGGATGGCCGGAATGGCCGGGGCGATGAACAGGACCTCGAGATTGTTCTTCAGGCCGTTAGATAGATAGGTTGCGGCCAGCACGGCCAGGTTCTGGGCGATGGAGATCATGGAGCTGATCCGGGCACGTTGGAACTCGGGCACCTGGTCCGAGAGCACCGCCACGAAGGGGGCCAGCGCCGCGTTGGCGCCGATCTGGGCCACGAGCCAGCCGATGGCGACCAGCGGGACGGTATTGGTCAGCCCCATGATCACCAGGCCGACGGTCATGCCGAGGATGCCGATCACCAGCCAGGGACGGCGCCGGCCCCAGCGCCACATGGTGCGGTCGGAGACCTGTCCGAAGATGACGTTGGCGAAGACCGCGCCCAGGGCCCCCAGGCCGGCGATCTGGGAGACGGCCGAAGCCTGGGCTGCGGTGTCGTCCGGGAACAAGGTCATGGCCTTGTTCTGGATCGACACGACCGCGGGTCCCATGAGGGCGATGAAGAAGAAGAGCTGTGCGGCCAGGTAGGAGGCGATGAATAGCGGCTTGACCTCCTGGAGCGGTGGCGCGAAGAAGGCGTCGATCTCCTCCTGGGTGGCGCGCCTGTCCTTGGAGGGTGCTGGTGGTTCTGCCATAGGGGTCTCCTCATTGAGCAGGGAAGAAGTGTGATGTGCACTACATATCGCAGCCTAAACCAGCTGGCCCGCCGCTGTCATGCGAACGTTTGACGGAGTTTTGTGCTGCGCTGTCTGGGGTGTGATTCTGGCCGGGTGAGTTCCTGCGCGGGGGCCGACCGGCGCCTTGCTGCGGGTCTTGTCGAGTCGGGCCGGCCGGATCTGTCGCATCGCACGGGCCCTCGAGTCAGTCGTCGAACGCGGCGTTCAGGCGCTGGCGAGGTACTGGCGTCCCGGATGACTGCGCTCGTGTTGGTGCCGTGTTGGCGGTGTCGGGTCTGCAGGTTGTCCAGATTCGGGACAAACGCGTCGGCAGTACCGACACCCGAATCTCGAATCATTGGAATCATGCGGATTTGTGCGTGCTCGTGACGGGGTGTCTGTGGTGTTTGTGCCGATCTCGGACATTTTTCACCGTGCCGGGCGCAGGCGCGCCGTCGGTAGCTCCAGCTCAACGGCTCCCGCCCAAGTGACCGCCTTCGCGACGCGGCCCGACAGCTCATGCGCGACTCTGGCGACGACCACGCGGTCCCGGTGAATCTCACTGATTCTTACGGGTACCCAGATGGTCCCGTCGTCGGTGCCAGCGTCTTCCGCGAGGAGCCAGTCCTGGGCCAGCAGGCGCAGGCCGATCTCGTCGAGGACGGCTTCGGCCTCGTCCAGTTCCAGGTCCGCGCCGCGCGGGGTCCAGAGCAGGTCGTAGGGCACGAAGCTGCCGTCGGGGCGCATCTCGATATAGCCGACGTGCTCGCCGTCCTCGCGGCGCCGGTGGTCGAAGACGTCAGCGGAGACGTCGGGCCGGGTGTGCGGGTGCTCGGGGCGCATGTGACCCAGACTATGCGTGTGGTCGGGGAGGGGCGTCGCGCCGTCCGGAAGGGTTCCGCACTGTCGCAAACGGTCACAAACGCGCCTGCCACGCCTGAAGGCGACTCGGTAATCGTTGGAATCACGCGGCTGCGAAAACGGGACGAGCTGCTGTGTCCGGCGTTTGTGACCGTTTCAGGCAATGCTCGCCCCTAATTTGTCGGCGGCCCGACCGCTGGCAGCGCTTAGAGGATGGCCGGCCCCGGGCGCCGAGCAGCTACTACCGATCTCGGCACGTAACTTCTACCGATCTCGGCACGTAACTTCTACCGATCTCGGCACGTAACTTCTACCGATCTCGGCGCGGTGGGGTGCTCTGGTAGCGCTCGGGTGGCGTGCGGGGTGTGTTCGGGCGGCTTCCAGGGGCGGGGCGTAATCCAGGTCATGACCGCCGCGGAATAGAACCGCCCCGCTCAAGGTTGAGTGCATCAGACTCAAGGTTGTGGCGTGTGGAATTGACAAGCCCCCGCTCAACCATGATCCTGAGTGCATACCGCTCAACTTCAACACTACGAGACATCAAGGAGCTCCCATGGCACGTGCTGTAGGCATCGACCTCGGAACCACCAACTCCGCCATCGCCGTACTCGAGGGTGGCGAGCCCACCATCATCCCGAACGCCGAGGGCGGGCGCACCACGCCGTCCGTGGTCGCCTTCTCCAAGTCCGGCGAGGTGCTGGTCGGCGAGGTCGCCAAGCGCCAGGCGGTTACCAACGTCGAGCGCACCATCTCCTCCGTCAAGCGCCACATGGGCACCGACTGGTCCGTCGAGATCGACGGTAAGAAGTACACCGCCCAGGAGATCAGCGCCCGCATCCTGGCCAAGCTGAAGGCAGACGCCGAGGCCTACCTCGGTGAGAGCGTCACCAACGCGGTCATCACCGTCCCCGCCTACTTCAACGACGCCGAGCGCCAGGCCACCAAGGAGGCCGGCACCATCGCGGGCCTCACGGTGGACCGCATCGTCAACGAGCCCACCGCCGCGGCCCTCGCCTACGGCCTGGACAAGGGCAAGGAGGACGAGCTCATCCTCGTCTTCGACCTGGGCGGCGGCACCTTCGACGTCTCCCTGCTGGAGGTCGGCAAGGACGACGACGGCTTCTCCACCATCCAGGTGCGCGCCACCAACGGCGACAACCGCCTGGGCGGCGACGACTGGGACGCCCGCATCGTCAACTGGCTGGTCAAGCAGGTCAAGGACAAGTCCGGCGTGGACCTGTCCAAGGACAAGATCGCCATGCAGCGCCTCAAGGACGCCTCCGAGCAGGCCAAGAAGGAGCTCTCCTCCGCGATGAGCACCGACATCAACCTGCAGTACCTGTCCATGAGCGAGGCCGGCCCCATCCACCTCGACGAGCGCCTGACCCGCGCCCAGTTCGAGGAGATGACCGCGGACCTGCTCGAGCGCACCAAGGTCCCCTTCCACAACGTCATCAAGGACGCGGGCGTCTCCCTGTCCGAGATCGACCACGTGGTGCTGGTCGGCGGCTCCACCCGCATGCCCGCCGTCACCGACGTCGTGCGCGAGCTGACCGGCGGCAAGGAGCCCAACAAGGGCGTCAACCCCGACGAGGTCGTCGCCGTCGGCGCCTCCCTGCAGGCCGGCGTGATCCAGGGTGACCGCAAGGACGTGCTGCTGATCGACGTCACCCCCCTCAGCCTCGGCATCGAGACCAAGGGCGGCGTCATGACCAAGCTCATCGAGCGCAACACGGCCATCCCGACGCAGCGCTCCGAGGTCTTCTCCACCGCCGAGGACAACCAGCCCTCCGTGCTCATCCAGGTCTACCAGGGCGAGCGCGAGTTCGCCCGCGACAACAAGCCCCTGGGCACCTTCGAGCTGACCGGCATCGCCCCGGCCCCCCGCGGCATCCCGCAGATCGAGGTCTCCTTCGACATCGACGCCAACGGCATCGTGCACGTGTCCGCCAAGGACCGCGGCACCGGCAAGGAGCAGTCGATGACGATCTCCGGCGGCTCCGCCCTGCCCAAGGAGGACATCGACCGCATGGTCAAGGAGGCCGAGGCCCACGCCGAGGAGGACAAGAAGCGTCGTGAGGAGGCCGAGACCCGCAACATGGCGGAGCAGCAGGCCTACTCCATCGACAAGCTCCTGAAGGAGAACAAGGACAAGCTGCCCGAGGACGTCAGCTCCGAGGTCTCCGCCGCCGTCGACGAGCTCAAGAAGGCCCTGGAGGGCACCGACATCGAGCCGGTCAAGGCCGCCCAGGAGAAGCTGAACGAGGTCTCCCAGAAGATCGGTCAGGCCCTGTACGCCTCCGAGCAGGCCGCCCAGGCCGCCGGCGGTGCCGACTCCTCCCAGACGCAGTCCTCCTCCGAGGACGACGACGTCGTGGACGCCGAGATCATCGACGACGAGGACGCCAAGTGAGCACCGACCCGGACAAGCGCCCCGACGAGGGCTCTGCATCCGGCTCGGGCCGGGACTACGGCCAGGACCGGCCCGCCGACGCCGCTGCCGGCGCCGGCGGGATCGATCCGGCGCTCGCCGACGAGATCGAGTCCGCCTTCGACGGCGTCGACCTGGGCGCCTCCGCTCAGGCCGACGCCCCACAGGGTGAGGCGGGGCCCGAAGGCGCGGAGACCACCGAGCTCGAGGCTCCCTCGGAGCTGGAGCAGGCCCGGGCCCAGGCCGCCCAGGCGGCCGACGACCTGGCCCGCGCCCGTGCGGACCTGTACAACCTGCAGCAGGAGTACCAGGGCTTCGTGCGCCGCTCGCGCGAGAGCGCGGCCGGGCACCGCGAGGCGGGGCAGGCGAGCGTCGTCGAGACCCTGATCCCGGTGCTCGACGAGATCGAGCTGGCCCGCCAGCACGGCGACCTGACCGGCACCTTCGCCACGATTGCGGGCAAGCTGGAGCAGATCCTGGCCGACAAGTTCGGCCTGGAGCGCTTCGGCACGGCCGGGGACGTGTTCGACCCCAAGCTCCACGAGGCCCTCATGGCCACCGAGTCGGACGAGGTGACCGAGCCGAGCATCGCGCTGGTGCTCCAGCCCGGCTACCGGCTCGGCGACCGGGTGGTCCGCGCGGCCCGGGTGCAGGTCGCCAACCCGGCCTGAGGCGGATCCCGAAACGGAAGCAGGAACAGAAAGGAGGCGGTGAGCCATGGCCAGTCAGGACTGGATGACCAAGGACTTCTACGCGGTCCTAGGCGTCGCCAAGGACGCCGACTCCGCCGCGATCAAGAAGGCCTACCGCGCGCTCGCCAAGAAGTACCACCCCGACCGCAATCCCGGTGACGCCGCGGCGGCGGAGAAGTTCAAGGAGATCGGCGAGGCCTACGCCGTGCTGTCGGACGCCAAGGAGCGCCAGCAGTACGACGCCATCCGCTCCATGGCGGGCGGCGGCGCACGCTTCACCTCCGGCACCGGGGGCGCCGGCGCCGGCTTCGAGGACATCTTCTCCTCGATGTTCGGCAGCGGCGGCCCGAACGTGCGCTACTCCACCTCCGGCGGCGCCTCCCAGGAGGACCTCGAGGATCTGCTGCGCATGTTCGGCGGCGCGGCCCCGGGAGGCGCCGGGGGCGGGCGGCGCGGACGCGGCCCCTTCGGCTTCGGCGGGTTCTCCTCCCAGCCGCAGCCGGTCAAGGGGCCGGATGTGCTCACCAATGCCACGCTCTCGCTGCGCGACGCCGTATCCGGCACCCTCGCCGAGCTCACCGCCGACGGGCGCACCATCACCGTGCGCATCCCCGCCGGCGTGCACGACGGGCAGAAGATCCGCCTGCGCGGCAAGGGGCGGCCGGGTACGAACGGCGGGGAGAACGGCGACATGGTGGTGACCATCTCGGTGGCCAAGCACCCGGTGTACTCCATCGATCCGGTCAACCCCGCCAACCTGCGCATGGACCTGCCGGTCACCCTCAAGGAGGCGGCACTCGGCGCCACCGTCGAGGTGCCGCTCCTGGACGGCAAGACCAGCCGGGTGCGCATCAAGCCCGGCACCTCCTCCGGCACGGTGTTGCGGCTGCGCGGCAAGGGAGTGGCCACGGCCAAGAAGACCGGCGATCTGCTGGTCACCGTCCAGGTGGCCGTGCCGAAGAAGCTCTCCAAGGAGGCCAAGGCCGCCCTGGAGGCCTTCGACAAGGCGATGGAGTCCGATCCGCGCGCGAGCCTCGCCCGGGAGGCGGCACGGTGACCACCCGGCGGCTGACGGGCCAGGGCGTCGACTTCCTCGCCGAGGACGCCGACGAGCGGGCCGTCTACGTCATCTCCGTGGCCGCGGAGCTGGCCGGCATGCACCCCCAGACCCTCAGGCAGTACGACCGCCTGGGCCTGGTCACCCCCGCCCGCGCGTCCGGGCGGGGGCGGCGCTACTCGCACCGCGACGTCGAGCGGCTGCGGCGCGTGCAGGCGCTGAGCCAGGAGGGCATCAACCTGGAGGGCATCCGCCGCATCCTCGACCTGGAGCGGCGGCTGGAGCGGCTGGAGGAGGAGAACCGCTCCCTGCGCGCCCGCCAGGCCGCCGTCGAACGGGTCTTCGCCGCGGCCGCCGACGGCGAGGTGCAGGTCGTCCCGGTCGCCCCCGGTCGGCGCGCCCGCACGCGGCCGGACGCCCAGGCCGCCGCCGGGAACGGGGCCGTCGGCGGCTCCTCCGGTCGGCCCGGCACCGCCATTGTGGTGCGCCGCTCGTGGTGAGGCGAGTGAGGTTGCGGACCACGGGCGGTAGGCTGATCGCGTTACTGCAACACGAAGCGAAGGAACACGCGCAATGACTCAGTCGCCCAACCCCGGGCAGCCGTACATCCCGCCGTCGGCCGGTTCCGCCGCGGGCAGCTACAACCCGCAGCAGTATCCCCAGCAGGCGCAGCAGCCGCCCCAGTACCAGCCGGCTCAGGCCGCACAGCCCGGCCAGGCCGCCCCCGGCCAGTTCCAGCAGGCCGCCTACGCCGGCGGCCAGTACGCTCAGGGCTCCGCGCCCAAGGCCGATTCCTTCATGACCAACCTGTTCGACGGCGCCCGCGACTTCGCCTCCAAGTACGGCAAGACGATCTTCACCGTGGGCCTGGTCCTGTACCTGGTGGCCTGGGTCTTCGGCGCATTCGACGCGACCTACTACCACTCCAGCTACGACGGCAGCGTCTACTTCAGCTTCGGCGACTTCCTGCTGAATCTCTTCGTGGACATCCCGAAGGTCGTGGTCAACGTCCTGATCCTGCGACTCATCATTGAGATCGCGGCGAAGGTCGGCGCCCCCAAGGCCGACGCCTCGGCCTGACGGCGCAAGCGAACCACGGAGCACCGGTGGCGGCGTACGAGACCGAGGACGGCGAGCCCCGCTACGGCAAGCGCCTGAGCCCCGAGGAACTCGCCGCCTACCTGCGCGAGCAGGGCATAGAACCGCCGGGCGCACCCGCCCCGGCATCGCGGCGGGTCTCTGCGGCCTCGGCCGACGACGCCTTCCGGCGGCGCACCGGTGTGGCGCCCAGCGGGCGCTGGGGCGGCGGATCCGGCGGTCCCACCCCGCGCCGTCCGCACCGGTGGCGCATCCTCGGCGTCGGCCTGGTGCTCATGCTGGTGCTGCCGCCCCTGCTGCTGGTGGCCGGCGTCATGGCGGCAGTGGACGGCTCCCTCACCCAGGGCACACCGCTCGGCGAGGGCGGCGCGGTCTACCTGGAGGCTGGCACGGCGGCCGGGCTGTACGGCACCTCCGCCACGGCCACCACCGGCTGCGCGGTCAGTGACCCCGACGGGGTATCGGTCATTCTCGACACCCCCGAGGCGGGGGTGCCCTACGCCACCTTCACGGCGCGACAGAGCGGCGCCTACAGCGTCTCCTGCCCCGCCGGCACCAGCGGCCTGGTGGTGGGGCCGCCCATGAACTTCGACCGCATCCCGCTGGCCGCCGTGCTGATACTGGGCGCCGGCGCCTGTGGCGTCGCCGGCCTGGTCACCACCGTGGTCGGCGCCGCCCGCGCCCGCCGCTAAGACGTTTGCGCCGTCCTCCTGACTACCGAGCGTCTTGCGGGCATTCATGCCGGGTGGGTCGTCGCTGGCGCGGAATCCGTTGTGCGGCGGTCCAAAATGTCCGAGATCGGCACAAACGGCTCCAGTGCTGTCGGCAGCCGCAGACAGAACATTGGAATCATGCGGTTTCTATGCCCGCCCTCGGGGCTGTCGGCGGCCTTTGTGCCGAACTCGGACACCCCGCCCCCGGGGGCCTGGGCGTACACCGCCCACCCCACCACACCCACAAGCCGAACTCGATATACCTGTATACCTGTGCCCGGAACCGGGTCCGTCTGCTACGCAACTTCACCGTCTGCAACGCCACTTAGGGGTTAACAACGCCTGTTAACCGTCTGCTGAAGGGCTCCGAGGTATACAGCAGAACGTTAAGTAGCGTTGTTAACGCCCAACCGGCGTAGCAGACGTCCCAGTACGCTCGCGCTCACGGCTGGCTCCACTTGCCTGCGTGCACGCAGGAACGCCCCGGCCCGCGGGTACCAACCGTCCACTCCGCCGGCCATCCGGCGAGCGCCCAGGCCAAGCGCCGCACCCGCGAACCGGACAGCCGCTTATGCGGACTCGGTGGGGAGGTTGTTCTCAAACACTATGGACTCGCCGAACTCGTCCGGGAATCCGGCAACCTTGATGATGCCACGATAGGTGTGGTCGTCGTTTTCGATCCTGCCCACATCCACCGGTCCACAAACGGTGCCCCAGGATACGGTGGACACGGCGTTCGCCCAGGTTTCGTGGCTGTCAGTCTTGGAACTGGTGGGCTGCAGTGCGAGCTTCAGGAGTTGGTCGACCTGTTTCAGGTCGGCGCCCTCCTTGCCCATCCGCTGCTGCTCCGCGAACATCATGACCGTCTGCCACGCCCACGCTGGGAGGAGCACGGCGTCCTTCCCGGAATCGAGGAAAACTCCCACATGGTCGTTCAAGGGATCTCTTGTCCTATCGCTGGTTTTACATTCAGCATCGTCCGCATAAAAGCGTTTAACAACAATGCTGGGTCGACTGTCGTTGTCGACGTATACTCTAAGCGGGCTGCACCAGCCTACATCATCGCTTTCGTGCCACTCGCCCCATTTTGCGTCAATACTGTCCTCCCAGTCGCTCAGGGGTTCGGTGTCGCCACGGATCCAGTCCAGTGCGAGTTCGGCGCCAATTGTGGCAGCGAGTTGAATGAGGAAGCTCTGCACGGCGGGGTTGGAGAGTGCCGCTCCGGCGGCCTCTGTGGCGGTGCCAAGTGCAGCACATGATGACGTCGCGCCCGCGGCGGTAGTCACGGCCGTGGCGGTGAGTAGAGACCGTCGGGAAACAGGGATCATGGTGCCCTCCTGTGCAGGAACCTATGGCGAGTCTCCTATTGTAATGGCATACACTTAGCTTGTCAGCAGTTCGTCAGCGGCGTGTCAGCGCCCGCCAGGCGAATTCGTGCTCCAGGGCGTACATGTAGGCCCGCTGCGCGCTGGTGGCGGCGCGCCCGTGCCCGCCCTCGCCGTTCTCGAAGTAGGTCACGTCCTGCCCCAGCGCCAGCATGCGATAGGCCATGGTGCGCGCGTGGGCCGGGTGCACCCGGTCATCCCGCGTGGAGGTCACCAGCAGCACCGGCGGGTAGGTGCGCCCCGGCTGCAGCAGGTGGAACGGTGAGAACTCGCGGATGAACTCCCACTGCTCCGGGTCGTCCGGGTTCCCGTACTCCGCCTCCCAGGAGGCGCCCGCCAGCAGTCGGTGGTAGCGGCGCATGTCCAGCAGCGGCACCTCGCACACCACCGCGCCCACCAGCTGCGGGTAGCGGGTGAGCATGACTCCCACCAGCAGCCCGCCATTGGAGCCGCCGTGCACCGCCAACTGCTTCGGGGCGGTCACCCCGCGCTCGACCAGCGCCCGCGCCACGGCCGCGAAGTCCTCGTAGACCCGGTGCCGGTGCTGCTTCAGTCCCGTCCGGTGCCAGGCCGGCCCGTACTCGCCGCCGCCGCGGATGTTGGCCACCACGTAGGTGCCGCCGCGCTCCAGCCAGGCGCGGCCGGTGATCGGCAGATAGTTGATACCGAGCGAGACCTCGAAGCCGCCGTAGCCGTACAGGAGCGTCGGCGACGGCAGCGGACTGCCCGCGTCGTCGAGCCGGGGCCGACCGATCTGGAAGTACGGCACCCGCGTGCCGTCGTCCGAGACGGCCACGTGCTGAGTAACGACCACTCCGCGCGCGTCGAAGCGCGCGGGCGCGGCCCGCAGCACCTCGACGCCGTCCAGCTCGCCGTCCGCATCCAGAGCGCCCACGGCCAGGGTGCTGGGCCGGGTGAAGGAGGAGACGGTCAGCCACAGCCGGTCGTCCTCCAGGGAATCGACGGCGCTCGCGGAGACGTTCAGCAGGGCTCGCCCGGGCCGCAGCAGGGTCGGGTCTGCGGCCGCGGGACTCGGAGACCCGGCCGCGGCCGTGAGGGTCCCGGGTGCCGCTGCCGGTGCCGAGGGGGCCTGCGGGGCCACGGGCGCGGCGGCGTCGCCGAGGAGAGCTCCCAGCCGGGGGCGGTGCCGCGACCAGGGGCCGACGCCGTCCGGGTCGGCGGGGGTGAGCACCTCCAGCGTGGTGACGCAGTCGTCCAGGAGCGTGAGCACCAGGTGATGGGCGGTGACGGTGAAGCCGCTCAGTGAGGTGGTCGGCGTCGGGGTGAACAGCACCTGGAGCTCGCGGGAGCCGTCGAGGAAGGCGTCGATGGGGGCGGTCAGGAGCGACCCGGCAGGATAGGAACGATCGGCGGCCTCCCAGTCATCGCGCAGCTCGATCAGCAGCAGGTCCCAGGCGGGGGTGACCGCCGCCGAGGCAGGCACGTCCACGTGCAGGGCGCCCGGCGCCACCGCCACGCCCGTGCCGGCCAGGCACCGGTCGGCGTCGGCCGCCGGGAGGGTAGGGGCGCCGTCGGGCAGCAGCCACAGCTCCTCGGTGTGGAAGTCAGGATGGGTCAGCAGCCAGGTGCGGCCCCAACGGTCGCGGTAGGCCCAGGCGCCGTCGTCGTCTGCGGCCGCGGTGAGTAGCACCTCGCCCTCGCTGGGGTCCTGCCCGCGGCGCAGTCGGCGCACCTGCCGGGGGTAGCCCGCGGGGGAGAGGGAGCCGGGGCCGAAGTCGGTGGCCAGCAGCGCCGCCTCGCCGGCGTCATCGGCCCAGGCCAGGAAGCCCTTGGACGCCTCCCGGTGGAAGCCCGCTGCGGCCGTGGGGGAGGCGGGCAGGAAGCTGCGCGCATCGAGGTCGAACTCGCGGGTGACATCCGTGTCCGCGCCGCCGTCGGACAGCGTGACCAGGGCGCGGCGGCCCGCCAGCGGTCCGGTGCGCAGCACGGCGGCGCCGTGCCACACCCAGCTGGTGCGCTCCTGCGCGCCCAGCGCGTCGAGGTCGAGCAGCACCTCCCAGTCGGTAGTAGGACCAGTCCGGTAGGAGTCCCAGGTGGTGCGCCGCCACAGGCCGCGCGGGTGGCCGGCGTCGGTCCAGAAGTTGTACAGCGCGCCGACCGCCTGGCCGACCCGGGGAATCCGATCCGGGGCGTCGAGAATCGTCTCGATGTCGGCGCGCAGCTCGGCGAACCCGGGGGCGTCGTCGAAGGCGGCGCGGGTGGCGGCATTGCGCCGCGCCACCCATGCCAGCGCCCGCTCCCCCTCGATGTCGTCGAGCCAGTCGGGGACGGGCTCCAGAGCGGACGAAGGGGGAACGGGCGCGGTGGTCACCTGACCGACTCTACGGCCGGTCGGCGCCGGACGGTGCCGCAGTGGGCATCACTCGTTGCCGATGGCCTTGTCGGCGGCGTCGCGGGCGGAGTCGACCTGGGAGTCGAACTTGCCGCCGGTTGCCTTCTTGGCGGCCTCTGCGGCCTTGTCGAGGACCTTGTCGGAGACCTCCTCGACCTTGTCGGAGCTGACGACGCCCTCGGCCTTCTTCTTCAGGTCATCGAGTCCCATAGCGATTCCTTTCGTCGACTGACGGGAAGCCGGCCGGCGTCCCATTCGTGCAGTATGACACGTGCGCTTCAGAGGGAGGCGAGCACGGCGTCGGAGATCTCCTTAACCTGGTGCTCTGAATGGGTGATGATCACCGTCGCGTAGTAGGAGTCATCGCCGTTGGTTACGGAGACGACGGAGAGGTAGTACTGCGTGCCGTCCTCCAAGGCGCGCACCGCGAAGACGGCGGCGTCGGCGCCGCTGCCGGAGGTGGTCGGCTCGTAGTCGGTGGAGTCGACGTCGTTGGTCTCCGCCAGCTGCTTTAGGCGGTCCTCGGACGGCAGGGCGCCGTCCCCATCGACCCGGCCCAAGACGAGGCTCGGCGGGATGTCGCTGTCTGAGGCGGTGTCAACGCTGGTCAGGGGCGTGTCCTCAAGGTCGGCATTGACCTCGTCCTCGGAGTGGCCGAGTGCCTGCGCGATGCGACCGACCAGCTCGCCGTCGGAGGCGTTGGCGGAGGTCAGGGTGTCCCAGTCGGAGGGAACGGCCACGGAGATGCCGTACTCCGGCACCTCGACCAGCGTGAAGCCCTCGGGAACGGCCGCGGTGGAGTCTTCGGCATCGGCGTCCGCCTCCGTGCCGGTGGTTTCGACGGCGACCACCGGGTCGGAGGCGGAGCTCGCGTCACTTGAGTTCGACGAGCAGGCGGACATGGACGCGGTCAGGACGACGGCGGCCAGGCCGGTGGCGGCCAGAGTCAGCGGGCGGGGCAGGTGGGTAGAGCGGGTCATGGGTGGTTCCTTTGTGGTCGTAATGGTTTGTGATGGTTCGTAGTGGCTTGTAATGGCAGGGCGGCTTGGTCGCCGAGCGTGTGGGTGCCCGACGGCTATAAGAGCGGGACCGCTTCCTCGACCAGTTCTTGCGCCCGCTCGGCGGACGCGTTGGTGGAGGCCGTCACGGTGACCGTGGCGTTCTCCTCCGAAGTCTGCGTGTGGACGACGGCGACGTACTGCGGGGTCCCGCCCTGATTCAGGGTATAGCTCACGGTTGTGTACGTACTAAACGTCGAGTACAGCGTCGTCCCATCGAAGTCGGTGTACTCGGTGCCGCTTTCGTTCAGCTCCTGCATGAAGTCGTCCTTCATGCGCAACTCGGCGGAGTCGTGGTTGACCTGAGCGGTGATCTCCGCCGTCTCGCCCGAGTCCGCGTGGCTGGCGCTGATCACCTGGTAGGTCCCGAGCCTCTGCCGTGCCGCATCCGCGTCCTGGCCCGTGGCCTGGGCGTAGGCGTTCACGAGTTCGTCGTCGTCGGCATCGTCACTGGTGAGTACCGCCCAGTCGGACGGGATCCAGATTGCGTAGCTGCCGTCGGGGAACTCGACCATGGTGTTGGCGGGGGTTGGGCTCGGGCTCGGCGAAGGCGTGGCCGGTGCCGTCTCCTGCGCGGTTGCGGTGGCGGTGCTTTCCGCGTTGTTGGAGCCGGAGCAGGCGACGAGCGAGGCCGCCAGCGCGGCGGTGAAGGTGGCGGTCAGGGCGGTTCTGCGGGGCAGGCGGGTCATGGGAATCCTTTGGGTTGGCTGCTGCGGGTGCTGCTGAAGGTTCCGGTATGAGCTGTTGGCGGTGGGCGCGAGCCGGATTCCCGCATCCCACCCCAGCGGGAACCAGCCGGGTGTCAATCGGGGCCCGGTCAGACGGAGCCGAGGACGACATCGGCCAGTTCCTGGGCGCGATCTGCCGAGGCGGCCCTGATCATGACGAAGGTCGCCGTGCTCGGGGCGGTGGCGGCGTCGGCGCTCGCGGTGGCCCCGGCGTCCATCGACACGGCCATGAAGGCGATGTGGAAGGCCTCGCCGGAGCCGCTCAGCGTTCCGCTGGCGGTGTAGAGGACGGCGTCGGCGCCGGATCCGGTGGTCCGTTGCGCATGGTCGCTGGAGCTGACCTGGTCGTCGTCGGTGACCTCCGCGAGTTCCTCCGCGGGCGGCAGGCCGTCCTCGAGCTCGTACTGGGAGACCGCCAGGTTCTCCGCATAGCCGGTGGTATCGGCGTCAACGCTGATCAGGTGGAAGGTATCGGCGGTATCACGCAGCGAGTCCGCGTCCTGTCCGAGCGCCTCGGCGACAGTGGCCACCAGCTCGTCGTCGTCCAGGTCGTCGTGGGTGAGCGTGGTCCAGTCGGTGGGTACGGCCAGGGAGAAGTCGAAGTCCGGCACCTCGGTGAGGGTGTAGCCGTCGGGCGTGGTGGGGCCGTCGGATGAGTTCGTGTCCGCGGAGCATGCCGCCGCGGACAGCGACGCGGCCAGGGTGAGGCCGGCGGCAAGTACGGTCCGGCGGGGCAGGCGGTGCATGGAAGTCCGTTTCGATTGAGTTCCGGCGGGTGAGGCTTCGACCCCTGTCGTGGGGCGGGGGCGTCGGTGTGCGGTCGGGGTCAGATGGAACTTAGGATCGCCTCGGCCAGCTCCTGCGCCCGCTCGGCGGATGCGGTGCTGGTGATTGAGAAGAGGACGATGCCATTCCCATCCGGGTTTAGCGTGTTGATCATGGTGGTGTACTGCATCTTGCCCAACAGGTCGATGGAGTAGCTCATCGTCCTGGCCTCGGCGCCGGTGCCCGTCGTCGTGGTGCTGACGCTGAGGTCAACGGCCCCGAGGCCGTTCTCCTTGTTGTCCGCGGAGATCTCCTCCTCCGTGCGCAGCTCGTTCACGGTGGCGTCGACCCGGACATCGATCTCCTCGGTGGTGTCGGACTGCGCAACGGCGGCGCAGAGCATCGAGTACGTCTCGAGCTTCAACTGGACGGAGTCCGCATCCAGGCCCGTCGCCTGAGTGAATGCGCTCACGCGCTCGGCGTCAGCCGCGTCGGTGGAGGTGAGGGTCTCCCAGCCGGAGGGGACCGCGAAGGACATGTTGATGTCTGGGAGCTTGACGGCCGTGTAGCCGTCGGGAACGGTGGCGGCCGAGTCCGATCCGTTGTCCGCCGAGCCGTTCGCCTCCGTCGCGGTCTGTGAGTTCTCCTGCTCGGTGGCGGTGCTGGTGCTGTCCGCGCTGTTGGAGCCGGAGCAGGCGACCAGCGAGGTCGCCAGCGCGGCGGCGAAGGCGGTGGTCAGGGCGGTTCTGCGGGATGGGTGAGCCATGGGATTCCTTGTCGAGTGACTGACGACGGCGAGTGCTGCCTTGAGGGTCGTCAGGGAGCCGTTGGGGCGAGAACACGACTGCGTTCTCGCCCCAACGATAACGAATCGAGTAACAGTGTGTCTCGGATCAGACCGAGCTGAGGATCACATCGGCCAGCTCCTGCGTCCGCTCGGCGGAGGTGGTGCTGATCGCCACGTAAGCGGTCTGGCTGCCATCGGCGGTCGGCAGGACGAGGTAGGCGCTGGGGATTGAGCTGCCGTCAGCGTAGACAAGGTCGTAGACCTGCATGATGGCGTCGGCGCCGGAGCCGGTGGTCACGGTGGAGTAGTCGCCGGCATCCAGTGTGACCTCGGTGGTGCTTTGCGCCTCGATCATCCCGGTGAGCTGGTCCTCGCTGGGCAGATTGGGCTCGGCGAGCATCTGTACGTTGAGGGTCTCGCCGTAGCCGCTGCTGTCCTCGTTCATGTCGATGCTGTACAGGGACAGCATCTCCAGCCTGCTCCTGGCGTCGTCCTCGGTGGTGTTGAGGGCGGTGGCCATGGCGGCCACGCGTTCTGCGTCGGCGACGTCGTCGCCGGTGAGCGTGGTCCAGTCGGAGGGAATGGCGATAGCCAGGTCGGCGTCGGGCACCTCGGTGAGGGAGTAGCCGTCGGGGACGGTGGGTGCGGAACTCGCCTCGGCGTCGCCCGCGTCCGTGTCTTCAGCGGTGGCGTCCGTGCCGGCGTCGGCGGTGACCCCCTGGTCGGAGCCCTGGTCCGCGGCGTCGTCGGAACCGGAGGAGCAGGCGGACATGGACACCGTCAGGGCGACAGCGGTGAGGGTGGTGGTGGCGATGGTTGCCAGGCGGGGCGTGCGTTTCATGGGATCTCCAAATCTCAGGAATGTTCGGGCAGGTGTGTGCCGCCAGGCTATGGAACGGGATCCGATAACGAAATGGGCAGGACTCCCCATGCGGGGTTCTTCGCGGTCGATGCGGAGTGACGGTTGTGACCAGGTAGCCGCCCCTCACCCAGGCTCTCTTAAAGTTGAGCGGAATAGACTCAAGGTTGCGTCGGTTGAGGCGTGCAGAACTCCGGGCCGCATGAGCATGAGTCCGGGCACCCACGTCAAGGAGGTCCCACATGGACACGAACTTCACCACCCGCTCGCAGGAGGCGATCTCCGGAGCCATGCAGGCGGCCGCCGCCGCCGGCAACCCGCAGGTCGACACCGCGCATCTGCTCTCGGAGCTGCTGGCTCAGACGGACGGCGTCGCCGCCGGCCTGCTCGCCGCCGTCGTCGCCGACCCCGGTGCGCGCCAGACGGTCGGGGCGGCCACGCGCCGCATCCTGACCGGCCTGCCCGCCAGCTCCGGCTCCTCCGTCGCTCAGCCGCAGCCCTCGCGCGCCTTCCTGGCCGCCCTGGAGGCCGCCGGCAACGAGGCCAAGCGCCTCGGGGACGAGTACGTATCCACCGAGCACCTGCTCATCGGCCTGGCCGCCGGCAACGCCTCCGCCGACCCCGTCGCCAAGCTGCTGGCCGACGCCGGCGCCACCGCCCCGAGGCTGCGCGAGGCCCTGCCGCAGGTGCGCGGCTCCGCCCGCGTCACCTCGCCCAACCCCGAGGGCACCTACAAGTCCCTGGAGAAGTACGGCACCGACCTGACGGAGGCGGCCCGCGAGGGAAAGCTGGATCCGGTGATCGGCCGTGACGCCGAGATCCGCAGGGTGGTGCAGGTGCTGTCCCGCCGCACCAAGAACAACCCCGTCCTCATCGGCGAGCCCGGTGTCGGCAAGACCGCCGTCGTCGAGGGGCTGGCCCAGCGCATCGTGGCTGGTGACGTCCCCGACTCCCTGCGCGGCAAGCGCATCGTGGCCCTGGACCTGGCCGGCATGGTCGCCGGCGCCAAGTACCGCGGCGAGTTCGAGGAGCGCCTGAAGGCCGTGCTGAAGGAGATCAAGGACTCCGACGGCGAGATCATCACCTTCATTGACGAGCTGCACACCGTCGTCGGCGCGGGCGCCGGTTCCGAGGGCGCCATGGACGCCGGCAACATGCTCAAGCCCATGCTGGCCCGCGGCGAGCTGCGCCTGGTTGGCGCCACCACCCTGGACGAGTACCGCGAGCACGTGGAGAAGGACCCCGCCCTGGAGCGCCGCTTCCAGCAGGTGTACGTGGGCGAGCCCTCCGTGGATGACACGGTAGCCATCCTGCGCGGCGTCGCCCCCAAGTACGAGGCCCACCACCAGGTCACCATCTCCGACGGCGCGCTCGTGGCCGCGGCCACCCTCTCCGACCGCTACATCTCCGGCCGCCAGCTGCCCGACAAGGCCATCGACCTGATCGACGAGGCCGCCTCCCGGCTGCGCATGGAGCTGGACTCCTCGCCCGTGGAGATCGACGAGCTGCGCCGCCGGGTGGACCGCATGCGCATGGAGGAGTCCTACCTGGCCGACTCGCTGGAAGAGGGTGGGGACCGCGCCGACCCCGCCGCCGTGGACCGCCTGGAGCGGCTGCGCGCCGAACTGGCCGACGCCGCCGAGCGCCTGGCCTCCCTCAACGCCCGCTGGGAGGCGGAGAAGGCCGGACACAACAAGGTCGGTGAGCTGCGCGCGCAGCTGGACGAGCTGCGCACCAAGGCGGACCTGGCCGAGCGCGAGGGCCGCTTCGAGGAGGCCGGCCGCCTGCGCTACGGCGAGATGCCCGCCCTGGAGAAGCAGATCCGCGACGTCGAGGCCACCGACACCACCGTCGTCGGCCCGGACGGCGTCGAGCGCGAGGGCGGTGCCCCGGAGCCGATGATCGCGGAGAAGGTCGGTCCCACCGAGATCGCCGAGGTGATCTCCGCCTGGACCGGCATCCCGGTCGGCAAGCTCATGCAGGGCGAGCAGGCCAAGCTGCTGCGCATGGAGGAGGTCATCGGTGAGCGGCTGATCGGCCAGAAGGCCGCCGTAACCGCCGTGTCCGACGCCGTGCGCCGCTCCCGCGCGGGCGTGTCCGACCCCGACCGGCCCACCGGCTCCTTCCTGTTCCTCGGACCCACGGGTGTGGGCAAGACCGAGCTGGCCAAGGCCCTGGCCGACTTCCTGTTCGACGACGAGCGCGCCATCGTGCGCATCGACATGTCCGAGTACTCCGAGAAGCACTCGGTCGCGCGCCTGGTCGGCGCCCCTCCGGGGTACGTCGGCTACGAGGAGGGCGGTCAGCTCACCGAGGCCGTGCGGCGCCGCCCCTACTCGGTGGTGCTGCTGGACGAGGTGGAGAAGGCCCACCCGGAGGTCTTCGACATCCTGCTGCAGGTGCTCGACGACGGTCGCCTGACCGACGGCCAGGGCCGCACCGTCGACTTCCGCAACACCATCCTGGTGCTCACCTCGAACCTTGGCAGCCAGTTCCTCATCGACCCGATGCTGTCCCCGGACGAGAAGCGCGATTCGGTGATGACCGCGGTGCGCGGCGCCTTCAAGCCGGAGTTCCTCAACCGGCTGGATGACACGCTGATCTTCGACGCGCTGACCAAGGAGGAGCTCGGCAGGATCGTCGACATCCAGCTCGCCCGCATGTCCGAGCGGCTGCAGGACCGCCGACTCACCCTCACCGTCACCGACGCCGCCCGCGAGTGGCTGGCCGACGAGGGCTACGACCCCTCCTTCGGCGCCCGGCCGCTGCGCCGTCTGGTGCAGCGCGAGATCGGTGACCGGCTGGCCCGGATGCTGCTGGCGGGCGACGTGCTCGACGGCCAGGAGGTCGTCGTCGACGTCAGTCCCGAGGGCGTGCTCGCCGGCCTGGCGCTGACGGCCCGCGGGGAGGCCTGGGCGCCGTCGGCGGCGACCCCGGTCGCCTGAATCGGACCAGCCGCGGGAGGGCCGCCGACGACGGCTCCGCTCCTTCCCCGGCGGACCGACTCCGGCGGGCCCGGACGGCATGGACACGCCGCCCGGGCCCGCCGGCGCATCGGTGCCAGAATATGGGCATGTCTTCTACCTCGGCTCATGACCCGGCCGCCTCCGACACGGCCGCCCCCGCCTCCACGGGCGGGCGCTGGCGCGGCCCCGGTCGGCCGCCGGCAGGCAGCGAGGACAAGCGCGAACGCATCCTCAACGAGGCCGTCGCCCTGTTCGGCGCCCACGGCTACGCGGGTACCTCGCTGGCGGACATCGCCGCCGCCGCCGAGATCTCCAAGGCCGGGCTGCTGCACCACTTCGCCTCCAAGGAGGCGCTGTTCGCCCAGGTGCTGGAGCGGCGCGACCGCGAGGACCGGGCGAACCTGCTGGGTGACGAGGAGTTCAGGGACGATCCCTGGCGGCTGTTGGACGCCTTCACCGCCCTGGTGGAGCACAACACGCGGCATCGTGAACTGGTGGCGATCTACACGGCGACGACGCCCGCCGTCCTGGCGGTTGAGCACCCGGCGCACGCCTGGCTCGCAGGTCACCTGGCCGATTCCATCGCCCAGATCGAGGAGAGCCTGGAACGGGGCAAGGCCGCCGGAACGGTGCGCCCCGAGGCTCCTTCGCGTCTGATCGCCCGCTCGGTGGTGGCGCTGAGCGATGGGCTGCAGATCCAGTGGCTGTGCGCCACCACGCCCGACACGGCTGCGGCGCGCAACGTCGGCACCGGAATGGTCGACGAGATGCGCCTGTACGTGGAGGACCTGAAGCAGCGCTGGCGGATCGGCTGAGTTCCCCCGAGATCGGTAGAAGTCACATGCCGAGATCGGTAGATATGGCGGCCGTGGTTGGCCGCTGGAGTGGCGCGGGTATCTCGGTGTGGCAGCAGACTGCGGTCCGTTCGATCGATCCTTACCATCGGCTGTGTGACCGAGCGCCGACCAGACAAGCCGCTTCTGCCGACCCTGTCCATCTGTGGCTCCATAGATGATGCCGAGTTGGAGCGTCTCCACGCAGAGGCCTTCGGGTTGGAACCCGCCAGCCCGCCACCTGCATGGGTGGAGCGGCTCAGGGGCCACAGTCTGTTCTGGGTCACGGCGCGTTTGGAGACCGAGCTCGTCGGTTTCGTCAATGTGCTTGGCGACGGCGGGCTCCATGCGATCCTCATGGACACCTGCGTCAGCCCGAGGCGTCAGGGGTTGGGAACCGGTACTCGCCTGGTAGACACCGCCGCTCAGGAGGCGCGCCGCCGTGGGTGCCGGTGGCTGCACGTGGACTACGACCCGCCCCTGGCGGCCTTCTATGAGAATGGCTGCGGGATGTCGCCGACGGCGGCAGCGCTGCTTGACCTGCGGCCGGCCAACAGGCACGTTCAGGCTTAGCCACCCGGCAGGACTGGGCCGATCCGCCATCTTCAGATGCGCACTCAGACCGAACGAACCCGGTAGCCCGTAATGAGTTACTCCGGTTTGGGACACTGCGCCCCCGGGGTTCCTGGTGTGTGCGCCGCTGTGGTGGTGAACGCCCGAACCGTCACGCCTGAACCGCACACACATTCGCGGGTTGTCGGCGCGATGGTGGTGCTTAAGATCGGGGTCGTGGTTGCTGTGGTGCGGGAAGGTCGGTGAGGGTTATGGTCTGGGGGGTTAATCCGGGCCGGTGCCTGGCATCCGCGGGCAGATGTGCGGGCCGTGGGAACACGGTCCCTGCGGGCAAGGGCTCTGCCCGATCCGCCAGGCCCCTATGAAGGAGTCCGGCCGCCGCCGCAGCTGGATCACGGCGCCGGAGGTGCACCGCCTGCCGGGCCCCGGCCGCCACGCCGCCTGGTGCTGGTCCGCCCGGTCAGGGGTGCTCCCAGGTGTACACCGACCGTGCATCGACGGTGAACCGCCCCGAGTTTGGACCCCCTTGCGCCGGTTCGGACCCCTTACGTCGCTTTGGACCGCCCACGCCGCACTGTTATGTCTCAGGACATCGGTGACAGTTCTGCCTCAGGACATCGGTGACAGTTCTGGGGTGTTTGGTGGTGACACTTCGGGTCGGATTGGGGCATGAGCTCAACGAACCGTCGTGTTGATCCGCGTGTGCGTCTGGCGATCGTCCGGTGGCCGGATGACGCCCCGCGCGGGGCGGTGACCACCTTCTGCGCCGAGCAGTCCATCTCCCGTAAGACCTTCTATGCGATCCGCGCCCGCGCTCGTACCGAGGGCGAGGCCGCGGCTCTTGAGCCTGGCTCCACCAGGCCGCGTAGGAGTCCGTCGGCTATCAGTGCTGATCAGCGCACCCAGGCGCTGCGGGTGCGGGCG
>NZ_FNIM01000035.1 GCF_900103885.1 Actinomyces ruminicola
ACACGGATCCTCCACGAACAAGCCGAAACCACCCACCCCATCATGGCCATCACCGCATAACCAGATCTACACCACACCAAGAGACTTGACCGCCGCGGTGAATTCCGCGCCTGCCGCCGCAGCCCATGCGCCTCCAACGGGTGGGCCGCGGCGGGCGTCCGTCGATCGACGCCGCCGCGAGGCTTGCCGCAGCCGCTGTGCCCGCGGAATCAGTCGAGTGAAAGCGAGTCGTCCAAGGTGCGACGCGGCGCTCCGGGCTCGGCGGCGATTCCCGCTCCGGGGATCCGGCGCAAGGGACGACGCCGTAGGCGGAGCAGCCAGTACAAGTCGATGAGCGCAATCGTGGCGTTCATGCCGACGGCCGGCCAGACACCGAGAATCATGTTGTAGGCAGTGGCGATGAGCGACCCGGTGAGGTTGAGGCTGCGGAAAGTGCGCTGATTGGCGACCACCAGGGAGATGACAACGAGACCGGAACCGATCCATCCGACGATCTCAAGGAATGTGCGAGTGTCCACGTATGCTCCTGGACCTGCCCGGCTGGTCAATGCTTCGCGCACTGGTCGAGTCTGAACGCCTCGCTGCCGGGGCGTTAGAGGCTATCCGGGGTGCCGTCAGTGCGCAAGCTCGATCCGGTCGGCCAGGCGGCCCACCCGCAGCTGCTCACCGCCTACCGCAGCCGTGCCGCCGTCGAACCGCCATGGTGGCACAAGGGCGGATCCGCGGCTGCACTCGACCGATAGGATCAGCATGTGGAGGCAGCATCAAGCCGTGAGCTGGAGCGGCTACTGAGGCAGTTCTTCGCGGTCGAGAACGCGAGGGATTGGCGCACCTACGCTGGATTCTTGCACCCGCAAGTCGAGTGGAGCCTGATAGATGTCGGCCGCGAGCGCCGGGTCGTTGGAAGAGAGGCGTACTTGCAGGCGATTAGATCCGCCTACGACGGTGCCGCCACCAAGTTTCGTTGTGTGGAGACCATGGTCGATCATCGGCGGGGTCGGATTGCCGCAGTGCTGGTCGACGAGCTCGGCGAACGGTCCCTGGAAGTGTTCGACGTCGAAGACGGTCTGATCCGGCGCGAGTGGGAGTTCTTCCTGGGACGCCCGTAGACCTTGGCGCCGACTCCGGCTGCACGCGTTTGTCCGGCTGGAGCGAAGAGTCGCGTCGGCCGCCGGCTCATGCCTCCGGCAGGCGTTCCTCTGGCAAGCATGGGTGCGGGCCCGGAATCGAGCTGGGTACGGCCTCGGTGGTGACTTGGTGCCAGGTCAGCCCAATGCCGTCAACCGGCGCCAAGGCGTCGAAGACGGCGTCCGCGCCGGCCTGGATACCGTCGGCCACGTCCTGGCCGCCGGATACAAGATCCAGTGCACACGGATTGCCGGCCACCGGGTACACCGCCCATCCTCCTGACCCGCGTACTCCCCCAGCATCGCTCGGGAGCGACTCGAGCAACCGACACAACGCCTGTGCTGCCACCTGTGGCGTCGCGTGTGAGACCGACACCCTCAGCGTTGCCGCCGCCGTAGGATCCTGCCGTTGCCACAACCAGTCGTAGTCCACGACGTAGCGCTCACAGCCTGGACGCGAAATCGGGGTACCCATGTGCTGACGTTATCCCGAATCACGGGCGTTTACGCGCCCAGGTGCGTCCTCAGGCGCGGGAGGTCGGGAATACTCGTCTGCCTGTCTCTCGCTTGCGTCGTCGTGATGGGAGGCGACGGACGTGTGGGGTGCCGGAGGTCACTGCCGCCGAGTTTGACGTGGCCGAAGGCGGTATGCGTAAAGTACTCCCCGCCGCCGCAACCGCCTTCGGGCGCGAGCGGCAGTCCGAAGCGGATTCCGGTTCGTTCGACGTCACCGACGTCGAGTGAGGAATTCCGAAGAGAGCAGGATCACTGATCTTGGGCTTGACGGGTTCCGAATGGCCCGGCTAATCTACTCCGGTGCCTTGAGAGAGGCGCTGCTCCTTCAGGGGCGGCAGGGCTCTCATGGGTGTGTTGTTTGGGATCTCGATAGTGTGTCGTGTTTGTTTGTTTTGGTTGGTGTTTTTTGTTGGTTTCTTTGTTTGGTTTTTGTTTTGTTTG
>NZ_FNIM01000027.1 GCF_900103885.1 Actinomyces ruminicola
GCCGACGGACTCCTACGCGGCCTGGTGGAGCCAGGCTCAAGAGCCGCGGCCTCGCCCTCGGTACGAGCGCGGGCGCGGATCGCATAGAAGGTCTTACGGGAGATGGACTGCTCGGCGCAGAAGGTGGTCACCGCCCCGCGCGGGGCGTCATCCGGCCACCGGACGATCGCCAGACGCACACGCGGATCAACACGACGGTTCGTTGAGCTCATGCCCCAATCCGACCCGAAGTGTCACCACCAAACACCCCAGAACTGTCACCGATGTCCTGAGGCAGAACTGTCACCGATGTCCTGAGACATAACAGCGCGTTTAAGACGGTCCATCCGCAGCTGGGCGGTCCAACCGCCGATTCGGGGTCCAACTGGAGGGAGTCGCTCCAAGTAGGGGTCTGGGACAGGTGCGGGCGCCGGGCCCGGCTGGCCCCACCGCCGTCGGCCAGCGCGCCGGGCGCAGAGCCGGGAGTCCCGGGCGGGCACAAACCAGCTGCCCGGAGGGTGCGGCGCTGGAGTCCGGGGTGACGTTGGGCATGTGAGCGGTCTACCCGCCTACGCAGCCCGTCGCTGGGTGCTCGTTCCCGTGCGTAGCACCCCAGAGTGTCCAGGATCGGCACAAAGGCCGTTGGCGACCGCTGGGTCCGTTTCTGATACCCCATGATTCCAACGTTTTGCCCGCGGTCGCAGGAAACGTCGGAGTCGTTTGCGCCGAACTCGGACATTCCGTCTCACGGCGGGGCGCCCGAGGCGCGCAACATGCCCGGCTCACAGTGCTCGCGCACACGCCCGCCGCTCGACCCGGCTAGCCTGTGCCCATGACGCTCATGACGCAGAGCCCCCAGACCGTCCCGGACCCCGCCGACCGCACGGTCATCCCGCGCTCCGCCGGCGGCGGGCGGGTCGACTCCGAGACCGGCCGCCTGCGCGAGGTCATCGTCCACCGGCCCGGGCGGGAAATCGCCCGTATCACGCCTATCAACGCCAACTCCCTGCTGTTCGACGACGCCCTGAACATCGCCCGCGCCCAGGCCGAGCATGACGCCTTCACCGCCATCCTGCGCGCCGAGGGCGTGATCGTCCACGACTTCCGCGACCTGCTCACCGAGACCCTGGCCGTCCCGGAGGCCCGCCGCCTGGTCCTGGAGGAGACGGTCGGCCCGCAGGCCGTAGGCGTGTCCACCTCCGAGGTGCTCATCGACTTCCTGGGCGGCCTGCCCGACGCCGAACTCGCCGAGGTCCTCCTGGCCGGCATCACCCGCAACGAGCTGCGCGAGCGCCTGGACCCCGCCGACGCCGCCACCCTGTTCGCCACCACCTACCTGTCCACCCTGGAGGGGCAGTTCGTGGTAACCCCCCTGCCCAACCACCTGTTCACCCGGGACACCTCCTCCTGGCTGTACGGGGGCGTGTCCGTGAACACCATGGCGCTGGCCCCGCGCCGCCGCGAGGCCGTCAACTATGAGGCCGTCTACCGCTTCCACCCCGCCTTCGCCGGCCGGATCGACCTCGCCCCGCTTCCGGGCGCGCCGTCGTCGACGTCGTCGGAGCGGACTTCCGGGGAGCGCGGCCCGCTGTGGGTGGAGCCGCACGGCGCCTCCCCGGCCACCGTTGAGGGCGGCGACTTCCAGGTGCTGGGCAACCGCACCCTGGTCATGGGACTGACCCACCGCTCGTCGGCAGCGGGCGTGGAGCGCCTGGCCACCCGCCTGTTCGCCGACGGCGTCGCCGACCGGGTCATCGGCGTGCACATGCCCGACCGCGCCTTCTACACCGAGCTCGACGCCGTCATGCACCTGGACACGCTCATGACCATGGTCGCCCCCGACACTTACCTGCGCTTCTCAGGCTTCAATGACGTCACCACCGTGGAGATCGAGCCCGGCGCCAACCACGGCTCCACCAAGGGCTCCGCCCTGCACGTCACCGTCCACGACGGCGGAGACATGGACGCCGTCCTCGCCCGGGCCGCCGGCATCGACGCCTTCAAGGTCATCAGCCCCGACATGTCCGACGAGGCCGAGGCGCTGCGCGAGCTGTCCCGCGACTCCTGCAACGTGGTCGCCCTGGCGCCGGGGCGGGTCATCGGCTACGCCCACAACCAGAGCGCCAACGACGTGCTGCGCCGGGCGGGCGTGGAGGTCATCGAGACGCCCGGCGTCGAGCTGGTGCGCGGTCGCGGCGGCGCCCACTGCATGACCTGCCCCGTCACCCGCGACGCCGTCTGAGACGGCCGACGCCGAGCTCGCTCGGGTGTCCGAGGCGATTGAGGCGCGTGACGCTCACCCTCTGACGCTGATCTCTCGGCCCTCGTTCCACGGTACCGCCCAGCCCGCGACGTCGATCACCGTGGACAGCACCGCAGCGGTGAAGCCCCATACGAGCGGTCCGTCGTCGCCGGTGATGAAGGCGGGGCCGCGCCACACATGGCCACCGCGCTCCAGCACCCACGTCCGCCGTGCTGCCGGATCCACAAGCGCGCCCACCCCCACCCGCGTCGCCCACCTCGTTTCCGTACCGTCCAGCCGCATGTCCCGAGGTGACGCCCACCAGCCGAGCACCGGGGTCACGAGGTTCGCCGATGCGGTCAGCGCCGCCTCCGGCAGCATGCCGAGCACGGTCACGTCGGACGGCTCAATGCCCGTCTCCTCCCACGCCTCGCGCAAGGCCGCTGCCATGGGATCGCCGTCGTCGGTCGGCTCCAGCCCGCCGCCGGGGAAGGCAACCTCGCCTGGGTGGTGACTGAGCGCCTCGGAGCGCACCGTGAGGACGACGTCGAGGTCGCCCACCGACGCGCCCTCGCCGTCGGCGTGCACCCCACGGGAGGCCGCCTGCTCGCCCACCCCGAACAGGACGAGGACGGCCGAGCGCCGCAGGGCGCCCCCGGAAGACCTCAGTCTCCGCGCACGCTCTCGCCGCGACTCCAGCCCGTCCAGGCGGGGCGCCGCCGCCACCACTCGGCGAAGATCGTCAACCACTCCCATGGGGCGAGGCTACGTCCCCCTGCCCGCCAAGTATCGGCTCGGCGCCTCTCTGGACGGCCGGAGAACGTGTCCAGAATCGGGACAAACGCCGTTGGTCACCCCAAGCTGGCACAACGAAATGGCTTGATTCTGCGGTTCCCGAGATCGGAGTTCCTGGCTGCAAGCCCGTTTGTCCCGAGTATGGACACTTTTCTGCCTGTCATATCCCGGGGCGACGTCCTTGTCGCGTGCGGGTCCCATGGAGTGATGGTCATTCCCGCGGGGGAGGTGTGGGGATGTTGTGCGCCAGCCGGTAGCCTTGCTTCGACTCGACTCGCTGCGTTGAAAGGACCCCCGTATGCCCGCCGCCATCCCGGCCCCCGACTCCGCCGTCCTCGCCTCGCTGAGGGGCCGCAGCTTTCTGCGTGAGCTCGACTTCACGCCGCAGGAGTGGATGACGCTGATCGGCCTGGCGGCGCAGCTGAAGGCGGACAAGCGGGCCGGGCGGGAGGCCCGGCACCTGGTGGGCAAGAACATCGCCCTGATCTTCGAGAAGACCTCCACCCGCACCCGCTGCTCCTTCGAGGTCGGCGCCCACGACCAGGGCGCCCACACCACCTACCTGGACCCCTCCGGCTCCCAGATCGGCCACAAGGAGTCCGTGGCGGACACCGCCCGGGTGCTGGGACGCATGTTCGACGGCATCGAGTACCGCGGCGACTCCCAGGCCAAGGTTGCCCAGCTGGCCGAGCTGTCGGGCGTGCCCGTCTGGAACGGGCTCACCGACGACTGGCACCCCACCCAGATGCTGTGCGACTGCCTGACCATGCTGGAGCACACCGACAAGCCCGCGGGCGAGATCTCCTACGCCTACGTCGGCGACGCCCGCTTCAACATGGGTCGCTCCCTGCTGGTGGCCGGTGCCCTGCTCGGCGCCGACGTGCGCATCGTCGCCCCCGAGGCGCTGTGGCCCGACGACGAGTGCGTCGCCGCCGCCCGGGCTCTGGCCGCCGACACCGGCGCGCGCATCACGCTCACCGAGTCCGTGGACGAGGGCGTGGCCGGGGTCGACTTCGTGCACACCGACATCTGGGTTTCCATGGGGGAGCCCAAGGACGTGTGGAACGAGCGCATCGAGCTGCTGCGCGACTACCAGGTCAACGCCGCCCTGATGGCCAAGGCCGGGGAGCAGGCCAAGTTCATGCACTGCCTGCCCTCCTACCACAACCGTGAGACCACGATCGGGGAGGAGATCTACCAGGCCACCGGCATGGACGGCCTGGAGGTCACCGAGGACGTCTTCGAGTCCGAGGCCTCCATCGTCTTCGACCAGGCCGAGAACCGCATGCACACCATCAAGGCCGTCATGGTCGCCACTCTCGGCGACCCGGCCGCGACGGCGCAGGCCGACTGATCTGGGACCTCCGGTCATCCGGAGGTTTAGGGAATCTGTGGAGGCGGCTGGAGCAATATCGATATAGGCGATGGAAGATGAGGACTGACGCAAAGGTTCACGAGTGGCTTCTGGTTGGGCTCGGTTTCATCTTGCGGACAGTCATGGTGCTGGCCGGGTTCGCGCTGCTGCTGTGGGGTGCGCATAGGGCTGCCGTGGCCTCAGGCCTTTCGGTGGTACGGCCGAATATGGCGGCCGACAGCGGGATGGTCACGCGGATAATGAAGGGGGATGGAACATTCACTTTTGTCTGGTGACGCTCTACGCTGGAGGCGGCGCTCGGTTTTGCTCTCATTCCGAAGTGGCGCACCAAGGGCCGTTATGATGTTGTGGCGGCGGCCGTGGTAGCGCTGAGTGCTGTTTGCATGGCGTTCATTATTCTCCTAATGGCGGGTGCGGGGACCTATGGGACATGCACCTACCCGAGGTGTTGGCCGGCTCCGTGGGACGGGATTGTCTTGGCGGCACCGTTCTTCGCGGGACTGGTGACTCCGACGGTGATGGCATGCTTCGCGGACCGGATCAGCCTCTGGGTGCGCTGCCTGTCTCCAATGGCGATATACCTGGTGGGCATGGTGTTACTCGTATTGACTTGGGACCGCTGGCTGCTGCCCTTCTTCGCGGGTCCGCCACCTTGGCAATACTCTCCCGCTCACTGTACTGCGCGCCTCGTACCCGATCCCCGAACCCGTTGCCGCCGACACGATCCTCGTAATACCGATCGCGGCGACGGGAGCCGAACTGAGCGGCGAACTCGCATCCTACGAGCCGCCGCTGCTGGCGCTCACCAACGCCGCCGCCTCGCAGACCCAGCGACTCACTGGCCTGGAGACGGTCACCAGGCAGGACAACGCCGTCGATGCCGCCAGCAAGGTGTTCTACGGCATGGACAAGGATTGACGGCCGAATCGGTTGCCATTAGGCACTGATCGTCACGCCCCGCCGTCACGACCCCGCCGCCTGGCTATCCTGTCCGCGTGACCATCCCCAACCGCGGCCCGGCGTCCGCGTCGGCCCGCGCCCGCGGCGAACTCGATCTGGACGCCCTGCGCGCCGGCGTCGGCGGGCGGCTGCTGGCCGGAATCGACCAGGCCGTCGTCTGGGATGTCGCCATGCGCACCCCCTTCCGCGGGCTGACCCGCCGCGACGGCGTGCTCCTGCACGGGCCGGCCGGCTGGGGCGAACTCGCCCCCTTCTGGGACTACGACGCCGACGCCTGCGCCCCCTGGCTGGCCGCCGCCCTCGAACAGGCCACAGTCGGGACTACCGACCTGCCCCGCTACCGCCAGACCGTCCCCGTCAACATCACCGTTCCCGCCGTCGCCCCCGACCGGGCCCGCGCCCTGATCGCCGCGGCCGGGGCGAGCACCGCCACCGGCCCCGCCCGCAGCGCCTCCCGTCGGCCCGACGCCGTTCCCGTCACCGTCAAGATCAAGGTCACCGGTGCGCGCCTCTCGGAGCGCCAGGCCCTGGCCGCCGACATGGAGCGCATCGAGGCGGTGCGTGACGCCATCGGCCCGCGCGGCCGCATCCGCATCGACGTCAACGGTGCCTGGGACCTGGAGACCGCCCGCAAGCTCCTGCCCCTGCTGGACACCGCCGCCCAGGGCCTGGAGTACGTAGAACAGCCCTGCGGCTCCACCCAGGCGCTCGCCGACCTGCGCCGACTGGTGAACATTCCCATCGCCGCCGACGAGTCGATCCGCCTGTCCGCCGACCCGCTGGCCGTGACCCGGCTCGACGCCGCCGACGTGGCCGTCCTCAAGGTCGCCCCGCTCGGCGGCGTGCGCCGCTGCCTGGCCCTGGTCGAGCGCCTGGGCCTGCCCGCCGTCGTCTCCTCCGCCATCGACACCAGCGTCGGCATCGGCGCGGGCGTCGCGCTCGCGGCCGCCCTGCCCGAGCTGGAGCACGCCTGCGGACTGGGCACGGTCCGGCTGCTCGCCCGCGACGTAGCCGTCCCCTCCGCGGTTCCCGCCAACGGTGCCCTCCCGGTGCGTCCCGTGCACGTTTCACGGGCGCTGCTGCGCTCAGCGTCCGCCGACGCCGAGGTCACCTCACGCTGGCAGGCGCGCCTGGCCCACATCGCCGCCGCCCTGCAACGCCGACGCGAGCGCGAGGTCGCGGACCCCGGTCGCGCCGTGGCGGGACTGCGTCTATGAGGGCCACCACCGACCCCGCAGGTACTGGCCCGCTCCGTTCTCCGGAGAGCGCACCCGCCCCGCCGTCGCTCCTCGCCGCCCGCGCCATCGTGTCCGCCCTGATCCGCGCCGGCGTGCGGCAGGTGGTGCTTGCGCCCGGTTCCCGCTCCGCGCCCCTGGTTCCCGCGCTGACCGCCGCCGAACGCGACGGCGCGCTGCGGGTGCGCGTCGTGCTCGACGAGCGCACCGCCGGCTTCGTGGCGCTGGGCTGCGCCCGCGCCGAACTGCTGTCCGGCAGCCGCCGCCCCGCCGCCGTGGTCACCACCTCCGGCACCGCCGTGGCCAATCTGCACCCCGCCGTCGCCGAGGCCGACGCCGCCGGCGTGCCCCTGCTGCTGGTGACCGCAGACCGGCCCCACGAGGCGGTCGGCACCGGCGCCAACCAGACCACCGAGCAGACCCGCATCTTCGGGGCCGGGCCGCGCACGGTGATCGACCTGCCCGCCGACATCACCGCCGACCTGGGGGAGTCGGCCGGTACCTGCGCCCTGGCCGGGCAGGTGCGGAGGGCGGTGGACGCCGCCACCGGCGCCCTGACCAACGATCCGGGCCCCGTACAGCTCAACGTCCGCTTCCGGCCGCCACTCGCCCTCGAAATCGGCGGCACCTCCGCCTCCCCGACCGACGCCGCCACACCGGCTCCGGACCCGGTTGCCGACGTTCCGGCGTCCCTGCGCCTCCCGCCGCGCGGGACAGCGCCCGCGGCGGGCGCCCGGCCCCGGCGCCGGGCGGAGCGCGGCATCGTCATCGCCGGTGACAGCGTGGACGCCTCCGGCCGGTACGCGCGCGCCCTCGCCGAATACCTCGACTGGCCCCTGCTGGCCGAGCCGACCTCTGGGGCGCGCGGCGGTCCCCAGGCCCTGACCCGCTACGCCGAACTGCTGCGCTCCCGCCGGGGCACGCAGCTGGCCCAGCGGGTTGAACGCGTCGTGGTCACCGGGCATCCCAGCCTCACCCGGCCGATCAGCGCCCTGCTCGCCCGCTCGGACCTGCGCATCGACGCGCTGACCTCCACGGCCCGCTGGACCGACGTGGCGGGCGCCGTCGCATCCGTCTTGCCGCTCCGCGCAGTGGCGGCGGTGCCGCCCGCTCGCGGGGACATGGCCACGGTCGGCACCGACACGGCCGTCCCACCGCCACCCGCCGAGCTGGCCGCCGCCCTTGAACTCGGCCCGGGCCCGCGCGGCTGGACGGGGCGCTGGCGCGCCGCCGTCGCCGCCCTGCCCGCAGCCGACGCGCCGCCGACCGCCGGAACCCTCACCGCGGACGCCGCCGTCACCGCCGTATGGGACGCCGCCCGTGAGGCCCTAGAAGACGCGCCCCTGCTCGTCGTCGGCTCCTCCATGACCATCCGCCGCCTGGACCGGCTGGCCGCACCCGCCCGTGGTCCCGCGCCGGCCGCGATCGCCAACCGGGGACTGGCGGGTATCGACGGCACCCTCGCCACCGCACTCGGTGCCGCCGTCACCGCCGGTCCCGTGCGCGTCGTCGTCGGCGACCTCGCCTTCCTGCATGACGCCATGAGCCTGTCCCGCGGACACCTGGAGGCGGAGCCGGACCTGCAGGTAGTCGTCATCGACGACGGCGGGGGCGCCATCTTCTCCACCCTGGAGTATCCGCACGTCATCCCGCCGGCCGACTTCGCCCGCTACTTCAGCACGCCGCAGGCAACCGACCCCGGCACTCTTGCCGCCGCCCTGGGCGCCACGGTTCACCGGCCCGCCGATCTCGATGCGCTGCGGGAGTTGCTGGCGGAGCCGGTGCGGGGGCTCAGCGTGATACACGTGCACGCATAGTTTTGCGGGGAGCGGCTGGGGCCTTGCCGGCCCCGGCGTGTGAGATCAAGCGCCAACACGGCTTTCACAGGTAAGTCCCAGACTAGTGTCGGTGATGGTTCAGGTCGTATGTATTGGGTGAGAGTCGTCTACTGAGCGGGCCGACAGCCCGAGGAGGAGAGTCATGACTACGAACGATCCCTTCGCCGCATCTGACGACGCCGAGCAGCCGTCCGGGGACGAGACGCAGCAGCTGGGCGGAGACGCGACGGCGCGCCTGTCCGGCCCCGGCTATGGCGGCTCCGGCGGCGTGGGCGGTTCCGGCTCATCGAACCCCTCCTCGCCCTACACCTCCGCCCCCCAGCCGCCGGCCGGCTACAACTTCGGCCGCACTCCCGCCTCAACCTCCGCAGCCTCCCCCTATGGGCAGTCCGGGCAGGGCGGACAGGGAGCCGACTCATGGTCCTACGGACAGCCCACCAACCCGCCCTCCGGCGCGGGCGCCTACCAGACCTCGTACCAGCAGCCGAGCGCGCAGAGCTCCGGGGGAGCCGGCGCCCAGCCCCCTTACCAGCCCCTGACCCCCGCCGCCCCCGACTCGGGCAGCAGGCGACGGGGACCGGGCTGGGGTGGCGTCATCGCCACTTCCCTGGTTACCGCGCTGCTCGCCTCCGGTGGAGCCGTGGCCGCCGTCCACTACCTGGGCGACGGTGACGACACCGCCCGTTCGTCCTCCGCGCCGACGGCTATCGCAACCGGCTCCACCACGCAGACGGTCTCCTCCACCGGCACCGCCCCCGACTGGGAGGCGGTCACCGCGGCCGTGTCCAACGCCGTCGTCGCCATTACCGTGGCCGTCAACGACGGCACGGCCGTAGGCTCCGGCGTCATCTACGACTCCTCCGGCCACATCATCACCAACAACCACGTGGTGGCAGGCGCCACCCAGATCCAGGTGACGCTCGCGGACGGGCGCATCTACGAGGCGGAGACCACCGGCACCGACCCGGCCACGGACCTGGCCGTCATCCAGCTCAAGAACTCGCCCGACGACCTCACGGTAGCCCAGTTCGGCAACTCCGACGACCTGGTCACCGGCGAGAACGTCATGGCCATCGGCAATCCGCTGGGGCTGTCCTCCACGGCCACCACCGGCATCATCTCAGCCCTCAACCGGCCGGTGGTGACCGTCCAGGAGGAGACCGACACCTCCAACCAGGGCGGCTCCGCCATGCCCGACCCGCTAGGCGGCCTGCTGGGGCAGTCGCAGACCACCACCACACAGGTGTACACCAACGCCATCCAGATCGACGCGGCCATCAACCCGGGCAATTCCGGCGGTCCGCTGTTCGACGACACCGGCGCCGTCATCGGCATCACCAGCTCGATCGCCACCATGTCGAGCTCCTCGGACTCTGCCGGGTCGATCGGTATCGGCTTCGCGATCCCCTCCAACCTGGCGCAGAAGGTCGCCGACCAGCTGATCGAGAGCGGCGCGGCCACGCACGCCTACCTGGGCGTGTCCATCGGAGACGGCGGTGCTACGACTTCCGACGGTGTGACTCGTGCAGGCGCAGAGGTCGGCGATGTGGAGTCCGGTTCTCCCGCGGATCAGGCCGGCATCAAGGCGGGCGACGTCATCACCGCGATCGACGGGAAGGCCACCAGCCAGGCGGCCGCCCTGACCGGATTCGTGCGCCAGTACTCCGCCGGTGATGAGGTGACGCTGACCGTCATTCGCGACGGCGAGGAGATCGAGGCTACGGCGACTCTCAAGGAGCGCCAGGACTCCTGAGCCGAGGCCGAGCATCCCTATTGGGATGGGGCTTTGAAGTGGCCGGGGCGCGCGCTGCGCGCCCCGGCCACTTCGCCGGAGGGCTCAGGCGAAGACGACGGTGCGGTGGCCGTTGAGCAGCACCCGGTGCTCGGCGTGCCAGCGCACCGCCTGGGCGAGTACCCGGCGCTCGACGTCCTGCCCCTTGGCGCGCAGGGTCTCCACGGAGTCCTCGTGGCCGGCACGGGTGACGTCCTGCTCGATGATGGGACCCTCGTCCAGGTCGGGGGTGACGTAGTGGGCGGTGGCACCGATCAGCTTCACGCCGCGCTCATGCGCCTGCCGGTAGGGGTTGGCGCCCTTGAAGCTCGGCAGGAAGGAGTGGTGGATGTTGATCACTCCGCCGTGGAGGCGCTCGCACAGGGCGGGGGAGAGGATCTGCATGTAGCGGGCCAGCACCACCAGTTCGACGTTCAGGGAGTCCACCAGTTCCAGCAGCTGGGCCTCGGCGTCGGCCTTGGTCTCCCTGCTCACCGGGATGTGGTGGAAGGGGACCCCGTAGAAGTCGGCCACCGGCCGCAGGTCCTCGTGGTTGCCGACCACGCCGACGACGTCGATCGGCAGACCCTGGCTGCGGGCGCGGAACAGCAGGTCGGTCAGGCAGTGCCCCTCCTTGGAGACCATGATCAGGGTGCGCATGGGGCGGCCGACCTCGTCCAGCGACCAGGTCATGGAATAGGTGCGGGCCAGCTCGGCCAGATCCTTCTCCAGCTCCTCGCGGGCAACGGTGGTCTGCACCTGCACGCGCATGAAGAACAGGCCGGAGACCTCGTCGCCGAACTGCTTGGACTCGGTGATGTTTCCGCCGCGCCGGGCCAGCGCGCCGGAGACGGCGTTGACGATCCCGGGGCGGTCGGGGCAGGACAGGGTCAGGACGAGGTGCTGCGCGTCGGCGGGCGCGGTGGGGACGGGCGTGGTCATGGCAGGAGGGTAGCCGGGTGGGGCGGGTGCTGCGCACAGGCCGTCCCGCGTCTGCCCATGCATTCCTTGATTTAATCCCAGCGGCAGGCGCGGGAAGCTCAGCAAGCGTCTTGCGGGCACTACCTGATGACGGCGTCAGGTAGCGGGTCTCGCAAGGGTCAGGTGACCTTGACAGTGCGCACAGCCGTGCGGATGAGCTCGGCAGCGGACTGCGGGCTGATCGCTGCGGTGTCAATGCGCAGCACGTCGACGGCGTCCCACGGGTGGTATTCGCGCTGTTGGATGGCCTGCCAGCCGGGCAGGTCAAGGCCGGGGACGTCGACGGTACGGCTCTCAGCGCGCAGGCGGTGAGTTGCGGGGTTGGAACACACCAGTTCGATCTGAACCAGGGCCGCATCGTGGGTCCGGGCGGTTGCCTGCCATGCCTCGCGGGTCAGTGGCAGCGGGTTCACGCACTCGGCGAGGACGTCGTTACCGCCGTCCAGTAGGTCTCCTGCAACGGCGTAACCCACAGCGTATCCGGAGCCCTGGACGCCGCCGCTGCCCATTTCGCCGGAGTCCTTAAGCGCCTGCTCGATAGCGTCGATGCGGATGTAGGCGAATGCTCCGTCACGGTTGAGTTCGCGAGCCACGGTGGACTTCCCGGTGGCGGGCAGCCCGCCGAGTACAACCAGGACACGATGAGAAGACGGCATGTATCGAGCCTACGCTTCGGGCATCATGGCTGCCGAGATCGTGAAGACCGGGTGGGCCGGGAGACGGATTGCGCGGCCCACCCGCGTCTTCCGCTCACCCCTGGCGGGCCTTGAAACGCGGGTTCTTCTTGTTGATGACGTAGGTGTGGCCGCGGCGCCGTACGACCTTGCTGCCGGGCTGCTTGGCCAGTGAGCGAATGGAGGCGCGAACCTTCATGCTGTCTCCTGTCGTTGGTGTGTTGCGTATTCAGCGGGTGCGCTTGCCGTAGCGCCTCTCGAACTTCTCCACCCGTCCGGCCGTGTCCAGGATGCGGCCCCTACCGGTCCAGAACGGGTGCGAGGCGCTGGAGATCTCTACATCCACCAGCGGGTAGGTGTTGCCGTCCTCCCATTGGATGGTCTGGGAGGAGTCGATGGTGGAACGGGTGAGGAAGGCGAAGTCGGCGGCCTTGTCGCGAAAGACCACCGGGTGGTAGTCGGGATGAATTCCTGGACGCATGGTGTGACTCCTGAGGCTGTCTAGGTGGTTGATGGAGGTGTTACCAGGAGGACTTGGTGATGCCGGGCAGCTCGCCGCGGAGCGCCATTTCGCGGAAGCGGACGCGAGAGACTCCCGCCTTGCGGACGAATCCGCGGGGACGCCCGTCTACGGTGTCGCGGTTACGTACCCGGGTGGGGGAGGCGTCACGGGGCAGTGCGTGCAGGGCGGCCATGGCGGCCTTCCGTTCGTCGACGGGGAGCATCGGGTTGACGCTGGCACGCTTCAGCTCGGCGCGCAGCTCGGCGTAGCGGGCGACGGTACGCCGTCGGCGCGCGTCGGCGGCGAGTTTTGACTTCTTGGCCATCAGCGCGACTCCTTGAACTCCACGTGGCGGCGCACGACCGGGTCGTACTTGCGCAGCACCAGGCGGTCGGGGATGTTGCGGCGGTTCTTACGGGTGACGTACGTGTATCCGGTACCGGCGGTGGAGACCAGCTTGATGACCGGACGCAGATCCCTGCCTTTGGGTGATGCCATCAGACTCGCTCCCCCCGCGCGCGCATCCTCGCGACTACGGCGTCGATGCCCTGTTCGTCAATGATCTTGATGCCCTTGGCGCTGACCCTGAGCTTGACCGTGCGCCCCAGGGACGGGACCCAGTAGCGCTTGGTCTGCAGGTTGGGCAGCCAGCGCCGCTTGGTGCGGCGATGAGAGTGTGAGATTGAGTACCCGGTGGAGGGGCGGGCGCCTGTGACTTGGCAGTAGCGGATCATGGCAGGCACTATATGCGAACGATTCTCATTGTCGTCAACTGGAGGTGCCGTGCACTGCCTCACCATCATCAGCGCAGTCGATCCCGTGCTGCTGGACCTGACAGCTCTCGCTCTCCATGGCGAGAGGGCTCTCGTTCTGCGAGCGACGCTTCTGCCCGACCAAGGAGAGCGGGGAGTCATCCGGCTCGCCGCAGAGTCAACACTGGACTCCGGCTCGGACGCGACGTTCGGTAGGTCTTCGGTTATCGACATTCCCCGGCCCACGGAGTGCTGGACCTGCTCGTTGCGTGAGGTGCTGGTCGCCGTCGCGGAGGATCGTGTGCGCTTGGACTCGGACGGTGCCACGGTGATCCTGCTGCCGGTGGGCGTGGAACTGGTCCACCTGGTTCCGGGCCTCGCCGAAGAGCTCGCCTCAGTCCCGGGCGCGACACTGGCGGGCGTCGCGCATGTCATCAATGCCGATTCGGCTGCGGTTGATCTGCTTGAGCACAGGCCTCTGTCGGCGTTGGCAGGCGAGGCATACGCCGGTGACGGGCGGTGCGCGGGTGAGATTCACATGGTCGCCGTCGGCTACGCGGACGTGGTGATTGCACTGGGTGAGGATCCGGTTGGCCGGGACCTGGTGGAGCACCTAAGGCCTCACGACACGCTGTTGCTGCCCGGTCTGGATGCGGAGCTGCTGCCGGAGCTGCTGAGCGTGCGGCATGATGCTGACTCCGCACTGGCTCGCGTTCACCCCGCCACCACCAGGGCGTGGGGTGGTCCCGACGACCACGGGGTGCGCACCCTGGACCTGTCATCCGAGCTGCCCTTCCATCCTGTCCGCCTACGCGAGTTCGTGGCCGACCTGGCCGGAAACGGGTTGCTCGCCCGTGGCTGCTTCTGGCTGCCCAGCAGACCCGGGCGCGTGTGCACTTGGGAGGTGGCCGGCGGGGTGGTGAGCGTGGGAGACGCCGGGTCCTGGGATGCCGCGCCGCGAATGCTCGTCGGTGAGTTGGCGCAGTCCGCCGTCGGACGGAGTGGGCGTGCCCCCGATGCTCCGCACTGTCACCTGGTGGTCACCGGTGTCGCCGACGAGGCTCAATGCGCGCGTGTGGCGGACGCCTTTCACAGAATCCTGCTGCGCCCGGACGAACTCCCAGATGCACTCGCATGGGTAGGCGCTCCCGATGGACTGGAGGACTGGTTCGGGCGAGAGTGACTGGGGAGAACAGACCGAGTAAAACTGAGCGAAGCGGACTGGGCGAAGCAATGGAGTCGTGCCTGCGCGGTGGCCGCACCCGGCGATCCGGCATTCGCGGCCAACCGCGCCGTCGGTCATGCCTGGCCCCGCCGCGCCGTCGGCGCTAGCATGGGGTCGTCGTCGCGACTGGCGAAAAGGTGGTCACCACCGGGGAGCGACGGCACGTCACGGCAGCGCGGATAGTAGCGGCGGCGTCCTGCGAATCGGTCATGGCGGTGTCGATACGCAGCGCCTCGGGGCTTTCTCGCGGGTGGTATTCGCGGTCCTGGATCATCTCTACCCGGGTGGTACAAGACCGGTGAACTCGACGGCACTACTTTCGGCGCGCAGGCGGTGAGTCGCGGGGATGACGGGCTGCTCGACTTCGGCACGCCGCCATTGCCGGGGTCATCGCCGCTCGCGAGGGGTCGACGTGGTCAGGTGTGGCCATGCCGGTCGCGGCTGCGGATCATCCCCGCTCGCGAGGGGTCGACGTTGAGCATGACGTCGGCCTTGAGCTTGGTGCCGGATCATCCCCGCTCGCGCGGGGTCGACTCCATC
>NZ_FNIM01000007.1 GCF_900103885.1 Actinomyces ruminicola
GCCCAGATCGGTAGCTATAACCGCCGAGATCGGTAGAAGTCACGTGCCCAGATCGGTCGTTGTGGTGGCTGGCCCCTGTTTGTTCTTGTGGTAGTCGTGCCGGTGGGTCGCGTGGAGCCTGTCCACGGTGTGGGGTCGTCGGCCTGTCCGGGGCGCGTGCCGCCTTTTGCTGTCTGTGACCGCCCCTGCCGGCGGCCGGTGGGCGTAGGGCGTGGTCGGGGACGTCACGAACACGCGTTGGCGTCATCAACACGACTTCTTGGAGGTTTGCACGGCTAATACCCGTGCAAACCTCCAGGATCTCGTGCGCCTGAGCCTTACTCGTGTTCCCGAGGACAACTCGTGCGCTCGAGCCCCGCGGCGGGACGCCGCCCCGCCCCCGGGGGCGGGCGGCCGGGGACGACCGCCGGGGTGAGGGCGCATCCACTCGCGACGACGGTTCGTACCCCCGGGTGCCGAACCTTCAACACGCGCACCGCGGGCGCCCGACCATGACGCCTACAGCCCGCTCCGCGCCCGGGAGTCAATCCATCCTGCAGCGTTCGGCACGGCCGGGTTAGCCTTGGCGGCGTGAGTACCGACGTCATCACCAACGACTCCCACCGCGCCCGCCTGGCCGAACTCATCCGCGAGCTCGCCGTCGTGCGCGGGAAAGTCACCCTCGCCTCCGGGCTGGAGTCCGACTTCTACGTGGATATGCGCCGCGCCACCCTGCACCATGAGGCGGCCCCCTTGATCGGGCACGTCATGCTGGACATGCTGGAGGAGGCCGGCCTGAGCACCGAGGACGTCGACGCCGTCGGCGGGCTGACCATGGGCGCCGACCCCGTGGCCACCGCCATGCTCCACGCCGCCGCCTCCCGGGGGCTCGATCTGGACGCCTTCGTGGTGCGCAAGGCGGCCAAGGACCACGGCATGAAGCGCCGCGTGGAGGGGCCCGACGTCGCCGGCCGTAACGTAGTCGTCCTGGAGGACACCTCCACCACCGGCGGCTCCCCGCTGGAGGCCGTCGCCGCGCTGCGCGAGGCGGGCGCCAACGTGCTCGCCGTCGCCGTGATCGTGGACCGCGCCACCGGGGCCCGGGAGCGGATCGAGGCCGCCGGCCTGCCCTACTACGCCGCCCTCGGACTTGCGGACCTGGGACTTGACTGACCTCACAGGCCGCCCCGGGCCGGCCGATCCGCCCGAGGCCACCGATCCGAATGCGACGTCGGCGCATGCGCGCGAGGTCGGGGTCGGGCCCTGGCCCGGGGGGCCGGCCGCCTGGCCCGACGACCCCCGCTACGACCCGGAGCTGCTGGCCGACGGCGACCGCCGCAACGTGGTCGACCGCTACCGCTACTGGACCATCGAGGCCATTCGCGCCGACCTGGCCGGACGCGCCCACGCGCTGCACGTAGCGGTGGAGAACCTCTCCCAGGACCTGAACATCGGCTCGATCGTGCGCACGGCAAACGCGTTCAACGTCGCCGCGGTGCACATCATCGGGCGCCACCGCTGGAACAAGCGCGGCGCCATGGTCACCAACCGCTACCTGGACGTGCGCCACCACGCGGAGCCGGACGAGTTGCTGGCCTGGGCCGCCGACGCCGGTTACGAGGTGATCGGCATCGACAACGGCCCACGGGCGCAGCTGCTGGAGGAGGCGGAGCTGCCGGAGCGCTGCCTGATGGTGTTCGGCAGCGAGGGGGAGGGCATCAGCCCCGAGCTGCTGGAGCGCTGCTCACGGGTGCTGCGGATCGGCCAGTACGGCTCCACCCGCTCCATCAACGTGGCCGCGGCGGCCGCCGTCGCCATGCACGCCTGGGTGTGCCAGCACGCCGGGCCCGCACCCGACTGAGCGGGTACGGGCCCGGGGAGACGAGGCGACGACGGATCTGCCGCCTCCGCAGCGCCGGGTGATGCGGCGACGCAGGTGCGGCATCCCCCGCCGGGGTGGGCTCCTGTGGGGATGCGTGCCGTGTCAGCTCTGCTCGGCCTCAATGACCGGGTGGTTCGCCGGGGCGTGGGTGACCTCGATCTTGCGCGGCTTGGCCTCCTCGGCCACCGGGATCGTGAGCGTGAGCACGCCGTCGGTGTATTGGGCGGAGATGCGGTCCAGTGCCAGCCCATGGCCCAGTGTCAGCTGGCGGGCGAAGGTGCCGGTGGGGCGCTCGTGGGCGAGCCACTGCACGCCCTCGGCCTCATGCGCCGGGCGCTCGGCGCGCACGGTCAGTGTGCGGTCCTCGACGTCGACGTCGATCGTCGCGGGGTCCACACCGGGCAGGTCGATGCGGGCCACGAAGGTCTCGCCCTCGCGGTACAGGTCCAGGGGCATGCCCACGGACGCGGGAGTGCGTACCAGTCCGCCGGTCAGCCAGCGGTCCAGGTCGCGGAACGGGTCGAAGGATGTTGTTGCCATGTAAACCACCTCCAGTGGTTACGGCCTCGGACGGTCCGAGAGTCGAGCGGTGGGGCGTCCTTGCGCGTCCGACCGCCTGCACTCCAATTGTGGCACCCGCCCCAGCGGAGTGATCAGGGTCATCGCCAACGGTGAAACGGCGTCTCGGAGCCAAACAGGACCATGATCCGGTTCACGCGCGCGTGAATCCGTGACAGAATCAGCACCGCACCACTGACTATTCACTTTCATCAGGAGGCACCCAGTGGCCATTGCAACCCCGGAGTCCTATGCCGACATGCTTGACCGCGCCAAGGCCGGCAAGTACGCCATCCCCGCGATCAACGTCACCTCCTCGCAGACCCTGTCCGCTGCGCTCAAGGGTTTCGCCGACGCCGAGTCCGACGGAATCGTCCAGATCTCCAACGGCGGCGCCGCCTACTGGTCCGGCTCCTCCCGCCTCGACCGCGTGAAGGGCTCCATCGCCTTCGCGGCCTACGCCCGCGCCGTCGGTGACCTCTACCCGGTGACGATCGGTCTGCACACCGACCACTGCCCCAAGAAGATGCTCGAGCCCTGGATCCTCCCGCTGCTCGAGATCGAGGCCGAGCAGGTCAAGCGCGGCGAGCTGCCGATGTTCAACTCCCACATGTGGGACGGCTCGGCGGAGTCCCTGGACGACAACATCGACATCGCCGTGGACATGCTGGCGCGCGCCAAGGCCGCCAACACCGTCCTGGAGATCGAGATCGGCGCCGTCGGCGGCGAGGAGGACGGCATCTCCGGCGACGAGAACGCCAACCTCTACACCACGGCCGACGACGCCTGGCGCGCCATCGAGGCCCTGGGCCTGGGTGAGAACGGCCGCTACATCACCGCGCTGACCTTCGGCAACGTGCATGGCTCCTACAAGCCCGGCCACGTCAAGCTGCGCCCCGAGATCCTCGGCGACATCCAGAAGGACGTCGCCGCCCGCCTGGGCGACCGCCTGTCCACCAAGGTCGGGGACACCGGCTCCCCGTTCGACCTGGTCATGCACGGCGGCTCCGGCTCCACCGACGAGGAGATCGCCACCGCAGTGCGCAACGGCGTCATCAAGATGAACGTGGACACCGACACCCAGTACGCCTTCACCCGCCCGGTTGTTGACCACATGTTCAAGAACTACGACGGCGTGCTCAAGATCGACGGCGAGGTCGGCAACAAGAAGACCTACGACCCGCGCGCCTGGGGCAAGGCCGCCGAGGAGGGCATGGCCGCTCGCGTGGTCGAGGCTTGCGAGCGCCTCGGCTCCGTCGGCTCCGCCAAGCGCTGATCGGCCCGACGCCGACGGCGTGCTCGCAGGCAGCAGGCACGTCGTCGTCCGGCTCGGGCGGGCCGGGAGCGCCCGCGCACAGGTGCGGTGACGCTCCCCGGTGCTGCCTGACCGCGCTGTGAGCACCGGCTGCGGCTCCGGCACCCACGTGGTGTCGGGGCCGCAGTTGTGTGCGGGAGGGTGTATATACTCGCCGAACCTTCTCAACGAATCGGAGATGACGGTGGCAACGCTCGCGGATGTGGCCCAACGAGTCGGCGTCAGTCAGGCGACCGTGTCCCGCGCCATCAACGGCAAGCCGGGCGTATCGGACAGGACTCGCCAGGCCATCCTGGAGGCCATGCGCGAGTTGGGGATGGTGGGTGACTCCCTGCAGCGGGGCACGCCCAGGCAGGTGGCCCTGGTCGCGCCCGACCTGTCGAACCCGATCTTCGCCGCCTTCGTGACGGCGATCAGCACCTACCTCGCCCGCAACAACATGCTGCCGGTGCTGTGCACCTACACGCTCACCGGCGCCTCGGAGAGCTCGCTGCTGGAGATGGTGCTGAAGCAGCAGCCGACCGGCGTCATCTTTCTGGCCGGACGCTACGACACCGAGTTCGCCGACCACAGCGACTATGCCATGCTGCGGGAGCGCCGCCTGCCCACCGTGTTCATCAATGCCGCTGCGCCGCACTTGCCGGGGCACTGCGTCATGACCGACGACGCCGTCGGCACGCGCATGGCGATGCGTCACCTCGCCAGCCAGGGACACACGCGCATCGGCCTGCTCCTGGGCGATCCGCACCACTACCCGAGTCTGATCAAGCACGAGGCTGCGCTCGCCTTCGCGCAGGAGGCGGGACTGGAGCTCCCGGAGGAGGCCACGGCCTGGACCACCTACGGCTTCGAGTCCGGGCGCGATGCGGCGCTGCGCCTCGGCGAGCAGGGCATCACCGCGCTGCTGTGCGCCAGTGACCAATTGGCCCTGGGCGCCATCCGTGCGCTGAAGTCCCTGGGGCTGTCGGTGCCCGACGACGTCTCGGTGATCGGCTACGACGACTCTCCCTGGCTGCCGTACACCTCGCCGGCGCTGACAACGGTGCGCCAGTCGGTCGACGCCATGAGCCGAGCCGCCGTCGCGGCCCTGCTGCGTTGCACCGAGGACCCGGCGCTGCTGGACGTACGCCGGGACCTCCTGTTCGAACCCGAGTTGGTGGTGCGCGAGTCGACGGGGATCTGCCCGACGTGGCGCTCGGGCACCGAGTGACCCGATTGAGTGAGACATCACGCAAATCGGTGCGCAAGGAGTTGCGTAAACGGCTGGCGGTGAGAGCCTGACCGGGTGGCGACGGGCGGGTTCTCCGGGCCTGGTGCGGTGGTGTCCCCGCCCCGCTGCCGCACTGAGCGAACTCGGCACGTAACTTCTACCGATCTGAGCACGTAACTTCTACCGATCTCGGGGAGGGGCGGCGTCGGGAGTGGGGCTGCGGGGGCGTTTACGCAAGTCTGGGCGTAAGTGTTGCGCAAAACTTGTGCTCGCTATAACCTTCTTCTCGACAGAACCGGGGGCTCGCGCAGGAGTCGGGCCCGACGGGAAGCACTCGGCTCGACGAGGAGTTTGGAATGATGAAGACGTCTCGACGCGGTTTCCTGGCACTGGGCACGGTGGCCGCCGCCGCCGGCTTGGCCGCCTGCGGAAGCGGCGGCGGCAGCACCACCGCCGACGGCAAGCCGATCGTCAAGGTGCAGGTGGTCAAGGACTCGCGCACCGCCAAGATGTCCGACCTCGCCTGGACCAAGTCCCTGGAGGAGGCGGCCGGCTGCTCGATCCAGTGGCTGGAGACGCCGTCGGCCTCCTGGGACCAGCAGAAGAAGGCCTCGCTCGCCGCGGGCGACGTCGCCGACATCACCATCGGCGGCTTCGGCTCGGGTGACATGGCGGACTTCGGCAGCCTGTTCATGGACCTCAAGCCGGAGCTCGGCTCCCTGCCCAACGTGCAGGCCATGTTCGACGCCGAGCCCTACGCCCAGGTGGTCTCGACCACCACCGACGGCAAGATCCTCGGCACCCCCACCGTGGCACGCTCCATCACCGCCCGCTCCTCCAACCACATGTTCATCAACAAGCAGTGGCTGGACAACCTGGGCCTGGAGGTCCCCACCACCTGGGCCGAGCTGGAGACCGTGCTGGAGGCCTTCAAGGACGGCGACCCCACCGGCACCGGAGCCGCCGTAATCCCGCTGGACTTCAACGCCCCCGGCACCGACGGATTCGGCCTGTTCAACCCCAACCTGCTGCTGTCCTCCCGCGGCATCACCGTCTCCTCCGGCGCCCTGGGCATGTACGCCAAGGACGGCGTGGTCAAGAACTACCTGACCGACCCCGCCTACAAGGAGCTGATCGTCTTCCTGCGCCGCCTGTGGGAGAAGGGCCTGATCTCCGAGGAGGCCTTCACCCACGACTGGTCCGCCTACACCTCCACCGCCAAGGGCGACGGCGACGTCGCCAAGGTGGGCGTGAGCTGGATGTGGACGCCGTCTGACATCTTCGGCTCCACCCTCGGCCCCCAGTACGTCACCATTCCCGCGCTCAAGGCCGAGGCCGGCCAGAGCGAGAGGACCGTGTGGACCTACAACGGCGACGACCTCGCCTACCAGGCCAACCGGGCCGTGGTCTCGGCCAACCCCGGCAACAAGGAGGCCACGCTCGCCCTGGTCGACGCCTTCTACAGCGCCGACATGACCGTCCAGATGCGCTACGGCGCCTTCGACACCTGCGTCACGCGCAACGGCGACAACGACTACACCGTGCTGGAGCCGGCCGACTCCACCAAGAACGCCTCGGACTGGCAGTTCACCAATGCACTCGCCGACGGCGCCCCCGGCTGGATCCGCCCCGACATGGTGCTGAACCTGCCGGCAGAGCACACCGAGTACCGCGAGGTGGACGCCGTCTACGAGGACAACTACGCCAACATCGACCTGAACCAGGACGTGCTGTACTCCAACATGCCCACCACCCCGGAGCAGTCGCGCACGCTGTCCAAGAACGCCACCGGCATCAACCAGAACGCCATGAGCAAGTTCGCGCAGTGGATCACCCAGGGCGGTGTCGAGGCCGAGTGGGACGACTACGTCGCCAGCCTGGAGGCCAACAACCTGGCCGAGTCGATCGCCGTCCAGCAGGAGATCTACGACGCCTACAAGGCCCAGATGGACGAGCTGGGAGTGGACCTGAACTCGCTGAGCGAGTGAACCGCCCTCCACTACACAACACCTGAAGGCGGGCGGCGCGCGGTCGCGCCGCAGACCCATGCACGCCGTGCACGCGTGCCGCCCGCCTCCCTGGCCGAGGAGAGACCCATGCAGCACCAACGACTCACCCCCGCGCGCGCGGCGCTAAAGGCCTGCGTGATCGCCCTTGCCTGCGCCACTGCACTCACCGGCTGCGTGAAGCCGCACCCGAATGCCGGCAACCGGCCGGCGCCCTCGCCCGCCGCCTCCGCCGCACCGGCCGACGGCGCATCCATCCTCAATCCGGAGGACGCCGCCTCGGCCGCGCCGGTGGACGCCCACACCGGCGCCGTGCACACCTGGGGCCACGAAGGCGCCGTCAAGAACGCCGCGGGCACCATCGCCGACGACCAGGTGCGCCAGTCGCCCTACTACACGGTGCGGGTCGCCCCGGCGCAGTCCCCGCAGGACGCCCAGGAGTCCTTCACCTACCTGTCCATCCCCCGCAACGGGGAGGGCAAGCGCGGCTACACCAGCTCCGACGGCGCCGAGTTCGCCGCCGACGCCGGGGCCAGCATGTCCTGGTCCACCTTCGAGTACGCCACCGACGTCGTCGTCGACGTCACCCTGAACACCGGGGCCACCATCGCCTCCGCCGACGAGGTGACCATCCGCCCCACCTCCCTGAACCTGGGCAAGACGCTCGTGGATGAGCGCACCGTCCGCGTGACGGTGCCCGCCTCCGCGGAGGGCCTGCGCTTCTCGGTGGACTTCGATCCCGAGCTCATGACGGTCTACGCCAACGCCTCCGGGCTGACCACGCAGGCGGACGGCAACACGGTGATCGAGACCGAGCCGCGCAACTCCCTGGTCATCTTCGCCCAGCCGCCCGCGCCCGCCGACACCATCCCCACCGCGGCGGACGGTGCCATCGAGTACGTCGAGCCCGGCGAGGTCAAGGACCTGGACTCCACGACGGCGGAAATCCTCTACTTCAAGCCCGGCACCTACTGGATGGGCTCGGATTACCGAGCCATGCTGCCCGAGAACGTCCGCTGGGTGTACCTGGCGCCGGGCGCCTTCGTCAAGGGCGCCTTCCGCTTCACCGACCCCACCGAGGCCGACGGCGGCCAGACCGACTACCGGGTCACCGGCTACGGGGTGCTCTCCGGGGAGCAGTACCCCTACGAGTCCGACACCGCCAACAGCTACCGGCGCAAGGCCGAGGACGCGGACAACTGCCACGCCACCTGTGTGAAGATGCTGCAGTTCGGCTCCTCCGACGCCGAGCAGACGCTGCGGCTGCAGGGCGTGACCATCAAGGAGCCGCCCTACCACTCCTTCGTGGTCTACGGCAACGAGGACACCTTCCGCATGGACGTGTCCAACTACCAGCAGGTGGGCGGCTGGTACTGGCAGACCGACGGCATTGAGCTGTACTCCGGCTCCACCATGCGCAACACCTTCTTCCACGCCAACGACGACGTCCTCAAGCTCTACCACTCCCAGGTGTCGGTGCGTGACACCGTGGTGTGGAAGAACGAGAACGGGCCGGTCATCCAGTGGGGCTGGTCGCCGCGCAGCATCGACGGCGTGGACGTTGACGGCACCGCCATCATTCACAACCGCATGTACTCCGGCGGGGTCGGCTACAACACCTGCGTGTTCAACTCCTCCTCGCACTGGCAGGACATGAACGCCACCAACACCGCCGATCCCGCCACCACGGTGCGCAACCTGCGCTTCACCAACACCACCGTTGAGGGCGCCGTCAACTGCGCCATGCGCATCTACGCGCTGTCCAACACCGAGAACATCGAGATCGACGGCTTCCACATCGACGCCTGGGGCGGCCAGGACCCGCACCTGCAGCAGAGCGTGCTCAGGCTGCTGACCAGTGCCGACGGCGACCGGGTCACCCTCGGCAACGAGATCACGGACCACAACGGCCTGTACCTGCACAACTACACGGTCGGCGGCGAGGCGATCCTCAAGGCCGGCGACAACTGGGCCAGCTACGAGACCGGCAGGCTCAACTTCGACGCCGAGACCTGGGACGGGTGGAACGCCGAGGCCGACGGCCAGCCCCAGGGCCCTGCCCCCGCGCTGGCCGTGAGCGGCCTGACGGACGGCACCACCCTCGCCTCGCGGCAGGTGGAGCTGAGCGGCACCACCGACGCCGCCCGCGTCGTCGTCACCGTGAACGGCCAGGCGCAGGACGTGCCCGTCACCGCGGGGGCCTTCGACGCAGCGGTGGAGCTGACCGGGATCACCAACACGGTGCGCGTCGCCGCCTACTCCGACGCCGGGGTGGCGAGTGTCGAGCGCTACGTGGTGCAGGCCTACGGCGAGGCCGTCGGCTTCCTGACCGACCCCCAGGGGGACGACCACGGACCCGGCAGCTACACCTACCCCACGGACTCCGCCTTCACCCCCGGCGGCTTCGACCTGACCGCCATGGACGTATACCGCGACGGCGACACCGTCCGCTTCGTGACCAGCGTCGCCAGCGAGGTCACCAATCCGTGGGGCGCCAACGGCATGAGCACCCAGCGGCTGAACCTCTACCTGCGCGCGGCCGGAGCCGCCGACGTCGCGGGCACCGACGAGGTGACGGCGCTGCTGCCGGGAACCAACACCTTCGCCGCGGGCGCCTGGGACTTCGCGATCGTCGGCGACGGGCGCAACGAGGGCGCGGCCTACGGCCCCGGCGTGTACGACGCCGAGGGCACGCGGCTCGGGCCGGTCGCCCTGACGGTGGTGGGCAACCGCATCATCCTCAGCGTCGACGCGGGACTCCTGGGCGATCTGGACCTGGCCCGGGCGGGCTACCAGGTGTCCATGTACTCCTCGTCGGAGGACGGGGAGGCGGTCGGCAACGTCCGGCCCGTCTACTCGCCCGCCTGCTTCGCCGGGCAGACCTGCGAGAGCTGGGTCGCCCAGTACCGCATCGGCGGCGGCAAGGGAGAGCTCACGGGTCAGTCCCCCTACGACACCGATCTGACCGACTCCAATGCGATCGACATGATCACGGGGGACGCCGACCAGGCCGCGGTGATGGACCTGAACCAGGAACGCATCGTCGCCCCCTACGTGACCCTTTCCGCACCCAGCGCCGGGTGACGGGCCTGTGCGGGCGGGGGCTCCTCCGCCCCGCCCGCAGTCACCCGGAGAGCGGCCCGCCCGGCCACGGGCGGGCCGCCGCCGGCCGCGCCGTCGGCCCGTGCATTCGCAAGCAGCACAAGAAAGACAAGCAGACTCAATGACCACCATCCAACGCGCACCGCTCCCGCAGGGACACTCCAACGGCGCCGACCCCCACCCCTGGTGGGCCAACGCCGTCGTCTACCAGGTGTATCCGCGCTCCTTCCAGGACTCCAACGGTGACGGCTACGGCGACCTGCCCGGCCTGATCTCCCGCCTGGACTACCTGGCCGAACTCGGCGTCGACGTGCTCTGGCTCAGCCCGGTGTACGTCTCCCCGCAGGAGGACAACGGCTACGACATCGCCGACTACCAGGACATCGACCCGATGTTCGGCACGCTGGCGGACATGGACGCGCTGATCGCCGCCGCCCACGCGCGGGGCATCAAGATCGTCATGGACCTGGTGGCCAACCACACCTCCGACGCGCACGCCTGGTTCCAGGCCTCGCGCGCCGGCGACGCCGAGTATGCGGACTTCTACTGGTGGCAGCCCGCCCGCGAGGGGACCGTGCCGGGCACGCCCGGCGCCGAGCCCAACGACTGGGGCTCCCTGTTCGGCGGACCCGCCTGGACCTGGGACCCCCAGCGGGGGGCGTACTACCTGCATCTGTTCTCCCCCAAGCAGCCGGACCTGAACTGGGAGAACCCGCGCGTGCGCGAGGCCATCTACCAGATGATGAACTGGTGGATGGACCGGGGCGTGGACGGCTTCCGCATGGACGTGATCACCCTGATCTCCAAGCGGCTCGACGACGCCGGCCGCCTGCCCGGCACGCCCGGCGCCACCATCGCGGCCCTGCCCGCCGGCGGTGACGGGTACTCGTCCGCCATCCCCTTCAGCGCCGACGGGCCGCGGCTGGAGGAGTTCCTGGCGCAGATGCGCCGCGAGGTGTTCGCCGACCGGGACGGCTTCCTCACCATCGGCGAGGCGATCGGCGTCGACTCCGCGCGCGCCGGGCAGATCACCGACCCGGCCCGTGGCGAGCTGGACATGCTGTTCCTGTTCGACCACACCGGCATCGACCAGGGCGGGCCCGCCGGCAAGTTCAGCCTCGCCCCCTGGAAGGTGTCCGACCTGCGCGGCGTGTTCGAGCGCTACGAGCGGGACACGGCCGCAAGCGGCTGGCCCAGCCTGTACTTCTGCAACCACGACCAGCCGCGCGTGGTCTCCCGCTGGGGCGACGACTCCACCCCGCAGCTGCGCGCCCGCTCCGCCAAGGCCCTGGCCCTGCTGCTCCACCTGCACCGGGGCACCCCCTTCATCTACCAGGGCGAGGAGCTGGGCATGACCAACGCCGGCTACACCAGCCTGGTGCAGTACCGCGACGTGGAGTCCGTCAACCTCTACGGCCAGCTGGTGCGCGAGACCGGGGTGGTCGGCCACGAGGAGATGATGCGCGGCCTGGCGGCCATGAGCCGGGACAACGCCCGCACCCCCATGCAGTGGGACGGCTCCCGGTTCGCCGGCTTCACCGCCGCGGGCGGTGCCGGCCCGTGGATCGACGTCAATGACAACCATGTGGAGCTGAACGCCCGGGCGCAGGTCGGTGACCCCGACTCCGTCTTCTCCTTCTACCGGCGCCTGATCGAGCTGCGGCACACCGAGCCGGTGGTGGTGCTGGGGGACTGGCAGGTGGTCGACCCCGAGACGGAGGTCTACGCCTTCACCCGCCGCCTGGGGCAGGAGGGGCTGCTCGTCGTCGTGAACCTCTCCGGCCAGCGCGTGCAGCTGCCCGCGGCGAGCGCGGCCCTGATCGGGCAGCCCTCTCCCGAGCGGGTGCTGATCGCCAATGACGCCCCGGACGACGTCGTCGCCGCCCTGCGGGCCGGACGGCTCGAGCCCTGGTCCGCGCTCGCCTACCGGATCTGACAGGAGGAACGTGCCAATGACCACCCTTCCCCAGACGACGCCGACGCGTGCGCGCCTCGGCCTGTGGGCGCGGCTGCGCCACCACCTGTCCCGCTACTGGCAGCTGTGGGTGATGGTGGCACCGGCCATCGCCTTCATCGCCGTGTTCTGCTACGTGCCGATGTACGGCGTCCAGCTGGCCTTCCGCGAGTACGACATCACCAAGGGGCTCACCGGCGGGGAGTTCGTCGGCCTGGAGTACTTCCGCCAGTTCTTCCGCGACCCCATGTTCACCAGGATCATCGGCAACACGCTGCGCGTCAGCCTGTGGACGCTGGTGATGGGCTTCATCGCCCCGATCGTGCTGGCGCTGCTGATCAACCAGATCGGCTCCAAGCGCACCAAGAGCGCGGTGCAGACCATCACCTACATGCCCCACTTCATCTCCACGGTGGTCATGGTCTCCATGATCAACATCTTCCTGGCCCCGGGCACAGGGCTGGTGGGGCGGCTGCTGGGCGGCACCAACCTCATGGGTGAGGCCTCGGCCTTCACCGGCGTGTACTGGGTGACCGAGGTGTGGCAGCACGCCGGCTGGAACTGCATCATCTACCTGGCGGCCCTGTCCTCGGTGGACCCGGCCCTGTACGAGGCGGCCAAGCTCGACGGCGCCGGACGGCTGCAGCTGATCCGCTACGTGGACCTGCCGGCCATCCTGCCGACGGCGGGAATCCTGCTGATCCTGAACATGGGCTCCGTGCTGGGGGTCGGCTTCGAGAAGGTCTGGCTGATGCAGAACGCACTGAACATCACCTCCTCGGAGGTGATCGCCACCTACACCTACCGGATCGGCATCCTGGGCAGCCAGTTCTCCTACTCCACCGCCATCGGCCTGTTCAACAGCGTCGTGAACTTCATCTTCCTCGTCGTCGCCAATGGCGTGGCCCGGCGCACCAGCAACACCAGCCTGTTCTAGAAGGGATGAGACATGAGCAACACAGCATCTGTGCCGGCTCCCAAGGTCAGGGTTCCGCTGCCCGTAGGCGGGCGGCGCGGCCGCGGCTACCGCAAGCAGCCGATGGACCGGATCATCGACGCGGTCATCGCCCTGATCATCGCGGTGATCGTGCTGGCCGTCGTCTACCCCGTGTGGTTCATCGTCATCGCCTCCTTCTCCGACCCGACGCTGGTGTCCACCGGGCAGGTAACGCTGGTGCCGCGTGGCATCACCTTCAAGGGGTATGAGCAGATCCTGGCGGACTCGCGCATCTGGACCGGCTACCGCAACACGCTGCTGTACTCCTTCCTGGGCACCGCGGTGAACCTGGTGGTGACGCTGCCGGCGGCCTTCGCCATGTCCCGGCGGGAGTTCCGCCCGCGCCGGGTGATCATGTTCTTCTTCGCCTTCACCATGTTCTTCTCCGGCGGGCTCATTCCCAGCTACCTGCTCATGCGGCAGCTGGGGCTGCTGAACTCCATGTGGGTGTTCATCCTCCCGGGAGCCTTCAGCGTGTTCAACATGATCATCGCCCGCTCCTTCTTCGAGAACTCCATCCCGGAGGAGCTGCGCGACGCCGCCCAGGTGGACGGGCTGTCCTACTTCGGCTTCTTCTTCCGCATCGTGATCCCCCTGTCCGGGGCCATCATCGCGGTGATCGGCCTGTACTACTTCGTGGGCCACTGGAACGACTACTTCACCGGCCTGATCTACATCCACAACCAGGAGCTGCAGCCCCTGCAGAACGTGCTGCAGATGATCCTGCTGGCCAACCAGACCCAGGCCGGCTCGGCGGGCATGAGCGCCCTGCAGTCGCAGAACTTCGCCGACCAGATCAAGTTCGGGGTGATCATCGTCTCCACGGTGCCGCTGCTGATCATCTACCCGTTCCTGCAGAAGTACTTCAACAAGGGCGTCATGATCGGGGCGGTGAAGGGCTGATGGGAGGGGTGGCACTCGGCTACGAGCGACTGTGCCGGGTGATCATGCTGGTGGCCACCATCAACGCCGCCTTCGTGGCGCACACGCTGGCTGGGGCGGTGGTGATCGGATTCTTCCCCTCGGTGGGCGCCGCCTTCACCACCTACCGCACCTGGATGCTGGACCAGGACCACGCCTGGAGGGCCCGGCGCGCCTGGCAGGTCTTCCACGCCGCCTGGCGCGCCGAACTGCGCGGGGCCAACCGCTTCGGCTGGGCGCAGGCGGCCGTGGGTGCGCTGCTGGCCTGGGACTACTACCTGGCCAACTGGAACCTGCTGGGCGGGGCCGTGGGCATCGGCGTGTCCGGGCTGCTGCTGGTGATCAACGCCGTCTACGCCGTGGTGGCGCTGGCGGCCTGGGCGGTGCGCGCCCACGCGGAGGCGCCGCTGGGCTGGATACTGCGGGCCGCCGTCGCCGTGGTCTGCCGGGCGCGCTGCGCGCTGAGCATGGTGGTGCTGCTGGGCGTGTCGGCCTGGGTGTGGAGCCGCTGGCCCGGCGTGTTCGTGGCCTTCGGACCGTCCATGGTCGTGGGCGTGGTGGCTGCGTCCGTGTACACCTTCGGCGGCCTGCCGGGGATGGGGGTGTCGGTCCTCGGCGGGCGGCGCAAGGTATCGGCGGGACATCCGGCTGCGGCGTCGGCGCTGTAGGCCTGGAACCACCCCTGCCCTTTGCTACGAGCTTTTGCGCTCTGATCCGATGGGTATACCCGCACACCAGGGTGCAAAAGCTCGCAGGAGGACGCAAAGTGTCGGGGTACATCCGAGTGGTGGGAGCGCCCGCATGTGGTGGTGAGTCGCCGGGTACACTGTGGTGAGCCCGGCCTAAGGAGAGTCCCATGAGCGTCACCGGTGAAAGCGCACGGCGTCGTCGGCCGACGGCTCGGCAACTGGCCGCGCAGTTCCTCTGGAGCCTGCTCGTCGCGCGAGTCCTCCTGGGGCTGGAGAACGGCAACTTGCTGTCTATCGAGGCCTGGCTGACCCCGCGCGTCTGGCTTTACCCGCTCTTCTTCGGGGTCATGGGCGTGTACTCCTACCTGTACTGGACGCGCCACCGGGACGACTGAGACCTCAGCTTGCTTGGACGCGGCCGTGGCGGCGTCCGGATCATTAGGGCTGCGCGGCGCGAGTCCCTGGCCGCGATCGGGCCCTTGGTGGGCTTCTTTGTCATAGCCTGGTTCGGGCATCCGGCGGGCGCGCCTGCGTCGTGGAACTGGGGGCAGGCGCCGGTCACCGAGGCGGGCTCCTGGGTGGTTGCCGTCGCTCTGTTGACGGCGGGGCTTTTCACGTGCGCTCGACGCTGGCGCGGGGAGCTCGGACTGCCGCGTCCCTGACGCAGGAACACGTCCTTTACCTCTGGTACGAGCTTTTGCACCCTGATCCGATGGGTATGCCCGCACACCAGGGTGCAAAAGCTCGTAGTAGGAGACAAAGGGTCGCAGCAGGGCTCGCATTCTGGCATCGCCGCGCTCAAGCGCCAGCAGCGCCCCGGTGTCCAGGGTCAGGCCCATGACCTCGCCGTCCGTGTTCAAGCCAGGTGCGGTACAGGGGAGGGTGGGCCCGGGCGGCGCTGCACACACCCGTCGGCCTGCAATGGGGGCCGTCGTCTTTGCAAAAGGGTTACAGGACTGTGCCGCGAGCCTGCACAAAACCCCGCATAAATCCGCGAATTGCCCGAATCGGGCTTGCAAGGCTTGCAAGGAGGTGGGGCGTCGTGTGTAATGGGGAGGCCAATGCTGCCGTCGCGCGTGGGGCCGCTCCGTGGCTCATGACTCACGATTGGCAGTCGCTCTCTACACGGGCCCTAGGCTCTACAACTCCACGTCCAAGGGAGGACATTCATGCGACCCATTACCCGTCGCTCCATGCTCGGTGGCTCCGCGGCGGTCGCGCTCGCCGCGACGCTCGCCGCCTGCTCCAGCGGGTCCGGCTCCGGCTCAGGCTCCGGCGACTCGGGCACCGGCTCGGTCTACTTCCTCAACTTCAAGCCCGAGGCTGAGGACGCCTTCAAGACCATCGCCGCCACCTACAAGGAGAAGACCGGTGTCGAGGTCAAGGTGGTCACCGCCGCCTCCGGCACCTACGAGCAGACCCTCCAGACCGAGGTCGCTAAGTCCAACCCGCCCACGATCTTCAACATCAACGGCCCGGTCGGCCTGGCGAACTGGCAGGACTACGCGCTCGACATTTCGGACACTGACTTCGTCAAGGACCTCACCGACCCCTCCATGGCCCTGACCGACGACGCCGGCACCGTCTACGGCTCCCCGCTCGCCACCGAGGGCTACGGCCTGATCTACAACGGCGAGATCCTGGACAAGTACTTCGCGATGGACGGTGCCAAGGCCTCCTCCATCGACGAGATCAAGGGCTTTGACAAGCTCAAGGAGGTCGTCGAGGACATGCAGTCCAAGAAGGACGACCTGGGCATCGACGGCGTCTTCGCCTCCACCTCCCTGTCCCCGGGTGAGGACTGGCGCTGGCAGACCCACCTGTCCAACTATCCCGTCTACTACGAGTTCAAGGACAAGGGCGTCACCGACACCCCCGACCTCGAGCTGACCTACTCGGACAACTACCGGCAGATCTTCGACCTGTACCTCAACAACTCCACCGTCGAGCCCTCCGCGCTGTCCTCCAAGAACGTCTCGGACTCCATGGCCGAGTTCGCCCTCGGCAAGGCCGCCTTCGTCCAGAACGGCAACTGGGCCTGGTCCCAGATCTCCGAGGTCGACGGCAACGTCGTCAAGGAGGACCAGATCCACTTCATGCCGATCTACATCGGCGTGGACGGCGAGGACAAGTCCGGTATCGCGCTGGGCACCGAGAACTACCTCTCGATCAACTCCCAGGCCTCCGAGGCCGACCAGCAGGCCTCCATCGACTTCCTCAACTGGCTGTTCATGGACGCCGAGGCGGCCAAGCTGCTCACCGACAACTCCGTGGTCTCCGCCGCCCCCTACGCGGCCTTCGCCGAGCTCGCGCCGGCCGATCCGCTCGGCGCCGAGATCGTGGAGTACCTGAACAACGACGAGCTCTACCCGATCAACTGGGTCTTCCAGACCTACCCGAGCCAGGACTTCAAGGACCAGGTCGGCCAGCACTTGGCCCAGTACGCCGCGGGCAATGAGTCCTGGGACGACGTCAAGACCTACTTCGTCGAGGAGTGGAAGGCCGAGAAGAGCTCCTGATCTCCTGCAGGTGGCCGCTGACTGGCCCCTCGCCTGAGCGAGAAACGACGACGGCGGCGCCCGGTGACACTGCCGGGCGCCGCCCGCCGTCACCAGTCGGCGGCTCGGTGCCGCAGCTCCAGACCCCGTGAACCCCTCGAGACACTCATGACCAAGTCACTCAAGAAGTATTTCCTCGTATTCACCGGCCCCACACTGATCGCCTTCCTGATCGCCTTCATCGTGCCCTTCTTCATGGGCCTGTACCTGTCGCTGACCAAGTTCACCACGCTGACCAACGCCAAGTGGGTCGGCTTTGACAACTACCAGACGGCCCTGACCGGCAACACCGGGTTCGTCAAGGCCCTCGGCTTCACCGCCGTCGTCTCGGCCATCTCGATCATCACCGTCAACCTGGGCGCCTTCGCCCTGGCCTACCTGCTCACCCGCAAGCTGCGCGGCACCAACCTGTTCCGCTCGGTGTTCTTCATGCCCAACCTGATCGGCGGCATCGTGCTGGGCTACACCTGGCAGGTCATGCTCAACGCGATCCTGCGCCACTGGGGTCAGACCATCGTCAATGACTGGCGCCTGGGCATGGCAGGACTGGTGCTGCTGATCAACTGGCAGCTGATGGGCTACATGATGATCATCTACATCGCCGGCCTGCAGAATGTGCCTCCGGAGCTGATCGAGGCGGCGCAGATCGACGGCGCCGGCAAGTGGGGGACGCTGCGCAACGTCACCATCCCCATGGTCATGCCCTCCATCACCATCTGCCTGTTCCTCACCCTGGCCAACACCTTCAAGATGTACGACCAGAACCTGGCCCTGACCAACGGTGCGCCGCTCAAGCAGACGCAGATGGCGGCACTGAACATCGTGGACCTGATGTACAAGCAGGTCGGCAAGCAGGGTATCGCCCAGGCGCAGGCCGTCATCTTCTTCATCATCGTTTCCGTCATCGCCGTGCTGCAGCTGCGCGCGACCCGCGCCAAGGAGGTTGAAGCGTGAGCACCGAGACCCTCGCCCCCATGGGCCCCACCGCCATCAAGCCGATGCGGCCCTCCAAGCCCGCCCGGCGCAAGCAGACCGTGGGCCAGAACCTGCTCACCGGCTTCCTCACGGTGCTGACGCTGATCTGGATCATTCCGCTGCTGTTCATCCTGATCAACTCATTCAAGGGCAAGTTCTACATCTCCGACTCGCCCTTCTCACTGCCCACCGGCGAGACCTTCGCGGGAGTCGCCAACTACATCACCGGTCTGCAGCTGTCCGGCTTCGCCCGGGCCCTGGGGTGGTCGCTGTTCATCACCGTCGGCTCGGTGGCCGTGATCGTGCTGCTGACCGCCATGACCGCGTACTACATCACCCGCGTCAAGACCTGGTGGACCTCCCTGATCTACTACCTGTTCGCGTTCTCCATGATCGCCCCGTTCCAGCTGGTCATGTTCCCGACCGTCAAGATCGCCGACATGCTTGGCCTGGCCACGCCCTGGGGCATGATCGTCCTGTACCTGGGCTTCGGCGGCGGCCTGTCGGTCTTCCTGTTCGCCGGCTTCATCAAGTCCGTGCCGCTGGAGATCGAGGAGGCCGCCTACATGGACGGCTGCTCCCCGCTGCAGAGCTACTTCCGCGTGGTGATGCCGCTGCTCAAGCCGACCGCGGTGACGGTCGCAGTGCTGAACGCCATGTGGGTGTGGAACGACTTCCTCCTGCCCAACCTGGTCATCGGCCAGGACGAGCGCTACAAGACGATCCCGATCGTCATCCAGATGCTCGTCGGCTCCAACGGCAACCGCGACATGGGCGCGCAGATGGCCATGCTGGTGCTGGCCATTGTCCCCATCGTCATCTTCTACGCCTTCGGCCAGAAGTACATCGTCGAGGGTGTTGCCGCCGGCGCCGTCAAGGGCTGACGGCCCCGCCTCCCGTCGTCGTGCCCAGCTTCCTCCGACCCGACTCGGCCTTCTACCGGGCCTGGTCCGCAGCCGCGGACCTCGTCGTCATCAACCTGCTCACCCTGCTGGGGTGCCTGCCGGTGGTGACGGCGGGGTCCGCGCTGACCGCTTGCGCCCGGGTGGTGATGGAGATGGCTCGTGATGAGGACACCTACACGGTGCGCACGTGGTGGCGGTCCTTCCGCACCAACTTCCTGCAGTCCCTGGCCTGGTGGCTACCGGCGCTGGCCGGTGGCGCGCTGGCGGCCTGGATGAACCTGTCGCTGTCTCAGCTCGGTGGCGGTGCCTCGGCCATGACCGGGCTCGTGAACGCCGGGGTACTGGTCGGCGTTGGGGTTCTGGTCTGGCTGGTGCCGCTGGTGGCCTTCTTCGACAACACGGCGTCCGCGCACCTGGCCAACGCCCTCCGCCTGGCCATCGGTGGACTCGGCCGCACCGCCGTGTGCGTGGCGCTGGTCGCCGCCCCCACCGTCCTGGCGCTGGCCCTGCCGGGCGCGCGTGCCGCAGTCGGATGGTTCATGGTGCTGCTCGGGGTGGCCTTCATCGGCTATCTCATGGCGCTGGTGCAGCGGCCCGTCATCGACCGCCTGCGTGAGGCCGCCCGGGTGTCCACGGACGAACAGTCGTAGCCGCCCTTCTCCTCGCCGGACCGGCACTAGCGACTCACCGAGACCGGCACTAGTAGCCGCCATTTCGGGGCGCTACTAGTGCCGGTCTCGGGGGAGGTGCTGTGCTCAGTGCCTCAGTTCGGCGTCGATCACCGTCATCTCGTTGGGCACCACCGACAGGTCCAAGCTGGAGAGCAGCGAGCCGGTGGAGATCTGCACCAGGTGCAGCTTCTGGGTGGCGGGGTCGGTGACGTAGGCGAAGTCGCCGGCCGTCTTCACGTTGGGGCCGGGCTCCTGCCAGTTCTCGTTCTCCGTCCACGGAGTCACCACATCCACCTGCTTGGTCACCGCCGCGGAGGCCGTGTCGATGATGTTGAGCCTGCCGTCGTAAGTCAGCACCACGCCCTCGCCGGCGACGCCCCGGCCGAAGGAGCGGAACCAGTAGGACGAGCCCAGGTCCAAGGTGGTGGTCGTGGCGTCGGCGGTGTTGATGATGCCGACCTTCGTGGGGTGCTCCGGCTCGGCGCCGTCCACGGGCTCCACGGTCTTGTAGTCCGTGAGCACGTAGGGGGAGTCGTGGGAGCCGAACTGGTTACCGCTGCGCTGGTACTCCTCCGGCACCGGCACCTTGTGGAACTGCCCGTCGCGGAACACCACCGACCCGTTGGTGCAGCCGAAGCTGACCACGTCCTCGCCCTGCGCGGTGGCCTCGCCGTGGACGCCGGGGCAGTCGGTGGACTCGGCGCCGATGGAGCCGTCCGCCTTGCGCTCGTGCACCGTATGGCGCTCGTCCTCGGTGCCCTCGGTCACCAGGACGCTGCCGCTGGCCAGGGGGACCGCGACGCCGTGGTGCGGGTTCTCCGTCTGGAAGGTGGTCAGCTCCTCGGCGTCGAGTCGGCCGTCCTCCAGAGCGGCCAGCTCGAACATGGTGACGGTGCCGGTGCCGTCGTCGAAGACGGCGGTCTTACCGGCATTGGTGACGACGTGCCCGGGCTTGTCCGCCTCGATCACGGAGCCTGTGAGTCCGGGGGTGGTGGTGTAGTAGTGGTTGTGGTCTCCGTGGGGCTTGACGATCATGCCCAGGTCCAGGACCTCGAAGCCCGCGGAGGAGGAGACGAGCACGTGCCGCCCGTCCCCGGCGGGGTTGAGGCGGAGGAAGCCGTCCTTCTCGATGTCTGCGACCACGGTGCCGTCGGCGGTGTCCACGATCTGGATGCCGCCGTCGTAGGCGATGGCGGCGCGCGGATCCACGTCGCTGACCTCCATCGGCTTCTCGGACGGCGCTGCGGCGGTCTGTGAGTCAGAGGTTGCCGCTGTCTGTCCGCCTCCGGAGGCGGCGCTGCTCGCGTCGGTGGGGCCGCCGCAGGCGGAGACGGACAGTGCCAGGGCCATGGCGCCGGCAAGGGTGAACACGCGGAGTGGGAAATGGGTTCTCATGCCGCGAACGGTAATGATTATCATTAGAGAGCGCAAGTCCTCGTCCTGGGTAAAGCGTGGGAGCGCCTTCCCGTCGGGCGTCCGAGCGGTGTTGGTCGGCCTCATCATGCGTAAAGCGCGGGAGACGTGGGTCCCTTGCGGTTCGCGGCTCCGGGCTGTGGCTGGTGGGCCGCGAAGGATGGGCGACCTGCCGGCGCGCTGCGAGCTGCGTGGCACCCGGAGCCGCGGCGGCGCCTGTGCCACGGCGGCGCCGTTTCTACCGATCTCGGTACGTGACTTCCACCGATCTCAGCACGTGACTTCTACCGATCTCGGCACGTTACTTCTACCGATCTCGGTGCGTTGACGGTGCTGCCACCGACCCGCGTCCCCGGGGCGTCCGCTAGGCGGGCTCGCCCCGGGGCGGTGCCGGGCACGGGGTAGGCTGACGCGCGGCGCGCCCGCAGGCCGCGCCTGTCCTACGGGGCACTCACTCAGCCAGGGAGTAGCAATGCCAGCCGTCGTCGTCGTCGGAACTCAGTGGGGAGACGAAGGAAAGGGCAAGGCGACCGACCAGCTCGGCCAGGGCGTCGACTACGTCGTGAAGTTCAATGGCGGCAACAACGCCGGGCACACCGTCGTCATCGACGGGGAGGCCTTCGCCTTCCACCTCCTGCCCGCGGGCGTCCTCACCCCCGGGGTCACCCCGGTCATCGGCAACGGCGTGGTGGTGGACCTGGAGGTTCTGTTCCAGGAGATTGATGAGATCACCTCCCGCGGCAAGGACGCCTCCGCACTCAGGATCTCCGCCAACGCCCACCTGATCCCGTCCTACAACCGAGTCATGGACCGCACCACCGAGCGCTTCCTCGGCGCCCGCCAGCTGGGCACCACCGGCCGCGGCATCGGCCCCACCTACGCCGACAAGATGAACCGCGTCGGCCTGCGCGTGCAGGACCTGTTCGACGAGTCGATCCTGCGCCAGAAGGTCCACTCCGCCCTCGCCCAGAAGAACAGCCTGCTGCTGAAGGTCTTCAACCGGCCCGCCATCGACCCCGACGCCGTCGCCGACGAGCTGCTGTCCTACGCCGACCGCGTGCGCCCGATGGTGGTGGACGCCTCCCTGATGCTCAACCAGGCCCTCGACGCAGGCAAGACCGTCCTGTTCGAGGCCGGGCAGGCCACCATGCTCGACATCGACCACGGCACCTACCCCTTCGTCACCTCCTCCAACCCGACCGCCGGCGGCGCCTGCACCGGCACCGGCGTGGGCCCCACCCGCATCGACGCCGTCGTCGGCGTGGTCAAGGCCTACACCACCCGCGTCGGCGAGGGGCCCTTCCCCACCGAGCTGGACGACGCCATGGGGGAGCGGCTGCGCGCCGAGGGCGGCGAGTACGGCGTCACCACCGGACGTCCGCGCCGCTGCGGCTGGCACGACGCCGTCGTCACCCGCTACGCCGCCCGCGTCAACGGCCTCACCGACCTGGTGATGACCAAGCTCGACGTGCTCACCGGCCACGAGACCATCCCCGTGTGCGTCGCCTACGACGTCGACGGCGAGGTCACCTCCGAGATGCCGCTGACCCAGACCGACTTCCACCACGCCAAGCCGGTCTACGAGGAGCTGCCCGGCTGGAGCGAGGACATCACCGGCGTGCGCGACTTCGCGGACCTGCCCGCCGCCGCCCGCGACTACGTGCTGCGCATCGAGGAGCTCGCCGGCTGCCGCGTCTCCGCGATCGGGGTCGGCCCGGGCCGCGAGGCCACCATCACCCGGCACCGGCTGCTCGGCTGAGCCGAGGGCGCCGTGACGCGCAGGCGGCCCCGGTGTGGGGCGTGCCCGACAACTGAATGAACGACGACGGCGGCCGGCTCTCACCAAGGAGACCGGCCGCCGTCCCCCGCTCAAGCGCCTGCGCGCCGCGGGTCGGTCGGGTCAGTACTGGCCATTCGGGCTGTTGGGCTGCTGGCCCTGTCCCGGCTGGGGCTGACCGGGCTGCTGCGGGTAGCCGGGCTGCTGGTACGGCTGCTGCGGAGCACCGTACGCCTGCGGGCCCGGTTGCTGGTGAGGCTGGGGCTGACCGGGCTGCTGCGGGTATGGCTGTGCCTGGTAGCCGGGCTGGTATCCGGTGGGGTAGCCCAGCGCCGGCGCGGCGGCCTTCCGCCTGCTCCTGGCAACGACCGCGGCGATGATGCCGCCCAAGATGGCGACGAGAACCGCCAGGGTGAGGATGATCCACGGCAGCAGCCCCGAACCGGATGACTCATCGGTCTTCGAGTCCTCGTCGGCGGCCTGTGCCGCGGCCGGCTCCGTGGCGGCGGGGCTGCTGCTGGGCTCCGCGGAGGCGGACGGCGTGCTGACAGGATGATCGGCGGAGTCCCAGCCGGTCGCCTGAAGCGAGTCGAGCTCGGCGATGTTCTCCCAGCTGGCCTCTTTGCCTGAGACCTCGGCGTTCTCATCGGCCTCAATGACCTCTCCGGGGAAGGTGATGGTCATGGTGCTGCTGTCATATTCGGCGAAGTCGGTGAATCCGGCGATCTTGACGATGTAGGTGCCGTCCTGGTGCTTGACCGTGAAGTCCTCATCGGTGGAGCCGACGACGGGGAGATCGCTCATGGTCAGGACGCAGCTGTTGCCCTCGGCGGCGAGCGTCACGGCTATGTCGTCGTCGGCGTCCTCGATGTATTTCAACTCGCTGATCTCGAGGACGTCCTCCGTGCAGTAGAGGTCCGGGGTGATGCCGTCGATTCCGATGGACATGATCATGTCGGCGGTCTTGTCCTCGTCCAGCACGAGGTCTATGTGGACGCTGCTGTTAACACCATCGTCGATGTCGGCGACGGCGGCGGGGCCGAGGGCAACGGAGCCGAGCAGGAGCGCGGAACCGGCTACGACGGCGCCGGAGCGGCGCAGCAAGGCGGGGGAGGGGATGCTCATGGCTCGAAGTGTATGAAAACCACTCACCGCGAGTACGCCGGTCTGGAGCGCGTGCTCGGCGCTATTCGGGTGTCCTGAGCGGTTGTCCCGTGTGCTCGACGGACCCGTGTGCGCCCGGGGTCGGGATCAGCGCCGCCCTGGGCGGCGCCGGTGCCGCCGCAGCACGGCCGCGCCCACCGCCAAGCCGGCGGCGGCCACCCCGGCCGCGATCCACGCCCCGTACCGGTCCCAGGCGGACAGGCCTGCTCCCGCGGTGGCACGGCCCGAGGCGGTCACGCCGTCGTACAGGGCATCGGCATCGTCCCAGGTGACGGTGGTGCCCGAGACTCGACCGCCACCGGCGTCGACGACGGCGCCCGGGAAGGTGATCGACAACCTGGCGTCCACAACCGTGTTCAGCGACTCCTCCGTGGCGGCGTCGGTCGCGGGGGAGCCGCCCCCGGCCGCCTCGGCGGGCGCGTCTCCGGCCCCTTCGCCCCCCGCGCCCTCGGAGTCGGCGGTGGCGGCTTGGCCGGCCCCTTCGGGCCCCGCCGCCGTGCTCCCGTACCCGGCGATGCGCACCACGTACAGGTCGCCGTCGCGCACCACCAGCAGATCGGAGGCGTCCCCGGAGTCCGAGGCGGCGGCGTCGGGGATGGGCACGCCGGTCACGTGCACCTCGCAACCCAGGCCGTCGGCGTCGTCGGCGGAGCCCACTGGGGAGGCGGTGACCGTGACACCCTCACCGGTTCCGACCAGGGACTCGGCGGCGAGCTCCTGGCAGTCGGTGTCTGCCGTGAAGACCGTGCCGGTGGTGTCGCGCATGACCAGGTCGACCTCGTAGCTGCCGGAGGCGTCCAGGCGCATGTCCATGTGAGCGGTGCAGCCCGACAGCGCCAGCGCAGCGGTTCCGGCGGCGACCGCGAGCAGGCGTGCCCGAAAAGCGCGCCCGGGTGCGGAACGGTGGCTGAGGATGCGGGTGTCGGCGGCCATGCCTCGACGCTACACGGCGCCGGGTGTGGCAGGAAACACCACCCCGGACGGGCCAAAACGTGCGGACGAGGGACCTTCGGACGTGACCTTCGGCGCCGGATGAGGAAGGATAGGACTTGACCCCGTTGAGTCACGAGAATCGAAGAAAGAAGGACTCACATGACCGTGTCTGAGCAGGATGTCCGGGCGGCTGCACCGGCCAACGCCCCCGAGGACGTCATTGCCTTCGCCGTCCGTCTCGCCGAGCTCGGCAAGCCGGAGGACGTCTACTTCTGCGACGGATCCGATGAGGAGTGGGACCGCCTGACCACCGAGATGGTCGAGTCGGGCATGTTCGTCCGCCTCAACCCGGAGAAGCGCCCCAACTCCTTCCTGGCGCGCTCGCTGCCCAGCGACGTCGCCCGCGTCGAGTCCCGCACCTTCATCTGCTCCGAGAAGGAGGAGGACGCCGGCCCGACCAACAACTGGTACGACCCGGCCGAGATGAAGAAGATCCTCAACGAGAAGTTCGACGGCACCTACGCCGGCCGCACGATGTACGTGATCCCCTTCTCCATGGGTCCGCTCGGCGGTCCGATCTCCCAGCTGGGCATCGAGATCACCGACTCCCCGTACGTCGTCACCAACATGCGCATCATGACGCGCATGGGCGCCAAGGCCATGGACCTGATCAACGAGGGCCGCACCTGGGTCCCCTGCGTTCACTCCGTCGGCGCTCCGCTGGCCCCCGGCCAGGAGGACACCACCTGGCCCTGCAACGACGAGAAGTACATCACCCAGTTCCCGGAGACCAACGAGATCTGGTCCTACGGCTCCGGTTACGGCGGCAACGCCCTGCTGGGCAAGAAGTGCTACGCGCTGCGCATCGCCTCCACGATGGCCCGCCGCGACGGCTGGATGGCCGAGCACATGCTCATCCTGCGCCTGACCGACGAGAAGTCCGGCAAGCAGTACCACGTCACCGCGGCCTTCCCGAGCGCCTGCGGCAAGACCAACCTGGCCATGCTCCAGCCGACCATCCCCGGCTACAAGGTCGAGACCGTCGGCGACGACATCGCCTGGATGCGTCAGGGCGAGGACGGCCGCCTGCGCGCCATCAACCCCGAGGCGGGCTTCTTCGGCGTTGCCCCGGGCACGTCCTACAAGACGAACCCGGTCGCCATGGACACCATGAAGGCCAACACCATCTTCACCAACGTCGCCCTGACCGACGACGGCGACGTCTGGTGGGAGGGCATTGACGCCGAGCTGCCGGAGCACCTGATCGACTGGCAGGGCAACGACTACACCCCCGCCGACGCCGAGGCCGGCAAGAAGGCCGCGCACCCGAACTCGCGCTTCACCACGCCCGCTTCGCAGTGCCCGATCATCTGCCCCGACTGGGAGGCCCCCGAGGGCGTCGCCATCGACGCCATCCTGTTCGGTGGCCGCCGCGCCACCAACGTGCCGCTGGTGGCCGAGCAGTACAGCCCCGCGCACGGCGTCTTCATCGGCTCCTCCGTGGCCTCCGAGGTCACCGCCGCCGCCACCGACGTCAAGGCCGGCTCGCTGCGCCACGACCCCTTCGCCATGCTGCCCTTCTGCGGCTACCACATGGCCGACTACTGGGGCCACTGGCTGGAGATGCAGGAGCAGCTGGGCGAGAACTTCCCGAAGGTCTACCAGGTCAACTGGTTCCGCAAGGACGCCGACGGCAAGTTCCTCTGGCCCGGCTACGGCGACAACTCCCGCGTGCTCGACTGGATCGTGCGCCGCTCCGCCGGCGAGGTCGACGCCATCGAGGGCGTGACGGGCCTGTACCCGAAGTTCGAGGACTTCAACCTCGAGGGCCTGGACATCGACGAGTCCGTCTGGAACCAGATGTACGACATCGACCCCGACGCCTGGGCCGCCGAGATGGACAGCACCGAGGAGTACTACGAGCAGTTCGGTGACAAGGTCCCGGCCGCCATCCGTGAGGAGCTGGCCAAGTTCCGCGAGCGCATCGCCGCCGCCAAGGCCTGAGCGCTAAGCGCTTAGCCGAGGGGTCCCCGGTCCGCTGGGCCGGGGACCCCTCGTCTGTGACGGACGGGTGTCAGAATCGATGACAAACGACGGTACCGACGTCTGAGTCGTCCGGTAAAACGTTGGAATTATGCGGTAGCAGACCTGGCTCCGGCGGGTGCTAGAGGTGTTTGTCATCGTTTTTGACACCCTGCGGGATGTAGGCGGCCGGTCTCCACAGGCGGGGTTCGTGCAGGGTGAATCCACAGGTCTCGTTGGGGCGGGTGGCAAGGCGTCGTCCGCCGACGCATTCTCTGCGCATGGAACGGGATGATGACGACATTCTCGCGCGGGTGCGGGCTTGCCACGGTGCCGTGCGGATACGGGACCTGCATCCGGATCGGACCGAGCGGCGGCACATAGAGAGGCTGATCGATGCCCGTGAGTTGATTGCGCACCCCCATGGAGTGGTGAGTGTTCCTGGCGTGGGCTGGGACTTGGTCCTTGCGCGTATCCATGGCGGGGTGATCACCTGCCTGCACGCCGCCAGTCATTACGGATACCCATGCCCGCGGCTGTGGACGCCGGTGCATCTGGCGGTTCCCCGTGGCAGACCGGTGCCTTCGGTCAAGGGTGAGGTGCTGCACGTTGAAGGCCAGCTTGAACCTCCTCCCCTCACTCGGTTCCCGGTGGCGCCGGTGCCGCTCATGCTGGCTCGCTACCTGCGCTGCGCCCCCGGCCGTGAGGCGCCGCTGATGGCCTGCGACGCGGCCCTGCACCAGGGACATACCGACGCAGACGTCATCGCGGCGCTGCTGCGGGGCCCGGGTTCTCGGCGGGCACTTCAGCGGTTGTCTCTGGCGAGTCCGCGGGCGCGCTCGCCGCTGGAGACGCTGGCCCGCCTGCAGCTGCACGATGCCGGGGTCCCCTTCGAGGACGGTGTGGTAATTCCGCATGTGGGGGAGGTGGATCTATTGGTTGACGGCCGCCTGGTAGTGGAACTGGACGGTTACACCTACCACGAGGACGACTTCCAGTTCGCCAAGGACCGCACCCGCGATCGGGAGCTGGTCCGACAGGGCTATCGGGTTGCCCGTTTCACCCGCAAGGATGTCCACCTCGGAAAGGTAGGCGCGGAGGTCCGGGGTCTGCTGGCCGCACACGACGATCTGCTTGGACGTCCGAGCGGGGACGATGCTCCCATGGTTGTCAAAATCGATGACAAACGGGGCGGTCGACGTCTACAGCGCGTCTAGAAACGGTGAAATCATGCGGGTGCCGAGTCGGTGTACGCGGGCGCTGGCGGCGTTTGTCATAGATCTTGACACCCGCGCCGTTCAGTCTTGTGTCAAGACACCAGGGTGGCTAGGTTGGGCGCCATGACAGCTGCCAACCGCCGCGCCCTGATCATCGTCGACGTCCAGCCCACTTTCTGCGAGGGAGGGGCCCTGCCGGTGCCCGGCGGCAACGCCGTTGCTGAGCGGGTGGCCGCCTACGCCGCCGCTCGCCGCAGCGACTACGAGCTCGTGGCCACCACCCAGGACTGGCACATCGACCCCGGCGACCACTTCTCCGAGACCCCGGACTTCGTGGACACCTGGCCACCGCACGGCGTCGCCGGCACCGCCGAGGCCGAGCTGCACCCCGCCCTGGCGGAGCTGGACCCTGACGTGAGCGTCAAGAAGGGCCAGTATGCCGCCGCATACTCCGGCTTCGAGGGCGTGGACGCCTCCGGCGCCGCCCTGGACGAGCTCCTGCGCGCCCGCGGCATTGAGGCGCTGGACGTGGTCGGGCTCGCCGAGTCCCACTGCGTGAAGGAGACGGCTCTCGACGGCGTACGCGTCGGCTACCGGGTGCGCGTGCTGACAGACCTGACCGCTCCCGTCAGCCCCGAACAGGGGCAGGCGGCCCGCACCGCCATGGTGGAGGCGGGGATCGAGCTGGCGCCCTCCGGCGTCGTCGCTTCCGCTGACGACGGCGCCCGCACCGCCGCTGGTGGTGAGTGAATGGGCGTCGAGGCTGGGCGCGCAGGGCACGCTGCGGGGAGCACAGCCCGCGGCAAGTTCACAATGCGGGTTCGCCTCCGGTGAAGGGGCTGACGGGAGCCCGGTGCAGGGGTCACCATAGGTTCGAGCCCACATGACGTTCGTTTCCATGCTCCGGGAGGCACCCATGGCTATCGCCCACTCGCACCGTTTCACTGAAGGAGACCTGCCAGTAGAGGCGGGCCGCTATCGCCTGGTTGCCTCCGGCTCCTGCCCCTGGTCTCGGCGCGTCCTCATCGCCCGTCGCCTGCTGGGCCTGACGGAGGCGATCCCTGTCTCTTGGTGCTATGGGCGCGGCGTCGACGGCTTCTGGGAGCTGACTGGTCCCGACGGCGAGCCCGGGCCCGACCCGGCCCTGGGGAATGCGACCTCCATTGCCGAGGTCTACGCCGGCACCCCGGGTTACACGCCTCCGCCCACGGTCCCGGCCCTGGTGGACACCACCACCGGGCACGTCGTCGTCGACGACTCCGGGGACCTGCTCTTCGACCTGGCCACCGCATGGAAGCCGCTGCACCGCGCCGGCGCACCAGACCTGTACCCACTGGACCGGCGTAACTCCACTGACGCCTGGGACAAGTGGATCGGCGAGCACATCAACCAGGCGCACGCCACCGCCACCCACTCCAAGAACGCCGAGGAGGCGGCGGCCGCCGCCGACGGCGTGCTGGTCGCCTTCGACGTCGTCGACACCCTGCTGGCCCGCGCCACCAAGATGGAGGCCTCCCGGGAGGCGGCCCTGACCGTGCAGGACGTGCCGCCGCTGTCGGCCGTGGTCTCCGTGGAGCAGTTCCTGTGCGGCGCCGCCCCCACCGGCAGCGACATCCGCCTGTTCACCACCGTGCAGGCCTACGAGTACGGCGGGCGCGCCTACTACCCCGGTGGCGAGGCTCCGTCGATCTCCTTCTGGCCGGCGCTCGCCCGCTGGTTCCGTGCCCTGGAGGGGCGCGTCGGCTGGGTCGGCACCGAGGAGCGCAGCGCGCTCGGGCTGTAGCGCGGATGCCCCTGTAACCACCTGTGTGGAGGGTCTCGCTTTAGAGAGAAGAGCATTTCTTGGTCCCTGGAGGTGCAGGACATGACCCTCGATAAACTTGCCGAGTTTATCGATAACGCTCGCAGAGGCTGTGCTGCCGATGGACACAAGAGTTGTGGAGGCAGTGGCGCATGCGAGACTGCGCGAGCGCTGGTATTGGGGGACTTCAACGGTTTCGATGCTGGTCGAATCGGGCTGGTTCATCGCGACGGCTGGCCATGCCCCTCATGGCCGGCTGCGGCGTTGCTGCGTATGATCAAGGATGATGTTGATGATATAGCGGCGGCCTCTTCACGATATAGGGCAATGCGGTTGACGGAAGCGCTGAGCGAGCTTGCGATGAGGGGCCTTAGTCCTGATGCAGTTATGCGAACCTGGCTAGGGCCGCGCCTAGTTCGACGGGCCCTCGAATCGATTGTCTTTTATTGTCGGGGTGGGCGTGGCCTTGATCAAGGTGAGGCGCCGCTTCGGCTTTGTGCAATGAGGTTTCTCGACGAGTTGACGGAAGATGAGGGCTCAATGCGAGTATTCCTGAACTTATGGTAAGAGTCAATGAGTCCGAAGTTTTTCGTGCGGTGCGCGAGTGGTGTGAATCGGCTTCGGTCGCGGATCTGGTTGACTTTCGGGTCGAGGGGTATCGACGAGCTGAGGTGTTGGATGAGGATCTTGTAGTGGCTGCCGGGGAGGATGCAACGGTCTGGCTGTGTGAACGTCTGGCATCGACCCATCTTGAATCATGGTCCGGCTCGTCGTTGGCATGGGAGCTGGCTTACCTTGATGATCCTGATGGGACCGCTGAGCTCATGGGCGTGAAGAAGGATGTGATTCAAGAGAGAGCAGTGGGATTGGTGCCGGTGCTTGATGAGATTACGCGGCGTCTCCGTGATTTCGGTGTTATCGAGTCGGTTATTGACGGACTAAGTAACAAGCAGGTGGTAGATAGTGTTGTAAGCCTGCTCAGGGGTGGCCTAATTGGGGATGCAGTAGACTTGGCTCGCCGCGCGTTTCGTCGCTCCCCGGGGGATTCGCGGTTGGCTGTGGTTCTGGCGCGTTGTCTGATGGCTGTGGACCCCGAATACGCGCGCTTGATCTTGATGAACATGCTGCACGATGAGGTGCCGCAGGCGGTGCTTGTCGACTTAGCTACGCTGGAGCTGTCCGAGGGTAATGTAATGGACAGTATGCGTTATCTTGGACCAGTAGATGTCGATGATGTGGACGGCTGGTATTGGGATCCGCTCGACTACTGCGAGCACCGTATGCAGTTTAGATACTTTGCGGGGAATGAATGGTATGAGCGGGCGGCCCCCGCCTTAGAAGGTGCGGCTAGCCGGTTGGCAGATTCCTGATCGCCTTCATGGGCAGCAGCAGTTGCATGTCGTCTACGGGCGAGGGGACAAAGTCTCCGTTGGCCAGGTAGAAGGACCTAGCCACATCGTCTCGGCAGTGGATGAGAAGCGCGCGAGCCCCCACGATCTCGCTGACCTCAAGGCTTCTCGCTAGAGCGTCTCTCAGGAGCGCCGCGCCGATGCCCAGTCCTTGCGCACGCCGATCAACCGCGAGACGTGCGAGCAGAATGCAGGGAACCTCGCGCGGTGCCTGCTTGGCAATACGCGTCGGCGCATCCGTTCGGGCGATGCAGGCGGTCGCGAGTGCGTAGTAGCCGAGCACCTGACCGTCCAAGACGGTCACGTAAGTCACCGCGTTGTCCGCCTTCTGGTTCTGCCATGCGAAACGATGCAACCAGTCATCCAGCTCCTCGGCACCGCTGCGGAACTCGCTTCGGGCGTCTCCGCGGGCAAGGCGCCGAGGAGCCTCCAGGATGCCGGTGCTCACGCCTCCCCCGGATCCTCTGAAAGCACGATAGGAGTTCCGAAGGGAGAGGGGCGGTTCCAGAGCCGCTCGAAGCGTGAGGTGTCAGCCAGTGGCGCGTCAAGCACCTGCATGACGCGCTCGAATGTGGCGTCATCAACGGTGAACCAACGACGGTTTGTCATGACTCGCTCGGCTTCCATGGTTGCTGATGAGAGTATGAACTCGCTGACGGTGCGGTCGGTCTGGGCGGCGGCTTGCTGGATCAGTGCCTCTTGGCGCGGCGTGGCGCGCAGGTCGATCCGCCGGGTCTTGGCGGGTGGCATGATGTCTCCTCCTCGTACGGATAATGTACGTACGATGGCGCCGGAGCGCAAGTGCTGTGCCTCACCGCCCCAGCACCGGGTTGTACAGCAACCGGTTCGGCGTCGTCGGGCACTCCTCGCCCACGGCCATCGGCGCGATCAACCGGTCGGCCCGCAGATCCTCCAGGCTCGCCACCACCCGGTCGCGCAGCGTCCACGGGTCGATCGTGTTCAGGTACACCTTGGTGCCGCCCTCAAAGCCGGCCAGGGTGGACACCCGCCACTTCAGGGTGATGTGCCAGGGCATCGGCTGGTCGACGTCGATCGGCTTGTGGTGCCACTCCTCGTTGCTGGGCACATCCGCGCCCGTGGCCGCGTGCAGCGCGTGCACCAGGTCGGAGACGGCGTCCACCTCGTCGCGGCTCATCAGCCACGGCTCGCAGGTGGCCGACGTCGAGTACACCTCCAGCGTCGGGTAGCGGTGCCCGAAGCCGGCGAAGGCGACGGCGTGCTCGTTGGAGGCCACCAGCAGCCCCCGGTAGGCGGCGTAGTCCACGCCCATCTCGTTGTACAGGTTCGGGTTGGCGCGCACCCGCTGCAGCTCCAGCTCGGCGGACACGCCTCGCTCGTCGATCGCCACCAGCTGCTTGTGCAGGTGGTCGAAGGAGGCTCCGGCCGGCCGCAGCCAGTTCTGGAACACCGCTACGTAACGCACCCAGCGGTTGGCCTGGTACAGGTCGTGCGCGGCCTGCACGGACAGGCGGATGTAGGCGCGGTGCTCGGCCGGGGTGAGGGTGCCCGAGCCGGCCAGGCCGGAGGAGTCGACGGCGTCGTCGGTGTAGTGCCGCCGCGCCACGATCACGTCGTGTCCGCCGGCGAAGAAGGCCGCCAGGTACTCGCGGCGGGCAGCGGCGCCCATGGTCTCCCAGGCCTCCGGGTTCTGGCCCGAGGCGCGCAGCTTGGCGCGGGCCACCCGGGCCACGTGGGCGGCGCCGGCCGGGTCGGCCAGGTATGCCTCCATGCGCTCGCGGGCGGCGTCGGGCACCTCGTAGCCGTGGTTGGCGTGCCAGTAGTCGTAGGAGAGGATCTCGAACAGGTTCGGGATGCGGCGGAACTCGGCGACCGTGTCGAACAGCTCGGCGGCGGGCAGGGCGTCGATCCGCTCGAAGCCGCCGTCGGGTGTGGCCACCACGCGGGACTTCTCCGGCGGAGTCTCGGTGTAGTGGGCCGGGCAGAACTTGCAGGCGCGGGTGCGTTCGGCCTGCGTGAGCTCATGCACCTCGGCGACGGGGTGGGAGATGGGGCGGTTGCCGCGCCCGGGCACGGTCCACACCTCGGTGCCGGTGAAGGGACTGATCTGCTTGACGGTCCCGTCCGCCATGCGGGTCAGCGGCTCGGCGGAGGGGGAGTAAGGCTGCAGCATGCCCTCAAGTATCGCGCCGCCGCGGCCCCGGCCGGGCCGATATCGACGGCGCATTCCCCGCGGCATATCCGCGTGCGGGCGGCTCCGCCCGCGTGTCACTGCGCCCGGGTGATCGAGGCCGGCAGGTCGGCCTGCCTGGCGAGGAGGACGACGTCGTAGTCGGTGTGTCCGATGACGTACAGGCCCGGCCAGGAGCCGACGGCCGTGTAGTACAGGACGAGCACCTTACCGGGCTCGTACCAGCCGATGTCGCCCGGCTGCGGGGCGCTGGCGCTCATGCCCGCAGTGTCCAGGTCCTGCGGCAGGGAGGCGGTCAGCTCCTGCCCGCCGTAGTCGGAGAAGCTGACATCCAGGGGTAGCTGAGCAAGCAGGGAGCGGGAGGCGGCGTTGTCGTCGAGAGTCGCCTCCATGACGGTGCCGTCGAAGGCGTTGCCGAGGCTGATGCGGATCGGGGTCGCCCCTGTTTGGGGCATGGTGGCCTCCGATGAGGGTTGTGGGCTGCTGGTGGGTGCGCCTGTAGGAGCCGCCGTCTCACGGCCGGTTGCCGACGACGATGTGTCGCCGCTGCTCCGGGAGGCGCAGGCCGTCAGGGCCAGGGCGCCCAGGGCGGTGGGCAGGGCATGAAGCAGGCGACGGCGGGACGGCCTGTGGCTGAAGAGTGACACGGTGCTCCTTCCGGCTGCGCGCGGGGCCTGAAGACGGGGGGCTGGCGGCTGCGCCTTGACCAGTCTGAACCCGACGGCGCTGTCTCCGGGAGGCGCGGACAGTGCCACCCGGAGACGTGTTGCGCGGGCGCCGCGCCATCGGCATCCTAAAACGCTGAACGGCGTTTGCAGCTATCAATCCCAGGAGGACGGGGAGGCCGACTCGGTAGCTCCGCTACTCGCAGGCAATGCCGTCGTTGTCGCGGTCAAGCGCGCCGCGGTAGCCGGGTTCGCCGGCATAGATCGGCGCGGCTCCCGCTTCCCGGGCCTCGGTGCAGTTCTGGTAGTAGACGTTGGTTTCCTGCTGAGGCGCCCAAGGCGCGGGCAGAGACTGCTCGTTCTCCTGGGTCTGCTGCTCGGCCTGGCGCGCGGCCTCCTCCTGGGCGGCCTGCTGGCGTGCGGCCTCCTCTTGGGCCGCTCTCTCGGCCGCCGCTGCGGCAGAAGCAGACGCCGCGGCCGATGCAGAGGCCTCTGCCTCAGCCTTCGCCGCCGCAGCTGAAGCCGAGGCCGAGGCGGACGCGGCGGCGTCGGCCGCATCGTGATTGACGGTGAGGGTGACGACCTGGTCTGCCGGTACCGCAGTGCCCGCTTCGGGATCCTGCGACCGGACCGACCAGTTCGCCGGAATGATGACGGTCTCCTCCGCGTCGATATCAGTGAAGGCCGGGCGCTCGGTGAACCCCGCCTGCTCCAGCGCCTCAGCAGCTTGCTCGCCGTCCATCCCAACCAGGTCCGGGACGGTTACCGTCGCGGTAACGGTCTCCACGGTCATGGACTCTGCGGAGGACTCGTCGCATCCCGTGAGGGGGATGCAGACAACGCACAGTGCCAGGATCGCGATCAGGAATGCCGACTGCCTGCGGCGGTGAAGCGGCGAGGGCGTGGGGTAGACGGATGACAGTCGGCCGGGCGCTGCTGGCATATGCGATTCCTAACGGATTGTCCTACGGCGGCATGTGAGGGAAGTGAACGCTCAGGACCGTATCCGGAGCGTGGAGCCGTAGGTATGTGGTTGTTTGAATCGCAATCACAGGTCAATGCAATGTAGAGCAACGTGACCGGAGTGCAGCACCAGGCGACCAGGCGGGCAGCGCAACAGCGCGCCTACTAAGAGGGGGTGTCGCGCCACCGGACCGTGCGCGCCTGAACGGGAACACAAGTAGATGATCCCCCACCACCATCCACAGGCATGGTTCGTGCACCCCTAATCCACAGGACTCGAAGGGCCCGGATGCATGGGCGGGGCGGTTGCCCGACGCTGGTGATGCGGGCACGGCGCCCGCGGGGTGCGGCCAAGGCCGGCCCACCCCCGACCCCTCAAGGAGGAGACCATGAAGTACACCCTGCGCACCTTGCGCAACGCGTGGGCCCTCGCCCACGGCACGCCGCCCGACCTGCGCGGCCCGGACGGCCTGCCCGACTCCGACGGCGAGGCCGGCATGGCGACCGCGGAGTACGCCATCGGGACCCTGGCCGCAGCGGCCTTCGCCGGGCTGTTGCTGGCCATCATGCGTTCCGGGAGCCTGACCGGCGTCCTGCAGGGCATCATCGAATCCGCGCTTTCGGTGGGCTGAGGCGGACATGTGGATGCCGCCAGCCATGCGGGAGGCCGAGCCCGCGAACCGCCCCGCCGGTGTGCCCGCCCCACCACCTCGGCCCCGGACGCATCCGAGCCGGAGCGATCGGGACGACCCGACAGATGAGGGCGACCGATCGCTGCGACGACGGCGCCATCGCCGGGCCGGTCTGCTCGAGTCGGGCATGGTGACGGCGGAGCTGGCCGTGGTCATGCCGGCCGTCGTCCTGGTCCTGCTGCTGGTGCTCGCCGCCGTCAGCGCCGGCCTCACCCAGCTGCGGGTCACCGACGCGGCCCGGGTCGCCGCCCGGCAGGCCGCGATCGGATCCAGTGACGTAACCGGTGCCGCCCAGCGCGCGGGCGGCCCGGTGACGGTGAGCGTGGAGTCCGGTGAGCTCACCTGCGTGACGGCGAGCCGCCGGGTCCCGGGTCCGCTGGGCGGACTGGGGCTCACGGCACGTTCCCGCGCCTGCGCCTACACCGAGCCCACCTCCGCCGAGGCGGGCGCGCCATGAGCGGGCGCGCCATGAGCGGGCGCGCCGGTTCGCCACTCGCGTCGCCTGGAGGCCCGCGGACGGCCGGTGAAGTACCGGAGCCGGAAGCGGCGTCGTCCCGTGCTCCCGGCGCGGTGACCGCACCGTCACCGGCCGGGGCCGGGACGGCGGCACCAGGGCTCACCTCCGGGGCGGAACGCGGCTCGGGGACGGTCATGGTGCTGGGCATTATCGCCGTCGTCCTGTGCCTGGGCCTTGGGGCGACCGGCCTGATCCAGGCGCAGGCCGCCGGCGGGCGGGCCCGTTCGGCGGCCGACCTGGCGGCGCTCGCCGGGGCGACGGCGCTGACCTCGGTATTCGCCCCGGCCGACCCCTGCGCCACCGCCCAGCGGGTGGCCCGGGCCAACGGTGCCGAGCTGGGCGCGTGCACCATCAACGGCGAGGACGTCACCGTCACCGTCGTGGTGCCGACCCGGATCCTCGGGATTCCGCGCCGGGCCGAGGCAGCTGCCCGCGCCGGACCGGTCAACCCGCTGTGAGCGGCCGACAGGCGTGTGTCGGCCGGTGGCGGCATACCGCGGATGCCGCCACCGGGCCGGGCCCGGACTCGGGGCGAACGCCCCGGCTGATTGGGGCGTCGCGGGCCGGTGCCCGGGTCCTGATGCATGAGAAGGTGGGATGGTGAACGCAGCGACCGTTTTGCCCATGGTGGCGGCCTATGTCTCGGCCGCCGTCTCCGTAGCGTTGGCTGCTGGCCCAGCCTCCGGCTTCGCTCGGGGATACGTCGACCGACTGGAACACGCCGGGGCCGATGACGCTAAGGACGTGGCCGAGGTCGATGCCCCCGGTGGGGGCACGGCCGAACAAGCCGCCGCAGGCGCGGTCGGCTTCGATGCCACCGGCGGCGAACCGACCAGCGGGGACAGGGGCCGAGCCGACGCCGACGTGCAGGTGCGCATCCATGAAGTGCGTGTGCGCGCCCGGGGCTTGCTGGGCGGAGTCCCTCAGGGAGCGCTCGCGGTGCTCCTGTGCGGGGCGACCCTGGTGTGGGGGCTCAGCCGCGGCGCGGAGCTGGACACGGCCTTCGCCTTGCCGGTGGTGGCGCTGCTCGGCGTGGCCGGCAGCGTCGACGCCGTCTGCCACCGCCTGCCCGACCGGCTGCTCGGCTCCGCCGCGCTCTGGCTGCTCGCGGTCACGGCCCTGCGCCCGGTGGCGGCCCTGATCGCGGGGATACCGGCGTCGGCGGCGCTGTGGCCCGCCGGCCGGGCGGTGTTGTGCGCACTGGGCGCCGGGGCTGCGGTCTTCGTGATGTGGCTCATTCCCGCGTCCGGCATGGGGCTGGGTGATGTGAAACTGTGCGCCCTGCTGGGACTGTGGCTGGGATATGCCGCGGTGGAGTATGTGGTCACCGGTCTGGTACTGGGCTTCGTGCTCGCCGGGCTGGTGGCGATCGGGCTCATGCTCACCCGCCGGGCCGGGCGCAAGGACATGCTCGCCTTCGGCCCCTACCTGGCCGTGGGCGGCTGGCTGGCCTGGCTGCTCGCCGTCGCCTGACCCCGCGTCCCGGGGCCACACGGCGCGGAGCGCCGCGCGAGTCTGCCGCGTGCCGGCCCCGGGCGCCCCTGAGCCGGCCGCGGCGGTGGCCCCTCGCGACGCCGTCTAGGGTTGGTCTATACCTTGCCTATACCTCGTATATGCCTCACGGCACCGGGGAGTCGTCGGGAATCGCGTCCAGCAGCAGGTGCAGCAGCGCGATCGCACCCGCCTTGTTGAGCGGCTCGTTGTTGTTGCCGCACTTGGGCGACTGCACGCAGCTCGGGCAGCCGGACGTGCACTGGCACTCCTCGATCACCGTGAGCGTGGCCGCCAGCCACTCGCGCCCGGCCCGGAAGCCGCGCTCGGCGAAGCCGGCGCCGCCGGCCTGGGCGTCGTGCACGAACACGGTGGGCGCCAGCGTCTGCGGGTGCAGCGCCGTCGAGAGCCCGCCTATGTCCCAGCGATCGCAGGTGGCCAGCAGCGGCAGCATGCCGATCAGCGCGTGCTCGGCCGCATGCAGGGCGCCCGGCAGCTCCGCCGCCTCCAGCCCCGCCCGGACGGTTAGCTCCACCGGCACCGTCCACCACACGGCCGCCGTGGGCAGCACATGCTCGGGCAGGGACAGCGGCTGCTGGGAGACCACCTCCATGCCCGGCAGCGCCAGCTTGTTGTAGCCGACCACCTGGCTGGCGACCTCCACCGAGCCGAAGGCCCACACCACGCCGTCGGCCCACCGCTGGCTCTCCCGCTCGGCCACGATGCGTATGCTGCTGCGCTCGCGGGACCGGGTGCGGTAGTCGAGCGCCGTCTTCCGGGTGACGACGGCCGCCTCCTCGGTGAGCTCCTCCACCAGGTAGGTCCGGCCCTGGTGGATGTAGACCGCGCCGGGATGGACGGTGGAGTCCGCGGCCGCCCCGGACACGGTGCCGACGACGGCGCCCGTGGCCGCCTCCACCACGGGCACGTCCGGCGGGCCGTCGCCGCGCAGGGAGGTCAGGTCCTGCGCCCGACCCGGCAGGTTGGTGTTCCAGAACCAGCCGGTGGGGCGCCGGCGCAGCGCCCCGCGGGCGGCCAGCTCCGTCAGCAGGGAGTCGTCGGACAGGCCGAACAGGTGCAGGTCCTCCTCCCGCAACGGCGACTCCGAGGCAGCCGCGCACAGGTGCGGGGCCAGCACGTAGGGGTTGGCGGGGTCGAAGACGGTGGCCTCCGGGGCGGCGAACACGGCCTCGGGGTGGCGGACCAGGTAGGCGTCCAGCGGATTGTCGGAGGCGATCAGCACCGCCACGCCGCGGCCGCCGGCGCGCCCGGCCCGCCCCGCCTGCTGCCACAGGCTCACCCGCGTTCCCGGCCAGCCGGCGATGATGACGGCGTCCAGGCCGGTGACGTCGATGCCGAGCTCGAGGGCGTTGGTGGTGGCCAGCGCCCGCAGGCGCCCGCGGCGCAGGTCCTGCTCCAGCGTGCGCCGCTCCTCGGGCAGGTAGCCGCCCCGATAGGCGGCGACCGTGCCCGCCAGCTCCGGCTGGGACCGGCCGAGCGTGTGCCGGGCGCGCTCGGCGACGATCTCAGCGCTGCGACGCGAGCGCACGAACACCAGGGCGCGGGCGCCCACGCTGAGCAGGTCCACGAGCAGCTCGGCGGCCTCGATCACGGCGCTGCGACGCGCCGCCGGATCCTCGGTCGGGTCGAGCGTGTCCGGGCCGGCCGGTTCCGGCCGGTTCAGGTACGGGTCGGCGGCGGGGAAGTCGTGCGCCTGGGCCAGGGCCGCCACCGAGTTCTCCCATACCGCCCAGGGGTCCAGCAGGGCCGGCTGCCACAGGGCGAGGGTCCGCTCCCCGGCGGGGGCGGCGTCGTCGGTGACGGCGGTGACGGCGTCGGGAGACACCCCGATCATTCGGGCCGCCGTGAGGGCAGGCTCGGCCGCCGTCGCCGAGGCGCACAGCACTACCGGCTCGGGGCCGTCCGGGCGCAGGCGCCGCACCAGCCGCAGCAGCCGGCGCAGCACCAGCGACACGTGCGCGCCCAGGATCCCGCGGTAGGCGTGGCACTCGTCGACCACCACGTAGCGCAGCGAGCGCAGCAGCCGAGTCCAGCACTCGTGGCCGGGCAGCAGGGAGAAGTGCAGGAAGTCGGGGTTGGTCAGCACCACGTCGGCGTGCGCGCGGGCCCAGTCGCGCTCGGGCAGGGGGGTGTCGCCGTCGCAGGTGCTCACGTGCACGGTGCGCAGCGAGCCGCCTGGGACGCCCGCCTCGCGCTGGACGGACTCGAGTTCGGTGATCAGGCGGTTCAGGGTGGCCGCCTGGTCGGCGGCGAGCGCCTTGGTGGGGGACAGGTACAGGGTGGTGGGGCGGCGCCCATAGGCGGAGATGCGGGTTCCGGCGTCGGCGCGCTGGGAGGCGAGCACCGCCGAGAGGGCGGGCAGCCAGGCGGCCAGGGACTTGCCCGAGCCGGTGCCGGTGGCGATCACCGTGTGGTGGCTGGCGTGTACTGCCTCGGCGGCGGCGACCTGGTGCGTCCAGGGGCGGGACACGCCCAGGCGGGTGTAGGCGGCGAGCAGGTCCGGGTCGGCCCAGGCGGGCCAGTCGCCGTGGCGGCCGGGGCGCGCCTGGGTGCGTTGCAGGTGGATCAGCCGGCCGTCGCGCGCGCCGACGCTCTCGAGCAGGTCGGTGAGGTCGCGCGCGGGCGAGTGCGGTCGGGCGGTCATGGCCCCAAGTGTGCCGCAGGGCTCTGACGGGAACCGACAGCTGGGTGGTCGGGAGGGGAGGGCGAGCCGGTGCCGAGCGGAGCCGGTCCGAGTCGCACACCGGAGCTGTCAGGACAAACTCGGACAATCGCGTTTTTTGGCTGAAATCATGCGGAGATGACGGTTAGGGGTGGAGCCCCGTGATGAGGCTCCCGTGTGCGGCGAAGTGCTTGGCGCACACGGGAGCCCTCCTCATCGTCCCGGCGGTTTTAGTGAAACCGCGGAATCATGCGGAATTGGGAGTCGGTGCCTGGACGGCCGTGTGCAAACCACCCCTGTGGGTGATCGGTGACCTCGAGGCGTGGACGCGCGACCCCTGTTTTCGAGGACTCGGCGGCGCGCTCGACTCGCAGCCGGGTGCTCATGGGTTGGACTGCCTACCGCGTCATCTAGGGTCGGGGTTCTACTGGCTTTGCGTATCGGCCTCTTTGTGTTTCCCCTAATGCCTATGCCGATGCCGACCGCCCCTCCACCCCGTGCGTGCACCTACTTGGACCGCGTTCCTCCACTTGGACCGCGTTCCTCCGCTTGGACCGTCTCAGAGCGCCTCTAGGACGGTCCAACTGGCGGCAGGCGGTCCAACGGGCGGTAGGCGGTCCAACTGGCGGCAGAGGACCCGACCGCTCAGGTCCGCCGACGTCACACGGGTGGCGTAGAGCCGCCGCCGTTGCGCAGACGACCAGACTCGCCGCCCCGGTACGTGAGATCCGCCGCCCCGGCACGTGGGGGGTGCAACCGGCGCACCCTACGCTCACACCAGCATCCGCACCCGCTCAGATTCACCGCTCCACGCACACACCGCACCTGCAAACACGAAGAGCCGTATATCCCGTGATCGTGGGGCTGTGGATGTCTGCCCGAAGGTGAGGCGGCCCGTGTCGGCCCGCTCACGCCCTCACCACACGCCGATGACGTTCCACCAGAGCGGTCCGACCACCAACCAAATGACCAGGTGGACCACGCCCACCACCAGTCCGGTGCGCCACCAGGTGCCCAGCTCCACGAAGCCGCTGCCGAAGTACAGCGGCGCGGGCCCATTGCCGTAATGGGTCAGGCAACCCATTAGGGTGGGGATCGCCCCCAGGAACACCGTCAGCGGCATGCCCGGCAGCCCGAGCGCCAGCCCAACGCCGAGGAACACGCTGAACATGGAGGCGGTGTGCGCCGTCCCCGAGGCGAACAGGTAGTGGGTGAGCGCATACACCCCGGTCAGCGCCGCGAAGGCTGCGAACTTCCCCAGCCCGCCCATCATGGTGCCCACATGGTCCCCGAGCCAGCCGATGAAGCCGAGCTCATTGAGGTAGGTGCCCATCATCACCAGGGCCGCGAACCAGGTCAGCGTGTCCCAGGCCGACCGCTCCGCCTTCATCTGCTCCCAGGTCAGCGCCCCGCTCAACAGCAGCGCCCCCAGTCCCAGCAGGGCCACGGTGGTGGCGCTCATGAACGAGTCGCCGATCACCCACAGGGCGATCATCCCGATGAATACGCCCAGCGTCACCCATTCGTGGTGCGTGACCGGCCCGAGCCGACGCAGCTCGCGGGCGGCCATATCGGCGGCGTCCGGGGTGCGGCGAATCTCCGGACGGTTGAGCGCGTAGATCACCAGCGGCACCACGATTACGCCGATCAGGCCGGGCACCACCGCCGCCATGAACCAACCCGGCCAGTTCACCGTCACACCCGCGGACTCGGCCAGCCGGGAGGACATGGCGTTCGGGGCGGCACCGGTGAAGAAGATGACCGAGACGGCCAGATTCAGGTTGTAGGTGGTCAGCGCCAGGTAGGAACCCAGCCGGTGGTGGCTGGACTTGTCGCCCGGCTCCGAGCCGAAGGCCCGCGCCACGCTCATCATCACCGGATACACGTACCCGGACCGCGCCGTGTTGGACGGGATGGCGGGCGAGGTCACCAGATCCGCCAGCCCCAGCCCGTAGGCCAGGCCGAGCGTGGAGCGCCCGAACACCCGGACGAACAGGTAGGCGAGCCGCTCGCCCAGGCCGGAGGCGATCACGGCGCGCGCGGCGAAGAACGCGGAGACGATCAGCCAGATCGTCGAGTTGGAGAAGCCGGACAGGGCGGCGCCGATCCGGTCCCCGGAGTCGCCGTCGGGCGCCAGCACCCCGGTGGCCGCGCACACCGCCATGGCGATGATCGACAGCGCCCCCATCGGCGCCGCCTTGAGGATGATGCCGATGATCGTCGCCAGGAAGATCGCGAACAGGTGCCAGGCCGCACTCTCCAGCCCCGACGGCGTCGGAATGAGCCACAGCCCTAGCCCGACGGCGAGGCTCACGGCCAGTGGCACCGGCCGGGTCTCGCGCCCGAAGCCGGTGCGGATCGGCGGTGCGCCCTTCGACGGCGGCCGGACGTCGTCGGCAGCGCTCATTTGATGTACCGCACCTTCTGGTAGAGCTCGGTCAGCGCCTGCTCCTTGCGCTCGTTGTAGAGGCGCTTCTGCTGCTCGAACAGGTTGTTGCCGTGGGCGTCGATAGAGACGATCAGGGGGCCGAAGTGCTTGACCCGGAAGGTCCACAGGGTCTCGGGCATACCCAGGTCTCGCCACTGGGCATCCTCGACCTCCTCGACGGCGGTGGCGGCGATGACCGCATTGCCGGCCGGGAAGACACAGTGCAGGGCGCCGTACTTCCGGCAGCCCGCCTCCGTGCCCGGGCCCATGCCGCCCTTGCCGACGATCAGCCGCACCCCGGTCCGTTCGATGAACTCCTCCTCGAACTTCTCCATGCGCATGGAGGTGGTGGGGCCGACGGCAACCACCTCGAACTTGTCGTGTTCCTCGCCGACGACCCGGATGATCGGGCCGGCGTGGAGGATGGCGCCCTCGTGGATGTCGACGGGCAGCTCGCGCCCGTACTCGATCAGGCGGCGGTGGGCCACGTCGCGGCAGGTGGTGATGTGACCGTCGAGGAAGATTACGTCGCCGACGCGGATGTCCTCGATGTCTGCGCGCTTTATGGGCGTGGTCAGGGTGATGGCGCGGCCGGAGCCGGTCTGCCCCGGGGCCTGCCGTGCGGCGGCCGGGGCGGCCGGGGTGGACTCCGGCCCGGCGCTGCGGACATCGTGTGTTTGGGCTGCGGTGCTCATAGTTCGACTCCCTGGTGGGTCAGGAGCTCATAGCTCAGGTCGGGGGCAAAGTGGATGGTGCCGCGGCGGTGGGACCAGCAGCCGGTGTTGACGGCGACCGACAGCACCGAGGGGTGCCGGGCGGAGTTCTCGATGTTGACGCCCATGGTGGAGCGGGTGCCGCCCAGGCCCTGCGGGCCGAGCCCGATGGAGTCGATCGCGGCCTGCAGCTCGTCCTCGAGCGCGGCGACCTTCGGATTGGTAGCGTGCGAGCCGACCGGCCGCATCAGCGCCAGTTTGGACATGTAGGAGGCGGCGTCGATGGAGGAGCCGATGCCCACGCCCACCAGCAGTGGCGGGCAGGCGTTGACCCCGTAGGAGGTCATCACGTCCAGGACGAACTTCATTGCCGCCTCGTAGCCCTCCCCGGGCATGAGGGTCTTGCCCTGGCCGGGCAGCGAGCAGCCGCCGCCGGCGAGGTAGACGTGCAGGGTCAGGTCGTCGCGGCCCTCGGCGATCTGCCAGTAGATCCACGGCGACTTGCTGCCGACGTTCGTGCCGGTGTTGTACTCGTCGAAGGTCTCCACGGTGTTGTGGCGCAGCGGCGCGAGCCGGGTGGCCTCGGCAACGGCACTCTTGAGCGTCTCGGCCAGGCCGTCGGTGTAGGGGAAGTGGCTGCCGACCGTGGCGAAGATCTGTACCAGCCCGGTGTCCTGGCAGGAGGGCCGCTTGAGCTCCTCCGCCAGCGCCTGATTGCGCTCCATGGTCTGGTAGATCATCGTCGCCATCGGGTTGGTCTCCTCGCGCGCCAGCCGCTTGAGTTCGGCGGTGACGTCGTCGGGCAGGCGGCGGGAGACGACGGCGGTGAAGCGGGCGATGACGTCGGCCAGGTCGGCGAGCTTGGCGGTGTTGGCGCTGGGCGGGGCGGTGGCATCGGTATGGGTGCCGGCGATGTCTATGGCGGTCACGGTGACTCCTTCGTCGTACTGGTTATGTCTTCAAGGATTCGCCGTGGCGCGGGCGCGGTCCTTCCGATGGGTCAGGCATCCCAGTGGGACTCAGGTCCCGCAACGGCGTATGGACGTGGGCCGGTGTCCACCGTGCGGCCTGAAGATCAACCCGGTTGGTGGAGCGGCAAGATCCGCTGCGCGGTGCGGATTCAGTGGATGTGCGCGGGTGTCCGGGGTGGTCGGGACGGAGCCGAGGAACCGAAGATTCGCCCGGTCTGGGTGGGGCGGTGAGGGCCCGTCGGGCGGATGCGTCGGCTGCCGCCCGTCTGCCCGTCTGCCGGGCCGACTGGGCGCGGGCCCGGTGTCCGCGCCGGGTGCGGACCCCGGCGCGGGGCCGTTCAGCGCTCCTCGCCGTCGGCGAGTTGCTGGAGGCGGGACGCCAGGGCGCGGCTGAGTTCGAGAGCCTCGTCCACCGGGGAGGACCGGGCGAGGCGGGCCGCCGTCTGGCAGGGGGCGTCGTCGTCGACCAGCTCCTGGGTGGAGACCGACCAGCCGCGCAGCACCCGCATGACCGTCTCGTCGGAGCGGGGCACGTAGGTCTTGTGGAAGATCGAGTCGGCGGCGGCCGTGTCCTCGGTGAGCAGCTGCCGGTAGGCCGACGGCGTGCGCCCGAAGGTGCGGCGGAAGGCGGTGTTGAAGGCCTTGACGTCCGGGAAGCCGACGTCTGCGGCCACGCGCGCGATCAGGTGATCCGTCTCGCTGAGGTCGCGCACGGCCTGGCGCAGCCGCACCCGGGTGAGGTACTCGCTGAAGGTCATGCCCACCTGCTGCGGGAAGATCTGGGAGAGGTAGCCGGGGGAGAAGCTGACGTGGCGGGCCAGCCGGGCCAAGGTGATGCGCTCGCGGAAGGAGCCGTCGATGTAGTCCACCGCCCGTTTGAGGGCGCGGCGGTCCGTCGCGGCGGGGCCGGGGGTGCCCGGCTGGCTGCGTGTGGGCGGGAAGTGGTTGAACAGGACGGCGATCACGTCCAGCAGGCGCGACTCCCAGGCCGCCTCGGCGCCCGGGCCGGTGCGGTGGGCGTCGAGCATCATGCGGGCCAGCAGGGTGCGTAGGCGGGCGAAGCCGGGCTGGTCGCGCGTGGTCGGGGTGGAGCGGCAGTCGAAGTGGGGGACGGTGCCGTCGGCGGTGAAGGAGGACAGGTAGTCCGCCTCCACGTGTAGGCACATGACGGTGGAGCGCGGCCGGGTGGCCAGGGTGGCGTGACCGGCGTTGGCGTTGATGACCACGACGTCCCCGGGCTCGTAGTTCTCCACGCCGCCCGCCACGCACACCTCGATGCGGCCGGTGACCACCACCAGTATCTCCAGGGAGGGGTGCCAGTTGTAGTGGTAGGAGCCGATGGAGTAGACGTACTGCTCCGCGCTGATCCCGCGGACGGGCGAGATGTGCTCGTGGCGCAACTCGCCCCGCAGTCCGGGGGCGAGGGCGGGGTCGGCGGTGACCATGGGGCCATGGTAGGCGGGGCGAAAAGTGTCCATCGGTGACCACTTTGAGCGATGGCCTACGTGTCGCGCTGTGAACGGATGGCTCCAGGACGGGGAAAACTCGATGCGGCCGAATAGCTTCTGGGCGCTCGCTGGATGAAAGTGGTCACGGATGGACACTTCTGGGTTCGGCGGGAGCGCGGGTGCCAGCTCGGTTGGCGCGTCAGGCGGTGTCTGACACGATGGACGCATGCGCATCGAATCACTCGGCTCGCTCACCGCGGCGGCCCTGGCCGCGGCCGCTGATGGTGCCGTCTATGGGCGTGGCCAGGGCATGGTGGATGCGGTTGGCGAACTCCGAGTTGCCGACGGTGAGGCCATCGCCACGGTTTCCGGCACCTTCCCCTATTCGGTTCGGCTGACCTGGGAGCAGGATGAGGATGGCGGGGTCGCGGGCGACTGCAACTGCCCGCATCACGCTTCGGGTGCCTTCTGCAAGCACCTGGTGGCTGTCGGCCTGGCCGTGCTGCAAGCGGCCGAGCGTTCCGGCGCCCGCGTGGAGGTGGAGCCAACGGGGGCGGAGGAACCGGCCACTGAGGACGACGCTGTCACCGCCGTCGAGGCCTACTTGAACGGCCTGGGTGCGGACCAGCTGCGCGAGCTGATCCTGAGTCTCGCCGAGTCCAACGCGGAGGTGTTCCGCTCGCTGAGCACGACGGCGTCGCTGTTCTCCGGAGATGTGGAGGCGGTGGCCGGGGACCTGTTGGCGCGGGCGAAGTCCGTCACCGGAGTGCGCCGCTTCCTCGGTTACCGAGACGCCATGGACTACGGCAAGGACGTGGGCGACGTGCTGAACGAGCTCGAACCTCTGCTTGAGAGCGCCGAGGGCGCTAAGGCAGCGGCGCCTGCACTGCTTCATATCACCACCCGCCTGCGCAAGCAGATGGAGAGGAACATTGACGACTCCAGCGGCTTGGTCGGTGATGTCTGCCAGCGCGCCGTGAGGCTCTACGCTCGTGCCTGCTGTGCCTGCCCGCCGGAGTCGGGCAAGCTCGGGCGCTGGCTGGCGAAGTTCCGCCTCGACTCACCAGGCTGGCCCGCGGTCACCCTGGCGGAGTTCCTGCCGGCACTGGGGAATAAGGGCCTGGCCGTTTACCGGCGTGCGGCGGCCAAGGCGGAGGCCGCCGCCGAGGCCGAGGGGAAAGACCCGGACTTTGAGCTGAAGCGGATGCTGCTGGAGCTCGCCGATCACGACGGCGATGTCGACCGCGCCATCCACCTGCTGAGCCTCGGCGAACACGCCCAGTATGGGGCGATTGTGGAGCGGCTGCTTGCGGCGGATCGTCGTCGTGAGGCGATGGCCTACCTGGACCGGGCGGTCGCCGAGGGGCGTGTGTCCACCAGCAACCTGGACTACTGGCGCAGGCGAGGTGGCGGGTACTGGATTGATCCGCTGCGTGCGGCCGAGCTGTACCGCGAGGACGGCCGCGACGAGGACGCGCTGGACATGGCTCGCGTGCTGTTCCGCCGCGCACCCACGCCGGAGATGCTCGATGTGCTCACCAAGGTCGGTGCCTGGACGGGCCGGGAGGATGCGGAGCGGGATGAGGCGCTGGCCTGGGCCGAGCAGCAGTCCTGGCGCAGCGGCGACCCGGTGATCGAGTTGGCGCTGCACGTGGGCGACGTCGAGCGGGCCTGGGCCGCCGCCGATCGCTGGGGCGTTGGCTACGCCTGGCGGCAACTCGCCGACGTCAGTCCGCAGCCGCGCCCGGACGACGCCATCGCCCTGTACTGTCAGGCCATTGAGGAGACGCTCATTCCTGTCGGGCGGAAGGCGGCCCGCGAGGCGGCGGCGCTCGCCACCCATATGATGGCGCTTGCCGCGGCCGCCGACGGCGTGGCAGGCGGCGGGGCGACGGAGCCTAATGATGCAGCTTCGGAGGGAAGCCGCGTGGCGGGCTGCCGCACGTGGCTCGCCGATCTGCGCGAGCGGTACCGGCGCCGCCCCACCGTCCGTGAGGAGCTCGACCGGGCCGGGCTGTGAGGTGAGTGGGCGGATCGGAGTGCTTCCCGCGCCGCCTCGACGGAGGCTCGCCACTGCTATTACGTACTCTTACGCCAGGCGTTAGAGCGCGTAAGAGTGGCTGCGGCTGGCGTGGCATCATTCTGCGATAACGCCGAAAGCGGGATGAGGCAGACCGTCGCGGATCTAGATGGAGCGCAGCCGGGTCCGGCTCGCCGATATTGTCGCGTACCAGCAGCAGTGTGCTCAGGAGCGCGGCGATGTTCTGGACGCCATGACACGCGAGGCCACCGATCTCGGTCTGTATGACGATACCGCCGCGGACTACACAGCCGCCTTGCGTCGCGCGCGAAGGGTGAGGCTGCCGTGACGCTTGGAGAGCGTCCTTTCATCCGGACTGTAGTCTCCTCAAGTCTCCTGGCGTTGTGCAGTCGGGGTGTGTAGGACGTTGAAAGTGCGTGCTAGGTGACAGTCAAGTCCATCTGCCCGTATTTTCTTGGCGTCAGGAGTCCCCTAGCGGTCAAAGGGCTTCTTGCAAGGAGAGGCCAGATGTCTTCGCGCAGCCATGTAGTGGAGATCCCGGATTCTCTCTGGAGTTTATCCATTATCACGAAAATGGTGAATATCGACCGTGGCTCGAAGTTGCCGTAGTTCTGCTTGGCCCTCCGCTTAATGTTCATGGGGAGCGGTGGTGCATCGAGAACTGAGTGATTCCAGATGCGGGCGTGGTGAGCGACGCGGTTGCGCAGGTATGCCAGAGAGCGTATTTGGTTTGCCAGAGGGGCTCGGGCGACTCCTAGGGATGAGGCGATATGGTCAAGGATCAGTGTTCCGCTGCATGCTTGGATGCACCTCGAGAGTGTTCCGAATGACAGCGCTTCGGATATTGCCCACACGGGCATGTGGTCGTATGCCTCCGCCAGGTACTTGCCCTGCGGGCCCTTCTTCGACTCGTCGCGGTAGTGAGATACGTAGGCTTCTTTACTTCGATCAAGATCGCGAAGGACGTGCTCTTCGATCGGTTCCTCGTTTGGGTTGGGGGACTGGGTGAGCCCCATACCACGGGTAAGCGCGCCCTCTGGTGAAGTGTGCTGGGCGTAATGATGTGCGAACGTTGTTCGTAGTAGTATCTCAAGCTTTTGTATGGCCTCAAAGGCGAGTGTGGCGACGGCCTGCTCGGTTTCGTAGGTCTCCCGAATTGTGGAGAAGTTTGCGCCTTTGATGAATCTGTTGTCGCCGTTTTCAGGGGACCGTTGCCAGTATCGGAAGTATCCGGAGAAGCGGTAGTAGCTGACTTGCGATAAGAACCTGAGGCAAGCCTCGTCATCGTCGATGATGAGGCCGCGGCTGTGAAGTCGTGCCACCTGTTCTTGTAAGCTGAGCCAGGTTTTCGACATTGAACCTGATCCGTCCAGAGTAGAAAAGGCCCCAGCCATTTGGGCGTGGCTGCGATGAGTCATAGGCCTGGCTGGGGGGCGATTGAACCCATTGTAGGCACCAACGTGCCCGCGGTGCATGCGTTTGCGTGTGTGAGTTGGGTATCGTCACGCTCATGGTTTCGCTCCGGCCCGCCGGCGACGAACAGGTGGCTCTGGATGGCCGCGAACCGGCCGGCAGCCGAGCGTTCGTTCACGCTGCCCCGTGCACCCCTTCCAGCAGGGGGCTGGCCTGTCCGGACCAGGAGATGGCGAGTTGGTCGCGGGCGCGGGTGGCGGCAACGTACAGCAGCGAGCGCTCGCGCAGCAGCGCATCATCGTGATCGGCCTCGGAGTATTCCTGCTCCCGTAGGGAGCGGGGGATAGCCTCAACGGACACGTCGAATAGCAGCACCTTGCGGAACTCCAACCCCTTGGCGCGGTGCATGGTCATCACCACCGGTCGGCCCCGGCCCACCGCCTCCCGGTCCACGGGGCGTACCTCCACACCCCGGTGCGCCAGGCCGGTGACTACGTTGTCCCGCTGGTAGCGGTCGCGCACCAGGACGGCGATGGACTCCGGGGCGTCGACCCCGGCGGCACGGTCTTCATCAAGCCACAGGTTCAGCAGCGCCGCGGCATCATCGAGCTCGGCGGCGTGGTCCTTGGCGTGCAGCAGCAGCGGCTCGGGACCGGAGCGCGGAGACACATAGTGGTGCTGCTCCGCCTGCCCCTCCAGGTCTTCGAACTTGCCGCGCTCCAGGATCTCGAAGGCCAGATCGAGGTTCTGCCGGGTGGTGCGGTAGTTGCGCGTGAGCCGCCGTGATCTGCCCCGCACCTGAATGCCGTAGTGGCTGAGCGTGATCTTCTTGCCGTAGATCCGTTGGTGGGAGTCCTCCGCCAGGAACAGGTCATCGGGCCCGGGCTCGACCAGCGCGCGCAGCAGCTGTAGGTGCGCCGGGGTCAGGTCTTGCGCCTCATCTACCAGCACATGCCGGTACGGTCGGGGCACTCCGCGCGCAGCCTCCGCATCCAGCCAGGCGGCGGCCAGCGCCAACAGCTCGGCGAAGGAGGCGACGCCGAGTTCGGCACTGCGGTCCCGGTACTTCTCGATCACGTTCCACACGGCCGCCCGCTTGCGCCGGTCCAGCGCCACGCCCCGACCCGGCCGCCGGATGCGCAGGTACTGCTGGAGCGTGGTCACCCGCTGCGGCAGCACCACCAGCTCGTACTCCGACTCCAAGAAGTCCGTGGAACGCAGGTTCTCCGGCAGATCCTCGCCGGTGAGGGTCAGGGCGTCGTCCCAAAGGTTCTTCCGGGTCACGGTCAGCACGTTGGTGCGCCGCCTGCCGAGCACCTGCGTGGCGGTGTCGGCGATGGCGTCCCCGGCCCGCTGGAGGATCGCCCGGGCCACCTTGTCCAGACCGCTGACCATCAGTCCGGGCTGCCCGACGCGTTCGGTGAATTCGAGCGACGGATCAAGCTCCGCCACCTGCCGGCGCAGGTCATCGGCCAGGTTGCGCGTATAGGTGGTCAGCAGGATGTGCGGCTCCTGCTTCGCCGCGGCGTCACGCCTGGCCAGCTCGACGGTACGGTGGACGGCGACGACGGTCTTACCCGTACCGGCACCGCCGGAGATACGCATAGGTCCGTTCGGGCGACTGTCCACCAGTGCTCGCTGCTGGGGGTGGAGGAAGACCTGCCACTGTGCGAAGGTGAGGCCGTCGATGGCGCGGCGCAGGTCCTCATCGTTCTCGATCCAGGTGAAGGAGGAGCGGGCGGCGCGCGTGCGCAGTCCCTCAATGAGCTCCGAGTCGGAGGAGTCGGCGGCCACGTGCTCCGGGCGGCGCAACTGGAAGTCGTCGCGGACATCATCGATTGTGGAGCCCGTGGCCAGGGCGAGCAGCGCCTCCCCCTGCCAGGGCACCTCCGCGGTGGCGGCCAGGTCCAGCAGTTGGGACTCACGGGTGGCGGCCAGCGCCGCGGCGGCGAGCCGCACGTCGATGCCGAGCTCGTCGCGCAGCACCTCAATGCTCAGGCCCTGCGGCCAGGTGGGGGCGGCGTCCCGGCCCTTGACGACGACGGCGTCCGGCAGGGGCTTCGGCGTGGCATCCGGGGCGAGCGCAGTGGTGCCCCCCGTTCCGGTGGCGGCCCCGGCCCCCGTTGCCGGACCGCCCTGCACCGCCCCCGCGGTCGGCTGCACTGGCGATCCCGACGTCGCGGCGGAAGCGGCGTCCTGACGCGCCTGCGCGTTGGCGGCCTGGAGGCGGGCGGCCTCACGCGCGATCTCGGCCGCCTCCCGCTGAGCGGCATCGAGCTTGGCTTGGGCCTCCCGCCGGGCCTGCTCGACGGCGTCGGCCCCCTGTGCGATGGCGTCCTGAATCCGGGTCACCTCGGTGGTGCCGTTGGCGGGGTTGATGCGGACGGTGACGGACTCGGCGATCTTGATCGCATCGTCGTGCGGCCAGATGCCGTGGAAGACGTATACGGGTTCGGTTCCCGCGTTCAGTTCAAACAGCACTGCCCGGTAGAAGCCGGTCACCCGGGCGGTGCGTACGCGCTTGTCCCGGGCGTTCCGGATCGGCTCCACGTGCAGCCCGGAACTGGTGGCGTCACTGGCGAGCTTGTTTAAGAACGAGCCGACCTTCGCCTGCAGGGACGGATCTTTCGCGGTCGCGTCCTTGACCTTGCTACTGGGCCAGACGATTGCGGGCATATCAGTGTCCCTTCAGGAGCGCGGAGACTTCTGCGGCGGTGGCTGCGGAGTCATCCCCGGTGACGACGACCCTCCAGCCGGCCGCCTGCAATACTGCCACGTTGCCTTCGGGGGGCTGGGAGACGACGGCGACCCGCTGCGATGCCCACGACAGCTCGGTCATGACGCCGTCGGCGACCTCCTGGCCCTCGCCGTCGCGGGCAATGCCGTCCCGGGCCAGGTGGGGCACCAGGGCCAGGACTTCATCGGGCATGAGTGTGGTGTCGACGGCGTCCCAGCCGAGCTCATGCATGGTTTCGGCGGAGACCCCGCTGCCGCTGACGGCGGCCTCGGCAGCGGCCCGCTCCTGCAGCTCGGTCAGGGCCAGGGAGGTGGTGGTGATGGTGACGGGCGCCTGCGCCAGGGCCAGCACGTTGCTCAGCCGCAGCCAGGTGCGCCAGGAGTCGGCGTGCGCGGGGGAGGCCACCGCGTCGTCGGAGTCGTCGAGGACGAGCGCCATGCCGGTGGTGGCGGTGCCGGTGAGCTGTATTGCCAGGGACAGGTGATCGGCCACGAACACCGAGCAGGAGGTCTGGGCGGAGGTGGTGGTCGGCTCGGGGAGCCGGCTGCCGGGCCGCAGCGCCCGCAGCGCCTCCCACAGGGGGTCATTGTTAGGGCTGGTGGCGGGCGTCCAACTCATGGCGGCGCCCCCGGCCAGGGGCAGGTGCCGGGTGGCGCCAAGGATGAGCGGGCTCCAGATGGAGTCGGCCAGGGCGCTGAGGGCCGTGCCGGTGGGGCCCTGGCCGTCGGCGTCGTCCAGCAGCATGGTCACCAGCAGCTCCATGGGGCCGCCCCGCCAGGCGGTCAGGGCCTGGTCGGTGACGGCGCCCGCGCGGGCGGGGCGATGCTTCCCGGTGCGCAACTGGGCGACGGCGGGATCGTCGAGCCAGGCGGGCTCCCACGTGCCCGCCAGGTCCTCAAAGCCCAGGGAGATGACCCGGTAGCCGTGTGCGCGCAGACGAGCCCGCTTGGCGGCGTCGTCGGCGAGCCGGTTGTGGGATGGGCTGGCGTGGTAGCCGCGGCCGTCGGTGTAGACGGCGATGGGGGAGCGGCCCAGCGGACGCTGGCAGGTGAAGTCGGGGCGGGTGCCGTGGGCGTCGAGCTGTGGGCGGATGCGCCAGCGGCCGCCGTCCAGGTCGAGCGCGGGCGCGCCGGAGGGGCTGGGCACGGTGGTCACATTCATGGTCTTGCTCAGGCGCCGCGCTAGCACGGTGCGGAAGCTGGCCTCCAGGGGGCTTTCGCCGACGCCGGCGTGTACGGCCTCATCGGTGACCGTCCAGGTGGGCACGTGCGGCTCGAGGTCGGCGAACAGTTCCTCCTCATCCATGCCCAGCAGCTGCCGCAGCGCGTGCAGCGCGGCCACGCGAGTCACCCCGGCGGATGTCGCATGGGGCTGCAGGCAGCGGTGGCACATGGCGGTGTCCTCGCCGCGGCACGGGCATTCCTCCAGGTGTCGGCCGGTGGTGACGATCAGCTCCCACAGTCGTTCGGGGCCGTCGAAGTCGGTCAGGTAGCCGGTGCCGCCGGGAACCGCGTCGTGCAGGAGCAGGGCGGGTCGGGTCTCCACGGCCTCGCCGTCGGCCACGGGGTAGGGGACGGCGGTGATCTCCAGGTGGTCGGGGGCGCCGCCGGTCAGCAGTTCCAGGCCGAGCAGGATCGCGGAGGCGAGGGAGCCCAGGCCCTCCTGGTAGCCGGCCAGCCCCACGGGGAGCACCAGGGCGATGGCCTCGGTGGTCAGCTCCCGCATCAGGTCCACCTGGATCACGTGCTCCTTGGGGTCGGTGCGGTGCTCGCACCAGGGCCGGTGCTCGGAGGGGCTGGAGGCGCCGGTGTCCGTGTCGAGCTTGCCGCAGGCCTCGCACAGGCGGAAGTCACGGGAGGAGACCGGCAGGGAGGCGACTTGGTCCACCGCCTGCCCCGCCAGGGCCCGCCCGGTGTTGAGCCAGCGCAGGGCCAGGCCGCGGTAGCGGACCAGTCCGAAGCCGGAGGCGCTTACGCTCCACTCGCGCTTGACCCGTTCCGGGTTGAAGTCGGCCAGGGGCAGCACCTCGAAGCTGGTGCGGATGCGTTCGTCGTTGCCATCCCCGATGCGGGCGTCGTCCTTGGAGACGTCGGCGAAGACCCGGTCCAGGTGCAGCACCCGGCGGGCGCGCCCCACGTCGGCGATGGCGGTGTCATGGCAGCGGGGGCACTGGGCGGGGGCGGTGGGCCGCTCCTCCTGCGGGGGCCGGACGTCCACGTAACCGCAGGCCTGGCAGCACAGCCACCACTGCGCCTGCCCACTCAGCCCGGAGCCGTCCACGCCCTGAATACCCATCTCCATGCCGTGGGTGTAGAAGGTGGCGCCGGGCGCGAACTCGCTCAGGGCGTGGACGGAGGGACGGTCGATGTCGTAGGGCTCGGAATGGAACTCGTCGGTCTCCGGGTTGCGCCAGGACACCCGGGCGGACAGGCGCACCATGTCGTCGATCAGGGCGTAGTTGGGCAGTACCCCGTGCCGTTCCAGGGCGGAGACCCAGTGCTCCTGCTCCAATTCTCGCAGGCGGGTCTCGATGGCGGTTAGGGTGCCGTTGGCGGCGCGCAGGGCCCGCTGGTCCTCCTCGGTGGGGTTGGGGCGGAGCGTGGCGGCCCGCAACTCGTGCAGGGAGTCATCGACCTGCTTGTGCTGGCGGCGCAGCTGCTCGGCCTCGGTCCGGTGCTCGGCCACGGCCCGCTGCAGCATCTGCTTTGGCCCGGCGCCGTCGTCGTGCCGGATCCAGGTCTCCAGGCGGGTCAGTGCCGGGGTGGGGTCGGCGAAGGTAGCGTTGAAGGTGCGCGCCAGGATCGCCCCGTCGCGGGTGATCCGCTCGCATACGGCATTGATGAAGGAGTCGTCCTTTGCGCTCAGGGCGGCGCGAGCGTCGCCGCTGTGCCGGGCGGAGGGCACAGCGGGGTGGTTCTCCCGGGTGAGCACGTCAATCACGTAGGCGATGAACTGGCGGCGCAGTATCTCCTCCGCCCCCAGGTAGGTGGACGGCGGCCTGACCGCGCCGTCCAGCAGGTTGGCGGGGTCCTTGAGCAGGGGCAGCTGCTCGCGCCTGCCGGGCACGTACGCCAGCGCCAGGGCGGAGCCGTTGCGCCTGCCCGCACGCCCGACCCGCTGCACGTAGGAGGCGACCGTCTCCGGCAGGGAGCCGAGCATGACGGTGGACAGGTCCCCGATGTCGATACCCATCTCCAGGGTGGGGGTGGCCACCAGCACGTTAGGGTCGCCGGGCCGCTGCACGGGGCGCTTGAAGCCGGCCTCCACGGCGGCGCGCTCATCGGAGTCGAGCAGTGAGGTGTGCTCGTGGGCGTCCACGCGCCGCACATGCGCCCCGGCATACATGTCCCGGTAGAAGCTCTCCGCCTGGTGCGCTCGGGCCTGAAGGGTGCCGGGGCAGTCCGCGGTCAGGCAGTGGGCGCCGTCGAGCTGGTCCACGGTGGCGACGGCGGCCGGCAGCTGGCTGCGGCAGGTGTCGCACACCAGGAGCAGTTCCTCACCGGTGGCGTCGTGCAGCGGGGAGACGATGACGCGCTCGGCGGGGATGCCGTAGACGGTGCCGCCGGTGTCGGTTGCGGTGGCGGAAACGATCTCCGCCTTGGCCAGGTCCGCCAACAGGGCGCGGGCGAGCCGGGCGGCGTGCGTGGGGGTGACGTGCAGGCACTTGCGGGTCCAGGTGGCGTACCAGGACTGCAGGGAGCCGACCGGCGCGAAGGCGGAGCGGCGCGTGTCCACGCTGCCGCCGACCTCCGGGAAGGCGGGGGCGCTGCGGCCGACGGGGAAGGCGGGCTGCCCCTGGCGCCGGTTGCGCTTGTACCAGATCCACAGGCGCTTGCCGTTGTCGCGCTTGTAGCGGGTCAGCCATTCGTGGTCGATGGCGCCGTCCCGGCGCATGTGCTCCAGCGTGCCGCGCACCCAGGCGAGCAGGTCACTGTCGCCGACGCCGTCGAATCCGGGCAGGGCCAGTTGCTCGCCGCCGTGCTCCCCCAGGACCGCGCGGGCCAGGCGGGTCAGGGCGCCGGCGCGCCCGGCGGACACATGCACGGTGACGGAACCGGTTGCTTCCAGGGTGCGCCCGTAGGTGGACTGGAGTCCGACCTCCAGGGCGATGTCGAACAGGAGCCGACGGCGTACGTAGCCCTGAGCAGTGTGCCGTCTGCTGTCGGTGGCCTCCGGATCCCAGTAGGGCTTGAAGTGCTCGTGCTCGGCCAGGGCGGAGGGCACCAGCCGGTAGCGGTCGAAGGCGCTGGATTCGGCGGCGTCGAGGGCGGCATCCGTCCAGGCGTCGATCGGCATGTCCGCCCGCAGGGCGCCGCGCAGGGCGGAGCGCAGGCTCATGGTGTGGGAGCGCTGGTCCACGAAGCCGGCCCGGTGGGCGGCGTCCTGCACGGAGTCGGTGAAGATCAGGGCGCGCTTCTCGGAATCGTCGAGGGCGTCGTCGCCGAACAGCGTGGTCAGGGAGACCGACAGCAGGGTGGCGACGGCGGAGCCGAGGAAGCGAATGGAGTCGGTGGCGCCGCAGGAGGGGCACACGTCGTGGGTGGAGGCGTCGGCGACGGCGCGCTCGTCCCCGGTGAGGGTGAGCACGGGCAGGAAGCGGCCCTCCCGGGTTTCCAGGTCGGCGTCCTGCGGCGGGCGGGTGAGTAGTTCGCGGCCGTCTACGGAGTACCAGCGCAGGCCGGGGTGGCGGGTCTCGGGGCTGAGGTCGTCGGCGTCGAGGCGGGCGCGGTAGTCGGCCTCCTCGCCGGGGGCGTGCAGGAGGGCGCGGAAGCGCGTGTCGCCCAGTAGGTGGTCGCGGCGGACGGTGGACTGGTCGTGCTTTTCTCCCTGCCCGGTGGGTGCCAGGACGATGCCCCAGCCGGAGCGGCCGCAGGAGCGGCAGTACACGGCGGGCCGGGCAGCCGGGCGCTCGTCCTCGTCGGTGGGGGCGGGGGCGTCGTCGGACCAGCTGAAGGCGGGGCGGGCGTCAAGGGCCCGGTCCACGCGGGTGACCTCCCTAATCCACATGGTGACTTCGACGCCGACGGCGCTGCGGTCCGGGGTGCCGTCCAGGCCGGCGCGGATGGTGGACAGCGCCGCGAGGATGGTGGCCAGGGCCAGGCGGGTGGTCTCCGGATCGGGGGCTGGGCCGAACAGGCGGTAGGCGAGGTCGCTCAGGGCGGTGGCGTGCTCGGCGGCGCGGATCAGTTCCACCACGTCGGGGTGGGAGTGCAGGGCGGCCGCGAGGACCGGGGCGTCGGGGAGCGCCTCGGTTGGGTCTACCGGATCGGCCGGGTCAGCCGGATCAGCAGCGGCGGTCGGGGGTGAGCCGGGGGCCGCCAGGGCGGCGTCGTCGGGGGTGCCGACGGCGTCGGGACGCCGGTACAGGGCGGCGACGACGTGGGCGAGCAGGTCGGCGGGGTCGGGGGAGCCGGCGTGGGCGAGGCCGGCGAGGGCCTGGAGGGCAGGCGCGGTGAGGTTGCGCAGGTGGATCGGGTCGCCGAGCGCACCGGCGGGGACGGCGGCGCGGCGGGAGGCGACCCACTGCTCCAGGTCGGCGCGTGTCTCCAGGACGACGGCGTCGGCGGGCATGTCCACCCCGAACACGTCGCGGGCGAAGGCGAGCATGCGGGAGGGGTCGCCGCCGTCGCCCAGGGTGGCGGAGGTGGCCACGGGGCAGACGGGCCCGAGCGGGGAGGCGTCGAAGGCCTGCCGGCGCGGGTCGTCGTCGGGCAGGAGGTCGCGCAGGGCCAGGCCGAGGCGCCGCAGCAGCATGGCCACGTCGGTGCCCTGGGCGCCGTCGTAGGTGTGGAACTCGTCCAGCACCAGGTAGGTGAGGGAGGCGGCGGAGGCCCGCCACAGCTCGCGGTCCTCGGGGCGCAGCAGGAGCTGGTCGAGCATCTTGTAGTTGGTCAGCAGAATGTCCGGCGGGGACTTGCGCAACTGGTCGCGGTAGGTGATGAGGGAGTCGGCGGTGACGCGGCTGTGGTCCTGGGCGGTGTCACCGGTGTAGAGGCCGGCGGTGACACCTGCCAGGGCCGGGTCGGTGGCGAGCAGGTGGGCGAGGCGGGCGGCCTGGTCGGCGGCCAGGGCGTTCATCGGGTAGAGGATGAGGGCCTTGATGCCGGTGATGCCCTGGGCGCGGGCGCGCAGCACGTGGTCGAGGACGGGGTGGAGGAAGGCCTCGGTCTTGCCGGAGCCGGTGCCGGTGGTGACGATGGTCGGCTCGGGGCGGTGGCCGCCCTTGGTGGTCAGGCGGCGGTAGGCGTCGGCCTGGTGCCGGTAGGGGGCGAGGCCGGGGTCCCAGTCGAGGGCGTCGGAGCGGGCGCTCGCGGGCAGGTAGGGCAGGCGCAGCCGCACGTAGGGGCCCACGAAGATGCCCTGCTCGGGGTCCTGGAGGAAGTCGGCGAGGGCCCGCCGCGGCTCCGCGTCCGTGAGTGCGAAGTTGGTGGAGAGGTAGTCGACGATGGACCGGCGGATGCGTTCGGCCTGGAGGCTGGGCAGTAGGAGGGACACGGGTCAGCCTCGCGGGCCGTAGGGGCGGGGGAGGGGACGAAGGAGACTGAGCCCGGCGGTGGGGGTGAGGGTGAGCTTGATGGTGGGGGTGAGGCGGCGAGCCCCGGGCGGGGTGTTAGGACGCGGACGACGGGCCCGGTGGGAGATGCGGCTCACAGGGGCGAGGGTACCGCAGGGGTGGTGACAATCTTGGGAAAACGGGGTAGCGCGGTCTTGAGGGAGCTTTGCCAGAGGAACCTGAACAACCGCCTCTGACCAACTCTGGGCTCATGACAGAAACGGTACAGTAAGCATGCGGGACACATCGATGCGCAGACGTACGTTCAGGCTGATCCGTAGACCTCGAAGCCGCCCTTTGTGACCGTCTGCACATAGGACGCGGCACCCGCAATCAGACGTAGCTGTTCATCACTAGCTGAACCAATACTCATGCCCGGTTGTACGACGATCGTTGTGAACCGAGGAAACAGAGTAGGCGCCTTCTGCCTGATCGCGTGCAGTATCGCGCGGTCGCCTATCTCAAATGGAGAACGACCGAAGGTCTTTATGTAATTAGTGGTCCGGCGCGCAAGATGATCGAGAAGCGGTGAAGCTGCCTTGTCTCGCCATCGTGCGCCCCGCATCGCTTGACCGCAGACTTCATAAAGATCTGCGAGGCGAGCCCCGGGCGTAGGTTGCGACGAATACTTGCAGTGTACGAGAGTGACGTGCAGGTCGCCGCCCTCGACCCTGAGCCCGACTAGGTCGGCCGCTTCCCCGGACCTATCGTCGTCAATGAGAACGTCGAAAGTTCGGTTGTCCATTAGGTAGCGCGCCATAAACGCTTGAATCGAGTCTTTGCGTCGGTCTGGGCCTTGCGATTCGACCTTAATATCCACGCCGCCGCCGGCCCAGTTGAGCGGCCGCAATTGATCGCGCGGATATGGTGGTGGCTCGGACCGAGATTCCAATAACCTGCCATCGCCGGTGATTAGCCGGTCGCCGGCTAATAGAAGAGTGGGTTTATGGTTGTTCAACCACTTAGACAACGTAACAGCCTGCCTGCGCCCACCTTCAACGGTAGCTTCGTCTTCCACGGCGCGATAATGAACGCCTGAAGCGCCGAAACGCGCCTCATACTGAAGGTCCCAAAATGGTGTGACGATGGAGAAACGAAGCGGCCCCTCCACGCCATAATCATCGACCTTAAATTCAGCATCGGTCAAAAAGGTGTCGCGATTGTTGTAGACAATGTGGGGCAAGGTCTCAGTTCCAAGATAAAGGCTCCAGGGCCACTCGATCGCAAGGCACGGATAAGGTGGGCGTTCCTTGACATCGGTAGGGATGATCATATCGCGGAACAGGGAGTGGACGTCAATGGTTGAGTCGCGTAGCTTTCTGCCTTGTTCATGGCACCACCACCGCCATTCGGCGAGACTTGACGCGGTCCGTGTTGACCAAAAACGTCCCGACAATGCTGCTGCAATAGTGATGCGTTCCCCTTCCTGAAATGCCTTAGCTGCTATATGGGTGTTGGCTTTGTGAGAGCGTTCGGCTTCCGTGAGTGCGGTCTCGACGTCGCTGCCAACGTGCATGGAAAATCGTTTGTCTCGGTCTCTGGCATCAAGGAGTCCTATGTTCGTCGGTATAAGACGGTCGAGGTTGGAGAAGACCTTGAAAGTGTCGTAACCTTTGACAGGAATCGCCTCGTGGTCGAGTACCGCCTCGACCAGGTCATCTAGGGCACGTTTTGTATCGGAGCAATGGATATAGAGCAGCCCCAGTGCTCGGTCCAGAAAGAGCGCAATCAGCATATAGTCCGTCGTCCGTAAGGACGGAATACTCCCCCAACGGAGGTCTGTGACGTTCTCGATTACGAACCACGCCATAGTATTCTCGCGGTTGACGCTGATCGCATCGTCCAAGATTGCGTCGCCGTAGACGTCGCGTGCGGCGAATGGATCCCAGTCGTCTGTTGTTGTCGCAAAAGCGCGAGCGCTCATTTTCGGCTGTAGGAGGGCAACTGGTACCTCGGGCGGATTATCAATGAATGATCCCTCGAACCTACTGGCCTCATCGGCGCGTTCCGTTGCTCGCTCCGTTGTGTCACTGAGAACCTTGTCCCAATCGGGATCCTCACGCAGGAGGGACCGTAGCGGTGAGAGTGCATGCCTTGGTTCCTGCCGAATGAAGACGCTAGCTTTGCCGATTGGGACCGGGGCGGAAGTGCGAGCGAGTCGCCCGATGAGCTGGATCATAGGGCTGAGAGACTGGTGCGTGTCATGAAACGCTCCGATTTTGAGCGTGGGAAGGTCAAAACCTTCTCCGAGCATGTCGACACAGACAATAACCCGACTCAATCGATCCCGCATCGCTTGGACCGCTGCGTCCCGCTCGGCAGCAGGTAGCGAGTCGTAGATAACCTTAGGATGGAGATCGGGGGCGAGGGTGGAGTACAGTGCGTGGACCGCGTCGGCTCGCTGTTTCGTTCCAACTCTGGCCAACAGCAGGTGCTCATAGCCAGCTTGTAAATCTTCGCGAAGCCTGGTCAGGGCGGCGTTTGCGAGCGCTTCGTCGTCGTCATCAAGGTCGAGAACTGCAGTAAAATCGATTTTGCTGAAGTACCCTTCACGTTGTGCCTCACGGAGAGGAAATCGATAGATAATGCGCCCTGGCAGTGTTCGGCCATCGCGCCGGTAAGGAGTTGCGGTGAATAGCAGTACGGGACGCTCGTCGAAGGCGTGGATAATCTCCGCCCACGTTCGCGCGCACGCGTGGTGTGCCTCGTCGACCAGGAGATGGGTGAAGCCTGAGAAGAAGGACGCGCGAACGGATGATTTCGATGCGCGGATAGCGCTCGGAGTTGCGACAACGACGTTGCAGGCGGCTACGAAACTTGTAGCCGCCTCTTCGCTTTCGAATTGTCCCGCAACACGCCCGACCCGCGGTCTCAACGCGGTAGCGCTGACGATTTCCTCTCGTTGGAGGATTCCGAGAGTTTCGAACTTCGATGCGATCTGGTCTCGCAGGGCAGAGGAAGGGACCACTACAAGTACGTGTTCTGGGCGCTGTGTGACCAGCCACGCGAGCATCGTTTCGGTCTTACCCGTTCCTGTAGGCATGACAACGATCCCTGGTTCGGTCATTCCGGAAGATTGGTAGCCAATAATGGAATGTAATGCCCCGATCTGCGGGCGGCGGAGACTGTGTGGGCGGCTGTGTGGCGTGAACCCGATCGCTCCGTCGAAGGAGTTGCGAACGGCTTCTGTAGGTGTTGGCTCCCGCTGCCCGACCCAAGTGACTGTGGTGTCGGTGACGCCATCGGCGGGAATTAAGGCCCGGAGTTCGCCGTCTGCTGGAGTGACGTAATCGGGTGCTGTGGGCCACTCGCCGTAACGGCTGCGAATGCGCGGAGGCACTTCATTTGTCAGTTCAAGTCCGTCGTGTGCCGGAACGAGCAGCTGTCGGATTATGTTCTTGCCGACGGTGCTCACCTGTGCCCAGACCTCATCGGTTCTCAAAGAAACTGTAGCGGTCATGACTCGCTTCGTACCTCTCGCATCGGTTGTTCGTCGGGAGGAGTGAAGATGGCCGGTGGTTCCTGGAATACTGCGGGTTGTTGATGATCTTGCTGTTCTGGGTGAGGGACACCTTCAAGGTGAATGCTACAGCATGCGTGTATCCGGACGTGGGGGTGCAGGTGGGGCGCGTGGCGCCGGTGTGTGTGGCCGGTGTGGTACTGCTGGGAGAGACGGCGCTTGCTGTGGGTGTATGGGTGGGGCCTTGATCCGACGTTGGTGCTGTGGTGCGGAGATGGGGCTGTGCATGATCCGGGTGAGACCGCTTGCGATCTGGCGCTGAGTGTGGCTGGGGGCGGGGACTGCTAGTCGGACTTGGCCCGGTTCTGATGCGAGCTGGCGGCGCTCGGGCGGGTTGCATCGCATCCGGCGGAAACACGCTGGCGTAGGACATTGAGGCGGTTCAGGAGGCGATTATGAAGGCGCGCCCGAGTGCGGGAGCTGGCAGGCCGCTATGCGCTGGATGCCTTCATCAGTGCTGGAGGGGTCGGGTGGTTGACATGGAGTCACCTGGCCGACGCGCACTACGAGAAGCGGTACCAGGGGCGCATGGGCGGGGACTAGCGTATATGAGCAAGATGTACATCTTGGGCGTTATTGCTCATACTGAGCATCATGATCGAGATCAGTGTCTCCGCCGCGCGCAGCAGGCTCGCTGACGTCATTGATGACGCCCGCGTGCACCATGCACCCGTCTTCCTTACTCGCCGGGGCCGCCGTCTTGCGGCGGTCATCGATGCGGAGGACCTTGAGCGCCCGACCGAAGCCGCGGAGGACCTCGAGGACATCAAGGCGGCCGAAGCGGCTCGTGCGGAGGTCGCCGAGCACGGCACCATTCCCTGGGATGAGGTCAAGGCGGACCTCGGACTGGCATGACGTACCGGATCGAGTTCAGCCCCGCCGCCGCGCGACAGCTGCGCAAGCTGGATGGCCGAGCCCGGCTCCGGGTTCAGGCGGTGGTTGAGCTGCTGGCGCAAGAGCCTCGCCCCTCTGGCGCGAAGAAGCTGGTCAGAGGGCGGGGCGAGTGGCGCGTGCGCAGCGGCGACTACCGCATCGTCTACGAGGTCCACGATGGTGTGCTGCTGGTTCTGGTCCTCGCCGTCGGGCACTGCCGCGAGGTCTACCGGCGCAGGTAACGAGTAGTCGTAGGTGTTATGGCTCGAGAGCGCGCTGTGCGGCTTGCCGCTGCCCCGTGTGCCGGTGGGCGAGGGGTCTGGGGCATGTGGTGTCACAATTGATGACAAACGGGGGCGGCGGCGTTGGCCTCCTCGGACGAATCGCTGGAATCATGCGGGTGACGTACTGGCTCTTGAGGGCTGTCGGTGGTGTTTGTCATCGATTTTGACACCGGTACCCCTCGGGCGCGGCTGACGCTCGGACCGCCGTCGGTAGATGGTCGGTAGATGGCGTGTGTGACGGCTCGTCACCTGGACCGCCTCTACAGTGGTGTCAGGGTTTGAGTTGAACTGTGGCGTCTACGAACTCGGCCATCTCGTGATGCACTCCCGGCACCAGGACGAAGACGTCGAGGCACAGGCGAACGCCTTGGCTGCTGAGTTCCTGATGCCTGAGCATGTCATACGCCCCCAGTTGCGTGCGCTCACCCTCGGCGCCGTCAGTGCACAGGAGCGCCAGGACTTCTATAAGCGACTCTCGCGTCGCGGGTGGCGCAAGCAGGAGCCCGGCAGCGACACGTTGCCGCCAGAGACGCCCCGCCTGGCAGCGAGCGTCGGGAAGGCCCTTGCGGACGCCGGGCTCACCGACGCCGAAATCCGCGAGCTCGTCGGTGTTGCGCCTGGCAGGCCCTCGCCCTTCATTCCTGAGGCGCGTGGCTTGCACCTGGTCGCATGACCGGTTGGCATTTTAGACCCGGCAGACTGGCATACAACCGTCTGGGCTGGCGTCTGCCACCGGGCTCTTCGGTCAGCGTTGCTACTCTCACAGGTGAGACCAGGCCTAGCGCTGGCATGCCATGGTGGCGCGTGAGGCTGGCCGGTCGTGGCAGGCGATCGGCGATGTGCTCGGCATGGCCTGCGAATGAGCGAACAAACGGTTCCACGCCGTCCGGCTTTTGCCAGCATTGCGGGCAGCATCGGTGGGGTACCAGCCCTTGGCACACTTCTCGCGGATGAGTACCATGGCAGTACAACAGGCTCACAAGCGGAGGGGAATGGTGGAGCTCGACACGCGTATTCAGGTCCGTACCAACAGCCAGCTCAAGGAGCAGGCCACGAGGACTCTTGACCGGATGGGCATAGACATGCCCACTGCGATCAACATGTTCCTCAGCCAGATCGTCCACGACCAGAGGCTGCCCTTCCAGCCGAGTCTCACCCCATACGCCGATGCGATCCGCGAGGCCGAGGCGGAACCGGCTATCAGGGTCCGAGACGTCGACGAGTTGATGGACCTCATCGACCGTGCGTGAACGTGAGATCGCCTATCGTCCGGCCTTCCTACGCGACGTGAAACGGCTCAAACGCAAGCACTACAACATGGACGCGCTCAAGATCGCGATCCAGGCAGTCGCGGAACGGCGCACCGACTGGCTTAAGCGGCATCGCGACCACCAGCTCACGGGCAACCTTGCGGCCTACCGTGTACTACACATCGCGGCCGACTGGCTACTCCTGTACACCATCGATGCCGACGGCACCCTCATACTGGCGCGCACCGGCAGTCACGACGAGCTCCTTTGACGCAGCCCCAAGGGTTCTGGAGAGCCTGGGTACACCTTTCTCAGCGCTGAAAGATAACGGGCAAGAGTTCGTGTCGGAAGGCGAGGCGTGGGAACCTGGTGGAGGATGAGGCACCGGAGGGAGTGAGTCGTCTGTCTCGGATGGTGTTCGTGCGCCTACGGCCTACGAGGCTGCCGAGATGCTGCTACCCGAGCCGACAGAGCATGGCGTTGCGCTTCCTGCTCTTGGCTTACAAGGGCAGCATTCTTGGCCTCGCTGCGGAGGTCGCGGGCCTGCAGCGACCGACCGTGTTCTCCGCGTTAACCAATGGCCGCCAGACTGAAACATCTCGAAGATGCAAAACAGGGCTAGGGCGGGATGCTGAATTCAATCTGAGTGGTAACCTCAGATGCTTAGAGGTCCTCTTGAATGGTGAAGATCGCACATCCGAGAAAGGCCTTGATCGCCGTGCCGCCCACGGAGGGTAATTAATAGTCGGAACTGTCTCCACGAAACTCCTGCGCTTTCCGTATGGATTTGCGGGAAACTCGTGGTCGACGCATAGGTGCCGTCTACGCTGTGAATAACCCTCCAGAAGCACGATTGACAAGAATACCAAAGGCCACATTAGGAGAATGCTCGTGACCAAAACTATCTTTATCGCGTTCGCCATTGAGGATGAGCGCCAACGCGACCTCCTCAAGGGGCAGTCGCTTCACCCTCGTTCGCCATACGAGTTCATCGACATGTCCGTCAAGGAACCCTATGAGTCGGAGTGGAAAAAGAAGGTGCGTACACGCATCAAGCGTTCTGATGGTGTTATCGTTCTGGTGAGCAATAATTCGCTCACCTCCACCGGCCAGAAGTGGGAAATTCGCTGCGCCCAAGAAGAGGGCAAGCCAATCCGAGGCATTTGGGCGTACAGTTCTGATAGGACGCGCCTTTCAGGGGTAAGTACCTATACGTGGACCGACGCAAATATCGCTGGGTTTATCGACTCGCTATGAGGTGCAACCATGCGGAAAGCTCTAATCGTCGGGATTGATTACTACGACAATATCAGCTCTCTTCGGGGGGCGACTAATGATGCGCACAGCGTCGCGAACGTGCTTGGTCGACATGCTGACGGGACTGTTAATTTCAGCCAGCCTAAGCTCATGGTGAGCGCTGGTAGGGATACAAGAGTGACGCGCACGGAACTTCGCGAGGCGATTAAGGAACTGTTCTGTGACGACGGGGACATTTCCCTTTTCTATTTCTCAGGCCATGGATATATCGACAGTGTTGGAGGTTACCTATGTGCTAGCGATTGCGAGACGGGGGACGATGGCCTCGCTCTATCGGAAGTTATGTCATTCGCCAGTCAATCGCCTGCCAAGAACAAAGTCATCATTCTTGATTGCTGTCATGGCGGAGTCGCTGGTGGTAGTTCCATTTCCTCCGCGTTTGCCGAGATCAAAGACGGCGTTACGATCCTTACGGCATCGACTGCGGAACAGTACGCTATGGAGTCTGATGGTTCAGGCGTGTTCACTAGGCTCCTGGTCGACGCCCTTAATGGTGCAGCAGCGAACCTTGTGGGTGACATAACCCCAGGTAGCGTTTATGCTCACGTGGACCAGTCGCTCGGGCCTTGGGCGCAAAGACCAGTGTTTAAAACTAACGTTAAGAAGTTCGTCTCCCTGCGGAAGGCTGATGCACCGGTACAATTGTCTGACCTTCAGAAACTCACGGTGTTGTTCGAGTGTCCGTCGACGCAACTGCAACTCGATCCGTCATACGAACCGGAACGCAGCGGAACGGAGGGCGAGGGTACCCCGCTGCCCGACCCTGCTAAGAACGCAGATTTTGCCGTGCTGCAGAATTTAACGAAAGTAAACCTCGTCAGGCCTGTCGACGCTCCCCATATGTGGCACGCGGCGATGCAGTCAAAAGCCTGTGAGCTGACGGTACTAGGGCAGCATTATTGGAACCTCGTGAACAAGGGGCTCATTTGATGGAGTCTAATGCTCAGATTCTTACTGCTCTTCAACGCCCCCACGTAATGGAACAACTCGCTTACATTGAACACGACCGATGGGCGCACTGGCAACAGTATGTCCACGATCAGTGTGAGCGCTGCTCGGATGGTTCCTTGATCATCCCGGCCGATCTCGCCAGCCGCTGGCAACAACAGATAGACGCCCCTTATTCTGACCTATCGGAGGCTGAAAAGGAAAGCGATAGGGAACAGGTGCGGCGCTACCTGCCAGTCATAGCTGAGGTACTGAGTTTGTGCCGTGACGAGTGAGTGGAACCTGTGCTGGAATCAGCGAAGGCTGTTGTGGAGGGTGTCCTGCTGTTTTGCTCAACGGCGTTGGCCTGATATCGCCATGCGCTAATCCGGTCATGCGTGCTCCCGACGAAGTCGTGAAAAGCTCTAATAACGGGCGGTAGGGGCTACCTGAGGCGGAATCATATCCCACGCTAATCTCGTGACAAGATTGCGTTGATGCGGCGGAAGTCGGATTCGCGGTCGCGGGTGCGGAAGGGGAGCTCGTAGACGTAGGTTACGCCGGAGCCGGGATGGGTGTGGGTGCGCTCGTCCAGCGGCATGTCGGCGTCCGTCTCTGGGCGCTTGCGCTTTTCCCACGCCTGCCGCACCGGCGTGGGCACCTGACGCCCATTGGCGTCGTAAACATAAGGCTGCTTACTCTTGCTGGCAGCGTGATCGTTGTCGTAGAGCACCGCGAACTGCGTGCGATAGATCGTGCACAGATCCTCGATCGGGACCCCAAGCATGATCGCCACCATCACGTCGACCTCCGCCTGCGCGTTACGACGGTCCTCCGCACGACGGAGGGGAACGTCGGGCGTCCAGACCGGCCCTACCGGGCGCTCATCGTAGCGCTCCAGAATCGGCCCATCCTCAAGGAACGCCTGGTCCCAGCACGCGGCCCACAGGTCGGCGTAGGCGTCGGTCAGGCAGTTCAGACGGAGGGTTCGAAGGGTGGCGCGGATTGCGAGTGGGTGCGATCGTGGTGGTAAGGGAATACGCTCGAAGTCTTGGTTGATGATGTCATTACGGTTCCTCGAACGTACTTGAAAATCGGCAAGAAGCGACGAAGAGACAGCGGCGATCAGGGGTAGGGACGGTGTGTCGGTCAGACTCGTCGAGTAGATCGGATTAACGTGCGCGGCGCCGGGTGGGAGCATAGCCGGGATCAGCGTCCGCTCGCCGGTGTTGGCCGCCATACGGCGCCAGGCGATGCGGTAGTGGTCGCGGGCGGAGGTGGTGCCCCAGTGAGTGTAGAGGCGATCGTAGGCGGCGCGGTCGCCAGCAGGCTTGTACTGGGTGACCGGCTGCGCATCCGCAGGCAGGGCCTCGAAGTCGGTCGGAGTCCAGTCTTGGTTGTGCTTCATCGTCTCATTCGGCTGCTTGTACAGCGGCGTGGAAACATGCAGGTGCGGACCCTGCAGGATTGCGTCTTCCCATGAAGCTCGGCCCCACTCCTTGACGAAGCGGCCCTTCTCAAAGTCTGCTGTCTCGTGCCAACCGGCGGAGAACTCAAGGCCGAGCGACCCAATGCGCTGGCTACGTGACAGCGTTTCCAGAGTACGCGCGGCCGCCGAGTTGACCGTGGAGACCATCGGCGTAGAGCGCCAGTCATCCGCTTCGGTCACCGCCTGCCAGCTCCGAAGCGTGGAATTGTCGACCCGCTGGATGCGAGAGGCATGCGGGCGGAGATCCCAGGTGCCCGTGTGCGGGTCCTTGAATCCTGGCTCCTCGCCGGAGCCGTCGTGCTTGAGAGATCGGGTAACCGTGTTGGGGTGATATAGCGAAACGGCATGGAGAAATCGAGGTGATTGTTCTGAATTATAAATATGGATGCCGTAAATCTTGTGGTGCTCAATGTCGAACAGAAGTAACTCGTTGATAAATCGCCAGTGCCTCCGCAGGTGCCGATACGCGGCCGCACGTAGTTCTAGGGTCTTGGCATCCGTGAAGTGAGTCTCCATGTGGATGAGCCCCGAGGTGCCGCTGGGCTTCTGGTGCTCCCACACCTGGCACATGAAGGCGCGATACAGGTCGGGCTGCCCGCTCAGCAGCGGGTATACGGTCGAATCGCTGAGCAACTCGGACTGCACGATCTGCTCGGCGGTGCCGTCGATTACCAGGTTGCGTATGCCCAGGCGCGCCAGAGTTTCCGGGCGGCGCGCCCGCTTCGCCGCCTCCGAGGGCTTCTTAGACAGCGACCACCACGGGTCGCCCTCCGCCAGGAGTGCGTTCACATCGGTGCGGGGCCGCACCCACGGCGGGTTACCCACCTGCAGGTCAAAGCCGCCGCGCGCAAACACGGTGGCGAAGTCCAGCTCCCAGTGGAAGAAGCCCTGCTCGTCCGCGACCCGCTTGGCCACGCGCAGCCACGGCTGCTGCTCAAGCACCATCTCCACCTTCCGCGCACCGGCGAACTGGAGGTCCCAGGCCTCCGTCTCCTCCAGGCCCTCCCAGGTGGTCGCCTCGGCAAGCGGCACCGCGTTGGCGGGGGCGGCGTCGCCCGCGTAACCGAGCGTGTGCTCCAGCGTCTCCAGCCACTCCTCCAGGCTCGGCGGCTTAACGTCGGTGGTCAGCGGCCAGTACCACAGCGCGCACCACGCATCCATTACCAGCCGCAGGCGCCGGTAGGCCGAATCCGGGCTGGCCAGGTAGGCCTCGATCTGCTCCCGCGTCACCGCCGAACCCGCACCCGCCGGGGCCTGCCGGCCCCACAGGTCGATGCGGCGGGAGGCCTCCGCCTCCGCCACCCGCAGACGCCGCAGCGTCAACTCCCACAGCACCTCCACGCGCCGCGCCAGCGCCGTCAGCCGCTTGACCTGCTTATTCGGCTTGTCCTTCGGTGCCTTGGTGATGTCCTTGCGCCACTCCTTCAGAGCCTTCAAGCGCCCGGCGTCCACCAGGTCGCGCACCTGCTTGGGCACCTCCGTGGCCGAGCCCCAGCCGCCGGCGGGCAACAGGAAGTGATGCACCCGGTCGGTCACATCCAGCGCCTGCCCCAAGCGGTGCCCGGAGGCGGACGCGGCAGGCTCACCCCGGCCTGCGGGCAGACCTCCCGGGCCGGCCGGGCTCGACGGACCATCCGGGCCGACGCCGTCGGCACCCGCCGCACCATCAATGGCCTCGGCCACCTGCCGCAGCGGCTCGGCCACCGGCGTGGTGCTCAACCACTTCCGCTTGCTGCCCAGGGCACTGACCGGATACAGGGCCCGCCTGGCCCCAACCAGTGAATTGCCGCGCCGCAGCCGCAGGCCGAACCACGGCGCCGCCAGACCCTCCACCATCGTGTCCAGCCACAGGGAAATCTCCGCCAACTCCACCGCCGTAGCATTGAGGTCCACGCCGTAGACCTGATGCAGCGCCAGGTATGCCTTCACCTTGGCCAGCTCGCGCGGACGCTCCTCCGGGTCCACGCGCACGCCCAGCTCCCGCTCCCGGCGGGACAGGTACTGCTCGGCCAACTGGCGCACCGCCTCAATCGCGAAGGCGCCCGACCCCAGCGCCGGCTCACACACCGTCAGGTGCAGCACCTCCTCCGCCGTCGTCACCTGGCCGCCCTGATCCAGCAGCTCGGCCAGGGCCTGCTGCACCGTGAAACGCGTCAGCACCTCCGGGGTGTAGAAGGACGCCGACCGCTGCCGATCCCGGCCCGAGAGCCGGAACACGAACTCGCCCGGCTCATAGGTGACGTTGCGGCGCTCACCCGTCACCTCATCCTCCACCGTCACGAAGTCCTTCTCATCCAGGCCCTCCATGACATCCTCGGGCACCACCCACGAGCCCTTGGAGGCGTCCCCGCCCGGCGCCACCTCCCACAGGCGCTCGGTGGCGAAGGAACCCGTGTAACTCATCAGCCCCTCATAGACGGCGCCCAACTGGTTGATACCCAACTCCACATAGGAGATGAAGCCCCGGCCCGTCCGGCCGTTCTCCCTGGTCAGCAGCAGGTGCCGCAGCACCCGCAGCAGGGCCGCATTACCCAGCCCCACCTCATCAATCAGCGCCGTCGCCTCCGGGCGGAACAGGTCCGCCCGCATCGGCTGGAACACCAGGCCGTCGAAGGCCTCCTCCTGATCCGGCGTAACCCCCGTGTTCAAACCCGAATCCACCAGCCGGAACAGCAGCCCCAGGGACTGGTAGATGTGCGTGCCCGCCTGCGCCGTCTCCTCATGCAGCTCCCGCAGCGTGAGCTCCCGCAGTCGCTCCAGGCCGTAGCCGGCGTCGTACTCGGCCGCACCCACCGGCAGCACGCCCAGCTCCGGGCTCGCCTCCGCATACAGCAGGAAGATGATCCGGTAGATGTACCGCAACGACTGCAAAGCCAGCGGCTGCGCCTGCTCCTGGCCCAGCGGTTCCAGGTCCCGGGCGGCCCGACGCCGCACCACCTCGTTCGCGATGATCTCAATGGAGGAGCGCACGCCCTCACGCAGGTCCTTGGACACCCCCACCGTGTGGGCGGCCGAATCCGCGAGCGTGCCCGACCACCAGGTCTCACCCTCCGGAGTCGGCAGCAGGGAGCGGGCGTCCAGGCAGGTCAGTGCCCGCTCCACCTCACCGCCCCGCTTGGCGTCATTGCGCTCCACCACCAGCTGCACATTCACCGCCAGCCAGCGGCCCTCCGGCCACCGCTCCTTCTCCGCCACCAGCGCCCAACGACCCGCCAGCACCAGGGCGAAGGCCGGGCCGTGCTCATCGGTCATCAGCGTGGACAACGCCCGCGCCACCGAAACCACCGGCTCGGCGCCCTCCAGGGCGGGGGCGTCCGGGTCCTCCAGGTCCACTGGCTCCCACGGCTCGGCCAGCGTGGCCGCATCCTTGACCAGCAGGTCCTCCACCGTGGCCGCGGGGCGGGCCCGCAGCAGCGCCAAGGGCGCCGGGCCCTCATCACCGACCGGCCGCACCAGCGTCACCGGGCCCCGCTCAACCAGCCGGAACTCGGCGGAGGCGAAACCCAGAATCTCCCGCAGCGCGGCGTCCAGCTCCTCGGCGGCCCGCAGGACGGCGGCGGTCGGCGTGGCGGCGTCGTCGGGCAGGGCCGCCAGCAGCTCCTCCAGGTGCGGGCGCGCCGAACGGAAGCGGCTGCGCGGCGTGGACACCGGGGCGGCGCCGTCGGAGGGCTTCTCCAGCTCCTCCCACTCCTTGCGGCGCTCCAGCACGCGCGCCAGGAAGGACTCCTTCGTGGCGTCGGTGGTGAAGTAGTGCTCGCTGATCCAGTCCTCGCCCACTACGAGTGCATCCGACGCCGCCATTAGCGGTCCCCTTCCTTATCGAAGCCCTGCGGCACCACTACCAGCAGCGGTCGCACCAGCGTATGTGCGGGCAACTGCTGCTCCATCAGCGCATGCTCCGCCGCCACCGTCTGCCGCTGGGAACGCAGCTGCCGGTTCTGGATGAGGCGGCCCGCGTCGTCATCCCAGGAGTCCGCCCGCTGCGCCCAGGACTCCACCCGGGTGCGCGCCTGCTCCCGGGCCGCCTGCACCGTCAGCGCCATCTGCTTCTCGGCCGCATCCACCGCCGGGGCGATAAGCGCCTCCAACAGCGCCGTATCCGGGGCGCCGCCGGCATTGGTCAGCTCCCGCTCCACCCCCGCCGCAGCGAACATGGCAGCCGGGGAGCCATGCACCTGACCGATCGGCACCGCCTCCAGGGCCCGGCCCGCCTGCAGCTGCGCGCGGGCGGCGCCCAAGTCCAGGAATGGGAAGGCGGCGCTGACACTCACCAGGGAGATCGTGCGGCCCGCCAGGTTCGTGAGCGTGCCCAGCAGCAGCACCGTGGGCGACTCCACCTCCCCGTGCACCGCGAACACCGAGGAACGGCCCAGGCGGGCCAGCACCCGGTCACCCGCCCAGTCCAGCACCGGGTGCAGCGGGCCCAGGTAGTGGGCCTCTGGCCAGGAGGAGTCGGAGGAGTCCCGCAGCGCCTGCGCCAGCAGCGCCTTGCCCTTGCGCTGGCTGGTGGCCAGCAGCAGATGCTCCTGCACGTGCCGGTCCTGCAGGTAGGACTGCGGCAGCACCGCCAGGCGGGCGCGCAGGCCCGCGGGTGGCACCAGCTCCACCACATGGTCCTCATGCTCCCGCCAGGAGACGCCACCGCCGCCGGTCTGCCCGTGCTCGGCCTCCTCCGGGCGCTCATACAGCTCGGTGAGGGCCTGGCGCAGGTAATCCACCTGGGAGTCATACAGGGTGGAGGTCGGCAGCGGGGTCGCGGCGCGTGCCGACGGCGAGGGCCCGGCGGCCGGGACGATCGGCGAGGCAGTGGCGGCGTCCGCGGAGAGCGCGGCGGGCGACGACGCCGGGGGAGCGGCGGCGTCGGGGGCGGGGAGCACGGGCGGGACGGCGTCGGCTGGTGCGGGGAGGTCGTCGGTGGCTCCCGAACGGGCCTGGTCGGTGCCCGTCAGGGAGGCGAACAGTGCCGCCATCGGATCCAAATCCAGGGCCGCATCCGCGTCCGGCACCACCTGCTCGATGTCGGTGCCCTGCTGGAGGGCTTCGCGGATCGCCTTCTCCTCCTTCTCCCCGGAGTACAGGCCCATCAGGGAAGCGGCGTCGCCCAGCGCCCGGTGCGCCTGATCCTCCTTCTCCATCAGCCGGGTCAGTACGCGCACATCGCCGGAGAAGTGGGCGTCGGAGGGGTCCAGCAGCAGGGTGGTGATCTGCGGGCTGGTCTCCTGCCCGTAGCGGTCGATGCGGCCGTTGCGCTGCTCGATCCGGATCAGCGACCAGGGGATGTCGTAGTGGATCAGCTCATGGCACTGGGCGTGCAGGTTCACGCCCTCCGAGGCGACGTCGCCGGTGACCAGCACGCGCAGCGGCGTGTGCGCCTGCCGGAACTCCTCAACGATCTCCTGCTGCTCCACGTCCGACAGGCCACCGTGCATCACCCGCACCGCCCCGTCGCGCAGGCGCAGGTCGCGCCGGAGGTTCTCTGCCAGCCAGTTCAGGGTGGCCACGCGCTCGGCGAAGACCACCGCCCGCGCCGTCGAACGGGGGCCGACGCCGATGCGGTGCAGTTCCTTCAGCAGCGCCTGGTACTTGCCCGACGCGGTGGTGTTGGCCGCCTCGGCCAGCTTCCGCAGGCTGCTCAGGGCCTGGGACTGCTCGGAGGATTCCAGTGCCTCCTCGCCGGCGGCCCGGGAGCGACGCCGTGCCATGCGCTCGTCGATCGTCTGAATCAGCGCCGCCGGGGAGGACAGGAAGGCCTTCGCCAGTGTCCAGGAGAACAGGGCATTGCCGCCGTTGCCCGCGGTGCCCGGGTCAGTAGCACCCGGGGCGGAGGCGCCGTCGGGGCGGTGCAGCCAAGTGCGCGAGAGCTCACTGGCCACCGCGTCCTCCGCCGGGGAGGGCGCCACGAGCCGGTTGACCGGGGTCAACCGCTCCTTCCAGCGGTCGCCCACGACGTCGCGCACCTCCTCGGAATGGCGGTGACGGCGGATCACCAGCCGACGCACCGCCTCCTGATCCAGCGAGCCGTCCGCGCGGACCGCCGTCGGCTCCAGCAGGCGAATCAGCTCCGCGAAGGACTTCGGGTCCCCATTGTGGGGCGTGGCCGAGGCCAGGATCAGGGCGTCGGTCTGGCGCGCCAGGATGTCCGCCAGACGGTTGTTGAGCGTGCCCTTGTTAGTGACATTGTGCGACTCGTCAATGACCACCGCATCCCAGCGCTGCTTGCGCAGGTGATTGAGGTAGCGGTCGGACTTGAGCGTGTCGATGGAGATGATCGCCCGGTGGTAGACGGAGAAGGGATTGCGGGTGGCCGGGATAGTGCGCCGCACCCGCTGAATCCCCACCGAGTCCAGACGCACGAAGGGCAGGGCGAAGCGCGACCACATCTCATGCTGCATCTGCTCCAGCACGTGCCGGGGCGTGACGATCAGAATCCGGTCCCCGCGGCCCCGGCGCACCAGCTCCGCCAGGATCATGCCGATCTCCAGGGTCTTGCCCAGGCCCACCGTGTCCGCCAGCAGGATGCGCGGGCGCAGGTTGGCCGGGTCCAGCGCCTGCCGGACGGCCGTGAGCTGGTAGGGGAGTGGATCGGCCAGCATGTCACCCACCACCGCCAGCTCCGTGGAGCCGGCCGGCAGCGCCGTCTTGCGCAGCGTCGCCTCCAACCACAGGCGCGAGAGCCGATGCCGGGTAGAGGTGTCCGCGACCACGTGGGTGCGACGCGGGTCCACGGGCTCGATGCGGTCGATCCCGGCGGAGAACTGGGCGGTGACGTCCTGCACCAGCTCCGACAGCCCCTGCACCGTGACCAGGGTGCCGTCGGAGTTGGCGGAGACCTGGGTGACCAGCCAGTCCTCGTCGCGCACCCGCACCACCGACCCCGGGGCGACATCGAGCGACGGCGGGGGAGCGGGAGCGGACGGCGCGGCGGTGGGGGAGGCGGAGGAAGGGGCGGCGCTCGCGGGAGTGGCGCCGAAGCGGGCGGCGCTCGCGGCGGTTGGGTCGGAGGGGGTGGCCGTGGTCACGGGGACGATCCTAGGAAGCACCGTCGGCCAGGAGGGCGGGACGGACAAGTGTGTTCGAGGTGTGATTCGCGCTTGCCCGCCCGGCCGTGCGGCGGGCACAATAGTGGGGAGCCACCCGGCTGGGACCCGGATGACTCCCCGATGCGACCGGTCCTAGAACCAGCCGCGGAGGGAATCCATCAGGACACTAACGGCCCGGATCAGATGAGCGATGGAGTTAACGAACTCACTCATCTTCCGGGCCGTTTCCTGGTCCTGACGAACCTTGCGACGTCCGTCTTTCGACTTGGCCACAGCCCCTCACCTCCTCCCTGACCTCCTTCTTCCCCGGCCATCAGGACGATGCGTGATCCGGGAGAGGGTGCCGGAGAAGGCTCCCTCAGAGTAACGGTTTGTTATCCGGCTTGGGAGGGTGTGGATGGAGCAGGGAGTCGGCTCGCCCGCGTGCTTAGCGCTGTCGTCGTCTACGACGCCTGTTCGGGTTCTACTGCGCCAGAAGAGTGGCGACCCCCACCGGGTTTCACATATAAGTGAAGTCGTGTTGACGCAGGGTGTTCAGAGGGCTCTGTTGGCAGCCCTCGCCTCGATCGCCGAGCATGGCGAGGTCACTATCGGCCGTGTCCCTGACGAGCTCACCAGCACTGTTGCGGCCGACATGCTCGGTGTCTCGCGTCCTACGCTGCTGAAGTGGAGCCGCGACGGGGTGATCGACTCCTTCAAGGTCGGTACACACACCCGCTTCTGCCGAGAGGACGTAGTGCGGCTTCGGTATGAGCGCGAGCGCGAGCGTCGCCGTGCCTTCGAGGAGTTGCGAGCCCTGGATGCCGAAGGAACAGTCAGCATCTGACCGACCGGTCGCGCCGAACCTATTCGAACTCAATCTGACGAGCCCTGCTGAGCCGCGTCTGATAGGTGTCGATGTGCACGGTTTCCCCGCCGATCGTTTGGCCATCGTTGCCTGAGCAGTGCGTGTGGTGGAACTGTCCTCGTTTCGAGACGTGAGAGTGGGTCGGCGGGGCTCGGCAGGCGCTAACGTTCCCGCTGACTCATTACTCAAGGGCGAGAGGGGAATCAGTGGACACGAGCGGGGCCGGGAGTCCATCGGAGGCATCGCAGGAATCGAGTGAACCCCCTGTGCAGGCGGCCGCGGCGGTGACGCCGTCGTCGGCGTCGGATACGGGAGCGGAAGCACCGGCGCCTAATGCTGCCGCCGAATTGACGCTGCTGGAGGCCGCCCCCGGCGTCGCCGTCCTACTCGCCGACACGGTGCCGGACGGCTGGGAGATCGAGGCCTTCAATCTGGGGAAGCGGGCCAACACCGAGATCACCGATGCCTTCAGCAACGTCGCCGGTGCCCTCAACCTCGTTGCGCAGGGAGCGCAGGGGCTCGTCTCCGCGCAGGGACTGGTGCGACTCGCACCGGAGACTCTGCGCAACCTGCGCACCATGAATATGATCGTCAAAGACGGCTACAACCTCGGCGTCCTGACCCGCGGTGGTAAATTCGCGGCCCAGGTTCGCTGGGTCCCCGCCACCGGAGTTCAAGCCGCCACGGTGGCCGCGAGTGCCGGCCCGGCCTTCGCCCTGATGGCCATCAGTGCGCAGCTGACCTCGCTGTCCAAGCGGGTCGACCAGAATCTAGAACTGACTCGCGATGTCCTCCAAACCCTGCTGCGGGACCACTGGAACGCTCTCAGCGGCATGTATGACACCGTCGTCGGCGCTATTGATGAGGTGCGGGAGATCGGGGCCGTCACGCCGCGGGTATTTGAACCAATTGCGCACCTCGAGTCTGATCTTCGCGCCGAGTACAAGCACTTCGACGGCCGCCTGCAAAGTCACCTAAAGGCGCTGGGTGGGACCGCTGCCGAGCGGCGCGACTACCTGCGGGACCACGCCCAGGAGATCGCCGCGGACCTCCAAGGACTCGTCATGTCCGCCAACGCCCACTACGGGTACCAGTTGCTCGCAGCGGCCGAGATCGCCTCCGACAGTGAGCGCAGCGAGCAGGATGAGCAACTCATGCGGTACCGAGCCGAACGGATACCGGCCGAGCGGGCCGAAACCATGGCGAGGATCGCCCAGGTGCTCGGTCGGCTCGACGCGTACTGCCACCTGGCCGAGCTAACGGATGGACATGGCGCCGACCTCGCGCGTGTTGGCGCCAGAGTCGGCGAGCTGGCGGGGCAGGTCTCCGGGCGCGTCCCGGCGCTGCGCCGGGCGCGGCGGGGCGCGAGCACCGAGCAGATCGTCGCGGCCATGACCCAATACGTGGCAGCGCTGTGTGTCGGTGCCTATGAGGCCCCCGCGGCCCTGGAACCGAACCTCAAGGTCATTGAGGATGACGACGCCGTGGCGCACGTGCTCGACATTCTCAGGTGGGTGCTGCCCAATGGTGAGTCCCTGATCGCTCTGGTGGGATTCGCCAACGCGTCGGTGGGAGATATCGGCCTCAAGGGCGGATACCTGGGGGTGACGCCCACGCGGTTCTTCCTCGCCTCGCGCGGAGCGCTCGCCAGGGACGGGCTGATCGAACACGACTTTCCGCTAGCGGACGTGCGCTATGTCCGGTACCGGCAGGGCGGAGGCCGGCCGCGCCTAGACATCATTACCAAGGATGAGAACCTCGCAGCGCACTTCGCCGACTGGGCGGCCTCGGGCGATCCCGGCGAGCGGCTGCGGCGCGTAGCCGACGTGCTGATGACGGCCGTGAACCTGCCCGCGGAGGAGCGGCGATCCGACCCGCTGCTGGAGGCGACCGCTGCTCTCCCGTCATAGCTGCCGGTCGGTCGCCTCGCACGCACGGCAGCGGCGCGGAGGCAGCGCAAGGAGATGGCAGAGGCGCCGCGTTAGGCCGGCAAGGCCGGGTGTGAGCCTCCGGACGGCGCTGGCCTTTACGGGGCATTACGGCGATTTTGGCCGCCACATACTGCTAATATGGCGATCATGCACGCCATAAGGAGGTGTACATGCCCGGCTACCGGATCAATCGGCAGATGACCGCCTTCGGCGAGCACGTCCGTGGCTGGCGCATGGTGTTGGGGCTGACCGCCCAACAGGTCTCCGAGCGGGCCGACATCAGCCGCGACACCCTGCGCAAGATCGAACGCGGCGATCCCACCGTCTCCTTCGGCGCCGTCGCCCAAGTGCTGCGCGCCCTGGGCGTCCTCGACCAGATTGTCGACGCCGTCGACCCGCTATCCACAGACATCGGCCGACTGCGCGCCGGAAACCTGACGAAGCGGCGTGCCCGATGACCGACGTCGAAGTCCTTCTCGACACCGAATCGAAGCCGCAGCGCGTAGGGACCGCGCACTTCACCCGTTCGCGCGGTCAGGTTTCCACCACTTTCCTCTACGACCCCACATATCTGGCGTCTGGAGGCCCCAGCATCGACCCCTCCTTACGGCTTGATTCGGGCGTGCAGTACAGCCCGGATCTGCTGCGAGCCTTTGCGGACACCGCCCCAGACCGGTGGGGACGCAATCTGATTGTCAAGGCCGAACGCATCCGCGCCCGGGAAGCGAACCGTACCCCCCGTCGCCTGGACGAGGTCGATTACCTCCTCGGCGTCAGCGACAACACTCGTCAGGGTGCTCTGCGCTTCCGCCTGCTTGGCCAGGAAGAGTATCTGGGCGAGCCCTCCACCGTGCCCCGGCTCGTTTCCCTGCCTCACCTCCTCACTGCGGCCGACCAGGTGCAAGCGGATGATGATCCGGCCGCCGCCATCAAGCAACTCCTCGACACCGGCACCACCGGCCTAGGAGGCGCTCGCCCCAAGGCCTCCGTGAGACTGGACGACGGTGGCCTCGCAATCGCCAAATTCCCGCATGCATCCGACCGGTGGAATGTCATGGCGTGGGAAGCTGTCATGCTCGACCTCATGCAGGAAGTCGGGATCCGTTGCCCACAGCGGCGGCTGGTCGGTGTGGGGGAGCGCGGTGTACTCGTCCTGCGCAGGTTCGACCGATCCCATCTCAACCACCGGATCGGCTACATCAGTGCCATGACCGCAACTCAGGGGAAGGACGGTGAGCAGCAGGACTACCTCGACGTCGTCGACGCGATCCGCGACCTGTCCCGCTCTCCACGTGCCGACCTCCGCGAACTCTTCGTGCGTGTCGTGTTCTCCGTTGGTTTCGGCAACACAGACGATCATCTGCGCAACCACGGCTTCCTCATGGATCGGGGGTCTTGGCGCCTCAGTCCTGTATTCGACGTCAACCCCAATCCCGAGCTTGCTGCCAGTCGAGCGACGTCTATCGTTGGCGCCGATGTGTTCCCGGATGAAGCGGAGGCCTTGTTGCCACTTGCTGAGGACTGTGGCCTGAACAATGCGGCGGCTCGGGAGGCGATGGCTCGTGTTGCTCGCCTGGGTGAGTCTTGGCGCGACCGTGCTCGCGCCAGCCGGATTCCTGAGCACGAGATCACCTTCATGGCTGATGCTATTGCCCCGCGTATCGAGGCGCTTACCGCCGTCGCCAACCAGGAGCACGCATGATCACCGAACTCGCGATCCCGCAGGACCTCTTCGCCCTCACCATGCGCCTGGACGCACCGCTCTTCCAACGTCCCTACGTGTGGAACCGGGAGGATCAGTGGGCGCCCCTGTGGGAGGACGTCCGTGGCCTCGCCGAGGCCTGGCTCGGCCCTCACGTGCCCGGCCCCGGCCACCGGCCCGCAGAACCTCACTTCCTCGGCGCCGTCGTCCTCCAGGACCGCCAGACCTCCTACCAGGAGATGCGCGCGGCTACCATCATCGACGGCCAGCAGCGTCTGACCACCCTGCAACTCCTGCTCCACGCCCTCGCCGACGTGCTGGCCGCGCGCGGCCTGGACGCGCTCGCGGCCTCGGCTGCCCGCCTGACCCGAAATGACGACGCCACCGCCGCCCGCCTGGAGGACGCATTCAAGGTATGGCCCACCAACCGCGACCGCGGGGCCTACACCGCCGTCATGCTTGCTCGGGATCCAGCCGAGATCCCGGCGGCGCACCGCGAATCACCCTTCGCCCAGGCCGACGCCTACTTCCGCAGCGTCATGGGCGAGTGGCTGGCCGGAGTCGGCGAGGGCAATAAGCAGGACACCGACGCACTGGCGAATCGGGCAGCGGCCCTGCTCGGCGTCGTCACCCGCGGCCTGCGGCTGGTCATCATCCGCCTGGGCGCCGATGACGACGCCCAGGCCATCTTCGAGACCCTCAACGCCCGCGGCACGCCGCTGACCGCGATGGACCTGATCAAGAACTACCTGTTCCAGAAGCTCGACCCGCACGCCGCCGAGACTCAGGAGCTGTACGACCGCTACTGGAGTCGCTTCGAGACGCCGTTCTGGGAGCAGGAGATCAGTACGGGCCGCGTGAAGCAGGCGCGCGCCGTCGCCTTCCTCGGCTGGTGGCTGGCTGCCCGCACGCGCGCCGTCATTCCTGCGAGGACTACCTTCTCCGCCTTTAAGCGCCACACCCTCGCCGGCGGCGACGAGACGGCTGTCCTTGCTGACCTTTCTGCCGCAGCGCAGCGCTACGAAGCCCTCGACGCCGCCTCCCACACCCGGCACGGCGAACTCGATCCACTCGCCATGTTCAACTACCGCGTTGACGTGCTTGGCCTGGACGTGCTCAAGCCGCTGACCATCTGGCTGCAGGACCCCGTCGGCGGCGGCGCGCCCGCCGTGCCCGACGATCAACGCCGTCGGCTCCTTGCCGCCGTTGAGAGCTGGATCGTGCGCCGCGCCCTGGTCAAGGAGGCCTCCACCGGGATGAACCGGTTCGTCGTCGAGCGGCTCCTGCGGGCGGCGAGCGCCGAGCCCGACCGCATGGGTGAGCGGGTTGAGGCGCTGCTGGCGGCGCAGACCGCCTCCGTCTCCTACTGGCCCGATGACGAAGAGGTCCGCGCAGCACTGGCCACTGAGCGCATCTACCGGACGATGGCGCAGGCCCGCGTCCGCATGGTCCTTGAGGCCATTGAGGACCGCCGGCGCGGCTACTCCGACGGGCATCGCCGCGCCGAGGCCCCCGTCGTCCGCGGCACCTGCACGATCGAGCACCTCATGCCGCAGCAGTGGCGCCTGAACTGGGATGAAGGCGCCGACGAGGCCACCGCCGCTGAGTGTGACCACCTGGTACACACCCTCGGAAACCTCACGCTCGCCACCCAAGGCCTGAATTCCTCCCTGTCCAACGGTTCCTGGGAGGCCAAGCGGGCAGCGCTGGACACCACCACCGGCCTGCTGACCACCCGCGACGTGCTGCGTGAGCATCCGGAGGCATGGACCGATGACGACATTCGCGAGCGCACCGCGGTGCTGACCGAGGAGATCCTCGCCATCTGGCCGGTTCCTGCGGGGCATGTCCACCGCGTCCCGCAGCGGGCACTCAGCGTCAACAATGCGACGATGAAGGACCTGCTGGAGGCGGGCCTGCTGGCGGCCGGGGATGAGCTCGTCGGCGTCGCTCGTGATGGGCGGACGGTCCAGGGCGTCGTGGACGCGGCTGGGAGGCTGATGCTTGATGACGTGGCGTACGCCTACCCGTCGAAGCCTGCGAGCCGAGTGCGCGGTACCAGCGCGAACGGCTGGACCTTCTGGCACCTGAGGAGCTCCGACGGCCCCACTCTGGATGATCTGCGAGCCCGGCTGCTCACGCCGAGTGAATGAGGCGGGTGGGCCTTGGCAGTCAAAAGTGTCCATCGGTGACCACTTTGAGTGACGGCCTGCGTGTTGTGCTGGGAGCAAAATGGCTTCATGATGAGGAAAACTACGCGTACGCCGATCGCCCCGTGAGCCCTTATTCGGTCAAAGCGGTCACCGATGGACACTCGTTTCCTGGATCGCGGCGCGGAAGCCGGTTCGGTTGGTACCGCGGCGACACGTGGACGCGCGACGGACATCGTCACTGAGTACGGGCGGGGCAGATCCTCGGCGGTTCGCTCGCGTTCTGAAGGGCTCGCCCGTGTCCTTGGTGGACCCCGTCAGGCGCGTCCGCCTCTCCAGCCGGCTCAACACCGAAGCGACGATCCCGCCACCCCACCTGCGCACCCCGGACTCACACAACCGGGCCTAATGCTGTAGGAGCGCGCCGTGCCTGACTAAGCGCGTCCTGAGGCACCGTCGGCCGTGTCACCAGGCTGCCCGGGGCGCACCTCATCCCTGCCAGAGGTTCTGCAGGTACTCCGGCGGGCACGGGCGCCCCTCCCGGATGACGCCGGGATTGCCGATGACTGTGGACCCGGACGGGACGTCGGTGTTGACCAGCGCCCCCGGAGCGATGAGGACGTCGTCGCCGATGGTGATCCCGCCGACGATGACAGCATTCGTGCCGATCCACACGCGGTCTCCGATGGTGGGGGTGCCCGCGCGGCGTCCGGAGGGCACGGCGCCGATCGTCACCCCCGTGGCTATATTGCAGTTGCTGCCGATCACGGCGGCGGGGTTGATGATGACGCGACCGCGGTGCCCTATGTAGAAACCGGGCCCGATCCTGGTGGACCAGGGGATCTGGATGAATGTCGTCGCCGACAGGTGGCTGAGAGCCGCTCGGAACGCCTTCCGCGCTAGCGGTGAGTCGGCGTTCTGTGCATGCCGGAAGGTCCACAGGTAGCTCAGCACCTTGCGATCGCCTAGACGGGCCGTCATCGGTACGTCGGTGCGGCCGAAGTAGCGGAAGAGGTCTGAGCGGAAGAGCCGTTGCGCGGTCGAGGTCATGGCAGCACTCCTCAGGGACGGTTCAGGTGCGATCAGGGCTACCGGCGCCCGGTCCCGGACCAGGCCGTGTCGGAGGGTGCGACACGCGGACGCCGCCTCAAAAATGTGAGCTGTGACACCCACAAGAACTTGGGGGTGCGGCGGTCCGGGATCCCGCCGGATGGCGCCGACGGCGCGGGTCCGGCGCGAGCTAGACGCGGACTGCGACCACAACATGTTGTGGTCGCCAAGGAATAACGCTCCCAGATGATGTGTTGCATCTATGTAGTTCGTTGTCGCTTCAGGGGGTGTTCTGGAGTAGGGTCGAAGCCGTCGGCGGCGCCGACGCCTCGGGTCCCGCGATCCGGATCGGTGCCCCTCGTTCAAAGAAGACCACACGCAAAGCACTGGAGGCCCCTCGTGTCCGACAGCACCCAGACCCCGTCCGCCGCTCATCTGGCCGCCGCGCACCCCGAGCTCGTGGCCCGGGGCTCTGCCGACTCTGCTGTCGCCCACGGCTCGCGCCCCCAGGTGGACGCCGTCTCCACCATCACCGAGTACCTGGACCGCTCCGACTGGCGCGTGAACGCCAACGCCAACCAGGGCTACTCCCTGGGTGGCATGATCCTGAACACCTCCGGCAAGGTCATCGCCAACTACTGGCTCAGCCAGATCTACCCGCAGGCCGCCGGCGACGCCCACCGCAACGGCGACATCCACATCCACGACCTGGACATGTTCGCCGGCTACTGCGCCGGCTGGTCGCTGAAGAACCTGCTCCAGCAGGGCTTCAACGGCGTGCCCGGCAAGATCGCCTCCGGCCCCGCCAAGCACTTCTCCTCCGCCGTCGGCCAGATCGTCAACTTCCTGGGCACCCTGCAGAACGAGTGGGCCGGCGCGCAGGCCTTCTCCTCCTTCGACACCTACATGGCGCCCTTCGTCCGCCTGGACAACATGAGCTACGACGAGGTCCTCCAGTGCATGCAGGAACTCATCTTCAACCTCAATGTCCCCTCTCGCTGGGGCACCCAGACGCCCTTCACCAACCTCACCTTCGACTGGACCTGCCCGGCGGACCTGGCCGACGAGCACCCGCTGATCGGCGACGAGCTGTGCGACTTCACCTACGGCGACCTCGCCGAGGAGATGGGCATGATCAACCGCGCCTTCATGGAGGTCATGACCACCGGCGACGCCGACGGCCGCGTCTTCACCTTCCCGATCCCCACCTACAACATCACCAAGGACTTCGACTGGGACAGCCCCAACGCCGACCGGCTGTTCACCATGACCGCGAAGTACGGCCTGCCCTACTTCCAGAACTTCATCAACTCCGAGCTCGACCCCGGCATGATCCGCTCCATGTGCTGCCGCCTGCAGCTGGACCTGCGTGAGCTGCTCAAGCGGGGCAACGGCCTGTTCGGCTCCGCCGAGCAGACCGGGTCCGTCGGCGTGGTCACCGTCAACATGGCGCGCCTGGGCTACCTGCACGCCGGTGACGAGGAGGCCCTGGTGGCGGCCCTGGACCGCCTTATCGACATCGCCTCCGAGACCCTCGAGCTCAAGCGCACCGTCATCCAGCACCACATCGACACCGGCCTGTTCCCCTTCACCAAGCGCTGGCTCGGCACGCTGGAGAACCACTTCTCCACCATCGGCGTCAACGGCATGAACGAGATGGTCCGCAACTTCACGCACGACGCCTACGACCTGACCGACCCGCGCGGCCACGCCATGTGCGTGCGCGTCCTCGACCACGTCCGCGGACGCATGGTCGAGATCCAGGAGGCCACCGGCCACCTGTACAACCTGGAGGCCACCCCCGCCGAGGGCACCACCTACCGCTTCGCCAAGGAGGACCGCAAGCGCTACCCGGACATCCTCCAGGCCGGCACCGACTCCAACCCGTACTACACCAACTCCTCCCAGCTGCCCGTCGGCTACACCGACGACCCCTTCGAGGCGCAGGAGATGCAGGAGGAGCTGCAGACCAAGTACACCGGCGGCACGGTCCTGCACCTGTACATGAACGAGCACATCTCCTCGGCCCAGGCCTGCAAGGAGCTGGTGCGCCGCTCGCTGACCGCCTTCCGCACCCCCTACATCACCATCACGCCGACCTTCTCGATCTGCCCGACCCACGGCTACCTGGCCGGTGAGCACTTCACCTGCCCCAAGTGCGCCGAGCTGCACCCCGACGCCGAGCCGGTCGAGTGCGAGGTGTGGACCCGCGTCATGGGCTACTTCCGCCCCGTGAACTCCTTCAACATCGGCAAGAAGGGCGAGTACATGGAGCGGCAGATGTTCACCGAGGCCGCCGCCGGCGCCCACGGCAAGACCACCTCGCGCCTGACCTCCATCAGCGCCTGAGGGCCGGGTCTCCAACGGAGCAGGAGGGGTAGGTGGCGGACTGGATCGTCGAGTTCACTCCTCGCGCCGAGAATTCGCTGCGCCGACTCGATCGCAGCGTTCAGGTGCGTGTGGTCGGCAAACTGCGAGAGATCCAGGAGGCTGACGATCCGCGGAGTTTCCTGAAACCGATGACTGGCCCGCTTAAGGGACAATTCCGGCTCCGGGTCGGGGATTACCGGGTGGTCATCGACGTTCAGGCTGAGCGCTGCGTGATCCTCGCGATCGATGTCGGCCATCGTTCCACGGTCTATCGGTGAGATCGCCGGGCCTGTTCGCGACTCGGTTGCAGAGGCGCCGTAGCGCCTGCCGTATCAGGGGTGGGGCCCGGCGCTCGGTCTAGGGAGCCCTGAGTCCCTCGCCTTGTGGGCCGGGCTTGTCGGAAGCGAAGGTCGGCTCCTATGCTGTAAACATGTCTACAGCAGTTCTGAGCGTGCGGCTGCCGGAGGAACTCAAGCGTCGGCTCGATGACCTGGGGAGTCGGACCGGACGCCCGGCGACGTTCTATGTGCGTGAGGCCGTTGAGTCCTACATCGATGACTTGGAGTACGCGTACACGCTGAAGACTGAAGCGGAGGCGGCCAGGCGCGGTGAGATCAGGACGCGCCGCCTCGATGAGATCGCAGCGAGCCTCGGACTCGATGACTGAGACTCTCAAGAAGGGCGTCGCGCACCGCCCCGCCGACGATCTGCAGATCGCCGGGCTCGTGCCCATGTCCACCGTCGACTGGCCCGACCACCTGGTCGCGACGGTCTTCATGCAGGGCTGCCCCTGGAACTGCTTCTACTGCCACAACCAGGCCCTCATCCCCACGCGCACGCCCGGCGCGGTCGCCTGGGACGAGGTACGCACCCTGCTGGCTCGCCGCCGTGGCCTGCTCGACGGCGTCGTCCTAACCGGCGGGGAGGCGCTGCGCCAGGACGCCCTCGCCGACGCCGCCGCGGAGGTGAAGGACATGGGCTTCCAGGTGGGACTACACACCGCCGGCCCCTACCCGGGCCGCCTGCGCGACCTGGTGCAGCGCGGACTGGTCGACTGGGTCGGGCTCGACATCAAGGCGCTGCCCGAGCACTACGACGCCGTGGTCGGCCGCCCCAACTCCGCCGCCAAGGCCTGGGAGAGCCTGCAGGTGCTCGTAGACGCGGCCGCCCGCGGCAAGGGGATTGACTTCGAGGTGCGCACCACCGTGGTCCCCGGGGATGTCACCGCCGCCGACGCCGTGGAGGCCGCCCGCCGCGTCCATGACGCCGGCGCCCGGGTCTACGCCCTGCAGCAGGCCCGCGGCGAGGGCACCACCGGCGACTTCGCCGTGTCCGCGCCCGGCTGGGACGCCGAGTGCGAGCGCATGGCCGCCCAGATCGAGGCCCTCGGCTGGGACCGCTTCACCTACCGCCCCGCCTGAGAGCAGACGGCCGCTCCCTGCCGCTTCGACCGTGTAAAGCCTCGTCCGCATGACGAGCAATCACCCGGGAAATCCCGTGCGGCGCACGCGATACAACAACCTGTGCCCGCCGTGTCAGGCGTCGGATAGCGCCAGACGCGCGGCACCTGCCACCGCCGCCACCATCGCCCAGGCGAGCACGACGGCGCCGTCCGACCAGGCGCCCTCTCGCACCCAGTCCTGGGCGGCGGCCCCGGGCAGCCAGCGCGCCCACTGCCCGAGGTTCTGGGCGACCGCCGGGGCGACGACGACGAGCAGCAGAAGCAGCGAGGTCGCGCCGAGCACGCGTCTGAGTGCCGCGCCCACCCCGGCGGCGATCACCGCCACCGCTACGAGCCAGACCCCGGTGCGGGCCGCGGCCTCAGCCGAGGCTCGGCCCGGGTCGGTATCCAGGGCGAGAAGCGCCGTCGCCGCCAGCGCCGCAGCCGCCGGTAGGGACGCGCCCACCAGGACGGTCAGCCGCGCCGCCCAGACGGCCTGCCTCCGAGGCTCCACAAGCAGCGTCGTGCGTCCGAGCGCACTCGTGTGCTCCTTGGTGGACACGAGGATGCCGGCAGCAAGAAAACCGGTCTGGATGAGCCCAACCCAGGTCCACATACCCGCGGCGACGGCTTCTGCTGACACCGAGCCCGTGGAAGGCGCATCCCGGCGCAGGACTGCGAGAAGGAGGACGGAGACGATCGCCGTCAGTGCTGCCGTCCAGCGCAGCGCAGGTATGGTCGCGGCCTTGAGCATTTCCGCCCGCACCACGGTCATGACTGCACCTCGGGTGAGATGAGTGCGAAGAAGGCCTCCTCCAGATCGCCGTGGTCTCCGGCCACCTCGGTGAGCGTGCCGGTGGCTCGCACCCTGCCTTGGGCTATCACGACGACGTCGTCGGCGACCTCGGCTAGCTCGGACAGCATGTGACTGGAAACTAGGACGGTGCCGCCCGCGCAGGCGTGCTTACGCACGAGATCTCGCATCCAGCGGATACCTGCTGGGTCCAGGCCGTTAACGGGTTCGTCGAGGATGAGGATCTCTGGATCGCCCAGCAGGGCCGCCGCCAATCCCAGGCGCTGCCCCATACCCAGGGAGTAGGTACGTACCGGGCGCCTGGCGGCATCAGCCAGGTCTACGAGTTCAAGCACTTCGTCGACCCGACGGCGCGGAATGCCCGACCCCGCGGCTACCCAGCGCAGGTGGGCGCGGCCCGTGCACGAGGGGTGGGCGCCAGCGCCGTCGAGCATGGCGCCGACCGTGTGCAGGGGATGGCGCAGCTCGCGGTAGGGGCGCCCGCCCACTAGGGCGGTGCCGGCGTCGATCCGGTCCAGTCCCAGCAGGCAGCGCAGGGTGGAGGACTTACCTGCCCCGTTGGGCCCCACGAAACCGGTGACTCTGCCGGGCCGGGCCTCAAGGCTCAGGCCATGAAGTACGGTGCGCTCCCCGTGTCGCTTGGTGAGGGCGTCGATGGTGATCATGTTCAGGCGTCCTTCCTCGTCCAAACAACGGTTATCAGTGTCAGTGCAGCCAGCGCCCAGGCGGCCAGTGCGGTCCAGGCCGAGCCGGTAGACAATGCGGGGCCCTGGTAATCGGTGAGGGTTACGCTGAAGGCGGCGGCGTCGGGTAGCCAGGCCGCCAGATCCGTCGCTTTGGACAGCAGGAGGCTGGGAGAGACCAGCGAGGTGGTGGTCACACACCAGGCCAGGGGTACGAGTGCCCCGCGCGTGAGGCAGGCCAGGGCCATCGCCCCCAGTGCGTTGACGATCCACCAGGTGTATATCCCGGCGACTCGGGTCCAGGGTGCGGGCCACAAGGTCGGAGACCACTCACTCAGAGCCCTGGTCGTGATGGCGAAGGTTGCGGCACAGGTGACGGCGGCCAGTACGGCCGCCGTGGCCAGTACGAGGAGCACCTTGGCTGCCACGGTGATCGTGCGCCGAGGCTCGACGAGGAGGGTGGTGCTCACCTGGCGCGCCGAGCCGAGTGTCTGGGCGTTGGCGGTGTACTCCCCGGCCATGCTGACGGTGGCGAGGACTACTACACCTACCACCCCGTAGGTAGCGTCCATGACACCCATGTCGGGCAGCAACTCGTGCAGGTAGGAGTTCGGATCGGCAGCGAGTTCGGCGGTCATGCCCCGGGTGTTGAACAGCTCGAGACCCACTGGAATGGCCACCGTCAGGGCGGCTCCCAGTCGCGCCCCGGGCAGAGCAGCGAGCTTGAGGGCCTCAGCGTGCAGGGCACGCAGCGGAGCGGGACGCGTGATGAGGCGGTTGAAACTGCCGGGTTCGGCGGCACCGCGAGTGCGCGGACTTGCGTGGTTCATGGGCTCAGCCTGGCCGCGGTCGTGCGCGAGCGCATCGGCGCTACAGAGGAGTCGCGGGCTCTCGTGTCGGACTCAGGAGTGTCAGACTCTGGTCCGATGAGGCCACTGCCCTCCGGTCCTTAAACTGCTGAGCGTGTCCGTCGTTATTCGTTCCTGCGCCCGCCGGGCAGCCATGGTGCTGGGCCTCGCCGTCCTCTCTATGGTCGGCGTCGCACCGGGGCGCGAACAGGCGCCTTGGATTCAGATCCTCGCCTGGATCGTCCTTGTTGCGTTCGTGGCGACCCTTCTATGGTTGCGCCGTCGTGAGCGCATCGCCTACGAGGCGGCCCTGACGGAGCAGGCCGCCCGTGCCGCGGTGGCCGAGGATCGCTTGACCATCGCCCGGGACCTGCACGACCTTGTCTCCGGCAGCCTCGGCGCGATCACCGTGCGAGCCGCCGTCGCACAGCGTCTGGAGACCGACGAGGCCGGCTTGCGCACTGCCCTGACTGAGGTTGAGGCGACCTCGCGTGCCGCCACAGCTGACCTGCGCTCCATGCTCGCCGTCCTGCGTGGACAGGGCGCGGAGCCGCTGCCAGCGTCCTTCTCGCCGGCAGGGCCTTCCTCGCTGGCCGATGCTATTGAGCAAGCCGCGGCCGAAACCCGCGAGCTTGGGCTCGATGTGCGCACGCGTACTGAGCCCGGTGACGCGAACTCCGCTGCGAGCGCACTGGCCCTGGCGGTGGTGCGCGAGGGTCTGGCCAACGCAGCCCGGTATGCCGGGCCGGGGGCGGTGGATGTTACCGTGCGCGCCGATGACGAGCTGCTGCGTGTAGACGTAACCGACGCGGGCCCCGCCCCCGGCTGGGTGGTGCACCCAGGTACGGGTACTGGCCTGATGTCGCTGGCTGAGCGGTCCGCCGCCGTCGGGGCGCGGCTTAGTGCCGGGCCGCGGGATGGACATGATGAGTCGGCTGGGTTCCGGCTGAGCGCCCGGATCCCCCTGAACACGGAGGTTCGGCCGTGAGCGTACCGGTGCGGGTGCTCGTGGCCGAGGACCAGGCGCTGTTGCGGGCCTCCCTGGCCGCCCTGCTCGGCGCTGAGCCGGACCTGGAGGTCGTTGCCCAAGTCGCTGACGGCGCCGAGGCTGTGCGGCTGGCGACGAGGCTTCGTCCCGACGTCGTCCTGACCGATATCCGCATGCCGGTCGCCGACGGTATCGAGGCAACCCGCCTCATCCGGGCCGCGCTGTCGGATACCCGGGTGATCGTGCTGACGATGTTTGAGGACGACGAGTACATCCTGGGTGCGCTACGCGCCGGAGCCGCGGGTTTCCTGCTCAAGGACGCTGAGCCTCAGGCCGTTGTCGACGCCGTGCGTACGGTTCACGCCGGCCAGGCGCTGCTCAGCCCCCAGGCCCTTGCCCGGCTCCTCGGCCCGGTACCACCGGCACGCGGTGGCGGGATAGAGGGACTCACTCCGCGGCAACGTGAGGTGCTGACGCTGATCGCCCGCGGAATGTCGAACACCGAGATCGAGGAGGAACTAGGGATCACCCGCGCCACGCGCCGCAGTCACGTCACGGCCCTACTGTCGCGACTGGGTGCCCGGGACCGGGCGCAGCTGGTGATCGCTGCCTACGAGGCCGGACTGGTGAGGCCCGCACAGCAGGGGTCATAGCGGCGTAGCTGTCATGGAATGCACCACTTTCAATTGTCGTGGGCAAGGCCGCTCCCGCGAAGGCGCGTCACCAGGCGGATGGGGTGACTCGACTCGTCCGGGCGGAGGCAAAAGTGGTGCATTCTGTGCCAGTTCTGCGTCGCCGGCCCGCTGTCGGCTGGGTGCTTGAGTACGGGTCTTTGAGCGCCTATGCTTACTGGGTAAGCGTTACTCGGTAACCATCGTTGGAGCTGAGAGCCCTCATCCGGGAGACCGAAATGTCCGTAAAACACGCCCTGCTCGCCCTACTTGCGCGCGGACCCGCGGGCACCTACCAGCTGCGCAAGGACTTCGAATCCGCCACCGGAACCACCTGGCCCCTCAACATCGGCCAGGTCGCCACCACGCTGGCCCGGCTGGAACGTGACGGCCTGGTCACTCGTCTTGACCGCGGTCACGCCACAACCGGTTCCACCGCGCCGGGCTTGGCCTCCGCGGCATCCGAGCACTCCGTCCGGTCGCGCGGCGGCGCCGAGCCCGCTACCGCGGACGGGGTCGGCGACTCCTCGGGCACCTCGCCCGAGGCACCATCATCCAGGCCGACGACGCTGACCGCCTCCGGCCGCGACGTGGCCGCCTGGTCCCTGACCAACGCCGGCCGGGAAGAGCTCGCCGACTGGTGGGCCAGCCCGGTGGCTCGCCGCGCTCCCGAACGCGACGAACTCGTCATCAAGCTAGCGCTCGCCACCGCCTCCCCGGACGTCGACATCGCCGCGCTGATCCAGCGGCAGCGCCAGGCCACGCAAACCGTCCTCCACGAGATCAACCGCGCCCGCCGCGCCGCCGGGGACGAGGACCTGGCCGCCGCCCTGGTCCTGGACCACCACGTGTTCGTCGTCGAGGCCGAGCTGCGCTGGCTCGACGACGCGGAGGGCCGCCTGGCCCGCGCCGCAGCCGATGGGCGGCGGTCGTGATGCGCGAAGACACCCAGTGCCCCGTAGTCGAACTCCAAGGCGTTGGCCGCATCCACGGCAGCGGCGCCCGCGCCGTCACCGCCCTCGACGGGATCGACCTCACGGTCGCGCCCGGGGAATTCGTCGCCGTCATGGGGCCCTCCGGATCCGGCAAGTCGACCCTGCTGAACCTCGCCGGCGCCCTGGACCGCCCCACCACCGGGCGCGTGATCATCGCGGGCCGGGACCTGGCGGGCCTGGACCGCACCGCCCTGGCCGAGGTGCGCCGCCGCGCCATCGGCTTCGTCTTCCAGGACTTCAACCTCCTGCCCTCCCTGACCGCCGCCGAGAACGTCGCCTTCCCCCTCGAGCTCGACGGCTGGCCGGCCCGCCGCGCGCGGGCGGCCGCACTGACCGCACTGGAACAGGTCGGCTTGTCCGACCTGGCCGACCGCCTGCCCGACGACATGTCCGGCGGCCAGGCCCAACGCGCCGCCATCGCCCGGGCGATAGTCGGCCCGCGCCGCCTGCTGCTCGCCGACGAGCCCACCGGCGCCCTCGACTCCACCACCGGCACCGCCGTCATCGGCGTGCTGCGTCAGCGCGCCGACGACGGCGCCGCCGTCCTCATGGTCACCCATGAGCCCCGCTTCGCCGCCTGGGCCGACCGCACGGTCTTCCTGCGCGATGGCCGCATGGTCGGCTCCTCCGACCCGGCCGACATGGACGGGCTGCTGACCGCACCGGGGGAGGGGAGGTGAGCGCGGCCCGGCTGCGGGCCCTGCGTCCCGTCGTCCGCCTGGCCGCGCGCGACGCGCGGGCGCACAAGGCCCGCAGCCTGCTGGCGATACTGCTGGTGGCCGCTCCCCTGGTACTGATCGTCGGCTTCCTGGGCACGCGGCTGTCCACCCCGCCCACCCGGCAGGCCGCGCTCGCCTCCATCCCCGACGGCGCCCAGGCCGTGGTCACCGGCACCGCCGTCGACCCCGCAGAGGCCCCGTTCCGGCAGGTGCCCGAGGGCGCGCCCGGACCCTGGATGGACTCGCTGGAGCAGGTGCCGCTGAGCGCGGACGAGCTGGCCGACTACCTCCCGGAGCGCGATAGCGTCCTGCAGTTCTGGGACTCGGAGGACCTGCTCGCCCTGGCCGACGCCGACGCCGAGCCGGGGGTGACCACGACCGCAACCGAGGCAGACCTGCAGGGAACCGACTCCGGCGCTATCGGCACCTTCACCCTGCGGGAGGCAGATACCGAGGGGCTGGATCTCCTGCTGCCCCCGCTTACCGCCGGCGCTGCACCCGCCGACGACGCCGACGTCGTCATCACCACCGCCCTCGCCGAGCGCACCGGCGTGGACGTGGGGGAGACGCTCGCGCTGATCGCCCCGCCCTTCAGCGGCGGGTACTCCACCAACGGGCGCATCGCCGAGGTGCTGCAGGACTCCCGACGCACCTACCGCGTCACCGGCCTGGTCGACGCCGACGATTCCCGCGCCTGGGCGCTCCCGACCTGGCTGGCACCGGCGGTGCAGGACGACCCGGCCGGCGTCGACACCCACTTCCTGGTCACCGGCCCCGACCCGGTCACGTGGGAGACCGCCAAGCAGCTGAACGGCGAGATGGCCGTCGCCGTCTCGCGCCACGTGCTCACCAACTACCCGGAGGCCTCCGAGCTGTATCCGGTAGCCGTCAGTGCCGACTATGTCGTCACTGCCCTGGTCATGACCGTGATTGCCTGCGCCGCCGCCGCGGGCCTGCTGCTGGGACTGATCACCCCGGCCTTCGTGGTCGCCGCCGAGCAGCAGCGCCGCACTCTGGCCCTCGCCTCGGCCGCCGGTGCCGCACCGCGGCAGCTGGCGCGCACCATTACCCTGCAAGGAGCCGCCATCGGCTGCCTGGGCGGAATGCTCGGCGCCGGTGGTGGACTCGCCGCCGCCTGGACGGCCTACCGCATCTTCCAGCCCGAGGTGCAGGCGCTCGCGGGTCTGCCGTGGTGGCTGACGGCGCTCGCGGTGGCGGGCGCCGCCCTGGCCGGTTGGCTGGCCACACTCGCCCCTGCCCGACGGGTGGTGCACATGGAACCGGTCGAGGCGCTCAAGCGCGTTAACCGGACGGCAGACGCCAGCGGTCCGAGAATGCGTGGAGCCCGCCGCAGGTGGCGTCTGCTCGGCGGCCTGGTGATCCTCGCGGCGGCGACCGGCTGCGGCCTCGCCTCGCTGCGGACGCCCCTGCCCGCCTACGACGTGTCCGCGGAGATGATGTCTACACCCGGCACGCTGCCCGGAGGTGCGGCGGTGCCACTGCTGGTGGCGGCTCTGCTGCTCGGTGCGGTCGGGCTACTCATGCCGGCTCCGGTTGCGCTCGACGCCGCAGCTCGGACGCTGGTCAGGGGACCGCTGGCGCTGCGCCTGGCCGCACGGGACGTTGTCGCCCACCGGGGACGGGCCCTACCGGTTGCCGGGGCGATCGGCGTCGTCACCGCGCTTGCCTGTGGACAGACCGTCTATCTCGCCTCATTTGCCGCCAACGCCAATGACACGTCCACGTCCCTGGTAGCCCCCGGCTATCTTGCCCTGGGGCCGCGCGTGCCGGTCTCCGAGGAATTTGATGCCGCCGTCCTCGCCGACGGAGTGCAGGCGCTGCGACAAGCCGGCCTGCCCGTCACCGGCTCCGCGCCGGTCTGGTCGGATGCCGGCTCGCTCATGCTCGATATTGAACCGCCCGCGTCTTCTCGCTGCCCCCAGTTCAGCGAGCCGGACGTGGCCTCCGCCCTGGGGCTGACCGACACCGTGACCTGCGTGCCCGAGGGAAAGGGATACAACCCGGGAGTTATCACTCCGTGGATGCTGGGCAGTCAGGTCTTCATCATGGAACCCGAGGCGCTGCGCGCCACCGGCCTGGACGGCGCGCAGGAGGCCGCAGAGGTACTGGAGGCGGGCGGAGTGTTGGTCAACAACGCCGCCTGGATCAGCGCCGATGGCACGGTGCGCGTGGGGCTGTCCGACTTCAGCAGCGCCTCCAGCACTGTCCAGCACCCGCAGACCCGGACCGGCTTCCTCCTGCGGCGGATGACGTCCACCATTACGGTGTCGCCCGCAACCGCCGCCGAACTGGGCCTGACCGGGGCCGATGCGCCGATATACGTGGGCGAGATGGTGCAGCTGTCGCGGCCGCTGACCGCGGCGGAGACAGCCACCGCTCGGCGCGTCGTTGAAGAGCGAACCGACCTCGTCACCGTGGGGCTCAACTGGGACCTGCCCCCGTGGGGCGGCACCGCCGACTTCGTCGTGCTGGCGGTGCTGGCCGGCGTGGCGCTGCTGGCGCTGGTACTGAACCTGCTGCTGGCCCGTACCCAGCTGCGCGGGGACCTGGTCACCATGCACGCGGTCGGCGCCTCGCCCCGCTTCCTAAGACGGCTCATGGCCGCGCACGCTGCCGTGGTGCTGGCGCTGGGCGTGCCCGCCGGGGCGGTATGCGGCTGGGCGGTGGCCGCCTATGTGGTCCTCTGGAACCGGCATGTGCTCCTGGAGGGACCCTGGCTGCGCCTGGAGGGTCGGTGGGGCTGGCAGCTGGCGGGCCTGGCCGTATTCTTCGCCGCGGGTATGGGCGCGGCCTGGCTGCTGGGCGGCCCGCCACGCACCCTGGAGCGCCCCCGCGACGACTAGCCCGTCCTACCGCAGTACCCACCCCAGCCCCCATCGCCGAGATCGGTAGAAGTTACGTGCCCAGATCGGTAGAAGTGGCGGCCGACAGCGTCTCCCCCTTGCCTTGGGGGACACTGCACGACCTTGGGGTACGTTCCACGACCACCCCGGGGTCGTGGAACGTACCCCAAGGTCGTAAAACGTCATGAACGCCATCGGGGGCGAGCCGCGGTGACGACCAGGACCTTCACCGCCGCTCGCGGAACACCGCCCGCCGCTGGGCCAGGTAGCTGACCAGGTACAGCGCCCCGTCACCGAGCGGCTTGGCCAACCACAGCGGCACCCCAATCCCCGTGAGTACCCGCAGCAGCACATATCCGGCTGCCAGCAGCGCCAGCGCCAGCGCCACATACCGCACCGCCGTCCGCCAGACGGTGCCGGGCGCCGCCCGGAAGACCCGCCGGTTCATGAAGAAGTTGGCCGTCCCGCTGACCAGCCGCGCCCCCACCACGCTGGTCAGCAGGTTCCCGGTCAGCAGATGCAGCGCCATCACGCCGATCCAGTCGATGACGAAGGCCGACAGACTCGCCCCGATGAAGCCCAGCAGTGGCGCGTAGATGCGCGCCGAGTCCCGCAGCGGCCGGAAGTGGCTGGAGGCGTTGCCCGGCTCGTACACCGTGGCGATCTCCACCTCCTCCACCGCCAATCCGAGATCGTGGGCGTGCAGCAGCACGCTGAGCTCCCACTCGTAGCGCTCCCCGGGCACGTCCGCCAGCCAGGCGGTCTGCCCGGCCGGATAGCCGCGCAGCCCAGTTTGGGTGTCGCCCAGGCGCCAGCCGGTGGCCAGGCGGAACAGCAGCGCCGTAGCCCCATTACCGACTCGGCTGCGCAGCGGCACCGGCCCGGTGAAGCGCCGCACGCCCAACGCCATGTGCCCGGTGGCGTGTACGCGCCGCGCCACCGCCGCGATGTCGGCGGGCCGGTGCTGCCCGTCCGCGTCCGCGCACACCACATCCGCCCGTGGCCACAACTCCGTCGCTCGTGACAGCCCGGTGCGCAGCGCCGCCCCCTTGCCGCGGTTGCGCCCGTGGCCGACCACATCCGCCCCGCGCGCGCTCGCGGCCCGGAACACCTGCGCATACTCCGGCCCGGAGCCGTCGTCGACGACGAGCACCCGGCATCCGGGCAGCTCCCGCACCAGGTCGGTGACCAGCCCAGGCAGCCGCCCGTCGGGCCGATAGGCAGGAATCAGCACAACCAGCCCCACCCGAGAGGGCACCCGCCGGGCCGCCGCCGGCCGGACCCCGGAGGCCGCCCTCAGCCCGCCGCCGGGGCGCAGGCGCCGGGTGGGGAGAGAGCCGGTGTCGGCACGCGTCGGGGCACCCATCTCAGGCCCCCTGCGCGATGTAGAGGATGTCGGAGGTCTCCCGCTCCCCGCCGTTTGACGGCTGGTTGACCACCGAACCGTTGAACCACAGGGTGGAGGAACCACCGCCGTCGAGGTTGTAGGCGCAGTCGCAGCCCAGGTCCGCCATGATCTGTGCCAGCTCGGTCATGGTCGCTCCGCGCGAGTATCCCTTATCGCGCCCGTCGACGACGACGAACACGTAGTGCCCGTCCGCGATGGCGCCGACGGCGGTGCGTGGCTGGGTGCCCTGGATCGAGTGGTTGCCGAAGTTGGTGTCCACCTCCACGGCGTCGATGCCGTCCAGCACGGCGCCGCCGCGCACCAGCGCCGGCCCGAAGGAGAGGGTGTTCCACACGCCGGCGTCCAGAAGCGTCTGGGCGCTGGTGCTGGTCTCGTCGTATACCTCGACGCGGCCGTCGGTGTAGAAGGCGATGCCGTCGCGCACGCCGTCGTCGCGGTAGACGACGCCGTTGCGGATGAGGATGCCGTCGGTGCGGAAGCCGTAGTAGTCGCCGTTCACGGCGAGGATCGCGCCGTGCTCGGTGGCCATATCGCTGGGCAGGGCGGTGATGTTGGTGCCGTAGGCGTTGTCGGCGAAGGCACTGCGCACGGCGGTGGCGTCGGACACCCGGACGTCGGCGATGTAGTAGGTGATGGTGTCGTTCCCGGAGCCGGTGGAGACCTGCTCGACCTTGATGGAGGTCAGCGAGGACGTGTAGCTGTTGTCCGTGACGGTGACACCGGTGGCCTTCGCGGTCGCAGTGGCCGCGGCCGTGGCGGAGACCGAGGAGTTCATGGCCTCGTAGGCGGCCACGTCGTCGACCTCCACGTGGTCGATGACGAACCGGTTCAGCGCCCAAGCGGCGGTGCCGAGCAGGCCGGCGCCCACCAGGGCGCCGCCGCCCAGCAGGGCGCGTCTGCGCGAGTGGCGGCGCGGCGCCTGGCCCGCGGAGCCGGGCGGCGTGCGGGGCTGCGGGTTCTGGGATGCGGCCACCCGGTCCGACGACGCCGTGTCGAGGCGGCCGCCGACGGGCTCGGTCTGGGCGTCGGCGCTGCCGGATTCAGGAGTCGAAGTGTTGGACATGCCCCTAACCCTCGCGGGCGGCCGTGTGCGTCGGCCGGGGCCCGAGTATGGGCCGCCTGTGAATATGAAGCAGGCCGCGGAGCGCAGGCGGCTGCCACATCGGCCGATAACCTGGGCGAGTCATGAGAATGTTCCTGGTAAAGGCCGTTAATTCGCCGTGGTCCCGCCACTCCTCGCCAGCCGGTTTCATAGTCTCTTCTCATGACCGCTTTCCCCTCGACCGACCCCTCCCCTGAGCTGCGAGGCGAGGGCGCCGCCCCGCAGGCCGTCGGCGCGGGCACTCACGACGGCATGGCGGCAGACGCTCACGCCGTCGGCTCCGCCGATTCACGCGACGCGGGCGTGCGCACATCCTTCGCCCCGTCCCTGCTGATCTCCCTGGCGGCGCTGGCGGCCATCGCCCCGCTCGCCACGGACGCCTACCTGCCGGCCTTCAACCACATGGCCGCCGATCTGGGGGTCTCGGCGTCGACCACCCAGCTGACCCTGACCGCCTTCCTGGTCGGCGTGGCACTGGGCCAGCTGAGCATCGGCGTGCTGTCAGACCGCTTCGGCCGTCGTCCCCTGCTGCTGTGGGGCAGCGTGCTGGCCTTCGTCGCCGGGGTAGGCACGGCGGTGGCCCCCAGTGCCGCCGTGCTGCTGGCCGCCCGCTTCCTTCAGGGTCTCGGCGGGGCCGCTGGCATGGTGCTGGGACGTGCCGTCATCTCCGACCGCTCCCGCGGTATCACGGCGGCACGGGCCCTGAGCCTGGTGATGGCGATCCAGGGTATCGCGCCGGTGGTCGCCCCGATCCTCGGCGGGGCGCTGGTCGGGCCGGTTGGCTGGCGCGGCATCCTCGCCGTTGTCGCCGCCTTCCAGGGGCTGCTGGTGCTGCTGGTGGCCGCGTGGGTGCCCGAGACCCTGCCCGCGCAGCGGCGTCATGAGGGCGGGCTCGGCGTGCTCATTGAGGGCACGCGGGCGCTGGGCAAGGATCGCGTCTTCGTCCGGCTGACCATCATCAACGCGCTCGTCTACGCCCTGCTCACCTCCTACCTGTCCGCCGCCCCGTTCATGATGCAGGGCGTGCTCGGCATGAGCACGGCCGCCTACACCTCCGTCTTCGCCGTCTGCGGCCTGATGGTGACGGTGACCGTGGCGGTCTGCGGTGCCGCGGCCAAGCGGATCTCGCCCGAGCGGCAGATCCGCATGGGGCTCATCGCCGTCCTGGTCGTCGACGTCGTCTTTGCCGCGGTCTGCCTGCTGCGCCTGTCCGCGCCCGTGTCCTCGACACCGCTCATGATCGTCACCATCGCCCTGTTCATCGGGCATGTCATGACCCTGGGCATCTGTATGGGCAACCTGCCGGCCGTCGCCCTGGGACGCACGGGCCGCTGGGCCGGCACCGGCTCCGCGCTGCTGGGCTTCGTCCAGTTCATCTTCGGCGGTACCGCCAGCCCGCTGGTGGGGCTCACCGGCCATGCCTCCGGTGTCGCCTTCGGCGTCACGATCTTGGTACTCGCACTCGCGGCGAACGTACTGGCCGTCTTCGGCGTACGCAGCCGCGGCGAGAAGGAGCGGCAGCGGGCCGCCGCGGAGGCCAGGCGGGCCGCCCGGCTCGGCCGCGACCAGCTCGCCGCACAGGCCGCCCCGGCCTACGACGTCGCAGACGCCGCGGTTGACGTCGACTCGGACACTGGGGTCCCTGGAGCCTGACGGCTCGACGATGTGCCCGTGGGCTCGGCGGGGTGAGGCGCACCCTACTACGCCGGTTCGCCGTGTACTACGCCGGTTCGCCCTCTACTACGCCGGTCAGCGGTTGGTTGTACGGCTGTAGGTGGCGTAATAGACCGCTAACGGGCGTACCCAACGACCGAGTGGCGTACTAGAGGAGCGGGACGACGCCGTCGGTGCCCTACCAGCGCAGCAGATGCGGCCACGTGCTGGCTGACGTGCACCTGGAATGAGCGAGTTCCCACCCTCGCGCCGCCGAGGGTGGGCGATGGCTTCACGGCTGACGTGTCCACAGTGAGTCCCCGCCCTTGCGTTGTCGCCGGCCCGGCCAGCAGCGTCGTCGGCCCTATTCCTCCTCGGAGGCGTCCAGGCGGTAGCCGACGTTGCGGACCGTGCCGATCAGGTGGTCGTACTCGGTGCCGAGCTTGGCGCGCAGGCGGCGCACATGGACGTCCACGGTACGCGAGCCGCCGATGTAGTCCTCACCCCACACCTCGTCCAGCAGCGCCTGCCGGGTCAGCACCCGCCCCTGGTTGAGCGCCAGCGCCTTGAGCAGCTCGAACTCCTTGAAGGTCAGGTCCAGCAGCGTGCCGCGGATGCGAGCGGTGTAGGCGGTGGTGTCGATGACCAGGTCGCCCGCCTCGATCCGGTCCTCGGCAATCGGCTCCGGGGCGGTGGTGTGCACGCGCACCAGTCGCAGTCGGGCGCCGAGCTCGGCGGGCGTGGCCTGGGACATGACGAAGTCGGCGGCGCCCCAGTCGGGCTGAACCACGGCGGCGCCACCCTCCTGAAGCACCAGGATCAGCGGTGGACAGTCCATCGGCCCTGACAGCAGTTGGCACAGCGCACGGGCGCGCATCAGGTCCCCGCGCGCGTCGACCATGACCACATCGGCCTCGCCCACCGCGGCGTATGAGGCCGGAACCGGCTCCAGGCACTCGACCCGGCAGTCGAGGAATGACACGGCGGGGACGACGGCGGTGGCGTCCTTCTCTCGGGTGAACATGATGACGCGCACGGCTGCCGCCTCCTTCCGGTCCGGCTGGGGCCCGCACGTCAGTGAACCACATTTGGATTTGCGAGCGGATTACACGCCCCGACTACGTGCGCCGGTCACAGGTGTGGGACGATGCGACCGTGAGTATCCAGGATGTGCCCGGCATGGCGGACCCCGGCAGCTTCGGGACGCGTCGCGGCGGCAACCGTCCCATCGAGGTGGGGCTGGTTGACCCGGCCTGGACGCGGTTGGCCGTGGCCGGCGTCGTGCCCGTGCTCCTGGCCGTCTCCGCGGCCCTGCCAGCATGGATGCGGCTGATCGTCGTCGTCCTGCTGGTGCCGCTGACCGCGCAGGGGTGGCCGGCGCTCGTACGCACCCGGCACGACCAGGGCGCCACCGCCGTCATCACCCTGACCGGCTTGGCCGCCGCGGTGCTGGTGGCCGTCACCAACGACTTCGGCATGGCCGGCGTGGTCATGGCCTTCAGCGTTCTGGCCGCCTTCATTGCGCAGATGGCCCGCAGCGACGGGCGCAAGCACCTGGTGGAGGACTTGTCCGCCACCGTTACCGGCAACCTGGTCATGATCTCCGGGGCCGGCTGGTGCGCCCTGCGCACCGGGATCGCCGATCCCGCCGTGATCGTGCCGTGCACGCTCGCCCTGTTCACCGGCGCCCTGCTGACCACCTTGAACGTGCGTGCCACCGTGCTGGAGGTGCTCACCTCCACCGTTCCGGCCCTGGTGGCCGGTGCCGCCGGTGGAGCACTGGCCAGGGTGGGGTTCTTCGGGGCCAGCCATGTGGGCGTGGAGCCGGCGCTGCAGTCGGCCGCCGCCTGCCTGGTGACTGGATTCGTCGCCGGTGTGCTCATGGCGGTGGCCAATCGGGTGCTGTGGACCCACCGGTGGGTTCCCGGCGGGCGGGCCGCCGTGGCCAGCGCGATCGTGCCGATTCTGTCCCTGGGCGCCCCCGTGTACGCCATCGCCCGGGTCATGGGCAGTTTCGTCGCGGGCTGACGCCGGCTCCGTGGCGCCCGCCGGGCCCCGGCCGTACCCTGCACCCATGGCGTTCGCGATTCCCGACGATCTCGCCCCCGAGGTCTACCCGCTGGCCTGGCTGGTGGGCACCTGGCGCGGCTACGGCATCCTCACCTACGGGGAGACGGTCCCCGAGCAGGCCGTCTACCAGGAGATGGTCTTCGACCACGACGGCGGCCCCTACCTGCGGCAGACCACCACCATCTGGACCGTGGACGCCACCCGCAGCCAGGACCTCGACTTCGAGATGCCCGGGCTGGAGGGTGCCTCCCGCCTGACCCCCGCTCAGATCTGGTCCACCGAGACCACCTTCTGGCGCCCCGTAGGCCAGGAGAAGCCCGCCAACGACGGTGGAGGGGACGACGGCGCCGCGGGCCCGGCCTCGAAGACGCCCATCACCTCCCTGGAGCTGGTGTCCACGGACCCCGCCGGGCACGTCGGCGTCTGGGAGGGATGGATTCAGGGGCCGCGCGCCCAGGTCGGCACCCAGGCCGTGGGACGTACCCGCACGGCCGCCGACGTCACCGAGATGACCCGCATGTTCGGGCTTGTGGGCGGGGAGCTCATGTGGACCCAGGACATGGCCGCCTTCGGCCAGGAGGAGCCGCAGTCCTACGCCTCCGGGCGCTTGGGCCGCGTGGAGGCCGAGGACGACGCCGACCCCGGGGCGGCCCTGCGCGAGGCCATCGCCGCCGATGAGGCCGCCCGCAAGGCAGCAGCCGGCACGGCGGCCCCCTCAACGGACGCCACCGCCTGATGCGTCCCAGCCCCCTGCTCGCCCGCGCCGACGCCGTCGCCAACCCCGCCGGCGACCTGGACGCAGCCGTTCCGGCCCGCTACGACGACCCCCTGCGCGAGCAGAACGCGCTGACCGGCGGCCGTGCCGCCTGCGCGCTCGCCCGCGACGTCGTGGCCGTGACCGGCCCCGACCGGCTCAGCTGGCTGACTACCCTCTCCAGTCAGCAGCTGACCTCCCTTACTCCCGGCGACGGCGGCGTGGAGGCGCTGCTGCTGGACGCTCAGGGGCGCATCACCCACGCCCTGGCCTGCGTCGACGACGGCGAGGTCCTGCTGCTGGTCACGGAGGCCGGTCGTGGGGCGGCGCTGGCCGAGTTCCTGGAGTCGATGCGCTTCATGCTGCGCGTAGAGGTGGCCGTGCGCGAGGACGTGGCCGTGCTGGCCGCGCTGGGCGAGGGCTGTGCGGCTCTGGAGGAGGCCGCCCGGGCAGCGGGCGCCCACGTGGCCACCTGGCGCGACCCCTGGCCGGGCGTGGTCGAGGGCGGCACCAGCTACGACGTCGGGCTGGGGCGGGAGCACCCGGGCGCGGGCTACCGGGCCGCATGGGTGCTGGTGGACGCCGAGGCCGTGGGGGAGGTAGCGCAGGCGTTCCTGTCTGGCAGCGACAAGGCGGACCGCGCCGCGTCCGGTGCCGGCGGCGTCGTGGCGGGCGTATCCGGGCGGAGCCCGGCGGGAACGCTCGCCTGGGAGGCCCTGCGCGTGGAGGCCGGGCGGCCGCGGTGGGGGCGCGAGGTGGATGCGCGCACGATCCCGCACGAGCTGGACTGGCTGCGCACCGCCGTGCACCTGCACAAGGGCTGCTACCCGGGTCAGGAGACCATTGCGCGCACCCTCAACCTGGGGCGTCCGCCGCGCCGCCTGACGATTCTGCAACTGGACGGCTTCACCGGGCAGCTGCCGACGCCGGGTGCGGTTGTGCGCCTGGGGGAGCGGGCTGTTGGCGCGGTGACCTCCGTGGCCCGGCACGTCGACTACGGGCCGATGGCGCTGGCGCTGCTGCGCCGGGGCGTGCCCGTGGATGCCCCGCTGACCGTGGACGTCGCGGAGGCGGATGCCGCGGAGGGTGCGGCTGCGACGACTGGGGCTGCGGGCGCGGAACCGATTGCGGTTTCCCGGGTGGACGCCGCTCAGGAGCCACTGGTGTCCCCCGAGGGCCGGGCGCAGGCCAGCCCCGCCGAGCGCCCCGGAGCCGGGCTGGGCCGCGTCTCCCTGTGCCGAGATCGGTAGCTATAACCGCCGAGATCGGTAGAAGTTACGTGCCGAGTTCGGTAGGTATGGCTGCAGCTGGTGGGGCGCACCGCCGGGCTCAACAGGGGCAGGCCCCGGTGTGCTCTCAGACGGTCCAGACAGCGGCAGGCGATCCAAGATGTCATGGCTTGTGGCGTCGGGCGCAGTCGCGTGGTGGACGGGGCGGCCGGGTGCGCCTTCCCGGTGGGATGATGGGTGCGTGAGTGCGCGTGCTTGTTCTTGGGCTGTGCCGATCCTTATGGCGGGCGTCGGCGCTGTCTACGTGTCCCGCCGCCTGCGCCCGCGCGGCGATGACGCCGAGCCCCTGCCCGGTGACGAGATCCTGCCCGGTGCGGACGTCATCGAGACTCACGAGACGGTGCTGGAGGCGCCTGCGCCCACGGTCTGGCCCTGGCTGGCCCAGATGGGCTATGGGCGTGGCGGCTTCTACAGCTTCGATGTGCTTGAGCGGTTGGCCGGAGTGGGCATTTCCAATGCGGATGCGATCAACCCGGCGTGGCAGAACCTCGTCGAGGGCGATTCGGTGCGCCTGGCCGAGGAGGTCGCCCTGGTGGTTGCGCGTGCGGAGCCGGATCGGTGCCTGGTCCTGTCGTCCGAGGGCGGCTGTGCGCCTGCTGAGGCTGGTATGGATTTCGACTTCACCTGGGCATTCGTCCTCACCCCGGAGGAGCCGGGCTCCTGCCGCCTGACGGTGCGCGAGCGGTACGCGCCCCACACGCCGGCCGCGCGCCGAATGGTGTGGGCCGCCCGCCCGGTGGCCCGGCTCATGACCCACGGCATGCTTCACGGTCTGCGGCGTCGCGTCCGGCGCTGAGGACGAGGGCCGACGACGACCACCGGTGTGCCGGGTCAGAGTACGTCCCGGCGCAGCCCGGCGCGCAGTCGGGCGACGGCGTGCCGAGTGGCGCCCAGCCCGACCCCCGCCCAGGCGAGCGCGACCAGCAGGTCGCGGGCCAGCAGCGGCCCGACGGCGTCGGCCCCCGCATCAAGGGCCGTCACCGTGCCGCTCATGGGCAGGAGGGTGCCGAGCGCGCGCAGCCATGCCGGGCACAGCGACAGTGGCACAATCACGCCGGTCAGCAGCGGCAGGAAGGTGGAGACAATGGTCGCGCCCAGGTAGGGGTCGGGCAGGTCGACGCCGATACCCGCCGCGCCGACCCCCAGCAGCAGCCCGCAGACGACGGCGATAGGCGCCAGGGCCACGACCCGCCCGAGCATGGCGGCGTCGTGGGCGGGGGAGAGGACGAATACCGCGCCGATCGCGGCTGCGCCGGTGGCTGCCGCCAGCAGCGCGGGCACGGCGGCGACCGCCAACCAGTAGGCCGGGTCCGCACGGCGACGCGTGTGCACCTCCTGGAAGACGCCCAGGTTGCGGTCGGTGGCGGCGGTGCCTACTACCCCGGCGCACACGGAGCTCGCCAGGGCCACCAGCGCGGCGGCGTAGCCGGTGCGCACCAGGTCGGGAGCGGACAGGTCCGCACCCAGCAGCACGTCGTAGGCGATGCTCAGCAGCGGCAGCACCAGCAGCGTCACTACGGCCGTGCCTAAGGTGGCGAAGGCAGTTGATGACGCCCACGTCACGCGCACCCCCGAGGCCAGGCGCCGGATGAACAGCCCCATCAGATCACTTCCAGGGTGCCAGCGCGCGTGGCCAGCCACAGCGCCCGCCGCCCCAGCACTGCGGCCAGGCCCAGCCAGGCGGCCACGCACACCAGCCAGCCGACCGCGTCCATGGCGCTTACGGCGCGCCCCAGCAGCAGGTCGAAGGGTGCGGACAGGGGCAGGAACCGGCTGATTCCGGCCAGCCAGGCGGGCGGCGAGGCGGCGGTGAACAGGATGCCGGAGGCGATGAACGCCGGCACCAGCAGCAGCTCCTCGTAGGCAATCGCGTTGGGCGTGAGCACGAACAGGGCCGCGATCACGAGGCTCAGCGCCAGGCAGCCCGCGAGCAGCGCGCCGGCGGCCAGGACCATGCGGCCTGCCCCCATCCACCCGGGGACGGTGAAGTCCACCGACCCGGAGGCTACTGCCCAGGTACACCATGCCACCGGCAGCGCCGCCAGGCCGAAGGAGGCGGCGGCGCAGACGACGGCCGCCAGCGACCGCAGGGCCCCGATCGGCGCCATTACCAGGTGCGCGAGGGTGCCCTTGTGCCGCTCGAAGCCGATGATGCCGGCGGCGCAGGTGGCCGTGGTCCACATGCCGATGACCCCGCCGCGCACCCAACCCTGGGTGGGGGTGATCCCGCCCCAGGCGCGGGCGGCGAGGAACTGCACCAGCGTGGTGACGATCGTGGTGAAGACCATGAGCTGAATGAAGTAGGGGACGGACACGAACTGGCGCACGTGGAAGGCCGTCATGCGCAGCTGCCGGATCATCGCGCGAGCCTGTCCGCCAGGGCCAGGTAGGCCTCCTCCAACGACGCCGGGCGGGTGACCAGATCCGCGGGCGCCTGCGTCCCAATCTCGGCCAGGGCCGCGGCCAGGGCGGCGTCGCGGGCCTCCCGATCCGCGCGTGAGTCGTCCACGGCCCAGTAGACGGTTACCGCCCAGCGGCCGGACGCGGGCCGCTGCGCGACGACGGCACCATCCCCCAGTTGCTCTTGCAACCGGGCGGCGGCATCCGCGTGGCGGGCTGGCAGGGTGAAGCCGCTGATCATGCCGATGCCCGCGTACGCGGCGAGGTCGCGGACCGTGCCGCGGGTGACGATCCGCCCCGCCCCGATCACGCTGATCAGGTCGGCGAGTTCCTCCACTTCCGGCATGGAGTGGGAGGTCAGCAGCACCTCGGTGCCGTCTGCGGCAAGTTCCCGGATCAGGTCGCGTACCTGCAGGGCGACGTCCGGGTCGAGTCCCGTGGTCGGCTCATTCAGCAGGAGCAGCGGGGGAGAACCGAGCAGGGCGCGCGCCAGGTGCAGGCGCTGCAGCATGCCGCGGGAGAACGCTCCGGCCTTGCGGGTGGCCACGTCGGCCAGGCCCATGCGCTCCAGCGCCGTATCCACGGCTTGTCTGCGCCGGCGCCGACTCAGCCCCTGCAGGTCGGCGAAGAACAGCAGGTTGTCCCGGGCGCTGGCGCGCGGGTAGAAGCCGAGCTCACCGCCGAGCACCAGCCCCACGCGGGCGCGCGCCGCCTCAGGGTGGCGGACGGCGTCAATGCCGTCCACCTGGATCTGGCCGACGGTGGGAGTCAGCAGGGTGGCGCACATGCGCACGGTGGTGGTCTTGCCCGCCCCATTGGGGCCGAGCAGCGCATGTACCTGGCCAGGTTCGACGCTCAGGGAGAGGTCGTCCACGGCGACGAACCCCTCCTTGCCGAAGGTGCGCCTCAGGCCGGTGGCCGCTAGAACCGGGGTAGTGCCGGCAGTTTGCGTTGATAACACGCGGAAACTATGACATGAGCCGAGCCTGGCTAGACCGACGGGTCCACGGCGCTGCCGGGATCGACAGAGGTGAGCGTGAGGGCGCTTCCGGTCACCTTGCACACCGGAGCTGTCAGGACAAACTTGTGCGATCAGGGTTTTTCGTTGGAATTACGGGGAAACGGTGGGGATGCCAGAAGTCGGTGGCATGCCTCCCGTGTGCAATGAGGGCTCCGGCGCACACGGGAGCCCCTCAGAGATTCAAGGTGAGTGTGCAAAAGCGCGGAATTGTGCGGTTTTCGGAAAATGTCCCGAAGCTCCGGTGTGCAACGTGCGGTTGCGCACCCGTACGGCTCTGCCGGAGGCTGCCCGATGGGGCATCGAAGCAATACGTAGGTCGTTATAGGGGCACAGCGGGTACGAACCTCCACCCGCCCTACCGCGTACATGATTAACCTCATAGAGTCGGCGCAATGCTGCCTGTACTCCCTGAGGAGGAGCCATGAAGATCCTGCACTCACAGTTCACCGCCAAGCCCGGACTCGAGGACGAGGTCGCCCAGATGATCCGCGACTACGGTGAGAAGGTCCGCACCGAGCCCGGCAACCGCGTCTTCGACGTCTACCGCCACAGCGACGACCCCGCGAAGTTCTTCGTGATGGAGGCCTACGTGGATGAGGACGCCTTCCAGATCCACCTGGGCATGCCCTACGGCGACCCCTTCAACGCCCGCCTGGAGGAGCGCATCGAGGAGCCGCACTCGGTGCTGACCTTCCTGGACCAGATCGGCTGAGGCCGCCCGCATCGCCCGCGCCGCCCAGGCGGGCCGGCCCGTCAATCAGCGCCCTCTGGCTGCGCGTGTCCGCGGTGGCCTGTTGCTGGTAGTGGTCGAGTGTGGAGACGTCGGGGGTTGCGCTCCTTGTAGGCGGCGATGAGCGTGGCCAGGGCGACGGACTCCGACGCTGAGGTCCACCAGGACGACACCTCGGCTGAGCCGGTGAGGGCTGGAGGGAGTGGAGGAGCCCACGGGGGATGACGCTCGCGGCGCCGCGGGGCGGCGGCTACAGTGGATTCGTGGACATTCTGGTGCTAATCGCCTACTACCTCGCGCAGGCCGTCTTCTGGATCTGGCGGCTGGCGCAGCTCACCGCTGTGGTGCTGGGCGCGTGGGCGCTGATCGACACGCTGACGCACGACGCCGCGCACTTCGTCGCGGCCGGCAAGCGCACCAAGGGCTTCTGGCTGGGCGCCAACGCCGCCGGCATCGCGGTGGTGCTGCTCATGGGCGCCAACTCCATGCTGGGTCTGCTCGGCGTGGTTGCCAACTCCGTCTACCTGGCCGACGTCCGCCCCGCCCTGAAGTACTACTCGCCGGTGCGGGTGCGCTCGAACATCCGCTTCCCGGGTAACGGTGGCTCTCGGGGCGGTTCTTCGCGTGGACCCGGCCCGCGCGACTGGACTCCCGGCCGCTGATGCGCGCCGTTCTGCAACGCGTGCGCCGGGCGGCGGTGCGCGTGGACGGCGAGGTGGTCGGCGCTATTGATCGCCCCGGGCTGCTGGCGCTGGTCGGTGTCACTCACGACGACGGCCCCGCGCAGGTGGCCACGGTGGCCCGCAAGATTGCCGAGCTGCGACTGTTCGACGGCCCCGGCGACGACGGCGATGCGCCGGGCCGGGAGGTGTCGGTGTCCGACCTGGGGGCGCCGGTGCTGGTCATCTCCCAGTTCACCCTGTACGCCGACGTGCGCAAGGGGCGCCGCCCCTCCTGGAACGGTGCGGCCCCGGGCACGGTGGCCGAGCCCCTGGTGGAGGCCGTGGTGGAGGAGCTGCGCGGACGCGGCCTGGAGGTGTCCACCGGCTGCTTCGGCGCCCAGATGGACATCGACGCCGAGCTCGACGGCCCGGTCACCATACTCGTCGAGGCCTGATGGCGGCCCCGGAGTCGGAGTCGCCCGCTGCCGCAGGAACGCACCTGCTGGCCGCGCTCATGCCGCCGTCGGTGCGCGTCGCCGAGGCGAACCACGACGTTGACGCCCCACTGCTGCCGCCGGAGGCGGCCCACATCTCGGGGGCCTCGGCGCGCCGCCGCGCCGAGTTCGCCACGGTGCGCTACCTGGCCGGGCGGGCGCTGGCCGAGCTGGGGCTGGCCCGCCCCGTCATGGTGCCGGGGCCGATGGGGGAACCCGCTTGGCCCGACGGCGTGGTCGGCTCCCTGACCCACTGCCTCGGTTACCGGGCGGCGGCGGTCGCCCGCGCGCGCGAGGTAACCGCGCTCGGCATCGATGCCGAGCCGAGTCGGCCACTTGCGCGCGGCGTGCTGGAGCGGATCGCCTCTCCTGCGGAGCGGGAGAACGTCTGCGCGCTGGCCGAGGCGCTGCCGGGCGTGGCCGGGGACCGGTTGTTGTTCAGCATCAAGGAAGCGGTGTACAAGGCGTGGTTCCCTCGCGCCCGCAAGTCGCTGCGCTTCGCAGACGCCGAGGTTGACATCCGGCCCGACGGCGCCTTCATGGTGAGGCTGGCCATGGGACCCGATGGCTGCGCAGAACTGACCGGTCGCTGGGCTGCGGGCGGCGACCTCCTGGCGAGCGCCGTCGTAATGAAGGCCTCGGTGTAATCGGATTCACTGTTGGACGAGCAAAGGGTCGTCTATGTTGGGTCATCCCGCGAGCTGTTGGGCGTGAGTTGCTGTGCGTGCTCAAGGGCTCCCCAATACGTCAGGGCGCCCATGTCGCAGTGGGTCTGGTTGCTTGCGGATCCTGGTGTTACCCTTGAAATTGCGCGGAATTATGTGTGCGCCGAGTTCAAGGAGGAACCGGTATGTCTACGTCCGTATTCTCTCAAGTGCAGCACCCGGAGTTATTCGAGCCCACCCGGGTGGGCAGCATCGAGGTCAAGAACCACTACGCCATGGGGCCGATGGGGCCCCTGGGCTTCTCCACCGCGGAGGGCGGCTGGAACCAGCGGGCGATCGAGTTCTACGCCACGCGGGCGCGCGGCGGGATCGGCCTGATCATCACCGGCGTCTGCCAGGTGACCAACCCGGCCGACGGCGTCCCGCCGGGACTGATCCCGAACCCGACCCTCTCGCCAGGACTCTTCCTCACCACTAGCCGAGACCTGACCGAGCGCGTCCACGCATACGACGCGAAGATCGTGCTGCAGGTCGGGGCGGGCTTCGGGCGCGTGATCATTCCCGGGGTGCTCGGCGGCCGCAGGCCGGTAGCCCCATCGGAGATCCCCTACCGCTGGGACCCCTCCATCACCTGCCGGGAGATGACGGTGGAGGAGATCCAGGGGATCGTCGCGCAGTTCCGCATCGCCGGGATGGTGGCGCGCGAGGCCGGATTCGACGGCATCCAAGTGCACGCCGTGCACGAGGGCTACCTGCTCGACCAGTTCGCCATCTCATACTTCAACCACCGCACCGACGCTTACGGCGGCTCGCTGGGCAACCGGCTGCGCTTCGCGCGCGAGGTGGTCGAGGCCATTCACGAGTCCGCCGGCGCCGACTTCCCCGTCCAGCTGCGCTTCTCCCCGAAGTCCATGATCAAGGACTTCGGCGTGGGCGCCATGCCCGGTGAGACCTTCGACGAGATGGGACGGGACATGGACGAGGGCATCGAGGCCGCCCGCCTGCTCGTGTCCTACGGGTACGAGGCGCTCGACGTCGACGTCGGCTCCTACGACTCCTGGTACTGGAGCCACCCGCCGATGTACCAGGCCAAGGGCCTGTACGTTCCCTACGCGCGCCAGTTGCACGAGGCCTGCCCCGAGATCCCGCTGATCGTGGCCGGGCGCATGGACGATCCGGAGCTGGCCGCCGCGGCCACGGCCGACGGCACGGCCACGCTGGTCTCGCTGGCCCGCCCCACCCTCGCGGACCCGGAGATCGTCAACAAGCTCCAGCGGGGCAGGCGCGACCTGGTCCGGCCCTGCATCTCCTGCCAGGAGGGCTGTATCGGCCGCATTGAGAAGTACTCGTCGCTGCGCTGCGCGGTCAATCCGCTGGCTGCCCGGGAGCTCGAGCGCCCCCTGCCGCAGGCGACCGACCGCACTCGCATGCGCGTGCTGATCGTCGGCGGCGGCGTGGCCGGCATGGAGGCGGCCCGCGTGCTCGCCGAGCGCGGCCACCTCCCGGTGCTCCACGAGGCCTCCGAACGCCTCGGAGGCGTGGTCATCGCCGGCGGCCAGCCCTCGTTCAAGGAGGACGACCTCGCCCTGATCGCCTGGTACGAGCGGCAGTTGGCGGAGCTCGGGGTCGAGGTGCACCTGGGCTCCCGGGTCGACGCCGAGCTGATCCGCCGCTCCGGAGCCGACCACGTGCTCATCGCCACCGGCTCCACCCCGCGGCTACTCGACCTCGGTGAGGGCGTGCCCGTGGTGGAGGCCACCGACGCCCTGCTCGATCAGGACTCCCTCGGCGAGCGGGTGGTCATCGTCGGCGGTGGTACCAGCGGCTGCGAGCTGGCCATCTCCCTGCGCGAGCGCGGCATCGAGGTCACCATCGTGGAGGCGCTGGCCGACGTGCTGAAGAAGAACGCGCCCACGTGCATGGCCAACCATGCGATGCTGCACGACCTGGTCGCCTACCGCGGTGTCGAGGTGCTCGCCGGCGTCCGCGCCGAGCACGTCACCGACGCCGGCCTGCTGGTGAGCGTCGACGGCGAGGAGCGGCTGGTCCCGGCGCAGACGGTGGTCACCGCGATCGGCTACAAGCCGCGCCATGAGCTGGAGGCCGAGGTCAAGGCCGCCGGCATCCCGTACCACGTCATCGGCGATGCGCGCCGGTGCGCAAACATCATGTACGCGATCTGGGACGGCTTCGAGGTCGCCAGTCAGCTGGCCAAGTAGCGTCCCGCGGCGAAGGCAACGGCGTCGGCGGGTGATGCCCGGATGGGTGCCGTCCCGTCGGCCCGGTTGCCACAATGGAGCCATGATGCGAATAGAAGCGGTACGCGGAGACATCACCACCCAGGAGGTGGACGCCGTCGTCAACGCGGCCAACTCCGGGCTGCTCGGGGGCGGCGGGGTCGACGGCGCCATCCACCGCGCCGCCGGGCCGCGCCTGCTCCAGGCCTGCCGCGAGCTGCGCGCCACGAGCCTGCCCAGTGGCCTGCCGGTGGGGGAGGCCGTGGCCACGCCCGGCTTCGACCTGCCCGCCCGCTGGGTCATCCACACCGTCGGCCCCAACCGGCACGCCGGCCAGACCGACCCCGCCCTGCTGCGCGCCGCCTTCCGCTCCAGCCTGGAGCTGGCGCAGGAGCTCGGCTGCCGCAGCGTGGCGGTGCCGGCGATCTCCGCCGGCGTGTACGGCTGGGACGCCGAGTCCGTCGCCCGGGCCGCGGTGGCCGATGCCCGCGCCCTGGCGGCCCGGGCGGACACCGCCAGCGGCGTCGAGGTGTGCGGCACCGACGTCGTCGACGCCGCCGCGGCGCAGCCGGGCGGGCTGGAACTGGTGCGCTTCGTGCTCTTCTCCGAGCGGCTGCTGCGCGCCTTCCGGGTGGCCCTGGACGCCTGAGCGGCCTGGACGGCGTCGGCGTCATGCGTCGTCCGCATGTGCCTGGACGCCACTTATTCCTGAGTCGGGTTGACTCAACCCTGCTCACGCCCACTGCGAACAGGGGCATGACCGCCTCGCCCTCCCCGTTAGCCTTATCAGCGCGTGCCCCGCGTTTTCCTCCCGGTCTAACCTCCGGGCCCGGGTAACGCGACCACCAACCGCACGTGCCGAGGAGCAATCAGCGATGTTCGAACGCTTTACCGACCGCGCCCGCCGCGTCGTCGTCCTGGCCCAGGACGAGGCCCGCGCGCTCAACCACAACTACATCGGCACCGAACACCTCCTTCTGGGCCTCATCCACGAAGGCGAGGGGGTCGCCGCCAAGGCGCTGGAGTCGATGGACATCTCCCTGGACGCCGTGCGCGCCCAGGTCGTGGAGATCATCGGCGAGGGGCAGTCGGCCCCCTCCGGTCACATCCCCTTCACGCCGCGCGCCAAGAAGGTGCTGGAGCTGTCCCTGCGCGAGGCGCTGCAGCTGGGCCACAACTACATCGGCACCGAGCACATCCTGCTCGGCCTGCTGCGCGAGGGCGAGGGCGTGGCCGCCCAGGTGCTGACCAAGCTCGGCGCCGACCTGTCCACCGTCCGCCAGACCGTCATGCAGATGCTCTCCGGGTACGAGGGCAAGGAGACGGTCACCGCCGGCGGCTCCAACAAGGAGGGCACGCCGTCGGGCTCGGCCATCCTGGACCAGTTCGGCCGCAACCTCACCGCCGCCGCGCGCGAGGGCAAGCTGGACCCGGTCATCGGCCGCCACAAGGAGATGGAGCGCGTCATGCAGATCCTCTCCCGGCGCACCAAGAACAACCCCGTCCTCATCGGTGAGCCCGGCGTCGGCAAGACCGCCGTCGTCGAGGGGCTCAGTCAGGCGATCGTCCACGGGGACGTGCCCGAGACCCTGCGGGACAAGCAGCTGTACTCCCTGGACATGGGCTCGCTCGTGGCCGGGTCCCGCTACCGCGGTGACTTCGAGGAGCGCCTGAAGAAGGTCCTCAAGGAGGTGCGCACCCGCGGCGACATCATCCTGTTCATAGACGAGATCCACACGCTCGTCGGTGCCGGTGCCGCCGAGGGCGCCGTCGACGCCGCCAGCATCCTCAAGCCGATGCTGGCCCGCGGCGAGCTGCAGACCATCGGCGCCACCACCCTGGAGGAGTACCGCAAGATCGAGAAGGACGCAGCCCTGGAGCGGCGCTTCCAGCCGGTCACCGTCGAGCAGCCCTCCATCCAGGAGACCATCGACATCCTCGGCGGCCTGCGCGACCGCTACGAGGCCTTCCACCGCGTGGTCATCACCGACGACGCCATCGAGGCGGCCGCCAAGCTGGCCGACCGCTACATCAACGACCGCTTCCTGCCCGACAAGGCCATCGACCTGATCGATGAGGCGGGCGCGCGCCTGCGCATCCGCCGCATGACCGCCCCGCCGGAGCTGCGGGAGATCGACGACCAGATCGCCGCCGTCAAGCGGGAGAAGGAGTCGGCCATCGACGATCAGGACTTCGAGCGGGCCGCCTCCCTGCGCGACGACGAGCGCCGCCTCGGCGAGGAGCGCGCCGCCAAGGAGAAGGCCTGGAAGTCCGGCGACCTCGACCAGGTGGCCGAGGTCGACGAGAACCTGGTGGCCGAGGTGCTGGCCATGTCCACCGGCATCCCGGTGGTCAAGCTCACCGAGACCGAGTCCGCCAAGCTCCTGGGCATGGAGGCCGAGCTGCACAAGCGCATCATCGGACAGGACAAGGCCATCGAGGCGCTGTCCAAGTCGATCCGGCGCACCCGCGCCGGGCTGAAGGACCCCAAGCGCCCCGGCGGCTCGTTCATCTTCGCCGGCCCCACCGGCGTGGGCAAGACCGAGCTGGCCAAGGCGCTGGCGGAGTTCCTCTTCGACGACGAGGACGCCCTGATCCAGCTCGACATGTCCGAGTTCGCCGAGAAGCACACCGTCTCGCGGCTGTTCGGCGCGCCCCCCGGCTACGTCGGCTATGACGAGGGCGGGCAGCTCACCGAGAAGGTGCGTCGGCGTCCCTTCTCCGTGGTGCTGTTCGACGAGGTGGAGAAGGCCCACCCGGACATCTTCAACTCGCTGCTGCAGATCCTGGAGGACGGTCACCTCACCGACGCCCAGGGGCGTGTGGTCGACTTCAAGAACACCGTCATCATCATGACCACCAACCTCGGGTCCAAGGACATCGGCAAGTCCGTGGCCACGGGCTTCCAGTCCACCGAGGGCGGCACCATGGACTACGAGGAGATGAAGGCCCACGTCAACCGCGAGCTCAAGCAGCAGTTCCGGCCCGAGTTCCTCAACCGCGTGGACGACCTCATCGTCTTCCCGCAGCTGACCAGGGCCGAGGTCCGCCAGATCGTCGACCTGATGATCAACCGCCTGGCCGCCCGCCTGGCCGAGCAGGAGATGAGCATCGAGCTGACCGATGCCGCCAAGGCGCTGCTCGCCGAGCGCGGCTTCGACCCGGTGCTCGGCGCCCGGCCGCTGCGCCGCGCCATCCAGCGCGACATTGAGGACGCCCTGAGCGAGAAGATCCTCTTCGGGGAGATCGAGCGGGGCCAGAAGGTCCTGGTCGACGCCGAGGGCGAGGGCATCCTGGGCGAGTTCACCTTCCGCGGCGTGCCGCGGCAGGAGGCGGAGGACGCCGTGCGCGAGGCGGAGGAGATCGCCTCTGCCGCCGCCGAGCCGGCGCAGTGAGTGGCTTCCGGGTTCGCCGCAGCGGCGGCAGTGCCCATGGGTGAGCCGTCGCGCTGACCTGCCCCAACCAGATGGCGGGGGCCGTCCCAATCGGGACGGCCCCCGCCATCGGCGTGTATCCGCCGAGCACGCCCCCTCGGGCGGCGTCCTCAAGGCCTGCCCGGCCCCTCGGGGGGCGAGCAGGGGGCGTGCTTCCGGCGTGGGCGTCTGGTGGCGCTCGTCATGGACGGACTGTGAAATTGATGTGACCTTAGTGGTATTCCCTAGTTTTGGATTCTTTCCGGCGTGCTCTCGGTTAGTGTGTACGACGTTAACGGAACGCAAGTACGTGTCCGCGTGCGTGTCAACATGCTTGCAACCCAGTATCTACGTCTTTGTTGTCTTGCCCACCGAGGAAATGCCTCTCATGACTGCGAACGTGCCTGTTGCTGCCCGGCAAGCGCCTCCGCTTCCCGGGTGGATCAGACCCCTGACCGGCCCCGATGAGCCCCCTTTGGGGAGAAAGACCACTTGGGTTCTCGAGACCCTACTTCTGGCCATGTCCCCCGCGATCCTCCTGGGGGTGTCCTACCCGCTGGTCATGAGCCGGATGGCTGGGCATGACGTCGGCGGCGTGCCGGTGGCCTCGCTGATCATCAGCGTTGCCGTGGGTGTCCCGTGGCTGAGCCAGGTCACCTGCGGCCCGGTATACCGGCTCATGGGGTCGGTAACTGACGTCGCGCCTCAGGAGCGCGTCCGTCACTTCATCCGATTGTGGCCCGCGGTGCTGGCCTTCTCCATCCCCCCGGTCCTCCTCGTCACCGCGCTGGTGGCGGTGACCACGCACTGGCCCGCTCAGACGATTGCAGCGCACTTCCTGCTGCTGCTGGAGAACATGGTCTTCGCACAGTCCCTCATGGTGGCCGACTTGCTGCGACGGCGGCGCCACTGGGCGCTGGGCTGGGCCGCCTACGCCGTCTCGGTCCTGGCGCTCCCGACGGCCTGGTACCTGCCCCCGCTGCTGGCCACCCTCACCCAGGTCCTGCCGATGCGCTCGGCCCTGGCAGAGCTGCGCCACCCGCTTCCAGTCAGCCCCGGACAGTACGTGGTCGACATGTTCCGCGGTCTCATTCTCGGCGGCGTGCTGTGGGCGGACAAGCTCTTGCTCTTCCTCACTCTGGGCGTCGAGTGGCGCATTGCCCTGGCCTACCTGTGCCTGCAGCCCGCAGTGCTCGGCTACAGCTTCTACTTCGCAGTCGCCACGCCCAGGGTGACGGGGGCGCTTTCGGACTTCCATCGGGGGCTGGACTCGGTGAGCGCTGACTCTTTGCGCGACCGCAGCCGCTATCTCACCAGGCTGCTGAACCGGGCGCTGGTGCGCGCCGGGCTGGTGGAGGCCCTCGGCGTGATAGCCGTGGTGGCTGTCATGGTCGCCTTCGATCTGTCCTCCCTGCCCGAGGTCCTGGCGGTCTCTTTGGGATCTGCGCTGCTGGCGGTCCTGACTCTGCTCGCTTACGAGATCGACCATGCCGGGGATCCCGCCTTGGCGCTGTTCCTGTCCGGGGCTCACCTGCTGACGGCGTTGGCGGTGTTCATCCTGGTCGGTGGGCTGGCCGCCTCCTTCGCGGCGACCGCAATCGTCGACCTCGTCTTGATCGCCATCTCGGTGGGCGTTTACCGGGCGCGGTGGTCTTCACCCGAGTACTCCTTCTTCTGGCGAAAGGCTTTGTCATGGTGAGCAACATTCAGGACCAGGAGGTTATGGGCGCCGGTGACGCAGCCGAGGTCCTCCCCGACGGCGTTCCCGCAGACGGGCGCTACGAGGATGTCGACGTCGCCATCGTCATGGAATCGACCTACCCCTATCTCAAGGGCGGGGTTTCCGCCGTCGTCCATGACACCATCACCGGCAACCCCGACCTCACCTTCGGAATCATTCACATCACCTGGGACCACAACTGCCCGCGCACCGACCTGTACGGCATGCCGGGCAACGTGCGCTGGGTGAAGGTCGTCTACCTGTCCATGACCGACCACCCCGAGTTCACCGCCACCCGCCCCTCCGACCTGCGCATGAACCACCGCGAGCGGCTCGTGCTGGCGCACCGGCTGGTCGACGCCCTCCAGGCGCTGGCCGCAGGCGACGGCGAACCCGTGTGGAGGCTGATCGCGGAGGGCATGGCGGAGTCGACGCGCCGCTACCCCCTGTGGGCGCTGCTCGGCTCCGCCGAGTTCATGGAGACCTATCGCGACCGCATGCCCACCCTGGGGATGTCGTTGAGCGAGCTGTTCTGGTGCCTGCGCGACTTCTTCTCCCTGGCGTACGCCGTGTTGGGACAGACGATGCCCCGGGCGCGCGTGTACCACGCTCACACCACCGGATACGCCTCCTTGCTGGCGGCCAACGCGGCCCGTGAGAATCGCGGCTCCTTCCTGCTGACCGAGCACAACCTGTACGTGCGCGACACCATCAACACCCTGCTCGGACGGCGCATGGACAAGCCGGTCACCGTCCAGGACTACCGGACCTTCGACGTCGGCGGTCGCGAGCGCATGTGGATGGCCTGGTGGATTGAAATGGGCCGCCTGTGCTACCCGAAGGCCTACGCCACCACCTATCTGTATCCCAACGCCGTAGTCGAGGCGCGGGCGCTGGGCCTGGAGCAGGAAACGGTGCGCGTGATCCCCAACGGGATCGTCATCAACGAGTTCGACGACGTCTACGCCAAGCGGCAGGCCGCCACTCGCGCCCTGCGCGCGAAGGGCGCCGGCTCCCACGTGTGGCGACTCGTTTACATCGCCAGGGTGGTGCCGATCAAGGGGCTGCTCGACCTGATCGAGTCCATGCGGATCCTGCGCGAACGCGGCCTGCGCTTCCACCTGGACGTGTGCGGCCCCACCGAGCACATGCCCGAGTACTACCAGCGCTGCGTGGCCCGAATCGCTGAACTCGGCCTGGAAGACCAAATCACCGTGCGCGGCACCATCGACGTCCGCCGGCACCTGGACGAGTGGGACCTGTTCCTGCTGCCGTCCTACAACGAGGGCCTGCCCGTGGTGTCGCTGGAGACCATGGGGGCGGGCATCCCCACCGTGTCCACCGACGTCGGCGCGCTGCGCCTCGTCGTCGTCGACGACATTACCGCTGCCGACGGGAGCGTTCTGGACCCGAGCGGATTCATCATCTCCCCGGGAGACCCGGCGCTGATGGCGGACCGGGTCCAGCAGGTCGTGAGCGATATGGACCTGTTCGAGCACATGAGCCGGTCCGCCCGGGCCCGCGCCGAGGCCGCCTTCAACCTGATCCAGGTCAATGCTGCCTACCACGAGCTGTACCTGGAGGGCGGAGTCGGCCGCCCCGCCGTGAGCCCCTCCGGCAACCGGCGCCAGGCGGGTGAGGCCCCGCCGCTCCCGCGTTCCGGCAGGGCCCGTCACCGGGCTCCGAGGCGATCTCCGTTCGCCGCCCGCGGCCGCGCGCTCAGGGACCGGCTGACGTTCCGGTGACGGCCACGGCAGCGGGAGTCGGCGCCTGGATCCGCTATGGCGGGCCGCTGCAGGACGGCGAGATCGAGTGGGCGGCGCGCCACTACCGCACCGCCGTCCTGCAGCCGTGGGAGACCGAGGCGGCCGCCCGTCTGAAGGACGCCCGCCCCGACATGACCGTGCTGGCATACCGCTGCCTGTCATCGGTGCGGGACTTTGAGCCGCCCGAACGCCGCGCCTCAGGGGTCGGCTGGCGGGAGGCCCGGGCGCGCGGCTGGATCGCGTGCCGCGCCGGCGAGCCGGTGGAGTGGTCCTCCTACTCGGGGCACTTCCAGGCCCGCGTGTGGGATGCCGACTACCGTTCTACCTGGGCCCAGCGGGTTGCCGAGTCGGTCGAGGGCACCGCTTTTGACGGGGTGATGGCGGACAACGACGTCTTTGAGGACTACTACGGTCTGGACCTGCCCGCCATTGCCGCCACCGATCCGCGCGCCCCGGCCGATGCCGCGGGGCTTCGCACGGCCCTCGGCGCTCTGGTTGAGGGTGCGGGGCAGGCACTGGCCGACCGCGGCCGCCTGCTGGTCCCCAATATCGCCGAGGCGAGGCGTGAGCCCGGCCGCTGGAAGCGCCACGCGGCGTGGGGCGGTGGCTTCGATGAGTGCTGGCTGGGCTGGGGCGACGCTGCCATGTTCGACGCGAATACGGCGGCCGCCCAGGCATCCCAACTGCACGGCCCGGGGTTGGGGCTGCTGCGCACTCCGTCTGGGGGACGCGGATCGGACTACGACGGCTCCCGCCGGGGGGTGTACGGGTTGGCGATGTTCTGGATCATCGGGGGCGGAGACCCGCACCTGTCCTACACGGCCACCGGTCATGACGACTACTCGCGCACGCCTTGGTTCCCCGCCATGGACGCCGACCTCGGCCGACCGCGCGGGCCGGTGCGCAAATCCGGGCGGGTGTGGCGGCGCCGCTTCGAGGGCGGCGTCGCGGCGGCCATTCCCGACGGGGCGGTCGGCGGCACGGTGACCCTGCCCGAGGGGGCGGTGCGGCCGGGCCCGCAGGGGCGTCCCGATGGCGAGCCGTTGCCACGCCGCCTACGGCTGCGCCCCCACGAGGGCGTCGTCGCCCTGACCCCCTGACCTCGCGAGATCGGTAGTAGTTACGTGCCGAGATCGGTTGAAGTTACGTGCCGAGATCGGTAGTAGTGACGTGCCGAGATCGGTTGAAGTGACGTGCCGAGATCGGTAGTAGTTACGTGCCGAGATCGGTTGAAGTAACCGGCTCTTCGTGTTTGAGGGCGTGCCAAGCGCCGGGTTCTGTGGTGGCTGGTTCATCTGGTGCCTGTGGGTGTGCAGGTTGGCGTGGAGGGGCTTGGCGTAGACGGGCTTGCTGCTGCAGCGCCTCCGCCGCACCGGTTTGAGCCGCATTCCCCTGTTTGGACAGTCTGAAGGCGCCTTCCATGCGGTCCAAACCGGCGTAGGTGATCCAACCGGGGTAGGTGTCCCGAGCCGGGCCGAGGCGGAGCGCGCGGTCGCCTTGCGACTAGGGCATGCCGCCGGACTGGGACATCCATCCAAACCCGCAGGCCCTGCGCATCCGGGAACCTGACGAACCAGTGAAGGCGCCCCCCAACACCACCAGGCGCTACACCAAGAGACCTGGCCCCTGCCGCAGCACGTGAGTTCTACCGAGTTCGGCACGTGACTTCTACCGATCTCGGTGGGAGGGAGGGGCGGAGGGGGTGGGCTGGGACGAGGGTCCCGGAGCTCCGGACCACCCCCGGATTTGTCCTTACAAATACCTGTTTTCTGGCGGCACGGCGCTTGAAAGTGGCGTTAGGACTGAAGTCACATTAGAGTGTGCGCTGTCAATGCGCGCGGGCGCACAGCTCACCAGAACCAGAGAGAGGCGAAGATGCCCAAGTACGTATACCGCTTCAGCGAGGGAGACAAGGACCAGAAGGACCTCCTGGGCGGTAAAGGGGCCAACCTCGCCGAGATGACCCGACTCGGCCTGCCGGTGCCGCCCGGCTTCACCATCACCACCGACGCGTGCCGCGCCTACCTGCGTGACGGCGTCGTCCCCGACGAGCTCGCCGTGCAGGTGACCACCGCCCTGCGGCAGGTGGAGGAGGAGCTCGGCCGCCAGCTGGGCGACGCCGAGGACCCGCTGCTCGTCTCCGTGCGCTCGGGCGCCAAGTTCTCGATGCCCGGCATGATGGAGACGGTCCTGAACATCGGCCTGAACGATGCCTCAGTGCAGGGCCTGGCCGCCGCCTCCGGCGACGAGCGCTTCGCCTGGGACTCCTACCGTCGCCTGATCCAGATGTTCGGCAAGACCGTACTCGACGTCGACGGCGATCACTTCTCCGACGCCCTGGACGCCAAGAAGGCCGAGCGCGGGGTCAAGCTCGACTACGAGCTGGACGTGGACGCGCTGAAGGAACTGGTCGAGGAGTACAAGGCGATCGTCGCCGCCCACGCCGGCATCGACTTCCCCCAGGACCCGCGCGCCCAGCTGGACATGGCCACCGAGGCCGTCTTCCGCTCCTGGAACACCGAGCGCGCCCACATCTACCGGCGCCGCGAGAAGATCCCGCACGACCTGGGCACCGCCGTCAACGTGTGCACCATGGTGTTCGGCAACATGGGGGAGACCTCCGGCACCGGCGTGTGCTTCACCCGCGACCCCTCCACCGGCCGCTCCGGCGTGTACGGCGACTACCTGGTCAACGCCCAGGGGGAGGACGTCGTCGCCGGCATCCGCAACACCCTGTCCCTGGCCGACCTCGAGCGCCTGGACCAGACCAGCTACGACGAGCTGCGCGCCGCCATGCGCCGCCTGGAGACCCACTACCGGGACCTGTGCGACATCGAGTTCACCATCGAGCGCGGCAAGCTCTGGCTGCTGCAGACCCGCGTCGGCAAGCGCACCGCCGCGGCCGCCTTCCGCGTGGCCACCCAGCTGGTGGACGAGAAGCTGATCACCATGGACGAGGCCCTCACCCGCGTCACCGGGGACCAGCTCAACCAGCTGATGTTCCCGCAGTTCGGGGACGACTCCGGCCGGGACCTGATCACCCGCGCCATGCCCGCCTCACCGGGCGCCGCCGTCGGTCACATCGCCTTCGACAACGCCGAGGCCATCGCCCGTGCCGAGGCCGGCGAGTCCGTCATCCTGGTGCGCCGCGAGACCAACCCCGACGACCTGCCCGGCATGGTCGCCGCCGTCGGCGTGCTCACCGCCCGTGGTGGGAAGACCTCCCATGCCGCCGTCGTCGCCCGCGGCATGGGCAAGACCTGCGTATGCGGTGCCGAGGCCCTCGAGGTCGACGCCGCCTCCCGCACCGTGCGCGTGGCCGGTCGGGAGGCGCCGCTGACCAGCGACGACGTCATCGCCATCGACGGAACCACCGGCGAGGTGTTCCTCGGGGAGGTGGCCGTGGTCGACTCCCCGGTGATGACTTACCTGCGCCGCGGCCTGCAGGCCGCCCTCGACGCCGCCGGCGACGACGACTCCCGCGAACTGGTCACCAGCGTGGACCGCATCATGAGCCGTGCCGACGAGGTGCGCCGCCTGCAGGTGCGCGCCAACGCCGACACCCCCGACGACGCCCGCCACGCCATCCACCGCGGCGCCCAGGGCGTGGGCCTGTGCCGCACCGAGCACATGTTCCTCGGCGAGCGCAAGCAGTACGTGCAGAACCTCATCCTCGCCGCCGACGACGCCGAGCGTGAGGCCGCCCTGGCGGCCCTGCTGCCGCTGCAGAAGGGCGACTTCGTGCAGATGCTTCAGACGATGGACGGCAAGCCCATGACGGTGCGCCTGATCGACCCGCCCCTGCACGAGTTCCTGCCCGACCTGACCGAGCTGAGCGTGAAGGTCGCCGTCGCGGGCGAGCGTGGCACCCTGGACCCGGCGGACGAGCAGCTGCTGAGCGTGGTGCGCCGCAACCACGAGGCCAACCCGATGCTCGGTCTGCGCGGCGTGCGGTTGCTGCTGACCATGCCCGGCCTGATCGAGTTGCAGGTGCGGGCCATCGCCGAGGCCGCCGTCGAGCGGCTCAAGGTGGGCGGCGACCCCCGGCCGGAGGTGATGATCCCGCTGATCGGCTCCGTGCGGGAGTTGCAGCTGGCGCGGGAGCGCGCCGAGGCGGTGCTGGCGGAGGTCTCCGCCGAGTCCGGCTTCGAGCTTGACTTCCCGATCGGCTGCATGATCGAGCTGCCGCGCGCGGCCGTCACCTCCGCGCACATCGCCGAGGAGGCGGACTTCTTCTCCTTCGGCACCAACGACCTGACCCAGACCACCTGGGGCTTCTCCCGCGACGACGTGGAGGCATCCTTCGTGGGCCGCTACATCGAGGCGGGCATCTTCGGCACCTCACCGTTCGAGTCCATCGATGTGGACGGCGTGGGAGGCATGGTGCGGCTGGGCGTCGACGGCGGCCGGTCGACCAAGCCGGGCATGAAGATGGGCGTGTGTGGCGAGCACGGCGGCGACCCCGACTCCATCGCCTTCTTCCACCGGGCCGGCCTGGACTACGTGTCCTGCTCGCCCTTCCGCGTCCCGGTGGCGCGCCTGGAGGCCGGCCGGGCCGCGGTGCTGGCGCCGACGGAGTGATACCGGCGGGGTACTGCTCGGCCGGTGCGCCGGCGGTGCGCCCCGCCGGGCGTCGTCTGCTGCGAGCCTTTGCGTCCTGAGCCGAGCCTTTGCACCCTGGTGTACGGGGAATCCCCGTACACCAGGGTGCAAAACGTCGTAGTAGGAGGCATTCGCTCACGCTACGGGCCGTTCAGACCAGCCGCGGCCGACGGAACTTGTCCCAGTTCTGGATCAACAGTGAGGCCGAGACCACGCTCATGACAATCGGGACCATGTTGCTGCCGGGGTCTGCCAGCAGCAGCCGCTGTGGGGCGGTGAGCAGGTCGGCTGCGAGCACGGCGGCCAGGGCCACGTTCGCCATGACGGCGCCGGGGCCCACCCGCCACCGCAGCAGTGAGCCGAAGTAACCGCAGTCGGTCCTGATGCCGCGTGCGAGTACGCCGGCCGATGCGCCGGCCAGAGCCAGCAACAGGATTGCGGCGATGGTTTCGGTGATGGGAAGGCGTCCGCCCAGCATCAGGCAGCCGGCGAAGAACATCTCGACCGCGGGTAGCGCCACCGCCACATTCCGGGCGGAACGCTCGGGCACTATGCGGTAGCCGACAACATCCGCAACCTGTTGATCGCGCGGTGCGGCGAGCTTGGCATAGGCGCTCACAGCCAACAGCAGGCCGATCAGGATCCGACCCGCTGCAAGCGTCAGGGCAACAGTGGAGAGCAAGGGACTCACGCTCCTTTTGCGGTCCGTCATGCTCGTGCGCCGAGTAGTCGTACGCGAAGAGAAGTTGTGACGGTGGTCATAGGGTAGGCGTGGCTCGGGCGCAGGTCAATGGTCCGATGAGACTCGTCTCGGGTGCCCGCGAAAGTAGCGGATCGTGGTGGGCATGGGGAGCAGACTGTCGGCTCTTCCGGTTTGTTGGGGGTGTGGTGTCCGGTGTGCGTGTGTGGGTCGAGTGCTGCTCTGCTCATCTGCGGGCACGCCTGCGGGCGGAGGTCGTCGCTGCCGCACGTCCCGGAAAAGTGATGCTCCTATGGTTGTCAAGTGGTTAGGGGTGGGTGTTGAGCCATTGGCGGTAGTTGTTGGTCAGGGTGGTGTCGTGGTGGAGTCCGCGTTCTAGTCGGCTGATTAGGGGTGGGTGGGTGCCCGGGTGGTTGGCGGCTTGGGTCAGGGTCAGTGAACTGCACCGGGTTTGATGGAGGCAGTGAACGCACGGAAGGATCACTGCCGGGAGTGCTCAGAGGAAGTATCCCGAGGAGCTGCGGGAGCGGGCCACCAGGATGGCTGTGGAGGCCCGCCGGGACCCCGAGCGGTCCAAGGGGGCGATCCGCAGGATCGCCGAGGAGCTGGGCGTCCACCCCGAGGCGCTGCGCACCTGGGTCAAGAAGGCCGAGATCGACGCAGGCGCCAGGCCCGGGACCACCACATCCGATGCCGAGCGGATCAGGCGGCTGGAGAAGGAAGTACGCGAGCTGCGGCGGGCGAACGCCATCTTGAGGAGCGCGTCGGCTTTCTTCGCGGCCGGTGCCCGCACCGCCCGTCCCGCTGATCTGCGAGTACATCGACTCCCACACAGGGAGGAGTTCGGGGCCTGTGCCGATCTGCCAGGCGCTGGCCAGCGCCGATGTCAAGATCGCCCCGAGCACCACTTGCGCAGCCAGGACCCGGCCCCCCAGTGCCAGGGGGGTGCGCGACCAGGCTCTGAAGGCCGAAATCAGCAGAGTTCATGAGAAGGACTACTGCGTGCTGGGAGCCCGCAAGATGCACGCCATGCTGAACCGGCCTGAGGCCTCTGCCCAGCACGGGCTGGGGCATGCGGGGCCGCTGTACCGTGGAGCGTCTGATGCGGGACATGGGCCTGCACGGTATTCGCCGCGCCAAGTCACCGCGTACCACGCGCAGCGCTCCTAAGGAGCAGTGCCCCGCAGACCTGGTCAAGAGGCACTTCAGCGCGTTCAGGCCCAACGAGCTGTGGGTCGCTGACATCACCTACGTACGAACCATGAGCGGCTGGGTGTATGTGGCTTTCGTCACTGACGTGTACTCCCGTCGGATCGTCGGGTGGCAGACGTCAACGAGCTTGTACACCGATCTGGCGCTGGACGCCTTGAAGATGGGTATCTGGCAGCGCCAGCGCGAAGGCGCTGACCTGAAGGGGCTGATTCATCACTCCGACCGGGGTGTCCAGTACCGGGCAATCCGCTACGGGCAGGCCCCCTCCGACTGTGATGCGGTGGCCTCGGTGGGCTCCAAGGGCGATTCCTACGACAACGCTCTGGCCGAGGCCCTGAACTCCCTGTACAAAGCAGAGCTCATCCGCAACCACAAGTATTTGGATGAGCACGGCCCCTGGCAGGGCATCGACGATGTCGAGCTCGCTACCGCCGAGTGGGTGCACTGGTTCAACACCGTCCGGCCTCACTCCGCCATCGACATGCACGCCCCCGTTCAGCACGAGCAGACCTGCACCCCACCACAAGAAGACACCAACACCATCACCGACATCATCGACAACGCCGACGCCCAGGACGTCGGCGAGCAGACCACCACCAACCAACCCCAGCCGGCAACCGCCGGCGCCAGATAAAACAGCCTCCACGAAACCCGGGGCTTGACACACGCCCACGTGGGCGGCGTTTGTCCCGGATCTGGACATTCCACCCAAACACGCACATTCCTAAACCGGAATAACCCCATAACCCAGGCGATAGATACCTTGACGGCCTGTCCGCGCTGCCAGGTACCGCCAACCCCTGCCACCGCTCGGAGACCTCTGCCAGAATCGACGCATGACCAGCGCTGATACCGGCGGCGCCCCCGCCACGCGCGGCCTGAGCGGCACCTCCGGAACTCGCCGCGCCGCCAGCACCCATGCTCCCGGTACCCACGTCCCCGGCATCCGCGCCGCCGATGCGCACACACCGATGGCCCCCGCCGCCCTGCGTGAACTCGCCGACGCACTGCGGGAGCGAATGCAGCGCGTTGTCATCGGCAAGACCGAGGCGATCGACCTCCTCCTGGCCACCTTCCTGGCCGGCGGCCACCTGCTGATCGAGGACGTCCCCGGCGTCGCCAAGACCACCCTGGCCCTGGCGCTCGCCCGCTGCCTGGACCTGTCCTCCTCCCGCATCCAGTTCACCGCCGACCTGCTCCCCGCCGACGTCACCGGGGTGAGCGTCTACGACCAGTCCACCCGCGAGTTCCGCTTCCACCCCGGCCCGGTGTTCGCCGGCGTCGTCGTCGCCGACGAGATCAACCGGGCCACGCCCCGCACCCAGTCCGCCCTGCTGGAGGCCATGGGGGAGGGGCAGGTCACCGTCGAGGGCCGCTCCCTGCCCCTGCCCGACCCGTTCATCGTCATCGCCACCCAGAACCCCCTGGAGATGGAGGGCACCTTCGCCCTGCCGGAGGCCCAGCGCGACCGCTTCATGACCCGCCTTACCATGGGCTACCCCGACGCCGACGCCGAGGCCACCATGCTGCTCGCCCGCGGTGGCGCCGATCCGCTGGCCGAGCTCGCCCCCATCGCCTCCGAGCACGACGCCCGCGCGGCCCGCACCGCCGTCGCCGCCCTGCGCCTGGCCCCTGCCGTAGCCCGCTACATCGTCGCCCTGGTGTCCGCCACCCGCAACGACGCCGCCATCGCCCTGGGCGCCAGCCCCCGCGCCGGCCTCCACCTGGCCGCGGTGGCCCGCGCCCGGGCCGCCATGGCGGGCCGCGGCTTCGTCTCGCCCGACGACGTCGCCCGCGCCGCCGCCTATGTGCTCGCCCACCGGCTTGTCCCTGCCGGCCACTACGCCAATGCCGCCGACGCCCTCGCCGCCGCCACCGAGGCCCTGGAGCGCATCGTCGCCCGCACGCCCGTCCCGGCGGAGAGCTGAGCCGATGCCGGCGGAGTCTCAGCGCCCGGGGTCACCGACGGGTCCCGGACGTGCGCGCCCCCGGCGCCCCGCCTATCGGCGCGTGACGAGGGGCCGTCGCCCGCGTCGGCCCCGTGGCATCCCATGGGCGGCGCCGACGCCGACCGGCTGTCAGGTCCTGCTCCTGGCGTCGGCACTGACGGCGGGTGGCGTCTGGGCCGGTCTGTCGCTGCTGCGGAACCTCGGCCTGCTCCTTGCCTCCCTGGCCGCCGCAGGCCTGCTGGCCGGCTGGATGATGGCGCTCTCCGCTCGGCCGCGCCTGCGCCTGACGGGACCGGGTGATGTTCGCGCCGGCGAGAGGGCCGTCTGGCGGCTGGCCGTGACCACCCGGCTGCCCCGGTGGGTCCCCCTGTGGGTCTCCTGGCGCGTTGACGGCGCCCGGTTCCTGATCCCCGTCACGGCCGGCGGTTGTGCGATCTCCTACACCCCACCGCGGCGCGGCCGACTGAGGGCCGGTGTGGAGCGGCTGACCTGCTACGACCCGCTCGGCCTCGCGCGCGCCCGCATCCCGGCGGACGGCGACGGCGACATACTGGTGCTGCCGCGCCCACTTCCCCCGCCCCCGCAGGCCATTGCCGCCCTCCCGGACGCGGCGGATACCGAGGCGGGCGCCTCGGTGGCGCGCGCTCGCGGAGCCGGTGGCCGTATCCAGCCCGGCAACCTGCGCGACTACCGGCCCGGCGACTCCCTCGGCGCCGTCCACTGGCGGCAGTCCGCGCGGGTGGATCGGCTGCTCGTCGTCGACCGGGAGCACGAGCGCAGGCGGGCGCGTCGGCTGCGCCTGGACGTGCGGGCGAATGCGTACGCGGCGGGCTCTGACACGCCCGAATCATTGCCGGGCGCAGCCGCCTTCGAGACCGCGGTGAGTCGGGCCGCCGGGGTTATCGAGGCCTGGATGCGCGAGGGGCACGCGGTCGAACTGCGCCTCGGTGCCGAGCGCCACCGTGCCGCCCCGGCACACGGAGTCATGCTGCTACGGCGCCTGGCGGTCGTGACAACCGTGGCTGCAGCGGGCGCCGACGGTGCCACCGCGCCTGCCGCAGGGGCCCCCACCGCTCCCGGCGACGACAGGCTCGAGGCGGGCCCGCCTCACAAGATGCCGGAGCGCGACGCCGACGTGGTCATCACCGGCGTCGCCGCCGACCCACCACCACAGCCGGCGGCGGGCGGACACCTCTTGCAGGTCGACCGGGCGCCGGATCCCTACAGCGCCCCCACGCCGCAGCCGGCGCGCACGGCCGTGCTGCGGGAGACGAGCACGGGTGTGGCCGGAGGGCCTGCTCGCCTCCCGGGAGCCGCTTCGCAGTCCGCGGCCGCCAAGCGGCCGCCGCTCCGCACCGCCCGCTGGCAGCCGCTGGCGGCCGCGGTCAGTGTGGTGGCCTTGTGGCATCTGGCCACCATCGCACTGGTGCCGCTACTGAGCCCCGAGCCGTGGGCGGCCCGCAGCCTGGCCGTTGCCGCCGCCACCGTGCTGGTCCCGGCCCTGGTGCGCACCGCCCGGCCCCAAAGAGCCGGACTCGCCTGCGCCGCGGGACTGGCCGCAGGTACCGGGGCGCTGCTGTGGTGCTGGCGCGGCACCGGTCAGGCGAGCGCCTGGCTCGCCGACCCGGTGGGGCAGTTGCGCGCCGGCGGCGCCATGCTGCGCCACGGCATCGCCCCGTTGACCACCGGCGGCGTGCTCGGCTTCGCCCTGTGCCTGCTCACCCTGCTGCTCGCATGGGTGTGTGCGCTCATGAGCGCGGGCGGCGCAGACCGCTGCGGCCTCACCGGGCTGGTCCCGGCCGCCGCGGTGCCGGCTCCCGGCATCGTCCTGGGCCGGAACCCCGACGACGCCGTGGTGCTGGCCGCCGCGGCCGGCGTGCTCGCGCTTATCATCACCTCGGCTCCTTCGCCCGCCGTCGGAGGGGCCCGGGCGCGCGGGCGGGCCGGGAGCCTGGCCGGTGTTACGGCGGTGACCGCGCTGGCAGCCGCTCTGGCCGCAGGCGCCGTGTCCCTCGCCCCGGCCCTGCCCGCACGGGCCTGGAGCTGGAACGTCTCCGGTGCGGGCGCCGCGACGGTCTCCGTACCGGAGACGACGCTCGCCCTGGGGAAAGACCTGGTGCGCGGGTCGAAGGCCACTGTCTTCGAATACACCACCGAGGGCGTACCGCCGGGTGCCGACCTGCGCTTCACCCTCGCCGTCATCCGCGACCTCGACGGCGAGGTCTGGGAACCGCTCGACGAGCCGGGAACCACCGGGGTGAACAGCCTGGCGGAGCCCGCGGGCGTCGGCGCGCTGACCGCAAGCGGGGCGGTCGTCGCCGCCGGCCTGACGGAGTCCGACGTGCGCATCGGTGCCGCGGACCTGCAGCAGATTCACATCCGCATCCGGAACCTGTCCTCCACGCGCCTGCCGGTGGCCCAGTCGACGGTCATGATCAGGCGTGATCGCGCCCCGTCCGGTGGTACCGGCCTGGATCTGCGGAGCTGGGTGTGGGTGCCCGGCACCTCCACCGCCGTTTCCCGGGACGGTGCCACCGAGCTCGGGGCCCACTACACGGCGCTGGGCTGGAATGCGGTCGCCGGCGCGGACGGCGCCCCGCAGGTCTTCCCGCCCTACGCGGCCGTCGCCGCTGAGCCCGCCGCGCTTGCCGCCTACACGGACACGCCCCCGGGCTCCGACATGATCGCCGCCACCGCCCGAGAGGTGGTCGAGGCCGCGGGACTCGGTGGCTCCGACGCGGCCCCGGCCGCGCAGGCCGCTGCGCTTACCGCCTGGTTCCACACCGGCGGCTTCGCGTACGACGAGTCCGCCCCGGGCGGCTTCGACACTGCCGACGTCCCGCCTGTGGAGACGATCGCCAGCTTCCTGGATGAGCGCCGTGGGTACTGCGTCCACTACGCCGCCGCCTTCACGCTCATGGCCCGCAGTCTCGGCCTGCCCACCCGCATCGCCATCGGCTACGCCTCCCGCGCGGGGGAGGCGACCACGAGCGTGTCCGGTCGGGACCTGCACGCCTGGCCCGAGGTCTGGTTCGACGGCGTCGGCTGGGTGGCCTTCGAGCCAACTCCGGGCGGTGCCGGGGCACGCGCCGACACCGGCACCACCGTGCCGTCCGAGCCCACTGCCGAGGGAACCACGACTGCGGCGAGTGCGTCGGCCCGGGCCACGCCGACGACGGTACGTCCCACCGCCTCCGGGAAGGCGGCACAAGCCAGCACCGTTCGCGTGACGGTGCTCGGCGCCTGGCTGGGCCGACACCGGCTGTGGCCGCTCGGCGCGGTGTGCGTTGCGCTGCTGCTGGCCGCGCCGGCTCTGGTGCGCGTCGGTAGGCGCCGTCGTCGGCTACGGCGTATTCGCGACGGCGACCGTCCCGCCGCCGCGGCCTGGGAGGAGCTGGCCGATACCGCCGCGGACCTGGGCCTGTGGAATGCGGCCGGGCGCGGCGACCGTGGCGGCGGAGGTGCCGGTGAGGCGGCCCGGCGTGCCGGACCGCGTGCGCGCACACACGAGGCCCTGGCGGAGTACTTGGCCGCCGCCCCCGGGCTGAGTGCCGACGTGCGGCGCGCCCTGGAGGAAGTGGCCGAGGCCGCCGTGGCCGAGGCCTACGCCGGCGGGACCGGGGGAACGCCGGATGCTGCGGAGCGCGGCAACGGCACCGGGGAGGACGCCGAGGGCGGCGCGGATGACGGCACTGCCGACGAGCGGCGGCGCCTGACCCGGCGGCTGCGCACCGCGACCACGGGCCTGGCCCGGACGACGCCGTCGGTCCTCCGCCTGCGCGCCCGGCTGCTGCCCGCGAGTCTGTGGCGCCGTCGCTGACGCGTCTCGCGGCATACGCCGGAGTAATGGGCGGTGGAGGTGGGCAGGTGGTCGCGTCGCAGGTCGGCGTGTGCAGGAGCCCACACGAGTGCGATGCTGCGCTCCACACATGAGAAGATGACCCGAGCAGCGCGCGACCGTCGGGGCGGTGAGCGCCGGACAGGAAGGCACATCAAGATGGCGCTCTTTGATCTCAAGGACGACCGGCTTCAGCCCGCGGTTCTAGGCCGCCCCGCCACCGATGCGGACCGCAGCGCAGTCCTGTCCGCGGTGCGTCGGCAGATTGCCGAGGTGCTGCACCGGCCGCTGCTGCCCGTCTGCTGGGACCAGGTCGTCGGCGGGGACGCCCTGACGGCGCTCGACGCGGCCGGCCAGGTGGTCACCATCGAGGTCATCGATGTGCTGGACTCCACCGCGCTGCTACTGGCCATGGCTCGTGCTACCAATGCCGCCTGCACCGGCCGCGCTCAGCTCGCCGCCCGCTACCCCGGCGGCCCATCCGCCTTCGAGAAGGACTGGGACCGCTTCCGCGGCAGCATGCCCGCCAGGGCCGAGCCCGGTCCGCGGCTGACCCTGCTGACCACCGAGATCGCCGCCGATGTGCGCACGTCCTTCGGCATGATCGCCGAGTCCGGCGTGGAGCTGCACGAGCTGCGGGTCCGCTCCACCGAGGACGGGCGTGCGCTGGTGTCGGTGGAACAGCTGCGCACCGACGCTGCCAGCCAGGCGCCGGTTCTGAACTGGCAGGCTGCCGCGCCCGCGGTGGAGACGGAGGACGATCCGCAGCCCGACGACGCCACCGCGCCCACCCCGGTGATCGAGCCTTCCAGCCCGCAGGCCGACGTCCCGGCTACGTCGGCTCCCGCGGGCCCCAACAGCGGGCACCGCCTGGACGCGGCCGTGCTGGGCGCCGAGCCCACCGTCCCCTCCGGCGAGGCCTCGGAGCGGGCCCTGGCGGGCATCGCCCAGACCATCGAGACCCCGGCCACCCTGGTGTGGCTGCGCCGTCGTCGCGGCATCGACCACCGGGCGACCCTGGCCGCCGACGGCACCATCACCCTGGCCGACGGCGCCACCTTCCGCGACCCCTCCGCAGCGGCCAATGCCGCCCAGCGCACCCAGGACATCGACGGTTGGCGGGTGTGGCGCGTCGGCGTCGGCGGCCCGAGCCTGCGTGACCTGCTGGCCTGAGGCCAGGAGCAGGGCGGCTGAGGTGACCCGGTCGCCCGCGGAGCAGCGGGGAAAGGCCTGTCACGCGCTCAGCCGGTGATGCCGAGACGCCGGCCCAGCCAGTCGAGCTGATCCCGCAGCGCCACCGACCACACCGCCCAGGTGTGCCCACCGGGGTACTCGCGCTCCGTCACCGTCATGCCCGCGCGCATGGCCGCGTCGGCGACGGTGGGCACGACCTGCGCGTAGCGGCTGTCGCCGGTGCCCACCGACAGCACCCCGGCCACGCCCGCGTAGCGGCCCGCCGGCGCGGCCGCCAGCAGGGACAGCGGATCGTTGGCCGCATAGGCGGCCCGATCCCCGCCGAAGCCGACCTCAAGGGTGCGCTGCTCCGATCCCAGGGTGGGGTGCTCCTCGGCACTCATGGCCAGGAAGGTGGGGTACACCTGCGGGGAGCGGGACACCGCCTGCAGGGCGCAGGTGCCCCCGTTGGACAGCCCTCCGACCGCCCAGTGGGCGGCGTCGTCATCCACCTGCAGGTGACTGCGGATCCACGCGGGCACGTCCCGCTCCAGGTAGGTGGCCACCTTCCCGCCGCGCACCGTGTCCGCGCACAGCGGGTTGCGGTAGGGGCTGCCCAGCATGTCCACGACCACCACCACCGGCGCCAGGCCGGCGTGCGCCGCGGCGTAGGCGTCCAGCGAGTCCTTCAAGCCGCCCAGCTCGAACCAGTCCGAGGGGCTGCCCGGCTGCCCTGTCAGCAGCACCAGCACCGGCAGCGCCGGACGCTGCGGCGTCAGATAGGCCGGGGGGAGGTAGATGTAGGCGTCGCGGGGCTGGAAGCCGGCGGTGCCGGACTGGTCGCCGGCGGGGATGGCGGCGGTGACGACGGCGCCCTGATCCGGCATGTCCGCGGGTGCCCGCCACGTCTCCTCCAGGACGCCCGGGCCGCGCTCGGGGTGCCGGGGCAGGGAGGCCGCGGCCGTCAGGGACTCCAGCGGCGTCGTCGCCACTCCCAGCCCCAGCACTGCGGCTGCCGACGGGTAGGCGGCGAAGAAGGCGTTGACGGCCAGGCAGGCGGCAGCCACGGTGGCGGTGATGCTCCCGCCCGATCCGGCCGCGCGCACCAGGCGGCGCCGGTGGGCGTGCACGCGGGCGCGGTCGGCGGCCGCATCCCCGCCGAGCAGCACCTGGACGACGACGGTCGCGGTCAGCCCCACCCACAGCCACACGGTGGCGCCCACACCATCGGCGAAGGGGCGCCACAGGCAGTCGACGGCCACCCAGCAGGCCACCCCGATGCCCGCCCCGGACAGCGGCGCGGCGAGCTGGCGCCGCCAGGGCAGGTGCCGGGTGCGGGTCAACCACACCAGTGCCGCCACCGCCATGACGGCGCCAAGGCAGGCGGGCCCCATCCACGGGTGCAGCAGCCGCACCTGCCGCAGCAGCTGTACCACGCCGTCACTCATGGCTCACCAGCGCCCGGGCGAAGCGGGCCGCCTGCACGGGGCTGAGGCCGGGCAGGTAGGCGCGGGCGATCGCCAGCCCCACCGCGGGCAGATCAATGGCCTCCGGCACCGCCAGGTACATGGGCACCGCCCGTGGCTGAAACTTCCGCTTGAAGGAGTGCAGGGAGGCGAAGCCGTAGGCGGGTTCCAGCAGCCGGGCCAGCCGGTCCAGCACCGGGTCCAGGCGGGCGGCGGCCGCACCCGGGCAGGGGACGTCGGCGGAGCGGGCCAGCGGCGCGCCGGACAGCGACAGCAGCTCCAGTCCCTCGGCCTGCGCGTCCTGGACGGCGCGGGCGATCAGGTACTCGATGGCGGGGCGCCAGCCGCCCTTCCGACGGCGCATGACGTCCAGGGTGAGACCGATGACCTCGTCCTCGCGGTGCACCGGCAGCCAGGAGGTGACGGCATGGACGGTGCCCTCGGAGTCGACCGCCAGCAGCAGGCGGGTGTCGGCGTCGTCGAGCTCGGGCAGTCCGCCGAGGGTGAAGCCCATCTCCGGCAGCACCTGGTCGTGGGCCCACTCCTGCGAGATGGCGCGGATCTGGTCGCGCCAGCCGGCCGGTGCGGTCTCCCAGGTGGTCCACCGGGCGCTGATGCCCTCGCGCCGGGCGTGGTTCAGCGCGGTGCGCACGTCCTGGAAGGCCTTGCCGCGGAAGGCCAGGCCCTCCAGGTCGATGACCGCCTCCTCGGCCACCTGGAGCACGGTCCAGCCCCGCGCCCGCGCGGCCCGCATCACCGGCTCGTGCACGGAGTACAGGGCCGGGATGAGGCCGGCGTCGGCGGCGAAGGCGGAGAACTCGTCGACGGCGCCCTCCACGCCGGCGGGTGTGGCGGCAGGGTCGCCGAGCGTCAGGGCGACGCCCCCGCCGACGCGATAGGCGAAGCCGGCGTCCCCGTCGGGGTTGATCCACGCCTGGTTGCCGCGCCAGGTGAGCATCCAGCCGAGGGTGCCCGCGCCGTGTGCGCGCACCAGTGCGCCCAGCTCCTTCTGCCGCGCCCCTGCGGCGGTCAGGCGGGCCAGCCGGGTCAGGCGCGCACGGTGCCACACGGCCAGCAGGCTGAAACCCAGCAGCAGCGGTGCGATCACCCGGGCCGAGTGCTGGGCGCCCGCGGCCCAAAGGAGTGTGCCGACGACGGCGAGCAGTCCGGCGACGGTCCCGAGCAGCGTCAGCCCGATGGTGCGGTAGCGCGCCGCCCGGCGCGGACGCGACCAGCGGGACGGGTGCGCCGTCGGCTGTGAGGGTTTGGGCAGCGGCGTCGTCGAGGTGAGTGCCGGGGGTAGCGCAGGTGAAGCGGTGGGCCCGGCGCTTGGGGCGGGTAGGGGAGCCCAGGCGGGCCTGAGCGCCGGGGTGGGGGTGCCCAGGGGGGTGCTGGGGGAGGGCGTCGCTGCGATGGAGGGAAGAGGCGGTGAGACGGCTGGGGCGGACATGCCTTAATCGTGCGCGGCGGGTGGTGTGGGTCACCTCGGCCCGGCGGATGAACGAACCCTGAACGTGAGTCGGCCGCAAGTCGGGGACATCCCCTACCTCCGGGTGGGGGTCGTGAGGACGAAAGTAGCCCGGGCAGTTCGCCCGTCGGTCGCCTACTGCGAGCTTTTGTACCCTGGTGCACGGCAAATTCCCGTACAGCAGGGCACAAAAGCTCGGAACAGACGGTGAATGCGTGTCATACGCGCGTCGGTGGGGCCGCTGAGGGCGTCAGGTCAGCACGTAGCCGCGCAGCCAACGGCGCAGCGCGGAGTAGACCTGCTCGCGCACGGGCGGGGCCGACAGCACCAGGTCGTGGACGGCGCCGTCGAACCGGGCCACGGTCACCAGCTTGCCCAGGCCGATCGCCCGGCGGGCGGTGGCGTCGGCGTCGACGACCGTGTCGGTGCTGCGCGCCTGCGGCGTCCAGGTCACGCTCAAGTGGCTGCGGGCCGATCCCATGGACAGGATCGGGCAGCGCACATCCAGGCCCGCGGCCACCCGCGCCTGACCGGCCAGGATCGCCAGCAGCCAGCCGGGGCGGATGGGCGCCGCCGGGACGATCTTCCAGCGCCGGTCGACGTTCCAGCCGGTGATGTAGGGATCGTCGGCCCAGGTGGGGTCGGGCAGCTCGCCGTCCCGTTCGGGCCTCCAGCCGTCGGCGAGGGAGTAGAGGGACTCCGGCGGGTAGGTGGGGGTGGGGATCACCATGCGCGGGTCGCGGCGGGCGAGCGTGCGCACCACCGGCTCGCCCACGAGCCGCACCGGTACGGCCCCCTGGATCTCCAGCCAGGCGGAGTTCAGCACCAGCGCGGAGACGGCTCCGGGATGGCGGTCGGCCCACAGCGCGGCGGTCAGCCCGCCGGTGGAGTGCCCGTACAGGACGGTGGGCAGCTCCCACCCCTCGGTGGCGTGGATGGAGGTCAGGGCCAGGCCGATCTCCTCGTCGTAGTCGTTCAGCGAGGTGACCCAGCCGAGCATCTGTCCCTCGCGCAGGGAGCGTCCGTAGCGGCGCAGGTCCAGGGCGTAGAAGGCGCCGCCGAGGCGTGAGATCTCCCGGGCGAAGTCCGCCTGGAAGAAGTAGTCGTTCCAGCCGTGCAGGTACAGGAAGGCGAAGCGCGGCGTCGTGGGGGTGCCGGGCAGGGCGGCGGGGTCCAGCGCGGGCACGTGGTGGACCAGGGTGGCGACGGCGTCGTCGTCCTCCGGGTCGGGCAGCAGCCGCAGGGTGCGGGCGCGGAAGCCCGGCCCGAGCACGTCGGGGCCCCAGGCGTCGACGGGGGCGCTGTCAACGGGGTCTGTGGGGTCTTCGGATGCGCTCACCGGCCCGGCTCGTCCTCGGCCAGGAAGCCGCGCAGGGCGGCGTCCATCTGGTCGGCCTCTATGAGGAAGCCGTCGTGCCCGTGCAGGGAGTGGATGGTGGCCCTGCGGGTGTCGGGGATGCCGACGGTCAGCTCCTCGGCCTGCGCCGGCAGGAAGAGCCGGTCGGAGTCGACGTCCACCACGAGCGTGCGGGCGGTCACCGTGCTCAGGGCCGCGTCGATGCCGCCGCGTCCGGCGCCGACGTCGTGAACCATCATGGAGTGGTTGACGATCAGGTAGGTGTTGGCGTCGAAGCGGGCCAGCAGCTTGCCGGAGTGGTGGTCCAGGTAGGACTCGATCTGGTAGCGGCCGCCGACGGCGGGGTCCTCCTGCCCCTGGTGGGCGCGGCCGAAGCGGGTGTCCAGCTCCCCGGCGGAGCGGTAGGTGGTGTGGGCGATGGCGCGGGCCAGCCCCAGGCCGCGCACGGGGCCGACGCGGTGGTTGTAGTAGTCGCCGTCGAAGAAGTAGGGGTCGCCGACGATGGCCAGCTCCTGCAGGTGGCACCAGGCGAGCTGGTCGGCGGTGGTGGAGGCGCCGGTGGCCACCAGCGCCAGGTTGCGCACGCGCTCGGGGTTCATCACGCCCCACTCCAGGGCGCGGTGCCCGCCGAGCGAGGCGCCGATGACCAGGTGGAAGGTGTCGATGCCGAGGGCGTCCGCCAGGCGCGACTCCGCGCGCACGGCGTCGCGGGTGGTCAGCCAGGGGAAGCGCGAGCCCCAGGGGCGCCCGTCCGGGGCGGTGGAGGAGGGGCCGGTGGAGCCCTGGCAGCCGCCCAGGATGTTCGCGGCCACCACGTAGTAGCGGTCGGTGTCGATGGCGCGGCCGGGGCCGACCAGCGTGTCCCACCAGCCGGGGGTGGGGTGGCCGGGGCCAGCCTCGCCGGTGACGTGGGAGTCGCCGGTCAGGGCGTGCAGCACCAGGACGGCGTTGTCGCGCGCGGGCGCCAGCTGCCCCCAGGTCTCGAAGGCCAGGTGCGTCTCGGGCAGGATCTCGCCGGAGTCCAGGGGGAGGTCGCCGATCTCCAGGAAGTGGCGCCGGCCCGGGTCGTCGCCCGGACGCCAGGCGCCCGTGGGGGAGCCCGCCGAGCGGTCGACGAGCTTGAGGGTGGCCGTGCCGACGCCCGGCGCCTGTGAAATCGGCGAGGTCATGGCCGTCATGGTAGCCGGGGCGGCGGGTGGTGGGCGAGGGAGAGGTGCGTCTCGGGTGCCGGTGAGTGGCGGGAAAGGTGGGGCGGGAGTGTGCGGGCGGGTTCGGCGATGAAGGCGGTTGTGGCCCGCTCGACGGCGTCGCCCTGGCCGGTGATCAGGTGGCCGCCGGCGTAGCGTCACGAATTCGGTAGAACTTACGTGCCGAGATCGGTAGAAGTGACGTGCCGAGTTCGGTAGATCTTACGTGCCGAGTTCGGTAGATCTTACGTGCCGAGTTCGGTAGATCTTACGTGCCGAGTTCGGTAGATGTGGTGGTGGCGCGGCTGCGCGATGTTGTGGGGCGGTTGCCTCGGGGTTTGAGACGATCGAGCACCCGGCCTCGACATCGAATCACGACCTTGGGGTTCATTCCACGACCACCCCGGGGTCGTGGAATGAACCCCAAGGTCGTGCAACGGCAATCGGTGCTCCTCGGCCGTGCCCGCACACGCCTTGCCCGAGCACCGACGACGCCAGCCAGCCACAGCACCCAAACCGGAACTGCCGACATCCCGGATTGAGCCGAGTCTGCCCGGGCAACTCCGGTGTGCGTCGGCCTGGGTGGGAGGACGCACGCCGGAGCTGCCATATCTACCGATCTCGGCACGTAACTTCTACCGATCTCGGCGAGTGGGGTGGGAGATGGAGGTGGAGGCGGACGGGGCGGAGGCGGAGGGGGGCGGAGGTGGTGACGGCCTAGAGGGCGGCGACGGCGGCCAGGCCGCGCTCGAGGTCGGCGATGATGTCGTCGACGTGCTCGATGCCGATGCTCAGGCGCACCGTGCCGGCACTGATACCCGCGCGGTTCAGCTCCTCGTCGGTCAACTGGGAGTGGGTGGTCGTGGCCGGGTGGACACACAGGGAGCGGACGTCGCCGATGTTGGCGAGGTTGGAGAACAGGGACAGCGCGTCTATGAAGGCGGCGCCCGCCTCGCGGCCACCGACCAGGTCGAAGGCGAACACGCTGCCTGCGCCGCGCGGGCAGTACTTGCGGTGCAGCTCGTAGTAGGGGCTGGACTCCAGCCCGGCGTAGCGCACCTCGGCCACCTCGGGCCGGCCCTCGAGCCAGCGGGCGACGGCGAGGGCGTTGTCCACGTGGCGCTCCATGCGCAGGGAGAGGGTCTCGACGCCCTGGGCGAGCAGGAAGGAGTCCATGGGGCTCGCGGCGAAGCCGAGGTCGCGCTGGCCGGCCGTGTGGGCTCGCAGGATGAAGGCCATATTGCCCAGCGGGCTGCCGACGCCGAGGTCGCGCGCATAGACGAGGCCGTTGTAGGAGGGGTCGGGGGTGTTGAAGGCGGGGAAGCGCTCGGGCTGAGAGGCGTAGTCGAAGTTGCCGGAGTCGACGATCACGCCCATGACGGTGGAGCCGTGTCCGCCGAGGAACTTGGTGGCCGCGTGGACGATGATGTCCGCTCCCCATTCGAAGGGCCGGGTCAGGTAGGGGGAGGCGACGGTGTTGTCCACCACCAGTGGGATGCCGAGCGCGTGCGCGGCCTCGGCGATGGGCTCGATGTCGAGGATGTCGCCCTTGGGGTTGGGGATGGACTCGCCGAAGAAGCAGATGGTGCGCTCGTCGGCCAGTGCGGCCCAGGCGTCCGGGTCGCCGGGGTCGGTCACGAAGCGCGTCTCGATGCCCAGCTTGGGCAGGGTGTGGTTCAGCTGGTTGACGGTGCCGCCGTACAGGGAGGGGGAGGCGACGATGTTGCTGCCCTGCCCGCCCAGGGTGAAGAAGGTCAGGGCCTGCGCGGCCATGCCCGAGGCGACCAGGTGGGCGCCGATGCCGCCCTCGAGCGCGGCGATGCGGCGCGCGACGATCTGGTTGGTGGGGTTGTCCAGCCGCGTGTAGATGGGGCCCAGCGACTTCAGGTCGAAGCGGTCGGCGGCCTCCTGGGCGTTGGGGAAGACGAAGGAGGTCGACTGGTAGATCGGAATGGCCCGGGCGCCGGTTTCGGAGTCGGGGGTGTGGCCGGCCTGGACCTGCATGGTCTCGAAGTGCCAGCCGGTCGGGTCTGCGGGGGAGGGGACGTGCCCCGGGTTGCGGGACGGTGCTTCAGCCATGAGAGCTCCTTGATCGGTGACAGATCGGTGCCAGATCGGTGGCCGGCCGCGCGAGGTTTCCGGGCTGCGGAGGGCGGGGGACCGGCCGGATCTGTGGGGGAAACGCTACCGCAACGCAACATGTGACGAATGCCACGCAGGTGCGGCGCGTGTCGTAGATCCGCTTGATTCCGGGGTTAGTGGTAGGTGCTGCGGCTCGTGTGACTGTTGTGAAACCTGTTGTTCCTGTTTCTCATGTGCGCGTTGATGGGTACGGTATGCGAGAACACCCGGGGTGCGTCGGTCAAGGAGGCGCGCCGGAACACGTACGGAGAACCTGTGAGCACGACCCATCGCCCGCGCCGCTCAAGCGCACCCCTGCGCGCGAGCCTGATCGCCGCGGCACTCGCACTCGCCGTCACGCTCACCCCGGCTGTCGCCGATGAAGTGACCCAGGACGACATCGACCGCGCCAAGTCCGCCGAGCAGACGACGGAGGCATCCATCGCCTCGCTTGAGGCCTCCTTGGCTCAGCTGAGCGCAACGACCGCCGCCGCCGAGGTCGAGGCCGCCGCCGCCAACGAGGACTACCTCACCGCGCTCGACGAGCTCGACGCCGCCACCACCGACGCCGAGAACGCGCAGGCCGCCGCCGACGCCGCCGCCGAGGAAACGGATGAGGCGCGCACCGACCTGGGGGCCGTCGTCGCCGAGACCTACGAGCAGGGCAGTGCCGGCACCCTGGACTCCCTGGCGCCCTACCTGTCCGGTCAGTCCCTCGGCGACGCCACCGACGTCAGCGTCGCCCTGGATCGTGCCGGGGAGAACACCGACTCCCAGCTGCAGAGCGTCGAGGCCCTGCAGGCGGTCGCGGACACCATGCAGTCCATCGCCGACTCCAAGGTGGAGGCCAAGCAGACCGCCGCCGACGCCGCCGCCACCGCCAAGGCCGACGCCGACGCCGCCGCCGCGGCCGCACAGGCGGCACAGGCCTCCGCCGAGACCGAGCGCGCCAGCCTCATCGCCCAGCTCGCCGAGCAGCGCAACACCACCGTTGAACTGGAGACCGCCTACCAGGAGCAGCTGGAGGCGGAGCGCAAGGCGCGCGAGGAGGCCGCAGCCAAGGAGGCGGCTGAGCAGGCCGCCCGCGAGCAGGCCGCTCAGGCAGAGGCCGCCCGCAACAATGAGCAGCAGGGCGCGCAGACGCCGTCCGGTTCCTCCGAGGCTGCCTCGGGCTCCTCATCCGGGTCGTCCGCGCCCTCGTCGTCCTCCGGCTCCTCATCCCAGTCGGCGCAGAGCCAGCAGTCCTCGGGCGGCGGTTCGTCTTCGTCGGCTGGATCCTCGTCCGGTTCGTCGTCCCAGGGCTCGTCGTCCGGGAGCTCCTCCGGCTCCTCCTCACAGAGCTCGCGGCAGACGGCCACGACCACCAGCGCCTCGACGTCGGGCGGCTCCGCCAGCGCGGCGATTTCTGCGGCATACACCTACATCGGCGTGCCCTATGTGTGGGCGGGCGAGTCCTACGGCGGCGTCGACTGCTCGGGCCTGACCATGCTGTCCTACCGGGCGGCGGGCGTCTACCTGACTCACTCATCCCGGGCGCAGTACGGGCAGGGGGCGCTGATCCCGCTGTCCAGCGCCCAGCCTGGTGACCTGGTCTTCTGGTCCTCCAACGGCACCCAGTCCGGCATCTACCACGTGGCCATGTACCTGGGTAACGGTCAGATGATCGAGGCGCCCACCTTCGGCTACACGGTGCGCGTGACCTCCATGCGCTACTCCGGGATCATGCCCTACGCCGTGCGGCCCTGAGCGGCCGACGCCGTGGGCGCCGGGCCCGCCCAGGGCCGCCGGCCCCGGTCAGTGCCCCTCGCGGGCGATGCGTGCGGCCTCGCGCTCATAGGACCGGCGGATCTCCTCCTCGGCCTCCTCACGGCCGACCCAGTGGGCCCCCTCGACGCTCTTGCCGGGCTCGAGGTCCTTGTACACCTCGAAGAAGTGCTGGATCTCCAGGCGGTGGAACTCGGAGACGTCCTCGATGTCGGTGCGCCAGGAGGCGCGCTGGTCGCCGGCGGGCACGCACAGGACCTTGTCGTCGCCGCCCTTCTCGTCGCGCATGCGGAACATGCCCAGGGCGCGGCAGCGGATGAGGCAGCCGGGGAAGGTGGGCTCCTCCAGCAGCACCAGGGCGTCGAGCGGGTCCCCGTCCTCGCCCAGCGTGTTGTCGATGAACCCGTAGTCGTCCGGGTAGCGGGTGGAGGTGAACAGCATCCGGTCCAGCTTGATGCGCCCGGTGGTGTGGTCGAGCTCGTACTTGTTGCGGTTCCCCTTGGGGATCTCAATCGTGACGTCGAATTCCACGGGTGACTCCGTATCTCGCGTTGTCTGCGGGTGTGGGCGCCCCGATCGGTCGGGACGCCTGCCGACCCCCGACACGACGAGGACGGCGTCGCGCCGGAAGGGCCGGTCCGATGGCACTAGTGTGGACTACGACGGCGCATCCGGCGGGAAAAGCGATGCGGCCCGCCATGGACGTGGCCGTATTTGTCCGACTCGGACGCGCCCGCACACCGCATCAACGTCCGCCCGACCTCCGGAGGAGCCGTGCACAAGGCCCAGATCGCAGCCCTGACGGCAGCCACGCTCGTCGTCGTCGGCGCCTATTACGGCCTGGCCGACGCCCTCGACCTGGTGCCCGGCGTGCTGACCGCCTCGCCCGCCGACTACGCGGTGCAGCCCTTCCCCACCGCCTCCGCCGCCCCGCAGGAGCCCGAGGCCGCCTCCGGTCTGGATGCGGACGCGCCCGTCCCCGACGCCGCCGAGCTGGCCGCGCTGGCCGAGACGCTGGCCGGAGACAGGCGCGTCGGGGAGGGCACCACCGGCGTGTCGATCATGGACGTGACCAGCGGCGAGGAGCTGGTGGACCACGGCGCCTCCACCGCCCTGACTCCCGCCTCCTCCAACAAGCTGCTGGTGGCCTGGGCGGCCCTGTCGCTGATGGGCGCCGACCACACCCTGGAGACCAGGGCCGTCCTGGACGGCAGCACCGTCACCCTGGTCGGCGGCGGCGACGTCCTGCTGTCCGACGACGCCGGCGATCCGGACGCCACCGTCGGCCGCGCCGGCCTGGGCGACCTGGCCCGCGCCGCCGCCGCGCAGCTCCAGGAGCAGGGCGTCACCAGCGTGTCCGTGGCCCTGGACGACACCCTGTTCACCGGCCCCACCTGGAACAGTGCCTGGGCGGACGGCAACGAGTCCTGGGTCGCCCCCATCCAGCCGCTGATGGTGGACGTGACCGCCTACCCCTCCGGCGGCTATCCGGTCGACCCCGCCCTGGAGGCCGCCCAGACCTTCGCGGAACACCTGCGCAAGGCCGGTATCGAGGTGACCGGCACCGTCAGCCGGGCCGCGGCCGGTGAGGCCGCCACCGAGATCGCCGCCGTCACCTCCGCCCCGCTGGCCGACACCCTGGCCGTCTCCCTCAAGGCCTCGGACAACACCATGACCGAGGTCGAGGGACGGCTGGTGGCTCTGGCAGCCGGGGAGGAGGCCAGCTTCGACGGCGCCTCACGGGCCGTGCTCAGCCGGCTGCGGGACGACGGCTTCGACACGTCCGGCGTGACCCTGCGCGACTCCTGCGGCCTGGCCCTGGGGAACAAGGTCCCCGCCCGGCTGCTCGCCCAGATCATCGCCCGTGCCTCCGCGGCCGACGCCGGCACCGTGGGCCGCAGCCTCATGACCGCGCTGCCGGTGGGCGGACTGGACGGGACGCTGGACGACCGCTTCATCGGCATCTCCGGCGCCGGCACCGTGCGCGCCAAGACCGGCTCCCTGGACACCGTCGCCTCCCTGACCGGCACCGTGGTCACCGCGGACGGGCGACTGCTGGCCTTCAGCGTGATCGTGGACGGCTTCGCCGAGGGCGGCCTGTACTCCGCCCGCCTGGCCATCGACGACGACCTGGTCTCCCCGCTGGCCGCCTGTGGCTGCGGGGGCTGAGGGGCAGGCGGCGTGAGTAGGCAGCCGGATGGCGGTACGGCGGGGCGCAGCGCGGCCGACGGCGTCGACTGGGACGGCGCGCTGCGGCTCGCGCGGGTGGCCACCCCGGCCGGGCCGCAGGTGCCCGGGGCGGCCCGCCGCGGCGTCGTCGCGCTGCTGCGCCGCAGCGCCGACGACGCCATCCCCTGGGCGGCCCGCATCACCGGACTGAGCCGAGCGGCCCGGGAGGCGGCGGACACCACCCGGGTGCTGGTGGTGGATCGGGTGGGCGTGCAGCGGGCCAATGCCGCCTTCCTGGGCGCCCTCATGGGGCGGGTGCCGGACCCGGATGCACAGCACGGCCTGCTCGCCCCCGTCTCCCGCAGGCTCGTCACCGGCGCGGTGGCCGGCCTGCTCGGCCTGGTTTCCGCCCGCGTGCTCGGGCAGGTGCTGCCCGCCGGGGACGGCGAGCCCGGCCCCCGCATGCTGCTGGTGGCTCCCAATGTGCTGGAGCTGGAGCGGCGCCGCGACCTGGACCGACTCGACCTGCCCGCCTGGGTGACGCTGCACGAGGCCGCCCACGTCCTCCAGCTGGCCGCCGCCCCCTGGCTGACCGGTCACCTCGCCGCGCAGGTGAGCGAGGTCGCCACCGCGCTGATGCGCGCGCCCGGGGCGGGCGAGCCCGGCGGCCTCACCCGCCTGGCCCGGGCGCTGCGCGCTGATGCCTCCGCACGGCCCGGCGAGCCCTCGGCGCTGCTCACCGACCGCCTCGGTGCGGCCGAGCGGGAGCGGCTGGCCGCCGTCGCCGCCACCATGGCCCTGCTGGAGGGGCACGCCGAGGCGGTGCTGGACGCCGTCGAGCCCAGCCACATGCCGTCGGTCCACCGGCTGCGCGCGGTGCTGGGGCACTCCCAGGAGAGCGCGGCGGGCACGCTGCTCGAACGCGTGCTGGGCGTGGAGGCCAAGCAGATGCAGTACGCGGACGGCGCCGCCTTCGTGCGCGGCGTCGTCGGCCGGGTGGGGCACGCGGGGCTCAACGTGGTGTGGCGGGCGCCGGGGAACCTGCCCCGGCCCGAGGAGATCGCCCGGCCGCAGGCCTGGATCGAGCGGATGGGCCTGTAGCACGGGCCGGGGTGTGCGGATGCGGCGGGTCGCGGCGCGAGGGAGGCCCCCGGGACTGCACGCGTCGTGCACAACCGGGCCGTCCGGCCCGGGATCGGGCGGTGCGCGGTGTGAAAGGATGCGGGTGGGACTGGAGCCCGCGCGTCGGCCCGACGCCGCCCCAGCCGCCGCCAGTTGCTTGCCGGACGCTCAGCGGAAACGAGGAACTCATACATGGATGCCGCGGACATGGGACAGGACCTGCAGCAGGTGCTCATCACCGAGGAGGAGATCAACCAGCGGCTGGATGAGATGGCCGCCCAGATTGACGCCGACTACGCCGGGCACGACCTGCTGCTGGTGGGTGTGCTCAAGGGGGCCGTCTACGTGATGGCGGACCTGTCCCGGCGGCTGCACCGCTCGGTGCCGATGGACTGGATGGCGGTGTCCTCCTACGGCTCGGGCACCAAGTCCAGCGGGGTGGTGCGCATCCTGAAGGATCTGGACGCCGACATCACCGGCCGGCACGTGCTGGTGGTGGAGGACATCATCGACTCCGGCCTGACGCTGTCCTGGCTGCTGGGCAACCTGTCCAGCCGCGGCGCGGCCAGCGTGGAGATCGCCACCCTGCTGCGCAAGCCGGAGGCGGCCAAGGTGGATGTGGACGTCAAGTACGTCGGCTTCGACATCCCCACCGAGTTCGTGGTCGGCTACGGGCTGGACTACGCGGAGAAGTACCGCAACCTGCCGTTCATCGGCACCCTGCGCCCGGAGGTGTACGGGGGCTGAGGCCGTGGGCTTGGGCCGGGTGGAGCCGGCGCGCCTGGGGCCGCGCCGGGCATGTGTCCAACGATTGTCAGGGCAGGGGGTCGGGGATGACGTCGATCACGCCCATGCCGTAGGCGGTGTGTGACCCGACGTTGGTGTAGCGCGCCAGGGCCATTAGCCGGGAGAATGCGGCCGTGGTCGGAGTGCCGGTGGGGCCGCAGATGCGCAGTTCGCCGGCACGGGCGGGGATGCGCCGGTCAGCAAGTCGGCCGCGCCGGTCGCGGCGGGGCATGCCCAGGCCGACGTCGACGGCGTGGGTGGCGTCCTCCATGGCCAGGAGCCGTTCCAGGTGTGCATGCTCCGGCAGCGTGGGCGCGGTTTGGGGTGACCAGCGGCGCCAGCGGCTGTGGAGGCTGGTCGCCAGGGATGTTGGGGTGATGCCGGGCGAGTGTCGGCCCCGGGTGGTGAACACGGTGGGGGACAGCAGCTGGATGCTCCAGGCGTTGTGCTCGCAGGTGGCGGCCAGTTCCTCCCAGGAGGACTGCTCGAGCACCTGCGCTTCCAGGGCGGCGGCGAGGACCGTGTGCTCGGCGCCGTCGCCGAGCGGCAGTACGCCGCCCCAGGCGAGCCAGGCGTCGAGCGTGTCCAGGAGGTGATCGTTCAGGATACGCAGCTCGATTCCGATCATGCCCGGCGACTCGTCCATCTGGCCCAGGCAGTAGGGCTTGGGGCCGGGGGCGTCGTGCGGCGTGCGGTGGGCCAGGCTGGGCAGGTGCCGGGCGCGTGCGGGGGATATGCCCGCGGGCAGATCCAGTACGTGGCCCCAGGCCGCGTGGAGACGTCGGGGTGTGGCGTGGACGCGGGCGTCGACATCGAAGCGGATGTACACGGTAGCGGGCACGGTCACGCCTCCTGTGGTCTTGGACGCGTGTGCGTCACGACGTTGTGTGCGACGGCGGCGCGGTCAGGCGTGCCGCGCCGAGGTCATTTTGGCACCGATCTGGTGGTGGCGGGGATGTACAGGTGTATTAGTTCTTGGCGCATTTCGACGAAGTGTGTCGTTGTGCGGGGTGATGGGCCGGGCCGGGGCGGCGCCGGGAGGGGCGGCGTGACCGCGCCGGGAGGGCGGCGAGCGTGATACGGCTGTGGCGTGTGGTGCTGTTGGGGCGTGTGTGCCTGGTGTGGCGTGCGCCGGGAGGTCACAATTTGGTCTACGGTACAAAGATTGGTACGTTTTGACCCCGACTTTTCCGCATGACTTCGTTGAAAGTTGGTGGCTGGAGGGGCCTGGAGGGGTGTCGGTGGCGCTTGGCTTGTTTCCAACGAAAGGTGGTAGTTTTGGGGTGGTGCCAGTCGGTCCCGTGGGGTGCTTGCGGGGCCGGTGGCGATCTCGCCTCTGGAAGTGGCGGTATGACGCGGTTTCCAGGGGTAGGGGTCAGGAAGCACCTCGCACCTTCAGGTGCATTAAGACGCTAGGTAGGCGTTCTTCTCGTGATCGATGTGCAGCCGTCAGGAAGCACCTCGCACCTTCAGGTGCATTAAGACTTTCCTCGCTCCTCCAGGTGACCTCGTCGCGATGGTCAGGAAGCACCTCGCACCTTCAGGTGCATTAAGACCGCATAGTGCATGGTGTATGGCTTCGACGACGGTTGCCGTCAGGAAGCACCTCGCACCTTCAGGTGCATTAAGACGTGCAGGAGCCGCTGGGCAGTGTCGGTGATGGTTCTGGTCAGGAAGCACCTCGCACCTTCAGGTGCATTAAGACCCCCCCCATAGCCGGTGCATAGGGAACCGACGGTAATGTCAGGAAGCACCTCGCACCTTCAGGTGCATTAAGACGTTGCTCCTACAGGCTCAGATCGTTGTTCGTGGGAGTCAGGAAGCACCTCGCACCTTCAGGTGCATTAAGACGGTGGCCTCGACCTCGGCCTGGGCGGCGTCGGCCTCGTCAGGAAGCACCTCGCACCTTCAGGTGCATTAAGACCTTCCGCCACACGCTTGAACGGGACAAGCCACAAGCCGTCAGGAAGCACCTCGCACCTTCAGGTGCATTAAGACGGTGGCCTCGACCTCGGCCTGGGCGGCGTCGGCCTCGTCAGGAAGCACCTCGCACCTTCAGGTGCATTAAGACCTTCCGCCACACGCTTGAACGGGACAAGCCACAAGCCGTCAGGAAGCACCTCGCACCTTCAGGTGCATTAGGACCAGCACTGCTGGGAGGTGGCCGGTTCGGTATCCAGTCAGGAAGCACCTCGTACGTCCGGCTGCATTAGGGTTGGGGTGCGGGGTCGCAGCCGAGTTGCATTGGTAGTTGGCTGCGCCAGTGGCCGGTTTGATGCATGTCTATGGCCCCTTCAGTGCTCCGTTGGCTGGCGTTAGCAACGGGCTCTTCCGGTTTAGGGGCGTGGGGTAGACGCGGACGGCGCCTCGGTCTGGTGCGGTAGTGACTCGGGCCTGGCTGGTCGGTCTCGCCCGGTGTCAGTAGCCGAGCCCGCGGGCTGGTCGCGCGTGTCGAGCCGGATACGCACGGCGGTCAAGTCTCTTGGTGTGGTGTAGATCTGGTTATGCGGTGATGGCCATGATGGGGTGGGTGGTTTCGGCTTGTTCGTGGAGGATCCGTGT
>NZ_FNIM01000011.1 GCF_900103885.1 Actinomyces ruminicola
CGCACCAGGCCGCAGATGGTGCTGGCCGACAAGGCCTACTCATCCCGTGCTAACCGGGCCTGGCTGCGCAACCACCACATCAAGGCCACCATCCCCATCAAGGCAGACCAGGCCGCCCACCGCCGCGCCAAGGGATCCCGTGGCGGGCGCCCTCCCGCCTTCGACCCGATCGCCTATAAGGACCGCAACGCGGTGGAGCGATGCTTCGGCCAGCTCAAACAGCACCGCGGTCTCGCCACCAGATACGACAAACTCGCCGTCCGCTACCAAGCCACCACCCACATCGCCAGCATCGACCACTGGCTCAAACGACTTACATAACACGCCCTAAAACGTGCCGCTACTACTGGTATGTATGCGGCACCTCCTTTGCCGCTCCACAAGTCGCTGCGGCCGCGGCCATACTGATCGCACGCGGTACGTCGGCCTCCCGGGTGGAAAACAAGTTGCTGGCCTTGGCCTCGCCGATCGGTTGTCCCGCGCAGGGCAGTGAACTGCTGTGCCAGGACCGGGCGGCCGGAGGCAACACGTGGTACGGCTCCGGGACCCTCCGACTGGGAAGGCATGCCAGGTGGTGACGGTCTCAGGCTACGGATGTTGAGCCTTGGTGGCTTCAATTACGAGCCGCAGGCGTGAGTCAACGCCGTACTTGCGCATCAGACTGGAAACGTGGCGTTTAACAGTGCTCTCCGCGATGAACAACTGGTTTGCAACCTCCGCGTTGGACATGCCCTCACACAGCAGTTCCAGGACATTCTGCTCGGCCGGGGTGACACTGTCGGGAGCCCGCCTTCGCTGCACCGGGCGCAGGTGGTCGGCGACTAGCCTGGAGGCAGCGTCCGGGGAGATGCTGGTGCCGCCTTGGTGCGCGGCCACGATGGCACGGACAACTTCATTCGGCTCATCGGTCTTGTACAGGAAGCCGTTGGCGTGCTGAGTCAACGCAGTCAGCATGGCGGTGTCATCGTCGAAGCCTGTGAGGAACACCACGGCAATCTCAGGAGACTCCTGCTTGATGCGCGACAGCAGCTCAAGCCCGTCCATCCCGGGCATCCGTACATCGGTGAGCACAACATCGACGCGCCTGCCGCGCAGAAAGCGAAGCGCATCCGTGGCGGACTCGAATGTGCGCAACAGCTCGATATGGGGCGCGCTCTCCAAGTAGGCACGTAGTGCGTGCAGGACGTACACGTCGTTGTCCACCACGACCACCCGGATGGGGGCGTCGCTGGTTCCCTCTGTTGGGAGTGCGTCAGGGGTAGGCATGGCCTAAGCTTAGGCGCGAACCCGTCCCCGTCGGGAGCTGTCACCGTGTCTGTGTTCTCTTCGCTACGTTCGTCCCTCGCCTCGTTGCACTCATTCCTCCTGGCCACGCAGGAGGAGCCGGGCCTGTGGCGGCCAACGCGCCGGACGCACCTGCTGCACCTAGGCGTGGCGGTGTTCCTCTTTGTCTTCGCCTACTTCTTCACGGAGCTTCCTCGCGAGCCGGTTGCGGTTGGGCTGACGGTGCTCGCCTGCGTTGCGCTTCCTGTGTTCTCTGTGATGCCGGTAGCCGGCTTGTTGCTGGGCATCGTGGCGACGTGGGCTGCTTCATCTGTTGAGCATGACACCGGTATCGTTGCAACTCTGGCGGTATGGAGTGTCATTAGCGTATTGATCGCTCGCGGTTGTCCCAGGTGGTTAGTTTATTGCTTCGCGTATCTGGTTGCTGTTCCAGTGGTTTGGGCCGCGGCACGTCAAGGGCAATGGGTTAATGGGTTTATTTGGATAGTGCTTGTTGGGATTCCCTGTGTGGTGCTGGGGGAATTATTGCGCCGTCAGCGCGACCGCGCCAGAGAAAACGCTCGTGACAGGCGTCGGGCGCTGGTACGGCAGCGTCGGCTTGTTGCCTCCGAGCTACATGATACGGTAGCGCGTGACCTCACCTACGCGGTAATGACTGCCGAGCAATTGAAATTCGCTCACCCAGAAGACGATGGTCTTGTGCGTGGACTTGATGCTGTGATCGAACCCGTGCGCACGGCTGTGGGCCAGCTACGGCGCAGCCTGCAGGATATGGCCACGGTGGACAATGATGACGCTGTGCTGCTTTCGTCTGTCACATCGCCGCGGCCTATTACATCAGTGCTCGCGGATGCGCGGCGCGTGCTAGAGGCACGTGGAGCTTCGTTGGAGGTTGAAGGGACAGAACTGTTCGAGAGCGAGGGAGTTCTCACTCCGGGTACGCAGCACCTGTTGCTGCGTGTGATCAACGAGCTTATTGATAACGCTACTAAATATACATCCGTCGATGGTCGAGTCCGAATAGCGGTTGAGATCAATGGCAATGCACTCGAATGTATGGTAACGAACCCCGTTGATGTGAACTCCTCGAAGGATGTCGTGCTCTCGTCGGGAATCGGTCTGGAGGGTGCCCGCCGACGGGTAGAGACTCTGGGTGGAGAGCTTGTCACTAACCAGGGTGGAGGGCGCTGGGCGGTGACTTTTACTGTACCTGTGCGAGGTGCGTGGCAGAACGCGTAGGAGTTGGAGTCATCAATCACCTGCCCGGTGTAAAACGGCGCTTCGCGTTTGGGGGTGTGGTGGGGTGGTCGCGGGTGCGCGTGTCGCAGGGGTGGGTGTGGGTCGAGGTCCCCGATGATTGGGAGTCGCTTAACACCACCGATCACGGAGACCTCGACATGGCCGAGTACTGCCTTCACTGTCCCTGATCTTGCTGGTTTCCTGGGCCTGGACGGCCTGGGACTGACCGCCACCGGCCAGCGGATCACCCCTGAGCAGGCGCTGGTGGAGTGCCGCCTGGAAGCCTTGGAGGAGGACGCGTTCTGCCGGGTCTGCGGGGCCCAGGGCGATCCGGTGGGGACCGTGTCCAGGCACCTGGCGCACGTGCCGTTGGGCTGGCGGCCCACGCACCTGCTGGTGCGGCTGCGCCGGTGGCGGTGCCAGGGCTGTGGGAGGGTGTGGAGGCAGGACGCGTCTCGTGCCGCCGTCAAGCGGGCCCGGTTGACCCTGGCAGCCGAGCAGTGGGCGATGCGGGCCGTCGGAGTGGAGTTCATGTCCGTCTCGCGCGTGGCGGCAGCTCTGGGGGTGTCCTGGCACACTGAGGGCGACGCCGTCCTGGAGCGCGCCAAGAACACGCTCCTGAAGGCCCCCGGCCGTCTGGAGGGTGTGGAGGTTATCGGGGTGGACGAGCATATCTGGCGGCACACCCGCAAGGGCGACCGGTATGTCACCGTCATTATTGACCTGACCCCGGTGCGCGACCGGTCGGGCTCCTCCCGGCTGCTGGACATGGTCGAGGGCAGGTCCAAGCAGGTGCTCAAGCAGTGGCTCCAGGAACGTGATGAGGCTTGGCGCGGCCGGATCGAGGTGGTGGCGATGGACGGTTTCACCGGTTTTAAGACCGCCGCTGCCGAGGCCCTACCCGATGCGGCGGAGGTGATGGACCCCTACCCGCGTGGTTGCCCTGGCGGGGGACAAGCTGGATGAGTGCCGCCGCCGCACCCAGCGCGAGACCACCGGGGGACGGGGGCGTAAGGATGACCCCCTGTACAAGGCCAGGCGCCTGCTGCGGACCGGGGCGGGGCCGGTGGGCGACAGGGGCTGGGAGCGTCTCGAACAGCTGTTCGCCGACCCCCAGAACACGCCGGTAGAGGCCGCCTGGGCTGTGTATCAGAAGATCGTGGCCGCCTACCGCGCCAGCAACCCCGCCCAGGGCAAGACCCGGATGGAGAAGGTAATGGAGACTCTCAAAGCCGGCGTGCCTGAGGCCCTGGAAGAGCTGAAGTCGCTGGGCAAGACCCTGGCCCAGCGGCGCGATGACATCCTGGCCTACTTCAATCACCCTGGCACCTCCAACGGGCCCACCGAAGCAGTCAACGGCCGCCTGGAGCACCTACGCGGCATCGCCCTCGGCTTCCGCAACCTGACCAACTACACCGTACGCAGCCTCATCCACGCCGGCGGCTTCCGCAACCAGCTACTACACCCCTAAACGCGAAGAGCCTGTAAAACTTACTCCTTCCGTTGGAGGCAGATGCTACGGAAGTTGCGTGCGAATGTGGATCTATGTGGTATGGATGTTGTGAGGTGTCGCGACGCATGATGGACTTGAGCGTCCAAACCAAAGGAAGGTTGTTCATGTCTTCGTGCGTCCGCGTTCCTGCTCTGTTCGTCAGTGCTGCTCTCGTATGTTCGCTGTCGGTTAGTGGTGTAGAAGGTTTTAGTCAGCGGTTTGTCGGTGATGCTGAGGCTGCTGTTTTCGTAGCGCCGTCCAATATCAATTTCTGTCCCGTTATTGCTGGTCAACGTATCGGTCTCTGCGGTAGGTGACCGCACGGGTTGTTCTCAGTGTGAATGTGTGAGCCTTGACCGAGCCGACGCAGCTGGTCCAGGCTGGGGAACCGCATCTGCCGCAGATCACCGGCGTTGACCTGGGTGTGTCCGGAGAAGACCCGGAAGTAGTCGTCAACCGGTTTCGAGTTCAGCCAGACCGCTAAGCCGGCAGCAACCTCCGGGTCCAGCCCGTGCCCAGCGCAGTGGATGTAGTTCAACTTGTTGTCGAATGCTGGCTGCCTGCCGTCGTCGGACCACACAGCGGCGACCAAGCGTCGCTTCTCCTCCTTCGCGGAGAAGCGTTTGACTAGAACATATGTTCCTGCCGGGACCAGGAACTTGGTGCGCATCGGTTCGGTCGCACGGACCCACTGCGGTTTCCTTACGCTATCGCGGGGATGCACCACTCGCTGCCGGGTGATATTGGCCGGGTACACCATCGGTACGGCACCGTCGGACGGCTCGTGGGCCAGGTATTCACGGGACCGGAAATCCACCACGCGTCCGGTTGAAACCGTCATGCCGAGGTCGGCAAGCGTGTATCTGGCGCAGTCCATCCACTTGACCGCCTCGGCATCCTGTGAGGATGCGGGGACGAACACGAAGTCATTCGTGACTACCTGGGCCGCCGATACCTGTCGCGTCACGGGCGTGTCATGGTGATCCACGGATGAGGAGAGACGAATCATGTCCGGCTGTGGACCGTTGATGGCAGACACGATGATTGTCTCCTGAAGTACTCCCAGGTCGTCGAATACCTCGGAACGCGACTGGAAGGTGTGGATAGCGTCGATTCCAAACGATGCCAGCAGAGTGCGACGGAAGTGGCTGAAGTAGGTGCCATTCATCCATGAGCGCGGCGTGATGGACACCTGCTGCCCCCCGGTATCAACCAGGAGTGTGCCGAGTGCCATGAAGCCGGCGTAGATGTTCGGTACCGCTATGCCCGCGCTGCGCAGGTCAGCGTCCAGCGCCGAGCGGGCACGGATCTTGTGAAAGGCGTATCCATCTTGGTGCCAGTGGGTTGGTTAGTGGTGCTGGTGCCAGGGGTAGTTGGTGATGGTGCCTTCGAGGGTGCCGGGGCGTGAGCGGGGGCCGGTGCGGCCTGCGGCGGTGGGATTGCCCGGCCTCGCGGCTGCGGTGAGGTCCTGGTAGCGCGTGGGTGGGGCGCTCACGGCCCGCTGGAGCAGTCTGAGGAAGACCAGCCCTCGGTGGTGGGAGCTGCGGCGGTTGAAGCGGAAGACGAACTCGTCCAGGTAGGAGTCCAGGTGCTCCCTGGACGCTGAGCCGCGGTAGGCGCCGGCCAGGAAGTGGTCCATAAGCGCGAACAAGCGGTGGACGGCAGGCAGCTCCTCGTGCGCGCGTCGGGGCGCCCCGACGCGCGCACGCTCCTGATCTCGTGGGTGTAGGGGCCCATCAACGGCGGGTAGGACGCCCAGGCGTCCGTGACCACGGTGGAGCCGGGGGCCACCGCCCAGGACAGGAACGAGCCCAGTGACTCCTTGGAGGCATCGGGAACGACGCGTAGGCGAGCCCTTCCCCACCTGTAAGAGCCGGTCTCGATAGCGCCCGCCACGAGCACCTTGCCGGCAGCGCCGCGGCCCGCGCTGCCGGGCCTTGGGCCGCCGACGTAGGTCTCGTCGACCTCCACCCGCCCCGACAAGGGCGCGCCATCCTGGCCCATCGCCGATCGGAGCCTGGCCAGGGCGGCCCAGGCCGTCTGGTACGAACCGATCGGCAGTACCCGCTGAAGATGAGCAGCGCTGATGCCGTCCTTACCGGAGGTCATCTGCCAAGCTATCTCCAACCACACCGTGGGCGGCAGGCGGGTCTTGTCCAGGAGCGTGCAGGAGGTGACGCTGACCCTTCTGCGACAGCCCGTGCAACGCCAGATACCCCCGATCGGGCCGGTAGCGCCGCGACCAGCGCAATGAGGGCACCGGAACCCATCTGGCCAACGCAGCCAGGCCAGGTAATCGCGGCACGCCCCATCAGTAGAGAACCAGGCCCTGAACTCCGCCAAGTCGCGCGGGTAGTCCACGCCCGCCACCAACCCCTCTGCGAGCCCGGCACGGGTATCGTCACCCACGACGACCACCCCCTCATGGTGTCGTCCACGCCCCCGGCTGCTCCAACAGCGCGGGGGCACTCTCACCACCCGACTCTACCCACCCCCCACTGGCACCAAGATGGATACGCCTTTCTTGTGATACGGCGGGTTCTGGATCACTACGTCGAAGCGTTCGTCCGTGTGCAGTGCCCACTGCACGAAGTCGCTCTTGACCAACGACGTGCGTACTCCCGACTCGGCAGCACAGTCGGCAAGAGTATCAGCGAGCACAGGCCAAAGCCGTTGGTCCAACTCCACGGCCGTCACCGACACCTGAACATCTGGACGTTCTCGCCGCACACGATCCACCACGGCGGCGGACAGCATGCCCGAGCCTGCCCCGGGATCCAATACCCGTAGCGTTCCCGACGCAGGCAGATGCACCAGGTCTGCCATGATCCGTGCGACGGCTGTGGGCGTGAAGAACTGCCCCAGCTCCGCCTGGTTGGCCAAGTCAAGGCTCCCCAGCGTTACCTGGCGGCGAGCAGCGGCACGCTCCAAAAGGTTCATGCCAACCAGCGTACCGGTCCACTGTGACGCGAACTTGCTGACTAGTAATCGTCGGTGCGGAGAACTGCGTCCAGACGCTGGGCCAAGTCGGGCAGGTCAGGCTGCGGCATAGAGTGTCTCCGCGTCGGCAAGGACCTGTTCTCGGATGAGCGGGTGCAGGCAGCGTCGGGAGACGCCGCCGCTAGCCCTGCGCCATCTTCACCTCGCGCAGCACCCGGGCGGGCACGCCGCCCACCACAGCGCCCGTGGGCACATCCCGGGTGACCACCGCCCCGGCGGCCACGATCGCACCGGCCCCGATACTCACTCCCGGGCAGACGACGGCGCCCGCCCCGATCCACACGTCGTCGCCGATGCTGATGGGGGCGGGCAGCAGCGTGCCGCGCTCGGCCACGGGCTCGGCGTGGTTGAGGGTAGCCAGCACCACGCGATGGCCGATCAGCACCCGGTCGCCGACGGTGATGCCGCCCTGGTCCTGGAAGCAGCAGCCGGCGTTGATGAAGACATTGCGGCCGATACGTATGTTGCGGCCAAAGTCCGTGTGGAACGGGGGCACCAGGCCCAGCGTCCGGTTCACCGGCGTGCCGGTCAGGTGCGCGAAGAGCTCCTGAACCTCGGTGGGGGAGTGGTAGGGCCCGTTGAGCTCGGCCGTCACCCGCAGGGCCTCCTGCATCGTCCGGCCGGCCACGCCCTCCAGCGGCGAGTCAGACGTGATCGGCAGTCCCGCGGCCGTGTGGGCCACAAGATCCTGCGGGCCGAGGACGGCGCCGCCGGGCTGCATGCCCGACGACGGCGCCGCGTCCGGCGGTTGAGCCGCGGATGCCATCGGCTCAGACCTCGAGCAGGACCTTGATCTCGCGGCGCTCGTCCATGGCCTTGTAGCCCTCGGCGGCGGCGTCGAGTGGGATGCGGGTGGTGAAGACCCTGCCGGGGTGGATCTCGTCGGCCTGGATGCGCTTGATCAGGTCGGGCAGGAAACGGCGCACCGGGGCCGGGCCGCCGTGCAGGTGCACCTGGGAGAAGAACAGACCAATACCTTCTATCTGCTGGTCGTGGCTCACGCCCACGAAGCCCACATAGCCGCCGGGACGGCAGGAGGCGATGGCCTGGTCCATGGAGACCTGGTTGCCGACCGCCTCGACCACGCCGTGGGCGCCGTAGCCGCCGGTCAGCTCCTTGACCTTGGCGGCGCCCTCCTCGCCGCGCTCGGCGATGACGACGTCGGCGCCGTACTCGCGGGCCAGGGCGGCACGGTCCTCGTGCCGGGAGAAGGCGATGACCCTCTCGGCGCCGAGCGTCTTGGCGGCCAGCACGGCGGACAGGCCCACCGCGCCGTCGCCGACCACGGCGATGGTCTTGCCCGGGCCGGCCTCGGCGGCCACCGCGGCGAACCAGCCGGTGCCCAGCACGTCGGAGGCGGCCAGGTAGTCGGCGATGCGGTCGGGGTCGTCCGGCATTCCGCCGGGAACGGCCACCAGCGAGCCGTCGGCCAACTCCACGCGCATGTACTGCGCCTGGGAGCCGGTGTAGTGGCCGGCATTGGCGCAGCGGGACGGGTAGCCGGCCTGGCAGATCTCGCAGGTGCCATCGGACAGCATGAAGGAGCCGATGACGAAGTCGCCGACCTTGAGGGTCTCGACCTCGTCGCCGGCCTCCACGATGGTGCCCACGTACTCGTGCCCCATGGGCCGGTTCTCCACCGGCTCCAGGCCGCGGTAGGGCCACAGGTCGGAGCCGCAGATGCAGGCGGCGGCCAGCTTGATGACGACGTCGGTCGGCTTGACGACGCGGGGCACCTCCACGTCCTCGACGACGACGTCGCCGGGGCCGCGCATGACGACGGCGCGCATGGTCTCGGGCAGGGCAGTGGCAGTCACGAATACTCCTAGATTCGGGATGATGCGGGGCGAACAGCCCACGCCGGTTGTTCGTCACCGTCCAGACTAAGGCCGCCGGGCTCCGGTCCGCCAGGTATTGCCAGGGCCTGGCAACACGCCGGGTGGTTCTTGGCGTCAGCCTGCGGCAGGCTCGCCCCTGTCGGGGTCGCACCCGCGCGGCAGCGGCAGCACCAGCGGCGTGCCGGTGAGCGGGTCCGGGGCCACGTGCACTTCCAGGCCGAACACCTCCTGCACCAGCACCGGGGTGATCACCTCCCGCGGGGCGCCGTTGGCCATAATGCGGCCCGAGCGCATGGCGATGATCCGGTCGGCGTAGCGGCACGCCTGATTCAGGTCGTGCAGCACCGCCACGATCGTGGTGCCGAGCTCGGCGTTCAGCTCCCGGCACAGCTCCAGCACGTCCACCTGGTGGGCCAGGTCCAGGTAGGTGGTGGGCTCGTCCAGCAGCAGCACGTCGGTGCGCTGGGCCAGCGCCATGGCGATCCACACCCGCTGCCGCTGCCCGCCCGACAGGGAGGCCACCCGCCTGCGGGCCAGGTCGGCCACATGCGTGCGCTCCATCGCCTGAGTGACCGCCTCGTCGTCCTGCTCGGACCACTGGTGCAGCAGCGACTGGTGGGGGTAGCGGCCGCGGGCCACCAGCTCGTGCACGGTGATGCCCGCCGGCGCGATCGACGACTGGGCCAGCATACCCACCCTGCGGGCGAAGGACTTCGGCCGCAGGCTCGCAATGTCCTCGCCGTCGAGCAGCACCTGCCCGGCGGTGGGAGCGAGCACCCGGCTGAGGGCCCGCAGCAGCGTGGACTTCCCACAGGCATTCGGCCCCACAATCATGGTCACCGCGCCCGGCTCGACGCGCACGGTCAGTTCGTCGATGACCGGATGCTCGGGGTGGTAGGACAGGGACACGCCCCGGGCCCGCAACTCGCTGCGGCCCGGGGCGGTCTCGGCCATGGTCTGCACAGCGTTCGCGCTACTGCTCGTGAGCGGCGCTCACTTCACCGTCTGGGTGACGGTGTCCAGGACGAAGCGGGCCGCCGTCGGGCCAGCATTGAGATAGAAGGGGTCGTCCTCCACCTGCACGGCCTGACCGGCCTGCACCGCCGACAGCGTCGGCCACAGCGACATGCCGGTCAGCTCCGTCTCATCCCCGCCCTGCACGCCGAACAGGATCCAGTCGGCGTCGGCCTGGTCGAGCTGCTCCTCGGAGATGTCGATGGAGGTGTCGTCGGTGAAGGTCTGGGTACCCGGGCGGGCCACGCCCATGTCGGCCAGCACCGAGCCGGCGAAGGAGACGGCCCCGAAGATGCGGGTGCGGTCGCCGTTCTTGCGCAGCAGGGACACGGTCACGTCATCGGCGATGCCCTCACCGGCGGAGGCGGCGTCGGCGTGGAAGGCCTCCAGCCATGCCTGGGCCGTCTCCGGCTTGCCCAGGGCGTCCGCCAGCAGCAGGAAGTCCTGCTTCCAGTACTGGCCGGTGCCCTGCGTGGCCACGGTCGGGGCGATCTCGCTCAGCGAGCCGTACAGGGACTCGGCGTCCTTGCCCGCGATATTCATCAGGATCAGGTCGGGAGAGAGATTTGCGATCGCCTCCACGCTCGGCTCGGTGCGCGAGCCCACGTCGGTGATCGCCGCCAGGGCGTCGGCGTCGTCGGGGAAGGCGGTAGGCAGGTAGTCGGGGACGGTGCCGGCACCGTCGCCGGAGGTGGCGCCGACCGGGACGATGCCGAGCGTCAGGGCGGCGTCCAGCTGGCCGGTGGAGATGATCAAGACCCGTTCGGGCGCGGCCTCGATGGTGGTGTCCCCCAGGAAGTGGGTGACGGTGCGGGGGAACACGTCGTCGCCCTGACCGGAGCCCATGCCGTCGGGGATTGCGGTGGGCACGGTGGCGTCCGCCGCGGTGGCACTGGCCGCCTCTCCGGCTGCGGTGGAGGCGTCTGCCGACGCCGAGCCGGTCGCGGTGGAGGTCGTGGAGCCGGAGCAGGCGGCGAGGACGGGGACGGCGACGGCGGCGCCGAGCACGCCCAGGGCGGTGCGGCGCGAGAACAGAGAGCTCATACGGTGAGGCTATCCTAAAGAACTATGTTCCGTGCAAGTGGCCTCCGTCCCCTCGCCCTGGACACGGGGGCGCTGTGCGGCGGCATCGGCGTACTCGTCGCACTGTGTCTGCTCAGCCTCGCCGTCGGTTCCCGGCCGCTGGGGCTGGCGGAGGCCTGGGACGGGCTGCGCGCCCACGACGACACGGTCGCCTCCCTCATCGTCTGGCGGCTGCGCCTGCCCCGCACCGCGCTGGCCGTCGTCACCGGCGCAGCCCTGGCCGTGGCCGGGGTGGTCATGCAGGCGCTCACCCGCAACCCGCTGGCCGATCCCGGCATTCTGGGCGTGAATGCCGGCGCCTCCCTGGCGGTGGTGCTGTCCGTCTGGCTGGGCGGCATCACCGCCGTGTCCGGCCACCTCTGGTTCGCCTTCGCCGGCGCGGCGCTCGCGGCCGCCCTGGTCCAGCTCATGGCCCGCCGGTCCGCCGAGGTGGGCCCGACCCGGCTGGTGCTGGCCGGCATCGCCCTGGGCGCCAGCCTGAACGCCATCACCGGCACCATAACCATGTACGACACCAGCGCCTTCGACTCCTACCGCTTCTGGGTGGTGGGCGCCCTCGAGGGACGCGACGCCGCCCTGCTGGCCTGGGTGGCCCCGTTCCTCGCAGCGGGGCTCGCCCTCGCCCTCGCCTCCGGGCACACCCTCAACGTCCTGGCCCTGGGGGAGGAGCAGGCCACCGCGCTGGGTGCCCGGCTGGGGCGGGCCCGGGCGCTCGCCCTGCTCGCCATCACCCTGTTGTGCGGGGCGGCGACGGCGGCGGTCGGCCCCATCTCCTTCGTGGGGCTGGTGGTGCCCCACGTGCTGCGGCTGGTGCTGGGCGCCGACCAGCGGCGGCTCCTGACCGCCTCCCTGGTGGCCGGGCCGATCCTGCTACTGACCGCGGACATCGTGGGACGCGTCCTGATCCGTCCCGACGAGATGGAGGCGGGCGTGGTCACCGCCTTCATCGGCGGCCCCGTGCTACTGGGCATGGTGCTGCGGCGTGGGGAGGGACGTCGATGAGGCAGAACTGGTGTCGCAGCGCCGCTCGCGGGACTCCGGAGGAGACGGCGGCAGCGCCCGACGGCGTCGGCTCCGACTGCTCCAATCCCCGGTCCGCCGTCGGCCCGCCCGCCGGGAACCTGCTGCTGCACCCGGGCGGCGGTCGCAGCCTGCTGGCGCGCCGTCGGGCCCTGGCCGTGGCGGCAGCACTTGTGGCGATCGCGGCGGCCGTGGGCGTCTACACATTGCTGACCGGCGCCTACGAGCTGTCCGTCGCGGACGCCCTGCGGGTGCTGGCCGGGGAGGGCGACCGGGTCGACCGCTTCATCGTGCTGGGGCAGCGGCTGCCCCGCGTGGTCGCCGCCGTCCTGATCGGCGCCATGCTGGCCGTCTCCGGCGCCCTCTTCCAGAGCCTGTCGCGCAACCCGCTGGGCAGCCCCGACATCGTCGGCTTCACCACCGGCGCCACCACGGGCGGCCTGCTGGTCATCCTCGTGTCCGCGGCCTCCTCCACCGCCACCATCGCCCTGGGCACCACCGTGGGCGGCTTCGTGACCGCCGCCGTCGTGGTCGTGGTGGCCATGCGCCGCGGGGGCGCCGGCGAGAATCTGGTGCTCGCGGGCGTCGCCCTGTCCCAGACGCTGTCCGCGGTCAACGACTACCTGCTCTCGCGCGCCACCATCCAGCAGGCCGAGGTGGCCCGCGCCTGGCAGTACGGCTCCCTGAACGCCATCACCTGGGCGCAGGTGCGTCCCCTGGCGGTGGCCGCCGTCGTGCTGCTCCCGTTCGCTATCTGGCTCGGCCGCCCGGCCGCCGTCCTGGAGATGGGCGACGACGCCGCCGCCTCCCTCGGACTGGGCGTGGGGCGGCTGCGCGCCGCCATGGTCGGCTACGGGGTGGTGCTCGCAGCCGTCTGTGTGTCCGTGGCCGGGCCCATCGGCTTCCTGGCGCTGGCCGCACCGCAGCTGGCGCAGCGGCTGGCGCGGACGGCGGGACTGACGCTCGGCGTGTCCGCCGCCATGGGCGCCGCCCTGCTGGTGGTCGCCGACCTGCTGGCACAGCGGCTGCTGGCACCTTTCCAGATCCCGGTCGGGCTGCTGGCCGCGGCCTGCGGCGGGCTGTACCTCATGTGGATGCTGGGGCTGCGCCGGACCGTACGCTAGTCGAGGCTGCGGGGGCCGAGGGCCTCAATGCGTTCCAACAGCGCCTCCACCTGCGGGCTCTCGGTCGCCTGGGGGTCGAGCAGGTCGATCTGCGGGCTGGGCGGGGAGTCTAGGCGCACATGCGCCCAGCCGATGGAGGCGTGGCGCCGGGTGCGGTTGCAGGCCTCCACCACCCGCCCCCGCAGAGCGGCCCGGGTGCCGTGAGGGGCGCGTTCGAACGCCGCCTCCACCGCCTCCGGCTCCACGAGCGGGGTCATGAGGCCTGCCGCCGTCAGCGGCTCGCGCAGACCCGTGGTGGGGGACAGGTCGTGGTAGGCCAACTCGGCCCGACGCACCCGAGGATCGGCCCAACCCCGTGGGGCGCGCTCTGCCACCCGCGCCAACACCGTGTGCTTGATGGCCCAGTCCAGCTCGGTGGACACTGTTGAGGCGTCACCCGTGCGCAGCGCACGCGTCCCGCGTCGCGCCAGATCCATGACCCGCTTCCTCAGGAGATCGCCCTCCTGCTCGAACTCCCCAAGGCGGCTCAGAGCGGTCTCCAGCAGCTGCGGGCAGGTGACCGAACCCCGCACGGGGCGGTCGCAGGGCATGAGCGGGTCGAGGTTCCAGGCCTGGGCCGCGGTGGCCGGGTCGACCAACTCACATTCGGCCAGGTCCCACAGCCCTCGCTCGGCCGCAGTCAGAGCGGCGTCTAGGAGCACGACCTTCAGTGCCGTCGTCCATGGGCTGATGGCCGAGTCCCCAGCCACCACGTGCAGGCGGCGCCACCGACCGGCGTCGGCGTGCGGCTCGTCGCGAGTGTTGATGAAGGCGCGCTCGTGAGTGGGGTCCTCGGAGGTCGCCGCGCGGATGTGCTCGGCGCGGGCTGAGTAGCGCAGGGGGCCGATCGGGCCCATGGCGCCGGGATCCTGATCCGGGCCGGGCAACGCGCCGGCCCCCGCCAGTACCTGGCGTGCCGCCAGCAGACCGATGAGCCCGCCCAGCGGCAGACGAGCGTCGCGCTCGACCTGGTAGTTCTCGTGGCAGCCGAAGGTCGCCCCCCACCCGTCGGTGTTGGACTTGAGGACGTGCACGCGTGCGCCGTGCGAGGCCAGGCGCTCGTTGGCGGCCTGCGCCATCGAGTACAGCCGGGAGTCCCCGGCCAGGTCCTGGGCGACGACGTCGCTGACCCACAGGCATTCGGGGCCCGCGAACTCCGGATGCAGGCCGATGTCAAGGTACAGGCGGGCACCGGAGGCGGTGAAGCGGTGCGTGCCGCTGGGCGCGGAATCGGCACCGCGGAAGACCTCCCGCACCGCCTCCTCCACGCTCAGCGGCATGCCCTCGCGGGTCTCGGCACCCAGGTAGGAGCTGGTGACCCCGTACTCGGTCTCGATGCCGACGACCCGGTGCAGGCGCCCCGCAGGGGCGCTCACTGCCCACCCTGCTGGCGAAAGCTCTGCACAAAGGTAAGGGCGTTCACCTCCAGGACCTCGTCGATGCCGTCAAGCACCTCGTCCAGGCCCAGGGCCTGGACGGCCGGCGGGGCCGCGGGTGAGACCTCGGGTTCGGGCTCGGAATCGTTGTGGGAGATCTGAGCGTGGATGCGTTCTGACATGGGTTCCTCCTTGTCTTGCCTGGTTGTGCATGGTGGTCAGCGGCGCTCACCGAGCCGGTGGGCGCTCCCGGTCCTCGGCGTAGAAGCCCTCATCCCAGCCGTAGATCTCCGGTTCGGGAGGAGCTACCAGGCCGAGGAGCTCAAGCGTCGCTACGAGCACGGCGTCTTCCTGGGACCTTGGGTCGGGCGCCACGAGTCCGGCGCTCGCCCCGCAGCGGGCGACGGTGTCGGGTCCGGAGTCGGCTGCGGCGCCGGTCTCGGGTCGGGACATGCGCTCACGGGCCCTGCGTGCCGCCTGCTCGACCTGCGTTGCCGTCGGGCTGCCGGGATCGGACAGGGTGACCCGCAGCAGGTGGCGGGCTCCGATGTCCACCAGCACCGAGGTCCAGCTGGCCGCCCAGACCTGGTCGGGGAAGAGTCTTAGCAGCGCCGCCCGCCCGCCGGCCCGGGTGTCCGCTGGCGCTGTCGTCACCGCGGCCTCGACCTCGGCCTCTTCCAGGACGATGCGTGCCGAGCCCGCCCGCTCCAGGCGGGTGGCCAGAGAAGTGCTCGGATCGACCACGCTGAACTGGAGGTCGGCGGCCCGCAGCCGGGCATCGTCCCAGTCGCAGCCGTAGCGCGAGCGCAGCCGCTCCAGCAGCGTCAGCTTGGCGCACCACTCCACCAGTTGGGCGGCGTGCTCGGGGCCGGCATCCAGGACATCGAGGGCCTCGGCCCACAGGCTGAGCACCAATGCGGTCTCCTCCTCCGCCCGGGCCGCTTCACGCACCGAGGTACCCACCACCGGAGCACCGGTGTCCTGTGCCGCCGCCTCGCGCACCTCCTGGAGGAAGGCCCGCTGCATCTCCAGGGCGCTGGCCTCCCCGCCCGCGGCCAAAGGGCAGCGCACCCGCAGGGTGAGATCGTGGGAGAAGGCCCTGATCGCCGCCACCGGGTCGGCCATGGCCAGACGGTCTGCCAGCGCCCGGGCCCGCTCGGGGAAGTTCTCGACCAGCGACAACAGGGCCGCCGTCGATCCCAGACGCAGTAGGGCGCTGACCGCCAGGCTCGAGGAGTCGGCGGTGATGACGTGCAGGCGGCGCCAGCGGGAGGCATCGGCATGGGGCTCGTCACGCGTGTTGACAATGGGACGCTCACGGGTGGTGTACAGCGAGACCTCCTGCTCCACGAAGTCGGCGCGGGCCAGCACCTGGAAACCGGGCTCCTCGCTCGCCGGACCTATGCCCACCCGCCCCGAGCCGCACAGCACCGAGCGGCTGACAAGGAAGGGCACCAGCAGATCGTTCAGCAGCTCCCAGGGCACCCTCCGGTCCACCGCGTAGGACTCGTGTGCCCCCCAGGCCGAGCCGTGGCCGTCGGTGTTGTTCTTGATGACCTGGATACGGCCGGGGCGGCGGGCCGACAGCGCCTGCTCCGCGCGGTGCATGAGCCGGTCCCCGGCGCGGTCATAACGCACGGCTTCCAGGGGGCCGTAGGCCTCCGGTGCGGCGTACTCGGGATGGGAGTGGTCGACGTACAGGCGGGCGCCGTTGGCGGCGTGCGTGGCCGAGCCCCGGTAGTAGTGCTGGCCGAAGCGGTCCACCCTCTGGATCCAGCGGACCGGAGTCCCTGTAAGCACCGCCCCCGCCTCCAAGTCGGTGCGGGCCTCTCGGACCAGGTCGTGGTCGCGCCCGTCGCGGGCGTCACGGGTGGGCAGCTCCCCGGAGTAGTCGAAGCGACAGCCTGCCCCCCGTTCCAGGTCGCGCGAGCCCTCGGCCGGCACGTGCAACGTCGAGGGGACGCCCTCGACGGCGGCAGCGCGGGCGTAGGCGTAGAGCAGTTGCGAGGCCAGCGCCTCGGGGTCGGCCTCGGGGTCGTCACGGTCTATGAGGGCGTACTCGGTCTCGACGCCCATGATGCGTCGCACGGTGATCATCAGGACTCCCCTCCCCCTGCCGGGATCAGGGCGACAACTGGGTCGGTGCGCCGGCCCCTGCCGACCACGCGCGCCCACTCCTCGGGGTCGGAGGCGCCGGGCAGGTCCGCGGTCTCGACCACTTCTGCGCGCACCGCCTCCAGCAGGTGCTCGGTGCGCAGCCCCGGCCTGCCCGCCAGCGCCTCCTGGATGGCGGCGGCCTTGGCGCGCTCGACCACTGAGGAGATCATGGCCCCGGAGATCAGGTCCGCCAGGTGCCAGGTCTCCACGGCCCCCGAGCGGCGGTGCACCCGCAGAACGGCGGTGGACTCGTCGCGGGTGAACAGGGAGGTCAGCAGCGCCTCACTCATGGCGGACACCGCCGCCTCCGGCGAGCCCGCGGCGTCGAGTTCCCCCGGGGCCAGGGGCAGGTCTGCGGTGAGGTAGCGCGAGAGGATCTCGCGGCAGGCCCCCGGGCCGGGTCGGTCGACACGCACTCGCACGTCCAGGCGTCCCGGCCGCAGGATCGCGGGATCGATCATGTCCTCGCGGTTGGAGGCGCCGATGACCACGACGTTGCGCATCTCCTCCACGCCGTCGATCTCCGCCAGCAGCTGTGGGACCACGGTGGTCTCCACGTCCGAGGACACCCCCGTGCCGCGGGTGCGGAACAGCGACTCCATCTCATCGAAGAAGACGACCACCGGCACGCCCCGGTCAGCCTTGTCCCGGGCCCGAGTGAAGATGAGGCGGACGCGGCGCTCGGTCTCCCCGACGTACTTGTCCAGCAACTGGGGTCCCTTGATGCTCAAGAAGTGGGTGCGCCGGCCCGTAACCTCCGCCAAGGAGGTGGCTACCGCCTTGGCGATCATGGTCTTGCCCACCCCCGGCGGCCCGTAGAGCAGCAGACCGCGCGGGGGCCGCAGTCGGTGCTCGGCAAAGAGTTCGGGGTGGGTCATCGGCAGCTCGATGGTGTCGCGGATGCGTTTGATGGTGGCGTCCAGGCCGCCGATAGCCTCCCAGGGGGTGTCCGGGGTGCTCTCCAGCAGCAGGTCCTCCACCTCGCGGCGCGGCACCACCGACAGGACGAAGCCCTCCTTGAGGTCTGCCATGAGGCTGTCGCCTGGGCGCAGGCGCTCACGGGCCAGCGCCGGGGGCAGTCGCAGGACGCGCACGTCCTCGCTGCGCGCGCTCACCAAGACGTGGCTGTCGTCAAGACGCTGCTCCAGTCCCACCAGTTCGCCGATGTCGGCGGTCGGGGCCGTGGACACGGCGTCGAGGTTGGCGTTGAGCAGCATGCTCGTGCCGGGCTCCAGGCCACCCAGCGGCAGGGCGGCAGAGGCCCGCACCCGCATGCGGCGCCCGGATTGGGAGACGTCGAGAGTGCGCTGGAGGGGGTCGGCGACACGTAGCAGGGTGGCGTAGGTCAGGGCCGGAGCACTCAGGCGCTCGACCTCGGCGTGTGCGGCAGCCAGCTCTGCGCGGGCGGCGCGCAGAGCCTTGGCCAGACTGCGATTCTTGCGTTCGACGAGTCCCGGCTCGACCGTCGAGGCGGTGGGTCGGGCGCAGTCGGATTGTGCCGGTAGCGGCGATGCGGCGTGGTTGGTTGGGGTGGGTGAGTCGTCCACAGCCAGCTCCTTCGCACGATCTTGATGCCCCGGCGCCGTCGGAATGGGACATCTGTACTAGAAATACTATCGTGTCGCCGGAGTGTTCCGCACCACACTTCCGCGAGGCGTGATGCGCACCTGGGCAGCCTTGATCACCGCCACCACCGGCAGGCCCGGGCGCAGCCCCAGTTCGGCGACCGCCGCCGCCGTCAGCAGGGCCCGCAGCGACTGCCCGTCACCCAGCTCCAGCACCACCGTCACCAGGCCGCCGTTGCCGCCGACCTCGCGCACCGTGGCGGTAAGGGCATTGCGGGGGCTTCCCCCGGGTATGCGGCTGATCTCGTCTGTGGGCCGGCGGGCATAGACAGCAACCGCCTCTGGCGGCAGCAGCGCCGATGCCGACCGGCCAGGCTGAAAGCCCGCCCGCTCGACGGCGTTCTCCAGCGGCGCGGCCACCACCTCGGCGCCCCCCTCCAGCCGCAGCCGCGGCCGGTCCGGGCTGCCGGCGAGCGTGCCGCGCAGCAGCGTCGTCCCGGTCAGCCTGGCGGTGAAGGTGCTCGTCGGCGCTGCCAGCACCCGGGCGGCCGGCCCCGTCTCCACCACCCGCCCCCGGTCCAGGACGGCCACGTCGTCGGCCAGGGCGGCCACCTCCGCCACGTCGTGAGTGACCAGCAGCACCGTCAGGCCGTCATGGGCGGCGCGGCGGGCCACCAGGGTGCGCAGCTCCTGGCGGGCGGCGACGTCGACGGCGGCGGTCGGCTCATCCAGCACCAGCACCGCGGGCCGAGTGGCCAGGGCCCGGGCCAGGGCCACCCTGGCCGCCTGCCCGCCCGACAGCTCCTCCCCACGGCGTTCGGCCAAGTGCGCGGCACCTACTGCGGCCAGCTCGGCCCGGGCCAGCTGCCGCGCGGCGGCACGGGAGGCGCCCCGGCAGCGCGGCCCGAAGGCGACGTTGTCCAGCACCGACATGTGGGCGAACACGCCCGGCGCCTGCGCCAGCAGGGCCACCTCGCGCTGCCCGGCGGGCACGAAGCCGGCCGGGCCGTCCACCACCCGCTCGCCCAGGCGCACCTCGCCGCCGACGGCGTCCAGCAGGCCGGCGATAACGGCGCACACGGTCGACTTGCCCGAGCCGTTGGGGCCGATCAGGGCCAGGGTGCGGCCCGCCGGGATGCGCAGGTCGACGGCGACGTCCCGCCCGGAGGCGGTGAAGCACAGGTGCACGGCCCTCCCGCGGGGGGAGGGCGCGCCGGGGAGCGGCGGGAGCGGCCCGGCGGGGTCGTCGTCGGGAGCGGACACGGTGTGGGCGGAGGAGCCGGCGGGACCGGGCGCCGTCGACCCGCTCGGGCGAGCGCGCAGGCGGCGGACCAGCAGGTCCCAGCGCACGCCCGTGGCGCCGACCACCAGGAACGAGGCCGCGATCAGCACCACCGCCAGCGCGAGGGCGGTGGGGGTGTCGTGCTCCCGCTCCAGGTAGACCGCCAGCGGCACGGTGCGGGTGACGCCCGCGCGCGAGCCGGCGAAGGCGATGGTGGCGCCGAACTCGCCCAGGCTGCGGCCCAGCGCCAGGGCCGCCCCGCGCGCCAGGGCCGGTGCGGCCAGGGGCAGGGTGATGCGGGCCAGCAACGTCGCCGGGCCGGCGCCGAGCGTGCGGGCGATCGTCTCGGGACGAGTGTCGCGCGAGCGCAGCGCCGCCTCCAGGGTGACCACCAGGTAGGGCATGGAGACGAATACCTGGGCGATCACCACGGCCGCGGTGGTGAAGGACACCTGGATGCCGACTCGCTCCAGGAGCGGGCCGAGCAGTCCGCGCTTGCCCAGCGTGGCCAGCAGCGCGGTGCCGGCCACCACCGGCGGCATGGCCATCGGCAGCACCGCCAGCACCCGGGCCACGCGCACCCCCGGCCACTCGTGGGCCAGCACAATGGCCAGCGGCACCCCCAGCACCACCGAGATGGCGGTCGCCAGCAGGCAGGTGCGCAGCGACAGGCCCAGCGCCAGGCGAGCCTGCTCGGAGGCGAGCAGGGCGGGCAGCCGCGTCCAGGCCACCCGGGTGCCCAGGCCGACGGAGGGCAGGATGGTGGCGCAGGCGCCGATCACCGCCAGGAGCACCACGGAGACCGGTAGGCGGGTGCGGGCGGCGCGGGAGCCCCGGGGGCCGCGGGCGGCGTCGGCGTCGGGCATTGGCCGGCTCACCGGCCGGTGGGGGCGCCGAATCCGTGCTCGGCCAGGATCGCCTGCCCGGCGTCGGACAGGACCAGGTCGACGAAGGCCCGGGCGGCACCGGGGTTCACGGTGTCCCGGGTGAGCGCGATCGGATAGTGGTTGACGACGTCGTTGTCGGGCAGGGGAATGGTTTCGACGGCGTCGCCCGCGTCGGCGGCGTCGGTGGCGTAGACGATGCCGGCGTCGGCCTCCCCGGACTCCACCTTGCCGCGCACGTCGGTGACCTTCTGCTCCTCGGATACCGGGCTGAGGGTGACGCCGAGCTGCTCGGCGAGCGTCCGGGTGGCCTCGCCGCAGGGCGCCTCGGCGGCGCAGACGACCAGGTCCGCGCCGTCCAGGGAGCCGTCGTCGATGCCGGTGACGCCGGCGGGGTTGCCGACCGGGACGATGAGGGTGAGCACATTGGTGGCGAACTCGGTCTGCTCGGCGAGCAGGGACCGGGAGGCGGCGTCGTCCATGGTGGAGTTGTTGGCGGTGGCCAGGACATCGGCCTCGGCGCCCTCCGACAGCGCTGACACCAGGTCCTGCGAGCCCTGGAAGTCGAAGGTGATGGAGACGTCCGGGTTGGCCTGCTGGAACTCCTCGGCGATCTCCTCGAAGGCCTCCTGGAGCGAGGCGGCGGCGAACACCACCACCTCCCCGGAGATGCTGTCAGCCGTCCCGGAGGAGGCGGCGGTGCCCGTGGCGGCGGCGTCGGAGGCGGTCGGGGAGGCCGCACCACCACAGGCGGCGAGCCAGAGCGAGGCGACCACGGCGGCGGCGCTCAGCGCGGATCGCCGCGCGAGCGCGGGGGTGGGCGTGGTCCGGTGGGGGAGCTGCATGGCGGCCGTTCCTTTCGGGGCGTGGGTGCTTATGAGGCCGGGGCCCGCGCATGGACGGCGCCGGATCGACCCCGCCGAGATCGGTAGAAATCACGTACCGAGATCGGTAGAAATCACGTACCGAGATCGGCGATAGGGCGGCTAGGCCCCCTGGGAGGGGGCGAGATCGTCGGCGCCCTGGTTGCCGGTGCCCTGGGTGTGCACGGGTTGCCAGCCGCGCCGGGGCCGCACCGTTGAGGTGGCGCCCTCGCGGGAACGGTAGACCACATAGGGGCGGGTCACGTAGCCCACCGGCGCGGAGACCACGTGCACCAACCGGGTGAAGGGCCAGATCGCGAACAGAACCAGCCCCGCCACGATGTGCAGCTTGAACACCATGGGCACATCCGCCATCAGCTCAGGGGCCGGGCTGAGGGCGAAGATCGACCGGAACCAGGGGCTGATCGTCTCGCGGTAGTCGTAGCCGCCGCCGGCACCGCCCAGCACCTGGGTGGAGAGCGTCGCCCATGCGCCCAGGCACACTGGCACCACCAGCAGCACGTACATGAGCTTGTCGTTGGCGGTGGTGGCCAGGCGCACCGACTTGACCACCAGGCGCCGGTAGAGCAGGCCCACCATCCCCACCAGTGTCATCAGGCCGGCGATCGAACCCGGGATAACCGCCATCAGGTGATAGACGTGCTCCGGGATGCCAGCGGCCTGCGTCCAGGTGTTCGGGATCACCAGGCCCATGAAGTGGCCCAGCGCCACCAGCAGGATCCCGAAGTGGAACAGGGGAGAGGACCAGCGCAGTATCGCCGACTCGTGCCACTGGGAGGACCGGCTCGTCCACCCGAACTGGTCGTTGCGGTAGCGCCATATCAGCCCCACCACCAGCAGGATGAAGGACACGTAGGGCAGGGCGGTCCACACGACCGCCGACTCGAAGGTGCTCATGACTGCTCCTGGGGGATGAAGGACGACGGGCGGCCGACAGGCGGCGCGGGCGGCATGGTCGGGAAGGGTAGGGCATCGGTGACGCCGACGGTCTCCGTGGGCGGGCCTGCCGCCACCAGGGCGCGCACCCGCGCGGCGGTGGCGGCGTCCACCGCCGGCAGCGTGGCGACGACGGCGTCGAGCAGGCGGGCGTAGGGGGAGTCGGCGTCGCTCAGTGCCCGGCGCAGCACCTCCAGCCCGTCCCGGTGCGAGGACAGCAGCACGTCGGCCACCTCGTCACCGCTGCGGGCGCTGAGCTCCAGCACCACCGGCAGGTAGTCCGGCAACTCGTCGCGATCCAGTTCGTAGCCTGCGGCCGCCAGCGCCTGCTTGAAGGCAAGCAGGGCGGCACCCCGGTAGCGGGTGTCGCCGACGGCGTAGTAGCTCAGGTACAGGCAGCAGCGCCGCCTCCGGTCGAAGACCTCCACGTAGTGCTCGGCCAGGGCGCGCGTGCCCCGGGCCCGCGCCTCGGCCACGAACTCCTCCAGTGGCCCGGACACCGCCGGCGGCAGCTCGGGGGCGTCCGCCAGCGCCGCGGCGACGGCATCGAGCCGCTCGGCGAACACCCCCTCGGCGGGGTAGTCCAGCAGCAGCGAGGCGCTCATGTGGACGATCGCCCGCCCGGCGGCGTCGATGTCCGCCGCGGCCGGTGCCAGCGGCCCCACGCCTAGGCCCGTCCTCGCCTCCATGTCAGCGGCCTCCGCCCCGGCCGGCCGCGCCCGCACCAATGCCAGGCCCCGCCGTCGGCACCGGGCTGCGACGCGCAGTCGGCAGCGGCAGGCGCACCGGCCCGCCCGCGCCCTGGGCGGAACCGCCACAGGCGGCGGGGGCGCCCTCGCCCAGGAGGGTGCGCACGTCCTCAGCCATCGCCGTCATACCGCGCGGCACCTCCGGACTGGCGGTGGGCACGACGTAGCGATCGTCGTACTTGGCGATCGCCAGCAGCCGGTACATGTCCTCCAGCTGCGCCCCGCTCATGCCGACAGCGGCGGCGATGGCCGGGTCGGCCTCGTGGCCCAGGCGCACCTGACGCATGTGGGAGCGCATGGCCGCCAGCCGCCGCAGCACCAGCTCGACGGCGTTCGTGTCCCCGGCGGTGAACAGGCCGGCCAGGTATTCCAGCGGGATGCGCATCTCGGATACGGCGGTCAGCAGCACCCGGTGGTCCTCGCCGTCCAGGCCCGCGGCGGCGACCTCGTCCACCACCGGCGACAGCGGCGGGATGTACCAGACCATCGGCATCGTGCGGTACTCCGGGTGCAGCGGCAGCGCCACCCGGTAGGTGGAGATCAGGTCCCACACGGGGGAGCGCTGGGCGGCCTGCACCCACGAGGCGGGCACGCCCGCCTGGCGCGCGGCCCGCACCACCTCCGGGTCGTGGGGGTCCAGCAGAATCTCCCGCTGCGCCGGGAACAGGTCCTGCGGGTCGGCGACGGCGGCCGCCTGGGAGACCCGGTCGGCGTCGTACAGCAGCACCCCCAGATAGCGCAGGCGGCCCACGCAGGTCTCGGAGCAGACGGTGGGCTGCCCGGCCTCCAGCCGCGGGTAGCACAGCGTGCACTTCTCCGCCTTGCCGGTGGTGTGGTTGAAGTACACCTTCTTGTACGGGCAGGCGGACACACACATGCGCCAGCCGCGGCAGGCGTCCTGGTCCACCAGCACAATGCCGTCCTCGCTGCGCTTGTACATGGCGCCGGACGGGCAGGCGGACACGCAGGTGGGGTTCAGGCAGTGCTCGCAGATGCGCGGCAGGTAGAACATGAAGGCCTGGTCGATCTCGGTGGCGACCTTCCGGCTCATGGACGCCACGATCGGGTCCTCGTGCAGGGTCTGGGTGGAGCCGCCCAGGTCGTCGTCCCAGTTGGGGCCCCACTGGATCGTGGGCATGTACTCGCCGGTCAGCTGGCTCTTGGCGCGCGCCACCGGAATGTTGGGGGAGTCCTTCGGCGCCGACAGCAGCCGGTCGTACTCGTAGGTCCACGGCTCGTAGTAGTCCTGGACGCCCGGCAGGTCCGGGTTGGCGAAGATATGCGCCAGACGGCGCAGCCGCCCGCCCGAGCGCGGCACCAGCCGACCACTGGCGGTGCGCTCCCAGCCTCCGTGCCAGCGCTCCTGGTCCTCCCAGCCCTTGGGGTAGCCGACGCCGGGGCGGGTCTCGACATTGTTGAACCACATGTACTCGGTGCCCTCGCGGTTGGTCCACGCCTGCTTGCAGGTGACCGAGCACGTGTGGCAGCCGATGCACTTGTCCAGGTTCATCACCATGGCGATCTGGGCCATCACCTTCATCAGAAGGTCACCTCCTGGTTGGTGCGACGACGAATGCGGGTGACCTCGTCGCGGTTGTTGCCGGTGGGGCCTATGTAGTTGAAGGCGTAGGACAGCTGCGCGTAGCCGCCCGCGAAGTGACTGGGCTTGAGCACAATGCGTGTCAGTGAGTTGTGGGTGCCGCCGCGCCGCCCCGAGGACTCGGTCAGCGGGGTGTTCATGGTGCGCTCCTGGGCGTGGTGCATGAACACGGTGCCCTCGGGGATGCGGTGGGAGACGACCGCCCGGGCCGCCACGATCCCGTTGCGGTTGTAGGCCTCCACCCACTCGTTGTCGCGCACGCCGATCTTGTCCGCATCGGCCGGGCTCATCCAGATCGTCTGCCCGCCCCGGCCCAGGGTGAGCATGTGCAGGTTGTCGTAGTACTGGGAGTGGATCGCCCACTTGTTGTGCACGGTCAGGTAGCGCACCGCCACCTCGACGCCGCCGTCCTGGGCGGTGCCCACCTGCCCGGGGGCCGCCTCCCCGTACAGGGAGGCGAAGTCCAGCGGCGGGCGGAAGGCCGGCAGCGACTCGCCCATGTCCCGCACCCAGTCGTGGTCCAGGTAGTAGTGCATGCGGCCGGTGAGCGTGTGCCACGGCTTGGCGTGCTCCACATTGACCACGAAGGCCGAGTAGCGCCTGCCCCCGTGCTCGGAGCCGGACCACTCCGGGGTGGTGATCACCGGCTGCGGCTTCACCTGGGTGTCTGCGAAGGTGACCTGCTTGCCGGCCTCCTCCTCGCTGAGCTCCACCAGGGGGGTGCCGGTGCGCCGGGACAGGGTCTGCCAGCCCTGGGTGGCCAGGTGGCCGTTGGTGGCGCCGGACATGTGCATGACGGCGTCGCCGGCCCTGATGGGCGTGTCGATCAGCGGGCGGCCCTCGGCGGCGCCGGCGCCGGTGCCGTGGGCGCGGCGCAGCCGCTCCATCTCCCGCTCCGGGTGCAGCATGATGCCCTTGATGGGGATGCCGGGGGACTCCACCAGCGGGCCGACGGCGTCGAACTTGTTGCGGATCTGGGTGTAGTCCCGCTCGACCGGCACCAGCTTGGGCATGGTCACGCCCGGCACCCACGCCTGCGGCAGGGCGGAGACGTCCCCGTGCGGCATGGTCATGGCGTCGGGGGTGTCGTGGGTGAGCGGGGCGGCGACGACGTCGGTCTGGGTGCCCAGGTACTTCGGCGCCCACTGGCTGACCAGCTCGGCCAGCTGCTGGTAGATGTCGAAGTCGCTGCGCGCCTCCCACGGCGGGTCGATCGCCAGGTTGAAGGAGTGGATGAAGGGGTGCATGTCCGTGGTGGACAGGTCGTACTTCTCGTACCAGGTGGCCGCGGGCAGCACGACGTCGGAGTGCAGCGTGGTGGAGGTGTTGCGGAAGTCCGCCGTCCACATCAGGTCGAGCTTGCCCTGGGGCGCCTGCTCCCGCCAGGTCATGGACACCGGGCGGCGCTCCGCGGGGGTCTCGGCGGCGTTCACGTCATTCGCGGCGCCCACCATGTGTCGCAGGAAGAACTCGGTGCCCTTGGCCGACGAGCCCAGCAGGTTGGTGCGCCAGGAGGCCAGGATGCGCGGGAAGTTCTCCGGGGCGTCCGGGTCCTCGCAGGCGAAGCGCAGCTCCCCCTTGGACAGCTGGTCGACGACGTAGTCCTGTGGCTTCATGCCCGACTCGGCGGCCTGCTGCCCCAGCAGCAGCGGACTGCGGTCGAAGGTCGGGTAGGAGGGCGTCCAGCCGCGCCGCATCGCCTCCACCAGCGTGTCCGAGGCGGTCTTGCCGGCCAGGGTGCCGGCCCCCAGCGGGGAGGCGAGCCGCTCGGCCGGGGTGTCGTCGTAGCGCCACTGGTCGGTGGTCAGGTACCAGAAGCCGGTGGAGATCATCTGGCGGGCGGGTCGGTGCCAGTCCAGGGCGAAGGCGAACTGCGACCAGCCGGCGATCGGGCGCACCTTCTCCTGGCCGACGTAGTGGGCCCAGCCGCCGCCGTTGACGCCCTGGGTGGCGCACATGGAGGTCAGCGCCAGGATCGTCCGGTAGATCTCGTCGGCGTGGTAGTAGTGGTTGATGCCGGCGCCCATGATGATCTGGGAGCGGCCGCCGGACTCGATGGCGTTGGCGGCGAAGTCGCGCGCCACCCGGATGGTGGCCGGTCCGGGTACACCGGTCAGCTCGGCCGCCCAGGCGGGCGTGCCGGGGACGGTGGCGTCGTGGTAGTCGGCGGGCCACTGGCCGGGCAGGCCGGGGCGGGTGACGCCGTAGTCGGCCAGCAGCAGGTCGTAGACGGTGGTGACCAGGCGCCCGTCGGGCAGTCGGGTGGCGGGCACGCCCCGCCGGATGACGCCGCCGCCGACGGAGCCGGTGGGCGTCTGGGAGCCGGGCAGGTCGAAGCGGGGCAGCAGGATCTCCGTGGGCTCGACGACGGCGCCCGTCGGGCCGGGGAGATCTCCGGCGGCCCCGCGGTCGGCGGCAGGCGGGCCCGCGGCGGGCGCGGCGCCGTCGAGGTCGGCGATGGACATGATCGGGTCCACGCCCTCCATGAGCAGGTTCCACCTGCCCTCACCCTCGGGGGTGAAGCGATCGGCCAGCGTGCCGCCGGGGTCGGCGGGGCCGCGCTCGCGGTCCCACACCAGCGGGCGGAACTCGCCGCGGGGCCGGTCATCGGCCACCCCCGGCACGCCGTCGGCGGTGACGAAGCGGCCCGGCACCAGGCTGGTGCCGTCGGGGGAGGGGACCAGCTCCACCAGGAAGGGGGCGTCGGTGTGGCGGCGCATGTAGTCCAGGAAGAAGGGCTCGCGCCGGCCCACGTGGAACTCGGACAGAATCACGTGCCCCATGGCCATTCCCAGCGCCCCGTCGGTGCCGGGCGCCACCCGCAGCCACTGGTCGGCGAACTTGGTGTTGTCGGCGTAGTCGGGGGAGACCGCCACGACCTTCTGCCCGTGGTAGCGGGCCTCGGCCATGAAGTGGGCGTCCGGGGTGCGGGTCAGCGGCAGGTTCGAGCCCCACATGATCAGGTACTGGGCGTTGTACCAGTCGCCCGCCTCCGGCACGTCGGTCTGGTCGCCGAACACCTGCGGGGAGGCCGGCGGCAGGTCCGCGTACCAGTCGTAGAAGGACAGCATGGTGCCGCCGATCAGCTCGTGGAAGCGGGCGCCCGCCCCGTAGGAGAGCATGGACATGGCCGGGATGACGGAGAAGCCGGCGCAGCGGTCCGGGCCCCAGGTGCGGATCGTGTGCACGTAGGCGGCGGCGATGATGTCCATCGCCTCGTCCCAGCCGACGCGCACCATGCCGCCTCGCCCACGGGCGGACTTGTAGGCGCGGGAGGTCTCCTCGTCCCCGGTGACCTCGGCCCAGGCGGCCACGGCGTCGCCGTCGTGCCGCTGACGGGCGGCGCGGAAGGCGTCCAGCAGCACGCTGCGCACATACGGGTAGCGGATGCGGGTGGGGGAGTAGGTGTACCAGGAGAAGGCGGCGCCGCGCGGGCAGCCGCGGGGCTCGTACTCGGGCATGTCCGGCCCGGTGGTGGGGTAGTCGGTGATCTGCTTCTCCCAGGTGATCACGCCGTCGGTGACATACACCTCCCAGGCGCACGAGCCGGTGCAGTTGACCCCGTGGGTGGAGTGGACCATCTTGTCGTGGCTCCACCGGTGCCGGTAGAAGGTGTCGGCGTCGCGGCCGCCCTGGAGGAACAGGCGGCGGGCGTCGGCGGAGGCCTCGCCCCGGCGCAGGTAGGAGCCCAGGGTGAACAGGCCCGGGGCGCTTTCTACCCTGGCGTCGGGTCCGGGGACGATCGGGGCGGTCGGTGTGCTCATCGCGGGTCCTTGACGGGGTGTGGGCGGTAGGTAGGAGCGGTTTGGCGAGTCGGTCGGCCGCTTCGTGCCCCCGGGGCGGCAGCGGCGCGCCGTCGTCGGGCGGATCAGCCCGGGCGCTTGGCGGAGGGGCCGGCGTAGCGGATCCAGCAGATGACGGCGCACACCACGCAGAAGACGGCGCAGCCGTAGAAGAACGTGGAGGTGGGCATCAGGGTCAGGGCGATGCCGACCAGGAAGGGGCCCAGCGAGGCGACGGCGGCGGTGAAGCCGATCGCACCGCCCGCCTGGCGCTTGGGCATGATCATGGGCATCTGCTTGAAGGTGGAGGCATTGCCCACTCCGGCGAAGAAGAACATGGCCAGCAGGCCGATCATGAACACGCGGAAGTCGCCGGCGTCGTTCGCGGTGGCCACCTGCCAGCCGCAGAAGGCCATGGTGGCGGCCATGCCGACGGCGGAGACGAAGGTCCAGATGGCGCCGCCGAAGCGGTCGCACAGCGGACCCCAGGCGAAGCGCAGGAAGGAGCCCAGCAGCGTGCCGATGAAGGCATAGGAGGCGCCCTTGGGCAGGTCGGCGGCGGCGAGCGTCTGCGCCAGCGGGGAGGAGGCCCCGTAGTTGTTGTTGATGATGTTGGCGGTCTGCGCGGCGAAGCCGGAGAAGATTCCGAAGGTCATGATGTACAGGACGGTCATCAGCCAGGTGTCGATGTTGCCGAAGATGTCCAACTGCTGGCGGATGTTCGCCTTGACCGGGACGTCCTTGATGTAGACGAAGGCCAGGGCGGCGGCGATCAGGGACCACGGCAGGAAGAACACGGTGGCGTTGAAGACCCTGGGGGCGTCGGGCGCGTAGGGGGCCACCCAGGTGAGCCCGAACAGGCTCGTGCTCATCAGGAACGGGGCCGCGAGCTGGATGACACTCATGCCCATGTTGCCCAGTCCGCCCTGCAGGCCCAGGGCCGTGCCGGACAGGCGCTTGGGGAAGAAGAAGCCGGTGGAGGGCATGTAGCCGGAGAAGGTCGCCGCGCCGATGCCGCAGGTGAAGGACAGCGCCAGCAGCGTGCCGAAGGAGGTGGAGGGGCTCTGCACGGCGAAGAACCAGCCGAGCATGGGCAGCACGTACAGCAGGGAGGACCAGCCGATCATCTTGCGCGAGCCGATCGTGGCCGGCAGGAACATGTAGATCAGGCGCAGCGCCGCGCAGGACAGGCCCGGCATGGAGGTGATCCAGTAGATCTGGTTCTTGGTCAGCGCGAAGCCGACCTCGTTCAGGCGCGGGGCGACGGCGCTGGGCAGGAACCACACCGTGAAGCCGAGCATCAGGGAGAAAGTGGTGATGGCCAGGGTGCGCCAGGCGATCGACGCCGACCAGTTCTCCGACTCCTCCGGATTCCAGCCGGTCAGGACGCGGCCGGTGGTGTCGAGTTGACTCATGGTGCTGAGACTCCTGGGGGTTGGGCGCGGTAACCGTGAGTGAGCCGGGTGCGGTCCCGGCGTCGCCGCCCGTGGGAGCAGCCCCGAGCGGTTGCTTCATGGTGCCTGAACGTTTAGTGATTCCGGGCGCGGGTGGACTTTTCGGCTTGTCCCCGTGGCTCCGGCCCATGGGTTTGATCCGGTTTGCACCGGAATAAGAAACGTGGGTGTGAGCTAATGCATAATCCTGGGCGAGGTGCTGGCATCTTCCCTGGTCAGGCAGGGCAACGTCGGACTGTCGCCGGGCGCGGGGCGGCGCTTGGGCGTCGCCGGCAACAACCCGGACCGGGAGCGCGGCCCGCTGTGGGCGCTTCCCGGCGTCGCCGACTACCGTGGCCGCCATGAGCCAGCCGACGCCGCACCGTCCCCTCACGGAGCCTGTCTCCGAGCCCGCCGCCGAGCCCGAGTCGGCCCCCGTTCCTCAGAAGGGGCTGCGCCCCCTGCTCGCGCCGGTCAGGGGCGCCGTCATCACCGTCTCCGACCGCTGCGTCAGCGGTGAGCGTGAGGACGTCTCCGGTCCTCTGGCCGTGCGGCTGCTTCGCGAGCACGACGTCGTGGTCGACGCCGTGCGGGTGGTGCCCGACGGCGTGGAGCCGGTGCGCACGGCCATCGAGGAGGCGGTTGCGGCCGGTGCCCGGGTCGTGCTGACCACCGGCGGCACCGGCGTCACCCCGCGCGACCTGACCCCCGAGGGCACCGCGCCCCTGCTGGCGGTGCGGCTGGAGGGGATCGAGGCGCAGATCCGCACCTACGGGCTGAAGCAGACGCCGCTGTCGAGCCTGTCGCGCGGGCTCGTCGGGGTCACCAGCCGCGATGCCGACGGCGTGCTCGTGGTCAACGCCCCCGGCTCGCGCGGCGGTGTCAAGGACACCATCGCCGTGGTGGGCCCGCTGGTGCCGCATGTGCTGGAGCAGCTGGGCGGCGGCGACCACTGACCGCCCCCCTTCGCCGAGTTCGGTAGAAGTCACGTGCCGAGTTCGGTAGAAGTGGTCGGTATCCACCGCCGCCGTCGTCCACAGACCGGATTCACCGCATACCCGAGCGTGCGCGTCCACAGGCCGCCAGCGTTGATCCGGCTGGTTACTGCACGCTCTCCCCATGGATAACGAGGCGTTCTTCCACAAGCCACCAAGCGCGATTCCTCCGGCGCTGGTGCGACGCTCCACCGTGGGGCGCAGTCTGCTAGAAGACGGCGTTGACTCGGGGCGGCTCACTCGGATACGGCGTGACGCCTACGTGCACGTCTCCCGCGACGTCGCCGCGTGGGAACAACGCGCAGCCATACACCATGCGATGCTCGAAGCCTTTCGAGCCGACGCTCTCGAGGGGGTGATTGTGTTGGAGAGCGCCGTCCTGCTTCACGGAGGCACGACATGGCGCACGCCCCAGTCGCTACATCTGGCGGTCTCTTACCGGCCGGCGGGTATGCATCGGCCGCCGACGCGACGCGACCCTACACGCCCGCCCAGCCGAGAGCTCGGGCCGCTTGACCGCCGTCGTGCACTCGCGCGCCGTCCCGTCACCCGGCACACCTTCCCGGTCTCAGGCGACGACGTCGTCACCATAGGCGGGCTGCGCGTGACCGGAATCGAACGCACCATCGAGGACTGCGCCCGTTATTTGGAGCCCGACGCCGCATTGGTCGCCGTCGACTCGCTACTTGCCGTGGCCTCGGGCGCCCTGCCGCCTGCCGGTGTCGACCCCTCCGGACCCGACGGCGTCGATCGCCCTTGGGACCGTGCCGTCGAGATCAACCAGGTGGCGGCTGCTATACGGGCAAGAGTCCTGGCAAGGCTGAACGACCGGAGCGGAGAGCGCGGGGTGCGGCGGGCTCGCGCCGTCATCGGGGCCGCCACGCCCTGGAGCCAGTCTCCGTATGAGACGGAACTGCGCCGAATCTGCCTGGTCAATGGAATCACCACCCCCACGCCGCAAATGCCCTTACGCACCGCGGAGAAAACGTGCTATGCGGACCTCGGCTGGTGGAGCCTGCGCAGGGTGGCTGAAGTGGATGGCCTGATCAAGTACGCGCACGACGCCGATACCACCAAAGCCAAGCAGTCCGCACGCGATGAACTCTTCACTGAGCACGGCTTCGAGCTTGCGCATTTCTCGCCGGACGACGTACTCGACGCCGGGCGGGCGCTAGCGATGTTGCGCGCGTTGCTGCCCCGGACGGCGTGTGAGGAGCGGCCGGTCACGAGTCTGCGAACCAAGCGCGAGCGCTTGCAACACTGAGCCGCGCGTCGCCACGGCTGCGCTTCAGCCATATCTACCGATCTGGGCACGTAACGTCTACCGATCTGGGCACGTAACGTCTACCGATCTCGCGGGGTGGGGGTGGGGGAGTAGGCGCGGATGTCCTCCCAGGTGTCCAGGTCGTGGGCGGCACGGGCGAGTTCATCGCCCCGATCCTCCAGGTTGACGTGCACCAGGTCCATTCTGCCCAGCACCCGCCGCACTGCCACATCCCGGAGCGCCACGCCCCCGGGCGCGACCACGGCCGCCAGCGCGGCGGTTCGGTACGCGCCCAGCAGGTACTGAACATGGTCGCCGTCGACGGCGCATGCGCCCGGGGCTCCCTCACAGTTCTCCAACGCCTCCAGCAATACGGGCAGGGCTCGCCACGAATCCGGCGCATCGCAGGTGACGACGGCGGTCAGGTGCTCGTCGCCGACGGCGCCCGCAGGCCCGGGCGGTTCGGTTTCCGATGCCTGCTCGAGGGCGGCCAGCCGCGCCAATCCGGCCGCGATCCCCGCCACCGGCCCGCCCCACGGCGGATCCTCCAGCGCCCGCAGTACTCCGGCTGGTACGGCAACCGTCGGCGGCGCCACCACGACTACGTCCCCGGGCGGCAACTGGGCGCGTACCCTTTCAATCCCGCCCAGCACGTGGTCCAACAGGCGCGCGCCGCGGACGACCACATCCGGCTTCGACGCCCCGCCCAGGCGCCTCCCGGTCCCGCCGGCGAGCACAACCACGTCGAGCTTGCGGGTTCCGACTGCCCGGCCGCCCTCCGGGGCCTCGGCGTTGTCCATCACTGTGCTCCGGGCGGCCCCGGGGACTCCCGCCGCAAAGGCACTCATTAGGCGCTGGCCCGCCCGGCGTCGCCCGCGTCGGAGTCTTCGGACGGGCGGACCCAGTGGCCGGAGCGGCCGCCGGACTTGGACGTCACCTTGGCCTCGTGCAGCGCCACGCCCCGGTCTACGCCCTTGACCATGTCAACCAGTGCCAGGCCCGCAACCGTGGCCGCCGTCAGCGCCTCCATCTCCACCCCCGTGCGGTCGGCGGTGCGCACCAGCGTCTCAATGCGCACGCCGTCGTCGTGAATGCTCAGCTTCACGTTGCACGCGTGCACGCCGATGACGTGCGCCAGCGGCAGCAGCTCCGGAACCCGCTTGGCGGCGGCGATCCCGGCGATGCGCGCGACCGCGAGCGCGTCCCCCTTGGGGACGGCATCGTCGCGCAGCGCCGCAATGATCGCCGGGGAGCAGGACACGAAGGCGGTGGCGGTGGCGGTGCGGACGGTGGGCTGCTTGGCGGACACGTCGACCATGTGTGCGGCCCCGGAGCCATCGAGGTGGGGCAGGCGGACGGGACCGCTCGCCGCGGTCTCGGCAGGCGCAGAAGTAGCGGCGGGCAAGGTGCCTTCGGGGCTGCTCGTGGGCATTGCCATCCCGGTGGGGTTGGCCTTACGACGGAACAGGCGCATGGATCTCCTTGGGAGGTGTGGAATCAAGTGGTTTTGTGCCGGGGCACGCCCCTACCGGATCGAATACTGCACCGGCCCGGAGGGGGCCGACAGCGCGAGCAGCCGGACCGGGTCGCCGACGGCGACGGCGTCGACGTCGGCCTCCACCACGGCCAGCGCCTGGGCTGCGGGCAGTGAGGCGACCAGGTGGGAGCCCGATCCCAGCCGGTGCGACGGCGCCACCCAGACGGCTTCAGGCGCCGCCCCGGCGGGCAGCGGCTCCGGCGGTGCGACGAAGCGCACCGGCACATGCTGTCGGCGCCCCAGCGGGCCGCGCCAGCCGACGGCGGCCCGCGCCATCGTCGTCGGCATCCCGATACCGCCGGAAGCATCCAGCCCGGCCCCCGTTTCGTGGCCGGACAGGCGGGCCAGAGCTGGGGCGACGATGGTGGTGAAGGACACGAGCACGCTCACCGGGTTGCCGGGCAGCCCGATGACCGGAACCCGGCGCCCGTCCCGGGTCCGCACGGCGCCGTATCCCTGTGGCTTGCCGGGCTGCATCGCCACCTTGACCGTTGCCAGCTCGATGCGGTTCCCGGATGGGCCATTCACCTGCCCGCGGGCGTCGGCCAGGGCGGTGAACGGGTCGAAGGCCCCCACCGACACGCCCCCGGAGGTGATGATCAGATCGGCGTCTACGGCGGCCGCGCGCAGGGCATCGGCCAGCGCCGCGGGGGTGTCGACGCTGCGGGCGACCGACGTGAGTCGCGCGCCGTGCTCGGCCACGAGCCCGGACAGCAGCGGGCCGTTGGAGTCGGGGATGGTTCCGGCCGCCGGATCGCGACCGGCTCCGGCCAGCTCCGCGCCGGTGACGACGACGGCGACGCGCGGCCGTGGCACTGCCCGCACCGCGCGGCGGCCTACAGCGGCGGCGGCGGACACGGCGGTGGCCTTGAGCACCGTCCCACGGGCGAGCACCAGGTCGCCCACGGCCACGTCCTCGCCGGCGTGACGCACGTTAGTGCCCGGAGCGACGGCGGTGCGCACCTCCACCCGTTCCGGCAGCGGGCCCGCGCCCGGAGGCTGGTCGGTGTCCTCCACCCTGACCACCGCGTCGGCGCCCTCTGGCAGCATGGCACCGGTCATGATCCGCTGCGCCGTCCCGGCGGCCAGCGGCCCCGGCGCCGCCCCCGCCGGGACGTCGCCCGCCACCGGCAGGGTGACGGCGGCCGTGTGGGCGCCCGCCACATCCGCAGCGCGCACGGCGTAACCGTCCATGGCCGAGTTAGTCCAGGGCGGGACCGGCACGGCGGAGCGCACATCCTCGGCCAGGACCAGTCCGTGGGCCCGCTCCAGCGGCACCTCGACCGGGTCCAACGGTGTCAGCGCGGCGAGTACCCGGGTGAGGTATTCCTCGGGCGACAGCATGTCGGAGGTCATGGAGGGGTTCCTTGTCATGCGTTTACGTTGCTGAGGGGCTGTGCCCCGCTGCGGCGGAAGGCGACGCTCCCTTGGCCCATCATGCCCCGCCGTCGTCCGCGGCTGCATCTCTCGGACCACGGCGTCATCGCCCGGCGGCGTGTACCCTCCCAGGGGCCGCTCACGCCGCACGGCAACCCGCCGCGTATGGCGCTGCCGGAGCGGCAACCGCCAGGAGGAGACGACAGTGACCCAGGCCGACTCGCCCCCCGGACTCCGCCACGCCGCCGAGACGCCGTCGTCGGCCCGGATCGTATGTGCAGAGGTCTCCTCCGCCCCCGTCGACACCGGTCGGCTCACCGCCGCGGTGGCGGACCCGGCCGCGGGCGCCGTCGTCACTTTTGATGGCAGGGTCCGCAACCACGACGACGGGCGCGGGGTCACCGCAATTCTCTACTCAGCGCATCCCAGTGCGGACGAGGTCATCGGCACGATCGCCGCTCAGATCGCCGCCCGCGAGGGACTGCGCGCACTCGCGGTCGCGCACCGCGTCGGCGAGCTGGCCGTGGGGGAGACTGCACTAGCGGTAGCGGTCAGCGCCGACCATAGGGCGGCCGCCTTCGCGGCCGTGGGCGATCTCGTCGAGAAGATCAAGGCCAGTCTGCCCATTTGGAAGCAACAGGTATTCGCCGACGGCACCCGCGCCTGGTCCAACACGCCCTGAGCGTCGGTGAGCGACGGCGGCCGCGCACCGTAGATCCTCCGGCCGAGGGACTCGGCTGCGCGGTGCCCGCGCGGACCCTGCCTCCCGCGCTTCGCCCGCGGGCTCAGCCGCCCGCGAAGGGCGGCAGCACGTCCACCCGGTCGCCGTCGCGCAACTCTGTCAGTGAATCGGACGGGGTCGAAACCGAATTGACCAGGTAGCTGGACACGCCGATGACCTTGGCCAGTTCCAGCCCGCGCCCGGCCAGCAGCTCGCGCAGCCCGGCCAGGGTCATGCCGGTGGGCAGCTCCAGCCGCTCCTCGGCGCACCCGGCGGCCGCGGCTGCCGCGGCGAAGTAATGCACTTCGAGCACCATGAGGTCGGGGTTGCCGGTGTCGGCCGTGTTGGTCAAGACGCCTCTCCTTGGTTGTGTGTAGTCCTGGGGCGTGGTGTGAGCGCAACGGCTCGGGGGGACTCGTCGGTTCAGGAACTGACTGTATAGCTGCGGGCGCAGGGGCCGGCAAACGGTGCCCGCGGTGGCGACGTCGACGACTGGATGCGCTCGAGCCCCACTCCGCACGACCTCGTTGGCGAGGATTGTCGGCCCGGCAGGATGGCCTGCCCGGAGTCGGCGCAGCAATTGTGCCGCCTTCCTCGACTCGGACCGATCTCGGCACGTGACTTCTACCGATCTCGGCACGTGACTTCTACCGATCTCGGCGCGCGGGGTTGGGGGTTCAGCCGCCGATGGCGGACATGGTGCGGGTGGGGGTGGTGAACCCGTCGGGCGCCGCTTGCGGATCATCCGTTCCGTGCGCGCGCGGCTTTCCCCAGGTCGCAGTGGTCCAGAGGCGCAGCAGCTCCTCGTCGTCGGCGCCCGCACGCAGGGGGCCGCGCAGGTCCGTGTCGGTGGTCGAGAACAGACAGGTGAGCAGGCGGCCATTGGCGGTGATCCGGGTGCGGTCGCAGTCGGCGCAGAAGGGCGTGGTAACCGAGGCGATCACCCCGACCCGCCCCGCCGGATAATCCAGTCCGTCCGGACCGGTGCCCGCGGCGACGTCCCACAGTGCGGCCGGGCGCCGGTCGGGCCGGCCCGCCGGGGCGAGCGTGAAACCCGCCCGCCGCAGCACCGCCAGCACCTGCTGCGCGCCGACGACGTCGCCGGCCCGCCAGGATCCGCGCGGGCCCAGCGGCATGTGCTCGATGAAGCGCAGCTGCCATCCACGACGCAGGCACTCGGCCAGCAGCCGCGGCGCCCGCTCATCAAGGCCGCCGGGGACGGCCACCGCGTTGACCTTGATGGGGGAGAGCCCAGCGTCCTGGGCGCCCGCGACTCCGCGGAGCACATCCCCCAGCCGGTCGCGGCGCGTCAGCCGTGCGTACTCACCCGGGTCGAGGGCGTCGATGGAGACGTTGACCCGGTCCAAACCGGCCGCGCGCAGCCCGGCGGCCCGCCTCTCCAGGCCCAGGGCGTTGGTGGTAAGCCCGATGTCCGGCTTGAAGCCGCCGCGGGTGCGCAGCCCCGCCATGGCGGCGACGATCTCCTCCAGGTCGCGGCGCAGCAGCGGCTCCCCGCCGGTGAGCCGGATCCGCTCCACGCCCAGGCGCTCAACCGCCAACCGCGCCAGCCGGGCGAGCTCGTCCACAGTCAGCAGCTGCGGGCCGGGCAACCACTCCAGGCCCTGCTCCGGCATGCAGTAGGTGCAGCGCAGGTTGCAGCGGTCGGTCACCGACAGGCGCAGGTCACGCACGGTGCGCCCGAAGCGATCCACCAATTGATCCGGGACGGCCGCGGGCGCGGCGACGACGGCCTGCGCACTCATGCGGTGATGGTACTCAGCCGACCCGGAGGATCTCCACGCGGGCGAAGCCGTCCTCCACCTCCAGCAGCGTGTGCTCCACGGTCATGGGCAGCTGGTCGATCTGTGCCAGCAGCGGCGTGGGCACGTGCGGGGCGAGAAGGTCGAAGCCCTCGCCCACGCCCAGCGAGGAGACTGCGCCGAGGACCGCGGGGTGGCGCAGTCGGTGAGGGATGGGGCGCACATCCAGGGTCAGGCGCTCTGCGCCCGCCCCGCCGCAGCCGCACCCACAGCCGCCGTGGGAGCGGGTCTCCTGGATCGGGATGAGTCTGGGGTCTGCGCTCAAGGGTGCCTCCTGGTGCATGGTTCCGGATGCTGATGCGGTGGGCCCCGTCCCGGTGCGCTGGCGCGGTCGGGCTCGGGGACTCCCGGCACGGACCGGCTGTGGAGCCGGTCCGGTAGTACATGATTGCCGGGAGCCACCACATTTTATTACGGTATCGGGCATGGAAAACAAGGTGGCGGTCGTCCTGCCGTGCAGCCCTCGGCGGCGTCGCCGCCTGGCGCGCCGCCCTGGCCGCACGCGTAGACGAGCAGGACACGACGCCACCGGCAGCACCACCGCGGTGACCGTCACGGTGGAGGGCATGCGCTTCGTGCCCGACGCGGTGGAGCCCTCCGACGCCGCGCTGGCGCCCGCCGACACCTCAGCCACCGTCCACGAGCGCACCCTCACCGTCACCGAGCAGGCCATGCACGTGGGCGGCGGCGTCACCCAGCGGCGCATGACCTCCAGCGGGCGGGTGCCCGGCCCGGTGCTGCGCGGCAAGGTGGGCGACACCTTCCTCATCACCCTGGTCAATGACGGCTCCATGAGTCACTCGATCGACTTCCACGTCGGCGTGGTCCCACCCGACGAGGTGATGCGCTCCATCGATCCCGGCGACTCCCTCGTCTACGAGTTCACGGCGCAGCGCTCGGGCATCTAGCTGTGCCACTGCTCCACGGCCCCGATGAGTGTCCACCTGGACGGCGGCATGCACGGCGCCGTCATCATCGATCCGCCCGGGCCGACCGAGGTGGACCGCGCATACGTGATGATCCAGTCGGAGGTCTACCTCGGTCTTGCGGGCGGCGGGACCGACGCGGACAAGGTGTCCGCCAAGGCCCCGACCTGCTGGCCTTGGCGGGGCCTGGTCCGGGGGCGGGCAGGCGCTCGGCCTGCAGCCGGCCCAGGGCGGATTCGTCGAATGCGTGCCGCCCGCTCCGGGCGCCTACGCGCTTGTGAGCCACGCCTTCGCCCATATGGAGAAATGGAGAAGGGGCCATGGGACGCCTGCGGGTCAGCGCTTGAGTGCTGGAAAGCGCTTAGCGTGGGCGGGCGCCGCTTCCGTGACGGCGGTGGCGGTGACGTGGCAGCCATCGGCGCACAGTGGAGTGACCGAGAATCGGATCGATCCTGCGGGGCCGTCCACTGCGTCGTCGGACCTTGGGGCATCCGCCGGCGCCTTGCCGTATCGCTCATTGAGGAATCCCTGATGCATCAGGCACACCAATGCGTGGGGCGGACGCGAGGAGGTGACCAGCGGACAGGCCTTGAGAACCACCTGCTCGCCGTCGAATTCGGGTGCGAATCCCATGACCGACAGGTGCGGCAGCAGGGCCTCCAACTGCGCGGCCGGGTTGGCGGCCTGTGCCGATGGGGCAGCGGGATCGGCTGGCGTCAGCTGCGCCCAGCGCCTTCCGATCGCCAGTGCTCGCTGCCGGGCCTGCTCGCCGTCGCCGAGCTGATCGACGATTGCATCCAGCAGCGCCAGGTAGGAGCCGACCACCTGCGCCGGGTCGGGCCCGGCGGGTGCATAGCGCAGGGCGGGGCGGCCGCGGCGGCCGGTGGAGCTGGTGGACACGGTGACGAGGCCTGCCTCCACCAGGGCGTCCAGATGCTCGCGCACGGTGTTGTGATGCAGGTCCAGGGCCCGGGCTACTTGCGCGGCGGTCAGCGGGTGGGAGGCGTGCTCGATCTCCTCGAGTACCCGACGACGTGCCTGGGAGAGCTCTGCCCGTGCAGACAGGTCCGCCCAGGCGGGGCGAGGCAGATGCGCCGCGGCGGCCAGGGGGACGGACATATGCTCAGGCTAACGTCTGCCAAAGCCGGAAGTTGGGAAAACGACCGGCTGAACACAGCGCGTGTTTCTTCGTCCTCAGCCGTCCCTCACCGCCGCGTACGTGCGGGGCGGGTCATGGCCCAGTAGGTTGGCAGTGGGGGAGCAGCAAGTGTGGCCGTCAAGGTGAATCCCAGGCGCTGGTACAGCCGTCGCGAGCCAGGCGTGGTCGATTCCAGATGCGCGGTCATGCCGTCGGCGTCCACGCGTTTAAGACCGTGGCGCAGCAGTGCGGTGCCGGTGCCGTTGCCGCGGGCTTCGGGAACGACGGCGAGCATGTACAGGTACCAGTACGGATGGGGCGGCTGGGCGGCCGCGCACTGGACGACGTCGAGCCGCACCAGTTCCCAGGCGTCGCCGAGCAGGCTCGGATCGAGACCGGTGGACAAATCGGGACCGAAGGCGCGTGTTGCATCCTCGCCGAGGGAAGGGGCGTCCCACAGCGCGACGCCGAGCACGCGATCGCCGGGACCGGCGTCGTCGTCGATCATCAGGTCCACGTGTGCGCCGGCGCGGCGGGCGGGATCGGGGGAGAGATAGCGGCCGCCCAGCTCACAGCGATGCAGGTGGCCCAGGGCCGCCCGCGGGTCGGGAGCTGCCTTGGCAATGGTGCGCATGAGCGGGTCGGTGGCGAACACTGTGGTAAGCAGGTCCGCGACGGCGTCCAGGTCCTCCGGTCGGCCCGGCCGGATTACGGTGCTCACCGGCGGTGCGCCGGCGGACTCGTCGGGTCCTCCGCCTCCAGGGCGGGGGCGAGCAGCCGCCGGAAGGAGTCGACGCGGGCCCGGCGCCGCTCCCGCTTGGACGGCTCCAAGTCGCCAGCAGCGGCCCACTCGTCCAGGGCGCATTCGATGACGCCTGTTTGATGCGTGCAGCCGCGCGGGCAGTCCTCGGCGACCTCGGCCAGGTCGGGGAAGCCGCGCAGCACATCGGCGCTGGACACGTGCGCAACCCCGAAGGAGCGCACCCCGGGGGTGTCGATCACCCAGCCGCCGCCCGGCAGCTCGAGTGCCTGCAGGTTGGTGGAGGTGTGGCGGCCGCGGCCGGTGACCTCGTTGACCTCGCCGGTGACCCGGTCCGCCCCGGGCACGAGCGCATTGATGAGCGTCGACTTGCCCACCCCCGAGTGACCGACGAAAACCGAGGTGCGTCCGGTGATCAGCTCGCGGACCGCCTCCACGCCGTCGCCGCCGGCACGGGTGGCCTCCGCCCGGCTGGACGGGTCCAGCCGCGTCGCCACCGAGCGCACCCCCAGAGGCTCGTACAGGGTAAGCAGTGGGGCGGCGTCGGCCAGGTCCGACTTGGTGAGGATCAGCAGCGGCTCCATGCCGGCGTCGTAGGCGGCCACCAGGTAGCGGTCGATCATGCGCGGGCGCGGCTGCGGGTCCGCCAGGGCGGTGACGATCACCAGCAGGTCGGCGTTGGCCACCACCGGCTTCTCCGTGCCGGCGGCGTCGCCGTCCTCGGCGCTGCGGCGCAGCAGGGTGCGCCGCTCCCCCACGCGCACCATGCGGGCGAGGGTGTCCTTGCGGCCGGAGACGTCGCCGACGACGGCTACCCGGTCCCCGACTACGACCTTCCCCCGTCCCAGCTCGCGGGCCTTCATCGCGGTGATGTCCCCGGTGCCGTCGGCGGTGAGGGCGGGGTCCTCCAGGCGGATGCGGTAGTGGCCGCGGTCGATGCGGGTGACCATGCCGGGCACGGCGTCGGCGTGGGCCGGGCGCTGCTTGGTGCGCGGGCGTGACCGCTTGCCGGGGCGCACCCGCACGCGCGGGTCGTCGGTGCCGATGTCGCGGCGGGCCATCAGCGTGCCTCCTGGTCGGTGAGCAGGCTCGTCCAGAGGGCGGGGAAGTCGGGCAGGGTCTTGGCGGTGCAGGCGATGTCGTCCACTTCGATTCCGGGCACGCCCAGGCCGACTACGGCGGCGAAGGTCGCCATCCGGTGATCGGCGTAGGCGCGCAGCCGGGCCGGGCGCAGACGCGCCCCGGCGTGCAGGGCGGCGATCTCCAAGCCGTCGGCGGTCTGGTGGGCCCTCCCACCGACCCGGTTGATCTCGGCCTCCAGCGCGGCCAGGCGGTCGGTCTCGTGCCCGCGCAGGTGGCCGATGCCGCGCAGGCGCGAGGCGTGGCCCTGCGCCGAGGCCAGGGCGGCCAGCGCCGCCACCGTGGGGGTCAGCTCCCCGACGGCGGACAGATCCGCGTCGATCCCGTGCAGCTCGCCTGTGCCGACGGCGGTGAGCGTGAGCGACCCGTCCGCAGCGGGGGCCTCCTCGACGGCGCCGCCCAGGCGCGGCAGCAGCCACCGCCAGGCGTCGCCCGCCTGGGTGGTGCCTCCCGGCCAGCGGCGCACGCCGACGCGCCCGCCCGCCACCAGTGCCGCCGCCAGAAACGGGCCGGCGTTGGACAGGTCCGGCTCAATGACCAGAGTGCCGCCCTGCGGCGTTCCCGGGTGCACCGTCCAGGTGCGCGCGCCCACCGGAGCGTCGGGTGCGGGCTCGTCCACGGTGACGCCGCGCCCGCGCAGGAACTCCACGGTCATCGCCACATGCGGCAGGGACGGCACCGGCCCGGAGGGGGTGACGGCCAGGCCGCCGGGAAGCAGGCACCCGACCAGCAGCAGTGCGGACAGGAACTGGGAGGAACCGGAGGCGTCCACACCCGCTTGGTGCGGCAGGTCGGGGCGGGCCGGGTCGGCCGGACGCAGCAGGGCGCCGTCGCCGGGACCGACCCGCACCGGCAGGAAGCCGGGCTCACCCAGGTACTCAACCTCCGCGCCGAGGGCGGCCAGCGCCTCCAGGAGCGGAGCCAGCGGGCGACGGCGGGCGGCGGCGTCGCCGTCGAAGACCACCGGCGCATCGGCCAGGGCGGCCAGCGGCGGGATGAAGCGCATGACCGTGCCGGCCAGGCCACAGTCGATGCGGGCCACGGCGTCGCCGTCGGCGCGGGTCGGGAACGGGCGCGGCGCGGGCGTGACTCGCAGCGCGGCGTCGGCGCAGCCGCCGGACTCATCGGGAAGCTCCTCGAAGCGCGCCCCCAGCGTGGTCAGGGCGGCGCGCATGAGCTCGGTGTCGCGCGAGCGCAGGGCGCCGTGCAGCGTGGTCGGGCCGTCCGCCACCGCCGCCGTCACCAGCGCCCGCGCCGAAAGCGACTTCGACCCCGGCAGCTCCACGACGGCGTCCAGCGGGCCGGAGGCCACGGGCGCCGGCCAGGGGGCGGATACGACTGAGACCACAGCGGTCACAACGCGTCGATGATGGCGTTCAGGGCCGCGCTCGGGCGCATGACGGCGTCGGCCAGGGCCGGGTCGGGCAGGTAGTAGCCGCCCAGCTCGACCGGGTGCCCCTGCACCGCCACCAACTCGGCCTGCACCGCCTCATTGACCTCGCCCAGCCGCTCGGCCACCGGCGCGAAGCGGGCCGCCAGGTCGGCGTCGGCCGTCTGCGCCGCCAGCTCGCGCGCCCAGTACAGGGCCAGCCAGGCGTGGGAGCCGCGGTTGTCGATGCCGCCCAGACGTCGGGCGGGGGAGCGCTCCTCCTCCAACAGGGTGGTGGTGGCCGCGTCCAGGGCGTCGGCCAGCACCGTGGCCCGGGCGTTCCCGCTCACCTGCGCCACGTGCCGCAGCGCCTCGGCCAGTGCCAGGAACTCGCCCAGGGAGTCCCAGCGCAGGTAGTCCTCCTCCAGCAGCTGGCGCACGTGCTTGGGGGCGGAGCCGCCCGCGCCCGTCTCATACAGGCCGCCGCCGTTCATGAGCGGCACCACCGACAACATCTTGGCGCTGGTGCCCACCTCCAGGATGGGGAACAGATCCGTGTTGTAGTCGCGCAGCACGTTCCCGGTCACGGAAATCGTGTCCTCGCCCCGGCGGGCCCGCTCCAGGGACAGGCGGGTGGCCGCCACCGGGTCCAGGATGCGGATGTCCAGGCCGGTGGTGTCCTCGGCCGCCAGGTAGCGCTCCACCAGGGAGGCGATGGTGCGGTCGTGGGCGCGCTCGGGATCCAGCCAGAACACGGCGGGCGCCCCGGTGGCGCGGGCCCGCACCACGGCCAGGTGCACCCAGTCGCGCACGGCAGCGTCCTGGGTCTGGCAGGCGCGCCAGATGTCACCGTCCTCGACGGCGTGGGAGAGCAGCACCGTGCCGGCCGCCCGGCCCGTGCCCTGGGTGACGACCACCTCGACGGTGCCGTCGGCCGGGATCAGGAAGGTCTTGTCGTGGCTGCCGTACTCCTCGGCCTTGCGGGCCATCAGCCCCACGTTCGGCACCGAGCCCATGGTGCGCGGGTCCAGGGCCCCGTGGGCCTTGCAATCGTCGATCACGGCCTGGTAGACGCCGGCGTAGGAGGAGTCCGGGATGACGGCGAGGGTGTCGTCCTGGCCGCCGTCGGCGTCCCACAGCTTGCCGCCGGCCCGGATCATGGCGGGCATGGAGGCGTCGATAATGACGTCGGAGGGCACGTGCAGGTTGGTGATGCCGCGGGTGGAGTCCACCATGTTCAGCCGCGGGCCGAGCTCCAGCTCCTCCTGCAGGCTCGCCCGGATCCGCTCTCCCTCGGGCAGGGCGTCCAGACCCGCCAGGATGGAGGCCAGCCCGTCCTCCGCGCGCAGCCCGGCCTCCGCCAGTACTAAGCCGAAGGCGTTGAAGGTCATGGGGAAGAAGGCGCGCACCACGTGCCCGAAGATGAGCGGGTCGGAGACCTTCATCATGGTGGCCTTCAGATGCACCGACAGCAGCACGTCGTCGGCCTTGGCAGCGGCATTGGCCCCCACCAGGAACTCGTCCAGCGCGCGGGCCGACATGAAGGTGGCGTCCACCACCTCCCCGGCCGTCACCGGCAGCGCCTCCCGCAGTACCACCGGCTGCCCGCCGTCGGCGGGAACCAGCCGGATCTGCACGGTGCCCGCCTCGGGGATCACCACGGAGCGCTCGTTGTGGCGGAAGTCGTCGGCATCCATGGTGGCCACGCGCGTCTTGGAGTCCGGGCTCCACGCGCCCATGGAGTGCGGGTGACTGCGGGCGTAGGCCTTGACGGCCCTCGGGGCGCGCCGGTCGGAGTTGCCCTCGCGCAGCACCGGGTTCACGGCGCTGCCCTTGACGGCGTCGTAGGCGGCGCGCACTTCCCGCTCGGCGTCGGTGGTCGGCTCGTCGGGGTAGTCGGGCAACTCGTAGCCCTTGTCGCGCAGCTCGGCGATTGCGGCCTTGAGCTGCGGCAGGGAGGCGGAGACGTTGGGGAGCTTGATGATGGTGGCCGCCGGGTCCTGGGTGAGGGCGCCGAGCCGGGCCAGGTCGTCGTCCGCCAGGCCGAAGGCCGCCAGGATGCGGCCCGCCAAGGAGATGTCGGCGGTGCCCACGCTCACGTCTGCGGCGCGGGTGAATCCCTTGATGATCGGCAGAAGGGAGCGGGTCGCCAGCATCGGCGCCTCGTCGGTCAGCGTGTAAACGATGTCGGGCGTCGCGGCGGGGGCGCTGTTGGCGTTGTGGTCGGTCACCGGTCGTGTTCCTTCATGCTGCTCGAGGTCGGGGGAGAGCCGTTCCCCGGATGCCGACAGCGGTCGGCGGGGGGCTTCCACCAACGAGGGTAGCGCCACGCGGCGGTTACTTGCGTCGAGACCGGCACTAGTGACATGCCGAGACCGGCACTAGTGACACGGCCCTGGCGAATGACTGCTCGCCGGTGAGGCTTCGGGAAGTCTGACAGCTCGGCGGGCTCTGGTCGATGAGTATTCGGCCAGCATTCGCCTGCCTGCCGGGCGGGATTGCACACGGGAGCTGTCGGGACAATACCGGCCAATCCGGTTTTTTCGTTGGTTTTATGCGGAAAACGCGGATAGGGGCGGCAGGCGCTGAAGGTGCTCCGGTGTGCGGCGGGGACTCCGTCGCACACCGGAAGCGCCTCACGCATTCAGGTGTTTGAAGAAAACCGCGGAATCATGCGGAATACGGCCGCGTGTGCAGAGCGGACGTGTGCAACCCGGGGCTAGGCCCGGACAAGCGTGTGGCCTAGGGGCGCATGCCGCGTGCGTGCAACTGGAATGAGCCTCCGGCGGGAGCGGCTTGAACATGCCGCGCGTTGTCGGAGGCAGTCATGCGCGTCGTGTCCGCTGAGCGCTTCAAGCCGCCTGTGTCGGCTCGTACTGGGCGCGCACCTGCGCCTGCGCCGCCGCGATGGCGGCCTGGACCCGGCGCCGGTTCTCCCGCCGCCACGCCAGTGACGGGCGTCCCTCACGGTCAACTGCGGACAGGGCCAGCCCCGCCCCGACGGCGGTGCCGCGCATGAGTCCCGACAATGCCTGCTTGCGGGCGTCCTGTCCCTTCACGGCCCACACCGGGTTGTTGACCAGCGTCAGCGGGACATTGAGCGCGGCCAGTACCGCTGCGCACGTGCGCGGCGCCCGACCGGTGGCCAGCCCCAGGCCGGCCAGCACGCTCACGGCCCCACTGACGCGGGTGAGCAGTTCGGCATCCGAGTGCAGCACCGGTGGCAGCCCGGCCCTCTCCAGCACGGGCTGCACCTTCTCGAACTTCTCCGCGTGTCGCTTGGGTCGGGCGAGGGCGTCAATGCCATCGACGACGAAGGGGGCGGCGAGAGCCGGGCGGGCAACGGTGCGCAGAAGGTCCATGCCCCTATCCTCTCGCACTAGGCGCCTGGGGGCCAGCGATAGAGCGACGAATCCGCCGTACCGGGTCCGGCGGCCGGCCGATGCGGCGGGTCGGTAGGCGGCCGGCGGGAATGCGCCGGCGTGCGGCGCCGTTGAGACGGCGATGATTGCTTCCTCCACCCGTCCCGCCCCGGGGCCGTCCCCCAGCGCCACTCCAGGTGGCGCCATCGGCATGGCCCCGGACGCGGCGTTCGCTATCAGACCACTCGCCCACCGTGTCGATCCGCAGCGCACCACCGGTTTGGGCGGGCTAGGCTCGTGGACGATGACGGACTCAGACAACCTCAGCCCTGCGGACCCGCCCGGCAGCGTGGCGCAGACGCCTACGGACGCCGACACCGATGAACTCGACCGCGCCCCGGCCGACGAGTCCGCCGCCGCCCGCGCTGCGCGCTTCGAGGCTGACGCTCTGCCCTACCTCGACCAGCTCTACGGTGCCGCCCTGCGCATGACCCGTAACCCGGCTGACGCCGAGGACCTCGTCCAGGACACCTACGCCCGGGCCTTCGGCGCCTTCCACCAGTACCGGCCCGGCACCAACCTCAAGGCCTGGCTCTACCGCATCCTGACTAACACCTTCATCAACACCTACCGCAAGAAGCAGCGTGAGCCGCTGCAGTCCGACGCCGACACGGTTGAGGACTGGCAGCTGCATCGGGCGGCCTCCCACGACTCCGTCGGGCTGCCCAGCGCCGAGAACCTCGCCCTGGACGAGTTGCCGGACGAGGAGATCAAGGACGCGCTGGGGGAACTCAGCGAGGAACGGCGCCTGGCCGTGTACCTCGCCGATGTCGAGGGCTTCTCCTACAAGGAGATCGCGGACATCATGGGCACCCCCATCGGCACCGTCATGTCGCGCCTGCACCGCGGGCGGCGGCAGCTGCGCGAGCTGCTGGCGGACCACGCCCGGCAGCTGGGATACATCGGCGAGGAGGAGAAGCACTGATGGGCGAGAAGAATCCGACCGAACCCTGCTCGTGCTCCGAGGCCCGCGCGTATCTGGAGCGCTTCCTGGATCAGGAGTGCGACCAGGACCTTCAGACGCGTCTGGCCGAGCATGTCGACTCCTGTGAGCACTGCTCCCGCCAGGCCGACGCCGAACGGCACCTGCGCGAGCTGGTCCGCTCCCGCTGTGCCGAGCAGGCCCCGGCGGCGCTGCGCGCCCGCGTCCTGGGCTACCTGTCCACCGCGCGCATCACCTCCACGACGACGGTCGGTGTCTCGACCACCCGGATCACGACGACGGTGGTGCGCACCGAGCGCTTCGGACGCGGCTGAGGCGTCTGCGTTCCCGCTGTGGTCTCCCCGGCCACGGCACCGCGTGTGCTGTTGCCGTCCGCTTGTGTCCGCACTCACCGTGCGGGCGGCGCGGTCGGCTGGCAGCATCCGGGCGCAGTGTGCGAAGATACCCGGCGTTCCGTGCCCCTCGGGGCGGAGAAGAAACACCAGACATGAGGAGGCAGGAATGAGCAAGCGCGGTCGTAAGCGCCGTTCGCGCGCCAAGAACAGCGCCAACCACGGCAAGCGTCCCAACGCCTGAGCCGGGTGGCGCACACCCAAGCATTGAGGATCGGCCGGTCACCGCAGCGGTGACCGGCCGATTGCTGCTGTGTCCAGGACCCGAGCCGGGAGATCGCGTCGCCGCCGAGGTGACCGCAGTAGGCCGAGCCCGCGCGTTTCGCGGCCGAGGGACGTCGGCTTGGTCACGTTCACCGCGGCGCGGGCACACCCAGCCACTCGTACCAGCCGCGGTGCAGCACCAGCCAGGCCAGCAAGCCGTATCCCGCCTGGCCCGGGTGCCCGCCGCCATCGGAGACGACGTCGGTCATCCACTGGTCGTGATTGCGCAGCGGCTCGAAGGTCTCCACGTAGGGGATGCCCCGGCGCTGACACACCTCACCGACCGCGCGCGACAGGGCGGCGGTGCCGTCGGGGTCGGCGTTCGGCAGCGGCGGCGGGCCGACCACGAAGCAGGAGCGGTGCTCGCTGGTGGCCGCATCCAGCACGTTGGCGATGGCCAGGCGGGAGCGTGCGTGAGAGACGCCGGCAAGCACGTCGGCCACCCCCAGGCCGATAACCAGCCGATTGACGCCGGTGGTCGTGGTCCGGCGGGCCACCTCGCCCTGCCAGCGCTCGGCCAGCCGCGCCGTGGTCTCGCCCGGGACCGCCAGCGTGTTCCACATGATGCCGAGCTCACGGGGTGTGCGGGCCATCACCCGTCCGGTCCACCCCAGGGCGCGGGCGTCCCCGTAGCCGGAGACCAGTTCGTCGCCGATGAAGCACAGGCTCGTGTCGTCCATGGCCATCCGCTCAGCTCCTTCCCACGCGGCAACTGCTTGCCGGTCGCATCGTCCTCGGAGGCTCCCGTCCCGAGCAGGAACCATCCTGCCATTGCCGACGTCAGCGGTTGCGCGCCACTCCCGACGCCTGCAGGTGATAACGTGCCAGCACTATGCGACGACATGCTCGCCGGGCGCGCAGCCGCCCCACCCGCTCCGGCTCGGAAGCCGATCACCCCCACCCTGAGCCCCGCCGATCCGCCGGAGGTCGGCCGTGAGGGAATGGCTCATGGTCGCCGTCGGCGTGCTGCTGACGGCCGGAACCGCGCTGTTCGTCGCCGGGGAGTTCTCCCTGGTGGCCCTCGACCCCTCCACCGTGGAGACCCGCGCCGTCGCCGGCGACCGGGGCGCCGCCCGAGTCCGCCGCGCGCTGACCCGACTGTCCACCCTCCTGTCCGGCGCGCAGGTGGGCATCACCCTGACCACCATTCTGCTCGGCTACACCATGCAGGCGGCGCTGGCCACCCTGCTGACCGGGCTGATGTCCACCTGGCTGGCCCAGTCGGTCGCCGCGGGCGTGGCGGCGACCGCCGCCCTGATCATCGTCAACGCCTTCTCCATGGTGGTCGGCGAGCTCATCCCCAAGAACGCCACCCTGTCCGACCCCATGGCGGCCGCCCGCGCCGTGACTCCCTTCCTCATGGGTTTCAGCACCGCTCTCAGGCCGGTCATCGCGGTGCTGAACGGCACCGCCAACCGGGTACTGCGCCGGATGGGCATCGAACCCGCGGAGGAGATCAGCGGCACGCGCTCCGCCTCCGAGCTGGCGGCCCTGGTGCGGCACAGCGCCGAGGAGGGGGTACTGGACGTCTCCACCGCCACCCTGCTGACCCGCTCCATCGGCGTGGGTGAGCTGACCGCCGTCGACGTCATGACCGACCGCGGTCGTCTGCGCACTCTTGCCGAGCAGGACACGGCCGCCGACGTTGTCGCCCTGGCACGTGCCAGCGGCCACTCCCGCTTCCCCGTCATCGGGGACGACAGCGACGACGTACTCGGCATTGTGCACCTGCGCCGAGCGATCGCCGTGCCCTACGACAAGCGGGGGGAGGTGCCGGTCACCTCCTCCTCCCTGATGACGCCCGCCCACCGCGTGCCGGAGACCATGCCGCTCGCCTCACTGCTGGTCGAACTGCGCGACACCGGCAGCCAGATGGCACTCGTCGTCGACGAGTACGGTGGCACCGCCGGTGTGGTCACCCTCGAAGACGCCGTGGAGGAGATCGTCGGCGACGTCGCCGACGAGCACGACCGACGCCGCTCGGGCGCCCACGCCGACGCCTCCGGTGACTGGCGCGTGCCCGGCTGGCTGCGCCCCGACGAACTCGCCGACCGCGCCGGCGTGTACGTGCCCGACGACGGCCCCTACGAGACCCTGGCCGGCCTGGTCATGACCGAGCTCGGCCGGATTCCCGAGGTCGGTGACGCCGTCGCCACCCCGCAGGCGGTGCTCACCGTGGAGGCCATGGAGGGACGCCGTATCACCCGCCTGCGCATTCACCCGCTCGCCGACGCCGACGCCCCCACCACCGCCGAGGGAGCAGAACCGGGGCCGGACGACGCGGCCGCCGGGGGAGGGGGGACGAGATGAGCACCTCCCTCGCCCTGTTCCTGACCGTGGCGCTGCTGGCGGGGAACGCGTTCTTCGTGGCCGCCGAGTTCGCCGTCACCTCCTCGCGCCGCGCCCGGCTGGAGCCGCTAGCACAGGCCGGCGACCGGCGCGCCGCCACCGCCCTGTGGGCGCTCCAGCACGTCTCCCGCATGCTCGCCACCGCCCAACTCGGCGTGACGGTGTGCTCCACCGGACTGGGGGTGGTCGCCGAACCGGCCATCGCCCACCTGCTGGCCCCGCTGCTCACACGTGTGGGCGTCGGCGCCGCCGGAGCGCACGCGATCGCCGTGGCGCTGGCCCTGGTGATCGTCGTGTACGCCCACGTCGTCGCCGGGGAGATGGTGCCCAAGAATCTTTCCATCTCCGCCCCCGAGACCGCTGCCCGCTGGATCGTGCCGCCGTTGGTGCGCATCTCCCGGATCCTCGGTCCGGTCATCACCGCCCTCAACGGTTTCGCCAACGGGGTGCTGCACCTGGTGGGCATCGAGACCAGGGAGGAGGTCTCGGCCGCCTTCAACGCGGCCGAGGTCGCCTCCATCGTGGAACGCTCCACCGCTGAGGGGGTTCTCGACGACGAGACCGGCCTGCTGTCCGGTGCGCTGGAGTTCTCCGAGGAGACCGCCGGCAGCGTGATGGTGCCGGTCGCCGCCCTGATCACCCTCTCGAGCCGGTGCACGCCGGAGGACGTCGAGCACGCGGTGGCCGCCACCGGCTACTCCCGCTTCCCGGTCGTGAGGGCGGCGCCCTCCGCCGCCGGTCCCGCGGCGGAGCCCGCACCCGGCTCCGCCGCCGACCGGCCGGACGCGGGCATCATCGGCTATCTGCATCTCAAGGACGTGCTGTACGCCGAGGATGCGGAGCGCTCCGAGCCGGTGCCGTCCTGGCGAGTGCGTGCGCTCGTGCCGGTACGCGCCGACGACGAGGTGGAGGATGTGCTGGCGTCGATGCAGCGCTCCGGCGCACACCTTGGCCGCGTGGAGGACGAGACCGGAACCACTCTCGGTGTGGTCTTCCTGGAAGACATTCTCGAAGAACTCGTCGGCGAGGTGCATGACGCCATGCAGCGGGAGGAGCACCGGCGGCGAGACCTGAGCCAGGGCTGAGCCCTCCGGAGGTGTGACGGCCGTCCTGGCAGGGACGCATCACGTTTGGTTAAAGTGCGGCAGTCGGCCGTGACGGCGGCCGCGAGCACTACCTATGGAGGCACTGCGTGTCCGAACAGCCCATGACACGGCGCCAGCGTCGTGACGCGGAGCGCGCAGCCGAACGCGAACGGGCGGTCGCCGCACAGGCCGCCGACCTACCCCCCTCATATGGTCCCGCGCCGCGCGCGTCGGTCCCCGCCGCACCCGCTGCGGCCTCTGCTCCCCGGCGATCCCATGTTCCCCGGCAATCCCGCCCGGCCGATCCGGCCGGCGGTAACGCCGCCCCTCAGGCCGCTCAGACCACCTACCCGCCCGCACCACGGCAGCGCAGCCGCAGCCGCGCGGGGACGGTCGGGCGCGCCGGAGTGCTCACGGTCCTCGCTCTAGTAACCGTCGTCGCCCCCCTCACCTCGAACCTCCCGACCGGCCCGCAGGCGGTCGCCGCCCTGGGAGCCGGCAGCGCGGACCCGACCGGCACCGGAACGACCGATCCCTCCTCCTCGATCGCGGCCGCAGTGCTCGGATCCGACGCCGACGTCGATACCGACTCCGAGCTGTCCAACGTGCCCGACGCCGCCACCCTGGCCCGCATCCGCGAGGCCTACGAGAACGCGTCGACCACCTGCGCCGCACAGACCTCCGGCGCCTCCGGCGACACCGCCGCATTCAACTCCGCCCCCGAGCTGTTCTCCCCCATGATCGAGGGCACCTACACGGTCTCCTCCCCGTACGGCTACCGCCTGCACCCCACCCTGGGCTACATGAAGCTTCACGCCGGTCAGGACTATTCCGCCTCTGCAGGCACGCCCATCTACGCGGCTGCGGCGGGCACCGTCGTGGCCGCCGGCATGGTGGACGGCACCGGCACCGTCACCATTGAGCACGAGGTCGACGGCGAGACCTGGTACACCAGCTACCTGCACATGTACGAGGACGGCATCTACGTCTCCGAGGGCGACCAGGTGGAGGCCGGCCAGCTCATCGCCGGCGTCGGCTCTACCGGATACTCCACCGGTCCGCACCTGCACTTCGAGGTGCGCACCGCCAATGACACCGCGGACTCCTCTACCGTCGACCCGGAGAAGTGGCTCAAGGAGCACGGCGCCGTCGAGCTGACCACCGACTGCGCCTGAACGCCCACACGAGTCGCGGCCGCCGAGACAAACCGACAGGAAGCCGACCATGTCCCCCTCACGCCGTTGCGCCGTCGTCGCCCACCGGGGCGGGGGCGTCGAGGTCCCCGAGAACACGTGGAGCGCCGTCGAGCACGTGGCCGAACTCGGCCTGACCTGGATGGAGACCGATCTGCGGGCCACCGCCGACGGCGTCGTAGTCCTCTCCCACGACGCGGACCTGCTGCGCACCGCGGGGGATCCGCGGCGCATCGGGGAGTTGGCCTGGGAGGAGCTGGCGCAGGTGGACGCGGGCGACGGGCGTTCCTTCGTGCGCCTGGACGAGGCGCTCGCCGCCCATCCGGGAATCAGCTTTAACATCGACCTGAAGGACTCCGCCGTCGTCCAGCCCGCGCTGCAGGCGGTGCGCGAGGCCGACGCCCTGGGGCGGGTGCGCTTCGCCTCCTTCTCGGCGCGCCGCCTGGCGGTGCTGCGGCGACAGGAGCCGCGGGCGACCACCTCGCTGGGGATAGGGGACGTCGCCGGGCTCATGCTGCTCAGCGAGGCGGCCGTGCCGGTGCCGCACACCCGCTGGGCCTGGACCAGGGGGCGCGTCGACGCCGCCCAGGTGCCGGTCAGCTATCACCGCGTGCCCGTGGTGACGCGTCGCTTCATCGCCCGGGCGCACGCCGCCGGGCTGGAGGTGCACGTGTGGACCGTGGACGACCCCGAGCAGATGCGCTCCCTGGCCGCCCGCGGAGTCGACGCCGTCATCACCGACCGCCCCGCCCTGGCGCTGGACGTGCTCGGCTGAGGCCCCCGGGGCGCGGCGGCGCTGAGCAAGGGGCATGAAGCGGCGCCAGAGCCGTGACAGCAGGGGAGTTGCGGGCGAGAATCGGGGCATGACCACTCCCGCCCAGCACGTCGCCTCCACCCCGATCGCCGTTCCCACGGAGGACGCCGGCCCCCGCGTGCAGACCGCCTGCGGGCCGGTGCGCGGTGTGTGGCGCGACATCGTCTCCGCCCCCGATCGTGTCGGCCCGGCCGCGCGCTACGAGCGCTCCGCCGCCTTCTACGGCATTCCCTATGCTGAGGCGCCGGTGGGGGAGCGGCGCTTCATGGCACCGGTGCGGCGCGGTTGCTGGACCGAGGAGCGCGCCGCCGTCGTCCCGGCTGCGACGCCGCAGCGCGGTTCGATCTTTCCGGACCCGGCCATCCCCGAGCCGAGCGTGCCGGGGGACGACTTCCTGACTCTCAACGTCTTCACGCCCACGCCCGCGGATGAGGAGGCGCGCCTGCCGGTGCTGGTGTGGATTCACGGCGGCGGCTGGACCTCCGGCTCCCACAACTCGCCCTGGTATGACGGCGCCGCCTTCAACCGCGACGGCGTGGTCACCGTGTCGGTCGCCTACCGGCTCGGATTCGACGGCTACGGGTTCATCGCCGACTCCGACGCCCCGTACAACCGAGCTGTCCTGGACCAGGTCATGGCCCTGGAATGGGTGCGTGACAACATTGCCCGCTTCGGCGGGGATCCGGGCCGGGTGACGATCGGAGGGCAGAGTGCCGGCGGTGGTAACTCCATGGTGCTGCTGTCCGTGCCCCGCGCCCGGGGACTGTTCCACGGCGTCATCTCCGAATCAGGTGCCGTTCCTGACGCGCCGGCCGCGCGCAACGCCGACAACGCCGCGCGCATGGCCGCCGCACTCGGGGTGGAGCCGAACCTGGCCGGTTACCGGTCTTGCAGCTATGACGAGATCTTCACCGCGCAGAACGGCCTGAACGCCGTTGACGAGCATGCCGACGACGGCGGCGCCACCGCGGCCGGACCGGACCCGGTGGGAGCCGTGGCCGGGGTGCTGGCGGGAATCGGCGAGCCCGATACCGGTATTCCCTTCTGCCCGACCGTCGACGGCGAGATCATCACCGCGCCGATCCGCCAGGCCCTGCGCCGGGGGGACGGGGCGCGGGTGCCGGTCCTCGCCGGCTCGACCACGCACGACTTCGCCTTCTCCGGCATGGCCTACACCGAGGCGATGGCCGAGCGCGACCCGCGCGAGGTGCTGATCGCCGGCGGCATGAGCGAGGCGATGGCCGACCGGCTGCTGGCCGCGCACCACGAGCACGCCGACGCCCCGCATATGGTGATCGGCAACCTCATCTCGGACGGCGTCTTCCACATCCCGCTCGCAGGGTGGTTCCTGGCGCGTGCCGAGCACGCCGAGGCGGCGGGCGCCGTCGACGGCCCGGCCGGCAGCTACGCCTACGAGTTCAGCCACTGCTGCGGACCGATGGGACTGGCGACCCACTGCATGGAGATCCCCTTCGCCTTCGACTGCCTGAACGAGCCCTACTGCGAGCACACGCTCGGCGCCGCGCCGCCGCAGGCGCTCGCGGACGCGATGCACTCGGCCTGGGTACGTTTTGTCGAGACCGGTGATCCCGGATGGGAGCCGTGGACGGGGCGGAGTATCGGCCGCCGTTTCGGCGACAACCGCTCCGGGCAGCTGGTCGTGGCCGCGGACCGCGTCATCTTCGACACCGACCGGGATCTCGCGGCCGGGGCGTGCTGATCGCAGTGCAGTAGCGTGCGGGCAACGCGGAAGCCCCGCCCTGACGTGTGACAACCCGACCTGTTTTGTGCTTTTTTGGCTTGCCAGCCAGGCAAGCCGACGGGCACAATAGAGGGGAGCCACCCGGGCGCAACCGGATGGCTCCCCGATGTAAGCGGCTCAGCTGAACCACTTGCTGAGGGCATCCACAAGGACACCAATGGCCCGGACCAGTTGAGCGAGTGATTCGAACATGTCGCTCAGCTTCCGGGCCATTCCCTTGCCCTTGCGGACTTTGGCATGTCGGCCCTTCGGCTTGGACACGGCCCCCACCTCCTTCCTGGCTCCTTACCTTCCCGGCCAAGGACATGGAATGTTCCGAGAGGAGGCGCCGAAGAAGGCGCGTCCAGCGTAGCAGCGGCCACCGACGCGCGACCGTGCCCCTGTTGGCGACGGTGCCTTGAGCTGTCAGGGACTCAGGGGCGCTGTGCACGGGTGCCCGATGATTGACGAAGCCCCCGCCGACTCGGGGTCGGTGGGGGCTTCGGGGCTGGTGCCCCGGACAGGATTCGAACCTGCGGCCTTCTGCTCCGGAGGCAGACGCTCTATCCACTGAGCTACCGGGGCCCGAGGCGCGACTGTACCAGCGTTCGGGTGCCGGACGGAAACCGGGAGGCTGTGGTGTTCGACGGCGTTGCTCGCGCCTCACCCGTTGCCGGTCAGTGTCAGCACCACCAGCGCCACGTTGAGCACGATGATCAGCACCGCCGCCGCGCGGGAGGTCCAGCGCAGGACCGCGCCGTCGCGCCACCGGCCCATGACCTGCTCAGAGCCGGTGGCCCGCATGAGCGGCACGATCGCCAGCGGGATCCCGAAGGACAGCACCACCTGGCTGAGCACGAGCGCCCAGGTGGGCTCGGCCCCCACGGCGATGATGATCAGTGCCGGGATCAGCGTGACCGCACGGCGCGCCAGCAGGGGCACCCGCACGTGCAGGAGCCCCGCCATGATCTCGCTGCCCGCGTATGCCCCCACCGAGGTCGAGGCCAGTCCGGAGGCCAACAGCCCGACCGCGAACACCGCACCGACGGCGGGCCCCAGCGAGGCGGTGATGGCGGCGTGCGCGCCTTCGATGGTGTCGGTGCCGCCGACGCCGGACAGCGCCGAGGCGGCCAGCAGCAGTAGGGCGATGTTGACGGCGCCAGCCAGCGCCAGCGCCCAGATCACATCCACGCGGGTGGCGCGAATGAGCCGGCCGGTGCGCTCCTGCCCGGAGGGGACGGCGTCGGCGTCTGGAATCGGCGCGGTGCCAGCGGCCTGACGGGCGGCGTGCCCCTCGCCGATCTCCTCGTGGTGGTCGCGCACCAGTGATGAGTGCAGGTAGATGGCGTGTGGCATGACGGTGGCGCCGAGCATTGAGGCGGCCACCAGCAGGCTGCCCGAGCCCTGCAGGCGGGGGATGAGGCCGGCGAAGGTCTCGCCCCAGTCCGGTGGGGAGATGAACAGCCCGCCCACGAAGCCGATCGTCACCACCACCAGGAGCGCGACCACGGCCCCCTCGAAGGTGCGCTGGCTACGGCGCTCCTGCAGGGCCAGCAGCAGCATGGAGACGGCGCCGATGATCACGCCGCCGGTCAGCAGCGGGATGTTGAACAGCAGGTGCAGGGCGACGGCACCGCCGATGACTTCGGCCAGGTCGGTGGCGGCAGCGACCAGCTCAGCCTGCGCCCAGTAGGCCAGGCGGGGGCCGCGGCCGAGCCGATCGCCCAGCACCTGCGGCAGTGAGCGGCCGGTGACGATACCGAGCTTGGCGCTCTGGTACTGGATCAGCACCGCCATGGCGTTCGCCAGTACCAGCACCCACACCAGCGTGTAGCCGTAGCGGGCGCCAGCGGTGATGTTCGCGGCCACATTGCCCGGGTCCACGTAGGCGACCGCGGCCACGAAGGCGGGTCCGAGCAGCGCCAGCAGCCGGTGCCGGGGCGGGCGCGGCCGTGGCGTGTGCTTGCGCACGATTGCCTCTACGGCGGCGTCCGCGCCAGCGGCGGAGTCGATGGGATCGGGCACGGTCGGCCTCCTCACATGGTTTCGGGTACCCGAAACTCTACTCCTTTGTGGGGGAATGTGCGTGCAGGCGGCGTGGCAGAGCCGTATCTACCGATCTCGGTACGTGACTTCTACCGATCTCGGCGTGGGAATCGGGATGGTTTCGGCGGGTCGGGGCGGTGCCGGTACGCTGGCGCGCGTGACCCCAGAAGAGCTCGCCGAAGCGATCCGCAACGTCCTCCTCGCCGCCGCCAGTGACGGCAGCCTCGCCCTGCCGGTGGAGGAGGTGCCGCTGCCCAAGGTCGAGCGCCCCCGCTCCCGCGAGCACGGCGACTGGGCCACCAACGTCGCCATGCAGCTGGCCAAGAAGGCCGGCACCAACCCGCGCGCCCTGGCCGAGTTGCTGGCCGAGCGCGTGGGCGCCCTGGACGGCGTCGCCTCCGCGGAGGTCGCCGGCCCCGGCTTCCTCAACATCCGCCTGGACGCTGCCAGCGCCGGCGAGCTCGCCCGCACCATCCTCAACGCGGGCACCGCCTACGGCACCAACGACTCCCTGGCCGGCCAGCACATCAACCTCGAGTACGTCTCCGCCAACCCCACCGGCCCAGTACACCTGGGCGGGGCCCGCTGGGCCGCCGTCGGCGACTCCCTGGCCCGCATCATGGCCGCCTGCGGCGCCGAGGTCACCCGCGAGTACTACTTCAACGACCACGGCACCCAGATCGACCGCTTCGCCCGCTCCCTGCTCGCCGCCGCCCGCGGCCAGGAGACCCCCGAGGACGGCTACGGCGGCTCCTACATCGGGGAGATCACCGCGCGCGTGACCGCGGACGAGGTCGCCGCCGGCCGCCCCGACCCCGCCGGCCTGCCCGACGCCGAGGCCACCGAGGTCTTCCGCGCCCGCGGCGTCGACCTCATGTTCGCCGCGGTCAAGGCCGAGCTGCACGACTTCCGCACCGACTTCGACGTCTTCTTCCACGAGGACTCCCTGCACACCTCCGGCGCCGTCGAGCGCGCCATCGATCGCCTGCGCGAGCGCGGCGTCATCTTCGAGGCCGACGGCGCCACCTGGCTGCGCACCACCGACTTCGGTGATGACAAGGACCGCGTCCTGATCAAGTCCGACGGCGACCCCGCCTACTTCGCCGCCGACGTCGCCTACTACCTGGACAAGCGCGCCCGCGGCGCCGACTGCGCCATCTACCTGCTCGGTGCCGACCACCACGGCTACATCGGCCGCATGATGGCCATGTGCGCCGCCTACGGCGACAAGCCCGGCGTCAACATGCAGATCATCATCGGCCAGCTGGTCAACCTGGTGCGCGACGGGCAGCCGGTGCGCATGTCCAAGCGCGCCGGCACCGTGGTCACCCTGGAGGACCTGGTCGACGCCGTCGGCGTGGACGCGGCCCGCTACGCCCTGGCCCGCTCCTCCATGGACTCCATGATCGACATCGACCTGAACCTGCTGGCCTCCACCTCCAACGACAACCCCGTCTACTACGTCCAGTACGCCCACGCCCGCATCCGCTCCGTGGCCCGCAACGCCATCGAGCGGGGCGTGACCCGTGAGGCCGGCTTCGACCCCGCCCAGCTGGACACCCCCCACGACTCCCAGCTGCTGGGCGTGCTCGCCCAGTACCCGGCCATCGTCGCCCAGGCCGCCTCCCTGCGCGAGCAGCACCGCGTGGCCCGCTACCTGGAGACGCTGGCCGCCGCCTACCACACCTGGTACGGCGCCACCCGCGTCACCCCACGCGGCGACGACCCGGTCGACGCCGGTCACGTCGCCCGTCTGTGGGTCAACGACGCCGTCGGGCAGGTCATCGCCAACGGGCTGGGCCTGCTGGGCGTGAGCGCTCCGGAGCGCATGTGATGAGCGCCGTACCCGCAGGCGAGGCCCCCCTCGGCGCCCTGGTAGCCCCCGAACCCGAAGCCCGCCCCGACCTGTGGCCCTCGACCGCCAGGCGCGGCGCCGACGGCGCCCTGGAGATCGGCGGGCGCAGCGTGGGGGAGATCCTCGCCGACGCCCCCACCCCCGTGTTCGTCCTGGACGAGGCCGACCTGCGCGGCCGCGCCGCCACCTGGGCCGCCGCCATGGCCGAGGAGTTCTGGCCGGGCTACGACATGAACGGCGGTGAGGCCTACTACGCCGGCAAGGCCTTCCTGACCACGCGGGTGGCCCGGACCGTGCTGTCCGAGGGGCTGGGCATCGACACCGCCTCCGCCGGAGAGCTGGCCGTGGGCGTGGCCGCGCTGGCCGCCGTTGACGGCGAGGCCGCCACCGCCCACGCCACCCGGCTGGGCCTGCACGGCAACGGCAAGACCCGCGCCGAGATCCGCACCGCGCTGGCTCACCGGGTCGGCCACCTGGTCCTGGACTCGGCCGAGGAGATCGACCTGGCCGCCGCCGCCGTGCGCGAACTGCGCGAGTCCGGCACCTTCGGGCCCGAGGAGACCGGGTCGGTCATGCTGCGCCTGACCACCGGCATCCACGCCGGCGGGCACGAGTTCATCTCCACCGCCCACGAGGACCAGAAGTTCGGCATCTCCGTGGCCACCGGCGCCGCCCTCGACGCGGCCCGCGCCGTCGTGACCGCCCCTGAGCTGACCCTGCACGGGCTGCACTCCCACATCGGCTCCCAGATCTTCGACCTGGCCGGATTCCGGGAGGCCGTCGGCGTCGTGCTGAGGCTGCGCCACCAGATCGCCGAGGCGACCGGCGTGCTGTGCCAGGAGGTGGACCTGGGCGGCGGTTACGGCATCGCCTACACCGGCGCCGACCCCGTCGCCCCGTCGCCTGCCGAGGTCGCCCGCGCCCTGGCGGAGGCGGTCCGCTCCCTGTGCGCCGAGCTGGGCGACGCCGTCCCGCACGTATCGGTCGAGCCCGGCCGCTCCATCGCCGGCCCGGCCATGGTCACCCTGTACACCGTGACCGGGCTCAAGCGCGTGGAGCTGGGGGAGGGGGCCGCCCGCCTGTACGTGAGCGTCGACGGCGGCATGAGCGACAACATCCGCCCCGCCCTGTACGACGCCGCCTACACCGCCCTGGTCGCCAACCGGCGCCCCGACCCGGCGTCCGGGCTGGTGCGTGCGCGCGTGGTCGGCAAGCACTGCGAGAGCGGTGACGTGGTGGTGCGCGACGTGGACCTGCCCGCCGACCTCGCCGTCGGCGACGTGCTGGCGGTCCCGGCCACCGGCGCCTACGGACGCTCCATGGCGAGCAACTACAACCTGTTCACCCGGCCCGGCGTCGCCTGGGTCGAAGCGGGTCGGCAGGGGTGGGTGCTGCGCCCGGAGACCATCGCGGACCTGCTGGCCCTGGAGGGGGACTAGGCAGACGGTTCTGCCGGGTCGAGTGCCCTCAGCCCCTGTGCGCGGGCGGCGGCGGCCAGGCGCGCGTCATGGGTGAGGACCGTGACCGGCTCGCGCGGGTCATCCAGTATGACGGCGGTTGCCAGGTGAATCGCATCCAGCGACTTGAGCTCGCCCACGAATGAACAGGCGCGCTCAACGATGTCGTTGTTTATCCCGACAAGGCTCACATCACTGAGCGCCTGTGCCGCCGCTTCCTCGGTGATCCTGGTGCGGTGAGCGAGTCTCGCGGTCTCGATTTTGAGCAGAACCGAGGATATGAGCCTGTCCCTGTGGATCGCTGCATCCAGTATGGCCTGTGCAGAGTCCGCGCCTTCTTGGTCAAGGAGAACGAGGCCGATTGCGGAAGTGTCGATGTACATCACCACGATTCCTCCCGATCCTCATCCAGTAGCTGCTGAAGCGTCATCCCCTCGGGGAGAGGGAAGCGAGGGATCGGTCCGGTTCGCTCGTGTGTGGCCTCTTGGATGAGTCCTTCACGTAGTAGACGCTCGTAGGGAGTCTCCTCGGGCTCGATCGGCACCAGGCGGACGACCGGGCGGCCACGGTCGGTGACGGTGACGGGGCGACCGGAGGAGACGACGTCGGCCACGATCCGTCCGGAGCGCTGGTTGAGTTCGCGGAGGCTGACAGTGCGGGCGCCTGCGGCGACGCCTGGGCCGGAGGCGGAGGACTGTGCAGGGGCTCCATGCGGACTGCCTACGGGTTGCGCGTTCATGACTGGATTATCCCAAATGTTCTACATGCTCTACAAGGGTCTGGTCGGTAATCCGAGATGCCGGGCGAACCATTAGGGAAACACCCCTACTACTCGGGGAGGAGGAAAGGTGGTCGCGGATCAGCCCCGGGGACGTACTGCGCCGGTGAGATCTTCCTTACGGTCTGGATATGGACATGACGCGCTCTTCCCTGGAGACCCCGCCCCCTGCTTGGGGACGGGATGACAATCCGTCGGTTTACGGGTGCCGCGTCGCCAGGTGGGGGAGCGAGGCCATGCTGGTGCTGTGGGCGCTGCTGACCTGCGTCCTGGTTGGCGTGCTGCTCATGGTCGCCATTACCCCGTCCCTGTACACCGTCATAGGAGTGGCGCTGAGCCTGTCGGCGCTTGGGGTCTGGGGCCTTCTCAGCGCTCGGGTGCTGCATAACCTGCGCCTACCGATCTCGGCACGTGACTTCTACCGATCTGGGCACGTGACTTCTACCGATCTCAGTGCGTGTGCGGGAGGGGGCGGCGGTCTCAGCCCGAGGCCGCCTATGCTGTGCCGAGTCACGCTCGCCCACCCCGGCGAGCCCGCACACATCCGCGAGGTGGTTCTCTTGAGTCAGCAGGCAGCCCAGGAAACGGCACAGCCGACCGCTCCGGCCGCAGCGAGGCCGCAACGCCCCACACTGCGCGTCGGCGTCCTCGGCTCCGGCACTGTCGGCTCCCAGGTGATCCGGCTGCTGCTCGAGCAGGCCGACGACTTCGCCGCCCGCTCCGGCGCCCGCCTGGAGATCACCGGCGTCGCCGTACGGGATGTGGACGCCCCCCGCGACGAGGCCGTCCCGCGCGAGCTGCTCACCGACGACGCCCAGGCCGTGGCCACCTCCAACGACATCGTCATCGAGCTCATCGGCGGCATTGAGCCGGCCCGCACCCTGATCCTGGCCGCCTTCGCCTCCGGCGCCAGCGTGATCACCGGCAACAAGGCGCTCATCGCGGCCCACGGCCCCGAGCTGTATGCGGCCGCCGCCGAGGCGAACACCGACTTCTACTACGAGGCCGCCGTCGCCGGCGCCATCCCCGTGGTCTACGCGCTGCGCGAGTCCATGGCCGGGGACCGCGTCACCAGCGTGCTCGGCATCGTCAACGGCACCACCAACTACATCCTGGACGAGATGAGCACCAAGGGCCTGTCCTTCGAGGAGGCCCTCGCCGCCGCCCAGGAGCTCGGCTACGCCGAGGCCGACCCTACAGCCGACGTCGACGGCCTTGACGCCGCCGCCAAGGCCGCCATCATCGCCTCCCTCGCCTTCCACACCCGCGTCGGAATGAACGACGTCGAGGTCGAGGGCATCCGCTCCATCACCGCCGATGACATCCGCGAGGCCCACGCCTCCGGCTGCGAGCTCAAGCTGCTGGCCGTCGCCCAGCGCCGCGAGGACGAGCAGGCCAACGGCATCTCGGTGCGCGTACACCCTGCCCTGGTTCCGGCGGACCACCCGCTCGCCAGCGTCCACGGAGGCTTCAACGCCGTGCTGGTGGAGGCCGAGGCCGCCGGACGGCTCATGTTCTACGGACAGGGCGCAGGGGGTACTCCCACCGCCTCCGCGGTGCTCTCCGACGTCGTCGCCGCCGCCGCGCACCGCGTCAACGGAGGGCAGGCGCCCCGTGAGTCCAGCTACGCCGACCTGCCGATCCTTCCCCCCGAACTGGCGCTGACCCGCTACCAGGTGCAGCTGCGAGTAGCCGACGCGCCCGGCTCACTGGCCGCCGTCGCCCAGGTGTTCGCCGATCATGACGTGTCGATCAACTCGGTGCGCCAGGCGAGCTACGTGGACGTGGGCGACGAGCTGGCGCTGGTAACCATCGTCACCCATGCCGCACCGGTGGGCAGGCTCGAGGCCGCCGTCGAGGGGCTGCGCGCGCAGGAGCGCGTCGCCGAGGTCGTCTCCACCCGCCGCGTCGAGGGGCTGTGAAGCCGCAATGAGACTGGCCAACGAGCGCGCGGCGGTGCGCGTGCCCGCAACCACCGCGAACATGGGCCCCGGCTTTGACTCCTTCGGCATGGCCTTCACCTACTACGACGAGGTCGAGGTTCGTCCGATCGTGGGCGCGACCAACGTCACGGTTGAGGGAGTGGGGGAGGGGGTCGTCCCCACCGACGACTCCAACCTGGTGGTGCGGGCGCTGCGCGCCGGCCTGGACGCCGCCGGCGCCCCGCAGGCCGGCTTCGAGATGCACTGCGTGAACCGCATCCCCCACGGCGGCGGCATGGGGTCCTCGGCGAGCGCCGCCGTCGCCGGGCTCATGCTCGCCCGCGGCCTGCTCTCCGATCCCGAGGCGCTGCCGGACGAGGAGATCTTCCGGATCGCCACCGGCTTCGAGGGGCACCCGGACAACGTCGCCCCGGCCGTATTCGGCGGCGCCACCGTCGCCTGGATCGAGGCCGACGGCACCCCGCGCTCCGCCCCCATGCCCGTGGACGCCACCCTGGCGGTGAGCCTGCTCGTGCCGCCGTCGACCACACGACTGAGCACCGAGGAGGCCCGCAAGGTCCTGCCGGACTCGGTCCCGCGCGCCGACGCCCTGTTCAACACCTCACGGGCCGCGATCCTCATGCTGGCGCTTGCGGGCCGCCCCGATCTGCTCATGGCGGGGACCGAGGACCGGCTCCACCAGGAGTACCGGCGCGGCGTACTGCCCGCCTCCATGGCCGTCATGGACTCCCTGCGTGAGCAGGGCTACCCGGCGGTCATCTCCGGCGCCGGCCCCACCGTGCTGGTGCTGGCGGACATGTCGCAACAGACCCGCTTCACCCTGGAGCGTCACGGCTGGACGGTGCTGCGGCCCGGCATTGACCTGAGCGGTGCGCAGCTGGTGTAAACGGGAGAGGATTCACATGCATCGACATACCGATGCACATGCAGTGCCATCGGATGGTCTGCTATTGTTTCCCCGGCGACGGGCCGAAACGAAGCGGCACGCCGCGTGCGCACCAGGCTGAGGCCGCAGGCCCTGCCACGGAACCTCAATGGTGCACGACTACATCCCGTGACATTCCGGGACAGTCCCAGATACATCCACCATTTTGGTTGATGCCCACACCGTTAGGACACTCGTGACCGAGATCTCCAGCGCCCGCCCTTCGCTGTCCACCATGCGGCTGGCCGAGCTTCAGCAGCTCGCCTCAAGCCTGGGGCTAAAGGGCACTTCACGTATGCGAAAGAGCGAGCTCATTTCCGCCATTCGCGAGCACCAGAACTCCGCACCCGCGGCTGCGCAGAAGGCCGCCGCCGGGGGCGACGAGCAGAAGACCGGCAAGCGGGCAGAGCGCGCCGACTCGTCCGTGCGGGAGGAGGCCGCCTCGGCCGCCGCCGCGCAGCCGGCGGACCGCTCCGCCCGGGCACGCTCCCGGCGTCGGGTGACCGCGGCCGCCGGCGCGCCCCAGGACGCCCCCGTCTCGCAGGAGGCGCCGCTCATCCTCGACCTTCCCCAGCGCTCCGAATCGGCGGAGCCCGCCCCGCAGGCGGCCCCCACGCGTTCAGGAGGCCGCCGCGAGCCCGCCTCGGCCGCCTCCGAGACACACGACGGCCCCCGGCGCCCCCGGCGGCGCATACAGGCCGCGCCCGGTGCCCCCGAGCGCCGCAACGGCTTCGAGTCCACCTCCGGGGACCACGCCGACGCCAAGGCCGCCCTGATGCGCGACCTGGCCGACGCCACCGGTACCCCCGCCGTCGAGCCGGGCGAGCGCCGCCGTCGGGGCGGCAATGACTGGGATGAACAGGCGGACGAGGACGCCCGCGGCGGGCGTCGTCGGCGCGGCCGCAAGCGCCGCGACCGCGACTATGACGGCAACCAGGACGCCCGGGGGCAGCAGTCCCGGGAGGAGGAGGTCCTGCTGCCGGTCGCAGGCATCCTCGACATGGCCGACCACCAGCACGCCTACCTGCGCACCTCCGGCTACCTGCCCGGCCCCAAGGACGTGTACGTCAACGCCCAGCAGATCAAGGACAACGGGCTGCGCGCCGGCGACGCCGTCACCGGCTGGGTGCGTGAGAGCGGCGACAACGCCGCCTCCGGTGGGGGCTCCGGCCGTAGCCGCCGCCAGAACCGCGCCAACCGGCTGAAGTACAAGCCGCTGGTCTCCGTGGAGACCGTCAACGGCATGGACCCCGAGCGGGCCAAGCGCCGCCCCGAGTTCACCAAGCTCACCCCCCTGTACCCGCAGGAGCAGCTGCGCCTGGAGACCACGCCGAAGGCACTGACCCCCCGCGTGATCGACCTGGTCTCGCCCATCGGCAAGGGCCAGCGCGGCCTGATCGTCTCCCCGCCCAAGGCCGGCAAGACGATCATCCTGCAGCAGATCGCCAACGCGATCTCGGTGAACAACCCCGAGGCGCACCTGATGGTGGTGCTGGTCGATGAGCGTCCCGAGGAGGTTACCGACATGCAGCGCACGGTCAAGGGGGAGGTCATCGCCTCCACCTTCGACCGGCCCGCCTCCGACCACACCACCGTGGCCGAGCTCGCCATCGAGCGCGCCAAGCGACTGGTGGAGCTGGGGCAGGACGTGGTGGTGCTGCTCGACTCCATCACCCGCCTGGGCCGCGCCTACAACCTGGCCGCCCCCGCCTCCGGGCGCATCCTGTCCGGTGGTGTGGATGCCAGCGCCCTGTACCCGCCCAAGCGCTTCTTCGGCGCTGCCCGCAACATTGAGAACGGCGGCTCCCTGACGATCCTGGCCACCGCCCTGGTGGAGACCGGCTCCAAGATGGACGAGGTCATCTTCGAGGAGTTCAAGGGCACCGGCAACATGGAGCTGCGCCTGTCGCGGCAGCTGGCCGAGCGGCGGGTCTTCCCCGCGGTCGACGTCGCCGCCTCCTCCACGCGCCGCGAGGAGCTGCTCATCGACCCCGCCCAGCTGAAGATCATGTGGCGGCTGCGGCGGCTGTTCTCCGGCCTGGAGCAGCAGCAGGCCCTCGAGCTGGTGCTCGGCAAGCTCAAGGACACCCAGTCCAACGCGGAGTTCCTCATGGTCATCTCCAAGACCACCCCGCAGGGCACCTCTCTGGCAGACGCCGACGACGACGCCAAGCTCGCCTGATCCGCCCCGGCCGTTCGACTCGCCCCGTCGCCACCGTGCCGCGTCTCACCCGGTGCGCGCGTTGTGGCGGCCCGGGTGGCCTGGCACAATAGCCGATCGGTCTCCGGTTCACCTGCGCATCCGTGCGGGACCCGGGACCCTCAGAAACCCAAAGGAGAAACATGAAGCAGGGAATCCACCCCGAATACGTGCCCACCAAGGTCACGTGCACCTGCGGCAACAGCTTCGAGACCCGTTCCACCGTCACCTCCGGGGAGATTCGCGTGGACGTGTGCTCCGAGTGCCACCCCTTCTACACCGGCAAGCAGAAGATCCTCGACACCGGTGGCCGCGTGGCCCGCTTCGAGGCCCGCTACGGCAAGCGCAAGAAGTAAACAGGCGCCTCACTTCTCGTCGCTACGACGATTCACGACCTTGGGGTACGTTCCACGACCACCCGGTGCACGTGGAACGTACCCCAAGGTCGTAATCTGTCGCTGGTCATATCGTCCCGCCCGTGCCCGGGCGGAGAAAGGTGAGTTGTGAGCGTCGAGGACTTCTCCGCCGTCCAGCCCCTGCTGCAGGAGCATGCCGGCATCGAGCGGCAAATGGCCGACCCCGCCGTCGCCTCCGACCCCGGCGCCATGCGTCGGCTGGGACGACGTTACGCCGAGCTCGGGCGCATCGTGGAGGCGTACCGGACGTGGCGCGCCGCCGCCGACGACCTGGCCGACGCCGCGGAACTGGCCCGCGAGGACGCCGACTTCGCCGCCGAGCTACCCGCCCTGCGCCAGGCGGTGGAGAACGCTGCCACACGCCTGCGCGAGGTGCTGGCCCCGCACGACCCCGACGACGCCCGCGACGTCATCATCGAGGTCAAGGCCGGCGAGGGCGGGGAGGAATCGGCCCTGTTCGCCGCCGACCTGGCCCGCATGTACACCCGCTACGCCGAGCGCATGGGCTGGGCCGTGGAGGTCATGGACGCCACCGACTCCGAGCTCGGCGGCTACAAGGACGTACGCCTGGCCGTGAAGTCCAAGGGGCCGGTGGAGCCCGCCGACGGGGTGTGGGCGCACCTGAAGTACGAGGCGGGTGTGCATCGGGTCCAGCGCGTCCCCGTCACCGAGAGCCAGGGCCGCATCCACACCTCCGCCGCCGGCGTGCTGGTGATGCCGGAGGTCGACGACCCCGGCGAGCTGGAGATCGACCCCGCCGACCTGCGCGTGGACGTGTTCCGCTCCTCCGGGCCCGGCGGTCAGAGCGTGAACACCACCGACTCCGCCGTGCGCATCACCCACCTGCCCACCGGGATCGTGGTCTCCATGCAGAACGAGAAGTCTCAGCTGCAGAACAAGGAGGCGGCCATGCGCGTGCTGCGGGCCCGGCTGCTCGCCGAGCGCGCCGCCGCCCAGGCCGCCGAGGCCGCCGCCACGCGCCGCTCCCAGGTGCGCACGGTCGACCGCTCCGAGCGCATCCGCACCTACAACTTCCCCGAGAACCGTATCGCCGACCACCGCACCGGCTACAAGGCCTACAACCTCGACGCCGTGCTCGACGGCGACCTCGGTCCGGTCATCGACTCGGCGATCGCCATGGACGAGGCCGAGCGCCTGGCCGCCGCCGGCGAGCAGTGAGCGACTGTGACCGAACTGGACCGCTATGCGCTGCGGCGCCTCGTGCGTGAGGCGGGGCGGACGCTGGCCCGGGCGGGGGTCGCCTCACCCGAGGCTGATGCCCGGCTGCTGGCCGAGCACCTGCTGGGCGGTCCGGTGCTGCTTGCCGACGGCGCACCGGAGGGATTTCCTACTGCTTATACGGAACTGGTGCAGCGCCGTGCCGCCCGGGAGCCGCTGCAGCACATCCTGGGCGTGATGTGGTTCCGGGGGCTGGAGCTGACCTGCAGGCCCGGAGTGTTCATAGTCCGCCCCGAGACCGAGGTGGTTGCCGGGGCCGCCATCGAGGCCGCCCGGACGGTCGCGGTGGAGGAGGGACGTGGCCCCGTGGTCGTGGACCTGTGCGCCGGCTCGGGGGCCATTGCCGCCGCGGTTGCCGTGGAAGTGCCTGCCGCCCGGGTGTGGGCCGTCGAGGTCGACGACGACGCCGCGGCACTGGCACGCGAGAACTGCGAGCGCCTGGCGCCGGGACGGGTGGGGATCATCCACGGCGACGTCACCGACCCGGCCGTGCTCGCCGAACTGGACGGGCGCGTCGACGTGGTCGTCTCCAACCCGCCGTACGTGCCCGCCGGGGCCGTGGAGGATCTGGAGACCGAACGGTATGACCCGGACCTGGCCCTGTACGGCGGGGGAGCCGATGGTCTGCACCTGCCGCTCGTCGTCGTGAAGCGGGCGGCGGCCCTGCTGCGCCCCGGCGGCGTGCTGGTAATGGAGCACGACCCCGGGCAGGGGACCGCGCTGCGCGAGGCCGCCCTCGCCGCCGACTTCACCGAGGCGGTCACCGGCCAGGACCTCACCGGTCGCGACCGGTATCTGCGGGCTGTCACCGAGTCTACGTGTCCCACTTGAACAGGCGTGCCCCCAGGGTTGCGCAGATCACGGTCATGACCATGAGTACCACCACGGCTGTTGTGTACTGGGACCAGGGCTGCCCGGTCCACTGTCCGCGCAGCAGCTCAGAGAGGTAATAGAAGGGCGAGGCCTTCTGGATCCGCTCCAGGCTCGCGGGAACGTCGGCGGTGGGGATGAAGGCCCCTGAGGTCAGGACCGATGCGAGGAACAGGCCGTTGCCGATCCCGTTGGCCGCCTTGGAGCCGGGGTAGATCGCGGCCAGCGCGTAGCCCAGGGTCAGGAATGCGACCAGTCCCAGGACCACAGCGCCCAGCACGCCTACCGCGCTGCCGCTGAGGGTGGCGCCGAATCCGAGCGAGCCGACCAGCAGCGCCAGTATGACGCCGACCAGGGTGATGACCGCGTTGACGGTCAGGTCGGCGGCCACGTACGTCCTCGGGCTCAGGGGCGTGGCCCGTAGGCGGCTCAGCGCCCCGGACTCGCGAGCCAGCAGTTGATTGACCGGCAGCAGCATGAAGCCGGTCATGCCCATGACCATGGCAACGCAGGACGGCAGGATCGCGTCGACGAAGCCCCGGTTGCCGAACTGCGGCATCGGGTCGTTGCCGAAGACCACGCCCAGGATTGCCACCAGTAGGGGTGCGAAGATGATGGCGAAGAACAGGCCGATCGGATCGCGCAGGGACGAGCGGATGAGCATGACCGTCAGGGTCTTGTAGGCGCGCATCTCAGTGGTCCTCTCGCATCGAGCGGCCGGTGAGGTTCAGGAAGACGTCTTCTAGGGACGGCGCGGTGGTGGACATGGCGCTCACGGTCACGCCGCAGCTACTCAGGTGCTCCAGAGCGCTCTGGGCGAAGGCCCCGGTCCCGCGCACGGTCGCGGTGGGTGCGCCGGTGGCGCTGTGCCCCCGCTCGACCTCGGTCACGCCCTCGAGCCCGGACAAGGACTCCGGCGCCTTCTGGGACAGTTCGAGCTGAAGGGTGGTGGGGCCGCCGTGGGCGAAGATGAGGGCGGGGACGGTATCCATGGCGATCAGACGGCCGTGGTCGATAATGCCCACCCGGTCGCACAGGGACTCCGCCTCCTCCATGTAGTGGGTGGTCAGGACCACCGTGGTGCCGTTGTCGCGGATCTTGCGCACGACGTCCCACATGGCCAGGCGAGCCTGCGGGTCCAGGGCCGTGGTCAGCTCGTCGAGGAACACGAGTTCGGGCTCGTGGAGCAGGGCCAGGGCAATGAAGACCCGCTGGCGCTCCCCGCCGGACAGCTTGTCCACGTAGGAGCCCGCCTTGGCGGTGATGCCCAGGCGCTCCAGGAGAGGACGCCACGGCTGGGCGTGGGGGTAGAAGGAGGAGAAGAGCTCCAACGCCTCGCCGACCTTGAGCCAAGGTGGCAGGGCGGCCTGCTGCAGCTGCACGCCGGTGCGCAGGGACAGGGCGTGGGCATCAGCGATGGGATCCAGGCCCAGGACCTCGATACTGCCCGACGTCGGCTTGGCCAGTCCCTCGATCCGGTTGAGAAGGGTGGTCTTCCCGGCACCGTTGGGGCCGATGATCCCAAGGATCTCGCCGGTGTGGACCTCCAGGCTGACTGAGTCCAGGGCGGTCAGGTTGCCGAACTGCTGGGTGACGTCCTTGCAGACGACGGCGCTCACGGCTCATCCTCGGGGGTGCGCGAGGCGGTTGGCGGCTGAGAACTGGCAGGCGCCGCCGGAGATTGCGCGGCGCCGCTCAGGGCGGTGGCAATGAATTCCTCGAAGAGCTCTTGACGGACGATGCCGATGCCCTGATCGGCGTCCGCCAGGAGGAGGACGCTGTCCCCGGGCTGGATCCCGCACAGGTCGCGGGCGGCCTTGGGGATGACGATCTGGCCCTTGGGGCCGAGCGTGATGGTGGTGGCGAACTTTCCGGGCCGTGGTCCTGGCGGTGCGCTCATGACCATAGGTTACACAAGTGGGAAAAGTAAGACAATGAGGAGTAGTGGGAGGTGTTGGGGTGGCTTGCTGAGGGCGGGTGCGGAAGGTCCACCGGTTGCAAGCGTGGCGCTCGGTTCAGGGGAGTCCTGCCAGGCCCCGTTTCCTGGGGCCTGGAAGCCCTGGTTGGAGTGCGGCACGATAATTTGCGCCGGCAGGCACTACCGTCTTCGCCACGAGCCCCGAATTGGCAACGCCGCGTCGCTGGGGCTAGCTTGCCAGCCCCAACAACCAGTGCAGGAAAGAGCACCCCTTATGACCACCATTCTTGCCATTGGAGCCACCGGACAGGTTGGACGCGTCGTCGTCGACGAGGCGTTGCAGCGCGGTCTGGAGGTCCGGGCCGTCACCCGTAATGCCGCCGGCGCCCGCCGCTCCCTGGCCGACGGCGCGGAGATCCTCGAAGCGGCCGCCACCGATGCGCATTCACTGCGGTCGCTGCTGCAGGACGTCGACGCCGTCGTACTAACCCACGGCACCGACAACGACGGCAGGGGTGGCGCCACCTTCTACGACGTGGTCCGCGCAGTCATTGGTGCCCTGGGCGACGGTGCGACCCACATCAGCCTGATGACCACCATGAATGCGTCCCACTCCTCGCGGAACACCGGCTACGAGTTCGTGGAGTGGAAGCGTCGCGCCGAGCGGCTCGTGCGCGCTTCCGGACACCCCTACACCATCGTGCGCCCCGGCTGGTTCGGCTACCAGGGTCCCGGTGACCGCCAGATCGACCTGCGGCAGGGTGACCTGGTCACCGGCCAGCCGGGAGTCGACCGACGCCACATCGCCCAGGTGCTCCTGGAGGGCGCCCTCAACCCCTCCGGCGCGCGCCGCACCGTGGAGGTCTTCAGCAAGGCCGGAGCCCCCGTCACCGACTTCGAGGCCCTGTTCGCCGCGACGCGTGCCGACGAGGCCGGCGCACTCGACGGCGTGCTCGACACCCACAACGTACCGCTGACCCAGGAGCCGCAGCGCGTGCAGGATGACCTCGCCCGCCTGCGCAAGTGACGGCGCCGCCATGGCCGGCGTCAACAGCTCCTTCCACATCAATGGCCAGCAGGTCATCACGATCGACGGCGACACCGCCACCGACGTCCACTACGGCCAGGCCCTGCTCGTTCAGGAGCAGGACGGCAAGGACGTGCTCCAGTCCCACTCGATCCGCTACATCGACACCCTGGTCCTGCGCGACGGCGACTGGCGCATCAGCAGCCGCGAGCAGCACTTCGTGGTCTCCGAGACGCGCGAGTACTGACGCGCGCATTGATGCGGTGACGGCTGAGCCCGCCTCCCGACTGCGGGGGCGGGCTCAGCCGCCACTTCGGTCGAAGGACCACGGCATCGGCGTCCTGCACTCCAGGAAGGCGCGCCTCCCCTCGGCGGTTCCCATACGCGGATCGGTCCACTAGGGCGTTGGCGAGTTGTGGAAGACGTCTGACCGCCGTGATTAGATCTGGCGCGAACCCGCCACAAGAGAGGAAGCGCTATGCGTCGCCGTTCAATCGCCCTGTATGTCACCGAAACCATGGCCGACTGGGAGTACGCCTACCTGACAGCCCAGATCACGGTGGCCGAGCGCATGCGTCCTGGACGGTTCCAACTGCTGCTGGTGGGCGATGGTCCCGAACCCGTTCGGTCGCAGGGAGGTCTGCCGGTCACGCCTACGGCGGACCTCGACGCGTTGTCCCCGCTGCGAGAACAGGGCGCCCTGGCGGCCCTGGTCATCCCGGGAGGGGACCGCTACCACGCGGGACACGAGCGGCTGATCGCTACTGTCGGGCAAATGCTTGCCGCTCAGGTGCCGGTGGCAGGCATCTGCGGCGCCACCTACCTGCTGGCAAGGGCCGGTGTGCTCGACGAGCGTAGGCACACCTCCAACTCCTCGGAGTTTCTGGCTGCGAGCGGCTATCAAGGAGCTGAGCACTATGTTGACGCCGTCGTGGTCTCCGACCGCGGCGTGACCACGGCATCGGGCCTCAATGCCGTGCCCTTCACCGCGGAAGTCATGCGCGTCACCGAGCTTTTTCCCGCTGAGGTTGCTGACGCCTGGGAGCGCCTGTACTCCACCGGAGACGCCCAGTACTACGGGGCCTGGGCGCAGGCCGCCGATGCCTGGGCGCGCTCCTGACCCGGCTACGGACGGCGGTGAAAATGTCCGAGATCGGCATAAACGCCGCCGCTAGGCGGCACCGCGACCGATGAAAGCGCAGAATATCAACGATCTGCCAGACGCCACTCGCCGCCTAAGGCTCCTTTATTCCGATCTCGGACGTAGGCGGTTGAGCGACTCGCCGAGGATCTCGAGTTGACGCTCAACCGCGGAACGTCGCATTGCGTCCCAAGCGAACTGTTCCTAACCGATACCGTCGACAAAGGCGATCACGGACCGTGTGGCCTCGGCCGCATCCCATAGGTATGCCGCGTTGTCACCGCACATAGAGGTCCTCTGCCGTGGCCAGAACCGACGCCCGGAAGTAGGGGGTTACGAAGAGAATCTGTGGTCACTAGGTCTACGGAGCGGCCCGTCGCCTGCTCCAAGGCCTCCTGTAGGCCAAAGAAATCGTCGAAGCGGCTGCCTCGGCGTCCACAGGTCTTGCAGGCCGGCCTGAAGCAGACGGTGGAACACATCATCATGGGCCAGGTCGGGGTCCGCAAGGACTTCCGCGATCAAAGTGGATACGGCCGACTTGCTATCGGCATCGTGCGTGAACTTTGCAAGCGCATTCTGGTCGAAAGTCTGGGTTCCCACGATGTCCCAACCACAGCGTCTACGCCGTCGCTGTAGGGACCCCCGTGGGAATTGCTGCCACAGTATGAGACTCGCCCCCTGTGCCTAGCATTGTTGTGCGAATAACGTAAAGATGGTGTTGGCTTAAGGATGCATTTTAGCTTGACTGGTTGTCGAATGTAGTCAGAGGTGCGCGAAAGGTGTGCTGTATTATGGGGGCAGTTACGATGTCTTCACTGCTTAAGCAGGTGCGAGAGAGTGATATTGGGCGGCGGTTACTGTGGCAATTTCCGCATTTATTGGTTGTGGCGTGTTTATGTGCCTGGCGTCCCGTGTTGACTATTGCATCCGACGTGTTGGAATGGGCTGGTTTTTCTGTCTCGCGTATTTCGGAAGTTGCGAGATGGGTTGCTGAGCGAGGTGATGTTCTCGGCGCTCTGGCGTTTGTTTTTTTGGTGCTCGTTGCGTTGCTTTGGTCGGTTGATGGTGTTTCCATGGAAAGACTTCTTGTGATTCTTAGCTGTTCCACGCTGCTGTTGTGGCAGGCTGTAGGTACGCCTTGGCCTGCGGTTGTCGTTGTTGCTGCTCGGGTAATTATTACTTGGCTGTATTCGCGTTTGGCGCATGATGAGTCTCATTTTGCAATTACTGTAATTGGGTTGATGACTGTTGTTGGATCGCCAGTATTTACCTTTATGTCTTTGATCTCGCCCGGTAACGGTGATCATAGTCGTGAAATCGCCGTGCGTTTGAGTGGACCGGTGCAGGTGCAGCAAACCCCGCTTGAAGGGCCGACGGGAGCTGTGGCCGTAGGCGTACGTGCCCGTACCTCTGATTCTGCCTAATCTCGTCCGCGGCGGGGGTGTAGATCGGTGACAAATACTGATCTCGCGGCGGGCGGCGTGTTGTGAAACGTCGTCACTTCAACGGCTCGCGATTTGAATGTCGGTCCGTCCATCCGTTCGTTCGTCATCGATTTCGACAATCGGTCACGGCGCGCCCGGCGCATCTACATGTGGTGGACCGGGCGTGGGATGATGATTCGTGTGTTTCGGTGGTCGTTCGTGTGGTTATGGGGCTCTTCCGGTTTGAGGGTGTGGTGGTTCCGGCCGGGGCTGCGGTGTGGGGATGATGAGGTCGGTTTCGGGCTGATAAGGACGTGTTCAGGCTGACGAGGTCGTGCTCGACCGGCGCAGGTCATTCTCGGGTGGGTGGAGATGTCGTCGGGCGGGCGGGGTGCTCTTGCCGTTGGCGGGCCGTCCGGGCCGGTTCTTCGTGCTTGTGGGTGTGGTGGCTGGTGTGTTGCGCGGTGGGGGACCCGGCGAGTCTGCCGGTTCACCACGCCGCACTTGTCTGCCGGCAGCCCCGCGCCACGGAAGTGAGACCATCTGCTACGCCACTTCGGGGTTAACAACGCCGGTTAACGGTCTGCTGAAGGGCTCTGAGGTATACAGCAGAACGTTAAGTAGCGTTGTTAACGCCCAACCGGCGCAACAGACACCTCAGCCCGACTCAACCACCACACCCACAAACCGGAAGAGCCACGTTGCGCGGGAAGTGGAGGCGGGGCCAGCCAAGGCGCACGAACCGTCTAGGCTTGGCCCCGAGATGAACGACGCGATGAACTCCCTCTTCGGCGCACTGCCCATGCCCGGCTCCGAGGCCACGCCTCCACCGGAGACCGCCCTACCCGCGCTCGCCCCGGCCGACGCGGCCTGGGATGACGAGTCCTGGGCCGACGTCGAGCCGCCCGCCGAGGAGGACATGGCGGGGTACGGCCCCGAGGACGCTGCCCCCTCTGCCGCCGACGCGGCCGCCGTCGCCCCCACCTGGGAGGAGCGGCAGGCCGAGCTCTCCGACCTGGTGGCCCGCGCGCAGGCCAATGCTGCCGCCGCGCGTGCCCGCGCCGGCGTCGACGGCAGCGCCGCGGACCGGGCGGCCGGACCCGGCGCGCAGCGCTACGGCATCACCGTCGCCAACCCCGCAGATCTGCTCACCGGCCTCAACCCCGCCCAGGAGCAGGCCGTCACCCACGCGGGCTCGCCGCTACTGATCATCGCCGGCGCCGGCAGTGGCAAGACCCGCGTGCTCACCCACCGCATCGCCTATCTGCTGGCCACCGGTCGCGCCCGCCCCGGCGAGATCCTCGCCATCACCTTCACCAACAAGGCCGCCGCCGAGATGCGCGAGCGCGTGGCCGCCCTGGTGGGTCCGGCGGGGGAGCGCATGTGGGTGTCCACCTTCCACTCCGCCTGCGTGCGCATTCTGCGTCGCGAGCACGAGGCCGCCGGGCTGCGCTCCACCTTCTCCATCTACGACGCCGCCGACTCCACCCGCCTGATCACCCTGATCGTGCGCGAGCTCGGCATCGACCCCAAGCGCTTCACCCCCAAGACCTTCGCCGCCCGTATCTCGGATCTCAAGAACGAGCTGATCACCCCGGCCGAGTTCGCCGAGCGCGCCGTGGCCACCAACCCCTTCGAACGGCACCTGACCGAGGTGTACAGCGCCTACGCGCGGCGCCTGACCGCGGCGAACGCGCTCGACTTCGACGACCTGATCATGCGCACCGTCCAGCTGCTGCAGTCCAAGCCCGCGGTGGCGGAGATGTACCGGCGCCGCTTCCGCCACGTGCTCGTCGACGAGTACCAGGACACCAACCACGCCCAGTACGTGCTCGTGCGCGAGCTCGTCGGCGGGCCGGGCACCTCCGGCGCGGACTCTCCTCTCCCGCCCGGAGAGCTGACCGTGGTGGGCGACTCCGACCAGTCCATCTACGCCTTCCGCGGTGCCACCATCCGCAACATTGAGGAGTTCGAGCAGGACTACCCCAGTGCCCGCACCATTCTGCTGGAGCAGAACTACCGCTCCACCCAGAACATCCTGTCCGCCGCCAACGCGGTGATCGCCCGCAACGCCGGGCGCCGGGAGAAGAACCTGTGGACCGCCTCCGGCGACGGCCCGGCGATCATCGGCTACGTCGCGGACTCGGAGCACGACGAGGCCCGCTGGATCAGCTCCGAGATCGACCGCCTCGCCGACGAGTGCGGCATACGCCCCCGTGACGTGGCCATCTTCTACCGCACCAACGCCCAGTCCCGGGCGCTGGAGGAGGCCTTCGTCCGCTCCGGCCAGCCCTACAAGGTGGTCGGCGGCACCCGCTTCTACGAGCGGCGCGAGATCAAGGACGCCATCGCCTACCTGCGCGCCGTGGACAATCCCGACGACGACGTCTCCATTCGCCGGGTGCTGAACGTCCCTAAGCGGGGACTCGGCGACAAGGCCGAGGCCGCCCTGGCCGAGCACGCCGCCCGCTACGCCGTCTCCTTCGGCACCGCCGTGGCCGACGCCGCCGGCGCCCCGCGCCCCGGGCAGGCCGACGGCGCGGGGGAGGGCGCGGGGGAGGGCGCGGGGACGCAGCCCCCCGCCGTCGTCGGGCTGACCACGCGCGCCATCCGGCAGGTGACGGGATTCCACGAGCTGTTCACCTCACTGCGGCACGCGCGCGATGCCGGCGACGGCGTCGCCGACATCCTCGACGCCGCCCTGGACGCCTCCGGCTACCTGGCCGAGCTGCGCGCCAGCGACGACCCGCAGGACGCCGGCCGCGTGGAGAACCTGGCCGAGCTGCACGCCGTGGCCTCCGACTTCCAGGCCGCCAACCCCGACGGGACGCTCGCCGACTTCCTGGAGCGGGTCTCGCTGGTGGCCGACTCCGACCAGTTGCCGCCCAGTGCCGACGTCGCCGACCAGGAAGACGCCCAGGAACAGGTCCGACAGCAGGGGCAGGTCACGTTGATGACCGTGCACACCGCCAAGGGGCTGGAGTTCCCGGTCGTGTTCGTCACCGGCCTGGAGGACGGCACCTTCCCCCACTCCCGCTCACTGGCAGACGAGACCGAGCTGGCCGAGGAGCGCCGCCTGGCCTACGTGGCCGTCACCCGCGCCCGCGAGCGTCTGTACCTGACCCGCGCCGCCGTGCGTTCCGCCTGGGGCGCCGCCACCGCCATGCCCCCCTCACGCTTCCTCGACGATATTCCTGCGGACACGATCGAGTGGAAGCGCCTGGCCTCATCCATGGACGCCCTGCGCGGCGGCGGCACCGGCTGGGGCGCCTCCTGGGACGAGGGCGGCTTCGGTGCCCACCGCGGCTACGCTCGAACCCGCCCGGCGGCGCCCGCTGACGACGGCGACTTCGCCCCCGCTATCGGCTCCGGCCGGCGCACCCGCACCGGGAAGCTGGGGCGGGTCGAGACCCCCAAGGACCGGGCGGAGGCGCGCCGCGCGAAGCGCCTGGCGGCGCGGGGCAAGCCCGTCCGCCTGGGGGCCCACTCCGAGGTCGAGTCGTCGGACGCCGCCCTGCCCGAGGCGGTGGCCGGATTGAAGGCCGGCGACCGGGTGCGTCACAAGACCTACGGGGAGGGCAGCGTTGTCGGCATTGAGGGCACCGGCCGCTCCACGGTCGCACGCGTGGAGTTCATTATCGACGGCGCCCCGGCCACCAAACGGCTCATGCTGCGCCTGGCACCCGTTGAGAGGGTCTGAACCGGCGGTCCTCCCGCCCGGTGACATGCCGCCGTGGTGGAGCCTCTCGGAGGCCGTGATGCTAAAGTGATCAGGCCCACCCGGAGCGCGGCCGTGGCAAAACACGCCTCGGCAGATCCGGTTGTGAGACAGATCCGAGCTGGAGCCCCACTTAGGAGTATCGGTGGCCTCATGGAGTGATTCCTGCATCTGGTGGCACGTCTACCCGCTGGGCTTCACCGGCGCACCGGTCCGGCCCACAGAAGCGGAACGGGAACTCGTCCCCAGGCTGGACGCCCTGGAGCCGTGGCTGGACTACCTGATCGAGCTGGGCGCCAACGGCCTGGCACTCGGCCCCATCTTCGCCGCGGAGACCCACGGCTACGACACGACCGACTTCTACTCCATCGACCCGCGCCTGGGGGACGACGCCGCCTTCGACCGGCTGATCGCCGCCTGCCGTAGGCGCGGCATCAACGTCATGCTCGACGGCGTGTTCAACCACGTCGGCACCGCTCACCCCCGCTTCCGCGCCGCCATCGCCGGGGAGGCGCGGGCGCAGGAGCTGTTCCGCCTGGAGCACACCGACGCCGGCGTGGTGCACCAGGACTTCGAGGGGCACCGCGGCCTGGCGGCACTCAACCACGACTCCGAGGCCGTCGTCGAGCTGGTGGCGGATGTGATGCGCCACTGGCTGCGCCGCGGGGCCATGGCCTGGCGCCTGGACGCCGCCTACGCGGTGCCCCCGGAGTTCTGGGCCCGGGTACTGCCGCGCGTGCGCGAGGAGTTCCCCGAGGCCTGGTTCATGGGGGAGGTGATCCACGGAGACTACGCGGACATCGTGGCCCGGTCCGGTATGGACTCGGTGACGCAGTACGAGCTGTGGAAGGCGATCTGGAGCTCCCTGCTGGATGAGAACTTCTTCGAGCTCGACTGGTGCCTGACTCGGCACAACGAGCTGATGTCCGCCTTCACCCCCATGACCTTCATCGGCAACCACGACGTCACCCGCATTGCCACGCGCCTGGGCGATGCCAAGGCGGCCCTGGCCGTGGCGCTGCTGCTGACCGTAGGCGGCATCCCCGCCATCTACTACGGGGACGAGCAGGCCTTCCGCGGCGAGAAGACGGAGCGCCTCGGCGGCGACGACGAGGTGCGGCCCGCCTTCCCCGCCACCCCTGAGCAGCTCTCACCCCTGGGCGCGCCGATGCTGCGCCTGCACCAGGAACTGATCGCCCTGCGCCGCCGCAACCCATGGCTGGCCACCGCCACCACCGTGACCCGTGACCTCGACAACCGTGCCTACAGCTACGATACGGTCGGCCCCGACGGGCAGCGGCTCGCCGTCGAACTGCGCCTGGAGCCGACTCCGGCCGCCACCGTCACCGCACCCGACGGGCAGGTGCTGCGGGTTGGTGAACAGGCATGAGCAGTGGCGCGTTCGCGGCACTGGACCGCATGCTCCCGGTCGTATTGCCGCAGGCCCGCAGCGCCCCGGCAGCAGCCCGGCGTTGGGGCTGGCAACTGCTGACGGGCTTCTTGGCACTCATCGTGTCGCGGGTGGCGATTCTCGTGACCGCAGTCATTGCTGCTGTCATAAGTGGGCGCCGGATCGAAGCGGGGCGCCTGCTGGAGTACCTCTTCAATGATCCCGTCATATTCCTCATAGGGTCCGCCGTCTCGGCACTGGTCGCCGTCGCCGGCTATTGGACGCTCATGCGCTGGATTCGCGGTGCAACCGTCACCGAGTTGGCGGGTCCCGGAAAGCTGCACGAGTTCATGGTCGGCATGGCTTTGGGCACGCTGCTGATGACCGTGGTGGTGGCGGTGCTCGCGGTGATCGGCTGCTACCGGGTGACGGTCCTCGGATGGGACGCGGGCATACTCATCGGTGCCGCATCTGGCCTAGCTGCGGGCTTCGTGGAGGAAATCCTGTTCAGAGGCGTGCTGCTGCGACTGCTGGAGCAGTGGCTCGGCACCGGCTGGGCACTGGCACTGACCGCGGTGCTGTTCGGAGCGGCGCATATCACCAACCCGGAGGCGAGTGCTTTCGGCGCCGTGGCGATCATGCTCGAGGCGGGCATTCTGCTGGGCGCCTGCTACCTGGTCACGCGCCGCCTCTGGCTGGCCTTCGGCACGCACGTGGCGTGGAACTTCGTCCAGGGCGGCATCTTCGGCTCTGACGTCTCTGGCACCGGCATGGGCCGCGGCCTGTTCGAGGCCCGCTTTACCGGCCCCGAGTTACTGACCGGCGGTGACATGGGAATCGAGGGCTCGCTGGTCGCGGTGCTGGTGTGTACCGCGGCGGGTGTGGCGCTGCTGCTGGTTGCCCGCCGCCGTGGGCTGCTGCTGCGCCGCCAGCGCGCGCAGGCGCAATGACTCGGAAAGCGCCGTAGCGGCCGTTCCGGATTGTGGGGGTCGGGCCGAGGAGGGGAGGAGTGATGCTCCTATGGTTGTCAAAATCGATTACAAACACCGTCAACAACCCGTGAGAGCCGATGCGGTGCCCGCACGATTCCAACGTTTTGTTAGCGGCTGCTGTTGCCTCCAACCCCGTTTGTCATCGATTTGGACACCTCAGCCCGGCCCAGCCGCGGCTCAGGCCTCGGCAGCGGACCGTGCCGCCGGGGTGGTGGCCGCCATGCGCAGCACGTGCAGCGCGGTTTGCTGCAGCTCGCCCAGGGTCAGGTGCTCGCCGCTGGCGTCATCCTCCGAGTAACCGGCCAGCACGGCGTCGTCGTGGCCGTCCGCGCGCTTCGAGGACCAGGTGACGCCGCCGGGCATGAGCACGTCCACGCCCGCACGCACCCGGGTGGCGGAGTCCTTCAGCTGCGGGAAGAGCGGGTCCGGCGCGTAGCGCATCCACCAGTCGGTGATCACATTGCCGCGGTATCCCCATTCGCCGCGCAGAATGGTGGTGACCAGGTCGTAGTTGTAGTGAGCCCACTGCCCATTGACCTTGTTGTAGCTGGTCATGATGTTGAGCGGACCCGCCTCCTGCACACAGATGCGGAAGCCGCGCAGGTAGATCTCCCGCAGCGCCCGGGCGGAGGCCCGCGAGTCGTTGTAGATGCGGTTGGTCTCCTGGCTATTGCAGGCGAAGTGCTTGGGGCAGGCGGATACTCCCTGCGACTGGATGCCGCGCACCACGGCGGCGGCGGCGAGTCCGGTCAGCAGCGGGTCCTCCGAGTAGTACTCGAAGTTGCGTCCGCACAGGGGGTCGCGGTGGATGTTCATGCCGGGCGCGAGCAGCACGTCCGAGCCCTTGCGGAGCATCTCCTGGCCGTGCAGCGCCGCCAGCTCCTCCAGCAGCGCCTCATCCCAGGTGGAGGCCAGGGCGGTGCCGCAGGGCAGCAGGCTGGCGTAGGCGGATACCCGGATCCCGGAGGGGCCGTCGGTGGTGATCACCGGGGGGATGCCGAGCGCGCGCAGATGCTCGGTAAGACCCCCGAAGGCCCCGGCGTTGCCCGGCGCGCCCAGTGGGGAATTCATCTCCACGTCGCCGTAGGCCAGTTGCGCGAGGTCCTCCACGTCCAACTGGGCCACGAATGCCTCCAGGGTGGCGCGTCCGGCGACCACGTCGCTGAACCGGATGCCGACGTCACCCGTGGGGGTGATCGCCTCCGGCAGCCGGGCCAGGATCCGCGCGCGCAGGTCGATCGCGGACGGGGGCACGCTCTCCCAGCCGATGCGGGCGCGTCCGTCACCGCCGTAGTTGACGGTCATGCGGTCGAACGGGGCCTCGGGGGAGGGGGCGAGGGCCTGCTCCAGCTGCTCGGTGACGGCCATGGCGTCGACGACGACGGCGCCCGCGTCGATCGTCTGCCGCACCGAGGTGCCCACGTACATCGGGTAGGCGCCGGCCTCAACCACCCAGGCGTGGGCGTGACCGGTCCTGCCGGAGTCGTCGAAGGAGGCCAGGCGGTCCCAGGGGAAGGAGAGCTCCAGCTCCTGGCTGTCACCGGGGGCGATCACATCGGTGCGGGTGAAGGCGACCAGTTCTCGGGCCGGGTGGGGCAGGGCGGCGTCGGCGGGTGCGCCGCGGTAGAGCTGAATCACCGTGGAGCCGGGGCGCGGGCCGGTGTTCCTGACCCGCACCCGCACGACGACGTCGGCGTCCGGGGAGGGAGCGGCGTCGTCCAGGCGGGCGCCGGCCAGATCGAAGGAGGTGTAGCCCAGGCCGTGCCCGAAGGGGAACAGCACCCGCTCCGGGGCGAAGGTCTCGAAGTACCGGTAGCCGACGAACACGTCCTCGGCGTAGTTGTTGAACTCCTTGCCCCCGTAGTTCGCCGCCGAGGGATAGTCCGCGTAGGCTCGGGCGATGGTGTCGGTCAGGCGGCCGCCGGGCTCGGCGGCCCCGATGAGCACGTCGGCCACGGCCCGGCCGCCCTCCATGCCACCGGGCCAGGCCAGCAGCAGGGCGGACACGCCCAGTTCCTCCGCCCAGGACAGGTCCATGACATTGCCGGAGTTCACGATCACCACCGTGCTCTCGAAGTGGTCGGTGACCCGCTCCAGCAGGGTGCGCTCGGTGTCGGTGAGGTAGTAGCCGCCGGGCTCCAGCACGTTCTCCCGGTCCTCCCCGGCGGCGCGGCCGACGACGACCACGGCGGCGCGGGCACGCGAGGCGGCCGCGGCGACCAGGTCCTCGGAGACCTCCATCTCCGGATAGAAGCGCGGCCAGTTTCCCCATTCCTCCGCGGGTGGCTCCTGGGACGCGCACCACTGGCGGTACACGGACGCCAACTCCGCGTCTACGTTGACACCCTGCTCCACCAGGCTGCCCAGCAGGTTGGTGGTGTAGACGGCGTTGACGTCGCCGCCCGAGCCATAGCCGACGGCGAACCAGTCGATCTGGACCCGGCCGAAGACCGCCACCGGCTCGGCGGGGGAGAGCGGTAGGACGCCGTCGTTGGTGAGTAGGACCGTGCCCGCGGCGGCCGCTCGGCGGGCCAGGTCCGCGAGCCGCGGATCGTAGGAGCGGTCGGCGTCGGCGGCAGCACTGGTGAAGCCCTGGGCGACCTCGTTGGTGGTGTTGGCGGTCATGGCGGTTGCTCTCCGTGAAGGCGGGCGGACTGCGTTGTCGGAGAAAGCCTAACCGTCCGAGTGTTCGGCGCGACAGGCGCGTTCGGTGCCCTCCTCGGCAAGCTCCTCCTCAAGCTGTTCCAGGCCGGTCTTGGTCGACAGCGGAATCGGCCTGAACAGGACGGCGATGGCGGCCGCGAGCAGCAGCACCGGGGCCAGGGAGAGCAATACGGGGGCGAGTGCGTGATGGTAGGCGTCGATCACGGCGGCACCGGTGGCCGCGTTCAGGCTCCGGGCAAAGGCCGGAGTGATAGAGGCGGCCTTCTGCGAGTCGAATCCCAGGGCGAGCAGGGACGCGGTCAGTCGGCCGGTGAACAGCACGCCTACGATCGTGTTGCCGATCGACACCCCGATCTCCCGGAAGAAGTTGTTGGTGGAGGTGGCGGTGCCGAGCATGGAAGCCGGCAGGGCGTTCTGAATGACCAGGACGCTCAGCTGCAGGAACATGCCGATGCCGATCTCGAGGATGAACACCGCTACGCCCGTCCAGGCCACGTGGGTGTCGGCGGGAAGCAGCCCCAGCATGGCCATGCCGGATGCGGCCAGAAGTGATCCCATGATCGGGAAGGGCTTGTAGCGGCCGGTGCGGGTGACCAGCATGCCCGACAGGAGCGAGCCGGTGAACATGCCGACGCTGCCGGGAACCAACAGCAGGCCGGACATGGTGGCGGAGACGCCGTGGACCATCTGCAGGTAGGTGGGCAGGTAGCCGTTCATTCCGAACATGCACGCGGCCATGAGCACCGAGACCACGGTGGCGATGATGAAGGTGTGGTTTGTGAGTACCTGCAGCGGCAGAATCGGGTCGGCCGCCCGCCGCTCCACGGGGACGACCGCCGCCCAGGAGGCCAGAGTGACGCCGATCAGACCCAGAATCACGGGGCTGTTCCAGGCGTACGTGCTTCCGCCCCAGGTGGCGATGAACACGATTCCCGCGGCGCCGATGCTGGTCAGTGCCAGCCCCGCCCAGTCAATGCTGAAGGAGGAGCTGCGTCGGGGCATGCGCAGCGCGATGGCCACGGCCACCCAGGCGAACAGGCCGAAGGGCAGGAAGAACCAGAAGATCCAGCGCCACCCCAGCCAGTCGGAGAGCCAGCCGCCCAGGAGCGGGCCGAGGATGGCGGCGATGCCGAACATTGCGCCCATGGGGGCCATGTAGGTGCCGCGCACGCGCGGCGGGATGATGTCCCCGGTGATGGCCTGGGAGCAGATCATGAGGCCGCCGCCGCCCAGTCCCTGGACGAAGCGGAAAACGGTGAACTCAAACATGTCGGTGGCCAGGCCGCACAGTGCGGATCCGCCCACGAACAGGGCGATGGCCAGCAGATAGAGCTGCTTGCGACCCACCAGGTCGCCGAGCTTTCCGTTGATCGGCATGGCCAGGGTCTGGCCGAGTGTGTAGGCGGTGATAGCCCAGGACATGTGCGCCACGCCGCCGAGGTCACCGATCACGGTCGGAAGTGCGGTTGCCACCACCGTGTGGTACATCGCGGTGAGGAACTGGACCGTCATCAGGCAGATGTAGACGACCCAGAACCGCCGGTCGGGGCGGAAGGTCATGCCCTCGACGGCGCCGGAGATCGCCTGCGCGTCTGCATGCTCGCTCGCCGCTGCGCCGGGTGTGGGGGAACTGCTCATGGCCTTGCATCTCTCCTCACGACGCGCCAGGTGGGGAGGGGTCCGGAATGGGAAGGGTGCGCCGTGCAACAAATTCTGGCAAACGGGCGGAGGGTATGAGAAATGCATCGGGGTGAGGCGTTGTGCACCTTCAGGCGTGGATGGGCTGACTGGACGCAGGATAACGATAGGGTATCGAATGGTGGTAGTGGCTTCTGATAGTTGGCTGCGCGATGAGAGCTGGCTAACATTGTCGAGGTCATCTAGTCGACGCGCGTCGACAACGGGTTCCCATATGACATGGACGTCATGCCCGCAGGTGGCGTTTCAAGGAGGAAAACATGGCATCCAGGCTTCCCAGGCGCCGTTTCATTCAGGGCTCCGCCGTCGTCGCGGCCCTTTCGGCCGCGGCCGCCTGCTCCGGCAGCGGCTCGGGCGGAGGCGGCTCCGCCCCGTCGGCTGCCTCGGCCGCAGACTTCACCGGCACCGGCCCGATCACCTGGGTTCAGGGCAAGGACAACTCCGACGGCAAGGTGCAAGCACGCATCGATGAGTGGAACGAGCTCTACCCCGATGAGAAGGTGACGCTGATCGAGCTCTCGGCCGAGGCAGATCAGCAGCGCCAGTCGCTCATCAACAACGCGCAGACCCAGTCCGACGCCTACGACGTCATCTCGATCGACAACGTGTGGGTGGCCGAGTTCGCCGCCAACCAGTGGGTCGTGCCTCTGCCCGAGGATGATCTGAAGAACGACGACATTGTGGAGTCCGTCTGGCAGACCGGCCTTTACATGGATCGTCTGTACGGAATGCCCTTCGCCACGGACTCCTCGATCATGTTCTACCGCAAGGACTTCCTCGAGGAGGCCGGCGTCGAGGTCCCCACCACCTGGGACGAGGTCAAGTCCGCCATCGACGCCGTGCGTGCCCTGCCGGGGCACGAGAAGATCGGCGGATTCGGCGGCCAGTTCGCCAAGTACGAGGGCCTGACCTGCTGCGCCAGCGAGTTCATCAACACCGCGGGCGGCTCCTTCTACGACGACGAGGGCAACGTCACCATCAACTCCCCGGAGGCCATCGCCGGCCTGCAGGTGCTGATCGACGGCTTCAAGGACGGCTACATCCCCAAGGAGGCTCTGGAGTGGAAGGAGGAGGACGGCCGCAACGCCTTCGAGTCCGGCGACCTGCTCTTCTACCGCCAGTGGCCCTACCAGTACGCCAACAACATGGCCGCCCTCGGGGAGGAGAAGTTCGGCGTCGCTGCGCTGCCCACCATCGACGGCAAGGACTTCGTCCCCACCCTGGGTGGGCACAACTGCGGTATCTCCGCGTATTCGAAGAACAAGGCGACGGCGTTGAAGTTCGTTCAGTGGTGGACCAGCCAAGAGTCTGAGAAGTACGCGCTGGAGACTCAGACCCTCGCGCCCATCCTCGGCTCGCTGTACGAGGACTCCGAGATGCTCGAGCAGTTCCCCTACCTGCCCACGCTGCGCGAGTCCCTCGACTCCGCCAAGGGGCGGCCGAAGGCCGTTTCCTATGGTGATGTGACCGCCGCGATCCAGGACGCCCTCTACCCGGCGGTGCAGCAGCAGGTCACGGCAGAGGAGGCCATCAGCAACCTGGAGACCGCGCTCAAGGCCCTGTCCTGAGACGCGGTCGGCACGCCATTCTCACGGATTCGTGGCCTGCTCCACCGGTGGGGCGGGATACCCCTCCCGCCCCACCGGAGAGCGCCACGGGCTCAAATAGTAGAGACGACACAAGCAATGAGCGCTAACACCTACGTGCCGGACGTGAACCGCCGGTCCAAATCCAGTCGGGCGCAAGCACGCCTGGCGTGGCTGCTGATCACCCCGACGATCCTCGTGCTGACGATCGTCATCATCCTCCCCGTCTTCCAGTCCTTGCGGCAGTCCCTTTACGGCAAGGCCGGGCTCGATCCCGAGACCGGATTCGTATCCGACGTCGAGCCCTTCGTGGGACTGGGCAACTACACCGCCATCTTCACCGACGCCGGGTCCCGCTTCTGGACGGCCGCCTGGAACACCACCCTGTTCGGCGTGGTCACCGTGGTCCTGGAGACCATCCTCGGCGTGGCAATGGCGCTGATCATGCACCGGGCCATGCGCGGGCGCGGATTCGTCCGTGCGGCCATCCTGGTGCCATGGGCGATCCCCACCGCCGTCTCCGCCATCCTGTGGGGCTGGATCTTCAACCAGAACGGCGTGGCCAACGCCATCCTGGGACAACACATCATGTGGGCCTCGGGCAACGCCACCGCCAAGCTCGCCATCATCATCGCCGACGTGTGGAAGACCGCCCCCTACATCGGGCTGCTCACGCTCGCCGGGCTGCAGGTCATCCCAGACGAGGTCTACGAGGCCGCCAAGATCGATGGAGCGAACGCCTGGAAGCGGTTCACCCGGATCACGCTGCCGCTGGTCAAGCCGGCGCTGGTGGTCGCGGTGCTGTTCCGCGCCCTGGACGCGCTGCGCATGTTCGACCTGCCCTACATTCTCATCGGTCCGCGCAAGGGGTCGGTCGAGACGATCTCCATGCTCGTCCAGGACGAGGCCTCCAACCTGCGCTACGGCTCGGCGGCCGCGTACGCGCTCATCCTGTTCCTGTACGTGTTCATCTTCGCCTTCGCCTTCACCCGGATCACCCACGCCGACCTGGGGGCCACCGCCCCGCGCAGCGGCGGCAGGCGGGGGCGCAAGCTGCCCGCCACCGTCTTCCTGCCGCGACGCAGCCCCTCCGCCGTCGGGGCGAGCGGCGCCGAGCCCAATGAGAGGAGCGCGTCATGAGCGCGGCAACTGCGTCAACACCGGTGGTGCGACCCCGGAGGAAGATCGACTGGGCCGGCGGCCTGTCGACCTTCGGCATTGTGCTCATCGTCATCTACTGCCTGGCCCCGTTCTACTGGATGCTCGTGTCCTCCCTGCGGCCGGACACCGAGATCTTCGAGAACACCTGGTGGCCCAGGCACGTCTCCTTCGAGAACTACCAGGCCGTGTTCTCCGCCAAGAACAACTTCGGCCAGGGCCTGATCAACTCACTGATCGTCTCGATCGTGGTCACCGTCGTGGCCCTGGCGATCGCCACCTTCGCCTCCTACGCACTGGCCCGGCTGGACTTCCGCGGCAAGGGCGTGCTGCTGCTGGTGGTGCTGGCCACCTCAATGTTCCCGCTGGTGGCCATCATTGTGCCGCTGCTGAAGAACTTCTCCGCCTGGGGCTGGATCAACACCTACCAGGCGATGATCATCCCGGACCTGTCGTTCTCACTGCCGCTGGCGGTGTGGAACCTGACCAGCTTCTTCCGGCAGATGCCGCAGGAGCTGGAGCAGTCCGCCATGGTCGACGGCTGCACCCCCGGGCAGGCCTTCCGCAAGGTGATCCTGCCGATCGCCGCACCCGGCATCTTCACCACCGCCATCATCATCTTCATCGGCGCCTGGAACGAGTTCCTGGTGGCAGTGACGATGATCAACAACCCGGTCATGCAGCCGGCCACCGTGCTGCTGTCGAAGTTCACCGGAGCCTCCCAGTTCAACACCCCATTCGGTTCGCAGATGGCCGCGGGTGTGATCATGACCCTGCCGCTGGTGGTCATGGTGCTGATCTTCCAGCGCCGCATCGTGGCCGGCCTGGCTGCCGGCGGGCTCAAGCAGTGACGCGGACGGGGCGGGTGCGCGGCGTCTGCGCACCCGCCCCGCGCGAGTGTTTTTTGCCCTGTCCTAGTTTATGTACCATCCACCCGTGCCCGGGAGCCGCCGTTTCCGGGCCTCGACCCGTTCCAGGACCAGAGGACCCCATGACCTCGCTCGCTCCCATCGCCGTCGTGCGCAACGACCAGGAAGCCTGGTGGCGCGACGCCGTCATCTACCAGATCTACCCCCGCTCCTTCGCCGACTCCGACGGCGACGGCCTGGGCGACCTGCGTGGCATCACCTCCCGCATGGACCACCTCGCCGCCCTGGGAGTCGACGCCATCTGGCTCTCGCCCTTCTACCCCTCCCCGCAGGTCGACGCCGGCTACGACGTCGCCGATTACTTCGACGTGGCTCCCGAGTACGGCACGCTGGCGGACTTCGACGCGATGGTGGCCGCCGCCCGCGCCGTCGGGATTCGGGTGGTCATCGACCTGGTCCCCAACCACTCCTCCGACCAGCACGCCTGGTTCCGCGCCGCGCTTCAGGCCGGCCCGGGCTCTCCCGAGCGCGAGCGCTACCTCTTCCGCCACAGCCCGGACGGCCCGCCCAACAACTGGGGCAGCCTGTTCGGCGGCTCCGCCTGGACCCGGGTCCAGCCGCTGACCGGCAGGGCGGAGGATCGGGACTGGTGGTACCTGCACCTGTTCGCCGCCGAACAGCCGGACTTCAACTGGGAGCACCCGGAGGTGCGGGAGATGTTCCGCGAGTTCCTGCGCTTCTGGGCCGGGCGGGGCGTGGACGGCTTCCGCGTCGACGTCGCCCACGGCCTAGTCAAGGCGCCCGGCCTGCCGGACGACGCCCTGGGGGAGGACCGGTGGCGGGGAATCGCGGTGGACGAGGACGGGGCCGCCATTCCCAAGACCGCTGACAACGGCCCCATGTTCGACCAGCCCGGAGTCCACGAGATCTACCGCGACTGGCGCGGTGTGCTCAATGCCGTCCGCCCCGACATCCTGCTGGTGGCCGAGGCCTGGGTGGACCCGCCAGAACAGATGGCCAAGTACGTCCGCCAGGACGAGATGAGCCAGGCCTTCAACTTCGACTACCTCAAGTCCCCCTGGCGGGCGCCGCACCTGCGGCGGGTCATCGACTCCTCCATGGACGCCAACGCCGCCGTCGGCGCTCCCACCACCTGGGTGCTGTCCAATCACGATGTGGTCCGTCACGCCACCCGCTTCGGATACGCCCCGGGGACGGAGCCGGACGACGGCATCGGCGCCGGGGACCCCCAGCCGGACGCCGCCCTGGGACTGCGGCGGGCCCGCGCCGCCACTCTGTTCGCCCTGGGGCTTCCCGGGAGCATGTACCTGTTCCAGGGGGAGGAGCTCGGCCTGCCCGAGCACACCACCATGGATGACGCCGCCCGGCAGGACCCGGCCTGGCTGCGCACCGGCAAGCAGACGCGTGGGCGGGACGGGTGTCGGGTGCCGCTGCCCTGGGCGGCCGCCGGGCCCGCCTGCGGCTTCAACAGCACCGGGCGGACCTGGCTCCCGCAGCCGGAGGGCTGGGGCGCCTATGCCCCCGCCGTGCAGGAGAAGGATCTCCACTCCACCCTGGCCATGTACCGGCGGGCCATCGCCGCCCGGCGCGAGTGGCGCCTGGGGCGCGGCGGCGTCGCATGGCTGGAGGACCTGCCCGAATCGGTGCTCGCCTTCCGCAACGGCGAGGTCACCGTCGTTATCAATATGGGGGACGAAGACGCAGTACTCCCCTTGACGGGCACGGTGCTGGTGCAGTCTTGGAACGGGAGTATGGGCGGCCGCCTGGATGCCGTCACCGTTCCGGCGAACACCGCCCTCTGGCTGGCCGCATGAGCTGACACCGAGCGGGGCCGCCCCACAGGTCCCGAAAGGAGGAAGCATGGCCACCCGCGCCGATGTCGCACGCCTGGCCGGGGTCTCGCCGTCAACCGTCACCTATGTGCTGACGGGGCAGCGGCCCACAACCCGCGCCACGCGGGAGCGGGTGCAGCGCGCAATCGATGAGCTCGGTTACCGGCCCAATCGGCACGCCTCCGTGCTGGCGGCCCGCTCGGTGCGCACGGTCGGGGTGCTGTTCCGGATGCAGCGCTCCGGCATTGACGCCAACGACCTGGAGTACATCGAGGGCCTGCGCGAGAGCGTAGAGCCGCTCGGCATCCAGGTGTTCGTGCCCGTGGGGCGGCGCTACAGCCATCTGGCGCTGGAGGGGCTGGTGCGATCCCGGGCTTTGGACGCGGCCGTGCTCATGGACGTAGCTCCCGACGACGAGCGTGAGGAGTACTTGTTGGGGCAGGGCGTGCCGACCGTGCTGATCGGCACCTCGCACCGCTCGGGCGGCGCGCCCGGGGTGGACGCCGATTTCGAGCAGATGGCCGACCTGGGCGTGCGCCACCTGCTCGACCTGGGACACCGCCGCATCCTGTTCCTCATGCGCGACGTGCACGCCGACCGGTCGAATGCCTACACGGCGCAGAGCCGCGCGGTGCGCTCGGCGGCCCGCAGGCACGGGGTGGCGGCGGTGTTCCGCACCTGTCCCGACAATGTCATAGCCGGCGCCCGCGAGGTGGAGCCGACCGGGCTGCCCGAGGGCTGCACCGCCGTCGTCTCCAACAATCCCCATGCGCTCGAGGGGGTGATCGCGGCGGCGTGGGCGCGGGGCCTGTCCCTGCCGGGGGATCTGTCCGCCGTGTCGGTCGGCCTGACCGTGGCCCGAGCCCAGACCGGGGACCTGGTGACCGAGGTGGGGGTGGACCGTCCGGCGCTCGGCCGCAGAGCCGGCGCCCTGCTGCTGCGATCCCTGGAGGGCGACCCCGTCTCCGGCGTGGAACTGGTCGCCCCCCGCCTCATCGACCACGGGTCCACCGCCCCGCCGCACCCCGTCTGATGCGGGGGCCGGCCCAGGTGAGGCGTCGAGGCCGGTCGCGGTGACGACCGGCCTCGACGGGGACGCGAGCGGGAGGCGCCGTAGCGGGCCCACGCGGACCGCTCAGGCGACCTCGCTGACCGCGGCCAGGAGCTCCTCGGGCACGCCCACTGCGCGCAGGCCGCCGATGAGTGCGCCGCCGGTGGCGCCGGAGCAGACCACCGCCCAGGCGCGGTCCTTGGCCGGGTAGGACATCTGGGCGGGCTCGAGGATGCGGAAGACCTCGTCTGCCAGCGCAGGCGGCTGCATGCTCACTCCCGACAGCTCGAGCACGACGCGGTCGGCCGGACGCACCGCGCCCAGGGCGACGTCGAGGCCGCCGCCGAGCGTGAAGCCGTCGGCCTCGCGCACGCTCACCGGCGCCTCGGCGCCATTCACCCGGGCCGTGACCCGGCCGCCGACGGACAGCAGGTGCACGGTGAGCTCCCGCTCGGCGGGGACGACGCCGTGGGGGCCCTCCTGACTGATCTCCAGACGGGCCGATCCGGAGGCCTCATCCCAGGTCAGGGTGAAGCGAGTGCGCACCACGGTGTCGGGCCCGGGTTCGGCGGAGCCGTCGTCCTCCTCAAGGATGAACTCGCCGTCGGCGCCCGGCACCACCACCACGGACAGGTGGCGGGGGTTGTCCCCGGCCGGCTCAGAAAGATCCTCGGCCCCCACGATCACCGAGCCGGCGCGCGCCAGCACGGGCACCTGCTCCAGGCGCCGAGACAGCGTGAGGATGCGGCCGTCGGCGGCGTCGGCGTCGTAACGGCGTCCGGTCGGCAGGTCGAACCAGGTGCCCTGCGGCAGCCAGGCCTCCTCACGGGCCAGGGTGGAGACGGCGTCGGTGGGGCGGGTGATCGGCATGATCAGCAGGTCCCCGAACAGGAACTCGTTGCGGTTGTCGTATGACCCCATGCGCCAGGGGAAGTCGTGGTAGACGGGCCGCACCGGGCCAATGCCCTCGGTGTGCGCCCGCCGGGCCCAGGTGTACAGGTAGGGCACGAGGCGGTGTCGTAGCCGTAGGTAGGCGTTCATGGTCGCCCGGGCGTCGCGGGAGTAGCGCCATGGCTCCTTGGAGTTGAACACCGACATGGTGGAGTGCATGCGGTTGATGGGGGAGAAGCAGCCCAGCTGGACCCAGCGGGCCGCCATCTGATCGTCCTTGACGCCGAGCATGTGTCCGCCGATGTCATTGGACCACCAGTAGTAGCCGATGTTGGCGGAGGTGGCGGTGAACTCCGGCTGGAAGCGCAGCGAGTCCCAGGTGGTGACCGTGTCCCCGGAGAAGCCGATCGGGGTGCGGTGGCTGGAGGCGTCGGCGAAGCGCGAGAAGGTGATGGGACGGCGCCGGTAGGGGGCCTGGCCGGGACCGCCGGGGCGTTCGCGGCCGGAGTCGAGGTAGTGGACGTGGTTGAGCATCCACAGTGGGTCCAGGCCTGGGATGTCCGTGGTACCGCCCTGCTGCCAGTCCAGCCACCAGAAGTCGACGCCCTGCTCCTCGAGGTTGTGGTGGGCGTGCTCCAGGTAGGCGGCGGTGAATGCCTTGTCCCCGATGTTGAAGGGAATGTCCGCGCCCTTCTCGGGATCCATGCCGAGGGCGCGGGCCATGGGCGCGTAGGCGTCCTCGTGGCGGCGCACTCCCATGGCCGGGTGCAGGTTGAGCGTCACCTGCATGCCGCGCTCATGCAATGCGGCCAGGAAGCGCTCCGGATCGGGGAACAGCTCCCGGTTCCAGGTGTAGCCGGTCCAGCCGTTGCCGATCGCGGGATCGATGTCCACCAGGTGCCAGTCCATGTCGATGACGGCCACCGAGAACGGCAGTTGCTCCTCGGCGAACCGATCCATCAGGGCCAGGTAGGAGTCTGCGGAGTACCTGTGGTAGCGGCTCCACCAGTTGCCCAGCAGCGCGCGCGGGATCAGCGGGGTGGGGCCGGTCAGGGCGAAGAAGTCCCGCAGGGCCGAGCGGTAGTCCTGCCCGTAGCCGAAGAAGTACAGGTCCTGGTCGGGGGTGTCGTCGCCGTCGGCGTGCGGGCGCGGGCGCACCCACTCGTCCTCCTGTATCAGCAACGAGCCGGAGTCGTCTATGACGGCGTGCCCGGTGATCGACAGCAGGCCCGGTTGCACGTCGGTGGCGCCGTCCACGGTGTCGAGCGTGCGGATGGTGCCGCCCAGGTTGGTGCGGAAGGCCTCCTGCGGATCCCACTGCTCGCCGTGTCGCCAGGTGCCGCCGTGCACGCCGATGACGGCGGTGCGCAGGGCGACGCTGAGCCCGGAGCGGGTGAAGCCGCGCGAGGGCTGGTAGGTCAAGTGCAGGTGCTCGGTGATGATCTCGAGGCGGTCCTCGCGGCGGCGTACCTCGAAGTCGGGGACCGGGCCGAGCTGACGGGAGACCACCAGCTGGGTGGCGGCGTCCACGAAGTCGCCGGTGCGGGAGTACTCCATGCGGATGAGCCGGGAGGTCAGCACCGTGAAGCGGTAGTCGGCACCCGTAACGACCGCGTCGGCGGGGGCGGGGGCGGGACGCGGCCGGTCGGCGCCGGAGGAGAGGGGAGAGGTCATGGATGGCCTTTCGGGGGAGTGCTGGGCGGTTGACGGGCTGATCCGCCGGGAGGTTTTGCGATAAACCCAAGCATAGTGCACTCAGGTGCTAGACGCCGCCGGGCGACTGTGCTGTGCAAGAATCCTGTGCGGCGGACCCGGAGCGACGGGCTCGCGAATGTCGACCCGGTAGGAGGCCCCAGTGGCGACGCTCAAGGATGTTGCGGCGCGAGCCGGGGTGAGCGCCATGACGGTCTCCAACGTCATCAATGGCCGCACCGGCAAGGTGTCCGCGCCCACCATCGCCCGCGTGCAGGAGGCCATCTCCGCGTTGGGCTACGTGCCCAGTGCCGCGGCCCGCTCCCTGGCGGGCTCCTCCCGGATTCTTGCCCTGGTCTATGAGGCGCAGCCGGGTCGGCCCGCGCTGGAGACGGCGCATGAGGCCTTGTTCGTGGGCGTGTGCGAGCAGGCGGCGCGCGCCGAGGGCTATGCGCTCATGCTGTGCGGCTCCTCCAAGGCCGAGGACACGGTTGCGCAGCTGCGCTCATGGAATGTTGCCGGGGCGATCGTCATGGCCACTACCCGCATGCCTCCCGGAGACTTCCTGGACCGTTCCGGCGTTCCCGCGGTCTTCATCGATGCATACCGGGAAACGGGGGAGATCTCCTACGTGAACGTCGACGACGCCGGGGGCGCGCGGATGGCGGGGGAGCGGCTCGGGCGCGCCGGCCACCGCCGGGTGGCCTTCGTCGGCCCCACGACCGGCATTCCCGGGGTGGTGCGCGAGCGGTTGCGCGGCCTGCGCGAGGGGCTGGCCGCTCACGGAGGCGGTGTCGAGCGAGAGGACGTGCTGCGCGCGGAGGTCGACTTCGATGAGGGCGTCGCCGTCGCGGGTCGGCTCGTGGACCGGATGACGGCCGTCTCCGCGGTCTTCGCCTCCGGCGACGTGCTCGCCCTCGGCATCGTCATGGGGCTGCGCCGGGCCGGGCGGAGAGTGCCCGAGGACGTATCCGTGGTCGGCTTCGACGGACTGGCCCTGGCCGGCTATTCGGACCCGCCGCTCACCACCGTGCGCCAGCCGATACGGGACAAGGCCACCACCGCGGTCGCCTACCTATTGGAAGAGCTGCGCAGCGGCGACGGCGCCCCGCGCCAAGTCGTCCTCCCGGTCTCCTGGCAGGCGGGAGGAACGCTCGGCCAGGTGACGATTCACGATAAGCGGTCCATGACGGAGCTGTAGGACTGCCTGCTCGGCCTGGGCGAATGCGTGCCAACTAGGCGCGGAAATGCGCAGAACATCACCGGAGGGGGTTATCGGCGCGAGCGTGGTGCTTTGGGCCGGCGTGTCGGGGGAGGCGTGCTGCCGGCCTCCTCGGTTTGGACCGCTGTCCCCCTGTTTGGACCCCGAGCGTCTGTTTGGACCGTCGTTGCGTGCGGCGTGGGCGGTGTGATGTCTCAGGACATCGGTGACAGTTTTGTGTCAGGACATCGGTGACAGTTTTGTGTCAGGACATCGGTGACAGTTGGTGTGTCAGGACATCGGTGACAGTTCTGGGTCTTGTGGGGTGTGGTGGTGGTTGGTGCTGGTTGGTGGGGTTGGGTGTGTGTGGGTGGAGACGTAGCGGGTGCCGGGTGCGGGCCAGGGGTACTGGGCGAGGACCTCGCCGTCGGTGGTGGTGATGATGATTGTGTCGGGGTTCCAGTCGATGATGGCCTGGCTGCCGGCGTGGGCCTTGGAGGCCAGGAACGTGATCGAGGCCAGGTTGACGGTCCCGTTGGCGCCGACGCGTACCTG
>NZ_FNIM01000033.1 GCF_900103885.1 Actinomyces ruminicola
TGGAGGAGGCGTTGGACGCGGCGGGGGTGGTGATTCCGCCGGGCCGCTATGCGGGCTGGCACGCCTTCCGCCACTATGCGGCTACCCGGTTCGGGCAGGCGGGGGCGTCTACGGCGGCGATCATGCGCCGCTTCGGTTGGGCGCGGCCGACGCAGGCGGCCCACTACCAGCGGGCCGACGACGACTACGAGCGGAACATGCTGGACCGCATGGCGGCCCGCCTGGACCCGGACGCCCCGACGTGGCGCGGGCGGGCCGGAGTGGTGGACCTGGAACAGGAACGAGCAAGGAGGCAGGCATGAGCAAGAAGGCAGGCATGAGCAAGGAGGCAGGCATGAGTGACTCGGTGAACGTCGTTTGTAAGCGGGGGCGCTGGCACCGGGACGGGAAGCCGCCGGTGACGTTGGCGACGTTCGTTCGTGAGGACGACCCGGCGCGCGCCGACTACTGGGAGCCGGACGACGTGGGGCTAGGAGGGCACGGCTGGCGGGCGGTTCGTAAAGGCGGCTCGGTGGACCCCTACAGGGACCGCAACACGCCCACGAGCGCCCGCCTGGAGGCGCTTCGTGAGTCCCCGCCGGTCGCCTTCGGTGCCGTCGGGGCCGGAACGGGCTGCTTGCGCTGCGATTGGTTGAATCACCGGGCGGCGGGGTATGACTGGCCGGAGCCGGAGGACGAGGGGCACGGCCCGGATTGCGCCCGTTGGTCGGCCGTGTGCAGGTGTGGCTGGCCTACCTGGAACGTGCCGGTGCGGCTCATGGTTCCGCTGCTGGAACGGGCGGCCGACGCCGGGCGCGACTTGCAGGCCGAGGAAGTGGAGGCCGTGGCGGCCGGATACCCTGGCACGACGTGGTTGGATGACCGCGCCCCGTTCGGCGGGGAGGGGGCACCCGATGACCGCGCACTGAAGGAGTATTTGAACGTGGTTGACCGGGGGGAGGCCCGATCCGCCCAGGAGCGGCTGGGGTATCTCGCTCCGGGGACGCGCGGACTCATCCCGGACGGAATCGCCCTTATGGTCGAAGCCGGGGAGCATAGAGCTTACGGCCGCGCTCGGGTCGCCGTCCTTATCGCGCGCCGCCCGTGGCTGGACGTGCGCGGTGACAGGAGGAATGTGCTTGACCTTAACGACCATTGGGTTGCCGTTGACGGAGTGGAGCGGGCCGGAGGCGGTTACCGGTTCGTCGCCGACCCCGCCGACAGAGTGTTCGAGCCGCAAGAGTTGGTGGACATGTGCGAACAGCTATACGGGGCGGGGTGTCGCTCGGTTTTGCTGGACGCCATCCTTAACGCCGTGAACGCACGGTAGAGGACGGGGCTTGACACAATGTACTCATTGGGTTAGCTTATGTGTCGTCGGGGCGCCCGAAGTGCGACCCCGGGCCAGACCTTGCGACGGGCCTTCCGTTACGAGGAGAGCAGTCATCTAGCTAGGGATATCTATGCCCGCTAGGTGCCTCCTTCGTAACGGAAGGCCCTTCATATGTCGAAGAGCAAGACCGGCCCCGGCGCGTATTCCGTGGCCGTGTCCGTGAAGACATTCGCCCGCTCGGTGGAGTTGAGCGAGAACACGGTTTACAACCTCATCGCATCTGGCGACATCGCCGCCATCCGCCTAGGCCGTGCGGTGCGTATCCCGATCAGTGAGTACGCCCGTCTCGGCTTCGCCACCCCCACCTTCGGGGAGGCGGATGCCCGGTGAGTAAGCATGAGAATGACCGCCCCCTTCAGGAAGCGGCCACCCAACACGCAAGCCCAACTGTACCCGACCTTGACGCGGTTGTGCAGTCCTTGCCGCCGAGGATTGACCCGGCGGGGATGGACTTGCGGGAGCTGGAGGCCGCCACCGAGCGCCGCTTCCGGGCCGTGAAGCGGGCCGTAATCGCCATCTACGAGCGGACCATCGCCCGGTTCCGGTGCGAGCCCCCGGCCACTCCCCCGGCGTGGGCCGTTCACCCGGAGCGGCTGAGCAGTGAGGCGATGGAGCAGATCGCGCTCACCGAGCAGCGGGCGCACGCCAACGGCTACTACGCCGGGTTCGTCGACGCTGTACGGCTCATCTGGCGGCTCGCCCGCGCACTCGGCTTCGCCGAGGGGCAGTGGGACCTGGCCCGTGACCTGGCGGCGGGCAACCGCGCCTTCCTCACGGAGCATGCCCGCGCCCTGGCGGCGGCGGTTGACCCGACCCCACGGCCGGACGTTGTTACGTGGGCGGCCCGCAATCGCGCCCGCCTTCGCGAGGCGGGGGTGATCGCATGAGCGCCTTCCCGAAGCCGCTACAGGCCGCCCCGGCTGCGTCCGGTTCGTCCGGCTTGTCCGGTTCGTCCGGTTTGAATGGGGCCCCCCTTGGGGTTGTCTCCGACGGTTCGACGGTTCCCGACGGTTTCGACGGTTCAAAAGAGACCCCCTTGGGGGTCGTGTTGGATCAAGTTCGTGCTTGGCTGGAACGCTTCATCGCTACGACCGAAGACCTCGACCTTGACCTACTGACGTTGTGGGCGGCGCACACGCACGTGTGTACCGAAACGCGGACCACGCCCCGTCTCATCCTGGACTCGACACTTCCCGGCTCGGGAAAGACCACGACACTAGAACACCTACAGCGCCTCTCCCACAACCCTGTCATGGCCGCGTCCTTGTCTTCGGCTGCTCTACTGGCGCGGCTACTGGCGAAGGGACCGCGCACCGTCATGATTGACGAGGCCGACCGCAACCTTGACGAGCGTGACCCGGATTCCAAGGAACTACTCGCCATCATCAACTCCGGCTACAAGGCCGGGGCGACGCGCCCCGTACTCGCCCCCGTGAAAGATGGTGGCTGGGAGGCTGAGGAAATGCCGACGTTCGGCCCCGTCGTCATGGCAGGCAACGCCCCGAACTTACCCGGGGACACTCGCAGTAGGGCGATTCGTGTACTACTCATGCCGGACATTGACGGAACGGTCGAAGACTCCGACTGGGAGGACATCGAAGACGACGCCGACCGGCTAGGCGTCGCCCTGGCCGAGAACCTGGACGCCGCCCGGGAGCAGATCAAGGCATCCCGCCCCGACCTGCCCGAGGGGTGCCGGGCCCGGATGCGTGAGAAGTGGCGGCCCCTGGTGCGCGTTGCCGACGTTGCCGGTGGGGACTGGCCCGAGACCGTGCGCAAGCTGATCATCCGGGACATGGCCGAGGCCAAGGCCGAGGCCGCCGACGGGGTGGCCAAGCGCCCGCCCGCGTATGTCCTGCTAGAGGACCTACACGACGTATGGGGTGAGAGCGAGGCGTTCCTGCCCACAAGCGAGATCCTGGAACGCCTGGCCAACCGCCGCCCCGACTACTGGGGCGAGGCATCGCCCTACGGCAAGCGGATCACCGCACAGCGGTTCAGCCGCATGGTGACCCAGGCTGCCAAGGCTAAAGCGTCGAAGAATTCGCAGGACCGTCGCGGGTATTTCCGCTCGGCGTTCACGGAAGCATGGCGGCGCACAGGCATCTCGACGGTTACCAGGGGGACCCCCAATCAAACCGTCGAAACCGTCGGGAACCGTCGAACCGTCGGAAACGGTTCCTGCCCGCACGGGGCACCCGAGCCTGACATGTGCGCTGAGTGCGGCGGACAGACCGGCCTCGACCTGGCGGGCGGTGACCTGTCATGAGCAAGGGCATCGTCTTCGACGAGTACGGCAACGTGTGGGCCGTAGACACGGGTGAAGCGCGGGTACCCGGTGCGAGGCTCATCGCCCTAACCGGCTACTGGTGCCCCGTGTGCCACCTGCCCCGCACCCCCTACCCCGGCGACCACGGCATGCACCCGACGTGCGCCGAAGCCGCCAGTAGGACGGGGGGCCAACAATGAGTGGGGTTGCTTGCGCTCGTGTGCTTCGTGAGGCCGGTGGTGCGGAGTTGTCCGCCGGGGCGGTGGCGGTGCTGGCGGACGTGCCGGTGGGTGCGGTTCAGGCGCTACCGGCCAGCGTCGACGGCTACCCCACGGCGGGGCCGCTGGCGGCCCGGCGGGTAGTGGCCTACCGGCTGGCGGGCCTACCGGCGGCGTGGAAGCGGCGGGTGCGGGAGAACGTCGCCTACGCGGTGGCGTCCCTGGCCGCCGAGGGCGCGCCGTCCCCGGCCCTGGCGGACGTGCTGGACTTCCTGGGCGGTGAGGAGCCGTGAGCGGAGGCCGCATGGCGTCGGTGTCCGTCCTGGCCCCGGCGGTCTTCCAGGCGGTGGGGGCGCGGCTCACCGGCTACTGGTGCCCCGTGTGCGGCGGGCCGCGCGTCCCGTACAGGGGCGACGACGGCGTTCACCCGTGCTGCTACGCCGAGGCGCGCAAGCGGGGCCTGGTGCCCTCAACAGATCCACGTTCAACACGCTCAACTACTGAAGGGAGTAGCCGATGACTCACTACGCCGAGGCGCGAACGCTCGACGTCGCCCACGCCCGCCGCCTGTACCTACAGGCCGACCCCGGCGACGCGCAGGCCCGCCTGGAGGCCGCCTACCGGTACCTGCTGGCCGTCGTGGTGGAGGACTACCGCATGGCCTACA
>NZ_FNIM01000025.1 GCF_900103885.1 Actinomyces ruminicola
CGCAGCGCCTGGGTGCGCTGATCAGCACTGATAGCCGACGGACTCCTACGCGGCCTGGTGGAGCCAGGCTCAAGAGCCGCGGCCTCGCCCTCGGTACGAGCGCGGGCGCGGATCGCATAGAAGGTCTTACGGGAGATGGACTGCTCGGCGCAGAAGGTGGTCACCGCCCCGCGCGGGGCGTCATCCGGCCACCGGACGATCGCCAGACGCACACGCGGATCAACACGACGGTTCGTTGAGCTCATGCCCCAATCCGACCCGAAGTGTCACCACCAAACACCCCAGAACTGTCACCGATGTCCTGAGGCAGAACTGTCACCGATGTCCTGAGACATAACACTGTTTGGACCGCCGTTGTGTGCCGCGTGGGCGGTCCAAACCGACGTAAGGGGTCCAGACCGACGTAAGGGGTCCAAATAGCGCAGTCCCGGGGCACACACACGATTGACGCGTGCATGCCCCGGGACGAAAACCGGGAGTAGCTCGCTTCGGCCCAGGCAGCTGGCTTGCGCCGTGCCCGCCCCGAGCCTCCGCTACCGCTTCGGCTCAGGCCTTGAAGCGCGGGAAGGCGCTGGCGCCGGCGTAGACGGCGTCCTCGCCCAGGGCCTCCTCGATGCGCAGCAGCTGGTTGTACTTGTTGATGCGCTCGCCGCGGGCCGGGGCACCGGTCTTGATCTGGCCGGAGTTGGTGGCCACCGCCAGGTCGGCGATGGTGACGTCCTCGGTCTCACCGGAGCGGTGCGAGGTCATCGACTTGTAGCCGGCGCGGTGGGCCATCTCCACGGCCTCGAGGGTCTCGGTCAGCGAGCCGATCTGGTTGACCTTGACCAGCAGGGCGTTGGCGGCACCGAGCTCGATGCCCTTGGCCAGACGCTCGGGGTTGGTGACGAAGAAGTCGTCGCCGACCAGCTGGACGCGGTCGCCGATCTTGTCCGTCAGGGCCTTCCAGTCCTCCCACTCGTCCTCGGACAGCGGGTCCTCAATGGAGACGATCGGGAAGTCGGTGATGAGCTTCTCGTAGTAGGCGACCATGAAGTCGTTGTCGCGGGCCTCACCCTCGAACTGGTAGGTCTTGGTCTCGGGGTCGAAGAACTCGGTGGAGGCGACGTCCATGGCCAGGGCCACGTCCTTGCCGGGCGTGTAGCCGGCCTTCTCGATGGCCTCGACGATCAGCTCGAGCGCCTCGCGGTTGGAGTCGAGGTTCGGGGCGAAGCCGCCCTCGTCGCCCAGGCCGGTGGACAGGCCACGGCCCTTCACCACGGCCTTGAGCGAGTGGTAGACCTCGGCGCCCATGCGCAGCGCCTCACGGAAGGTGGGGGCACCGATCGGGGCGATCATGAACTCCTGGATGTCCACGTTGGAGTCGGCGTGGGAGCCGCCGTTCATGATGTTCATCATGGGCACGGGCAGGACGTGGGCGCCCGGGCCGCCGAGGTACTGGTACAGGTCCAGGCCGGCGGAGTCGGCGGAGGCGGCAGCGGCGGCGAGGGACACGCCGAGGATGGCGTTGGCGCCGAGCTTGCCCTTGTTGGGGGTGCCGTCCAGCTCGATCATGAGGCGGTCGAGGCCGCGCTGGTCGGCGGCGTCGTAGCCGATGATCTCGGGGGCGATGGTGTCGTTGACGTTGGCGACCGCCTTCTCGACGCCCTTGCCGAGGTAACGGCCCTTGTCGCCATCGCGGAGCTCGACAGCCTCGAAGGCACCGGTGGATGCGCCGGAGGGGACGGCGGCGCGGGCGGAAGAGCCGTCCTCCAGGAGGATCTCGACCTCGAGGGTCGGGTTGCCGCGGGAGTCGAGGATCTCGCGCGCGTGAACGTTCTCGATGAGGGCCACTTGATGCTCCTTGCTGAAGTTGTGTTGCCTGGGGACAGGCACATGCGGGGCCAGCCTAGCGGCCCGCGCCGCTCACCACGAGTGCATTGCCCCCGTCAGTTCGAAACTTGTTCACGCCGGGCGAGATCACTCCGGGTGACGACGACGGCGCCCGAGCCCCCGCAGCCTCCGGCAGCCCGGGTGGGAAGCGCGGGATCCGCCTGGCCGTCGTCGTCAGCCCAGCCGCAGCTGAGTGTCGTCCTGCAGCAGCCAGGCCCCACCGCCCTGGTAGCGCGGCGAGATGTCAAGACTCAGGCCGTTCTGCAGCTCCTGGAACCGGGCACTGACCGCGTCCTGGTCCTCCAAGGTATTGATCTGGGTGGCGAGCAGGTAATAGCGGAAGACATCGACGGCGGCAGGCGAGTAATCGACGTCGGGAGCGATCTGCTGCAGGGCGGCCAGCGCGTCCGCGTCCGTGACGGTGATGCCGTAGTCCTCGCCCAGCTGCTCGACCGCCGGCAGCGCCATGAGCGCGTTGAGCACAAAGACGGCGTCCAGTCCCTCGTCGCCCGAGACGGCGGCGTACTCGCCAAGATCCTCGGTGGCGTCCTGCACCTCCTGCTCGGAAATCGTGACCGTGCTGGAGACGCCGTCGGTGTTGGTGTAGTTCACGATCGCGGCCTGCCCCGGGTGGGCGGAGCAGCCGGCGAGGGCGCTGATGCCGAGCAGCAGCGCGGCTCCGGTTCCGAGTATGCGGGTGCGCCGAGTGGGACGGGCGGCGGATCGGGTCACGGTCTGCTCCTTGCGAGGTTGACGTCGATGAGGGCTCCAGGCACAGCGGCCGGAACCGTAGGCGGGCAGCAGACGGACTGTCGCCAGTCCCGGATCGCTGTGCCGGACAGTTCGCCACCATACGCCGTATGCCGCGGCCTCGCCGCAGCCGACCGCCGCTGGCACCGAACTCGGCACGTAACTTCTACCGATCTCGGCACGTGACTTCTACCGATCTCGGCGAGATGGGGGTCGGTCTCAGCGACGGCGGCGGTACTTAGTCGCCTCCGTCTCCCACTCGGCCTCCCCGGCGACGACGGCGCGCAGCAGCACCTCCGCCCAGCGCAGCAGCTCCTCCCCCTCGATGGCGCCGCCTCCCATGCGGGCGGTGCCGGGGGCGGGGACCACGATGGTGCGGGTGGCGGGCTTGAGCACCGTGCCCGGGTACAGGCGGGTGACCTTCATGCGCGCCGAGTCGGGCAGGCTCACTGGCGCGAAGCGGATCGACTTGCCCTGGGCGACGATCTCCCGCACCCCGAGCTCGGCGGCCAGCGACCGCAGCCGCGCCAGGGCGGCCAGGCGCCGCACCGGCTCGGGCACCGGCCCGTAGCGGTCGGTGAGCTCGTCGAGCACGTCCGCCACATCCGCCTGGCTGCGGGCGGCCGCGAACTTGGTGTAGGCCTCCAGGCGCAGCCGCTCGTGAGGCACGTACTCCTCAGGAATGGTGGCGTCCACGGGCAGGTCCACCCGCAGCTCCACGTCCTCCTCCTCGCCCGGGCCTGTGTCGGCCCCGGCGGCGCCCGCGGCCCCCTCCCCCACCTTGAGGGACTTCTTGTAGGCGGCCACCGCCTCGGAGACCATGCGCACGTACAGGTCGAAGCCGACCCCGGCGATGTGCCCGGACTGCTCGCCCCCCAGCAGGTTGCCGGCGCCGCGGATCTCGAGGTCCTTCATGGCCACCTGCATGCCGGCGCCCAGGTCGGTGTTGGTGGCGATGGTGCGCAGCCGCTCCAGCGCCGTCTCCGTCAGAGGCTTGTCCGCCGGGTACAGGAAGTAGGCGTAGGCGCGCTCCCGGCCGCGCCCCACCCGCCCGCGCAGCTGGTGCAGCTGGGACAGGCCCATGCGATCAGCCCGGTCCACGATCAGCGTGTTGGCGTCTGTGACGTCCAGACCGGTCTCCACAATGGTGGTGCACACCAGGACGTCAATCTCCTTGTGCCAGAAGTCGTCGATGACCTTCTCCAGCCGGGACTCGTGCATCTGCCCGTGGGCTGTGGCCACGCGCGCCTCCGGCACCAGGTCGGCGATCCGCGCGGCCACCGACTCGATGTCCTCCACCCGGTTGTGCACGAAGAACACCTGCCCGTCGCGCAGCAGCTCGCGGCGGATGGCGGCGCTGACCTGCTTGGTCTCGTAGGCGCCCACGTAGGTGAGGATGGGGTGGCGGTCCTCGGGCGGGGTGGACAGGGTGGACATCTCCCGCAGGCCGGTGACGGCCATCTCCAGGGTGCGCGGGATGGGGGTGGCGGACATGGACAGCACGTCCACGTCGGTGCGCAGCGCCTTGAGGGTCTCCTTGTGCTCCACCCCGAAGCGCTGCTCCTCGTCGATGACCACCAGCCCCAGGTCCTTGAAGCGCACCTGCCCGGTGAGCAGCCGGTGGGTGCCGATGACGACGTCGATGGTCCCGTCGGCCAGGCCGGCCAGCACCCGCTCGGAGGTGGCCGCGGTCTGGAAGCGGGAGAGCTGGGCGACGTTGACGGGGAATCCCGCGTAGCGCTCGGTGAAGGTCTCGGCGTGCTGGGAGACCAGCAGGGTGGTGGGCACCAGCACCGCCACCTGCTTGCCGTCCTGGACGGCCTTGAAGGCGGCGCGCACGGCGATCTCGGTCTTGCCGTAGCCGACGTCCCCGCAGATCAGCCGGTCCATGGGCTGGGTCTTCTCCATGTCGGCCTTGACGTCGTCGATGGTGGCCAGCTGGTCGGGGGTCTCCGTGTAGGGGAAGGCCTCCTCCAGCTCGGCCTGCCAGGGGGTGTCGGGGCTGAAGGCGTGACCGGTGGTGGCCGAGCGGGCCGCGTACAGGCGCACCAGTTCACCGGCGATCTCACGCACCGCCTTGCGGGCCCGCTGCTTGGTCTTGGCCCAGTCGGCACCACCCATGCGGTTCAGTGCGGGGTTGTCGGAGCCGACGTACTTGGTGACCTGGTCCAGGGCGTCGGTGGGCACCAGCAGCCGGTCTCCGGGCTGGCCGCGCTTGGAGGGGGCGTACTCGATGACGACGTACTCACGGGTGGCCCGCTCCTTGCCCGTGCCCCGCCCGGAGCCGACGTCGCGGCGCAGCAGCTCCACGAACCGGCCGATGCCGTGCTGGGCGTGCACCACCAGGTCGCCGGGGTGCAGGGACAGCGGGTCCACGCTCTTGCGGGTGCGGCGGGCGGGCAGGGCCTTGGCGGTGCGGGCGGCTGCGGGGGCCCGGCCGGTCAGGTCGGACTCGGCCACCAGGGCCAGGCGCAGCCCCTCGGCTACGAAGCCGTGCCCGGCGGAGGCCTGGGTGACGCGCACGACGCCGTCGGGCGCCTGGTAGGACAGGGATTCGGCGTCGTCCAGTCCGGTGACGATGCGCGCGGGCACGCCGCCGTCGGCCAGCAGCTGGGCCATGCGGCGCCCGGGCCCGGGGCCCTCGGTGGCGACGACGACGCTCCAGCCGTCCCGAGTCAGCTCGCCGATGTCCTTCACGGCCGCCTCCAGGCGGCCCCGGTAGCTCTCGGGATCGCGCAGGGGCAGTTCGGGACTGTCCGGGGATGCCTTCAGGGACGTGAAGGACCACCAGCCGCGGTTCGTGGACAGGGCCAGGGCGCGCGCCTCGGCCAGGTGGGCGAAGGCGGCGGCGGACAGGTCGATGGGGGCGGTGCCGCCGGAGGCGGCCGAGGTCCAGGCCGCGGCGAGGAACTCCTCGGTGGTGGCCGCCAGGTCCTCGGCGCGCCTGCGCACCTTCTCGGGCTCGGAGAGGACCACGAGCCGGTCCCCCACCAGGTCCAACAGCGGCACCATGCGTTCGGTCAAGACCGGAGCGAGCGACTCCATGCCCTCCACCGGGATGCCGGCGGCGAGCTTGTCCAGCATGTCGGCGGCGGCGGGAATGACCCCGGTCAGGGCACGGGCGCGCTCGCGCACCGGTTCAGTGAGCAGCACCTCCCGGCAGGCGGTGGCGGTGACGGCACCGAGGTCGGCGATGGTGCGCTGGTCGGTGACGGCGAAGGAGGACACGGACTCGATCTCGTCGCCGAAGAAGTCCACACGCACCGGCCGCGGCTGGGTGGGCGGGAAGACGTCGAGAATGCCGCCGCGGACGGCGAACTCGCCGCGAGCGGTGACCATGTCCACCCGGGTGTAGGCGGCCTCGGCCAGGCGGGCGGCGAGTTGCTCCAGGTCGGCGCGGGCCCCGGCGGTCAGGTGGATCGGTTCCAGCTCCCCCAGGCCCCCAACCACTGGGGCGAGCAGGGCGCGCACGGGGACGATGAGCACGCGGATGGGTCCGCGCCACGGGTCGGGCGCGGCGTCGGGGCCGTCCGGGTCGCCGTCCTCGGGGTGGGCCAGGCGGCGCAGCACGGCCAGCCTCGTGGCGACGGTGTCGGCGCGCGGGGAGAGCCGCTCGTGCGGGAGGGTCTCCCAGGCGGGGAAGACGGCCACGTCGGGGTCCGGCAGGTAGCAGCGCAGGGCGGCGGCGAGCTCATCGGCCTCCCGCCCGGTGGCGGTTACCACCAGCAGGCGCGTGTCGGCGTCGGGAGCTCCGGTCCCGGGGCGCGGGAGGCGACCCGAGGCGTCCGGGCCGGCCCCGGTGACCCGGGCGACACCGATCTCGCCCAGGGCCATGGCAGCCAGCACTGCGGGCCGGGCGCCGGGGGTGACGACGACGCTGCGGTCGGTGCGCGAGCGGCTGCCGGCCGCCGTCACCAGGGCGTCGATGGCGGGGTCGGTCAGCAGCGGGGGCAGAAGGGCAGTCAGACGCACGGTGGGGAGTGTACGAGGCCAAGGCACGCGGTGACGCGGCGGTATGCCGTCAGCGCTTAACCATCATCCGCACCATCGTCCCCAGGTCGCGCATGTCGGCACGGACGATGGGCAGCGCCAGCCACAGCAGTGCCATGGCCAGGCTCATACCGACGACGGCGATCAGACAGATAACGATGGCGGGCATGCCTGACGCCAGTTCGCACAACCCCCAAGTCACGGCTGTTGCCAGAGCGGAAACGGCAAGTATTCGCAGTCCGTTCCATACCAGGGGGACCGTATTCAGGCCCGACTGCCTCCCTGACCACAGCAGGGAGATAGGCCAAAGGATCAGCGGGCTGCCCACGTAGGCGTAGGCGACGCCGAGGGCCCCGAACTGCGCCCCGATGATGATGGCGGCCAGGCGAATCACGGCCGAAAACATCGTGTAGTGCAGGTATGCACGCCCGAGTCCGCGCGCGGTGTAAATCCAGCCGCCGACCACCGCGAGGGTGGTCAGCCCCTCCCCGATGGCCACTAGCCGCATGTAGGGGACCACACTGAGCCAGTGATCGCCGAGCACCACGGAGACCACTGCCGGAGCGGCGGCCACCACAATGCCCATGGACAGGAAAACCGGGTATCCCAGTCCGAGTTGCCCCCGGCGCAGGTAGGCCAGGGTGCGCTCGTCGTCGTCCTGAAGCTTGGCGACCACGGAGAGTCCGAGCGTGGTGACCTGGGGGCGGAACTGGTTCAGCGGGGTGCGCAGTGTCTGTACGGCGCGGTTGTACAGCCCCAGGGTGCCGGCGCCGAATAGCCGTCCCATGAGGATCGAGTCGAGGTTGGATGCGAGGTAGAAAACGATCTGTGTTCCCGCCATCTGCACGCCGAAGCCGAGCAGGGCACGCATGGGCTCGCGGCGGTCGTACCAGCGCGGCAGCCAGCCCGCGATGAGCGGCAGGGCGATGAAGGGCACCAGGGCGTTGACAATACGCTGTACCACCAGTGCCCAATAGCTCCAGCCCCAGGCCGCGGTCAGTGCCCCCAGTGCGAGGGCCAGGGCGGCCGCAGCCAGATCAACGGTTAGCAGGCGTCCCACCAGGAGCTTGCGATTGAGGTCCGCGCGGTACTGGTTGACCATCCCGGCCATGAGGAAGGTGGGGGCGATGGCCGCGCACACCCCGGCTACTGCCGGCTCGTGGTAGAAGGCCGCCAGCATTGGGGAAATGGCCAGTCCCGTGCCCGTGAGCGCCGCTCCTGAGATCGAGTTGAGCCACCACAGGTTCGAGCGCTGGCCGTGGCTCAGAGTGCGTCCCTGGATTGCGGCGGTGGACAGGCCGAAGTCCTGGAATATGGTGGCCACCCCGACCACGGCGGTGACCATGCCCACCACGCCGTAGGCGCGGTCGTCGAGCAGGCGCGCCAGCACCACAACGTTACCGAGCTGGAGCAGAATGCGCAGGCCCTGGGTCCATACCGTCTGCCCGGCCGCCTTGGCGGCGCGTCTGCCGAGGCCGCCAGCGCCCTCGAGGCTCGGGCTCGGGGAGTGCTCGGTGCGTTCCGCGTCGGCACCGGTCACAGTAGCTCTCCCAGGGCCCCGGAGAAGCGATCAAGGTCGCGGTCGGCGCGCCTTCGGACTTCGATCACGTCCTCCTGCAAACCGGGGGAGGCGACGGCGGCCAGGGCGCGGTTCACGACGTCGTCGCCATGCAGGTCTACGACGTGGTCCCAGCCGAGTCCAGCCAGCAGCGGCGCGAACTTGCGCGAGTAGGCCAGCGGTATGGCGGGGGTGCCCATGGACAGGGCGTTCAGGCAGGCGTGCATGCGCGAGCCCAGCACCACCCGGGCCGAGCCGACCGCTTCACGCACCCGGCCCAGAGCGTCTGCCCCCTCGGGCACGATGACCTCCACGTCCCCAAGCTCGCGTTGCAGGTCTGCGAGCGGGTAGCGGTCGTTGTCTCCCGCCGAGTCATCGGGACCGACGACGTGCGCCAGCAGGGTGATGGTGCGGCCCTCCGCCTGCAGGCGTCGAGCGACCTCAAGCACGTCGTGGCGGTAGCGGGCGGCGTCTACGTGGGGGTTGCCGTCCCACAGCAGACCGGAGACGTTGAGAATCACGTCGCGAGTCTTGGGCACCGGTGAGTGATCGATGGCGAAGACCACGTCGGTGGACTCCACGTCCACGGGCCGTCCCAGCTGCGCCGCGCAGGCGGCCGAGCTGGCGTCCCGGCTGGCCACCAGCCGCGCATGCTGCAGGGCGCGGCGGGCCAGGCGGGCACCGCGCCTGGTGCTGAACGGGCCGATGGTCTGGGGAGTGAGGACCACAGGCACGCCCATCCGGTGCAGAATCTCGGGGAAGCGGGACATGTTGCGCATCCGGTCCAGCCCATAGATGTCGGCGAAGGAGTCCCCGGAGCGGGTGTCCAGCACCAGGTCGAAGGAGGCGAGCCAGTCGAACAGGCCGTGCGCGCCAGTTACTCGTTCCTTCAACAGCCCTCTACGGCTGGTGAACAGGGACATGGGGGCGTCACCGCGACCAGTGCCCTGGATCTGGATCTCCGCGTCCGGGTACACCTGTGCGGCGACCGCCCGGGTTCCGACGGCGAGAGCCCTGACACCCAGGTTGGGCTGGTCGAGCGAGGCCCAGAGGATCAGGATGCGCATCGGTTCCTTCACAGTCGGTAAAGAGCTAGGGGCCGCAAGCGCAAACCGTTATCGCTGGAGGGCCGGTACCAGGCTACCCCGAAACCCACCCGCCAAGGCGCTGCTGCCACCACTCAAAACCACGGGCAGAGCCATCAGCAAGTGATATTGCACACGCACATCCGGCGATCGCCCCGAACACATGAGGCGACCGGTAACGTCCTGCGTGAATGAACGAACTCATCATGACTGTCGCGCACCAGCACCAAGCCCTGACTCTGCGGAAGGTCTACCCGTGACTCCCGATCGCATCGTTCGGGCCCTGCGCAGACGCTGGCCCGTCGTCGCCGCGCTGTCCCTGTTGGCGGCTGCGCTCGGAGTCCTGAGTGCGGCGGTAACACTCCCCGTCTACCGCTCCACCGTCACCAGCATCCTCGCGGTCTCGTCCTTTGACGGAGTCAGCAACGTCACTAGCGCCGCCAACGTCATCAACACCGTCGCCCCCACCCTCGCCGAGATCAGTACCTCGCGCTCAATGCTCGATTCTGTGGCCGCGGAAACCGGTATCCCTGCCGAGGAGATCGCAGCGCACATCATGGTCTCCAACCCCACCGACACCCTGTTGATCGTCGTACGTGCGACAGGCTCCTCACCGGATCAGGCTGAGGCCATAGCCGCTGCGGCGACCGATGCACTCGCCGAACATGCATCGTCGATGAACGTGACTATTGGATCCACCAACGTACATTTGTCGCTGTCGGAGGTTGACGCGTCGCCCACCGCCCAACTCATCGGCCCCTCCAAGTCACGTAATGGAGCTATCGGGTTAATCGTGGGCGGATGGTTGGGACTGGCGGCAACGCTCGCCCTGGAGACAGGCCAGCGGACGATGCGCGCAAACCCGTCACCACAACCGCGCCCCAACCGGCCGTAGTCCGGTCTACGCTGCTGTCCTCATGACAGCGATCCGCCCGCCGCGCTACCGGCGCTCAACGACTTCCGCAAGATGCAAGCCGCTCTGAATCCCACCTGGAGGAAGGTGCTCGCAGCCGCCGTGGTGGCCGCCGTGTCCTGGCGAACGAGCCTGGTGTTCGGCATCAACCCGGGCGACGTCGTCGCGATAGCGCTTCTGCCACTGACCTGGAGGGCATCACGGCATTCGCGGGTGATCGGCCCACTAATGCTGTGCTCGCTGACGGCGATTGCGGCTGGCCTGGCATTGGCGCTCGCAGCCGCCGGGGAGTTCGTCATCGTACCGAGCGGCGCAGTGTCCGCGATCCTGGCAGCGGCTGCTATCCCGGCCGGTGCAACCGCGGTCATTTGGGCCGCCCAGGAGCTGGGCGTGGATCTTGCCGCCGTCTGCTTCACAATCGGACTGCTCATCGACGCCTCAATCCGCGCAGTCTCACTCGACAATCCCTGGAAGTTCGCCTTTGGCCTGCCCACCAGTGTGCTGCTGCTGGCTTTGGCGCACAGGCGGAGTCGCACAAGCGAACTGCTCGCCGCAACGGTTCTAGCGACGGTTTATTTGCTCAGCGACGCCAGATCCGCGGTCGGTTTCCTCCTAATCACCGCCGCGATCCTGGCGTGGCAGGCGGCCGCATCGCGGGCCCAGGTGCGTTTGTCGCGGAGAGCCGCTGTCGGGACACAGGTCTCTCTCATCGCCATGCTGGGAGTGTGTGCCGTAGCGGCGGTACTGGCAGCATCATCAGCCGGCTACCTCGGCGAAGCAGCCCAGACGCGCACCGCAGCCCAGTCCGCATCTTCAAACATTCTCACTGCTGCACGCCCGGAGATGGGCGCCACACTGGCCCTGTTCCAGCACCGCCCTTGGGGTTATGGCGCCGGAGTAGCACCTCGCTACAGCGATATTCGGGTGGCGATGGATGGCATGCACGCCCTCGGATACGACCCAGACAACAATTATGTCCTGCATTACATGATGGGCGGAGGTCATTTCGAACTGCACTCCGGATTGGGCGACATGTGGGCCGTGTTTTCGCTTCCCGGACTCGCACTCGGACTGCTCGTCATCGCGTGCTCTTTGCTGGCTTTGGTGCGCACGTTGACCATACTGCGCTCCCGGGGATGGGTGATTTTCATCGCTGTCGTCGTCGTTTGGAACTGTCTGTTAGGGCCGTTCAGCACCATCGTTCCTTATATGGAGCTGGCCATTGCCACGGCAGTCTGTCTATCACCTGTGGCTGCGCGAACAGCGTAGGACCCCGCACCCGGTCCGCATATGATTCTGCGGTCTCTGGGTACGGGGCCCTATGCATGAACCCCCACCGTGCAGGCTATGCGAGCCTCTTGACCACAAGGTTGTCCACCCGCAGCGTGAGCTCGGACGAATCGGCTTCTCCGGACGTATATGTGACAAGACCCACCGAACCGGCCCCTGAGAGCAGCGCATCAGCATCCGTCACCTCGACACCCCATTCCTGCGGCTCCTCAATCTCGCCGATCCACGCCTTCGCCTGAAGCTTCGTCGACTCTGCACCATCGACTACGAACCTGACGTGCAGAACTTGGCCGGCACTGTAGGTTGTACTTAGCCTGGAAGTGCCGAGCGTCGTCTCTGTTCCACCGACCTTCTTCGAGACCGTCATCTGCACCGTCCCATTGACAGTCGTGTGGAATCCGACCTGGTAGAGCCCCAAGGAATTGGCACGTCCAACATAGCTGACATAGACACCACGTCCGCTAGGCATCTGGTCGAGAACGAAGTCGACGGTGGTGTCGGTGGAGGTCGACTCAACGACCGGCGATGACACCGAGTTAGCCGTACCCGCACCGGTCATCGTCATCAGGCCGGCCGATCCGTCCACCGACATACGGCCCACACCGTAGTTGGCAGTCCAGACGGCCCCGGAATCCGTGGTGCCCCAGCCCCTGCCGGTCTCACGCGTGAACGAGTCGGAGATGAGCACGCCGTCCGCCAATTCGGCCGCTGCGCCCTGCCCGGCAGGGTCGGGATCGGCCTGGTCGGCAGGATCCAGTTTCGGCAGCTCACCCGTGGTGCCGAGGGTGTGGTGGGCGGCCACCTGCTGGGCGCTCAATGCCTTCCCGTAAACGGCGACCTCATCGATCGACCCGGCCAAGTAACCGCTCGAGCCCGCATTGGGCAGCCCCGAGTTGGTGTCACCGCCAATACGCCAGTACCCGGTGTAGGACTGGCCCGAGGTCATCGCAGCATCCGATGCCACAGCCTCGCCGTCCAGATAAAGTACGGAGCCAGTCGTTGGATCAGTGGTGGCGACGACGTGGTGCCAGGCATTGTCGTTGTATCCCGCCGCGGAGGAGATCACCTTGGCGGAGCCCGGGTAGAGCATGTAGTTGATCATGCCGTTGTTGCTCATGTAAAGCATGCGATCCTTGTTCCCGCCCTCACTGTCGCTGCGGGAGGAGAATCCGACGATCTCGCCGCCACTGGTACTGCTGGTGCGGAACCAGGCCTCGACGGTGAAGGTCGTCGGCGCCCCGGAGGCGGAGGTCTGCGCGGCCCAGGACGAGCTCTGCCCCCGGTTCCGGTTCCACCAGTTCCACCAGTTCCCGTTGCCGCTGCCGGGCGAGAAGGTGACCGCCGCTCCCTGGTTGAGGAAAGTCTGCGTCCCAGTGGTGTAACCGGATCCACGGTAGGTCAGGTTCTTGCCGCCCAAGACATCGGCAGCGGTCTTGGTACCTGAGGCATCGTCAAGCGGCCAGTAGTTGACCGCCCCATCGCCGATCACCTGTTTGCCGTAGTCGGCCACTCCCTGGCCCTCACCGGCGGTGACGGTGACCCAGTCGGAACGGGTCGACGCTCCCCAAGGATCAGTGACCACGACAGCGTACTGGTGGGTTGATCCCGGGTCGACGGTATCGGCCGCGGCCAGCGTGGGGAGCTCCCAGAATCCCGCCGTCACGTCCTGCACAGAGATCGGCTCACCGTCCAGGCTGTCGCGGTAGACGGCGTAGGAGAGTGTCTTGTCATCACGGTCCCAGTTGGCGGAGAAGCTGAGGCTCACCATTCCGGCAGCCGGACTGCTCGCCGACAGCTTGTAACTACCACCCTTGTTCACGGGCCCCTGCTCGTTGGGAGCGAGGTCACGACGTGCAAAGCGGGTCAGACCCTGCTGGGACTCCCCGTTGACGGCGGTGAACTCACCGCCGTAGACGATGTAGTCGTTGTTCCCGTCAACCGTCCATGTGGCCTGTCCGAGCCCGGTGTAGGTACCGGGGGTGAAGTCGGGGTACCAGTTGAGGTTCGTGGTGGCCGGCTGTCCGGCGAAGTTGTAGTAGCCGGAGGCCGTGTTGGTGCCGACGACGCCCGTCGCATGGTTGGCGTAGGCGAGCACGTAGTGGTAGTTCTTGGTGTTGTCGGGGAAGCCGCCGATGTTCGAGCAGTCATGCGCATGATTCGCCGCATAGACGACGTCACCGCTGGGGAACACGCTGTACGAGTCTCCATGGCAGTCAGCGATGTACGCCACGTCTCCGGTCGCCCAGTCCGCGCGGAACACGCCCTCCAGGTTCCCGTGTGAACGGTTCTGGGTGTAGGCGGCGCCGTACAGCCCCTGCTCATCCGCCTTCAGATCCATGATGCCGCCGTAGGTATTGCCGGACTTGACCACGGAGGTGAGGTTGTTCTGGCGCACACTGCCGTCCTGCTCCAGGATGGCCATGCCGTAACCGGGGCTGGTGGAGCCGTTGACCGAGGTGAACGAGCCTCCGATGGCCACTCCGGTGCCGTTCGGCTCAGCGGCGATCGTACGCACGCTGAAGTCGGGGATGTTCGCCTTGAGGTCCAGAAGCTTCTTGGTCGTCAGATCCACGGCGGCGAAGCGCAGGCGCTCCTGGTTGTTCACCTGGGTAAAGGCTCCGCCCACGTACAGCGTCGATCCATCGGCCGACACCTCCACGGCGAACACCTTGGCGTTCGCCGCCGCCGTGAGGGGCTTGCGCTCGGCCGTGACGGGATCTATCGCGGCGACCCTCCACACGGTCTCGCCGTTCACCTGAGAGAAGGCCCCGCCGATGAAGAGGCGGGAGCCGTCGGGCATAGCCGCGATCGACTGAATCGCTCCGTTGGTCTGCGGAGCCCAGTCGAGCAGATCCCCGGTGGTGATGTCATAGGCGAGAGCGTTCGCCCGGGTGACCGTGGAGTCGGAGCCCGCCGGTTGGACAGTGGTGAACTCGCCAACGACGTACACGGTGTTGCCGACGACAACCTGATCGCGTACGACCCCGTTGACGACCTGCGGGGTCGGGAGCGCATCGGCAGAGACGGTGTCCGGCAGGACTTCCGCCGCATCACCCTCCGCGGCCTGAGCCGATGTTGAGGCCATTACCGGCAAGACCACTAGCGAAGATGTGACCAGCAGCGCCAAGGCACGGCGAAGCAGACCGACGTGTTTCACACAACCTCCAGAGTTGGGCGGGGAGAGACGGGCCGGCAAGTCTCGGCATGGCGTCCCGCCGGGTCCCGTCGAAGATGAAGTATGAGCATATGAAACGCCGTACGGAACCATTTCGTAACGCGATCTCGCCCGACTGCTCCCCAACCGATACGTCGAGATATTTTCGACTCCAAACCGTGATTTTAGGAGGTGGGGGCGGCGCCCTGGAACACCGCCGCCCGGCTCTGCGCCCCCAGGTCGACCACGATACTGATTTCTCCACGTAGTTCCTGCGGAACCACGAAGGCCATGTCGATGGTCACGGCCTCGCCGGAGGCCAGCGACGCCGGGATCTGGTCCGAGGCCGAGAGCATCTGTGACGCGGGAACATCCTCCTCACCCGCCGCCACCGTGACCACGAGCCCGGTGAGTGACAGCTCCTCGGCACCGGTGTTCGCCACCGTGACGGGGATGATGATGCCGTCGCCGGAGACCTCGTCGGGAAGCACGGCGTCGAGATGCCGACTGCTCAGCTCGCCGATGGCCACGGTGGCGGAGTCCTCGAGCGCAACCGGCTGCGTCAGCTCAACCGGGTCGAGCCAGTCTGCACTCAGGTCGCCCTCGGCGAGCGCCTGCTCCCGATCATCCGGGGCCGGCGACGGGATTACGGCGCCGGTGGGAACCGCGGCCGGCCTTGCTGTGGACTGCGTCGGCGCGGCGGTGGATGCGGCCGACGCATCCACCGATGTGGTGTCCGTGGAGTTGGAGCAGGCGGCCACCAGCAGGAGGGGCAGAATCAGCGCTCCGGAGTAACGAATCATCTTCACGGGCTAAACAGTATAGGAATGCGGGTGCATGTACCGTGTGAACGTGCGCCCCGTCCCGAGTCGCCCAAGGAGCTGAGTATGTACCTTGCCCGCCTTCTCCCCGCGCCGCACAGGCGCCCCTGGCGATGACGGAATCCAGCGTGCACGCCACGGTCGCGATCCTCACCTTCCACCGCCCCGCACAGGTGCGCGAGACGGTACAGCTGGTCCACGACCAGGTCATCGCCGCTCCGCCTTGGTGCGCGCTCGAGGTGCTGGTTGTCGACAACGATCCGTCCGGCTCGGGCCGTGACGCCGTAGCGGCGCTGGGGCTGCCCGATGTGCGCTGCGTCATCGAGCCGGTGCCGGGCATCTCCGCGGGCCGCAACCGCGCCCTGGACGAGGTATCAGCCTCGGGAGGCGATCTGCTGCTGTTCATCGACGACGACGGCACTCCCGCCCCGGGGTGGCTGGAGCGCATGTTGGAGCGGTGGCGGGAGACGGATGCCGCCGCCGTCGCCGGCTGGGTCGACACCCGTTATCGGACTCGCCCCTCCCCGTGGATCCGTGCCGGGGGATTCTTCGAACGGCGTCGCTTCGCCGACGGCGCTGAGCGCCCGGCGGCCGCCTGTGGAAACCTCTTACTCGATCTGCGCCAGCTCGGCGATCTCCGCTTCAACACGGCCCTGGGGCTGTCCGGCGGGGAGGACACGCTGTTGACTCGCACCCTGGTGGCGCGGGGTGGGCGAATTGTCTTCGCCCGCGATGCAGTCGTCGTCGACCAGGTAGCGACCGATCGCGTTACCCGCCGTTGGGTTCTCGCTCGCCAGCTCAGCCACGGCAATACCGCCGGCCTGCTCGATCTGCACTTCGGCTCCGGTCCGCTGACACGCATGCGGGTACTGGCCGGAGGGGGCGGCAGGGTCGCCGTCGGCCTGGCCCGGGCCGGCTGGGGAGCGGTGACCCGCGATCTGCGCACGGATGCTAGGGGCTGGCGCCTGGCGGCCCGTGGGGCCGGCATGGCATTGGCCGGTCTGGGACTGTCCTGGAATGAGTACGCGCGTACTGTGCGACCGCTGAGCCGACTGGTGCGGGCGCCCCGCTCCTTGGCTCCGGGGTCCTTCAGCCGGGGGGAGGCGTCGGCGCGATGAAGGCGAAGACGCTGCTCCGGCGGCCCGCGGACGCCCTCCTCGGCCCCGCGCTCGGCTCGGTGATGAGCGTGCGCACCCGCACCCCGCAGGTGATTCTGACCTTCGACGACGGCCCCCTGCCGGGCAGCACCGAGCCGCTGGCCGCGGTCCTGGCCGCTCACGACGCCCATGCCACCTTCTTCATGCTGCTGACGCGGGCGCGACGCAGCCCCGGCCTGGTTCAGGAACTTGTGCGGGCCGGCCACGAGATCGCGCTGCACGGCATGGACCACCGCCGGGTAACGACGCTCCGCCGCCGGGAACTCACGCCGTGGCTGCGGGACGCCCGCGCCGAGCTGGAGGATATCGCCGGAGTCCCGGTGCGCTGGTTCCGCCCGCCTCACGGCGCGCAGTCACCGCGCAGCCGCCTGGCGGCTGCCGCAGCAGGGTTGAGCACCGTGTTGTGGTCCGGTACCACCTGGGACTGGAAGGACGTTACCCACCAGGAGCGCGTAGCGCGGGCTATGCGCGATGCGGTCCCCGGGGCGATCCTGCTCGCGCACGACGGCGCTGCCGACGCCTGCGACCTCGCGGATGAGGAGCCTGCAGCGGGCGTTGACAAGGTCGCGCTGCTGACCGAAGTGCTCACGGGCCTGAGGGCGCGTGATCTGCGCGCCGTGGCACTGGGTCCCGCCCTGGCAGCTGGTCGGCCGGTTCGTAGGCTCAGCTTCTCGCGCTGAACACGATCGAGGCCGCAGCGTCTTGCGCCCCGGCCTCGGATGTTGAGCCCGCCGCGTTCAGGACTCGAACAGGCTGGTGACCGAGCCGTCGTCGAACACGGCCTTGATGGCGCGCGCCAGCAGCGGGGCGATCGGCAGCACGGTCAGGGCGTCGAAGCGCTTGCCCATGTTGATGGGGAGGGTGTCGGTGACCACGACCTCGCGGGCCCCGCAGGTGGACAGGCGCTCGACGGCGGGGCCGGAGAGCACCCCGTGGGTGGCGGCCACGATCACGTCCTTGGCGCCGGAGGCCAGCAGCACCTGCACCGCCTTGGCGATGGTGCCACCGGTGTCGATCATGTCATCCACCAGCACGCAGGAGCGGCCCTCCACCTCACCGACCACGCGGTTGGCCACGGATTCGTTGGGGCGAGTGATGTCACGGGTCTTGTGGATGAAGGCGAGCGGTACCCCGCCCATGGCGTTGGCCCAGCGCTCGGCCACGCGGATGCGTCCGGCGTCCGGGGAGACGACCGCGGCATTGGACACGTCGATCCGGCGGCGGATGTAGTCCACCAGCACCGGCTGGGCCCACAGGTGGTCCCAGGGGCCGTCGAAGAAGCCCTGCTCCTGGCTGGAGTGCAGGTCCACGCTCATGATGCGGTCGGCGCCGGCGGTCTTGTACAGGTCGGCCACCAGCCGCCCGGAGATGGGTTCGCGTCCCAGGTGCTTCTTGTCCTGCCGGGCGTAGGGGTAGAAGGGGGCGACCACGGTGATGCGCTTGGCGGAGGCGCGCTTGAGCGCGTCCACCATGATCAGCTGCTCCATCAACCAGTCGTTGACGCGGTCGCCGTGGGACTGCATGACGAATACGTCGCAGCCGCGCACCGACTCGTTGAAGCGGACGTAGGTCTCACCGTTGGCGAAGTCGTAGGCCGTGGAGGACAGCACCTCGGTGCCGAGTTCGGCGGCGACGTCCTGGGCGAGCTGGGGGTGGGCCCGGCCCGAGACGATTACGAGTCGCTTCTCACCCTTGGTGATGATGCCGGTCATGCCGTGGTTCCTCTCTCGTGGCCGGTGCAGTCCGGTTGCTTGGGCTCGGGGCGTTGAGGTGCGCTCAGGCCAGTTCTCCGCCGGCGGCCAGGTCCGCCCCGAGCAGGCTGAAGGGGGCGACGACGGCACCCGCCGGAATATCGGCATCCGTGAGCACGGAATAGGGTCCGACGACGGCGCCCTCACCGATGCGGGTGTTGCCGCGCAGCAGCACACCGGGTTCCAGGCGGACGTCGCGGGCGAGCTCGACGGTGACGTCCACCCAGGTGCCCGCCGGGTCCACGACGCCGACGCCCCGCTCCATCCACGCAGCGAGAATGCGCCGGTTGAGCTCGGCGCCGAGTGCCGCCAGCTGGGCGCGGTCGTTACAGCCCTCGACTAGCCAGTGGTCGGTGACGGCCAGCGCCGAAGTGGCACGGCCCTCGCGGTGAGCGTGCGCGACGACGTCGGTCAGGTAGACCTCGCCCTGGTCGTTGTCGGTTCCCAGGGTGGACAGGGCCCGGCGCAGGTGAGCGGCGTCGAAGACGTACACACCGGCGTTGACCTCGTTGACGGCGAGCTGGGCCGGGGTGGCGTCGCGCTGCTCGACGATTCCGGTTACGGCGCCGTCGGCGTCGCGCAGGATCCGCCCATAGCCGGTGGGGTCCTCCAGCACGGTGGTCAGGACGGTGACGGCGTCGCCGCGTTCGTCGTGCTGGCGCACGAGCGCCTGCAAGGTGTCGGTGTCCAACAGGGGGACGTCGCCGCTGGTGACCACCACCGAGCCGGTCAGGTCCGTCGGCAGGGCAGCCAGACCGCAGGCGACGGCGCGGCCAGTGCCGGGAATCTCGTCCTGATCGGCAGGCAGGGCGTCCGGGGCGAACTCGGCGAGCTGGGCCACCACGGCGTCGCGCTGGTGGCGCACCACGACTACCAGATGCTCCGGCTCAAGCCCGCGGGCGGCGACGACAGCATGCTCCAGCAGGCTGCGTCCGCCGATGCGGTGAAGCACCTTGGGCAGGGATGAACGCATGCGGGTGCCCTTGCCGGCGGCCATCACTATGACGGCGGCGGGGGAGGTGGAAGCCACGGGTCCTCTTCTCAGTGGATCGCAAGGTGGGTCTCAAGGCCGCTGGCGGCCCGGCGGGATCATCCTACGTCGCGCACCACCAGGGCCCAACCCGACTTGCGCGTCCCTCGCATCCCCGGGCTCGTCGCGCTCAACTCGGGTCGGCCTCCCGCTCCGCCCCCAGGATTCGAACCCGGGCCTCAAGGCTCCAAAGGCCTGCGTGCTGCCTCTACACCAGGGCGGAAAAGCGCCGACGGCCGACCATGCGGCCAGGCGCCGGCACAGTTTCTCATACTCTCGCCGCCGGCTCTCCTGCGTCTCGGCCTTGCAACCGATCATTGCACCTCGACAACGAGCTTGCTTGTACTCTTAAGTCACCTGCTAGCGTGCGACTCGCTAACGCCCACGCGATTGCAGAACACATACACGCCGTTCAGGATGCGACAGGAGGACCCGGTGATCGAGGTTCGCCGCCTGTCGCGGGCCGACGCCTGCAGGGGTGACGGAGACCCTCTTAGCATCAATACTCGCCCCGGCCAGCCGCCGATGCCGGCCCTGTCCGGCGACACGGTCACACAACCCGGCAGCGCAGCCGACACCGTGAGGGCGACGGTAGGACTGCAAGCCGCCCGCGAGGAGGAGACAACCGTCAGCATCTTGGTACGCGGCGCCGATGAGCAGACCAGAGCCCGCTCTCAGCGCACCCTCGGCTCCCCCGCGAGCACCGACGTCGAGACGCTGCTGTCACGCACGGACGGATGGATGGTGGCCCACCGCGGCGGCTCGGCGGACTGGCCGGAGATGAGCCTGCGCGCCTACAGCGAGTCCGCCGCTAGAAGCGTCCCCGCGCTGGAGTTCAGCTTCAACCTCACCGCCGACGGCATTCCGGTGGGGGTCCACAACAAGGACCTGCAGGCGGTCGACCCCAGCGCACCCAGCACCCGCGTGTCACAGATGACCTGGGCCGAGGTACGCCGGTACACCACCAAGGGCGAGCCCTTCATTCGTCTGGAGGATCTGCAGGCAGCCTATGGCGACGACCATGTCTTGTTCATCGATCCGAAGCACTCCGCCGCCGCCTACGAGACCTATCTGCCATGGCTGGACCCCGCACGCACGGTCCTGAAGTTCTACGGGGACGCCACCTGGCTGGCCGAAATCTGGCGCACGTCGGGATTTCGCACCTGGGGCTACCTCTACGAGAAGGACATCCTCAACGGCGAGGCCTCAACGTGGGCCCCCTACTGGGACCTGCTCGGAGTGCCGTGGGACATGAGCGAGTCGGCGTGGGACATCGCCTCCCGATACGGGCCGCCGCTCCTCGGGCATATCTGCGACAGCCAGCAGGCACTGAGCACTTGCCTCAGCCACGACGCCGTTGGGGCGATGTGCGCAAAGATCGACGGAGTGGAGGCACCGTAACCATGCCGCACCCCAGCACCTCCACCCAAGGCCCCTCGGCCTCGCGAACGCAACCAGAATTGAGCCGACGCCGCTTCGGCCTGCTCACAGCGGGAGGCATAGGCGTGTCCGTAGGCGCGAGCGTCGTCTGGAGAGTTGACACTCAGTCGAGGCCTTCGAGTCCGATGACACCGGAATCCGCAATCCTGATCGTCGGTCCCGCAGCAGTATTCGACTCCGGGACGGTGCTGCGAGTGGCGACGAACTCGGCCGGCGCCGACCTGCTGACCCGCACCGGCGCCTTCAAAGCGGCCTCCTTGGGTTACACGCCTGGGAAGATCCGACTGCTGTCACTCAGTCGCGGACTCGGCCTACGCCCGTTGAGCGAACAGCCCGCGGTGATCAGCACCACCACGGATGCGTCTCTGAATGCCGCCTTCGCCGTCTTCGACGGGGTCACAGGCAATGGCGATGTTGAGGTGCTCTTCCCCGGGCTGGGCCTGATCGAATCGGTGCCCGTGGTGGCCTCAAATCAGGCACCATTCTCACTCGCCTGAACAGCTGTCGCGATGGGAATCACCGTGGATCCCGCCCACACAGCCCGGATGCACGGTTAACCTGGTGTCCTGACACAACGCCTTGGAGACCCGCCGAGCTCGCGTGGTGGCTCGTGCGGGGATTGGCACGACAAGGGGGGCACCCATGAGCCAAGACGAGGCTGACCGAATCGGCGGCCTGCTGAAGTTGGCGCCACTGTGGCTGGCGCATCTCGTTCTCGGCGTCATCTTCGGAGTCGTATTCGCCACGCTAAGCGGCCCGGTCTATACCTCCACGGCCAGCGCTCTCGTTGCCGCCGACACCAGCGACGGAGGTCGCAGCGTCTCCTCCGCAACGAACATCATCAACACGGTGATGCCCACGATTGTCCAGCTCAGCACATCCGACTCGGTGCTGTCGGAGGTCGCGCAAACCACTGGGATCGACCAGTCCGAGGTGAAGCGCGCGGTCACGGTGACAAGCTCGACCAACAGCCTGATCATTACCGTCTCGGCCACCGCATCGTCCGCCGAGACCGCGCAGGTGATCGCCGAGGCCGAGGTCGCCGCGCTGCGCCGGATGGTATCTGAGTTGTCAATATCTCCCCAGGACGAGACGGGCCTGTCTTTGACGGACGTAGACGCCGCCTCACTTCCCTCTGCGCCGTCCGGCCCCTCAAAGGCACGCTACGGAGCATTCGGCGGCATCATCGGAGCCCTGATCGGCCTTGCAGTCTCGTTCCTACTGCTTCGCGCCCGCGTGAGCAGCGACGACGAGGGCGCTGCCCCGCACACGGACACTCCACCCGCGACACCGGCGACGCCTGAGTAGGCCACCGTTCAGAGTTATCGGCGCGATTGTGGTGCTTAAGATCGGGGTCTTGGCTGCTGTGGTGCGGGAAGGTCGGGGCGATTGTGGTCTGGGGGGTTGAGCCGGGACGGTGCCTGACATCCGCGGGTAGATGTACGGGCCGTGAGAACACGGTCCCCGCGGGCAAGGGCTCCGCCCGATCCGCCAGGCACCTATGAAGGAGTCCGGCCGCCGCCGCAGCTGGATCACGGCGCCGGAGGTGCACCGCCTGCCGGGCCCCGGCCACCGCGCCCCTGGTGCCGGTCCGCCCCGCCCGCTCAGGCGTGCTCCCAGGTGCACACCGACCGTGCATCGGCGCTGAACCGACACGAGTTCGGACCCCCTTGCGTCGGTTTGGACCCCTTGCGCCGGTTCGGACCGTCCACGCCGCATGTGATGTCTCAGGACATCGGTGACAGTTTTGTGTCAGGACATCGGTGACAGTTTTGTGTCAGGACATCGGTGACAGTTGGTGTGTCAGGACATCGGTGACAGTTCTGGGTCTTGTGGGGTGTGGTGGTGGTTGGTGCTGGTTGGTGGGGTTGGGTGTGTGTGGGTGGAGACGTAGCGGGTGCCGGGTGCGGGCCAGGGGTACTGGGCGAGGACCTCGCCGTCGGTGGTGGTGATGATGATTGTGTCGGGGTTCCAGTCGATGATGGCCTGGCTGCCGGCGTGGGCCTTGGAGGCCAGGAACGTGATCGAGGCCAGGTTGACGGTCCCGTTGGCGCCGACGCGTACC
>NZ_FNIM01000024.1 GCF_900103885.1 Actinomyces ruminicola
CCCTGTAGTTGCCCGACGGCAACCGACTGATGTTCCCGAACGAACGCCGCTTCCTCATGCCTGCCTCCAAACTGTTCCACGCACCGCGTGGCACCCACGTGGAATAACTCTAGCAGACTCGGTGGGACTCAATGGGACTCAATGAGGAACCGCCTCAAACTGAACCCGCACGCTTCCAACGAATACTCCCCACAAACCCGCGTCAAACCCGAAGGACGGAACCATGCGAGCCCCAAACCCTCCACATTCGCGAGGGACTGGGGCGAAACAGGACGTTCTCGCCGGCCAGAGGACGTCCTCGGGCAGACAAGGACGTCGTCGGCACCGGACGGGCCCCATCCACAGCGGCCCCGGGTCTCGCGGCCCACCCGTCCACACGTATTCGTCAGACACTGCACCCTTCAAACATGAAGACCGTCTACGGTCTCGGCGGACCCGTGGGAGCAGGCGTCACGGTTCGTGTCTTCGCTCGACGGTTCGCGCGTTCCAGCAGACGATTCGCTACATCCTGCGACGATTCGCGGGTAGGTGCGCGAACCGTCGCGTTCATGGCGAACCGTCGGCGCCACCTGACGAACCGTCACAGGGACACACGAACCGTGCGCCCGCCTGCGTCGGTGGCATGCTCGCCCTCCGGCGCCGGCCGGGGGCGCGGACCCGACTGGGCCTTACCCGCCAGACAAACCCCTCCGCAGACCCCGGAGTATGACCGGGCGCATCGGGCTTCCATCCACCGGACCCGTTCTATTGGCATCGGCCGATGGCGTTACGATTCGTCAGGCCGGCGTCCTCCCGCCCGGCCGCACCATTCAGCGACCGCGAGGAGAACGCATGCGTATCGGGTTTGATCGGGACAAGTACCTCAAGATGCAGTCCGAACGCATCGCGCAGCGGCGCGCCCAGTTCGGCGGCAAGCTCTACCTGGAGTTCGGTGGCAAGCTCATTGACGACATGCACGCCGCCCGGGTCCTGCCCGGTTTCACCCCCGACAACAAGATCGTTATGCTCGCCGAGCTGGCCGACGACGTGGAGATCATCGTCGCCGTCAACGCCAGGGACTTCGCCCGGCGCAAGATCCGCGCCGACCACGGCACCTCCTACGAGGACGAGGTACTGCGCCACGTGGATGCCTTCCGCGACTACGGGCTGTGTGTGGGCAGCGTCGTGATCACCCAGTGGACGGACGACAACCAGCAGGCCGCCGAGTTCAAGCGCAAGCTGAACAAGCTCGGCATCACCGTCTACCGCCACTACCCGATCCCGGGCTACCCCAACGATGTGGCCCGCATCGTCTCCGACCAGGGGTACGGGCGCAACGAGTACATCGAGACCAGCCGCGATCTGATCGTGGTCACCGCACCGGGGCCAGGCTCGGGCAAGATGGCCACCTGCCTGTCGCAGATCTACCACGACCACATGCGCGGCATCGCCTCCGGATACGCGAAGTTCGAGACCTTCCCGATCTGGAACCTGCCGCTGGACCACCCGGTAAACATCGCCTATGAGGCCGCCACCGCCGACCTCGACGACGTGAACATGATCGATCCCTACCACCTGGCCGCCCACGGCGTGCAGACGGTCAACTACAACCGCGATGTCGAGGTGTTCCCGGTACTGTCGCGCCTGTTCGAGCAGATCATGGGCTCCTCCCCCTACGCCTCCCCCACCGACATGGGGGTCAACATGGCCGGCTACTGCATCAGCGACGACGAGGTCTGCCGGGAGGCATCCAAGCAGGAGGTCATCCGCCGCTACTACAAGGCGCTGGTCACTGAGAAGCGGGACATGCTGGAGCCGGTCCAGTCCGGACGCATCGCGCTGCTGATGAGCAAGCTCGGCATCGCCAAGGAGGACCGTCCGGTGGTGGTACCGGCGCTGGAACTGGCCGAGGTGACCAAGGCGCCGGCGGCCGCCATCGAGCTGCCGGACGGGACGATCGAACTGGGCAAGACCTCTCCGCTGCTCGGGTGCTCCTCGGCCATGCTGCTCAACGCCCTCAAGCGCCTGGCCGGCATCGACCCGCAGGTGGACCTGCTGGCCAAGGAGTCGATCGAGCCGATCCAGACGCTCAAGACCCGTCATCTGGGCAGCCGCAACCCGCGCCTGCACACCGACGAGGTCCTGATCGCGCTGGCGGTGTCCGCCAACGGGGACGTCAACGCCGCCCGGGCGCTGGACCAGCTGGGCAGCCTGCGCGGCTGCGACGTCCACACCTCGACCATCCTCGGGAGCGTCGACGAGGGGATCTTCCGCGCGCTCGGCATCCAGGTGACTAACGAGCCGGTCTTCGCCACGAAGTCGCTCTACCGCAAGAAGTAGTGCGGTATATTTCGTCTCAACGAGACAATCTCGTGTGCTCTGGGGTCGGTGTAAGTCCGAACCGGCGGTGACAGTCCGCGACCCGTCCGCATCCTGCGGTCGGCTGACCAGGTGAAACTCCTGGACCGACGGTGAAAGTCCGGATGGGAAGCGCACACGGGACACATGGTGTCGAGCCGCGCGCCAAGGCCCGTCGGCCGTCATACCCATGTGTCTCCTCCCCTTGGGCACCCGAGGGAGAGGACTGCATGACCTCGTTCACGCCGGCAGAGACGGCCGCGATGCACCGCGCCGTCGTCATCGCCGCCTCCCCCGACGCTCCTGCAGGTCCCAATCCTCGGGTCGGCTGCGTCATCCTCTCCCCCGACGGCCACGTCCTCGCCGAGGGCTACCACCGCGGCGCCGGCACCGCCCACGCCGAGGTCGACGCCCTGGCGAACCTGGCGGCAGCCGGCATTAGCGCGTACGGCACCACCGCCGTCGTCACACTCGAGCCCTGCAACCACCAGGGCCGTACCGGTCCGTGCGCTCAGGCGCTCCTCGATGCGGGAGTCGCAGACGTCGTCTACGCCCAGGACGACCCCACCGCACAGGCTCGCGGCGGTGCGGCAGCACTCGCGGCCGCCGGCGTCCGCGTCCGGCGCGGTCTGTGCGCCGAGCAGGCCGCCCGGCTCAACCGCCCGTGGCTCCTCGCCGTCACGACGGGACGTCCCATGGTGACGTGGAAGCTCGCGGCCACCCTCGACGGCCGCGTCGCCGCCGCCGACACGACCAGCCGCTGGATCACCCCGCCGGCGGCCCGTCACGACGCACACCGCCTGCGCCGCGACTGCGATGCCATCATGGTGGGTACCGGCACCGTCCTCGCCGATGACCCGGCCCTGACCATCCGCGACGAGGCGGGGCGGTCGGCTCCGGCCCGCCTCCAGCCGCTGCGCGTCGTCGTCGGCTCGCGCCCCATTCCGCCCACCGCGCAAGTGCTCGCCGACGCCAACCACCTCCTCCTGCCTGACCACGACCCGCACGCCGTTCTCGCCGCCCTCGCTTCCCGCGAGATCCGCCACGTCCTGCTGGAGGGCGGGCCGACCCTCGCGGCCGCCTTCCTGCGCGCCGGCGTCGTCGACGAGGTGGTCGCCTACGTGGCGCCCGCGCTGCTCGGCGCGGGCCCCGCCGCCGTCGCCGACTTCGGGGTGTCGACGATCGCCGACGCCCTGCGGCTCCACCACCCCCATGTCGTGGTTCTCGGCGAGGGCGACAATCTCGCCATCCGCCTGACCGGCGACCCCGATCCCGGCGGCACGAACCGAACGACCGCGTCCATAACCCCCATCCACCACCACGCCGAGGAGAATCACTGATGTTCACCGGAATCATCGAGGAACTCGGAGAAGTCATCAGGCTCGAGACCACCGGTGACTCCGCCCGGCTCACGGTTGCCGCGCCGGTCGTCACCCGGGACGCACGGGCAGGTGACTCCATCGCTGTCAACGGCTGCTGCCTGACCGTCGCCGAGCTGCACGACGGCGCCTTCACGGCGGACCTCATGGCGGAGACGCTCACCCGCACGAACCTGGGTGCCGTGGCCCCCGGCGAGCGGGTCAACCTCGAGCGGGCGCTGCGCGTAGGCGACCGCCTTGGCGGACACGTCGTCCAGGGGCACGTCGATGCCACTGTCGACGTCGTCGACCGTCAGCACGGGGAGCACTGGGACCTCGTGCGCTTCTCCCTGCCTCATGGCCTCGCCCGCTACGTGGCTGTCAAGGGCTCCGTCGCCGTCGATGGGGTCTCCCTGACGGTGGTCGACGTCGCCGAGGACGCTGCCCGGACCGGTGACGGCCCGGCGTCGGCCGGGCCGACCTTGAGCGTCGGCCTCATTCCGGAGACCCTGCGCCGCACGACGCTCGGTACGAGGGCGGCGGGTGACCGGGTCAACCTAGAGGTCGATGTCATGTCTAAGTATGTCGAGCGGCTCCTGGGGGCCGCGCCCGGCGAGGGAGGGGCACCAGCATGCTGAAGAACACCCGCGTCCGCCTCGACACCGTCGAGCACGCCCTGGGCGCACTCGCCGACGGCCGCATGGTCGTGGTGGTGGACGATGAGGGCCGGGAGAACGAGGGGGACCTCATCTTCCCTGCGGATACGGCCACGACCGCGCAGCTGGCCTTCGCGGTCCGCCACTCGACGGGCATCATCTGCGTGCCGACTACGGCGCAGGAGCTCGACCGCCTGGGCATCCCCATGATGACCGAGCACAACACCGATCCCAAGCGAACGGCCTTCACACTGAGCGCCGATGCTCGCACCGGGGTCACGACCGGCGTGAGCGCGGCCGACCGGGCGCGCACCATCCGCGTCCTGGCGGACCCGGGCTCGGTGCCGACCGACCTCGTCCACCCCGGTCATGTCTTCCCCCTGCGCGCACGCGAGGGCGGGATCCTCAGCCGCCGCGGGCACACGGAGGCCGCCGTCGACCTCATGCGCCTGTCGGGTCACCGGCCGGTCGGCGTTCTCGTCGAGGTAGTCAACGACGACGGGACCATGGCGCGCCGCCACCAGCTGCGCGACTTCGCCGACGCGCACTCCCTGCCCATGATCTCGGTCAGTGACCTGGAGCGCTACCGGTGGCTGCACGAGGAGCTCGTCGAGGAGGTGGTAACCGCTCACCTGCCCACCGCCCACGGCGAGTTCACGGCTCACGCCCTGCGCAGCCGGGTGGACGGCGCCGAGTACCTAGCGCTCGTGTGCGGCAACATCGCGGGTGGTGAGGACGTCCTCACTCGGGTGCACTCCGCGTGCCTGACCGGCGACGTCCTGTCCTCCCTGCGCTGCGACTGCGGGCCTCAGCTGGGCGCCGCAATGGAGGCGATCAGCGCTCGTGGACGCGGCATCCTCGTCTACGCCTCCGACCATGAGGGGCGCGGCATCGGGCTCATCGACAAGCTTCGGGCCTACGCCCTCCAGGAGGAGGGAATGGACACCCTCGACGCCAACGTGGCGCTGGGACTGCCTGCAGATGCGCGCAGCTACGCCACCGCCGCCCAGGTGCTGCGCTTCCTCGGCGTGCGATCGGTCGAGCTCATGACGAACAACCCGGACAAGGTCGCTGGCCTGGAGCATTACGGGGTCAGCGTGTCCGCCCGGCGGGCGACACCGACCTTCGCCAACGGAGAGAACCTCGCCTACCTGCGCACCAAGCGCGACCGCATGGGGCACCTGCTCGCGGGCCTGGAACCCGGTGGGACGCCGCCGCCCGCGGCCGCGCAGCACCCCGGGACGGCCGACGCCGACGACCGGTCGGCGCGCAACTACAACCACGGCAACGAGCACGAAGGAGCAGCACGATGAGCGGAACCGGAGCACCTGAGCAGAGCGCACCCCGCGCGCAGGGCATGCGGGTGACGGTCGTGGCCGCGCAGTGGCACGAGCAGGTCATGACCGGCCTGCTCGCGGGGGCGCTGCGCGCCATCGAGGCCGCCGGGGCGCAGGCGAACGTGGTGCGGGCGGTCGGCTCCTTCGAGCTGCCGATCCTCGCCGCGGCCGCGGCGCGGGGCGGGGCCGACGCCGTCGTCGCGCTGGGCGTCGTCATCCGCGGCGGCACTCCCCACTTCGACTACGTGTGCCGGGCCGCCACCGACGGGCTGAGCAGGGTCGCCCTCGACACGGGGGTGCCGGTGGGTTTCGGCCTGCTCACCTGCGACAACGAGGCCCAGGCGCTCGCCCGCTGCGGTGGCCCCGGCTCCGATGAGGACAAGGGCTACGAGGCGGCGTGCGCGGCCATGAGCACGGCACTCACACTGGCAGCCATCGCGCGCAGCTGAGCGCCGGTCCGGGCCGCCCCGGCGCGCCCGGGCCCGGTTTCAGCGCCCGCCGCGCCCAGGCAGGCGACCGCGGCGGGCGTCGCAGATGGTCAGCACCGCACGCTCCACGGCGTAGACGGAGTCACGCGAGGCGCCCTTGACCTCCGCGTCGGCACGGGCGACCGCCTGAATCGCCACGGCCAGGGCGTCATCGGACCAGCCGGACAACTCACGGCGGGCGCGCTCGGCCTGCCATGGCGCCATGCCCAGGTCGCGGGCGGTCAGTCCCCTGCGGCCGCCCATGGCGGCGACCCGGGCCAGCTGGCGGATCTTCATGGCCAGGGCGGCGACGATGGGCACCGGGTCGGTGCCGGTGGCCAGGGCGTGTCGCAGGGCGGTGACGGCCTTGGCGACGTTCCCGGCTGCCGCGGCATCGGCGACCGTGAATCCGGTGGCCTCGAAACGACCCGCGTAGTAGGTGTTGACGGTGTCGACGGTGATGGTGCCCTGGGTGTCGGCGATGAGCTGCTCGGCGGCGGAGCACAGCTCCCGCAGGTCGGTTCCCAGCGCGTCAACGAGTGCGCCGACGGCGTCGGGCTCCATGCGGCGTCCGGCCCTCCGCACGTCTGCGGCGACCAGGGCGGCCTTGTCCTTGGGGGATTTAACCGCCTGGATTGTGGCTACCGGGTAGGGGGACTTGGCGAGCGCGTCCAGCAGCTTCTTGCCGCGCTGACCGCCGTTGTGCCGCAGGACGACGGCCACGTCCGGGGCGGGCGCGGAGACGTAGGCGAGCAGGTCGGTCAGCAGCGCGTCGGTCATCTGCTCCAGCGCGGGGACGAGCACCAGCTTGGGCTCGCCGAACAGGGACGGGGACACCAGCGTGTCGAGCTGGTGGGCCTCGTAGGTGGCGGCCTCCACGGTGATGACCTCGGTGGCCGGATCCTGCTGGCGCGCCTGGGCCAGGAGCCGGGAGACGGCCCGGTCGGCGAGCAGCTCCTCCCCCGCCCGGATCAGCACGATCGGGGCGAGACTCACCTCGTCCCAGGCGGGTCCGGCGGGGGCGCGACGGGCGCCGCGGGCGGGTCGGGAGGTTGCCATGGCTCATAGCCTGCCACGGCCGGGCGGCCGCCGCGCACGACGCCGACGGCGCCGGTACAGCAGGCCGACGGCGGCGGCTTCGAGCGCTGCCAGGAGCAGTGCCCCTCCCATCTGGTCGGGCCAGGCGAGGGCGGCCCCCGGCAGGCGGGCGAAGACGCGGGCCACCAGCGCCAGCCAGGCGCACGACGCCGTCGCAGGCCAGGCAATGACGGTCGCCGCCTGCGGGCACAGCGGCTCCACCAGGGCGGCGAGGATGCCGCACACCGTGGCCACCGGCACGGGCGGGGCGGCCAGCACATTCGCGGGCACCGACCAGACACCCACGACCGGTTGCAGCAGCACCAGCACCGGGGCGCAGGCGAGCTGAGCGACCAGCGGCAGGGCCACCCCGGCGGCCAGCGGGCGGGGCAGCCGCCGGGACAGCACGGCGGCCAGTGGCGCGGAGCCGAGCAGGATGCCGGCGGTGGCCAGCACCGACAGGGCGAATCCGTAGTCGCGGGACTGCCAGGGGTCGACCAGTAGCAGGACAATCACCCCCGTGCACAGGGCGGGCAGGGAGGCGGAGCGCCTTCCCGCCGCCACGCCCAGTAGCATCACCATGCCCATGGTGGCCGCCCGCAGCACAGACCCGTCCGGGCGCACGAGCACCACGAGGCCGACCAGTACCAGTGCTCCAACACCGGCACGCACCCAACGGGGCAGGACCCCCAGCCCCGACAGCACCAGTCCCAGGACGATCGCCACGTGCTGGCCCGACACGGCGGTCAAGTGAGTCATGGAGACGGTGCGCATATCCTCACGCACGTCGGTCGGCAGGGCATGATCGTCGCCGAGGGCGACGCCGGGCACGAGGGCGCGGGTGCCGGCCGGCCAGCGGCTTTCGGCATCATCCGCCCCGTTGGGCTCCTCGCCCACGGCCTCTACGAGCCCGGCGCGCAGCCTCGCAACTGTGCCGAGGGCGCCCGTGGCCGGGCCGGTCACGGTCACGGCGGCGTTCGCGCCGATGATGGCGGCCTCGGCGGCGCCCGGATCGGCGGGGCGCAGACGCGCCTGCACGCGCACGGGCGCGCCCATGGGGACCTCCAGCCAGTCGGCGTCACCCAGGACGGAGGTCGTGAGCCGCGAGGGAGCGCCGTCGACGGTGTCCACGGCGACGACGGTCAGGACGGTGGTCCACCTGGCGGTGGCGGCTGCGCGCGGTGCGCGGGTGACGGTACCGGTCAGGGTGACGGTGCGGCCCTCCCGGGCGGCAATGGTGAGCGGGTCGCGGCTGCGCGCCCAGGATCCGGCGGTGGCCGCCGTCAGCACCGCCGACACCGTCAGTGCCAGGACGAGCAGGGAGGCGGCCAGTGATCCGCTAGCCGAGCGGTCGGGGTTGTCGGCACCGGGCCGCGGATCGTAGCGGTGCCGAGGCGGTCGGAAACGGGAGGCGGCCACCGCCAGCGGGACTGCCGCCGCGGCGGCCGCGACCGCGCCTACCGCCGCCGGGAGCCAGGGTCGCTCGCCGTCCAGGCCTACGGCCCAGAACGCGGCCGCCCAGGCCCCGGCGGCAGACGGTGCCAGGCGCAGGTCGAGCGGCGACGGGGCGCTTTCCCGAACGGGGTGATGGGCGCGGCGGCGCGGCGACAGGCGGTGCAGGGTGGCCGGATCGTCCCAGGGCGCGGGCCCGGAGGTGCGAGGCTCAGCACGCCCAGAGCGGTCTTGGCGGGAGGCACGACTCATACGGTCGCCTCGTCTCGCAGGCCCTCGAGCTTGGCGGCGCCGATGCCGGAAACGCTCATCAGCTCGTCTACAGAGGTGAAGGGACCGTGCTCGGTGCGGTAGTCGACGATCCGCTGGGCCAGGGCGGGCCCGATGCCTGGCAGGCCCTCCAGCTGCGCGGCGGTGGCGGTGTTGATGTTGATGCGCCCGTCGGCGGTGGTACCGGTCCCGCCGCCTTCCCCGGCAGTGGCTTCCCCGCCCGCCTGCGCCGAGCCGTCATCCGCGTTCCAGGCGGAGGCGTCCTCGCCCTGGTAGGGGACTCGCACCTGCTCGCCGTCGGCCAGGACGCGGGCGAGGTTGAGCTGGTCTGTGTCTGCGTCCGGCAGGGCGCCACCGGCCGCGGTGATGGCGTCTACTACACGCGCACCCGCCGGCAGCACCACCACGCCGGGGCCGGCGACGGCGCCGGCGACATGGACGACCAGTTCCCCGCCCGCGTCCATCCCCGTGGGAGCGGAGGTTGCCAACGGGTCGGTGACCGGGACCGTGGGGGCGGTGACGGTGTCCTCCCGGGCAGCGGTTGCGGCTGAGCCGTCCCGGGCGACCGTTGCGGGTGCCAGCAGCACGGTGCGCAGTGCGAGAGCGAGTGCGAGTAGCACCAGCGCGATTCCGATGCCGATGGCGGCCCTGGGGGCGAGGGCGAGGCGCCTGGGGTGCCGCACCGGTTCGGCTGGGTCGGTGGAGCAGGCGATGCGCACGAAGTCCGTGAGGGGGCGTTTGCCCACCCGGTCCGCCACCCGCTTGCCGCTCATGCACCGACGGTAGGGGCGTAGGACCGATGCCGTCCCGTCGCCTGTGGATGGCCTGCCCGCAGGGTGTGGCGAGCGGCGCCTGTGGAGGTCGGTGCACGCGGTTTGGGGCGGGTTGTCCAAGCAATCGGGTTCTGTGGGCTTGCCGGAGCGGCACGTTCCCCCGCGTTTGGCGACGGAACGACCTCATGGACGGGTGCGCCCATGACCTCGGATCAGGGAGGACGGGTATTGCACACAAAGGGATCCAGCTCAAGCCCACAATCCGCATGTTTCCGCGCTTTGGTCCGGAAGGTCCAAGACGGTGCAGGGGCTCCCATGTGCAGCGCGGGCCCCGACGCACACAGGAGTGTCATCACGGTTTCGACCCCAACTGCTGCTTCGTTGTAATTTCAGCGAAAAACCCGAACCGCACGGATTTGTCCTGACGGCTCCGGTGTGCAGACAACAACCGTCACACCGGTAACGGCAACGGCGACCCGCCTCGCCCCCGGCCCTTGGAGCCAAGCCTCTAGCGTGGCGGCTCAAGATGCGGGGCAACGACGATGCCGAGTGCACCGGGGCCCAAGTGAACGCGGCTGGCCGGATCCGCGGGTGAGCGCATGATGGATTCAACGACGGCCCCGGCCTCCACCATGGCGTCGGCCAGATCGTTCTCCAGAGCGCGCCCGGCGGCCGGGTCGTCGCAGTAGTGGACGGCGAGCCTGACGGGCGCAGCCGGCGGCCGGGGGCCGGTCAGGGCGGTTCCACCTGCTGCGCGCACCGCCTGCGCGATCAGGTGGCGGCGGGCACGGGCGGCCCCGCGCACCATTTCGACCACGCCGATCCCCTCCGGGCCGGTGGTCAGAATCGGCCGGATGCCCAGGGCGCCGCCGGCGAAGGCGGTGGTGCGGTCGATTCTGCCACCGCGGCGCAGATGGGACAGGTCCTGGACCAGGAAGAACAGCCGGGAGCGAGCCACGGATTCGCGTGCGCGGGCGGCCCCGCGGCGAGCGTCGTCGGCCTCCGCCGCGGCCAGAGCCGCCAGTCCCAGGGCTCCGCCGGAGGCCCCCGAGTCCAGCACCGTGACCTTCGCCCCCTCGGCGGCGAGCTCATGTGCCGCCAGGCGGGCATTGTCTGCCGTGCCTGACAGCGCAGAGGCGATGTGCAGGGCGAGGACTTCGTTTCCGCCCGCAGCCGCTGCGCGATAGGCGTCGGCGAGTTCGGCGACCGCCGGGCGCGCCGTCGTCGCCGCCCCGTCGTCCTCTTCCATCGTATGCAGGGGGACGACGATGATGCCGTGCGCGTCCGCGAGCGCGGGGGGCAGGCAGGCTGCCGAGTCGGTGACCACCGTGAGCGACATGCTCGAAGCGTATGCCCCCGACCAGTACGGTCGGGAAAGCGACGATTGCTCGTTGTGGGCGTGTCAGATGACGGGCGGAGCGATCGCGGCACGAGCGAAGGCGCTCATGCGCGCATGATCCTCAAGCAGCTGCCATTGCCAACCACTGGTATCCGCTGATGTCGGCGCCATTCGCGGTAGCTCCTCCATGAGCTGCACATCCGCCACCACCCCGTAGTGGTGGAAGTCAATCGGATTGCCGCGCGAGTCCTCGGTCACGTGTATCTGCACACGGCGGAGCCCCAGCGTCGCAAAGGATGAGACACCCAGCTCCTCGTCCAGCTCACGCCGCAAGGTCTCTTCCCAGCGCTCGCCGGGCTCGGGCCGGCCGCCCGGCAGATCCAGCAGTCCCCTGTACGGGCCCCGTGTCTTGTGAACGCAGAGCAGGTAGCCGTCCTTAGTGATGCGGGCATACACGCCAAAGTGATACTGCGTCATGCGGACCATCGTGTCACAGGCGCACGGGCTGGGCAGTCGGCGAGATAGACGAGGTGTGAGGACTCCTCCTGTTTGACGCTGTGGTGGGGTGGTTCCTGTCTTGCGGTCGTAGGCCCCTCTCCCAGTCGCCGCAGTACGAATAGCAATGCTGAAGACCACCGTCTCATCTGCCGCCTCTCATCCCGGTTAACGGGCTCTTGGCGGATTGAGGCCTGGTGGCTGGCGGTGCGGGTCTTCGCGGCGGGCGCGGCCTGGAGGTGCTGGGAGCGCGGGGCCGTGGGAGGTGGCGTTGAGTACGCCACCTCGGCGTCTACTACGCCGGTTAGGCGTTTGTTGAAGCGCGCAGAGTCCTTCAACAAACGCCTAAGTGGCGTACTAGAGCACTTACTGGCGTAGTAGACAAGTCCGGCCCCGGGCGCGATGACGCCGTCGGCCTAGCCTCGCACTGGCGGACGCGCCCGCACCCCAACACACGAAGAGCCGGTTATCCCTCAGGACGGTCGCGAACCTCCAAAACACGTGATCGTGGCTGCGGCCGCATACGATGCGGGCATGACGAGCAACACACCGGATCCCGCCGAGATCGCCCGCCTCAAGGCCGAGGCGGCGCAGGCCGCGGCAGAGGCCGCTGCCGCAAGGGCCGCCGCCGCACAGGCAGCCCTGGAGGCGGCGCTGGCCGCCCAGGCCGACGCCGCCGCGGCGTCCTCCCCCCAGACGATCGACGCGTCGGCGCAGCCGCAGGCGCCCAGCCCGGCGGAACCGGCAGGCACGCCGCTAACGGCTCCCGCAGCAGCGGAGTCACAGAACGCCCCGGCTGCGGATTCGGAGGCAGTATCCGACTACGCCGCCCGTGTGCGCGACGGCTACGCCTTCTCCGGCCCCGTGCTGCCCGTGGGCACCTTCCTGGATTACCCCACCGAAGGCGAGCCGAGCCCAGCCGGGCCGACGGCATCGGAGCCGGCCCCGGTGCCCGGCGTGCGTGTGGGCATCCCGCTCGGTCTGCTCAACCGCCACGCCCTGGTCGCCGGCGCCACCGGGACCGGCAAGACTCGCACGCTGCAGCTGCTGGCGGAGGGGCTGTCCGCCGCCGGCGTGCCCGTGTTCCTGTCAGACGTGAAGGGGGACCTTACGGGCCTGGCGGAGGCCGGCGTCGCCTCTGAGAAGGTCATGGCCCGCAACGCCTCCACCGGTCAGGCCTGGGAGGGACGGGCCTTCCCACTGGAGCTATTCACGCTCGGCGACGCCGGCTCCACCCGGGCGGACGCCACGCGCGCCGCGGCCGGGGCGGGCACCCCGATCCGTACCACGGTGACGGCGTTCGGGCCGGTGCTGCTGTCCCGCGTGCTGGGCCTCAACGAGACCCAGACCTCCGCGCTGGAGCTCGTCTTTCACTGGGCTGATGCGCAGGGACTGGCACTGATAGACCTCAAGGACCTGCGCAGCGTGGTCGACTACCTGACCGCCACGGAGGTCGGCAAGCAGGAGCTGCGGGGCATCGGCGGGGTCTCCGCCGCGACGGCCGGGGTCATCCTGCGGCAGGTCTCCGCCCTGGAGGCCGCAGGGGGCTCGGTGTTCTTCGGGGAGCCGGCTCTGGACGTGCGCGACCTGTTGCGCACCGCAGCCGACGGTCGGGGCATGATCTCCTCCCTGGAGCTGGCGGATATCCAGTCACAGGGGAAACTGTTCTCCACCTTCCTGATGTGGCTGCTGGGTGAGCTGTTCTCGGTGCTGCCCGAGGTCGGTGACCCGGACCAGCCGAAACTGGTGTTCTTCTTCGACGAGGCGCACCTGCTGTTCGACGGCGCCAGCGCAGCCTTCCTGGAGGCGGTAACGCGCACGGTACGGCTCATCCGCTCCAAGGGGGTCGGCATCGTGTTCATCACCCAGTCCCCCACGGACGTTCCCGAGGCGGTGCTGGCCCAGCTGGGCAGCCGTATCCAGCACGCGCTGCGCGCCCACACACCGGCCGACGCCGCCAAGCTGAAGCGGGCGGTGTCCACCTTCCCGGTATCACCGCTCGACCTGAGCCGGGTGCTCACCGGCCTGGGCACCGGACAGGCGGTGGTGTCGGTGCTGGATGAGAAGGGAAGGCCGGCGCCGGTCGCGCCCGTAGTCGTGAACACCCCGGCCGCGGTCATGGGCCCGGCGCAGCCGGCCACGATCCAGTCGGTGCTCTCGGCCTCTACGCTCATGCCCAAGTACGCCACCGCAGTGGACAATGAGTCCGCCTACGAAATGCTGGCCAAACGCGCCGAGGAGGAGGCCGCCCGGGCGCAGGCCGCGCAGGCCGCCGCCGAGGCACAGGCGGCCGCGGAGAAGGCCGCGGCCGAGGCCGCCAAGGCGCAGGAGAAGGCCGAGGCCGCAGCGGCCAAGGAGGCGCAGCGCCGGGCGGAGCGGCTGCAGCGGGAGGCGGAGAAGGCGGCCGAGCGCGAGCAGCGGGCCCGGGAACGGGCGGCCGAGCGGCGGCAGCGCGAGGTGGAGAAGCTGATCGGCAGCGCCGGCCGCCAGATCACCCGTTCCATCCTCGGCAACATCCTGCGCGGCCGCTGACTCTGGCGAGTAATACGTCGACACACCTACCCATCTGCACCATCTGTACTAGTATTATCAGTACAGATGCTTTGTCCTCACCCTCCTGAGAGCTCGCAGCATGGAACTGGAAGTCGATCCCCTGTCCCCCACCCCGATCTACCAACAGATCCGCGACCGGACCGTGGAAGGAATTGCGCGCGGCGAGCTGAGACCCGGGCAGCGGCTGCCCTCCGTGCGCGCGCTCGCGTCGGCCTTCGCCATAAACCCCGCCACCGTCTCCAAGGCATATGATCTTCTGCGTGCCGAGGCCCTGGTCGTCACCAACGCCAAGTCCGGCACTGTCATCGCCCCTGCCGGCGACTGGACCGAGACCGTGGCCTGGCAGTCGCGTCTGCGCACGCTGCTGGCCGAGGCCCTCGCACACGGCCTGAGCGAGCAGCGGATTCTCGCCGCCGCCGCCCACCAGCTCGACACGCTCTCACCCGTGGGGAGCGAACGGTAATGCTGGCCTACACCGTAAGCATGATCTTGATGACCGTCGTGCTGGGCCTGGCGTTCTGGGCGACTCCGGCCATCTCCCGGGACACGCTCCCGCTGGGTGTGTCGGTACCCGCCGAACGCGTCCGCGACCCGGTCGTGCTACGCGCCATTCGTACCTGGCACGGTTGCTGCCTGGTCGGCGCCGCCGTCGCGGTGGCGGCGATTGCGCTGCTGCACTTGAGCGGCATCTCCGCCAGCCGCCCGGGTCTACCCGGGATCGTCATGTTGGCGCAGTTGGGTACAGCATTTGCGTCCTGGACGGTCGTGCGTCTGCCCATCATTGAGGTCAAACGGCAGGAGGGCTGGTACAAGGGTAAGCGGGTGCGGAAGCTGGCCACGATCGCTGCCACCGAGGAACCCGCCAACAGCGTGGCCTGGTACGTCGTCTCGGTGCTCTTGCTGTTGGTCGCCGCGGTCTTCGTACTGCTGCGCTACGACGCGCTTCCCGACCCGCTGCCGATCCATTGGGGGGCCGACGGCACCGTCGACGGCTGGGCACGGCGCAGCCCCCTGCAGGTCCTGCTGCCCGCGGCCATCGGCCTCGGTCTGGTCGCCGTGGTCGCATGGTGCGCCAGAGTGACCCGCCTCAGATTGGTGCAGACCACCCCCGTCGACGGCGACCGGGGCCGGGCGCAGCGCCTCACCACAACCCAGGCGCTTCTGATTACCCGGGCGATGGGGCCGCTCGCCCTTGCCACCAGCACATCCTTCGCCGGCATCCTGGTGCTACCACTTATGAAACCGCCGACTGCCGCACGCTGGTGGCTGGCTGTCACGGTGACGGTAACCTGCTTGCTGATCCTGTGGATGATTGCCGATCTGATCCGGCTGTCCCGACGGTTCACGCGCCGGCTCATGCCCGTCGACGCCGACTCCCCCGACGACGACGAGCTGTGGCTCGGCGGGTTGTTCTACGTCAACCGCGCGGACCCCTCGCTGCTGGTGCCGAAGCGTGCCGGCGTCGGCGTCGATCTGAACTACGGGCACCCGGTGGGGCGGGCGCTCGCAGTGTTCATCCTGATCGACCTGATCATCACCGTCGGCGTGTGCATCCTGGCGTGACCGGGCACGCTCCCGACGGGGCGCCGTCCCTCACTCGGGGACGACGGACACCAGCTTGGGGGCGCGCACGATCACCTTGCGCACGCCGCGGCCGTCCAGCGCGCGGACCACGCCGGGGGCGGCCAGGGCCAGCTTCTCCAGCTCGGCGGCGTCGATGTCGGGGTCGACCTCCAGGCGGTCACGTACCTTGCCCTTGACCTGCACCACGCAGGTCACCTTCTCAGCCGCCAGGAGCGCCTCGTCGGTAACCACCGGGAAGGGCTCATGGGCGAGGGAGCGGGTGTGCCCGAGCCGCTGCCAGATCTCCTCGCAGATGTGCGGGGCCACGGGCGCGGCCATCAGGGCCAGGGCCTCCACCGCTTCGCGCGGCACGGAGTTCAAGCCGGTGAGGTGGTTGTTGAGCACGATCAGCTTGGCGATCGCCGTGTTCAGCCGCAGTCCCTCGTAGTCCTCGCGCACACCCACGATGGTGCGGGCCACCAGGCGGCGGGTGGCCTCGTCGGCGGGGGCGTCGGCAACCGTCACCTCCCCGGTGGTCTCGTCGACGACGTTGCGCCACAGCCGCTGCAGGAAGCGCTGGGCGCCGGCGACGGCGCGGGTGTCCCAGGGCCGGTCCTGGTCGAGCGGCCCCATGCTCATCTCGTAGACGCGGAAAGTGTCGGCCCCGTAGGCGTCGTACATGTCGTCGGGGGTGACGATGTTCTTCAGGGACTTGCCCATCTTGCCGTACTCGCGGTTAACGGGCTGCCCCTGCCAGGTGAAGACGGGCTTGCCGTCCTCACCCTGAGTCTCCTCCACCTCGTCGGCGGGCACGTACTGGCCACGGGAGTCGGTGTAGGCGTAGGCCTGCACGTAGCCCTGGTTGAACAGCCGGTGGTAGGGCTCGGAGGAGGATACGTAGCCCAGGTCGAAGAGCACCTTGTGCCAGAAGCGGGAGTAGAGCAGGTGCAGGACGGCGTGCTCGACACCACCGACGTACAGGTCTGTGCCACCGGAGGTGTTGCCGGCCCCGGGACGCGGCCCCATCCAGTAGGCCTCGTTGGCCGGGTCGACCAGGTGCTCGGCGTCGGTGGGGTCGATGTAGCGCAGCTCATACCAGCAGGAGCCGGCCCACTGGGGCATGGTGTTGGTCTCGCGCCGGTACTTGCGCCTACCGTCGCCGAGGTCGAGCTCGACCTCCACCCAGTTGTCGGCCTTGCCCAGCGGCGCCTCCGGGGAGGAGGCGGCGTCGTCGGGGTCAAAGGTGCGCGGGGAGTAGTCGCTGACCTCCGGCAGCTCCACCGGGAGCATGGACTCGGGCAGGGCGTGGGGGCGGCCGTCCTCGTCCCAGACGATCGGGAAGGGCTCGCCCCAGTAGCGCTGGCGGGAGAACAGCCAGTCGCGCAGGCGGTAGGTGACGGCGCCACGACCATAGCCCTTCGCCTCCAGCCAGACGGTCATGGCGGCCTTGGCCTCGTCCTTACCCATGCCGTTGAGGTCGATCTCATCGTTGGCGGAGTTGATGATCTCTCCGTCCCCGGTCCAGGCGGCCTCGTTCAGGGAGAATCCCTCCGGCGGGGCGATGGTGGCGATGACGTCCAGGTCGTAGGCACGGGCGAAGTCCCAGTCACGCTGGTCACCGGAGGGGACCGCCATGATGGCGCCGGTGCCGTAGCCCATGAGCACGTAGTCGGCGACGAACACCGGCACGGCCTGGCCGTTGACGGGGTTAGTGCCGAACAGGCCGGTGAACACGCCGGTCTTGGTGCGCTCCTCGTCGGTGCGCTCGGCCTCGGTGGCCTGGGCGGCGCGCGCCCGGTAGGCTGCCACCGCCTCGGCGGGGGTGGCGTAGCCGCCGGTCCACGCCTCGCGCGTGCCCTCCGGCCAGGCCTGAGGCACGGTCAGGGCGGCGGCGTCCTGTGCCTCGGGGGCACCCGACAGACCGCCCAGCAGCGGGTGCTCGGGCGCTACCACCATGAAGGTGGCGCCGAACAGGGTGTCGGGGCGGGTGGTGTAGACGGTCAGCTCGTTCTGGCTGGCGCCGACGGCGTCCGCACCGGGCAGGGAGAAGGTCACCTCGGCGCCCTCGGAGCGGCCGATCCAGTTGCGCTGCATGGTCTTGACCTTCTCCGGCCAGTCCACGCTGTCCAGGTCCTCGGCCAGGCGGTCGCCGTAGGCGGTGATGCGCATCATCCACTGGCGCAGGTTCCGCTTGAACACGGGGTAGTTGCCGCGCTCGGAGCGGCCCTCGCTGGTGACCTCCTCGTTGGCCAGGACGGTGCCCAGGCCCGGGCACCAGTTGACCGGGGCGGAGGAGACGTAGGCGAGGCGGTAGGAGTCGACGACGTCGGCCCGCTCCCCGGCGCTCAGCTCCGACCAGGGGCGCCCGTCCGGGGTGGGCACCTGCCCGGCGGCGAGCCTGTCGACCAGCTCGCCGATGGGGCGGGCGGCGCCGGTGCCGCGGCCGTCGCGGCGGGGGGCGTCGGGGTCGAACCAGGAGTTGAACACCTGCAGGAAGATCCACTGGGTCCAGCGCACGTAGTCCACGTCGATGGTGGCCAGCGACCGGCGCGAGTCGTGTGACAGGCCGAGCCGCCGCAGCTGGCGGCGCATATTGGCGATGTTGGCCTCGGTGGAGATGCGCGGGTGCTGGCCGGTCTGGACCGCGTACTGCTCGGCGGGCAGGCCGAAGGCGTCATACCCCATGGTGTACAGGACGTTCTTGCCGGTCATGCGGGTGAAGCGGGCGACGACGTCGGTGGCGATGTAGCCCAGCGGGTGGCCCACGTGCAACCCCTGCCCTGAGGGGTAGGGGAACATGTCCAGCAGGAAGAACTTCTCCTTGGCGGCGTCGGGACCGGACAGCGCGCCAACGGGGTTGTCGGCGTGGAAGGTGCCCTCCTTCTCCCACCGGTCCTGCCAGGCGGTCTCCAGGCGTCCGGCCAGGGCGGCCGTGTACCGGTACGGCGTGGCGTTCTGCTCGGCGGTCTGCTGGGCCCGACTGTTCTCCGTCATCGCGGGGGCGCTCCCTTTAGCTCGTGTGAATGGGGCGGGGCCGCCACGCCGTCGGCGGGCAGGCCGAACGGCGCACGGCCCCGTTGCTGCGGGTCAGCCTATCCCCCGCCCGGCCCCCGCATTGGCGCCGGTCCGACAGGTGGAGGCGCGACGCCGGTCACGTCGGCCGCCTGGGCCGGGGCACAGAGCTGCGGTGGCGCGGCACGCGCGGCAGCCCGCTGAGGGCGGCTCAGGCCAGCGCCGGGGAGTTCAGGGATGCGGGCACGTTCCCGCCCCAGCCGTCCTCGCGCAGGCCGACGCGCAGGCGCTCCATGGCGGCGTCTAGCTCAGCGTCGGTAACGTCGTGACGTGCGGCGGCGGGGGCGACATCCGCCTCCGAGCGGATGGGCAGCACATGCAGGTGCAGGTGGTCGATCTCGTAGCCGACCACCATGACGGCGGCGCGGGCGGCGTCGAATACGCGCGTCTGGGTTCGGCCGATGCGCTTGGCGACGACCGCCAGATGGGCGACTAGCTCGTCGGGGGCGTCGACGTAGGAGACGATCGGCTCACGCGGCACCACGAGCACGTGCCCGTCGGTGTGCGGGGCGATGGTGGCGAAGGCGACGCAGGTATCGTCGGCCCAGACGAAGCGTCCGGGCAGCTCGCCGCCGATGATCTTGGTGAAAACGGATTGCGCGGGGCTGGTTGTTTCGCTCACAGTCTCAGCGTAGATGAATAAGCGGGTGATTACTGCGGCGCCTGTGCCGCGTCCGGTGGGGCCAGCACCCACAGGCAGCCGGCGGGGACGACGGCGATTGGTCCCTCCCCCGCAGCAGCAGCACCGTCGGATCGCACGGCCCGCACGCTGGTGACGCGAGGGTCCGCGTCACCGCCCCGACCTACGACGAGCACCCGCGTATCCAAGCCGATGCCCGCCTGGGCCAGCTGTTTGAGGACGTCCGAGTCGTCCCGGATGCGCCCCACCACGCCGCACTGTCCCACACGCAGTGAGTCGACGGCGCACAGGTCGGGCACGGCCACTCGCCCGTCGGCGGTCGGGATGGGATCACCGTGCGGGTCCCGCGCGGGATGCCCGAGCGCCGCGTCGAGTGCCGCCAGCAGCCGGTCGGAGACGGCGTGCTCGAGCACCTCGGCCTCAGCGTGTACCTCGTCCCACTCGAAGCCCAGGGCCGCCACCAGGTAGGTCTCCAGCAGCCGGTGCCGGCGCACCATCCCCCGGGCGAGGCGCTGTCCCTGAGCCGAGAGCGTGACTGCCCGATAGGGGGCGTGCTCCAGTAGACCCGCCTCCACCAGGCGGGCCACATTCTCCGAGGCGGTCGATGGCGCCACCCCCATGCGCCGGGCCAGTCCGGTGATGGAGGCGCCCTCGCCGCCCCACTCGGAGGCCGCCCACACGGCCTTGAGATAGTCCTGGGTGACCGACGAGCCGTCGGCGGTGAGCTCCCTCATCGGCTCCTCCCGGTAAACCGGGCTCATCGCAGCATCGCCACCCAACCGTCCCAGAAGGCCACCAGCACAATCCCGGCAACCGCCGCATACATGACCCCGGTGATCCACCAGCGCCCGCCGACCAGACGGCGGACGGCGCCGGGAGGCAGGCCGAGATGGCCGCCCTGCGCGGCCCGGGCCCAGGTATTGGCGGCGATCGGGATGGTCACCGCCCAGATCAGGGTGCAGAAGGGGCACAGCTTGCCGAAGGTGCCGATCGATACGGTCAGGAACCAGGCGACGAATGCGATACCGACGGCGGTTCCGGCCACTAGCCCCCACCACACCCAGCGGGGCAGCCGCGCGCCCGAGGCGAGCAGCAGCCCGATCAGCAGCAGCACCGCGAAGGCCATGGCTCCGATGAAGGAGTTGGGGACTCCCAGCAGGTTGCCCTGCCAGACGTTGAGGGAGTCGCCGCAGGACACCAGCGGGTTAACGTCGCAAACGAGGCCGGCGTCCGGCTGGCGCAGTTGGTTGATCTGACTGACGATCAGCTCCCAGCAGGCGCCGATGCCGATCAACGAGCCGACGATCAGCAGTGCCGCGTAGGAGCGGGGAGCACCGGTGGCACTCCGCCAGGCGGGCCCCTCCGGCTCCTGGGCGGGTGCTTCGACGTGCGTGCCGGCTGTTGGGGCGGGGCCGCCGGCGAGGTATGCGTCGAGTTCCTCCTCGCTCATAGCGTCGATCATCGCGTCGACCTCGGCCTGTGTGGGCACATGCGCCATCGGCGGATCTCCTCAGCCTCTTCTCCCGGGGACGCGTCCCGGCCGCTTCCGGGGCGCGTCCCCATTGTGCCTCACCGCGGCCGCGGGGCGAATGGGCGGCGCTCGCATCCGCCAGCGGCCGTTGTCAGGAGTCCTCCGGCTCCGTCACCCCGGGCACGGGCTGCCAGGCGCCCACGGTGACGGAGGCGTCCCCATGCAGGGTGACGGTACGCCAGGCGGCCAGGTCGCCGTCGGGGGTGAAGGACAGCACGTGCAGGTAGGCGTCCTGGGTGACCCGCCCGATGGAGGTGCCGCCCTTGCCGGCCCCGGAGACTAGCTGGGATACCGGGAGGTTCCCACCGGCGGTGGTGGTCATGCCCCGCTCCTGGTGTACGTGCCCGGCGATCAGCAGCGGGGCGCACCCTTCGGCGATCAGGGGGGCGAAGGTGTAGGGCTGGTGGATGAGGACCACGTCGACCCGCCTGTTCGCCTCGGCCGCCTGGCAGGAGGCGGAGGCCAGGCGGGCGCCGAGCTGTGCGGCGTCTTCCTGTCCGCGCTGAACCGTGCCGCTGGCGGAGGTGCGGTCGGGGTCGACGTCACCGAGCACGTTCAGCCCGGCGACGGCCTGAACGGTCCCGTCGGTGACGGTCCATCCTTGGGCGCGCAGCCGCTCCACGGTGGAGTCCGAGTCGTGGTTGCCGATGGTGGCCACGCGCGCGACGCCGGAGGGTACGGCGTCGGACAGCGCATCCACACAGATCGACTCCGGCTGGCTTCCGGTCATGGTCAGGTCACCGCCGTCCATGTGAACATCCGCGCCGGCGAGCTCATCCAGCACACCGGTGAAGGCAATCACGTCGAGGTTGCAGTGCAGGTCGGTTGAGAGCACCACGGTGCTGTTCTCCTGCGGATCCACCGCCCAGATGCCGGTGGCCGGGGCTGTGGGAGCAGCGGTCGGGGAGGCTGCCGCCGGGGTGATGACGGTGACCTCGGGCGTAGCGATCCCAACCGGGGTCGTGCCCCTGGCGGCAGCCTCCTGGAAGGCGGCATCGATGGCGGAGCCGTCCACCGTGCCATCGACCGCCGTGACGTCAACAGCCCCGTCGACTGCGGCCGCCGCACTCCATGCCGCCCGCAGGTTGTCCTCCGCCGCGGTGTAGAAGGCCGTGTTCTCATCCATGAAGGCAGTCACGCGGCCGCCATAGGCCTGCACGATGTCGGCGACCCGCCCGGACAGGCGGGCATTCTCCACCGGGGTGCCCGCCAGAACCTCCAGCCGGGTCCCGGCCGCCGGACCGGTGTGCACGGCCGGGACGACGACGGCGACGACTACCACCGCGGAGGTCACGGCCAGCACCGCCGCGGCGGCACGCGGCATGTGGCGGCCTGCCCGCCACCGGGGCGGGCGCAGCCCGGCCAGGCGCCCAGCGGTGACCAGGCACAGCAGCACCGACTCGATCAGGCCGGCGCGCCGCAGGGCGTCGTCGGCGAGAGCCCGCAGTCCGCGTTGAATGGTCAATTCGGGATGGGTGATCAGGGCTACATATGCGGCCCCATCGGAGCTCAGCGCCTGGCCGAGTGTTTCGGCGGAGACCGCCTCGGGATCGGGCTCTCCTGGAATCTCCCCGACGATCACCTCAACCCCGAGGAGACCGGCGGGGGAGTCCATGGTGACCGATCCGAGGGGCCCGAGGTCAACGGTGAGTGTGGAGTCCAGAGTGACCGACCAAGTGGCCTCATGGGGGCCCAGGGGTGAGGACGCCGTCGCTGTGGACACACCGACAGCCAGGGAGGCGGCCGCGGTCAGCAGCAGCAGGGCGACGGTACGGACCACCTTGCGAAAGCGGGCGGTGCGTGCCCGCCACCAGCGCCGAAGCGCGGCTCGGCGGGCACCGAGCCCATTGGCGAGCGCACTGAGAGCGCGTCGCGGGGCGGTCGGAACGCGGCTCAGTTCTGGTCACCCATTGCAAGACGCGCGGCCAGCTCGGCCACGAAGGCGGCGGTGTCCTCCCAGGTGTCTACTGCCTGACAGGCCACGCCCATGGCCTTGACCGGATAGTCATTGCCCTGAGGGTCGAGACGGTCACCCACGAACAGCATCTGCTCCAGCGGGATGCTGGTCACCTCGGCGAGCTTCCTCATGCCGTAGGCCTTGTCGATGCCCTTGCGGGTGATGTCGACGCTGGTGGAACCGCCGGAGCGCACCTCCAGGTCGGGCAGGAGGGCGGCGACGGCATCGCGCAGACGTGCCTTCTTCTCGCCGGTGGGGTCCCAGGCCTGCTTCGCCTCCAGTGGAGCCTCCTGCCCCAGAGCGGAGAAGGTGATCTGGCTGCCCCGGTCCTCCAGTGCCGGCCCCCAGGTGTGCTCCTCCCACAGCCCGAGGCGCCGGGCCTCGGCCTCGACGACGGTGCAGGCCTGTTCAACCTGCGTGGGGGTGAGGTCATTGGCGTAAACCAGCGTCCAGTCCCCGTCGTCGGGGTTGTGGGTGTAGTACCGCGTGCCGCAGGTGGGCATGAGGTGGAGCCGTCCCAGTTCAGAGGGGGTGGCGCCCAGCCGGGCGAGCACCTGCTCGCGGAACTGCCCGATCTGCCCGCCGGAGATGACGCACACGGGGACGACGTCGAGCAGCGCGCGCAATGCGGCGGCCATGCGCTCGGGCATAGGCGACTTGGAGGGGGCCAGTGTCCCGTCCAGGTCGAAGGCGACGAGCCGCGGGCGCGCGGCGGGTGCGGACAGCGACACATCCGAAGGTGAGGACATGTGGTGCATTGTGTCGCACGCTTGCGGTGCCACAAAACCTGAGTCGGCTGGTGGCGTATCAGCTCCCGTCATCAAGACTCCTGCGGATGCCTCAGGTGCTCGTGGGCGGCGGCAAGCGCGGCCTCCCGGGCCTCAACGTCCTCACGGCGCCCGCGCACGATCAGAGCCGTCACGGATACGGCCAGGCCGCCCCAGATGATGACGATGGCGACGAGCATCACGGCGATTGCCTCTCCGGTCATCTCACTTCACCTCCTCGAGCACGTCCAGGCTAAGAGGTAGGTACTCGTCCACCGGTGTGCGCCACCGCATGCGCGTAAAGACGACCGTGGCAACGGCGACCAGGAAAATGGTGCCCCACCCGAAGACGCCCTGCAGGCCGGCGGAGTACTCGTCGTAACCGTTGGTCACGTAGGACCAGACGTTCTGGACGAACATGTACCCGAGCAGGAGCGGGGCGACCACGGCGACGAGCGCCTGCCACCAGCCACCGATGATCCGAGTGTCCGAGACCAGGTTCAGATGGCGCTGCAGCTCCTTCAGGCGCCGCAGCACCAGGCCGAGCCCAATGCACATGACGATGGCCGAGCCGACCACGCCGATGTAGTTGATATAGGCATCGACGATGTCCAGATCCCACAGCCCCGAGGCGGTGCCGAACAGCAGCAGGGAGAGCGCTGCGCTGGGCAGGCCGGCCGCCAGGGTCGCCTTGCCATTGGACCAGCCGAGCTTCTCCCCCACTGCCGGGGCGACGACCTGCAGGATGGATATGAAGGAGGTCAGGCCGGCCATCGAGAAGGAGGCGAAGAACAGGACTCCGAACAGCGCGCCGCCGGGCATCTGCGAGATGACTGTCGGGAAGGTGATGAAGGCCAGCCCAACGCCCTGGATGCCCTCCAGCTCCGCCACGGCCACGCCCTCGACGTGGGCCATGAAACCGAGAGTGGCGAATACGCCGATACCGGCGAGGATCTCGAAGGAGGAGTTGGCGAAGGCGGCGGTGAACCCGGTGCCCACGAGGTTGGAACGGCGCTTGAGGTAGGAGGCGTAGGTCAGCATGATGCCGAAGCCGATGGACAAGGAGAAGAAGATCTGTCCGAAGGCGGCCACCCAGACGGTGTAATCGGTCAGCCGACTCCAGTCGGGGGTGAACAGCGTGTTGAGCCCGTCGGTGGCTCCGGGGAGCAGGATCGCACGCACCACGAGGATGATGAACATGACCACCAGCACTGGTAGGAAGACTCGGTTGGCGCGTTCCACTCCCCGCGAAACACCGCGGGCGACCACGAAGATGCCGAAGGCCCACACCAGTGCCAGCGGGATAACCACGCCCAGGATCGGGATCGGTGAGTACGCGGGCGTGGAGGAGTCCGCCAGAGTGGTCCGGCCGATGTAGTCGCTGAAGAACCCGGCGGCGTCATCACCCCACGCAGTGGTGAATGAGAACAGCGTGTAGCGCAACGCCCAGGCGACGATGACTGCGTAGTAGGTCATGATGACGAAGCAGATGAAGACCTGCCACCAGCCGAGCCATTCGAACTTCTTGGATACCCGTCGGAAGACGGCCGGAGCGGAGCCGCGGAAGCGGTGCCCGAGCGCATAGTCGAGGAAGAGCACTGGCAGACCGGTGATCAGCAGAGCAATGATGTAGGGAACCATGAAGGCGCCACCGCCGTTGTTGTAGGCGGTGCCGGGGAAGCGCCAGATGTTTCCCAGGCCGATCGCCGAGCCAATCGCGGCCATGAGGAATCCGAGTTGTCCGCTCCACTGCTCGCGTGCAGGCAGCTGTGTGGTGGTTGGCGATCCGGGGCTGGAGGGCATTTAGAACCTTCCGGGTTGTGAGGAGCCGGCGTCACCGGCTGCCCGTGCGGGATGGCACAGGGCTAGAAACAGTAGGACGGTAGTCGCAGTCCGCGCGCCCTCCTACCATGTCCCGCCATGTGGACGGCCCCGGCGAGCGTGACCCGCGTCTACGTCCACGGACCGCGCATCATCCCGACGCCACCGGGCGGAGGACGCCAAAGGCGGACATGGCGGAGAGGTCTGAATGTCTCGTATGGGCGCCTATTGGACCTGCCCGGCCCGCACCCCTGCGGGGTGTGCGACACTGACATGTCGCGCGCTCCGAGTCACCCGGCGGTGCCGGGACTCATTTCGGCGCCGCACTTGTTGACTGATGATTGAAAGGACGACCATGGCCACGCCTCATATTGCCGCTGAGCCGGGCGACTTCGCCCCCGCAGTGCTTATGCCGGGAGATCCCCGCCGCGCTCAGCGCATCGCCGAGGGCCTGATGGATGATGCCCGCCTGGTGACAGATGTTCGCGGTATGCTCGGCTTCACCGGAACCGTGGACGGCAAGCCGCTGTCAGTCATGGGTTCGGGGATGGGGCAGCCGTCCTTCTCCATCTACGCCACCGAGCTGTTCAGCCAATACGGAGTCGAGCGCATTATCCGCGTGGGCACTGCCGGTGGGATCAGCGAAAAGGTGCACGTCGGCGACGTCGTCATCGCCACCGGTGCCCACACCGACTCTGCGATGAACCAGCTGCGCATTCCGGGCGTCAACTTCTCCGCGGTCGCCGATTTCCGCCTGGCGATGGCCGCCTACCGTGCCGGCCTCGAAGCGGGGCTGGCGGATCGCATGCACACCGGCACGATCATCTCCCGCGATCACTTCTACTTCACGCCCGAGGGGCAGACCGAGCGTCTATCCGCCTACGGCACGCTCTGCGTGGAGATGGAGGCCGCAGCCCTCTACGGGGTTGCCGCCGAGTTCGGCAAGCAGGCCCTGGCGGTGCTGACGATCTCCGACCACCTGCTCGACCACTCCGGGGACATGACCGCGGCGGAGCGCGAAACGCGTTTCCAGGACTCCCTGCGCCTGGCGGTGGCCGCAGCACTGAGCTGAGCTCTTCCGAGACGAGCGGATGAGGGGGCGACGGCGCATCTGCCGTCGCCCCCTCATCTGTTGCGGCTGAGCCGAAGATCGCACGCCCCGCCGGACATTGCCGAACGAGAGGCGCTCAGTGCTGAAGCCGGGGAGCAGGGCCCCAGCACGCTCGTCACCGCTTCTGACCGGCCTCCCCAGTCTCTGCGCAGGCCAGGGCGGTGACGACCGCCGCGCGTGCGTCACCTCCAGGGGTGGCCAGCAGGCGGATACCCATGCGAGCCACCACCCGCCGCATGCCGGCGCCCATGTGCTCCGCAACGATCGTGTCCACTCGATGCTCGTTAAGGAATCTGACGATGCGCGCGTGATGCGATCCCTCGGTGCCGGCATCGTGAGCAACGTCCCATCCCACCGAGTGCTCCTGCCAGCCTGTGACAACCCCGTCGGCGACGGTTGCCACGGCCACGCGCGGGGCGCGGCCGAAGCGGGGTTCCACGTCACCCGCGGCGGTGACGGGAACCAGGACTACGGTCGCGGGACCGGTCAGCGGATCAGTGTGCGGCTGCATCATGTGAACAGGGTAGGCCCTACCACGCCGATACAGCCAAGTATGGTGGTGCGCTTCTATGCCTGTTGTGCCTGGCTGGCGCGATACGCCGCCCCCACGATGCCCGCGGTGTTGAGCAACTGCGCCGGAACGATGGGGGTCTTCAAGTCCAAACGCGGAAGGAACTTCTCATGCTTCTTGGAGACTCCTCCGCCCACCACGAACAGGTCCGGTGAGAACAGCATCTCGACGTGCGAGTAGTACCGTTGCAGCCGCTTGGCCCACTTCTTCCATGACAGCTCCTGCAGCTCCCTCTGCCCGGAGGAGGCGCGCTTCTCAGCGTCGTAGCCGTCGATCTCAAGGTGTCCCAGCTCGGTGTTGGGCACAAGGGTGCCGTCAACAATGATCGCAGAGCCGATGCCGGTGCCGAGCGTGGTGACGATTACGGTTCCCGCAACTCCCTTCGCAGCACCGAAGGCAACCTCCGCGAGACCAGCGGCGTCGGCATCATTGAGTGCGGTGACCGGCCGTCCTAGATGACGCAGCATCAAGTCATTCACGTCGATACCGGCCCATGAATCGTCCAGGTTTGCGATGAAAGGGACGGTGCCATGCACAATCGGCGCCGGGAAGGCCACTCCAACTGGCACGTTGTCGCTAATACCAAGCCCCTCGAGCAGCCGCTTGCACACTTCTGCCACCGCGTCGGGCGTCGCCGGCTGCGGAGTCTCAATACGTATGCGGTCGCCTATGAACTCCCCCGTGTCCAGGTCCACGCGGGCGCCCTTGACTCCCGAGCCGCCGATGTCTATCCCACACGCCACCGAAGTCATCGCATCCTCCTCCTGCCAGCCTGGCGTCTGTGGGTTGAGGATAGCCGATGGGTGGGCCGCTGCGCCCCAGTTCGGTGTGTTGGTGGTGGTTTTTGGTTTTGTTTGTGGTTGTGGGTGGGTGGGTGTGCCGGCGGTGTCCTACTCTCCCGCCCGCCTGTCGGGGGCAG
>NZ_FNIM01000012.1 GCF_900103885.1 Actinomyces ruminicola
CAGATACGACAAACTCGCCGTCCGCTACCAAGCCACCACCCACATCGCCAGCATCGACCACTGGCTCAAACGACTTACATAACACGCCCTAGTCGGCCTGGGAATCGCCCAGCTCGGTCCCAGTCTGGACCTGCCGCAGCGGGTCGTCGATGCCGGGCTGTTCGCGCAGGCGGGCAAGGCCGCGTCTACCTGGCTGCTGCTGATCGGCGCGGCCGGGGTCGTGCTGGGCGCGGTGGCGGCGCACCACCGCGATCTGCACCCGGGAACGGGCGGCGGTCCCGGCGCCAAAAGTGTCCATCCGTGACCACTTTCAACACGGGCACGGGTCAGGTATCCGACAGAAACCGGCGCTGACCTGGGCAAATGCGATTCTGCGGGCAAGTCGCCGTGCGCCATGACCGTGAAAGTGGCGACAGATGGACACCATCTAGGCTCGGCAGGAGCGAATCCACCGCTCCTCGACGCGAAGAGCCCGCGGCTCAGACGTTGAAGCCGAGGGCGCGCAGCTGCTCGCGGCCCTCGGGGGTGATCTTGTCCGGGCCCCACGGCGGCAGCCACACCCACTGCACGCGCACCTTGTCCGCGATCAGTCCGAGGGCCTGCTGCGCCTGCTCCTCGATGACGTCGGTGAGCGGGCAGGCGGCGGTGGTCAGGGTCATGTCGAGCACGATGGTGCCGTCCGGCTCGATCGAGATGCCGTACAGCAGGCCGAGGTCCACCACGTTGATGCCCAGCTCAGGGTCGATCACGTCGCGCAGCGCCTCCTCGATGGCGGCAACATCGACGTCGGCGACGGTTGTGGGCGCTTGCTGCGCAGCCATCGGATTGGTCTGCGCGGATGACTCGCTCATGTCTCCTCCTGTTGGGGTCTGGCAGGGTGGGTGGCTGGTGGGCCGGGTTGTTCGTGGGGCCGCGGCGGTCAGCCGGCCTGGGTGGCGTCCAGTGGGACGCCCGCCTTGAGCAACGCGTCCTTGAGCGCGATCCATCCCAGCAGGGCGCATTTGACCCGGTTGGGGTACTTGGACACGCCCTCGAAGGCGGCGGCATCCTCCAAGTCATCCAGGACGGCGGCGTCCACGCCGCGTCCGCGCGAGTGCATGAGCGCATCGAAGTCCGCCTCGAGCCGGGCCACGGTGGCCAGGTCCGCCCCGTCGACGAGGTCGTGCATAACCGAGATGGACGCCTGGGAGATCGAGCAGCCGTCGCCCTCCCAGCCGACGGCTGCAATGCGCCCGTCGTCGAGCCGCACGCCCACGGTGACGTCGTCACCGCAGGTCGGGTTGACCTGGTGGGAGGTGGCGTCGGGCGCCTCCAGGGCGCCGAAGCCGTGGCGCTCGCGCGAGTGGTCGAGGATGACCTGCTGGTAGAGCTGGTCGAGGTCGTTCATGTTCACCTCTGGAAGTAGCCGCGGACTGAGGCGACGGCGTCGAGGAAGCGGTCGATCTCCTCGGGCGTGGTCACCGGACCGAAGGATATGCGTGAGGAGGAGGGCACCCCGAAATGGGCGTGGATCGGCTGGGCGCAGTGGTGGCCGGTGCGTACCGCCACGCCCGCGGCGTCCAGCACCTGGCCGACGTCGTGCGGGTGCACCCCTTCAAGGGTGAAGGCGATGACGCCGAGGCGGTCCCGTGCGGTGGTCGGCCCGAGGATGCGCAGGCCGGTAATCTCGCGCGTGCCCCGCAGAGCGCGGTCGAGCAGGACCTGCTCCCCGGCGTGGAGCCGGTCGAGACCCACCGCAGCCAGGTAGTCCACGGCGGCGTGCCAGCCTGCGGCCTGGGCCAGCGGCTGGCTGCCGGCCTCGAAGCGGGCGGGGCCGGGCATATAGGTGGACGAGGTCATGGTGACCGTCTCGATCATGGAGCCGCCGGTGAGCACCGGCGGCATGGCGTCCAGCAGCTCCTCGGTGGCCACCAGGGCGCCGACGCCGGTGGGCCCCAGCATCTTGTGGCTGGACAGCACCATGGCGTCCACCCCGGCGGCGGTAAGTGCCGCGAAGTCCAGGGGCAGGTGCGGGGAGGACTGGCAGGTGTCCAGCACCACCAGGGAGCCGGCACTGCGGGCCGCGGGCAGGATCCGCTCCAGGGGCGTGATTGCCCCGGTCACGTTGGAGGCGTGGGTGAGCGCGAGCACCCGGGTGCGATCGTTGATCACACCTGCGGTCTGCGGATCGATGCGGCCGTCCTCGGTCAGGCCGAGCCAGCGCAGGGTTGCGCCGGTGCGGGCGGCCAGCTCCTGCCAGGGCACCAGGTTGGCGTGGTGCTCGGCCACGGTCACCACGATCTCGTCGCCAGCCCCCAGGCGCAGGCGGGCGCTGGCATCCGTGGCGGCCGCGGCACCGCCCCCGCGCCCTGCGGGTCGCCCCAGGCTGGCGTGCCCGATGGCCAGCGCCACCAGGTTGACCGCCTCGGTGGCGTTCTTGGTGAACACCAGCTGGCCGCTCCGGGCGCCGACGAAGCCGGCTACGGCCTTCCGGGCGTCCTCCCACACGGCCGTGGCCTCATCGGCCAGCTGATAAGTCGAGCGTCCGGCGGCGCCGTTGGAGCGGCGGTAGAAGTCCGCCTCCGCCGCGATGACTCCGGCCGGCTTCTGGCTGGTGGCCGCCCAGTCCAGGTAGGCCAGTGTCTGCCCGTTGCGGGCCGGCCGTTCCAGATAGGGGAAGTCGGCGCGCACGGCGGCGATCTCCCCGGCGGTCAGCGGCAAGGCCGCCGCCCGCGGCTGGGACCGGGTCGGTTCAGTCATGTGTTTGGTGCCCCCTGAGGATAATGGTGCTGGTTTGCGGCGGGGCGTCGGCATGGCGCCTCAGGCGAGGAAGCGGTCGTAGCCCTCCTCCTCCAGGCGGTCGGCCAGGTCGGGGCCGCCCTCCTCGGCGACCCGGCCGTCAACGAACACGTGGATGTGGCTGGGCTTGATGTAGCGCAGGATGCGCGTGTAGTGGGTGATCAGGAGGAAACCCGCGTCCGAGGCGTCGTGGAGCCGGTTCACGCCCTCGGAGACGATGCGCAGGGCGTCGATGTCCAGGCCGGAGTCGGTCTCATCCAGGATGGCGAAACGGGGGCGCAGCAGCTCCATCTGCAGAATCTCGAAGCGCTTCTTCTCACCGCCGGAGAAGCCGGCGTTGACATCGCGCTGGGAGAAGGCGGGATCCATGCGCAGGTTCTCCATGGCCTGGTTGACCTGGCCGATCCACTGGCGCACCTTCGGGGCCTCGCCGTCGATGGCGGTCTTGGCGGTGCGCAGGAAGTTGGCCACCGTCACGCCGGGGACCTCGACGGGGTACTGCATGGCCAGGAACAGGCCGGCGCGGGCGCGCTCGTCAACGCTCATGTCCAGGATGTTCACGCCGTCGAGCAGCACCTCCCCCTCGGTGACCTCATAGTCGGGATGACCGGCGATGGAATAGGCCAGGGTGGACTTGCCCGAGCCGTTGGGCCCCATGATGGCGTGCACCTCGCCGGAGGCGACTGTCAGGTCGACGCCCTTGAGAATGGGCTTGGGGCCGTCGTTGGTGTCTACCTGGACGTGAAGGTTCTTGATCTCGAGGGTGCTCATTGGTGTTTGTCTTCTTCTTTGGGTTGAGGTCTTCGGGGAAACTGGTCGGGGTACGGCTCAGAGAGCCTGCGCGGTCTGCTCACGGGCGGAGACGAGTCCGGTCAGCTCGAGCTCCTTCTCAATGGCGGCCATGAGCCGCTCCTCCACCTCGGGCACGCGGATCTCGGCGACGATCTCGTTGAAGAAGCCCAGCACCACCAGGCGGCGGGCCTCCTTCTCCGGGATGCCCCGGGCGCGCAGGTAGAACAGCTGCTCGTCGTCGAAGCGACCGGTGGCGGAGGCGTGGCCGGCGCCCTCGATGTTGCCGTTCTCGATCTCCAGGTTGGGGATGGAGTCCGCCTTGGCGCCCTCGGTGAGCACCAGGTTGCGGTTGAGCTCATAGGTGTCGGTGCCGCGGGCGCCGGCCCCGATGAAGCAGTCCCCCACCCACACGGAGTGGGCCCCCTCCCCCTGCAGGGCGCCCTTGTAGGCGACCCGGGAGTAGCAGTGGGGCTCGGTGTGGGCCACATAGGGGCGGTGCTCCTGGTGCTGGCCGGCATCGGTGAAGTACACGCCGTAGGCGTCGATGTGTCCGCCCTCACCCTTGAAGCCGAGGTCGGAGCTGATGCGCACATCCCCGCCCAGGGAGACGACGACGTGCTTGAGGATGCCGCGGCCCTCCACGCGCACGCGGTGACTGGAGGCGTGGACGGCGGCGTCCTCCCATCCCTGGATGGTCACCAGGGTCAGCTCGGCCCCGGCGGCCACGGTCACCTCAACCGTCTGGGTGAGTGCGGCGGTGCCGCGGTGGTCGAGTACGACGGTGCCGACGGCGTCCCGCTGCGCCTCCACGAGAATGTGCTGGGCGGCGGGGTGGGCCAGGTCCGGGTCGCCTCCGGTGGTGGTCACGCGCGCGGCCCGCTCCAGGACCGCGCCGGGCCGCAGGGTCAGCACGGTTGCGGACCGGAAGGCGGCCCAGGCGACCACGCCGGTGCGGTCCGCGGGGGCGCCGACTACGCCCAGGCGCGGGTCTTCACGGCTGACGGTCTCGACGTCGGCTCCCGCGGGGGCGTCGACGTCGACGGTGAGCGCGCCTGAGGCGGTGCCGACGGCGACGGCGTCGAGGTCGAACAGGGGGGCGAAGCGCCTGATCGGGGTGAACCGCCACTCCTCCTCACGGCCGCGGGGGACGGGGATGTCGGCCGGGTCGAAGGAGGTGGGCCTCTCGGCGCGCGAGGAGACATAGCGGCGCGCACCGTGTGCGTGGGCGCCCTCCAGCGACGCTCGCGAGTGGTCGGTTTTCAGTTCGTGCATTGGTGCTCCTTGCCGGATCTGCTCCGGCGGCTCGTGGTCGGGAAGGAATGCGGGCGGGCGGCGGCGTCGGCCATTGAGCCGGCCGCGAGGTCAGCCGACGGAGTTCTCCATCTGCAGCTCGATGAGCCGGTTGAGCTCCAGGGCGTACTCCATGGGCAGCTCGCGGGCGATCGGCTCGACGAAGCCGCGCACGATGGTGGCCATGGCCTCGGTCTCGGTCAGTCCGCGCTGCATGAGGTAGAACAGCTGGTCTGCGCTCACCTTGGAGACGGTGGCCTCGTGCCCCATTTCGACGTCGTCGGTCCGCACATCCACGTACGGGTAGGTGTCCGAGCGGGAGATCTCATCGACCAGCAGGGCGTCGCACAGCACGTTGGACTTGGAGTGCCGGGCGTTCTTCTGCACCTGCACCAGGCCGCGGTAGCCGGAGCGGCCGCCGCCGCGGGAGATCGACTTGGAGACGATGTGGCTGGAGGTGTGGGGAGCCATGTGGACCATCTTGGCGCCGGTGTCCTGGTGCTGCCCGGCGCCGGCGAAGGCGATGGACAGGGCCTCGCCGCGGGCGTGGGGGCCCATGAGGAAGACGGCCGGATACTTCATGTTCCGCTTGGAGCCGATGTTTCCGTCCACCCATTCCATGGTGGCGCCCTCGGCGCAGGTGGCGCGCTGGGTGACCAGGTTGTAGACGTTGTTGGACCAGTTCTGGATCGTCGTGTAGCGCACGCGCGCGTTCTTCTTGACGATGATCTCCACGATGGCCGAGTGCAGTGAGTCGGTGGAGTAGATGGGGGCGGTGCAGCCCTCCACGTAGTGCACGTAGGAGCCCTCGTCGGCGATGATCAGGGTGCGCTCGAACTGGCCCATGTTCTCGGTGTTGATGCGGAAGTAGGCCTGCAGCGGGATCTCCACCTGCACGCCCGGCGGCACGTAGATGAAGGATCCGCCCGACCAGACGGCCGTGTTCAGGGCGGCGAACTTGTTGTCGCCCGCGGGGACCACGGTGCCGAAGTACTCCTTGACCAGCTCGGGGTGCTGCTTCAGGGCGGAGTCGGTGTCCAGGAAGATGACGCCCTGCTCCTTAAGGTCCTCACGGATCTGCTCGTAGACGACCTCGGACTCGTACTGCGCGGCGACGCCGGCGACGAGGCGGTCGCGCTCCGCCTGGGGGATGCCGAGCCGGTCGTAGGTGTTGCGGATGTCCTCGGGCAGGTCCTCCCAGGAGTTGGCGGGCTTGTCCGTGGAGCGCACGAAGTACTTGACCTGGTCCATGTCCAGGTCGGACAGGTCCACACCCCAGGTGGGCATGGGCTTGCGCTGGAAGATCTCGTAGGCCTTCAAACGCTTCTGCAGCATCCACTCGGGCTCACCCTTGAGTGCGGAGATCTCGCGGACAACTTGCTCGTCCAGACCACGCCTGGCAGACAGGCCGGCGGCGTCGGAGTCACGCCAGCCGTACTCGTACGTCTCCGAAATCGACTCGATGATCTCGTCGTCGCTGCTGCGCACAGTCTCGGTCACGGGCGCTGTCATCAGTTTCCTTCCATTCTCTGGGGCTTGCGGCTGCGCTGATCCGCCGCCCGCACCGCGCGTTTGCGCAGCGTGGGCATGGCGATCGGCACATGGGTGGTGCACACGTGCTCGCCGCCGGCGAGGGTGGCCAGGCGCTGCACGGGGACGCCGAGCAGGCGCGCGAAGGTGCGGGTCTCGGCGTCGCAAAGCGCACTGAAGTGCCCGGCGACATCGCGCACCGGGCAGTGGCCCTGGCACAGCTGAACGGCGTAGGTGCCGTCACCGACAGCACGGACGGTGGCGGCGTAACCGTCCAGGGTCAGGGCGTCCGCCAGTGCGCGCGCCCGGTCGGCGGGGTTCTTGCCGGCGGCCTCCACGACCGGCATGTAGCGGCGCTCCAGGTCGCGACCGCGGGAGGCGGCGAAGGAGTCGATGGCCTTGTCTCCGCCGACCTGCGACAGGTAGGACAGGGCGCGGTTGGCCAGTTCGGAGTAGCCCTCGCCGAAGCTGGTGTGCGCCTGCGCGGTGGCGACGTAGAAGCGCGCGGGGCGGCCCCGGCGACGCTTGCCACTCACGGCCGGATTGTGGACCTCGATCTCGCCGGACTGCTCCAAAGCGGTCAGATGACGGCGCACGGCGGCGGGAGTCAGGTCAAGGACCTTGGCCAGTTGTGCGGCGGATACAGGCCCCTTCTCGGCGATGAGGTCGAGCACCCGTGAGCGGGTGGAGTCGTCGTCGACCGGGCTCATGGTTTACTCCTCTCCGCTGCTGCTTGGGGCGGGCGACGGGCCGTCGGCGGGTCCGTCTGCGCACACCAGACTTTAACGAACATCTTTGTTCCGAAATTCCGTGATGGCAAGTTCCTGGCGCCGCGGCGGGACGTGCGATGGAGCACGTTGCAGGTTTTGTCGAGTTCTCAACGGATTCACGCGCCCGGGAGGAGCGGCCCTTCCGCCCGGCAGCAGCCTCGACGTCGGCACCCCCGCCCGGTTCCTGCGCCGGCGTCCACTGGCGCTGACCCACCGGCATTAGGCATTTCACCCCAAGTGGTTGTGCTGCTCGGTGGGCGCGATGGTCTGCCCGCCCGAAGGCGGGCGCCCCTCGAGCAGCACCTCGCCGCCGCCATCATGGTGCCCGTAACCGGCTTCCTATACCGGTCCGTGCGCACACGCAGACCGCTCATGACCGCCACGACCTGGCCTCCGCTCCGCCTCGGCCCGAGCGTGAGCGCATCTACGAGCCGGTCGAACAGGACGCGCTCGTCGGCTGAGTGCGCCGTCGCCCCGCCGTAGCGACGAGGATTCCCGGCCCCGGATCGTCCGGGGCCGGGAATCCTCATCCTGGGTCGCGGCGAGCACACGGCGGGTGCGCGGCAGCGCGGTTGCGCTACGTGCGTGCTGTGAGCTCGATGTCCTGCCATGAGATCGGATCGGGCGCGGTGCCGACGAAGGCGCCGTCGACGACGTCGTTGAATCCCGTGAGAATCCACTGCCCGTCACGCAGCCGGAACAGCTGGCCGGCGTACAGGTGCTCGGGGCGCACGTACCGCGCGGCGCCGACGTTCCAGGGGCCCAGCGGCCCCTCTCCCTCGGCGATCCACACGCACCCGGGACCCGGGTCGGCCTGCATGTCCTGCCCGCAGGAGAACACCAGCAGGTGCCGGCCATTCACACAACGGGACTGGCTGACCTCCAGCTGGCCGAAGGCGCTCGGTTCGGTCAGCGGGGGCAGTACCTCCCAATGATCGAGATCGTCAGAGACGGCGTGGCCGATCACCCCAGCACGCTTGCGGTCCACGCCGCGGGCGCGGGCGGTGATCAGCATGTGCCAGCGCCCGTCGTGGCGGAACACGAAGGGGTCCCGCCACGGCTCGTCGAAGGCGTAGCCGGGATTCCACTTCTCGTACCAGCGCCCATCCGCCTCGAGCGGCTGCACGCAGCAGCGCTCGAAGGTGACGCCGTCGGAGGAGTCCGCCCAGCCGATCCGCTGCACCATGCCGCCCTCCGCGCGCGAGATGCCCGTGTAGAACACGCGCATGCCGCCGTCGGGCTTGATGACGGTGCAGCCGGTCCAGATGGCCTGGTCGTCGAAGGCCGGGCCGTCTGAGTGCACCAGGGCGTCGGGAAGCAGCCGCCAGGTACGCGCATCGTCGGAGACGGCATGCCCCAGGGCGGCGCGCCAGTGGCGCCGGTTGGGGTCATGCAGCGCCCGGGAGGCACGCAGGAAGAACAGGTGGTAGTGCTCGCCGTCGTCGGCGAACCAGTGATCCCAGAGCCAGTGGTCTGCCAGTGCCAGCGCCATAGCTCACCCCTTGACCGCGGTGCCGGCCAGCGACTGCACGAAGGACCGCTGGAAGATGACGAAGATGACCAGCACCGGCAGGGTGATCAGGGTGCCGTAGGCCATGATCTGCCCCCATACGGGGTTGAGCTGGAAGAAGTACTGCATGCCGACGCTCACCGGCCGCATGGACTCCTGCTGCACCACCATCAGCGGCCACAGGTAGGAGTTCCAGGCGGGCAGCATGGTGATGATCGCTACCGTGGCGAAGGTGGGGCCTGACAGCGGCACGATGATCTTGCGGTAGATGGTCCACCAGCTCGCGCCGTCCACCCGCGCCGCCTCGTCAATCTCCTTGGGGATGTCGCCGAAGTGCTGGGCGAACAGGAAGATCGCCAGGGCGTTGGCAATGTAGGGCAGGATCTGCACCTGGTAGGTGTTGAGCATGCCCTGCTTGAGCAGGAAGCCGTCGACGGCCCACTGGATGGAGGGCAGCTTCGCCACCCAGAACACCAGCGGGACGGCGATGGTCTCGAAGGGGACCATCAGCGTTGCCAGCACCAGGGAGAGCACAATGTTCTTGCCCTTCCACCGCATGCGCGAGATGGCGAAGCCGATCATGGAGTTGACGATCAACCCGAGGCCGACGATCGCCACCGTGACGATGACCGAGTTGGCGATGAAGCGCCCGGCGGGAACGCGCTCGAATACGCCCGCGTAGTTGTCCAGGCTGAGGTCGCCCACGGGCAGGAAGGCCTTGAGCGAGCCGAGGTCGGCGAAGATCTGGCTGTCGCTCTTGAAGGAGGAGAAGATCATGAACAGCAGGGGGAAGACGGCGACGACGGCGGCCGCGGTCAGCCCGATGTAGGTCAGGATCTTGGAGCGGCGCTTGGTGGCCTGGCGGCCGCGCCGGCGCGGGGCACGCCCCGCGGAGGGAGCGGTGCTACTTGTGGTCACTGCCGTGGTCATGTCAGTCATCCCCCCGGGTCAGGCGCCGCTGGATCAGGCTGATCACGAGCACGGCGATGAAGAAGATCAGTGAGATCGCGCTGCCGTAGCCCATGTCCTGCTCGCGGTAGCCCTTGCGCACGGCGTGGTAGACGAGTGTGGAGGTGGCGTCCTGCGGGCCGCCGGAGGTCATCACGTCGACCTGCACGAACAGCCCGAGTGCGGCGATGGTGATGGTGACGATGATGAACACCATGGTGGAGTGGAGTCCGGGCCAGGTCACGTAGCGGAAGCGCTGCCAGCCGTTGACGCCGTCCAGCGCGGCGGCCTCGTACAGGGCCGGGTCAATGCCCTGCAGCCCTGACAGCCAGATGATCATGTGCAGGCCGACGGCCTGCCAGATGGACAGCACGATGATGGCGGGCATCGCCGTGCCGGGGTTGTTCAGCCAGGCGACGGCGGACCAGCCGCCGCCGGTGAGGGTGTTGAGCACGGAGTTGAACAGGCCGTTGTCCTGGTAGAAGAAGCTCCACAGGATGGAGACGACCACCATGGAGGTGACCACCGGCATGAAGATCATGGTGCGGAAGGCGGTCACCCCCTTGACCTTCTGGTTGACCAGGATCGCCAGTGCCAAGGCGAGCCCCGACTGACACGGCACCACGATGAGCGCGAAGAAGGCCGTGTTGGTCAGTGAGCGGATGAAGGTCGGGTCCGCGCTGAAGGCGCGGATGAAGTTGTTCAGTCCGATGAACTCGGGCGGGTTGGGTGAGATCAGGCGTGCGTTGGTGAAGCTCAGCACGAATGTCAGCACGATGGGGATGCCCAGGAACAGCAGGAGCAGCAGCAGGGCCGGCGAGGACATCAGCCAGGCCGTGCGTGCCTCCTTGCGCAGCGCGGCGGAGCGACTGCCGCGCGTCTTCGTAGGTTTCGCGGATGCGTTGGACATGAGCGTCAGCCCTGCTGGTAGCCGTTGTTGGACTTGATATCGGCGTCGATGTCCTTGACCGCCTGGTCGAGCGTGGACTTCACGTCGGCGCCGGACACGATGTCGCGGGCGGCCTTGTCGAAGATCGAGGAGATGACCTTGTAGCCGGGCGTGGCGGGGCGCAGCAGCGCGTACTTGGTGCCGATCTCGTAGACGGGTTCGAGCGCGCCGCCCTCCTTGTAGTAGTCGGTGCCCGGCGTAGCCGAGGGCACGGAGGGGAAGTTGCCGATCGCATTGGAGTACTCGACCAGGTACTCGTCCCGCATGAGGAACTCGATGAAGGCGTTGGCCGCCGTCGGGTTGGAGCTGGTGGCGGAGACGCCCCACTGCCAGGAGCCGCCGCCGACGTGCGCGCCCTGGCCGAAGTCGACGGGCGGGAGGATGAGGACCTCGTCCTCGCCGAAGGTCTCCTGCGACTGGAGCACCTTCCAGCCACCGGCGTAGTAGAGCGGGACCTTGCCCTGCAGGAAGTCCTGCCCGTCCGTTGCGGGCGTCTCGGAGGCATAGCCCTTGGTGAAGCAGGAGCGGAACCACTCGCCCCACTGCACGGCGGCGTCGCCGTTGAGGAAGCCCTCGGCGGTCTCGAAGGTCTCCCGGTCGATGAGGTCGCCGCCGAAGGACTGGAGCATGGGGGCGTAGGCGTAGGGCCACCACTCGGCGGTGTCCGCTACCGAGAAGTCGATGGCGTACTCGTAGTCGGGCAGCTCGGAGAGCTTGGCCAGGGCGTCGTCGAACTCGTCCTTGGTCCAGGGCTTGTCAATCGTCGGGATCGGGACGCCCGCGGCCTCGAAGGCGGACTTGCGACCCAGGAAGCACAGGGAGGTGTCGTAGGGGCCCACCGAGTACAGGGTGTCGTTCCAGTAGCCCTTGGCGGAGTCGATGATGCTCTCCTCCAGCTCGGAGGAGATCTGCAGCGGCGCCAGGTAGCCCGCCCAGGCCCAGTTGGGCATGATCGGGCCGTCCAGGTCGAGGATGTCGGGCAGGTCGCCGGCCACGGCCGCGGCGGCGATGGCGTCGTTGTAGGAGGCCTGCGGGAAGGGCTTCACCTCAACGGGGGTGTCGGGGTTGGCCGCGTTGAAGGCGGCGACCGCCTTATTGACGACGGCGAGCTCCTCCTCGTTGCCGCCGTTGTGGGTCCACAGGCTGATGGTGCCGGAGGAGGCGGATCCGGAGCCGCCCTGCTGGGAGGAGCAGGCGGCAAGGGTGGCGGCCACGGCGGCGGTGGCGCCGAGGCCGAGGAAGGTGCGGCGGGAGGTGGACATGGACACTCCTTCGTGTGTCATTGCGATGGTTAACCGGGATGGTTGACCGGGATGGTTGACCGGGATCGGGGTGATCCCGGGGCTTGTGGGTCCCGCCCGAAACTTAGGCGGATGCGGGCGCGGTGGAACCGCGGACGATCAAGTCGCAGTGGAAGCGGTGGGTGGTGGCGGGGCTGGGCAGGTCGCCCGTGATCAGGCGGCGCACGAGCCAGTCGGCCATTTGGTAGTGCGGCAGCCGCATGGTGGTCAGCTGCGGCGACAGGTTGGTGGAGATCAGCCTCAGGTCGTCGAAGCCGACCACGGACAGGTCCCCCGGTATGGAGATGCCCAGCGCGGCGGCCACGCGATACACGCCCGCGGCCATGCCGTCGTTGTAGCAGAACACGGCGGTGGGGCGATCCGCCCGCTCGAGCAGACGCCCGGCGGAGGCGTCGGCCCCTGCGGGGTCGTTGCCGCCGCTGACCACCAGCGAGGGATCCGGGGTAATCCCCGCCTCGCGCAGCGCGTCCTCGTAGGCGGTGCGCCGCAGCCCGATGGCGATGGTGGTGTCGTCATGGGTGATGTGCCCGATCCGGCGGTGCCCCAGGTCCAGCAGGTGAGTGACGGCGTCTCGGGCAGCGGTCTCCTCATCCGGTACGACACCGATTACGCCGTCCCGGTCCGCAAAACCGTTCAGCACGGCGACGTTGGCCGCCTCAGCGGGAATGTGCACCTGCTGGTGGTACATGGCGGCGTGGACAATGACGTCGACGCGCCGGGAGCGCAGTTCGCGCACGGCCCGGCGGGTCTGCTCCGGCTCTCCCCCGGAGTCGGTGAGCAGCACGGACCAGCCGAGCTCCCGGCTCGCGGTGAGGATGGCGTCGATCATGGCGACCGCGTAGGGGGTGGACAGCACGCTCTCGCCGAGCACGCCGACGGTGTGGGTGCGGCGGTTGCGCATGCCGCCGGCGAGCGCGTCGCGCACGTAGCCGAGGTCCTCGGCCGCCGCGCGCACACGCGCGGCAGTCGCCTCGGAGACCCGCCCCTTCGCCTTACCGGACAGCACCAGGGAGGCGGCGGCGGTGGAGACGTGCGCGGCGTCCGCGACATCGGCGAGAGTCGTCATCATCCCCTCCTGTCAGCTCATCAGTGAGCCGGGCTGATTCGCCCGTTGACACGAGTGTGCGGTCTCCGCCGACGTTAAGTCAATCGATTAACGTCACGGATATATATACCCATTATGAGTGTGGGGCGGGGCGTGCGGCCGTAGAAGGTACCCGTCGGCGCAGTCCCTGTATCGTGCCCTTAACTCCGGGGGCTCCGCCCCGTCACTGCGCTACTGCCCGCCTCCGGCGCCGGCTCGGCCGTGGCGGCCTGCCGGCACGACGTCGGCCGCCCGATGGGAGGCGCACACACCCCGCCGCCGCTCCAGGGCGGCCCGGACAAGTCCGGCGAACAGGGGGTGTGCGCGGGTGGGACGCGACTTGAACTCGGGGTGGGCCTGGGTGGCCACGTAGTAGGGATGCAGTTCACGGTCGAGTTCAACGAACTCGGCCAGGTGCCCATCGGGAGAGGTACCGCAGATGTGCAGGCCCGCCTCCTCCAGCCGCTCGCGGTAGGCGCCGTTGACCTCGAAGCGGTGACGGTGTCGCTCGGAGACCTCGGTGGCACCGTAGGCCTCCGCAACCAGTGAGCCCGGTGTGAGCACAGCCGGGTATGCGCCCAGACGCATGGTGCCGCCCAGGTCTCCCCCACCCGTCACGAAGCGGCGCTGAGAGTCCATGGTGGTGACGACCGGGTCCGGCGTGTCGCGCTCCATCTCGGTGGAGGAGGCGCCGCTCAGGCCCAGCAGGTTGCGAGCCGCCTCAATGACCATGCACTGCAGTCCCAGGCACAGTCCGAGCGTGGGCACCTGGTGCTCACGCGCCCAGCGCAGAGCGCCGACCTTGCCCTCAATGCCGCGCACCCCGAAGCCCCCCGGGACCACGACGGCGTCGGCCCCGGCCAGCGACCGCTGCGCGCCCTCGGGGGTCTCGCAGGTGTCTGAGGCGATCCAACGAATGTCCACTCGGGCGTCGCAGGCGAAGCCGCCGTGGCGGATCGCCTCCGTGACGGACAGGTAGGCGTCGTGCAGGTCGATGTACTTGCCGACCAGGGCCACTTCCAGCCGGTGCTTCGGGGTGTGGACCCGTTCCAGCAGGGCGTTCCACTCGGTCCAGTCGACGTCCCGGAAGGTCAGTCCCAGGCGCTGGACCAGATAGGCGTCCAGGCCCTCCCGGTGCAGGGTGGGCGGCACCTCGTAGATGCTGGCCACGTCCCGGCACTCGATCACCGCGTCGCGCTCGACGTCGCACATCAGCGCGACCTTGCCCCTGATTCCCTCGGACAGGGGGCGGTCGGTGCGCAGCACCAAGGCGTCGGGCTGGATGCCGATGCTGCGCAGTGCCGCCACGGAGTGCTGGGTCGGCTTGGTCTTCAACTCGCCGGCGGCGGGCAGGAAGGGGATCAGGGAGACGTGGACGAAGGCGACGTTCTCCCGGCCCAGGTCGGCGCGGACCTGTCGGGCGGCCTCCAGGAAGGGCTGGGACTCGATGTCGCCCACCGTGCCACCGATCTCGGTGATGATCACGTCGGGGGCGGCCCCGTCCGCGTCCGGCTCGGCCTGGGCGCGCATGACCCGCTTGATCTCGTCGGTGATGTGGGGGATGACCTGCACGGTGTGCCCCAGGTACTCTCCGCGCCGCTCCTTGGCGATGACCGTGGAGTAGATCTGGCCGGTGGTGGCGTTGGCCCGGCCGGACAGGTTGACATCGAGGAAGCGCTCGTAGTGACCGATGTCCAGGTCAGTCTCCGCGCCGTCCTCGGTGACGAACACCTCCCCGTGCTGGAAGGGGTTCATGGTGCCCGGGTCGACGTTGATGTAGGGGTCCAGCTTCTGCATGGCCACGCTGATGCCGCGGGAGCGCAGCAGGCGGCCCAGGCTCGAGGCGGTAAGGCCCTTGCCGAGAGAGGAGACGACGCCACCGGTGACGAAGACATGGCGGGGTACGGCGGACTTCTTTCCGCCCGGACGTGCAGGTGCGTTGTTCACGGACCTTCAACGTAGCTGATGCCGCGAAACGCACCCGTCGCATTCACCGTCGGGGCCGACTCACACGTCCAGGCCGTACAGGATGGTGCCACGAGTAGCGGTATAGCCCAGCTCCCGGAACAGGTCCACGGCGCCGCTCGGATCGTCGGACTCAAAGCCGGCCGCCGCATACTCCATGCCGTCGGCGGCATAGGCCTGCATTACCGCGCTCAACAGCGCCCGGCCGACCCCGCGGGACCGATAATCGGCGAGCACCCCGATGACGTCGGTGTAGCCCTCGCACCAACCCAGCGCCTCCCAGTCCTGCTCGTAGCGGCTGGAGAGCGCATATCCCGCTACTCGAGCGCGGTCACCCGATCGGTCCAGTGCCACGAAGCTCCACTGGGGGGCGAAGTAGGCGCGCCCGGCCCGCCACTCCTCCGGACTCATGGAGCCGCCGCCGGAATCGGCGAAGGCCTGGTTGTGGGCGCGGCGCACGGCGTCGTCGAGCTCCTCCGACCAGGGCTCGATGCTCAGGAAGCCGTCCAGGTCCGCCTCGGGGATCGGCGTTGCCAGGGGACGACGCACTTCCCGGTACCAGCGGCGCGGCTCGAAGCGCAGCTCTGCCAGGTGGTCCTTCATGCGCTCGTCATCCTCAAGGACGGTGGTGACGATGTGAGCGGGCGCGGTGGCGGCGAGGGAGCCGGAAGGCTCGCCGGCACGTTCGGCACCGATGAGATGGCGGGCCCGCTCGGTCTGCCAGTGCAGTAGCGCCACACCGATGCCGCGGTGGCGCCATTCCGGATCCACCGTCCCCGTCATAGAGGCGTAGATCTCCGCCGCCGGCCGCAGCCGCACCAGTCCAAAGGCACGCATGACGCCGTGCTCGTCCCGGCCGGCCACCCCGGAGTAGGTGGGATCCACGAAGTACTCGGCGGTTTCCTGGGCGGTGGTGCGGTAGGGCGGATTGTCCACCTCCTCCGAGCGGGCGATCAGGTCAGCGAGCTCGGCATTGTCGCGCGGACCGAGCGGCGCCCAGGTGAGAATGCGGGGCAACGCGGAGCGCGGGCCAGGGCGGAACATGGCCCACGGGCCGCCCGGGCCGGTGCGGCGGGTTGAGCCGTAAACCGGTGTCATATGCGTCTCCTTCGACGGGACAGGGCCCGACCTTCGGCATGCGAGCAAATGGCTGCGGCCAGGTTACCCGAGCCGACCCGGTCACGACGTGCGCCAGCGGTGCCGGTACCCGAGCCGGGTGCACGTCCTAAGCGTCGATGCGCTCGCGGTCGATGTCGGCGGCACCCTCGATGATGAAGTCGCGCCGCGGCTCCACGTTGGACCCCATGAGCAGCTCGAAGACGTTCTCCGCCTCGGCCAGCTCGGCCTCATCGCTCAAGGTGATGCGCCGCAGGGTGCGGTGCTCGGGCTCCATGGTGGTCTCGGCCAGCTGGTGGGCATCCATCTCCCCCAGGCCCTTGTAGCGCTGCGGCTCCTTGAAGCTGCGCCCCTGCTTCTCCAGCCTGCGCAGCGTGGTCACCAACTCGTCGTCTGAGTAGGTGTAGATGACCTCCTTCTTGCGGCGCCCCTGGGCGCTTACCTCGATGCGGTGCAGCGGGGGGACGGCGGCGAAGACCCGGCCGGCCTCGATCATGGGGCGCATGTAGCGGAAGAACAGGGTCAGCAGCAGGGTGCGGATGTGGGCGCCGTCGACGTCGGCGTCGGTCATGAGAATGACCTTGCCGTAGCGGGCCGCATCCAGGTCGAAGGTGCGCCCGGAGCCGGCCCCGACCACCTGGATGATCGCCGAGCACTCGGCATTGCGCAGCATGTCCGCCTGGGAGGCCTTCTGCACGTTGAGGATCTTGCCGCGGATGGGCAGCAGCGCCTGGAACTCACTGTTGCGGGCGTTCTTGGCGGTACCCAGGGCGGAGTCGCCCTCAACGATGAACAGCTCGGAGGAGGCGACGTCGTCGGAGCGGCAGTCCGCCAGCTTCGCGGGCAGCGTGGAGGTCTCCAGGGCGGTCTTGCGGCGGGTGATCTCCTTGTGCATGCGAGCAGACACGCGGGCGCGCATCTCCCCGACGATCTTCTCCTGCAGGGCGCGCGACTGAGTCTTCAGATCCCGCTTGGAGGAGGTCAGCAGTGCGGTGAGCTCCTTCTCCACCACTCGCGCGACGATCTGCCGCACGGGGGCGGTACCGAGCACCTCCTTGGTCTGCCCCTCGAACTGGGGCTCGGGCACACGCACCGTCACCACTGCGGTCAGCCCGGCGAGGATGTCGTCCTTCTCGATGCGCCCGTCGCGGCTGGTGACCTTCAGCGCGCGGGAGTTGGCGTCGATCTGCTTGCGCAGCACCTTAGTGACGGCCTGCTCGAAGCCGGTCAGGTGGGTGCCGCCCATGGGGGTGGCGATGATGTTTACGAAGGAGCGCTCCGTGGTGTCGTAGCCGATGCCCCAGCGCAGGGCGACGTCCACGGTGCAGGTGCGCTCAACCTCGGTGGGCCGCAGGTGACCGGTGCGCTTGTCGAGCTGCTGCACGGTCTCGGTGTAGGTGCCCTCGCCGGTCAGGCGGAAGGTGTCGGTGACGGAGCCGTCGGTGGCCAGGAAGTCGACGAAGTCGGCGGTGCCGCCCTCGGCGCGGAAGACCTCCGTGCCCTCCTCCTCCGGGGCGCCGGAGGTGAACAGGTCGCCCGCGGGCGCTGAGGCGTGGGCGGCCTTGGCGCTGAGGGCCGGGTCTCCGGCCGCAGGACCGCTGGCCGCGGCGGCGACGGCGTCCGGGGCGCGCTCGTCGGTCAGGGTGAGCGTGAGCCCGGGCACCAGGAAGCTGGTCTGCCGCAGCCGGGCGCGCAGGGCGGTGATGTCGTACTGGGCGGGAGCCGGGAAGATCTCCGGGTCTGCCCAGTAGCGCACCCGGGTGCCGGTGACGCCACGGCGCACCTTGCCGACCACGCGCAACTGGGTGGCCTCGGTGTACTCCGCGAATGGGGCGGCGGGGGTGGGGCCGGTCGAAGGATCGGTGAAGACGCCGGGCACGCCCCGGCGGAAGCTCATGGCGTAGGTCTTGCCGCCGCGGTCGACCTCCACGTCCATACGGGCGGACAGGGCGTTGACCACGCTGGCGCCCACCCCATGCAGGCCGCCGGCGGAGCCGTAGGAGCCGCCGCCGAACTTCCCGCCCGCGTGCAGCTTGGTGTAGACCAGCTCGACGCCGGTCAGGCCGGAGGAGGGCTCCACGTCCACGGGCACGCCGCGCCCGGTGTCGCGCACCTCAAGGGAGCCGTCGGCGTGCACGACCACGGCGATGTGGTCCCCGTAACCCTCCAGGGCCTCGTCCACGCCGTTGTCGATGATCTCCCACACGCAGTGCATCAGGCCCCGCTGGTCGGTGGAGCCGATGTACATGCCCGGGCGCTTGCGTACGGCCTCGAGCCCCTCCAGCACGGAGAGGTGGCGGGCGGAGTATGACTGGGAGGAGTCCGGCACAGCTGAAATCTAGCCGATGGCGGCAGCCGGTCCGGCATCCCGCGCCGCCGGAGCGAATGTGGTCTTTGCCGGAGGCCGGCCTGCGCTACAGGCCGGCACCGCGCCCGATTCCCACCGTTCGCCGTGGGCGCAGGCGGTGCGCCGGGGGCGGAAAGCGGCCCGGGGCCGTTGGCGCGGCTCTCCGGTGGTGGTGGGATTGAGCCATGAGCACGACAACTCCCATCTCCCCCGCGGTCGCCGATCCGGCGGCCGCACCCGAGCAGACCGTCGGCCCCGCCGCGGCAACCGAGACGCGTCCGCTCACCACCGCCGACCGCTGCGACCTCTGCGGCGCGCAGGCGTTCCTGCGCGTGGTGCTCGCCTCCGGCGAGCTGTTGTTCTGCGCCCACCACGGCCGTGCCCACCGGGAGGCGCTGGAGCGCCAGGCCCTGTTCATCCAGGACGAGTCCGCGCGGCTGAGCCGCCCGGAGGCCGACTAACCGGATTCCTCATCCATCCTTCGCTTTGTCCCTTCGCCCTCTGGCCGATTCGGCCAGAGGGCGTAGTAGTGGTGGACGGGGCCGTGCCCGCCGCCCACTGCGAGGCAGTCGGCGTGCTCCAGCGCCCCGGTCAGGTAGGTCTTGGCGTCGCGCACGGCCGCGATCCAGCTGTCCCGCTGCGCGCGCAGCGCCGCAATCGCCGAGGACAGCGTGCAGCCGGTGCCGTGGGTATTGCGGGTGTGCACCCGCCGCCCCGGCAGCGGCACCGTGCAGTCGGCGTCCGCGTACACGTCGGTGGCCCCGGCGTCCAGATGCCCGCCCTTGAGCAGCACCCGGCGGGCGCCGGCGGCGAGCAGCAGCTCCGCCTGTAGGCACAGCTCGTCGAGGTCCGCCGCCGGGGCGCGGCCCAGCAGGGCGGCCGCCTCGAGCAGATTCGGGGTGATCAGCTCCGCCCGGGCGCACAGGCGCCTGACGGCGTCCATGGCGTCGGCGTCGAGCAGCCGGTCCCCGGAGGTGGCCACCATCACCGGGTCCAGAACGGTGTGGCGCAGCGCTGGCAGGTACTCCCCCACCGCGTCGGCCAGCTCGGCGGTGGCGAGCATGCCGATCTTGGTGGCGTCGGGAGCGATGTCCGCCAGCAGCGTGTCCAGTTGCAGGCGCACGAAGTCCGCTGGAACCGCGTGCACGCCGGTCACCCCGCGGGTGGACTGGGCGGTCAGTGCGGTGACCGCGCTCATGCCGTAGGCGCCCAGCGCCCCCATGGTCTTCAGGTCGGCCTGGATGCCGGCGCCGCCGGCGGGGTCCGAGCCGGCAATCGTGAGAACCTTGGGAATCGCGGCGTTCATCGGCCCTCCTCCCAGGCCCGGCGCAGCGCTCGGGCGGCCGCGCGCGGATCGTCCGCGAGGCAGATGGCGGAGACGACGGCGGCCCCGGACAGTCCCCCGGCGCGCAGCGCGGGCAGGTCGGCGGCGCCGACGCCGCCGATGGCGACGCAGGGCAGTGCGGTTGAGGCGGCCAGCTGCGCGATACCGCCTACGCCCAGCCCGGCCGGAGCGTCGGTCTTGGTGGCGGTCGCCCGCACCGCGCCAATGCCCACGTGATCACACGCGCCCTGTTCCTGCGCCGCGATCAGCTCCTCGGCAGTGGCGGCGGACAGGCCCAGATAGGCATCGTCTCCGATGAGATCGCGCACCACGGCGGCAGGCAGATCGCTCTGGCCCACGTGCACGCCCGCGACCGGGGCGCCCAGACGGCGGGCGGCGAGGAACACGTCGATGCGGTCGTTCACGATCACCGGAACCACCTCGCCGACGGTACGGGCGACATCGACCACCTGAGACAGGAATTCGGCGCCGTCGGCATGCTTGTCTCGCACCTGTACGCAGGTGGCTCCGCCCTCGACGGCGTCCCTGACGGTGTCGGTGACGGTGCGGCCGCGGCGCCGGCACTGGCCGGCATCGGTGACCAGGTAGATCCGCAGGTCGGGTACGGGCCTCATGAGACGGGGATCCTGGCGACGTCGTCGGCGTCCAGGGAGTACAGGGCGTCGAGCACGGCGACCTGAAAGGAGCCGGGGCCCGAGGCGGTCTCGGCCGCTAGCTCCGCGGCGGCGCTGTAGACGGCGTGGCAGGCCACGGTTGCGGTGAAGGCGTCGGCACCCACGGAGCGCCCGGCGGCAACGAAACCGGCCACCAGGGCGCCCAGGGCGCACCCGCCCCCGGTGACGCGGGTCAGCAGCGGCGAGCCGCCGCCCACGCGGGCCAGGCACTCGCCGTCCACAATGGCATCCGCGGGCCCGGAGACGGCGACGACCGCACCGGTGCGGGTTGACAGTGCGCGGGCGGCGTCGAGCGCGGCGTCCACGGCGTCGGCGGTCTCCACGCCTCGGCCGCCCGCACCGGAACCGGCCAGGGCGATGATCTCCGAGGCGTTGCCGCGGATGACGGTGGGGCGCTCCTCCGCCAGCCGCTGGGCGAGCTCGGTGCGGTGCACCAGGGTGCCGACTGCGACGGGGTCCAGCACCCAGGGCACGCCCGCCGCCCGTGCTGCGGAGCAGGCCTCCGCGGCGGCCGCGCGCTGCTCGGGCTGGGGCGTGCCCAGGTTGATCAGCAGCGCCGAGGCGACGGCGGCGAAGGGCCCGGCCTCCCCGGTGATGTCAACCATGGCGGGGACGGCGCCCGCGGCCAGCAGGACATTGGCGGTGAAGTTCGTGACCACCGAGTTGGTTATGCAGGCCACCAATGGGCCGGTGGAGCGCAGGGCCTCCAGCAAGGCCGCGGATCCGGTCGAGGCGGAAGGTACAGCAGTCTGGTGCGTGCACCGCATCATGCGACATCCCTTCGTCAGCATTATCTGGACAGGTTCTACGGGTCTGTTCTCAGCCTTGCGGCACCCCGTGTCGTGGGCTCAACGGTAGCAAACAGCTCGCCGCCCCGGAACCGGGCGGTTCCGGGGCGGCGAAGCGGGCGGCGGACGGGACCGGGCCGTACGGCCGCTCCCGGGAGGCTCAGTCGTCCAGGTAGTCGCGCAGCACCTGGGAGCGGCTGGGGTGGCGCAGCTTGCTCATGGTCTTGGACTCTATCTGCCTTATCCGTTCACGGGTCACCCCGTAGACCTTGCCGATCTCGTCCAGGGTCTTGGGCTGGCCGTCGGTCAGGCCGAAGCGCATGGAGACCACGCCCGCCTCCCGCTCGGACAGGGTGTCCAGGACGGCGTGCAGCTGCTCCTGCAGCAGCGTGAAGCTGACGGCATCCGCAGGAACGACGGCCTCGGAGTCCTCGATCAGGTCCCCGAACTCGCTGTCGCCGTCCTCCCCGAGCGGGGTGTGCAGGGAGATGGGCTCGCGCCCGTACTTCTGCACCTCGACGACCTTCTCGGGCGTCATGTCCAGCTCGACGGCGAGCTCCTCCGGGGTGGGCTCGCGCCCCAGGTCCTGCAGCATCTGCCGCTGGACGCGGGCGAGCTTGTTGATGACCTCGACCATGTGGACGGGGATGCGAATGGTGCGCGCCTGGTCCGCCATGGCGCGGGTGATGGCCTGGCGGATCCACCAGGTGGCATAGGTGGAGAACTTGTACCCCTTGGTGTAGTCGAACTTCTCCACGGCGCGGATCAGGCCGAGGTTGCCCTCCTGAATGAGGTCCAGGAAGAGCATGCCGCGACCGGTGTAGCGCTTGGCCAGCGAGACGACCAGGCGCAGGTTGGCCTCCAGCAGGTGGTTCTTGGCGCGCTGGCCGTCCTGAGCCACCCAGTGCAGCTCGCGGCGGTACTTCGCATCAAGGTCGTTGCCCTCGGTGGCCAGCAGGTGCTCGGCGTACAGGCCCGCCTCGATGCGCTTGGCGAGCTCGACCTCCTGGGCGGCGTTGAGGAGCGCTACCTTGCCGATCTGCTTGAGGTAGTCCTTGACCGGGTCCGCGGTGGCGCCCGCGGTGACGACCTTCTGCGCGGGCTCGTCGCCCTCGTCGGAGTCGGAGACGGTGAAGGAGCCGTCCTTGTTCTTCTCCCCGCCCTTGGACTTCTTGGACTTCTTGCCCGCGGCCTTCTCCGCCTCCTCGCGGCGAAGGCGGTCCAGCTCGCCGGTGAGGGCGGCGATGGAGGGGTTCATCTTGATGCCCTTGATGACCCAGCCGCGGAAGATGTAGCCGTTGTGGGTGAGGAACTCACGGGCGACGACGGGCTCCTCCTCGCCGGGGATGATGAAGCGCGGCACCGGGCCGTGCCCGTAGGGGGCCAGGGTGATCGGGTCCTCCAGGGTGCCGTCGCCGGAGATCTCCAGGCCCTCGACGACGGTACGGCTGCGCACGAACAGGGTGGCGCCGGGGGCGAGCCGCACGTCCTTCAGAGCCGCGGGGGTGTTGAAGGGGTGACGCTTGGTGCCGTCGCCGTTCTCCTCGAGCGAGACGTCCAGGTAGTAGTCGCGCAGCTCGGGGGCGGGGGCGTCGGCGGCGTCATCCTCCTCGTCCTCGTCGTTGTCCTCGGTCTCCGCCTCATCCGCGTCGCCGTCGAAGTCGTCCTCGTCCTCGTCCTCATCCTCGGCGTCGAAGTCGTCCTCGGCGTCGAGGTCGTCTTCCTCGTCCAGGTCGACCTCCTCCTTGTCCTCAAGGACCTCGTCGACGTCGTCGGCGAGTTCGACACGCTCCCGCGTGGTTCTGGGAGTAGGAGCAACTGTGGAAGTAGCCACGGATTTCCTTTCACGGGGCGGACGGTTAAGCCGGAGGGGCGCACAAAGCCGTGGAGAAGTCTACGCGAGGATCTCAAGCGGTCCCGCAGGCGTGCTCGCAGCACGCCAAGAGACTTCGAGCAAGACCTCGGCTACCACCACCAGCGCGAAGATCAACGATGATGACAGCCCGTCTATTCCCACGGCACGCATCCAGCTCATTGCCGCGGGGCGGCACCGTTGGGGTCGGGGCGTGCCCGGCCACGGGGACAGCGCCGAGACGGAACGCCCGCCACCCCCGCCTGCCCCCTTCGCCGAGATCGGTAGAAGTCACGTGCCCAAATCGGTAGAAGTTACGTGCCCAGATCGGTTGATGCGGTGCCCGGCCCCCCGTTGCCCAGGCCGTGGGCCCGGACGCGGCCGCGGACGCGCCCGCCCGGAGCCGTCATGAACACGAGTTCACGCCACCAACACGAGTTCCTGACGACCTACACGGGCATAACCCATGCACACCTCCAAAACTCGTGTCATCGAGCAGAACCCGTGTCCCCGACGCAAACTAGTGCACTCGATCCACCGCCGGAGGAGCCGACGCCACGCCCCCACCGGAGGCCGCGGACGCGCTCCCTCGGCGATTCGTGCCTTCCGCCTCAGCCCCGCCCCGGAACAACGCCACAACCCGCGCCTTCGGAATCAATCATCTAGCCTGGGCCCATGACCGAGGTTGACGTACTGCTGCCACTCGTGCGCGGGGCCGTCGATGCCCGCCTGGAGCACGTACTGGCGCGGCTGCGCGCCCAGTGGCCTGCCCCGTCCACTGCGGCGGACGAGCTGTTCGACGCCGCCGCCACCGCCCTCACCGGAGGCAAGCGCATGCGGGCGGTGCTGGGCGCCGTGGGACTGGCCCTGCTGAATGAGGACCATGCGGGCAGCGTGGACCAGGTCAGCCGCGAGCGCCACGACAGCAGCGGGACCGCCGACCGCGTCGCGGTGCTGGCCGGCCCGACGGCGGCCCGGCTGGGCGCTGCGCTGGAGCTGTACCAGGCGAGCGCGTTAGTGCACGACGACGTCATCGACGCCGCCGACACCCGCCGGGGCCAGCCCTCCGCACATCGCCGGTACGCGTCCCGCCACCGTCAGGCCGGCTGGCGCGGTTCAGCGGATGGCTACGGGGTGAGCGCCGCGATCCTCCTGGGCGACCTGCTCATGGCGGCGTCCGCGACGGAGATGGGCGCCGCGGCCGCTACCGCTGAGCGCGGCGCCGCACGAGCCGCCCGGGACGCCTTCGACGCCATGACCACGGAGGTCGCCGTCGGCCAGTTCCTCGATGTGCACCACGAAGTGCTGCCCCTGCCGGACCCGACGGATCATCCGGTGGCGGCGGGCACCGCCATGCGCGAGGCCGCACTGGAAGTGGTACGCCACAAATCGGCGCGGTACTCGGTGATGTACCCGCTGGTGGTCGGGGCGCTGCTGGCCGGGGTGGATCCGCGCAGCGAACTACTGGAGGCGCTAAAGGTCTTCGGCGAGGAGATCGGGATCGCCTTCCAGCTGCGCGACGATGTCCTGGGAGTATTCGGAGACCCCGCCCTGACCGGTAAGCCGGCCGGCGACGATCTGCGCGAGGGCAAGCGCACGGTGCTGCTGGCCCTGACCTGGCAGCGATGCAATGACGCCGGTCGCGCGCTCCTGACCCGAGTGCTGACGCAGGGCGCCGCGGCCTCCGCTGCGGATGTGGCGGCCACCGCCGACATCATTCGCGACTGCGGCGCCCTGGCCGCCCACGAGGAGGAGATCGCCGCCCACACGGCTACCGGCCTCGGCGCCCTGGACGCTGTCCCCTCCGCACTGAGCGACGCCCCGCGAGAAACACTCACCGCCCTCGCCCACCTGCTGACGGCCCGCCGGAGCTGATTGTGGGCGCCACCGGGCGGCGTAATGCGCCGGGAGGTCGACGGCCCCGTACACTCGGCCCCGTGACCAAGGATCCTCTCATCGGCCGACTGGTCGACTCTCGTTACGAGATCGTCGACCGGGTGGCCCGCGGGGGCATGGCCACCGTCTACCGGGCACAGGACCGTCGCCTGGATCGCCTGGTGGCGCTGAAGCTCATGCACCCGCACCTGGCGGACTCCCCCGACTTCGTGGCCCGGTTCCGGCGGGAGGCCAGGGCGGCGGCGCGGCTGTCCAACCCGGGAGTGGTGGCGGTCTACGACCAGGGCAGCCTGGATGGGGTCGCCTACCTGGTTATGGAACTCGTGGAGGGCCCCAACCTGCGCGATCTCATCGCGGCGGGCCCGCTGACCGTGCGCGAGGCGCTCGGACTGACGGCACAGGTGCTCGGGCCCCTGGGCGCCGCCCACCGCGCCGGCCTGGTCCACCGTGACATCAAGCCGGAGAACGTGCTACTGCCCGCCGACGGCTCGGTGGCCAAGGTCGCCGACTTCGGTCTCGCCCGCGCCGTCACCGAGGTCACCCAGACGACCACCGGGAATGTGCTGGGTACCGTCGCCTACCTGGCGCCGGAGCTGATCACCACCGGCTCCTCCGCCCCTTGTGCGGACGTCTTCTCCGTCGGCGTGATCCTGTACGAGCTGCTCACCGGCAGCCAGCCCTTCGCGGCGGACACCCCGATCCAGATCGCCTTCCGCAACGTGCACGAGGACGTGCCCGCGCCGTCGCTGCAGCTGCCCGACCTGTCCGAGCGCGTGGACGCCCTGGTGGCGGCGATGACGCGCCGCTCCCCCCAGGACCGCCTGGCCGACGCCGATGCGGCACTGACGCGGCTGCGGGAGGTCGTCTCCGCCCTGAGCGACGCCGAACTGGCCGTCAAGCGCGGGGGCGCCACCGGTTCGGTGCGCACCCAGGAGGTGCTGGCGGCGAATGCCGAGGCCGCCCGCACCGCCATGCTGGCAACGGACGGGGCTGAGAACGAGCCCGACGACGTCGACGCCCCCGCGGATGCGGCCACACCGGGGGCCGGCCTGCGCACGGTGTCCCTGCCCATCGGCTCCATCGCCCCGGACGAGGCCGCGGGCAGCCGGGACGGCACGACCCGCTCCCTGGACCGACGTCAGGCGGCCCGCGCGGCGGGCGCGCAGGAGGAGACCGCGAAGGTGGCGCGCCATTCCAGACGGCGCCCGCGGCGGCGCACGGTAGTCGCCGCCGCCCTGCTGCTGGCGGCCGCGGCCGGTGGCGGCGCCTGGTACTTCACCACTGGCCCGGGGCGCACGGTCCCGGTGCCGCAGATCGCCGGGATGACAGCGGCCGACGCACAGGCGGAGGTAGAGGCGGCCGGGCTGGTGTGGGGCGCCCCCACCCGCGCCTACTCCGACACGGTGCCGGCCGACTCGGTGATCTCCTCCTCGCCCGATGCCGCCACCCGCCTGCATCCGGGCGATGCGGTGACGCCGGTCATCTCCCGCGGCATTGAGCAGAAGACCGTGCCCGACGTCGTCGGCTCCAGCCAGGACGACGCCACCACGGCCATCACGGACGCGGGCCTGTCGCTCGGTGCGGTCACCAAGACCTACTCCGACTCGGTGGCCTCCGGCATGGTCATCTCCTCTGAGCCGGTTGCGGGCACCACCGTCAATCACTCCTCGGCCGTTGCGATCGTGGTGTCCCTGGGACGCCAGCCCGCAGTCGTCCCGGACGTGACCGGCATGAGCGTGGAGGACGCCACCACCACGCTGGAGGCGGCCGGTCTCACGCTCGGCGCGCAGTCGGAGGCCTTCTCCGACGACGTCGCCTCCGGGCTGGTCATCTCCTCCAGCCCCGCCTCCGGCGCCGAGGGCTACTACCACGGCGACTCTGTGGACGTGACCGTGTCCAAGGGCCCGGAAATGGTCACTGTGCCGAACGTCGCCGGCATGAGTGAGCAGGAGGCCACCACCGCGCTGAAGGATGCCGGGCTGGAGGTGGAGGTGTCCCGGGTTCTAGGTGGCCTGTTCGGCACCGCCCACTCCACCGACCCGGCCGCCGGGACCAGCGTGCGCAAGGGCTCGAAGGTCACCCTGAACGTGGTCTAGCGCTCCCGCCATGGGGAGCGCGGAGCGCCGGGCGACGGACCCGGTGCTTCTCCGTCAGGACGCAGGCGTCAGCTGCGGAGCATCTCCGCGACCTCAAAGGCCATCTCCAGGGACTGCTGGTGGTTCAGTCGCGGGTCCACGAGCGTCTCGTAGCGGCGGGCCAGGCCGGCCTCGTCGATGTGCTCGCCGCCGCCGAGGACCTCGGTGACGTCGTCGCCGGTGAGCTCCACGTGGATGCCGGCGGGCACCGTGCCCAGGGAGCGGTGCACCTCGAAGAAGCCGCGCACCTCCTCCATGATGGTGTCGAACCGACGGGTCTTGTAGCCGTTGTCCGAGGTGATGGTGTTGCCGTGCATGGGGTCGGTGATCCAGGTGACGGGCCGGCCGTCCGCGCGGATGATCTCCACCAGCTGCGGCAGCACGTCCCGGATGCGGTCGGCGCCCATGCGGGTGATGAGGCTGAGCCGACCGGGGTCGCCTTCGGGGTTGAGGCGATCCACGAGGGCGAGGAGCTCGTCACGCGTCGTCGTCGGACCGATCTTGACACCGACCGGGTTGTGGACACCCGCGAGCAGGGCCACGTGGGCGTCGTCGGCGCCGCGGGTGCGCTCCCCCACCCACAGGAAGTGGGCGGAGGTGTCGTACAGGCGGCCGCTGCGGGAGTCCTCACGCGTCATGGCGTCCTCGTACTCCAGCAGGAGGGCCTCGTGGGCGGCGTAGAAGTCGACCTGCCGCAGGGCGTCGAAGTCCACGCCGGCGGCCTCCATGAAGCGCATGGCCCGGTCGATCTCCTCGGCGAAGGACTCGAAGCGCTTGTAGGCGGGGTTGGCGGTGAAGCCCCGGTTCCAGGAATGGACCTCGCGCAGGTCCGCGTAGCCGCCCATGGTGAAGGAGCGGATGAGGTTCAGGGTGGTGCCCGCGCGCAGGTAGGCGTCGACCATGCGCTGCGGGTCGGGGACGCGGGCCTCGGCGGTGAAGGCGTGGTCGTTGACCGAGTCGCCGCGGTAGGAGGGCAGGGTCACGCCGCCGCGGGTCTCGGTGTCCGAGCTGCGCGGCTTGGCGTACTGGCCGGCCATACGGCCGATCTTGACCACCGGGGTGGAGGCGCCGTAGGTCAGGACCGCCGCCATCTGCAGGATGGTCTGCAGCTTGAGCCGAATGTTGATGGCGGTATTGTCATGGAAGGACTCCGCGCAGTCTCCGCCCATGAGTACGAAGGCGCGCCCCTGCGAGGCCGACTCCATTTTTTCGCGCAGCGAGTCCACCTCGCCGGCGAATACCAGCGGCGGGCGGGTGCGCAGGTCGGCCGCGGCGGCGGCGAGCGCCTGCGGGTCCGGGTAGCGGGGCTGCTGGGCGGCGTGGTGCTGGCGCCAGCCGGCCGCCGCACCGGGAACCTGGAGCTCGTTCATCACGGGGCCAGCATAGGCGAGCGCGGCGTCCGCCTGGGCGTCGCACCACCAGGTGGGACGCAGGGCACGTCCAGGACCGGCCGAGGAAGGCGTGGCACGGCGGGGTGCTCCGGGCGAGGAGGGAACTGAACCGATAGACGGCTCGGCCGGACGCGCTGGGTTGCGTCCGGCCGAGCCGTCTATCGGTGGTGCGCGGAGGCGTTGGCTCAGGCCTCGCCGTCACTGGGGGCGGCGGGCTCGAGGTTCTGGCCGAGCTCGGCCATCAGGTCGACGAACCACTGCTGGGTGATGTCGAAGGGCTTGCCGCCGGCGATCCGCTCGAAGGCGATGGCGCCGAGCTGGTCACCGTTCTCCTCGTCCTGGCCGATGACGCCGGGCTCACCGCGCAGCGCGCAGTCGACGGCGAGGTCGCACATCTGCTTGATCAGTGCCAGGTCCTCGGCGTTGGCGGCGGAGGCGCGCGAGTAGTAGCCGGACTTCTGCACCATGACCTTCTCGGCGCCGATCAGCTCGGCGAACTGGCGGGCGAACCACTGGCCGGGGTTGATGGTGTCGAGCTTGACGTGGCCGAAGGGGTCGCGCTGGACCTCCTCGCCCTTGGCCTCCATCTCCGCGATGATCTCCGGGACGCCGGCGCCCTCGGACAGGAAGATGTTGACGTTGCCCTGCTCGTCCATGATGGCCTTGAGGCGCTCGGCCTCGGCGGCGATATCCAGCTTGGCCTCGGGCACGAATACGGCGTGCACGTCCCAGCGCTCCTTGGTCAGGCCGAGCGAGGGGGCCCACTGGCGGTCCTTGAGCAGCTCGTGGTAGCGGCGGGCGGTCTCGGCGGTGAGGTAGCCGCAGTTGCGGCCCATGCACTCGTGGACAATCAGCATGCGCGGGTTGGAGCGGTGCTCACCGATGACGTTGAGGGCGAAGCCGGCGCCCTGCTCGGCGGCGGTCCAGGCGCCCAGCGACTGGCGGATCGGGATGACGTCGTTGTCGATGGTCTTGGGCAGGCCGACGACGGTGAGGTCGTAGTCGTGCTCGTGCAGGTAGGCGGCCAGGTCGGCGGCGGTGGTGTTGGTGTCGTCGCCGCCGATGGTGTGCAGCACGTCGACGCCGTCCTCGCGCAGCCGCTCGGCGGCGAAGGCGAGCGGGTCCACGCCCTCCTCGACCAGGCCGCGCTCGACCAGGTTCTTGGCGTTGGTCAGCTTGACCCGGGAGTTGCCGATCGGGGAGCCGCCGTACTGGCGCAGCACACCGGCGTTCTTACGGCCCTCGTCGTCGATGACGACGTAGTTGCCGGTGAGCAGGCCGTGGTAGCCGTACTGGTAGGCGATGATCTCCACCTCGGGGGCGACCTCGGTGTAGCGCTCGATGAGGTCGCCGACGGCGGCGGACAGGCAGGGGGCGAAGCCGCCCGCGGTGAGAAGGGCGACGCGACGGATCGACATCGGAAACCTTTCGTCAGTTGATGGGGCTTGACGCGGTCATCCTACCGGGATGCCGCCGCCGCGCGGCCAGATCGTTCCACCCCAGACCCAACATCCCGCGAGACCGGCACAACTAACACACCGAGACCGGCGGAAGTTACATGCCGAGAGCGGTCGACGCGCTCGCCCTGCTACCTACACCTGATACCTAGCCGAGCGCCACCGCCGATCACACGTGCCTCATCATGGGTACGTGACGCAGCGCACCGAGCGTGACTGGATCCGCTTCCGTCGGCACGCGGCGCGGCTGGCCAACGTGAGCTCGCGGATCGCACTGGTGTCAGCAAGCAACTCATTGCCGCTATCGAGTCCGGCGCGCACCGCCCGTCCGATGACACACGCGAGCGGCTGCGAAAGGCGTTACAGGCGCGCCCCTCAGCCCTGCTGCGTGCTGCGCGCGAAGAGGTCATCGCGTTGGCCGATTCGCATGGATGCGCGGTTGTCGGCGTGTTCGGCTCCATAGCCGGCGGCGAGGGCGGCCCAGCCACGACGACCGGAGCTTCCCCAGAACCGGTGAGGATATGAGCACAACGCCATCGCCCGCGGATCGGCTTGAGCGACGACTTGCGGATCTGAGACGCTTCGGAAACGAGGCCGCCTTCGTCGTCGAGCAGCTGCCCCAGAGCTACAAGAAACAGTTTCCGCACGTCGGCTGGGTTGGGATCATGCGCATGCGCAACCTGATCACGCACCACCGCGACAGGGTCAACGACGACCTGATGTTCCACGCCCTGGCGACCCGAGTTCCAACCAAACTGGCACGCCTCGGACCGTAACTCAGACTGCCGCGCCTGTTGCCAGAACGGTCTCGCAAAGCACAGGCTCATCCCTTCAACAAATCAAGCAGCTCATCCTCGTTGGAGCCTCGCCCCGTCCCACGCCCGAATCATCCACGCCTGGCCAACCCACCACTTACGAACCTCGCCGGAAGTAGATCATATACATACAGAGTTGTCTGTAAGCATGCGCCGCACCGCCGCTGGGGTCGCCGAGGCCCGCTATGCCGGCTCTTCGTGTCTGAGGGTGTCGTGGTATGGCGGGTGGTGTCTGGCGTGCGCGTCCCGGCGGGCGCGGTACATGGCGCTATGGGTGGGGACGTGCGCGGTAAACCACGGTGGATCAGGGGTGGCGGCGCGTCTGCTCGGGGCGACGGCTGACCACTTGCAGCGACGGTTCGCGGGGTAGGTGCACGAACCGTCGCGTTCACAGCGAATCGTCAGCGCTACCAGACGAACCGTCACTGAAGTGCCTCAGCGAGCACGCCCACCCTCGCGCTCCGCGACGCCGTCCCGCTACGGCCCGCGCGGCAGACCCCTGCGGGGCACGCTCGGCGGTTCGGCTTGCCTGCACCCGGCGGGCCCGGCCCCGCCGGCGAATTCGTCTGCTACGCCTGTTCGGGGTCTACTACGCCACTTCTCCGTCTGCTGAAGGCCTCCGAGGTATACAGCAGACCGCTAACCGGCGTCGCCGACGGCCAACTGGCGTAGCAGACGCACCCGGCCACGGCCCCGCCAGTCACGGTGCAACTAAGACGGCTCAACAACACGGCGCAACAAGTGCGTACCCGCCCAAACCGGCCGCTGGAGCCGACACCCTGGACAGGCGGTTCTTCACCTCACGCCTTGGCATGACAGCGTCAACCGCCGTGGCAGCAGCGGCAGCCACAGCACCGGCGTGTGCGCGACTCGTGCGCCGTACGGACACTTGACGAAGTTATACATACAGGCTTGTCTGTAAGCATGCGCCGCACCGCCGCCGAGGCCGCCGAGACCCGTAAAGCCATCATTAGCTCCGCCCTGCACCGCTTCGCACAGGACGGCTGGGAGGCGTGCTCTCTCGTCGAGGTGGCGCGCGGCGCCGATGTGACTCGTGGCGCCATCTACCACCACTTCACCGGCAAGCGCGACCTGCTTGATGCCGTCCTGTCCGAGCACTGGCGCCGCCAGGGCGAGGCGCTCTTCGCCGTGCTCGACGCCTCCGCTCCGCCAGAGAAACGGCTCACAATGCTCCTGGCGGACTACTTGCGCAGGCTCAGTGAGGACACCGCCTTCCGCGAGCTCGCCGTCGTCACCGTCGTCGTCGCGCCACAGGCACCGGCACTCAAGTCCGGATTGGAGCAGAAGACGGCGGTGCTCGCGCAGTGGTCGGAGCGGGTCGCCCGGCTCCTGCCCGAGTGCGAGCCACAGCTGCGCGCTCCGCTTGACGTAGCCCGATTCAGCATCACGGCGTTCCTGCACGGCGCCACGCTGACCGCGGCGCTCACGCCAGGCGACCTGCCCGAGCCCAAGTGCTGCTGGGCGACGGCGCATGCCCTAGTCGCGGGACTGATTGCCGTGGAAACAGCCTGACACCCACCGCAGAGAGAAGAGGGACCACACATGCAACCATCGTCATCCGACACCACAACCAGCCCACGCATGGCCGTCGTGGTCGCCTGCGTCGCCCTGTTCACCGATATGCTCGTCTACGGGATTCTCATCCCGGTGCTCCCCCTGCTTCCCACCGTGACTGAGGTCGGCCCCTCGGCAACCGGTCTGCTCTTCGCCGCCTATGCAGCCGCACTGGTCATCGTCACGCCGGTCGCCGGGCGAGTCGTGGACAGACGCGGTCCTCGCGGGCCGCTGCTCGCCGCATTAGCGGGCCTGGCATGCGCATGTCTGCTGTTCACGATAGGGGGTCCCTACTGGCTGCTTCTGACCGCGCGGTCCCTCCAAGGAGCCGCCGCCGGGTTGAGCTGGGTGGCCGGGCTGTCACTGATCGCCGCAACCGTTCCGCTACAGCGACGCGGGGCCTGCCTCGGACTGGCGATGAGTATGGTTTCGGTCGGCGTGTTGGCAGGCCCTCCCCTAGCGGGTTGGTTGGCTGAACTCGGTGGACACTCCGCCCCCTTCCTTTTCGCGGCGACGCTGCTCATGATCGACGGCGCGCTCCGACTCGCCTTCGTCCGACCAACCCCACCGCCCTGCGACGACCCCGCCACCGCCATGGATGTATTGCGGACGCCCGGATGCTGGTCAGTCGTCGCACTGATTCTCATAGGTGCCGCCGTTACCTCCTGCATTGAGCCGGTGCTCCCTATGCAACTGGCTCAGGGGTTCGGTGTAGGTGCTACCGGCATCGGCCTGCTGTTCGCGCTGCTGACCCTCGTCGGCGCCTGTCTCAACCCATTGGTCGGTGCCTGTTTACCACGCGTATCGCCAAGGCTGCCGGCACTGACAGGCGTCGCCGCCGCGGCCACAGGCCTGTTGCTGGTCGGGGCTGGACCGAACCTCCCGGTAATAGCCGCCGGGCTTGTGTGCCTCGGCGCTGCAATCGCGCTCCTAGTGGCGCCGGCAAGTGCACTGGTAGGCGTCCAAGGAGCCAAGGCCACACCTCCCGCCATCGGCGGCGCATACTCCCTCTACAACCTGGCTTACGCCGGAGGTCTATTCATCGGCCCTACCCTGAGTGGCACACTCACCGAGCGGATCGGCTTCGCTCCCGCCTGCCTAGCGATGGCAAGTCTTCTGGTGCTCTCCACCGCCATGTTCACTCGGTTACCGCGCAAGCTCGCGGCCATGCCCGGGTGAAAGTGTCCGAATCCGGCACAAACGCGCCGTTCGCGCCGAACGGCATCGCGGCAATCGTTGGAATCATGCGGTTTCGTTGTCGGGCTGGGCGGTCAGACCCGGCGTTTGTGCCGATCTCGGACATTCCGGCTCCGCAGACCGTCAGTCGCCGCTGGGAAGGGGCCCGGCATGCGGCTCGTCGGTCTGCTCCATACCCTCCGCCGCGTTCGCCTCGGGCGCCTCCTCGGCGTCTTCCGCCTCTTCCCCTGCTCCCGCCTCATCGGGCTCGGCCGGGGGCTCGGGGACCTCGACGTCGGGGGCGGGGCGGCCGCCGGGGGCCTGGACCGGCGCGGCGGCGGGACGCTTGGCGGCCAGCTCTTCAAGCATCTCGTTGACGACCTCCTCGGCCGTCTTCTTCTCCGCGTCCATCGCCTTCTTGACGTCCGCGGCGTACAGGTCCACGTACTCCTGGCCGGACAGCGACATCAGCGCGTACATGATCTCGTCGGTGATGGAGCGCAGCACGAAGCGGTCGTTCTCCAGGCCCTTGTAGCGGGAGAAGTCCAGCGGCTCACCGATGACTATGCCCACCCGGTGCCGGGTCGAGGGCACCACCTGGCCGATGGGCTGAGCCAGGTTGGAGCCGATCATGGCAACCGGGATCACGGGCGCGCCCGTGGCCAGGGCGACGCGCGCCACTCCGGTCTTACCGCGGTACAGGCGCCCGTCGGGGCTGCGCGTGCCCTCGGGGTAGATGCCGAACAGCTCCCCCGAGCGCAGTCGGTCGATGCCTGCCTGCAGCGCCGCCATGGAGGCCTTGCCCCCGGAGCGGTCCACGGGGATGGTGCCGACGGCGGTCATGAAGTTCTTCACCGCCCAGCCCTTGATTCCCTTGCCGGTGAAGTAGTCGGACTTGCCGATGAAGGCCACCTCGCGGTCCATCAGCAGCGGCAGGAAGAAGGAGTCGATGACCGCCAGGTGGTTGGAGGCGAGGATGGCGGGACCCTCGGCGGGAATGTTCTCCTCACCCCGGATCCAGGGCTGGTACAGCATCTCCATGGCCGGGCCGACGGCGGCCTTGATACCTCGGTATCCCATGTGGGACCTCCTGTGCTGCGGCGGGCGGGAAGTCGCCGGGCCGTCCGGGTACGCCCGCCGGGCGTGTCCACGGCTGGATCGGCTGCGCACAAAGTCTAGCCTCGCGATGTGCCCCTTGATGCGCTCTCGACCCGACCGCCCGGTATTGCCCGCGCCGGCCGGCTCCCGGGCGACGCCAGTGCGCCGGGCGGACCGCACCCGGTTCAGGCCTCTTTCACCGACATGGGCACGCCGCTGCGCGAAGTCACCTTCGTCGTCGTCGACCTGGAGACCACCGGGGGCGGACCGGGCGCCCACGCCATCACCGAGATCGGCGCGGTGAAGGTGCGCGGCGGCGTGGTGGATTCGGAGTTCTCCACGCTCGTAAACCCGGGGGCGGCGATCCCCGCGCAGATCACCGTCATGACCGGCATCACCAATGCGATGGTCGCCGGGGCCCCGCCGGTCGGCCAGGCACTGGCGGCATTCCTGGACTGGGCCGATCTGACCGCTCCGACCACGGTGGCGGTGGCCCACAACGCGCGCTTCGACCTTGGCCACCTGCGCGGCGCGGCCCGCGCCCTCGGCCTGGACTGGCACGAGCCCGCCGTGCTGGACACGCTGGCGCTGGCCCGCCGGGCCTGGCCCCGCACGAGTGTGCCCAACCACAAGCTGGGCACACTCGCCGCCTTCGTGGGCTCGCCGACCACGCCCGCGCACCGGGCCCTGGACGACGCCCGCGCCACCATGGACGTGCTGCACGCCGCGCTGGAGGCGCTCGGCCCCCAGGGAGTCACCCACTTTGAGGACCTGTCCACCGCCACCGACCCGGTGCCCTCCTCCCGCCGGGTCAAGAGTCGCCTGGCCGACGGCCTGCCCGCCGCACCCGGCGTCTACCAGTTCCTCTCCCCCGCCGGGCAGGTGCTGTACGTGGGCAGCGCGGTCAACCTGCACCGCCGGGTGCGCTCCTACTTCACGGCCGCGGAGAAGCGCACCAAGGTGGCCCGCATGTTGGACACGACCGTGGCGGTACGGACGATCGAGACGCCCACCGAGCTGGAGGCCCGCGTGCGCGAGCTGCGGCTGATCGCCGAGCTGGACCCGCCGGTCAACCGGCGCTCGCGCTCCCCGCGGCGCCGCCCCTGGCTGTGCCTGTCCGCCACGCCGCACCCGCATTTGGCGCTGACCACTGCGCTGCCCCTGGCCGAGGCCGGCTGCGCCGTCGGCCCTTTCCCCTCGCGCACAGCGGCCCGGGAGGCGCAACGTGCCGCCGAGTCGGTGCTGCGGCTGGATGCCTGGGACGGGCGCGCCGCCCGCTCCGTGCGCCGCAACGACTCCCCCGCCGACGCCGACACTGCGCTGCGGGCCCTGTCCGGCGAGATAGACCTGGTGGCCGGCCCGCTGCTGGCACGGATCGCGGAGTTGTCCGCGGCGGAGCGCTATGAGGAGGCGGGGCTGTGGACCCGGCGGCTGCGCGCGCTGCTGCTGGGGGCGTGCCGGGCGGAGAAGGCGCGGCCTTTGCTGACCTGCCCGCACCTGCTGGCGGCCCGACGCCGCGAGGGCGGCGGCTGGGAGCTGGTGGACGTGCGCTGGGGACGACTGGCCGGCTCGGCCGTCACCCCACCCGGGGCGGACCCGCGCCCCACCATCGCCACGCTGCGCGCCACCGCACAGGTAGTGGACCGGCCCGCGCGTGTCGGGGCCGACACGAGCGTGGAGGAGACCGCGCTGCTGGCCGATTGGGTGCTGGATGCCGGGGCGCGGCTGGTGGAGATTGAAGGCGACGACGGCGACGCGGGTGGGGAGCCCGCGACGCTGTGCTGGCCGGTGGGAGCCGCAGCGAGGCACCGGCGCGTCATTGACGCCGAGGGGTGAGGCGGTCGCCTCCGCTGGGCCCCGGGTCTCCCGGTGGTCGGCGTCGGTCGGCCGTCAGCCTGCGGGGGTGACAGAGCCGCGGCGCACCCGCAGCGCCCTGGCGACGCCCTCCTGGAGGCTGAGCGGATCCAGGGGCCGCGGCACCACGACCTCGGCCTTGGCCCAGGCGGCCAGCCAGTCGTCCTGGGGGCGGGCAGTCAGCAGCACCACCGGGGGCCGCCGCTCCAGCTCGGTGAAGAGCTCGTGGGCCAGACCCATGCCGCCCAGCTTCTTGGTCTCGGCGTCCAGCACTAGCGCTGCGAAGGGCGCCTTGCCGGCCTTCTCGCGATCCTTGATGGCCAGGCGGACGCCCTCGGCGGTCGCCGCCTCGGTCCAGGACACGCGCGACAGTCCCTTGGCGGGCCGACGGCCGACGCCGTCGATCACCTGTCGGCGCACGGTGGCGTCATCGGAGAAGACGAGGAGGTCGAGGGTGGCGGCATCTGCCTGGTCGGTCATGCGGTCCTCCAGTGGACGACGGGGCTTTAGCGGTCAGTGTAATCGTGCCGCCGAGGCACGTCGTACTCTTCTATGCCGACCGATCACCGTCTACGATGAATCTTGTCTAGGACTTCAGTCTCACTCATGATTCTGTTGCTCCGGGACCGACAGCAAGTATCTGCGGCTGTCAATAGCAGTCAGCAACACCGTCATACGAACCGCACTACCCGCGAGGCAGGACCGCCATGACCACACCGACCGATACCGCCAAGTACACGCTTCCCGAGCTCCCCTACGACTACGCCGCGCTCGAGCCGCACATCTCCGGGCGCATCATGGAGCTCCACCACGACCGCCACCACGCCGCCTACGTGACCGGCGCGAACGCCGCCCTGGAGCAGCTGGCCGCGGCCCGCGCCGAGGGGGATTTCGCCGCCATCAACCTGTGGGAGAAGAACCTGGCCTTCAACCTCGGCGGACACCTCAACCACTCGATCTTCTGGAAGAACCTGTCCCCCAGCGGCGGCGGCGAGCCCGAGGGCGAGCTGGCGGAGGCCATCAAGGACTCCTTCGGCTCCTTCGCCGCCCTCAAGCAGCAGCTGAACGCCGCCGCGCTGGGTATTCAGGGCTCCGGCTGGGCGGTGCTGGCCTACGACTCGGTCTCCGGCCGCCTGGTCACCTTCCAGCTGTTCGACCAGCAGGGCAACGTGCCCGTGGGCACGATCCCGCTGTTCCAGATCGACATGTGGGAGCACGCCTTCTACCTCGACTACCTCAACGTCAAGGCGGATTACCTGGCCGCCATCTGGCAGATTGTCAACTGGGAGGACGTCGCCGAGCGCCTGGCGAACGCCGTCGCCCACGCCGAGGGCCTGATCGTGCGCTGACGCTCCACGCCGCCTGAGGGAAGCGCGGCCGTTGTAGCCGCATGCGCGCGAGGGCCGCCCGGCACCAGTGGTGCCCGGGCGGCCCTCGCTATACCGACGCTTGCGGTGGGCGCCTACAGGATCTTGGCGACGTCAACCACGTAGGCGGAAGCCTTGGTCCCCTGCGTCTCGTCCCCGGGGATGAGGATGACGACGCGTGAGCCGACCGGCACGCCGGCCAGGCCACCGACCGGCGCACCCGACGCGACGGTCATGAGCTGAGGTGTACCAGCCTCCCAGGAGGACTGCAGCGAGCCGTTGTCGCCCCAGTTGACGAAAGCCAGTTCCAGTACCACCTGGTCTCCCTCGGCCACCTCATCACCGCTGCCGCGCGCCAGGACGATGTTCTCCTGCTCGGTAGGCGCCTCGGCGCCGTCGGTCACGGAGACGGTGGCTGCTGCGCCCAGATCGCCGCTGACGGTGACGCCGCGGTCGGCCAGCAATTGCTGCGCCTCGGCGACGACCTGCGCGTCCTTGGTTGCGGACACGGCCTCATCGGCGGTCACCACGCCCTTGATCTCGATTACGAACACCAGATCGCCCGAGGGGTAGCCCTCGGCGACCGAGCTCCCGTACGCGAGCTCGGCGGGGATGGACAGCTCCAGCCGGTCCCCGGCATGACGCCCGACAAGCCCGCAGCGCCAGCCGGAGATCAGCCCGCTCAGGCTGAAGGGCGTCGACTCTCCACGTGCATACGAGGAGTCGAATACCTCTGTGGCGCCCCACTCCCAGCCGGCGTAGTCGGCCACGACGATGGAGTCCTCGGTCACCTCCGCACCGTCACCCGTCTGAAGCGTCTTGACGGTCAGGTTCGCGGGGGCGTCGCCGTCACCCCAGGTGATGGTCGGCTCGGCTCCGGCCTCCCCCTCCAGGGTGGGCAGGGAGTCGGCGTCGTCGTCAATGGTCAACGTAGAGCAGTCGACGGCGCTCAAGGGAGTGACGGTGGCCTCGGCCGAGGCGGAGGCGCTGGCGCCCCCGGACGAGTCGGAGCAGCCCGCCAGGGCCAAGCAGGCGGAAACAGCCAGTGCGGGCAGGACGGTTGCGGCACGGCGCAATGTAGTTCTCCTCGGGTGCGTGCGGATGGCGACGGGGTGAGGCGGGAGACGTGCGTCCGCTGCGCCACCCCGGCGCTTGACGGCACCGGCGCCCGCAGGGCCGGCTGCACGTGGGGCTGGGTGGTCAGCGCTCAGTGGAAGGACTCGCCGCAGGCGCAGGTGCCCACGGCGTTGGGGTTGTCGATGGTGAAGCCCTGCTTCTCGATCGTGTCGGAGAAGTCGATGGTGGCGCCGTTCAGGTACGGCACGCTCATGCGGTCCACCACGACCTCGACGGTCGCCAGCTCGGCGTCATCGGTGGCGAAGGAGCGGATGGCGTCGCCGTCGAGTACGCGCTCATCGAAGTAGAGCTGGTACACGAGCCCGGAGCAGCCGCCCGGCTGCACGGCCACGCGCAGGCGCAGGTCGTCGCGTCCCTCCTGGACCAGCAGGCTGGCCACCTTGGCGGCGGCAGTCTCGGTGAGGATGACCTCGTGGGCGGGGGCATCGGTGGTTGCGTCGCCGCCGGCGTCGGTCACGGTGGTCTGAGCCATATCTGTCTCCTCCTAAGGGGTGCCTTGCACCGGGGCGAACACGCCGACGGTCCAGAATGTTCCCCTCACCCTACGTCGTGCCGCATGGCGGACGGGAATACCGGCGGGCGTGATGGCACTCACCGTGGCGGGCGGGTCAGGCGAGCGTGACCAGCTCGAGGTAGTCCTCGTTCCACAGGTCCTCGTCGCCGTCGGGGAGGAGCAGCACCCGGTCGGGGTCCAGCGCCTTGACGGCGCCCTCGTCGTGCGTGACCAGGACGACGGCGCCGGTGAAGGTGCCCAGCGCGCGCAGGATCTCCTCCCGGCTGGCGGGGTCGAGGTTGTTGGTCGGCTCGTCCAGCAGCAGCACGTTGGCGCTGGAGACCACCAGCAGCGCCAGGGCCAGGCGGGTCTTCTCCCCGCCCGACAGGACGCGGGCGGGCTTGTCGGCGTCGGAGCCGGAGAACAGGAAGGAGCCCAGCACGCTGCGCACCTCGGTGTCATTGAGCCCGGGGGCGGCGCTGCGCAGATTCTCCACCACGGTGCGCGAATCGTCAATGGTCTCGTGCTCCTGGGCGTAGTAGCCGAGCTTCAGCCCGGTACCGGCCACGACCCGCCCGGAGTCGGGCTCCTCGATGCCGGCGAGCAGGCGCAGGAGCGTGGTCTTGCCGGCGCCGTTGAGCCCGAGGACCACCACGCGGCTGCCGCGGTCGATGGCCAGGTCGACGCCGGCGAACACCTCCAGCGAGCCGTAGGCCTTCGACAGTCCGGCCGCGCGCAGCGGCACCTTGCCGCAGGGGGCGGGGTCGGGGAAGCGCAGGTGGGCGACCTTCTCCTGGGCGCGCTCGGCATCCAGGCCCTCCATCAGGCGGTCGGCGCGCTTGAGCATCTGCTGGGCGGCGACCGCCTTGGTGGCCTTCGCGCGCATCTTCTCCCCCTGGGCGCGCAGCGCCGCGGCCTTCTTCTCGGCATTGGCGCGCTCACGGCGGCGGCGATTCTCATCGTCGGCGCGCTGCCTCAGGTAGGCGTCCCACCCCAGGTGGTAGACGTCCAGGATGCCGCGGCCGGCGTCCAGGTGCATGATCTGGTTGACGGTGTCGCGCAGCAGCTCGACGTCGTGGCTGATGACGATGAAGCCGCCCGCATAGGTGCGCAGGTGGTCGCGCAGCCACAGGATCGAGTCCGAGTCCAGGTGGTTGGTGGGCTCGTCCAGCAGCAGCGTGTCGGGCTGCTGGAACAGTACGCGGGCGAGTTCGACCCGGCGCCGCTGCCCGCCCGACAGGGTGCCGATCGGCTGGTCGAGCACCCTGTCGGGCAGCCCCAGGGAGGCACAGATACGGGCGGCCTCGCTGGCAGCGGCGTAGCCACCGGCCATGGTGAACTCGTGATCCAGCCGGGTGTAGCGGTCCAGGGCCTTGGCCTGGGCGTTGCCGCTGGTGGTGGCGATCTTCTGCTCGGCCCGGCGGATGCGGGCCAGCAGCGCATCGATCCCGCGGGCGGACAGGACGCGGTCACGCGTGATCTCATTCAAGTCGCCGACCCGGGTGTCCTGCGGCAGGTAGCCGACCGAGCCGTTGCAAGTGATCAGGCCCTCGTGCTCTACGGCCTCAAGCCCGTGGCGCTCGTCGGCGTCGGCGACCGCCTGGCTGGTGCCCTGCGCCACCGAGGCGGCGGCCAGAAGCTTGGTCATGGTGGTCTTGCCGGCCCCGTTGCGCCCGACCAGCCCGATGCGCATGCCCTTGTCCACCCGGAAGGAGGCACCGGACACCAGCTGCCGGGCGCCGATGCGCATGGTGAGGTCCTGGACGTTGATCACGCCCGCATGCTACGGGCATCCGGGCCGCGCTCCGTTCGCCGACGGCGGTCACCCAGGACGGTTGTGCGTCACACCGGCCGTAGGCGGGCCGGACAGCACCGTCTCCCGGATCGCCTCAGTCCCACCACAGCCAGGTGCCCATTGGTCCGTGAGTCCAGTGTCGGCGCAGCGGCTTGAGCTCGTCGGGACCGCTGCGGGCGTCCAGCTCGTACCGCTCGGCCACGCAGCGCCATACCTCCTGCAGGCCCAGCGCCACCAGCGCCTCCAGCTCCTCGGCGTCGGCGGGGTCACGGTCCTCCCACTCATCGCACTCGTCATAGCCGTCGCGGTAGTCGCAGTCATCGCCGACGAGCGCATCGACCGCATCGAAAAGAGTGTCAAGCAGGTCGGGGTCCTCGATCCACAGCCCCTCGACGCTGATGCGCTCGTCCCGGCGCTGTGGCCCGATGCCGTAGCCGGACAGGCGGACCCGCCCGTCGGCGCGTACACAGGCGCGCAGCAATGCCCCCAGGGTGGGGCCGAGGTTCTGCCGGTCGGTCAGCTGCTGGGCGGGCAGGATCTCGAGCAGGCGGCGCGCAGTGGCCGGACCCAGGTCGTGGAAGGGCGTGTAGTCGTCCTCCGGGGTGCCGTCGGCGGTGATGATGCCGGCGGGAGCGAAGCCGAACTGCGCGGGGATCACGGTGGAGCGCAGCTCGTCGCGGCAGTCGGCCAGCGCGTGCCACACGCCGGCTCGCACCGTCCAGCCGCGTGGCCCGTACAGGCCGGCTTCGGCTTCCGGGTCCCGCACAGGGCTCGGGGCGGGGCGCGGCGTCGGCGAGCCGGCAGCAAGGGCGCTCGGGTCCGCTGCGGGAGTGGTGGATGAGAGCGTAGTCATAGCGGGTCTCCTCTGGCTGGGCGCCGCAGCGGCGTGGGCGGTTGCTGAATCCAGCGCTGCCCGGGGCGCGGCGTCGGCTTGTCTGGGCGACGGCGGCTTCGCCGTCGGCTTCAGCGTGCGCCGAGTCGGCATTGTTTCGCCGACCGCCTGTGAATGGGACTTCTGGGGGGTGTGCCCGAGCATGACGGTGGATTTCGGTGGAGCGTCGGCCAGCGATCAGAACAAGCCATCCCTCTTACATGCTGGCTTCCAGGCTTCTCAGGCGTGTTGCCCGGCCTCGCACGGACGGGGTCGGCAATACGCACCGGATCACCTTCAGGGGCGCTACGCTGGCGTGCAGGGTCTTATGCGACTGGACCCCTCCACCCAGCCCGCCGCTCCCTGTCCTCGGGGCGAGGTCGGCGGCCGACGGTAAGGTCAACATGGCAACTACCACATCCGCTCCAGAAGCGATTCTCGAGGCCGTAGGCGGGCCCGAGAACATCGTCAGCCTCACGCGCTGCGCAACCCGATTGCGGTTCCAGCTGAATGACGCCTCCGTCGTCGACAAGGACACGGTTGAGAAGATCCCCGGCGTGATGGGCGCGGTCCCCCAGGGCGGCGACCGCTACCAGATCATCATCGGCGGTGCCGTTCAGAGCGTCTACGACGAGATCATGAATCTGCCCGCCATGAAGAATGGCGGCGGCAGCCCCTCGAACGCCGATGTCAAGGCCGCCGCCCGGGCCAAGGCCCGCGGCAAGAACGCCTTTGTGGACGCATTCTTCGAGTACCTGTCCGACTCCTTCCGGCCACTGCTGCCGGTGCTGCTGGGCACCTCTCTGATCATCGCCGGCGAGGCCGTGTGCGAGGCCTTCGGGCTGATCGACACGCACGCCGCCGTCAAACCGGCATCGCTCACCTTTGTCGACGCGATGTTCAGGTCGGTGTTCTACTTCCTGCCGATCATGGTGGCGTACAACGCCTCCAACAAGCTCAGGATCGACCCGTGGGTGGGCACCGCCATCATGGCCGCCCTGCTCACCCCCAACTACCTCGCCCTCAGCGATCCCAGCATTACGAGCGGCGTCACCTGCACCGTCAACGAGACGCTCGGCACCGACATGTGCACCGCCAACGTATTCGGCATCACCATGCAGCTGAACGACTACGGCGGCCAGGTGTTCGTGCCACTGATCATGGTGGCGATCCTCGCCCCGATCTACAAGGGCCTGACCCGGATCATCTCCCCCAACCTGCAGATGGTCTTCGTACCCTTCCTGTCCTTCGTGATCATGATGCCGATCACCGCCTTCCTCCTGGGCCCCCTCGGCATCTGGCTCGGTACCGCCCTGGGTACGGGGCTGGCCTGGCTGAACAACACTGCCCCGATCGTCTTCGCGATCATCATTCCGCTGCTGTACCCGTTCCTGGTACCGCTGGGCCTGCACTGGCCGCTGAACGCCCTGATGCTGGCCAACATCAACAACCTCGGGTACGACTTCATCCAGGGCCCCATGGGTACCTGGAACTTCGCCTGCTTCGGCGCCACCGCGGCGGTGCTGGCCATCTCCATCCGGGAGAAGGACAACGAGATGCGTCAGACCGCCTCCGGTGCGCTGGCGGCCGGTCTGTTCGGCGGTATCTCCGAGCCGAGCCTTTACGGTATTCACCTGCGGTTCAAGCGCATCTACCCGCGCATGCTCGTCGGCTGCGCCGTGGGTGGTCTGATCGTCGGCCTGGGTGGCGGCGTGAACGCGAGCACCTTCGCCTTCACCTCGCTGCTTACCATCCCGATCTTCTCCCCCATGGCCCTGTACGCGATCGCCATCGCCGGAGCCTTCTTCACCGCCTTCATCCTCATCCTCGTCTCCGACTACCGTACGCCGGAGCAGAAGGCGGAGGCCCGTGCCGCCGCCGGCGGCGTGGTTGAGGCCTCCCCGGAGGAGACCGCCGCGGACCTGGCTCTCGAGGAGGCCGCCAAGGCCGCCACCGAGCCCAAGCCGGCGCTGGTCGCGGGCGCGGTCACCGAGCTCGTCTCCCCCGTGCGCGGCACTGTGGTGCCGCTCGCCGAAGTGGCCGACCCGGTGTTCTCCGGGGGCGCCGTAGGCCAGGGCGCGGGCATCGAACCCTCCGAGCAGCAGATCGTGGTCGTCGCCCCGGCGGCCGGTACCGTGGTGGTGGCGCCCGACTCCGGGCACGCCTACGGCATCAACCTGGACTCGGGTGTAGAGGTGCTCATCCACGTCGGCCTGGACACGGTCGAGATGGAGGGCAAGGGCTTCGAGGTCCTGGTCAAGCAGGGCGACCGCGTCGAGGCGGGCCAGGAGCTGGCGCGCGTGGACCGGGCCGCCGTCGAGCAGGCCGGGCACCCGCTGACCACGCCGATCCTGATCACCAACACGGCGGCCTTCGCCTCCGTGGAGACGATCGCCTCCGGCGAGGTGGCCCCGGGCGACCCGCTGCTGCGCATCACCGCCTGATCCGGGCTGCTTCCCGTCTTCGACGGGACTGGCCCAGTGCTCAGCACGAACAGTTGGCCGGCGTCCTTCAAGGACGCCGGCCAACTGCACTTCTCTGCGCCCGGCCCCTCAGGCCCGCGCCCGCAGCTCCCAGAAGGCGACGGCGGCGGCCGCGGCGACGTTGAGGGAGTCCACGTCTCCGGCCATGGGGATGCGCACCACGGTGTCGGCCGCCGCAATGGTGCGCCGGCTCAGCCCGTCGCCCTCGGTGCCCAGGACCACGGCCACCTTCGCCGCGGGGCCGGTACACGCCGGGGAGGCGGCGAAGGTGTCCAGGGGCACGGCGGCATCGGTCAGGGCCAGGGCCGCCACCGTCCAGCCGCCCGCGTGCAGCTCATCCAGGGCGGGCCAGCGCCCGATGCGCGTCCACGGCACCTGGAAGACGGTGCCCATGGACACGCGCACGCTGCGCCGGTACAGCGGGTCGGCGCAGTGTGGCGTTACCAGCACGGCATCGATTCCCAGGGCGGCGGCGCTGCGGAAGACGGCGCCCACATTGGTGTGGTCGACCAGATCCTCCAGGATGGCGATGCGCCGTGCCCCCGCCCCGCTGCGGGCACCGGCCAGCAGCTCGGTGACGGAGGCGAGCGCGGGACGGTGCATGGCCGCCAGCGCGCCGCGGTGCAGGTGGAAGCCGGTGATGGACTCCAGCAGCTCCTCCGGGGCTACGAACACCGGCACCTGGCCGCCGTCCTCGCGCCCGCCGCAGCCGGTGGCGGCGGCGATCACCGGGCGCATCTGCTCCAGGTGGCGCGGTGCCATCAGGAATGAGCGTGGGGCGTGCCCGGCCGCCACCGCCCGGGTGATCACCTTGGTGGACTCGGCCATGTACAGGCCGCGCTCGGTCTCCAGGCGGCGCCGCAGGGCCACGTCGGTCAGGGCGGTGTAGTCGGCCAGGCGGGGGTCTGCGGCGTCGTCGAGCGTTTCGAGGGGGACGATCACGAGCGGGTCTTGCCCCGGGCGTCCCGCCCCACCGCCGCCAGCAGCGGGTCGGCCTCGACGGCCGCCTCCTCCTCCGCCTCCGGGCCGGCGAACTGGCTCTGGTAGAGCTCGTAGTAGGCGCCCCGGGCGGCCATGAGCGCCTCGTGGTTGCCCTGCTCGACGATGTCGCCGTGCTCCATCACCAGGATGGTGTCGGCGTCGCGGATGGTGGACAGGCGGTGGGCGATCACGAAGCTGGTGCGTCCCTGGCGCAGCTGCACCATGGCCTTCTGCACCAGCAGCTCGGTGCGGGTGTCCACCGAGGAGGTGGCCTCGTCCAGCACCAGGATCTGCCGGTCGGCGAGGAAGGCGCGGGCAATGGTGATCAGCTGCTTCTCGCCCGCGGACACGCCCGCCCCGGAGTCGTCGATGATGGTGTCGTAGCCGTCGGGCAGGGAGCGCACAATGTGGTCGACGCTGGCGGCCCGGGCGGCCTCGCGCACCTGCTCGGCAGTGGCGTGGGAGGCGCCGAAGGCGATGTTCTCCCCGATCGTGCCCTCGAACAGCCAGGTGTCCTGCAGCACCATGCCGATCTGCTCGCGCAGCTCGTCGCGGGACAGCTCCCGGGTGTCGATGCCGTCGAGCGTGATCGACCCGGACTGCGGGTCGTAGAAGCGCAGCAGCAGATTGACCAGCGTGGTCTTGCCGGCGCCGGTGGGGCCGACGATGGCGATCGTCTGCCCCGGCTCCACCGTCAGGTTGAGGTCGGTGATCAGCTCCGTATCGGGGCTGTAGGAGAAGCGCACATGGTCGAAGACGACCCGGCCGGCTACCCGCTCGGGCAGGGCGCGGGTGGCAGTCTCCGCCTCCTCGGGGGCGTCCATGATCTCGAACAGCCGCTCGGCGCTGGCCGCGCCCGACTGCAGCAGGTTCGCCATGGAGGCGAGCTGCGTGATCGGCTGGGTGAACTGCTGGGAGTACTGGATGAAGGCCTGCACATCGCCCAGGGTCATCTGGCCGCTGGTGATCTTGACGCCGCCGATGACGGCGATGATGACGAAGTTCAGGTTGGAGACCACGCGCATGGCCGGCTGGATGGTGCCGGAGATCCACTGCGCCTTGTAGGAGCCGTGGTACAGCCGGTTGTTCTCCTTCTCGAACAGCGCGTTGAAGGTCTCCTCGGAGTTGAACAGCGTCACCGCCTCGTGTCCGGTGAAGGCCTCCTCGACCACGCCGGAGACGTCACCGGTGGCGTCCCACTGCTCGGTGAAGTGCGGCTGGGCGCGGGAGGCGATCAGCAGCGTGATGATCAGCGCCACCGGCAGCGTCGCGAGCGACACCAGCGACAGCTGCACGGAGACCGTCAGCATCATGGCGAATACGCCGATCACGGTGATGATGGAGTTCAGCGCCTGGGAGATGGTCTGCTGCAGGGTCTGGGTGATGTTGTCGACGTCGTTGGTGACGCGGGAGAGCATGTCGCCGCGAGAGCCATGGTCGATGTAGGACAGCGGCATCCGGTCGAGCTTGGCGGCCACCTCGGCGCGCATGCGCCGTCCGGTGCGCTGGATGACGCCGGCGAGGATACGGGCCTGCAGCCACAGGAACAGGGCGGAGAGCACGTACAGGGACAGGGTCTGGGCCAGGATCATCATCAGGGCGTGGGTGTCCAGGCCCTGGCCGACGACGACGTCGTAGGCGGAGAGCATGTCGGCGTAGGTGTCCTGGCCGGCGCCGCGCAGCACCCGCTCGAGCTGCTGCCCGGAGAGCCCGTCGGGCAGCCCGAAGGAGGCGAGCAGCTTGCCCAGGACGCCCTCGAAAATGACGTTCGTGGCGCGGGCGACCACCTTGGGCGCAGCCACGTTCAGGACTACCGCCGCCGTCGTCAGCAACATGACGACGAAGATGCGCAGCCGCTCCGGGCGCAACTCGCCCAGCAGGCGCCGCCAGGTGCCGCGGAAGTTCTGTGCCTTCTGGTTGGGGGCCTGCCGAGGCCCGGGTCCGTGGCTCATGCGGCCTCCTCGGCGCTGATCTGGGACAGGACGATCTCCGCATAGGTGGGGCAGGCGTCCATGAGTTCACTGTGGGTGCCGATGCCGACGATGTGCCCCTCGTCCAGGACCACGATCTGGTCGGCGTTGCGCACGGAGGCGACCCGCTGGGCGACGACGACGATGGTCGCCCCGCCGGTGGCCCGCGGCAGGCCCGCGCGCAGGCGGGCGTCGGTGGCGTAGTCGAGGGCGGAGAAGGAGTCGTCGAAGACATACACGCCGGCCCGGCGCACCAGGGCGCGGGCAATGGCGAGCCGCTGGCGCTGCCCGCCGGAGAAGTTGACGCCGCCCTGGTCGACCTTGTGGTCCAGGCCGTCGTCGAGGGCCTGCACGAAGCCCGCGGCCTGGGCGGCCTCAAGGGCGTCCCACAGCTCGGCGTCGGTGGCGTCCTGCCGGCCGTGCAGCAGGGTGGAGCGGATGGTGCCGGAGAACAGGTAGGCCTTCTGCGGCACGGTGGCGACATTCTCCCGCAGCTCGTGCGGGTCCAGGTCGCGCACGTCGACGCCGTCGACGCTGACGGAGCCCTCGGTCACGTCGAGCAGCCGCGGCAGCAGGTTGGCCAGGGTGGTCTTTCCGGAGCCGGTGGAACCGATGAAGGCGGTGGTGGTGCCCGGCGGCATGTCGACGTTGATCTCGGCCAGCACCCGGGAGTCCGCGCCCGGGTAGCGGAAGGTGACGTTGTCCAGGCGCACCCGGCGGCCGCGGGCGCCCGCGGCGGCACCTCCGGGGGCGGGCAGGTGCAGCGGCTGGGCGGGGGCCTTGATGGCCGGGTCGACGGCCATGACCTCCTGGAAGCGGGTGGCGGCTACCTGGGCGCGCGGCAGGATCGTCACCAGCATGACCGCGATCATCACCGAGAAGAGGATCTGCATGATGTAGTTGAGGAAGGCGGTCAGGTCGCCGACCTCCATCTGCCCGTCGTTGATGCGCAGCCCGCCGAACCACATCACGCCGATGGAGGCCAGGTTCATGATCACCGTCACCGACGGGAACAGCATGGCGAACAGGCGGCCGATACGCAGCGAGGTGTCGGTCAGGGCGTCGTTGGCCTCGGTGAACACCTGCCGCCGCTGCTTCTGCCGCACAAAGGCGCGGATGACGCGCACACCCTGAATCTGCTCGCGCATGACCAGGTTGACGCGGTCGATGCGGCTCTGCATCACCCGGAAGTGCGGCAGCAGCCGCCCCATGATCGATCCGACCACCACCAGCAGCAGCGGGATGAGCACCAGCAGCAGGCCGGACAGGGGAACGTCTACCCGCAGCGCCATGATGGTGCCGCCCACCAGCATGATCGGCGCCATGAGCATCATGGTGGAGGCCATGAACACCACCATCTGCACCTGCTGGATGTCGTTGGTGGAGCGGGTGATCAGCGAGGGCGCCCCGAAGCGGGATACCTCTTCCAGGTTGAAGTGCTGGACGTGGTTGAAGATGTCCCTGCGCATCTCGCGCCCCAGCCCCATGGCCGCCTTGGCGGACAGGTAGGTGCCGACGATCGCAACTATGCCCTGCAGCACGGTGATGGCCAGCATCACCCCGCCCAGGCTCCAGATCTTGTGCGTATCACCCGTGACCACACCATCGTTGATGATGTCGGCGTTGAGGGTGGGCAGCGACAAAACGGCGATCGTCTCAACAATCTTCAGCAGGAAGACGATCGTCAGAGGACCCGCGTAGGGCCGCAGGTAGTGACGCAGTGTCTTGAGCAGCACCCGCAGAGGCTACAACCTCTGCCCCGGGAGACAGGCGCCTATTTCACTGTCGGCACACGGCTCGGGCGCGTCTCACTCCGGACGGGCCGACGGCGGAATGGACGGCGGCACGTCTGCCGGACCGGGATCCGCGTGCCGCCCCGGGGCCGGCAGCGTCGTGGTCTGGTCGCCCTGGTCTCCCGCCGCCCGGGCGGCGGCGGGCGGGTTGGCCGAGCGGCTCGGAGCCGGGGTGTCCGCGGCCTCGGCCTCCTGGGAGGCGGAGGCGGCCTCGCCGCGGGCCTGCGCCAGGGCCTCCTCGGGGGCCTGCAGGCTGGTCTCGGCGAGGTCGCCGGCGATGTCGAGGCTGGACTCCATGCCGGAGACATCGACCTTCACGTCGGCGTCGCCACTGAAGGCGGCCGATCCGGGGCCGTCGGCGGCGGACTTGCCGCCCAGGGCACCGGCGATGCCGTCCAGCGCGGCGGTGAACTCGGTGGGGACGATCCACATCTTCGAGGAGGAGCCGTTGGCGATCTTCGGCAGGGTCTGCAGGTACTGGTAGGCCAGCAGCTTCGGGTCGGCGTTGCCGCGGTGGATGGCGTCGAAGACCTGGAGGATGGCGCGGGACTCGCCCTGGGCCTTGAGGATCGCGGACTGGGCCTGTCCCTCGGCGCGCAGGATCGCGGACTGCTTGTCGCCCTCGGCGGTCAGGATCTGGGACTGCTTTACGCCCTCGGCGGTCAGGATGGCGGCGCGCCGGTCGCGCTCGGCGCGCATCTGCTGCTCCATGGCGCCCTGGATGGATGCAGGCGGGTCAATGGACTTCAGCTCCACGTTGGATACGCGGATACCCCAGCGGCCGGTGGCCTGGTCCAGGACTCCGCGCAGCTGACCGTTGATCTGGTCGCGGCTGGTCAGGGTCTGCTCCAGGTCCATGGCGCCGATGACGTTGCGCAGTGTGGTGACGGTCAGCTGCTCGATGGCCTGCAGGTAGTTGGCGATCTCGTAGGTGGCGCGCTTGGGGTCGGTTACCTGGTAGTAGATGACCGAGTCGATGGACACCACCAGGTTGTCGGAGGTGATCACTGGCTGCGGCGGGAAGGAGACGACCTGCTCGCGCAGGTCAACGGTGGTGCGCACCCGGTCGATGAATGGCACCAGCAGGTGCATGCCCGCCCCGTACTCGGCCTGGAACTTGCCCAGGCGCTCGACGATGATCGCGTAGGACTGGGGGACGATCTGCACCGCCCGGAACAGGGCTACGATCACGAGTAGCAGTATCAGTAGGAGGATGACGAGGATTGTGGTCTCTAGCACTGGCGGGCCTTTCGTTCGGTTGTGAGCGGCAGCATACGTGAATGCGGGGCGAATCGTTACCGCCCGCTGATCGCTATCGGCGGGGCGGCAGCGGCACGACGACGGCGACGGCGCCGTCGATGGCGACCACGCGCACGCCCGCCCCGGGCTCCACGTGGGCCGTGGCGTTGGTGCCGTAGGCCTCCGGGGCCTCGGCCAGGCGGGCGCTCCACTCCTCGCCGTCGAGGTTGATGCGGCCGTCGCGGGCGTCGACGACGGTCAGGGCGGTGGCCTCGCGCCCGATGCGCGCCTCGGCGTTGGTGCGCATCTCGGGGGTGGTGGCGGCCAGGTGCCGCTTGGCCCAGGGGCGTACGGCTACCAGCAGCGCCGTGGCGACAACCGCGAAAACGATCACCTGCACCCACACCGGGCCGCCCAGGGCTGCGGTCAGGGCGCCGCCCAGGGCGCCGCCGGCAAGCATGAGGAACGTCAGGTCCGCCGTCGCCATCTCGATGACGCCGAGGATGAGGGCGGCTCCGATCCACCACAGCCAAATCATCGTGTTCTCCTCTGGTCTGCTGCGCCCCGGCGACCCGGGGCGGTATTGATGCGGGCGTGTCAAGCGCCACGGGCGGTGTAGCGTCCACGGTCCTTGGTGATCTCCAGCGGGAGACCGAAGGTGGTGGTGACGACGTCGCCGGTGAGGACGGCGTCCAGCGGGCCGGCGGCGACGGCCTCTCCCCGCCGCAGCGCCAGGCCGTGAGTGAAGCCTACGGGGATCTCCTCCAGATGGTGGGTGACCAGCAGCATGGAGGGCGCGCCCGGGGCGGACAGGATGTCGGTCAGGGCCGCCAGCAGCTGCTCGCGGCCGGCCAGGTCGAGTCCGGCTGCGGGCTCGTCCAGGATCAGCAGCTCGGGGTCGGGCATGAGCGCGCGGGCGAGCTCGATGCGCTTGCGCTCCCCCGAGGACAGGTTCGCCCAGGTCCGCTTCGCGAGGTGGCCGGCGTCGAGCGCCGTCAGCAGCGCCCGGGCGCGCTCGATGTCGAAGTCGTCGTACTCCTCGCGCCACACGCCGATGCTGCCGTAGGAGGCGGACAGGACCACGGACAGGGCGGTCTCGCCGCCCAGGACCCGGCCGGCCAGGGCGGTGGAGGCCAGGCCGATGCGGGGGCGCAGTTCGGCCACGTCGACGCGTCCCAGCCGTTCTCCGAGGATCTCGACCCCGCCCGAGGAGGGGAACAGGCGGGCCGAGGCGATGCGCGAGATGGTGGTCTTGCCGGCGCCGTTGGGGCCGAGCAGCACCCAGTGCTGGCCCTCCTCCACGCTCCAGGTCACATGGGACAGGATCTGGGTGGTTCCGCGGTGGAGCGAGACGTCGTCAAAACGGAGCACGCTGGTCATGCGCCCACCCTATCCTGCGCAACGGTTCGGCTCCCCGCCATTTGGCGCTAGGGTGCGATGTCGTGGATCCTCTCGCGCCGCCGCTGTCCGTCCTGCTGGCCCTGTGGGCGCCGCTGCCCTCCTCACAGGGGCGTGCCGTCGTACAGGGCCCCGATGTCGTGCACGAGGCCGTGGACGATGCCTCCCCGTGGGGTCTGGGGCGCTCGCCCCTGGAGCAGTGGGTGGCCGACTTCGGTCCGCTCGCACGCGCCAGCGCGGTGCTGCCCTCCCCCGCGGATCCGCTGCCCGGCCTGGCGGCCGCCGTCGAGGTCGGCGAGGGCGTCGTCCTGCAGGCCGTTACCGGCCGGAGCGTGCTGCTGGTGCCGTGGGCCGCCGGTACGTCGGTGAGCTGGCGGGTGGAGGAGATGCTGGCGCCGCTGCCGCCGCTGGACGCCTCTCAGGCGCGACGCGACGTGCACTCCGCCACCGAGGCGGCGATCGACGCACTGATCGAACTGGACCTGGCCCGTGAGCGACCCGAACTGGCCGACGCGCTCAACGACCTGATCACCGCCGTGGTCGATCCCCGGCTGCTGCCGCCCGGCCTGGACTCCCGCCGTCGCACCCTGCTGGAGCGGTCCCTGCGGCTGCGGGCGATCTGCACCCTGGCGCTGGAGGACGACGGCGCGGCGACCACGGCGCAGCAGGCCGACCGGCGGGCCGCCATTCTGCGCCCGCTGCTGGCCACCGCCCGGCACGGGGTGGCGGCGGCCACCGAGTGGTGGGCGCGCTGAGCCGCCGCCCCGTAATCAGACGGTGAACGTGATGGCGCCGGGGTCGTGGGCGTGGAAGGCGACATCGAGCGATACGGGACCGTCAGCCAGGACGATCCGCTGGGCCCGCGGGTCCCACGAGCCCAGCTGCGTCAGGCGCACCGGTACGTCCACCTCCTGAGTCGTTCCGGCGGGGACCTCCACCGTCGCGAAGCCGAGCAGCTGGGTCTCCTCGGCGTGTGCCCCGCCGCGGCCGTAGACCTGGACCACCTGGATTCCGTCCTGCGCGCCGGTGTTCGCCACGCGTGCACGGACGGAGAGCACGCGCTCGGCGCCTTCGCCGGTCGAGGCGGTGACCTCTGCGCCTTCCAGACGGTAGGTGGTGTAGGACAGGCCCCAGCCCAGCGGGTAGGCCGCCTTGACGCCGAGTCGATCCAGCAGGCGCTGCCCATGCCAGCGGTCGTAGGTCACCGCCGTCCACTCGCGATCGAATGGGGGCAGGTGGGCCTCGCTGGTGGGGATGGAGAAGGGCAGTCGGCCGGAGGGGTTCGCTCTGCCGGTGAGCACGTCGGCCAGGGCGTGTCCGCCCTCCATGCCCGCGTACCACATCATGAGGATCGCCGGGACGCTGTGGCGCCAGTTCTCCATCATGGTGGTGCCGGCTCCGACGAGGGCGACGACGGTGCGCGGGTTCACGGCCGTGACGGCCTTGATGATCTCCTCGTCGACGTCGCGCAGAGTCAGGCGGGAGCGATCGCCTCCGTAGCCGGCGGTCATGATCGCGTTGGCCTGCCCGGTCGGCGCCGCGGCACCGTCGGGCAGGGCCGGGAAGAGACTGGTCAGTACCGGGTCGTTCATGGTGTCACCGCCGACCCATTCGCCCTCGTCGTGCTTGTCGAACCCGGCGACGACGATCGCGACGTCCGCCCGGGCCGCGGCACCGGCGGCAGCGTCCGGGTCGTCCTCCTCGACCAGGAGGATCTCGGCGTCCGGGTAGGCCGCGGTGATGCCCTCCAGCGGGGTGGCGTAGCTGGGCGGACGGACCATTGACGAGCCCGAGTCGCCCATGTTCTCGGCGGTCGCCAGTCTGCCGATGACGGCGATCGTCCGCAGGTCGGCGGGCAGCGGCAGCACCGGGGCGCCGTCGACCCGCTCGTTCTTGAGCAGCGTCATGGCGCGCGTGGCGGCCTCGCGGGCGAGGGCGCGGTGCTCGGGGCATGCCAGCAGGGCCGCATCCTCGGGGACGCGGTCCCGCGAGGCGTAGGAACGGAGCTGGGCGGCGAGCAGCCGCACCCCGGCACGCCGCACCATCTCCCAACTCGTCTCACCGCTCTCAAGCTGCCGCCCGAGGTCCCGGGCACGCTGCTGCGCGAAGGGCTCCTCGAGGTCGAGCCCATTGTTGAGCGAGGCGGCGGCATCCCGCAGGCCCCAGATGAAGTCGGACACCGTGATGCCGTCCCAACCCCACTGCTCGCGCAGGACCTCGTGGAGCAGGTAGCGGTTCTGCCCCGCCCACTGGCCGTTGACGGAGTTGTAGGCGCTCATGATGGCGGCCACGCCCTCGTCGACGACGCGCTTGAAGTGCGGCAGGTACTGCTCGTGCAGTGTTGCCTCGTCGATGGTGACGTCCACCTGGAAGCGCTTGTTCTCCATGGAGTTCAGGGCGTAGTGCTTGGCGCAGGCCATGGCATGGCGCTGGACGCCGCGAGTGAGGGCGGCGCCGAACTCGCCCAGCAGGCAGGTGTCCTCGCCGTAGGTCTCCTGGACGCGGCCCCAGGCGGGGTGGCGGGGCAGGTTGATACACACACCGCCGAAGAAGTTGCCGCCCACGGCACGCACCTCGGTGCCGATCACGCCGCCGATGCGTTCCTCCAGTCCGACGTCCCAGGTGGCGCCGCGAGCCATGGACACGGGGAAGGCGGTCCCCTGTCCGGCTACGCAGCCGCGTGGACCGTCCACGAAGCGCGTGCCGGGAATGCCGAGGCGGTCGACGGCTCCGTGAACATAGGGGACGGTGTTGTAGCCGACCTGCATCATCTGCGCCATGCCCTCCCAGAAGGGCTGGTCGCCGTCGAGCAGCCCCAGGCGCTCATCGTCGGTCAGCAGGTCGTACAGGGCGGCGGCCTCGTCAAAGGGATCGGTCCCGGACTTGACCGCGTCTACCGCCTTGGTGAATGCCGTTGCCGGGGTGGCCTGCGCGGGTGCTGTCATAACACGTCTCCATCGCTCGCTCCGTTGCGCTTCCGGCTGCTGTGCCGGACGAAGCCACCCTATAGGTATTTGTTTAACAGATCAACCATTATGGCCCGGGGCGCTCATCCGTACTCCGATGGCACTGAGGGCGCCGCCACCCGTGAACGGTGGCGGCGCCCTCGACGCGGCGCGGCGCCCTGCGGGCCGTCAGCGCGGCGGCGTCAGCGCGGGTTGGCCAGCGCCCACCGGTAGACCTCCATGGTCCGGTCGGCGATGGCGGTCCAGGAGAAGTGCTCCTCCACCCGCTTGCGTGCGGCCCGCCCCATCTGCTGGGCCTTGTCCGCATCCATAACCAGGTCGCTCAGGCGCTCGGCCAGGTCGGTGGCGAACTGCTCGGGGTCGATGGGCGTGCCGGTGCCGTCCTGCAGCTGCTCGATCGGGACCAGGTAGCCGGTCTCGCCGTCGACGATGACGTCCGGGATGCCGCCGGTCGCCGAGCCGACCACGGGCAGACCCATGGCCATGGCCTCGAGGTTCACGATGCCGAGGGGCTCGTAGACCGAGGGGCACACGAACACGTCCGAGGCGGCCAGGACCGCCTGGAGCTCGCGGTGCGGGAGCATCTCCTCGATCATGATCACACCGGTGCGCTGGCCCTGCAGGGCGGCGACGGCGGCGTCCACCTCGGCCTTGATCTCCGGGGTGTCCGGGGCACCGGCGCACAAGATGACCTGGACCTGCTCGGGCAGCTTCTCCACCGCGCGCAACAGGTGCGGCAGTCCCTTCTGCCGGGTGATGCGGCCGACGAACACGACCGTGGGCCGGGAGGTGTCGATGCCGTAGCGGTCCCGTACCTCCGCGGCGAGCGCCTCGAACTCGGCGTCGTCCGGCTTGGCCCAGCCGGCCAGGTCGATGCCGTTGTGCACGACCTTGACACGTTCGGGGTCGACGTTCGGGTAGGACTTGAGGATGTCCGCACGCATGCCGTTGGACACGGCGATGATCGCAGCAGCGCCCTCGTAGGCCTGCTGCTCCGCCCAGGAGGAAAGCGCGTAGCCCCCGCCCAGCTGTTCGGCCTTCCAGGGACGCATGGGCTCCAGGGAGTGTGCGGACAGGATGTGGGGGATGCCATAGAGCAGACCCGCCAGGTGCCCGGCGAGGTTGGCGTACCAGGTGTGGGAGTGGACGATGTCGGCGCCCTCGACTCCGGGGACCATCTCCAGGTCCACGCCGAAGGTGCGCAGGGCGGCGTTGGCGCCCTCCAGCTCGGCCACCTCCGGGTAGCCGGTCACGCCCGCGTCGGCGCCCTCGGTGCCGGGCTCGCGCGGGCCCCCGAAGGCGTGCACGCGCACGTCGGCCAACGGCCGCAGCACCTTGGCGAGCTCGTTGACGTGGACGCCGGCACCGCCGTAGATGAAGGGCGGATACTCCTTGGTCAGCAGGTCGACTCGCAGTCCGTCACTGATGGTGGTTTCCTCGGTCACAGCGCTCTCCTTCTTGGTCGTGCACCCATGCACGTCCGGCGGGCCTTGTCGTAGGTCACACAGTATCGCCGACCGGGGCCCGGCGCGCAGTTTTGGCGTGGCGGGGTCCGGGCGCCGAGCCGCCCGGCTGCATCCGGGGACACGCCGGTCGATCTGCCGGTTGATCGGCGCAGGCTGTTCCGAAGCACTTCATTCCAATCGGCCCAATCGACTCCCGAGATGACGAAAATCACCGTAAGGTGGGCTCATGGCTTCTCCTCGCGTCCTCGCAATCATCCTCGCCGGCGGTGAAGGCAAGCGCCTCATGCCGCTTACGGTCGACCGTGCCAAGCCCGCAGTGCCCTTCGGCGGCATCTACCGGCTCATCGACTTCTCCCTGTCCAACATGATCAACTCGGGCTTCCTGAAGGTGGTCGTGCTCACCCAGTACAAGTCGCACTCGCTGGACCGGCACATCTCCAAGACCTGGCGCATGTCCGACATGCTGGGGAACTACATCGCCCCGGTCCCCGCGCAGCAGCGCGTGGGCAAGCACTGGTTCCTCGGCTCCGCCGACGCCATCTACCAGTCCCTCAACCTGGTTGAGGACGAGCGCCCGGACTACGTGGTCATCACCGGTGCGGACAACATCTACCGCATGGACTTCTCCCAGATGCTCGACCACCACATCGCCTCTGGACTGCCGTGCACCGTCGCCGGCATCCGGCAGCCGCGCGCGCTCGCGGACCAGTTCGGCATCATCGAGTCGGACCCGGACTCCCGCGGCAAGATCAAGGCCTTCGTTGAGAAGCCCAAGGAGACGCCGGGCCTGCCCGACTCCCCCGACGAGGTGCTCGCCTCCATGGGCAACTACATCATGGACGCCGACGCCCTGACCGAGGCGGTCACCATCGACGCCGCCGACGAGTCCTCCAAGCACGACATGGGCGGCAACATCGTGCCCTGGTTCGTCGGCCAGGGCGCCGCCGGCGTCTACGACTTCAAGGACAACGAGGTGCCCGGCGCCACCGAGCGCGACCGCGACTACTGGCGCGACGTGGGTACGGTCGACGCCTTCTACGAGGCCCACCAGGACCTCATCAGCGTCAGTCCCGTGTTCAACCTCTACAACAGCCGGTGGCCGCTGTTCGCCGGCTACTCGGGCTCCATGCCGCCGGCGAAGTTCGTCTACGGGCACCACGAGCGCCTGGGACACGCCGTCGACTCCATCGTCTCCCCCGGCGTGATCGTCTCCGGCGGCGAGGTCATCTCCTCGGTGCTCTCCCCTGAGGTGCGAGTGAACTCCTGGTCCTCGGTGCGCGAGTCGGTGCTGATGGACGGCGTCAACGTCGGCCGCAACACGGTGATCAACCGCGCCATCCTGGACAAGAACGTCGTCGTCGAGGAGGGCGCCATGGTCGGCATCGACCCGGAGCACGACCGCGAGCGCGGCTTCACGGTGACCGAGTCCGGCATCACCGTAGTCGCCAAGGGCCACCGGGTCGTGCGCTGACGGGCCTGCCTCAGGACGACCACCGATCGACCGCGTCGCCCCGGGACCCTGGGTCCCGGGGCGGCGTCGTATGCGGCCGGCGGGCATTGGTTAGCATCCGGCCATGCGTTCTTACACGCCCCCGCCCACCCGCACCGCAGACGCGCCGCGCGTGTCCGGTGCCCGCGCCGACGGCGAGCTGGCATCTCTGGGGCCCGGCCTGCTGGTGATGGACGTCGACTCGACCCTGATCGAGCAGGAGGTGATCGAGTTGATCGCCGAGCGCGCCGGCACCCGCGAGCGCGTCGCCGAGGTGACCGCGCGGGCCATGCGCGGCGAGTTGGACTTCGCCGCCTCCCTGCGCGAGCGCGTGGCGACGCTCGCCGGGGTGCCGCAGACCGTGTTCGCCGAGGTGCTGGAGGAGGTCGAGCTGACCCCCGGAGCGCGCGAGTTCATCGCCGCGCTGCACGCGCGCGGCTGCCGGGTCGGGGTGGTCTCCGGCGGCTTCGAGGAGGTCGTGTGCCCGCTGGCCCGGAGCCTGGGCATAGACCACGTGGCCGCCAACCGGCTGGAGGTGTCGGGCGGCGTGCTCACCGGGCGGGTGCTGGGGCGGATCGTGGACCGTGAGGAGAAGATCCGCTGCCTGCGCGCCTGGGCGGAGGCCGACGGGGTTCCCATGGCCCGCACCGTGGCGGTGGGAGACGGCGCGAACGACCTGGGCATGATCGCCGAGGCGGGCCTGGGGGTGGCGTTCTGCGCCAAGCCGGTGGTCGCCGAGGCGGCGCCCGCCGCGGTGCACGTGCGCGACCTGACGGCGGTGCTGGACCTGCTCTAACCCAACCCCGCCGAGATCGGTAGAAGTTACGTGCCCAGATCGGTAGAAATGGCGCCGCGCGGGGCGCTCAGCGCGGGGCGGTGACGATCTCGCTGAGGTGGGCGGTCTGCGGTCCGAGGGCGGCCCACACGCCGGACACGCGCAGTACGAGCGCGGTCGCGGTGGGGACGCCGAAGGAGACCTGGTTGGCCAGGTCGTCGACCGTGTCGTGCAGCAGGTGCGCCAGCACCGAAACGGTCGGCTCGTGGCCGACTACCAGCACCTGCCGTGTCGTCTCCGGCAGGGGCTGCAGGAGGCGGAGGATGCCGCCGGGGCCCTCGTGGTAGATCTCGGGCTCCACCCGCGTGAGCGTGGGAACCAGGCGCTCACGCATGGGACCGGCGGTCTGCCGAGCGCGGGCGGCCGGCGAGACCAGGAGCAGATCCAGGCTGGGCACCCGGCGCTCCAGGGAGCGGGCGAGCTCGTCGGCCAGGAGGCGTCCGCGCGAGGTGAGCGGACGCTCAAGATCGGTGGGAGCGTTGTGGGACGCCTTCGAGTGCCGGACCAGCACGAGGATCTTCCCGGGGGAGTCAGTCGTCACGCGGATACCCTACCGTCAGGCGGATGCCCAACGGCACTCGACCCCCGTCTCCACCAGACCGGCTCCGGCAAAATGCCCAAACGGCGCCGGTACCGCAACCAGATTGGTCGATACGGCTGCGTACGAGGGCGCGGTCTCTAGCGCAGGCACAGGGCGGCGCCGCCGTCGGCGTGGATGACCTGGCCGGTGGTGGCCGGCAGCCAGTCGGACAGCAGTGCGACAGCCGTGCGGGCGACGGCGGCGGCGTCGTGCCGGTCCCAGCCGAGCGGAGCCGCTGCCTCCCAACGACTTGCCAGGGCCTCGAGGCCGGGGATGGCGGAGGCGGCGGGGGTCACCAGGGGCCCGGCGCTGACGGCGTTCACGCGCACGCCCGCGGGCCCCAGCTCCACGGCCAGGCCGCGCACGCTCGCCTCCAGGGCGGCCTTGAGCGGCCCCATCCAGCCGTAGCCGAGGTGGACGTGCCCGGTGTCGAAGGTGAGGGCAACCACCGACGCGCGGGGTGTGAGCAGGGACCGCACGGCATCGACGAGCGCGGGCAGAGAGGCGGCCGAGGCGGTGAAGGCCTCGGCCAGCACCCGGCTGTGCGCGTCCGCATCCACACCCGCGGCGGCGTCGGTGTCGGCCCCGGCGGGCAGCAGCGTGCCGAGCAGGGCGGGATCGGCGTGGGCGATGGCGTGGACGACGCCGTCCAGGCGCTCCACTCCCTCACGCGCCAACCGCGGCAGGAGTGCGGCCCGAGAGGCGGCGTCGGCGGCGTCCAGCGGGAGGACCGCATGAGCATCGCCGATGCGGCGGGCGGTGGCCCGGGTCAGCGCCAGCGTGCGGGGATGTCCCGTGAGCACCACGCGCGCCCCTTGCTCCCTGGCGACGACCGCGATGGCCGCGGCGATGGAGGCGGGCCGCAGCACCCCGGTGATGAGGACGGTGCGGCCTTGGAGTAGGCCCGCAGTCCGGGCCGTTTGCTCGCTCATGGCACCAGCCTCGCATGCGGCGGCGACCACGGCCCGGATGTGCCAGCATGTGCCGGTGACCGCATCGCCCGACCCGCTCCCGCCGCTGACCGACCTGCCCGCTCCGGCGTACCCCTCCCCCACGCAGACAGGTCGGCGCAGTCCCGCCGCTCCGCCGCTGCGCATCGGCCCGCTGGAGATCGCCACGCCAGTGGTGCTCGCACCGATGGCGGGGGTGACCAACGCGTCGTTCCGCCGCCTGTGCCGCCGCTACGGGGAGCGGGCACTGCCCGAGGCGCTGCGCCCGGCGCATGAGGGTCCGGTTCCCACCGCCGACGGCGGGCTGGCGGCGCCCGCCGGACTGTACGTCACCGAGATGGTGACCACCCGGGCGCTAGTAGAGCGCAATGCCAAGACCCTGGCGATGGTGCGCACCGACCCCACGGAGCGGGTGCGGTCCATCCAACTGTACGGGGTGGATCCGGCCACGGTCGCGGCCGCGGTGCGGATCCTGGTGACCGAGGACCTGGCCGACCACATCGACCTCAACTTCGGCTGCCCCGTTCCCAAGGTGACCCGCAAGGGCGGGGGCGCCGCCCTGCCGTGGAAGCGCGACCTGCTGGAGGCGATCATGCGCGCGGCGGTGCAGGCCTGCCAGTCCGCCGCGGCCGCCACCAGACGGGAGCGCGAGGTGCCGGTGACGGTCAAGATGCGTCTGGGGATCGACGACGCCCACGAGACCTTTCTGGATGCGGCCCGCATCGCCGCCGACGCCGGAATCGCGGCGTTGGCGCTGCACGCGCGCACCGCCCGGCAGCACTACTCCGGCAAGGCCCGCTGGGAGCAGATCGCCCGGCTCAAGGCGGCCACGAAGCTGCAGGTACTCGGCAACGGGGACGTGTGGAGCGGGGACGACGCCGTGGCGATGCTGGACGCGACCGGCTGCGACGGCGTCGTGGTGGGGCGCGGCTGTCAGGGGCGCCCGTGGCTGTTCGCCGACATCGTCTCGGCCATGCACGGTCGGGCCGAGCGCACCCGGCCCGACCTGGACGCCGTCATTGCGGTCATCAAGGAGCACGGGCGGCTGCTGGCCGCGGAGCTGGGAGAGGAGCGAGGCGTGCGCGACCTGCGCAAGCACATCGGCTGGTACCTAAAGGGTTATCCGGTGGGCGGGTCGGCGCGCGCCGAGCTGATGCGCGTGTCCAGCCTCGCCGAGCTCGACGCCGCCCTGGCGCGCATGCGGCAGCGGCTGCCGCAGGACGTGCCCTTCCCGGGAGCGGCGGCCGAGGGGCCGCGGGGGCGGGCCGGCAACCCGCGCGCGCCGCATCTGCCCGACGGCTGGCTCGACTCCCCCCGCCTGGGCGAGGCGGATCGGGCACTGCTGGCCGACGCCGAACTGGACGTCTCCGGCGGCTGAGCGGGACTACCGACCGGTCGGCTCGCCGGTGCGGCACAGGGCCGCGGCGATCGCCGTCGTCGCCGGAATGGCCAGCACCAATCCGATGGATGACACCAGGGTGCGCACGACCTCCTCGGCGATCTCCCCGGACAGGAGCGTGGCGGCGAAGGACCGGTCGATCAGGGAGGCCGACAGGATCAGCGGCAGGGCGGTGCCGGCGTAGGCGAAGGCGAGGGTGTACACGGTGGAGGCGATGTGGTCGCGGCCGATCCGCATGCCCCCGGTGAACAGGCGAGCGCGGCCCAGGGCGGGGTTGGCGGCGTGCAGCTCCCAAACGGCGGAGGCCTGGGTGATGGTCACATCGTTGAGGACGCCCAGGGCCGCCACCACCATGCCGCAGGTCAGCAGTGCCTGCAGGTTGATGCCGCCGACCATGGCCGTCAGAGTCAGGGCGGTCTCCTCGGTGGCGCCGGTCAGGTTGGCGGCTCCCACACCCCACAGGGACAGCAGCACGGTGATGACCACGCCGGCGAAGGTGCCCAACAGCGCGGTGGTGGTGCGCACGGAGATGCCGTGGGCGACGTATACGGCCAGCAGCATCATGGCCGAGGCGCCTACCAGCGTCACCCACATGGGTGAGGCGCCGTCCAGCAGCGCCGGGATCATGAAGCCGAGCAGTACGGCCGTGGCCAGCAGCAGGCCCAGCACGCTGAGCGCCCCCTTGCGCCCGGCGACGGCGACGACGAGCACCAGGTACACCACCGCCAACGCGGCAACCGGCACCTGGCGGGCGTAGTCGACGAACACGTAGGGGGTGCCGGAGGCCAGTGCGGCGGGCGTGTACATCACCTGCAGGTGGTCGCCGACGTCGGCCGCGGTCAGGGACTCGGCCGGGATGTGCACCGGCATGATCAGCCCCGCGCCGTCGCCAGAGGTGATCTCGGCGCAGACGGCGTCGGCCAGCAGAGCGTCGTTGGACACCCCCACCAGCGCGTCGGTGGCATCGGCGCAGGCGGAGGAATCCAGGGAGGTGATGGTGGCGGACTCGAGCGTGGCGCCTTCTGCCGTGAAGGACTGGGAGCCGACCAGTGAGCTCCCGCCCGGCCACAACACGATCAGGCCGATGAGCGTAGCCGCCACCAGGGGCAGGACGATCGCGGCCAGTACCAGGCGCACCCGCCGGGCCTCGACCGCATCCAGGTCAAGGGGCCCGGAGTGGTGGTGCGGAGTCGGGGCGGCGGTCGGCGTCGTCTCGTCGTTCACGCGGCCATCATGCCCGTCGTCGGCGCCGGAGCACGGGTGCCGCGCAGGCACTGGCCGACCCATCGGCACCTCATCCCGCAAATCACGACCTTGGGGTACAGATCACGACCACCCGGGGGTCGTGGAACGTACCCCAAGGTCGTGCAGTGCCACCGGGGTCGCGGAGCGCAGCGAAAACCCGGAGGCCCTCACGGACGCCGAAGTCCACAGGCGGCGTTCGAAGCAGCCCAGGCACCATCCGATCCACAGGTGGAAGCCTCCGAGGTGGCTCCCAATCGACCCGCGGCGGATGCTCAAGGCATGTCCTCCCCGCTCCATCAGCCGCTCGACCGCAGCCTGCTCCCCGTCCTGGTCCGCTCCGGGCGCAGTGCCCGAACCGGCGCGGGCGTCCTCGATTCGACATTGCGACTGGCTCCCGGCATTCGTTGGGTTCCCACTCCGGATGCCAAGCGCTGGCAGCACCGATACACCCTGGCGCTGGCGCGCGCTATAACCGCGCAGACCGCGCACCGGTCCGCGCGCTGCCTCACCCACACTTCCGCAGCGCTAGTCCTCGGCCTGCCGATGATGACGCAGGAGCCGGACGTGTACCTGGCGGTCCCCAGCACCCCCAAGCAGGTCGGCATGCGACTGCCGCTGATCAGCGTGCCGCCCTCGGGGCCGCCCCGCCCGAATGCGCACGAGGACTTCTACTGCCGCCAGATCATGCTTTGGCGGCGCCAGCTGGACCTGTCCGAGGAAGAGGTCACCGTAGTCGGCGGAGTCCCGGTCACCACTGTGCTGCGTACCGCTTTCGACTGTGCCTTTGACGAGCCCGCACACAACGCCCTGTCGATCGCGGATGCCGCACTGCGCTTGTACTGCCGATCGCAGCCGGGCGACCGCCACGCGTTCGCGGATGCCGAGGAGAGGGCCCGGGACACCTGGCAGGAGTGGCTGCGACGCTCACCCCGCAGGCGCGGTATCGCCCAGGCGCGCGCCGTACTGAGCGCGGCGACGCCACTGGCCGATTCGCCGGGTGAGTCCGTCATGCGCTGGCTGACGCTCGTGCTCGGAGTCGTGCCGGCCCAGGTGCAGTACCGGATAGACACCGGCGCGAATAGGTGGTGGGTCGATCTGTGCTGGCCCGACTACAGGATCGTCATCGAGGTGGACGGGCGCCTCAAGTACAGCACCCGTGAGGACGCCTGGCAGGAGAAGCTGCGTCAGGACTCCATCCAGGCGATGGGGTGGCGCCTTGTTCGCGTGACTTACGGCGAGTTCCGCGATCTGCGTGCACTGGCCGACAAGGTTCTCGCGGCCTTCCCCGCCGGAGCTGTCGCTTCGCTCAGGCCCAACCGCGATCTGCTGTGGCCCGGGACTAGCCTGGAGTCCGGACTGCGCGAGGGGTCGATGCTGGGGATACGCCGTCGCTGAGCGAGCCGTCAGCAGCCGCACCCGAATCGTCCCGCCTCCTGCAAATCACGACCTTGGGGTACGTTCCACGACCCCCGGGTGGTCGTGATCTGTACCCCAAGGTCGTGCAGTGCCACCGGGGTCATAAGACGCGCCGCGCTCAGCAGCCCACCAGGCGCTCGGCCAGGTAGCGCTCCACGCCCTCGAGCGGGATGCGCTCCTGGGCCATGGTGTCGCGCTCGCGCACGGTGACCGCGCCGTCCTGCAGCGACTCGAAGTCGTAGGTGATGCAGAAGGGGGTGCCGACCTCGTCCTGGCGGCGGTAGCGGCGGCCCACGGCGCCGGCGTCGTCGTACTCGACGTTCCAGCTGCGGCGCAGCCGGGCGGCCAGCTCGCGCGCGGGAGTGGTCAGCTCCTCCTTGCGGCTCAGCGGGAGAACGGCGGCCTTGACCGGAGCCAGGCGCGGGTCCAGGCGCAGCAGCACCCGCTTGTCCACCCCGCCCTTGGTGTTGGGGGCCTCGTCCTCGGTGTAGGCCTCCACGAGGAAGGCCATCAGCGAGCGGGTCAGCCCGGCGGACGGCTCGATGACGTAGGGGGTCCAGCGCGTGTTCTTGCCCTGGTCGAAGTAGGACAGGTCCTTGCCGGAGTGCTCGGCGTGAGTGGACAGGTCGAAGTCGGTGCGGTTGGCGATGCCCTCCAGCTCGCCCCACTCGCCGCCGACGAAGCCGAAGCGGTACTCCAGGTCGACGGTGCGCTTGGAGTAGTGGGAGAGCTTCTCCTTGGGGTGCTCGTACAGGCGCAGGTTGTCCTCGGAGATGCCGAGGTCGGTGTACCAGGCCTTGCGGTAGTCGATCCAGTACTGGTGCCACTGCTCGTCGGTGCCCGGCTCAACGAAGAACTCCAGCTCCATCTGCTCGAACTCGCGGGTGCGGAAGATGAAGTTGCCGGGGGTGATCTCGTTGCGGAAGGACTTGCCCACCTGGCCGATGCCGAAGGGCGGCCGCTTGCGGGCGACGCTCATCACATTGGTGAAGTTGATGAAGATGCCCTGGGCGGTCTCGGGGCGCAGATAGTGCAGGCCGGCCTCGTCGTCGACCGGGCCGAGGAAGGTCTTGAGCAGGCCCGAGAAGGCCTTGGGCTCGGTGAAGGCGCCCCGGGTGCCGCAGTTTGGGCACACCAGCTGTTCCAGGGTGACGGTGTCGGGGTTGTCGATCCCGTGCTTGGCCGCGTAGGCCTCCTGGAGCTCGTCCTCGCGCAGCCGCTTGTGGCAGGAGGTGCACTCGATCAGCGGGTCGGTGAAGGCGGCGACGTGCCCGGAGGCGACCCAGGTCTCGCGCGGCAGGATGACGGAGGAGTCCAGGCCGACGACGTCGTCACGGGAGCGGACCATGTACTGCCACCACTGGCGCTTGATGTTCTCCTTCAGCTCCACGCCGAGCGGCCCGTAGTCCCAGGCCGAGCGCGTACCGCCGTAGATCTCGCCGCAGGGGAAGACGAAACCACGCCGCTTGGCAAGGTTGATGACGCGGTCGAGCGTTGAGGGAGTTGCTGCCACTGTGTTTCTCCGTAGGTCCTGATGCTGATGTCGTCTACTGTCCGCACGCGGTCGGTGGGACGAACGGGGGCCAGTCTACGGGTCAACGCCGCATGATTTGACGATCCGCTCACCACGAGATGAAAATGGTTCCCATGAACGTTTCTTCCCGCCGCCGTCGTGGACTCGCCACGATCTCCACCGCCGTGCTCGGACTCGCCTGTCTTCCGTTGGCCGCCTGCTCCACCGACTCCGGCAGCGACGCCGACGGCGGGCAAGGCCTGTCCGTCGCCACCTCCTTCTACCCGATCCAGTACTTGACGCAGGCCATCGGCGGCGAGCACGTGACCGTCAGCTCGGTCACGCCCACCAATGTGGAGCCGCACGACTACGAACTCGCCCCCAAGGACGTCACCGCATTGTCGGGAACCGATCTGGTGGCCTACGTGGCCGGATTCCAGCCGTCCCTGGACGACGCCCTGAAGGAGGTGTCCGGCCCCACCGTTATAGACCTGTCCGACGCGGTCGATCTCACCCATCACGACGGCGTGGAACACGATCACGAGGACGGCGACGCACAGGACGCGGACGACGCGGGGGCCGCCACCCAGGACGCCGACGCCGCTGGCCACTCCGACGACGCCGCCGACCCACACTTCTGGCTCGACCCCGTGCGCATGCAGTCCGCCGCGCAGGCGATCAAGACCGCCCTGACCCAGGCCGACCCCGACCACGCGGCGGACTACGAGGCGAATCTGGCCGCCCTCACCGAGACCCTCAGCGGCCTGGACAGCGACTACTCCACGGGCCTGGCCCAGTGCGAGCGCACCACCTTCGTCACCTCGCACGCCGCCTTCGGCTACCTGGCCGACCGTTACGGGCTGACCCAGGCATCTGTATCCGGCATCGACCCCGAGTCCGAACCCAGCCCTGCCGAGCTCGCGGCCGTCAAGCAGATCGTGCAGGAGACTGGGACCACTACGATCTTCACCGAGGAGCTCGTCTCGGCCAAGACCGCCGAGGCACTCGCCTCCGAGACCGGCACTACCACCGCCGTGCTCGACCCGATCGAGTCCGCCCCTGCCTCCGGAGACTACGCCGACGCCATGTCCACGAACCTGCAGGAGCTGCGCACCGCGCTATCCTGCCAGTGATCACGGTTCCCATCATCGCCAGAAGGACTTCATGACCTCCACATCGCCATCGGTTCCCGCACGCGCGAGCGCCCCACCGATCGAAGTGAATGACGCCTCGGTTGTGCTCGGATCCAACCTCATCCTGGACGCGGTCGACCTGACGGTGTACGGGGGCGAGTCGGTCGCGCTGCTGGGTGCCAACGGATCGGGCAAGTCCACCCTGGTCAAGACGATCCTGGGGCTGCTGCCGGTCCGCTCGGGCACAGTGCGGCTGTTCGGGCACGACGCCCGCGAGCGCCGCACGGTGCCGTGGGGGCGGGTCGGATACGTTCCCCAGCGGGTCGGGGCGTCCTCGGGTGTGCCGGCCACCGCACTGGAAGTGGTCCGCTCCGGACTACTCTCGCCGGGGCGCCCCTTCGCCGACCGCGGCCGGAGTGCCCGACGCCGGGCACTGGAGGCCTTGGACGCCGTGGGCCTGGCCGACCGCGCCCGGGACCATGTGCAGGTCTTCTCCGGCGGCCAGTCCCAACGGGTACTGATCGCCCGGGCACTGGTGCGCTCCCCCGAGCTGCTGCTGCTCGACGAGCCGCTGGCCGGCATCGACCGCGCCTCCCGCGAGTCCCTGGCCGTCACCCTGGCCGACCTGCGCCGCCGGGGACTGACGCTGCTGACCGTCCTGCATGAGATGGGTGAGCTGAGCGACGTCATCGAGCGCGCCGTCGTCCTGGCCGAGGGCAGGGTGGTTTTCGACGGACCGAAGAGCGAGCTCGCCCATGACCACGCCCGCCACGACGAGCTCGGTCACGACCGCCCCGATGACTGCGAGCACGAGCATGAGCACGGCGCCACCGAGCCGGCCGCCCACCACGCTCCGGTGCTGACTACTTCCGTGCGGCAGGCAGGAGGAGTGAAGTGAGCGACCTCATCACCGCACTCGGCCAGATGCTGGCCAGCCCGCTGATGCAGCGGGCCTACATCGTGGCGGTGCTGGTAGGGCTGTCGGCGCCGGTGGTGGGCACCTACCTGGTGCAGCGGGGCCTGGCACTGCTGGGCGACGGCATCGGCCACATCGCCCTGACCGGGGTGGCGCTGGGCTGGATCGCCGGCGCCGCTGCGAACGTCACCCCCCACGATGCCTGGGCCATTCCGGGGGCCATCGTCGCCTCCGTGGTCGGCGCCGTGCTCATCGAGGTCATCCGCGCCCGGGGCCGCACGCGCGGCGACGTGGCCCTGGCGATCCTGTTCTACGGGGGCATCGCCGGCGGCGTCATCCTCATCAAATTGGCCGGCGGGACGACGACGAACCTGACCAGCTACCTGTTCGGCTCGATCGCGACCGTGTCGGCCTCCGATACCTGGTTCACGGTGGTGCTCGCCGCCGTTGTGCTGGCGGTGGGGCTCGGCCTGCGCGGCCCCCTGTTCGCCCTGTGCCACGACGAGGAATTCGCCCGCGCCATCGGATTGCCCACGGGTGTACTGAACGTGACGGTGGCCGTAGTGGCGGCACTGACCGTTTCGGTCTCCATGCGGGTGGTGGGCGCGCTGCTGGTGTCGGCGGTGATGATCGTGCCGGTGGCGATCGCCCAGCTGGTCTCCTACTCCTTCGGACGCACCATGCACCTGGCGATGGGAATCGGCGTGGTCGCCTGCGTGGCCGGGCTGACGATCACCTATTTCCTCGCCGCCTCGCCGGGGGCCATGATCGTCGTGCTCCTCGTCGGAGCCTACGCGCTCGTCGCGCTGTTGGGCGGCCTGGCACGTGCGATCCGCGGCAGGCACCGGCACCGTTCGGAAGTCAGCGACCACAGCGAGCAGGAGGTGCGTGCATGAGTGTGAATGCAGCCGGAGGCAATTCGTCGCGGCATCGGTCCACCTGGCAGCGAGCCGCGGTGGCCGACATACTGGCCCGCACCAACGAGTTCCGCTCCGCCCAGCAGATTCACGCCGCCCTGCAGGCTGAGGGCACCAAGGTGGGGCTGGCGACCGTGTACCGCAACCTGACCGCCATGGCCGAGGCCGGGGAGGTCGACCAGATCCGCAGCGCCGACGGCGAGGCCCTGTACCGGGAGTGCGAGCGCCACGAGCACCACCACCACATCGTGTGCCGCTCGTGCGGGCGCACCGTGGAGGTGGCCGGCGGCGAACTGGAGGAGTGGATCCGGCGGGTCTCGGCCGAACAGGGCTACACCGACATGGAGCACACGGTGGAGTTCTTCGGCCTGTGCCCCGCCTGCTCCAGATAACCGCCGAGATCGGTAGAAGTTACGTGCCGAGATCGGTCGGAGTAGCGCCGCGGTGCTTAGGCGCCGGCGACCCGGTCGACGGCGCCGCCGAAGCGGCGCTCCCGGTGCGCGTAGGCCTCGCAGGCGCGCCACAGCTCGGTGCGGTCGAACTCGGGCCAGGGCAGGTCGGAGAAGTACAGCTCCGCGTAGGCCGAGGACCACATCAGGAAGTTGCTGGTGCGCTGCTCCCCGCCGGTGCGGATGAACAGGTCCACGTCCCGCATGTGCGGGGAGTACAGGTAGCGCTGCACGGTCTTCTCGTTGATCGACCCTGCCCGCAGCCGCCCCGCCTCCACGTCGCGGGCCATGGCGCGGGCGGCGTCGGCTATCTCGGCCCGGCCGCCGTAGTTCAGGCACATGTTCAGCACCATGGTGTCGTTGCCGGCGGTGATGCGCTCGGAGCGGCGCACCTCCTTGAGCACCGACTTCCACAGCTTCGGCTCGCGCCCCACCCAGTTCACGCGCACGCCCCACTCCAGCAGATCGTCGGTCTGGGCGCGCAGCACCGTGCGGGTGAAGCCCATCAGGAAGCGCACCTCGGCGGGTGAGCGCTTCCAGTTCTCGGTAGAGAAGGCGTAGACGCTCAGTTCCTTGACGCCCAGCTCGACGGCGCCGGCGATCACGTCCATCATGGTCGACTCCCCCACCCGGTGCCCCTCGGTGCGGGGCAGGCCGCGGGCATTGGCCCAGCGGCCGTTGCCGTCCATGACGCAGGCGACGTGTGCGGGCACGGCCGCCGGGTCCAGCGCCGGCGGGGTGAGTCCCTCGCGGTGCAGGGGGACGACGTCGAGCGGGCGCGGATCCGGGGCGGCACCCCCGCCGGGGGCGGAGTCCGTCGTGTCAGGCATGTCAGGCCCTTTCTACGAGGGAGAGGGAACGCAGGCGCCGTTCCAGGTGCCAGGTCAGGTAGGCGGACACGCACCCGGAGGCTTGGGCGCGCTGGCGCGAAGTGGACGCGTCGGCCAGCCCCCAGTCGCCCGAGAGCAGGGCGCCGAGCAGGGCCATGCTGCCCGGTTCGACGTCGACGGCGCCGGCGGGCCGGCAGCCGGGGCAGACGGCGCCTCCCGCCTGCACGTGGAAGGCGGTGTGGGGCCCGGTGGCACCGCAGCGGGCGCAGTCGTAGCACGACGGCGCCCACCCGGCCAGGGCCAGGGCCCGCAGCAGGTAGGAGTCGAGCACGAGCCCCGGGGCGTGGCGGCGGCGTGCCAGGGCGGACAGTGCCCCGTACAGCAGCAGGAACTGCTGGGGGGAGTCGGTGGTGCCCAGGTCGCCGTCGTCGCGGGTGAGACGCTCGGCCGTCTCCGCCATGGTCTCGGCGCAGGTGAACATGGCGTAGTCCGCGGCAATGGCGCGGCCGAAGGGGTCGATGGTCTCCGCCTGGGTAACCACGTCCAGGTTGCGTCCGGCGTGCAGTTGCACGTCGATCATGGAGAAGGGCTCCAGGCGGGCGCCGAAGCGCGAGGTGGTGCGCCGCACTCCCTTGGCGACGGCGCGCACCTGCCCGTGGGCGCGGGTGAGCATGACAATGATGCGGTCGGCCTCACCCAGCTTGTAGGTGCGCAGGACGATCGCCTCGTCCCGGTAGAGCCTGTTCCCCAACGGCGCCCCCGGTCAGCGCATGGCGCGGTTGACGGCGGAGATGACGGCCTTGAAGGAGGCGGTGGTGATGGAGGGGTCGATGCCGACGCCCCACAGCACCTGGCCGCCAACCTCGCACTCTACGTAGCAGGCGGCGCGGGCGTCGCGACCCTCGCTGAGCGCGTGCTCGGCGTAGTCGAGGATGCGCACCTGCACACCGGTCTGCTCCAGGGCAGTGACGAAGGCGTCGAGCGGGCCGGAGCCGGAGGCAGTCAGCAGCTTGCGCTCGTCGCCGTCGGAGATGGTGACGGTGAGGATGGACTCGTCGTCGCCGACGGAGGTGAGGGTGGCACCCTTGAGGCTGTAGCGGCCCCAGGTGGGCAGGTCGGCGCCGGGCGCGGAGGCGGCGGGCAGGTACTCGTCGGCGAAGATCGACCACAGGTCGTCGGCGCCGATCTCGCCGCCGTAGGTGTCGGCGTGGCGCTGGACGATGTTGGAGAACTCGATCTGCAGGCGGCGCGGCAGGTCCAGGTTGCGCGTGGTGCGCAGCAGGTAGGAGACCCCGCCCTTGCCGGACTGGGAGTTGACGCGCACGACGGCCTCGTAGGAGCGGCCGACGTCGTGCGGGTCGATGGGCAGGTAGGGCATGGACCAGGGCACGGCCACTTCGGCCTCGGCCTGGCTCAGGCCGCCTGCGATCTTGGCGGCGACCTTCTCGGCGCGGGCGGCGAAGCCCTTCTTGATGGCGTCCTGATGGGAGCCGGAGAAGGAGGTGTAGACGAGTTCGCCGGCGTAGGGCGTGCGCGGGGGCACGTCCATCTGGGTGGACTGCTCGACGACGCGACGCACCTCGTCGATGTCGGACAGGTCGAGCATGGGGTCGACGCCCTGGCTGAAGAGGTTGAGCGCCAGGGTGACCAGGTCGACGTTGCCGGTGCGCTCGCCGTGCCCGAACAGGCAGCCCTCCACGCGGTCGGCGCCGGCGAGCATGCCCAGTTCGGCTGTGGCGATGCCGGAGCCGCGGTCATTGTGGTTGTGGATGGACAGGCACACGGCGTCGCGGTGGGAGAGGTTGCGGCTCATCCACTCGATCTGGTCGGCGTAGACGTTGGGCGTGGCGCGCTCGACGGTGGCGGGCAGGTTGAGGATGATCTCGCGGTCGCCCTCGGGCTGCCACACGCCCATGACGGCCTCACAGACCTCCAGGGCGTACTCGCGCTCGGTGTCCACGAAGATCTCCGGGGAGTACTCGTAGCCGAAGATGGTGTCATCGGTGAGCACCTTCTCCGCCCGGGCCATGACCTGGCGCGTGCCCTCGACGGCGAGCTCGCGGATATCGTCCCGGTCCATGCGGAAGACGACCTCCCGGAACAGCGGGGACAGGGCGTTGTACAGGTGGACGGTGGCGCGCGGGGCGCCGACGCAGGCGTCCAGGGTGCGGTCGATCAGGTCTCCCCGGGACTGGGTGAGCACTGAGATGGTGACGTCGGCGGGGATGGCGTCGTCCTCCACCAGGGAGCGCACGAAGTCGTAGTCGGTCTGGGAGGCGGCGGGGAAGCCGACCTCGATCTCCTTGAAGCCCATGCGCACGAGCAGGTCGAAGATGGCGCGCTTGGCGTCCGGGCCCATGGGCTCGATGAGGGACTGGTTGCCGTCGCGCAGGTCGGTGGTCAGCCAGCGGGGGGCGTGGGTCAGGCGCTGGTTCGGCCAGGTGCGGTCCGGCAGAGAGGTGTCGACGGTGTCGAGGAAGGGCCGGTACTTGGTGAAGGGCATGCCGGAGGGCTGCTGGGGTGCGGGGCGGGCGGTACGCATGAGTATGGGTTCTCCTGTGCGGGTTTGCTGATTCCCGGCGCCGGGGCCCGGCGCGCCGGGGTGGCTGGCTACGCGAAGTAAGCCGCGGTCGGGGTGCCGGCCTGGTCAGGCCCCGCCGCGGCGACTAAGCAGGAGGCTCCGCTCCCGGACACAGGTCGCGCGCACGGGGACACCGTACCCCGAATCGGCGGCAATGCCATGCCAGGTCACAGTGTGGACGGCGCGACGGCGAGCACCTCTCGCGACTCACGGCCACAACAGTCGTCATCAACGCACGCATTATGTAGTAGATCTGCTATATTCAGTAGCGTACCTACCAGGAAGGAGCGGACATGTCCCCTGCCCCGCCCGTCATCACCGCCCGGGGCGTCGACTTCGCCTACGGCAAGCTCCCGGTGCTGCACGACGTCACCCTCACGGTGCATCCCGGCGAGGTCGTGTGCCTGCTGGGCCCCAACGGCGTCGGCAAGACCACCTTGGTGGAGAATCTGCTCGGCTCACTGCGCCCGCGCACGGGCAGCGTCCGCGTGTTTGGCACCGATCCGCGCCGCGCTGGCGCCGCCTTCTGGGCGCGGATCGGGCTGGTGCAGCAGAACTGGTCCGATCACGCCAAGTGGCGGGTCAAGGATCAGTTGGAGTGGATCCGTTCCATGCAGTTGACGGCATCGGCGCAGGTGGCCGACGTGGCCGAGGTACTCGACGCCGTCGGCCTGACTGACAAAGCGGGCTCGCGCCTGTCCCGGCTCTCGGGAGGACAGCGGCGCACGCTTGACTTCGCGGCGGCGCTGATGGGCCGTCCGGACCTGCTGATTCTTGACGAGCCGACGACGGGATTGGACCCCGCCTCCAAGGCGCGCCTGCACGATCTGATCATGGAGCGCGTCGACGACGATGCCACAGTGCTCATGACCACGCACGACCTGTCCGAGGCCGAACGCCTGGCCTCCCGGGTGATCATTATGGCGGCAGGCAGGATCATTGCCGACGGCCCCGTCACCGAGCTGCGCGAGCGCGTCGGCAGGAAGGCAGAGGTGACCTGGATGCAGGACGGCGAGCACCACGTGCATGCCACCGCGTCCCCCGAGCGCTTCCTGCAGCAGCTGGACCTGGACGCGATCAGCGGGTTGACCGTCACCCGCCCCACCTTGGAGGAGGCCTACCTCGCCCTGGTCTCCCAACCCGCGGAGGCCGAGCAAAGCGGCATAGATCACCTGACCATCCAGAGCGATCCGGCAACCACCACCGCCAAGGAGCCTAGACCATGACCCCCACTCGTTCCCTACCCCTGTCCGTACTGCGCGCGGCGGCACGTCAGGCCTACGGCGATCTGCGACCGAACCTCATGGGAGCCGGAGCGGCGTCTATCCTGTTTACAGTGGCCGCCATATTGGTCGTCTCCCGGATAAACGATGGCCCGCTCCAGGGATTAGACTCCACTAATGCCTTCGGCACCATGTTCGCGGCCAGCGCCGTCGGCGGCTTCGCCAGTCTCGTCATGATGCAGATCGGCGGGGAGACCTATACCGACCGCATCGGCGGCGCACTACTGCGGGTGCGCATCCTTCCGCACGGACCGCTCACCTGGGCGATCGGCAAGACGCTGTCCACCGTGGCACTCGTGGTCGTCATGCAGGTAATGATCCTTCTGGGCGCCGCGGTCTTCGTCGATATCACCATGCCCTCGCCCCGAAACGCACTGCTTTGCCTGCTCATTGCCGCACTGGCCTCGCTGGCGTGCGCGCCCCTCGGATTCATCCTCAGCGCATTCGTACGTGGCATTTACAGTTTCATGGTGAATTTCTTGATCTGCGGCGCACTCCTTGTGACCGGCTTCTGCTATCCGGTTTCAGCGATGCCGGCCTGGGTCCAGGCGATTCAGGCTTTGCTGCCCACCTACTGGTCCGGGCACCTGACCCGGTGGACTCTAGTCGGCGATCCGTCCTGGGAGATCGGCGGCAGCTTCCATCCGGTGCTCGGCGTCGGGGTGCTGCTGGCCTGGGTCGTCGTCGGCTTCGCGCTGGTGCCGCCGGTCATCCGCCGCAGCTTCCGCACGGAGACGATCGGCGGGCTGAGCCGCACCCAGTCGAAGCTCCGCTCCCAAAGTGGGCTGTGAGATGTCCGGAGAGGTCGTTCACAACCGGATCGCCGTGCTGCGCGCGGACCGTAGGGTCAGCAGGCGGCAGTTGGCGGAGGCGCTCGGCGTCCACTACCAGACGGTCGGCTATCTGGAGCGCGGCGAGTATGCGCCGTCCCTGTACCTGGCGCTGCGCATCGCCCGCTATTTCGACGTGCCTGTGGAGTCGGTGTTCTCCCTGGAGGAGTTCCCGCCCCTGACCTGACCGCTTGGAACGCCGCTGACACTGGATCAGTGCCCGAAGATCTCGAGGTAGGCCCGTTCGGCGCCGCCTTCGCGCACGTCCACGGTGGCGGCCACCAGCCCGTCCTTGAGCAGCACCATCCGCTCGCACACCTCGTCGAGCACGCTGAGGATGTGGCTGGACATCAGGGCGATGCCGCCGCTGTCCAGGTAGTCGGCCAGGGCGCGTCGGAACAGCAGCACGCCCTCCACGTCGAGCCCGTTGAGCGGCTCGTCGAGCACCACCACCCGCGGGGTGCCGAGGAAGGCGCAGGCGATCCCCAGGCGGCGGGTCATTCCCTGGGACAGGTGCCGTACCTCGGTGTCGCGGAAGTCGGCGCAGCCGAAGCGGTCCAGCTGCTCCTCCAGCGCAGTGTCGTCCAGGTCCAGGACCCGCATGGCGGCCTCGAAGCGGCACGCCTGACGGGCGGTAAGCTGTGGGAACAGCCGACTTTGCTCGGGCAGGAAGCCACAGGCCTCGGCGGGCAGGCGCCGCCCCAGCTCGCGTCCGTCCAGGCGGACGGTGCCGGTCTGGAAGTCGTCCGCTCCGCACAGGGCGCCGAAGAGCGTGGTCTTGCCCGCCCCGTTGGGCCCGACGACACCGAGCACCTCCCCCGCTGCCACCTCCAGGGTCAGCGGCCCGGTGCCGCGCCCGCTGCGGTAGCGGCGCTGTACGTCGATGACTTCAAGCATGTTCGCTCCTGCGCAACAGGCGGGCGGTGAGTGGGAACAGCACCAGGGGCAGGCCCGGAGTCAACGCGATCAGCATCCCACCGATCTCTGCGGCCGGCAGCATGCGATGCCGCCGGGTGTAGGCGGTGGCGGCGTCGGCCAGCGCCATCGCCAGTAGCGGCAGGTATACCAGGCACGCCAGCAGGTGGACGGCGTCGGTGCGGGCCCCGGCGACCACGCCGAGCGAGCCCGCCGCCAGGCATTCGGCGGCCAGCAGCGGCAGCGCCAGCGTGAGCTTGACTCGCCGCAACTCCGCGTCGGCGACGGCGTAGCGGCTCCTGGCATAGCGGGCCGCGGGCGTGTCATCGACCTCGGCGAGAACGCCGATCACCGTCGCAGCCAGGTAGCCGCCCGCGACGAACACGCCGACGGAGGCCGACTGACCGAAGCGTCCCAGCGCGTATGCGATCACCACGCCCACAGCTGCCACCAGAATCGGCGGCAACCAGGAGGCCGAACACAGGTAGACCATGCGCAGCGAAGCGATGCGGTTCCGCGGCCCGCCACCAATCCGCAGCCTTAGACGCAGCATTGGGAGCCCAGGTGCAATGCCGACGCGTCCAAGCCAGTCCACGGCAACCGTCACCAGCGCCGTCGTCACCGTCCACGCCGCCAGCAACAGACCGAAGCGGCTCGCGTCGGACCATTCCGGGAAGCCCAGTGCGAGCATTCCGCACGCGGCCTCCAACACCGTCAGCGGCAGGGACATGACTGCGTACAGCACACAGAAATCCGTCCCGGTGAATCCGTAGTAACGCAGCGCCCCACGCCTGATGGGATCGAGATCCCGCAGCAAAACCGATGCGTTCATCACCGCGACAACCACGGCGATTCCCGCCACCGTCAGCGACTGGGAAATACCCCCGGTCACCATGACTGCGCCCCAAGTGGCAGCCCAGACCAAGACGCAGACCAGCACCACCATCAGCGAGCGCACCGCGCGGGTCAAGACCACGCCGGGGCGTCGCAGCCTGCAAACGACGCCTATCAGGCGTAAGCGCTCTCAAGGGTGCATCCTCCTCCCCGTCCGGAGGCACCTATACCAGCATGGGGAACAGGCCCCAGTAGGCGATTGCCACCAGCAGCACGGCGGCGCCGATCAGTACGGCGGTGAGCACCCCCGCCGCGGGGATGGTGAGCCAGCGGCCCTTCTCACCGCGCTCCCGGTTGGCGGCGTGCGCCGCCGCCCGCATAAGCCGGGCGCGGTAGACGACCTTGACCAGCATCACGACGGCGAGCACCGCCACCAGCTGGACCACCACCCAGCCGCCGTAGGAGAACAGGTGGTTGGTGCGGTAACTGGTGGCCAGGGAGGCCACACCAAGGATGTAGACCACGTACAGCACCCAGGCCGCGGTCACGCTCAGGCACAGGGACACGGCCCAGCGGCCGATGGGGTCGGGCAGGTGCAGGCCGCGGCGACCGCGCAGCCGCGGCCCCTGGCCGAGCAGCCAGACGAGTCCCGCCAGCACCATCAGCCCGAAGCCGACGATGAGGGTGGCCAGCATCAGGTCCCCGGAGGCGTACCAGCGGGTGGGGTCGGGCGTCTGCGCCCAGTACGCCTGGGTGGGGGTGGCGCCGGCTACGTGGGGCTCGGCGTCGGCGGTCTCCGGCAGGCCCGCCACCCAGCGGGACAGGTCGCGGGTCACTCCCGGGGCGAGGGAACCGTCCGTGGTGATGCCGAGTTTGAGGCCGTGGTTGGCGCCGTCGTAGTAGCGGACGGTGAACTGATCGTTGCCGCCCGTCTGCAGGGCGTTCCAGACCGTGGTCGGCCCCTGCACCAGGGGCATGGAGGCGTCGGCGGTGCCGTAAAGCATGAGGATGGGAACGGAGATGGTCTCCAGGTAGGCCACGGAGTCGAAGTCGGCGTACTCGAAGCCGCCGCCGGGGATCCTCGCGGAGCCGAGCACTCGCGGGATCAGGGTGAGCATGGCCTCGGGCACTCCGACATTGCGCATGTAGGTGTCTACGGCGAGCGCCGCCTGCTCGCGCAGCCGCACCACGGGGGCGCTGGCCAGAATGAGGAAGGCCACGCGGTCGTCCTCGGCGGTCAGCACCACCCCGGGGATGGCGCCCTCGGATTCTCCGTAGATGCCGACGGCCTCGCTGTCCACGCCGTCCAGGGCGATCAGGTAGTCGAGGCTGCGCTGGTAGTCGGCGGCCATGGTGAGGTAGTTGCGCTCGGTCGTCGAGTAGTCCTCCATGGGCTTGGAGGGCACGAGCGTGGTGACGCCGGCGGAGGCTAGGGCCTCGCCCTGCTCGGTGAAGCCCCAGATGCCGTGGGTGCCGGCGCCGTGCATGAAGACGACGCCGGGTGTGTCCCCCTCGACGCCGATCGGGCGGCGCAGCAGGGCGGGAACCTCCTCGCCGTCGGCCTGGGTGATGGTGATGGTGGTGGTCTCGAACTCGTAGGTGCCGACGGCGGCGGTCGCGACCGTCCCGCCGATGGTGGTGTCGGCGGTGACCGGGGTGAGGGAGTCGGTGACCGGCTGGGGGTTCCAGCGCGGCCCGGCGAGCGTGCCGACGAGGCTGAGGGCGAGAACCGTGACCACGACGCCGCCGATGATGCGGTGGTCGGTGGATACCGCCAGCACCAGGGCGCCCAGAGCGAGGGTGAGCAGGATCTCCCAGATCTCGCGGCCGCCGGTCCCGAGCAGCCCCATGAACGCGGCGACGCCGATGGCGGCCGCCAGCACGATCAGGGTGCGGCGCCGCTCGGTGCGCCACAGCCAGGCCAGCAGCACCCAGGCGCGGTGGGGGAACTCGCGCAGCCAGGCCCAGCCGGAGCGCAATTCAGCCCTGGTAATGCGTGCGGGCTGCCGCTTGGGCCCTACACGGCGGGGCAGGAGAGCCTTAGGGCGCTCGCGACGCGTCTCGCGTTCGGGCCGGTTGTGGGAGTCGGGGAGCGGGTGCATAGGCGGGGGCTTCAGAATCCGAGCTTGGCGAGGGCCTTTGGATCGGACTGCCAGTCCTTGAGGGTGCGCACATGCAGGTCGAGGTAGACCTTGCGGCCCAGGAGCTGCTGGATGCCGCGGCGGGCCTCGGTGCCGATTGCCTTGAGATTCGCCCCGCCCCGGCCGATGACGATGGCCTTCTGCGAGTCGCGCTCGACCAGCAGGCTGACGCGCACCTGCAGGCGGTTCCCGGTGCCCTTGATGCGGCCGGCGTGCTCGGCGGTGGCCGGGTCGACGATCTCGTCGACCACGACGGCCAGGGAGTGCGGCAGCTCGTCGCGCAGGCGCTCGAGGGCGGCCTCGCGCACCAGCTCGCCGACCATGACGGCCTGGGGCTCGTCGGTGACGGAGTCGGTGGGGTACAGGGGTGGGGAGGGCGGCAGGTGGGAGGTCAGCACCTCCTGCAGGACGTCGATCTGCTCCCCTTTGAGGGCGGATACGGGCACGATGTCGGCCCAGTCGCCGAGCTCGCTGACTGCCAGGAGCTGCTGGGCCAGCTTGGGGCGGGAGACCGTGTCGGTCTTGGTGACGACGGCGACGACCGGCTTGCCCAGGTCGGCCAGCTCCCGGGCGATGAGGCGGTCGCCGGGGCCGATCTTGTCGCCGGCGGGGATGCAGAAGGCGATGACGTCCACCCCGGCTAGAGTCTCGCGCACCAGGTCGTTCAGGCGCTTGCCGAGCAGGGTGCGGGGGCGGTGGAAGCCGGGGGTGTCCACCAGCACCAGCTGAGAGTCTGGCCGGCTGACCACGCCGCGCACATTGTGGCGGGTGGTCTCGGGCCGCCCGGAGGTGATGGCGATCTTGGTGCCGACCAGCGCGTTGGTCAGGGTGGACTTGCCGGTGTTGGGGCGGCCGAGCAGGCAGACGAAGCCGGCCCGGAAGTCCTCGGGGTAGTCGGGCACGGCGATCGGTGCGCGGGCGGGGTCGTCGACGTCGGTATCCGGGTCGTCGGGCAGGATGGGAAAGCCGTCGGCGTCGGTCATGTTGGTCATCGCTTGTGCCTCATTCCTCGGAGTCTTCGATTTGGTCGGGGGCGGCCGGGGTCGCTGCGGTGGGGCCGGTGTCACTGCGGGAGGCCAGCAGGGTAGCGACCTGTCGACGGCGGCCGGTGGCCTCCTCGGCCACCAGGTGGATGCCCTGCACGTCGCCGCTGGCGCCGGGCAGCGGCACCCGGCCCACGGCCTTGGTGAGCAGGCCGCCGGCGGTGTCGACGTCGTCGTCCTCGATCTCCAGGTCGAAGAGCTCGCCGAGGGCGTCCAGGCCCAGGCGGACGGGCACCCGGAAGGTGCCGTCCCCGAGGTCCTCGGCCACCGGCTCGGCGTGGTCGTGCTCGTCGGTGAGTTCGCCGACGACCTCTTCCAGCAGGTCCTCCAGGGTGACCAGGCCGGCGATGCCACCGTATTCGTCCACGGCCAGCGCGATGTGGAAGTGGCCGAGCTGCATCTCCCGCAGCAGGTCGTCGGCGAGCTTGGTCTCGGGCACGTAGACGGCCTCGCGCACGAACGCGGACACGGGGCGTTCCCCGTGCTCGGGGTGGTCGGACAGGCGCCGCAGCACGTCCTTGAGGTAGAGGATGCCGCGCACGTCGTCGGCGTCCTCCCCGATCACGGGCACGCGCGAGTAGCCGGAGCGGATGAACAGGCGCATGGCGGCGGAGGCGGGCTTGTGCTCATCAATGGTGACCATGTCGGTGCGGGGCACCATGACCTCGCGCACGAGGGTCTGGCCGAGCTCGACCACGCTGCGCAGCATCTCGCGGTCCTCGTCCTCAATGGTCTCGGAGTCGCCGATCTCGTCGATCATCTCGCGCAGGTCCTCGGTGATCTCGGCGCGCACCTCGGCGTCGGTAAGGGTGGAGGAGTGTCCGAACCTCGACTCCACCCACCGCCAGGGTGCTCCCAGCGCATAGACCTTCTCCAGAACGCCGGCGAGTGCCAGCAGGGTGCCGGCGGGATTGCGGCGTCCCGCGGAGCGCGGGGAGATGCCGACCAGCAGCCCGAGCAGCACCAGGTTCGCCCCGGCGGCAACCAGCAGCACCTGCCACCACTGGCGGAACCAGCCCGCGACCGCCAGCGTGATCAGCACGGCGGCGAGCATGTCGACGCCGGCGCGCAGGCCGACGATGGCGCCCAGCACCTGGTTGCGCTTGGCGGTCAGGGAGACCACGCGGCCGGCGCCACGGCGTCCGGCCTCGGCCAGGTCCTCGGCGGCGGCCCGGGTCATGTGGGTCAGGGCCCCCTCCCCCGCCGACAGCACCGCCCCGAAGCCGAGGACGACCACGCCGGTGATCAGGAGCAGCGCGGCGGGAGCGGTGGTCACTTGCCCCGCTCCGCCAGGAAGGTCAGCAGCAGCCTGCGCTGGAGGTCGAACATCTCCCGCTTCTCCTCCGGCTCGGCGTGGTCGTAGCCGAGCAGGTGCAGGATGCCGTGGACGGTCAGCAGCAGCATCTCCTCCACGGCGCTGTGACCGGCCTCCAGGGCCTGCTTCGCGGCCACCTGCGGGCACAGCACCACGTCGCCCAGCGTGCCCGGCGGGGTCTCGTTCTCGGCGGTGCCGGGGCGCAGCTCGTCCATGGGGAAGCTCATCACGTCCGTGGGCCCCTCCAGGTCGAGCCAGCGCAGGTGAAGCTCGGCCATGGGCTCGGGGTCGATGAACAGGATGTTGAGCTCGGCCAAGGGATTCACGTGCATGGCGGACAGCACGTGGTCGGCCAGGGCGGCGAACTCGGCGGCGTCGATGGGGGTGGTGGTCTCGTTGACGACCTCGGTGGTCATGGGCGGTTCCTGTCTCGGAATTCGGAGGGGGTGCGGCGGCGGGGGCCGGCGCGGCGGGCTGCCGGGGCGGCTCCGGACCGGTCGGCGTGTTCGGCACGGTCTGCGTCGTAGCGGGCGTAGGCGTCGACGATCTGGCCAACGAGCCGGTGGCGCACCACGTCGGCTGCGGTCAGCTCGCAGAAGCTGATGTCGTCCAGGCCGTCGAGGATGCGGCGCACCACCTGCAGCCCGGAGGGGCGCCCGCCGGGCAGGTCGATCTGGGATACGTCCCCGGTGATGACCATCTTGGAGCCGAAGCCGAGGCGGGTGAGGAACATCTTCATCTGCTCGGGGCTGGTGTTCTGTGCCTCGTCCAGGATGATGAAGGCGTCGTTCAGGGTACGCCCGCGCATGTAGGCCAGCGGGGCGACCTCGATGGTGCCGGCGGCGATCAACTGCGGCAGGGCCTCGGCGTCGAGCATGTCGTGCAGGGCGTCGTACAGAGGCCGCAGATAGGGGTCGATCTTGTCGGTGAGGGTGCCGGGCAGGAAGCCCAGGTTCTCCCCCGCCTCCACGGCCGGGCGGGTGAGGATGATGCGGGAGATCCGCTGACGGGCCAGGGCGTCGACGGCCTTGGCCATGGCCAGGTAGGTCTTGCCGGTGCCGGCCGGACCGATGCCGAAGGTGATGGTGGAGTTCTCTATGGCGTCGGTGTAGGCCTTCTGGCCGAGCGACTTGGGGCGGATGGAGCGCCCGTGGGTGGTCAGGACCTCGTCGGTGAGGACCTCGGCCGGGCGGGCGGAGGCGTCCAGGAGGAGGATGGCGCGGTCGACGGCGTCGGCGGTCAGGGGCGTGCCGGCGCGGGCGATGTCGATCAGTTCGGACAGCAGCACGATCACGACATCCACGCGGGCGGCGGGGCCGGTGACGGTGACGGTGGTGCCGCGCACGTGAACGTTGACGTCGGGGAAGCCGCGCTCGACGGCGCGCAGCACCTCGTCGCGGGCGCCCAGCAGGGCGACGGGGGCGAGGTCGTCGGGCACGGCCAGGGTACGGGTGACGTCGGCGGGTCCGGCGGCGTTGCTGGTCTGATCGGTAGCGGTCAAGTTGCTGGTTGTTGAGGAGGTCATCGCCGCCGTAGCGGCTACTGGTGTGATGGGCGATTTCGTCATCGTGGGCCCGATCTTACTGCGTGCAGGCCCCAATAGGCTGGCCCCATGAGCTACACCCATGGGCATGGCACGGCGGTCCTGGACAATCACTCCCGCCGTTCGGTGCAGGACAGTGCCGCGTACCTCCTGCCCCACCTGCGAGCGGGCCAGGACCTGCTGGATGTCGGCTGCGGGCCGGCGACGATCACTGCGGACCTCGCCCAGGCCGTTGCTCCCGGGCGCGTCGTCGGTCTGGACCCGGCCCCGGCGGCGCTGGAGGCGGCACGCGCTACTCTGGCCGCACGTGAACAGGGCGGCACGGCTGACGGCGCAGCGGCAGGCAGTGTGGAGCTCTTCGCCGGGGATGTGCTCAGCTTGCCCTTCGACGACGTCTCCTTCGACGTCGTCCACGCCCACCAGGTACTCCAGCACGTGGCTGACCCGGTGGCCGCCCTGCGTGAGATGGCCCGAGTAACCCGTCCCAGCGGAATGGTCGCGGCCCGCGACGCTGTCTATTCGGCCATGGCATGGTTCCCCCGGCCCGGCCCCCTGGAGGAGTGGCGGCGCGTGTATACCGCCACGGCGCGCCACAACGGCGGGCACCCGGACGCAGGTGCTTGCCTCCTGTCCTGGTGCCGGGAGGCCGGGCTCACCGAGGTCACCTGCTCCACCTCCACCTGGTGCTTCGCCACGCGGTCGCAGCGCCGCTGGTGGGGAGGCACGTGGGCACAGCGGTGCCTGTCCTCCTTCGGTCCGCAGGCCGTCGAGCTGGGCCTTACCACGCTGGAGGGGCTGCAGGAAATGACTGAGGCCTGGCACGCCTGGGCCGAGGCGGACGACGGCTGGTTCGTCGTCGTCCACGGCGAGGTGCTGGCACAGGTCGGCTAGCCGATAACCAGCCACCTGCCGGTCACGGCTAGGTCATTACCGATGTCCTGCTGTCAATACGCCCAGCTTTCCGAGAACAAATGCTCGCCGACCTCATCTATGACCGGCTCTCGCCCCAGCTCGTTCCTGCCATAGACCTGGTGACGCTGGGAGACAAGACGGTGCTCGTCGTCGGTGTGCCGCTCAGTACTCGCCGTCCTCACTACATCACCCGCCAGGGTGCGGAAGCCGGTGTCTACGTGCAGTTCGGTTCCACCACGAGGCAGGCGGACCCGGCGCTAGTGCCGAGCTCGAACGCAACACGCGCGGCATCGCCTTCGAAGACCTGCCCGAACCACGCGCCAGCTATGCGGGCATCCTCGCCGCCTGCTCTGATCCCGCCCGCTTCCTCCCCTCCGCCTGGGCCCAGTGCGGGCGCCTGCGCGGTCCGCACGGCACTGACATCTTCGTCCAGACCGAGATTCACGGACCAATACCCCTGGCCGCTGATCGCGCCGTGGAGTTCCTGCTCAAGGACGCCTATAAGACCGCGGTCTTCGGAGAGGTTCGGCGCCGGGATGTCTACTCGATCCCCATCGAGCCGATCCGCGAGGTGATCGTCGACGCCCTCGTGCACGCCTCATACGCGGAACGCGGCACGCCCATCCGTATCAGCTTCTACGACGATCGCATCCAGGTGGACCGTCTGGGACTGCTGCTTACGGGTATGACCATCGACTCCATCCGGCACGTGTCCCGCCTATGCAACCCCGCCCTCGCGCGCATCTTCCGCGAGGCCGGGATCATGGAGCAGTGGGGCACCGGCGTCCAGCGCGTCTTCGCGCAGGTGGCCGAGGCCGACCTGCCCGAGCCTGTGATCGAAGAGGTCCAGGACCGTGTGAGGGTAACGATCTACGTGCCCAGCCACGACCCGGCCAAGGTCAGTGAGCAAGCGAGCAAATCGGGCGCGGACGGCGGTCTCCCAAGCGAGCGGGTCGAGTCACTAAGTCGGAGCACCAAGTCACTAAGTCGGATCACCAAGTCGAGTCACCAAGTCAGTCAGACATAGACCCTGAAGCCTACCGTGCCGCGATTCTCTCGTTTCTTAGCACCGGAGACAGGACTCGTGCAGAGGTTTTATCCCAAATTGGGCTGAGCAACGAGACGCGCAATGTGCGTCGCCATCTTGACCCTCTGCTCGCCGCCGCGTTAGTCGAACGCACGATCCCGGACAAGTCCCAGAGCCGCCTTCAGCGCTACCGGATCACCGAAGCCGGCCGCGCCTACCTGAGCACCCTCACGGGAGATGCCGAATGAGGCTCTTCCGGTCTGGGGATGTGGTCGGTGGCGCCAGCCACAGCTGGCGGCCCACGTCGGGGCCGCCAGCCACAGCTGGCGGCCCACGTCGGGGCCGCCAGCGCTTGCGTACCGAGATCAGCGGTGTCAGGCCTGGTCCGATGCTGCACATTGCCCGACGTGACTGGATCGCCGCAGCGCGTTTGCACACGGGAGCTGTCCGAGCCAACTCGACTGATACCCGTTTTTCCTTGGAAGCACGCGAAAACCGCTTCTCGGCCCAAATCGAGTGGCCCTGCTCCCGTGTGCAACGAGCTCCTCATTGCACACAGGAGCACTGTCATGACACCAGGGCCGCAGATCAAATCCGCACAGTCTCGCGGATTCATCCTCGGGGCTGACTTCTTGAGTGTGCAGACCCACGACGGAGGCGAGGACGACGCCGCCCGGGTGGACCATTACCGCTACCTACATCGTCGAGCAGGTACGTGGGAACGCGAACACACTCCCAATCAGAAGAGCCAATGAACCCGGCCGTCCCAGCTACGCCGCCACCCGCAGCCGCTTATCATCGCACCCGCCGCGGCACGGTCAGGGCGGCCACCGCGAGGATCGCCACTCCCACCCCGGCCACGAGTCCCAGGCCGGCGGCAAAGGCGGCGGTCGGCTCGGTATTCGTGCTCAGCTCGCCGACGGCGTCGACGGCCCAGCTCATCGGTAGCACATTGCTGCACAGCTCCAGCGCGCGCGGCAGCTGGTCGCGGGCCACCAGCAGCCCGCACAGGAAGATCTGCGGGCCGATTACCACCGGGAAGAACTGCACGGCCTGGAACTCGGTGCGGGCGAAGGCGGATACGAACAGCCCCAGCGCCACGCCCAGGAAGCCGACCACCAGCGCGGCCAGCACCACCCACCCCCAGGAGGCGCCGATCTCCACACCCAGGCACCAGGCCGCCACCGCGCACAGCACCAGCGACTGCCCCGCTGCCGTGGCGGTGAAGGCGGTGGCGTAGCCGAGCAGCAGGTCGGCGCGGTGCAGTGGCGTGGTCCACAGCCGCTCCAGCGTCCCCAAACTGCGCTCGCGCAGCATGGCCACACTGGTGACCAGGAACATCACCAGCATCGGCAGGATCGCCATCATGGCCACGGCGATCCGGTTGAACAGTTGCGCTCCGTGCGGGTAGTCGTGGTAGACGAAGTACAGCAGGGTCAGCAGGGCGGCGGGCACGATCATGATCAGCCCGAGCGTGCGACGGTCTGCCGCCAGTTGCTCCAGCACTCGGCGGACGGTGGCGGCGTAGGTGCGCGCGTTCACCGGCGTCCCTCCCCGCCGTGGTCGCCCAGCGGGATGGCGCCCGCCTGTGCGTCGGCCGCCATCCGCTCCGCCCGCCGGACCACATCGAGGAAGGCGGCATCGAGCGTGTCGGCGCCGGTGCGCGCCAGCAACTCGTCCGCTGTAGTGGAGGCTAAGAAGCGCCCCTCCCGCATGAGCAGCACGCGGTCGCAACGGAAGGCCTCGTCCATGACGTGGCTGGAGATCAGGAGGGTCGCGCCCGCGTCGGCCAGGTTCCGGAACACCTTCCACAGCCCCTCCCGGGTCAGCGGGTCCAGGCCGACGGTCGGCTCGTCAAGCACCAGCAGCTCCGGCCCGGCCACCAGGGCGCAGGCGAGCGAGACCCGGCCGACCTCGCCCCCGGAGTAGGTGCTCACCCGCCGGTCGGCCAGCGCGGTCAGTCCTACCGCGTCCAGTACCTCGTCGAGGTCGCGGGCGCGCGCTCCTGCAAGTGCGGCGAAGTAGCGCAGGTTCTGGCGGGCGGTCAGGTCCCGGTATACGGCCGCCGCCTGGGTGACGTAGCCAACCCTCCCGCGTACTGCGGGCGCGCCCGGCCGCTCCCCCAGGACCCTCGCCTCACCGGCGTAGCGCTGTACCCCAACGAGCACCCGCATCAGCGTGGTCTTGCCGCAGCCCGAGGGGCCGAGCAGGCCGGTGATTGAACCGGGTCGCAGATCCAGGTCCAGACCCCGGAGGATCTCGCTGCCGCCGCGTGAGACTCGCAGCCCACGAGCGTGGACGGCGCTCGGGGGTGCGGCCGCGTCGGCGAGCACACGTCGGCCCACCTCGGCACCCCGCCCGTTTTTCATCATATGATGAATATATCGCGGCTGACTCATCAAGACAAGACCTACTGCCCGGCATTGATCTACTCGGGTGCCCCCAGCGGCGAGGCGGAACGGCCGCTCGGTTCGCCCAGGTCGCCGGTCAGGTAGTGCTGGATCACCGGGCCGACGGCGGCGGCGAGTTCATCCGGCTCCGCGGCGGAGACGGCGTCAAGGCGGGCGATCCAGCGGGTCATACCCAGCCCGACCAGATGTCCGGCGATCAACTGGGACCGCAGCCGGACCCGATCGGGCGCCACGCGCTCGACCAGCGGAGTCACCAGGGCGCCGACCACCAGATCCCGAATGCGGGCGACGACGCCCTCGTTGGCCAGCGCCGCGCGCACCACCGCGGCGAAACGGTCCGCCCCCATGCGGTCCCACTGGGTCACGAACAGGCGCACCAGTGCGATTCCCTGCCGGGAGGCGGGCAGGTGGCGCACTTCGTCCAGTACCGCAGGATCCATGGCGGGCCCGTCCGGCCCGTCATAGACCGCCTCGACAAACAGCTGGGAGCGCTCCGGGAAGTAGTGGTGCACCAGAGCGGGGTCGACGCCGGCCGCCCGGGCGATACCGCGCAGCGAGGCGTTGTAGCCGTCGCGGGCGAAGGCGGCGCGGGCCGCGCCCAGAATCGCCCGCCGAGCATCCGGGCTCCCGGCCCGCCTACGACCCCGCGTGCCCATCTCGCCCCTCCTGCGCGACTATTGACGAGTCGAAGGATACGTGCGGTGTCCTCATTACCGCCGGACTTCAGGAGGCCGCCGCCAAACCGATCCGGCCACGCAGCACACGAGCTTGCCGGCCTGGTGCCCCTGAGCCAAGCGGGCGTAGGCGGCGGGCACCACGTCAAGCGGCACCACCTCGGCCACGCGGGTGTCGAGCCGCCGCGGCGACGGCGTCGGGACCGCCGGCGGCGCGGTAGTCGATGACCTCCTCAGCGCCGAGGGCGCGGACGGCCTGGACATTATCGGGCGAGGCGGTGGCGAGCACGCGGGCGCCGAGGTGGTGGATGATCTGCACGGCGTAGCCGCCCACTCCCCCCGCTCCAGCGGTGATGAGAATGGTCTGCCCGGCATCCAGGCGCAGGACGTCGATGCACCCGAATTCATGTCGGCCCCCTGGCGGACACTCGAGTTGAAAGGAGGAACCACCCGCAATACCTCTTGACTACTCACCGAAAGGGGGATTGAGCAATAACGCGCAGAGATCTCATCCGGCAGTTGGAGGAGGTCGCCCGTCAGAAGGGACAGACGAAGGAGCAGACGATGACCAGGATTGAAGCCACAGCGCAGTACTGCGACAGCTGGTGGGCAGTGGAGTTCACCCTCCAAGGGCATGAGTACTCCACCCAGGCGCGCCGCCTCGATGAGGTCGTTCCTATGGTCGCAGATGCCGCCCTCATGACAGGACAGCCCGCCGACGACTTCGAGGTGCACTGCAAGGTTCGCAACGCCGACTACGTAGATGCCGTAGAACAGTACAAGGCAGCAGCGCAAGCATCCGCAAAAGCCGGTGCGGCCGCGGCAGTCGCCTCACGCCGCGCCGTCGCCCTGTTGCGCGCCGACGGCCTACCGCTGCGCGACATCGCCACCCTCATGGGTGTCAGTACCCAGCGAGTCTCCCAACTGGCTCGGGGTTGAAATCGAGCGGCGGGCATGCACGAATACATGAACCCGCAAGCCCGCCTCATCCGGACTCACGCACCGGCCGCTACCCGCACCCGCAGACGAGCTTATCGGCCCGAAGGCCCCGGGAGAGCCGCGCACAAGCGCTTCGGCCACTCGTCCCCCCGCTAGGGCGTGTTGCGTAAGTCGGGTGGGGTGGTCGGCGTGGGGTGCGGGACGGGGTGAGGCCTTCGGGGTATCACGGGTGGTGTGAAAGCAGACCGTGACACCGCCAAAGGCCTCGGCCGTTGAGTATAGACGCCTGTGCCCGCCATGACCTGACCGATGCCCAGTGGGGGCTGCTTGCGCCCCTGCTGCCCGCCCCGCCTGCTCGTGGCAGGCCGCGGGTGTATCCGCTGCGGGACATGATCAACGCCGTACGGTGGAGAACCAGAGTGGGGGCGCCCTGGCGCGACATACCATCCCGCTACGGGCCGTGGTGGAGGGCCTACGCCCTGTACCGGACCTG
>NZ_FNIM01000010.1:0-82677 GCF_900103885.1 Actinomyces ruminicola
TGACGATTCATCACTTACGACGACGCCTCGTACCTTCCGGCGGACGCTTCCCGCCTTGACCCGACGGTTGTGCCGCCAGGTGCCGAACCGTCGGTGGAAGTGCCGAAGCATCGATGCCAACCGCCGAAGCGTCGAGGGAAGTGACGAACCGTCACCGAAGCCCACAAGCCGTCAAGCACACCAAGCGACAAGGCCGGGCCGGGCGCGACGCACTGACCGGGTGCCGAACGCCGAAGCCATGTTATGCCGACCGCGGTGTGCACCGTCGTCCGCCAGAGCAGCCTGACTCACTCCGGCTTGTGAGCCACCAGCGCGATGCCCATCATGTCGTGCTCATAGCGTTTGAAGGTGCGCCGCATGAGCATCACCCGCCGACGCAGCTCGGCGTCAGTGAGCACGTTGCGGGCGATGCGCGCAAAGCCGCCCAGGCCCTCGTCGTGCAGGTTGCGGCTGAGCTTGAGCAGGGCCATGGGGGCGGTGTCCACCCACTCGACCACGAGCCCGGCGCCCTCGAGCAACTGCCTCCAGGCGGCCGCAGTCATGGGGCGGGCATTGACGTGGATGGCGCGGGCCAGGTCCTTGCGCAACTCGGTGTAGCGGGCATCGTCGATGTCGTCCGGGACCACGCCGAGCTCATGGATGGCGTAGCGGCCGCCGGGGCGCAGCATCCGGGCCGCCTCTGCGGCGATCGCGGCCTTGGCCTTGTCACTCTGCATGGAGAGCATCGCCTCGCCGATCACGACGTCGGCGCTGGCGTCGGGCAGGCCGGTGCTCGCGGCCTCTCCCTGGCGGACGGTACCGTCATCGCCGACGACGGCAGCCACCCGCCGGGCAGCGTCGGGGTCCCGGTCGACGGCGGTGTATGAGGCCGGGGCGGCGGCGATGACCTCAGCGGCAGTGCGGCCCAGCCCGGGGGCCAGTTCGACGACGTCGGCGCCGGCCAGACGGGCGTGGCCGAGCATCGCGGTGGACAGGGCGGCCCCGCCGGGGCGCAGCACACGCTTGCCTGCCCGGGCGAGCACCCAGTGACCGGGCGCCGTCGCGACGGGGCGGTCGGCGTAGGGCAGGGGCGGTTCGGAGGAGTCGGCGGGCACGGCGGTAGGAGGCAGTCCGGTCATATACAGTAGTTTAGCCTCGCCTCACATACAGATCACCTGCGAGTAGCCCTCCATCCCACACATCTGATTCCTCGACATCGGCAGATGTTACGTACCGAGTTCGGTAGATGCGACGGCCTGTCGGCCGTCCACGCCCCCGTCACCGGCGTACCGGCGAGCAGGCCGTCGGCACAGGCCCGCGGCGATACGCACGGTGCCCGCAGGCCGCCTCGGAGGCTCACTCCTTGCGCTCAGCCCGCAGCGCCGAGTAACACAGCAGCGCGATGGCGAGGAACAGCTGGACAGTCATGATCGCCGTCGGGACCACAAGCGGTATTACCCCTGGCAAAACCGCCTGGAGCAGGAACAACACCGCCGAGTCGAAGCAGACGAATCCAAGCAGCAGGGTGGCCGGGGCGCTGGCGTACTGCACGGCGTACCAGTCCCCCTCGGAGCGGAACGCCTGCGGAGTGCGAGCACCGGCCCGAGAGTTGGGCAGAGCCTCACGGGCGCGATCGCCCCGGCGCCGTCACACGCGCGGGACGCGGTCCAGGGTGGGCTCGCCTACACGGGTGTCGGGGTACTCGCGCACGCGCTTGCGGCGGTGCATGGCCACGTAGTGGCGCTCGGTCTGGCCGCTGTACACCTGCCGGGGGCGGCCGATCCGCTTGGCCGAGTCGGCCATCATCTCCCGGTACTGGGCAATCCAGCCGGGCAGGCGCCCGAGCGCGAACAGCGGGGTGAACATCTTCGTGGGGAAGCCCATGGCCTGGTAGATCAGGCCGGTGTAGAAGTCGACATTCGGGTACAGGTTGCGGGAGATGAAGTAGTCGTCGGACAGGGCGACCTCCTCCAGCTCCATGGCAATCTCCAGCTTGCGGTCCCCGTCCTTGGAGCCCAGTCGGGTCAGCACCTCGTGCGCGGCGGCCTTGACCAGGGCGGCGCGCGGATCGTAGTTCTTGTAGACGCGGTGCCCGAAGCCCATCAGGCGCACGCCGTCCTCCTTGTTCTTGACCTTGCGGACGAACTCGGTGGTGCTCATGCCCTCGGACTGGATGGTGTCAAGCATGCGCAGCACGGCCTCGTTGGCGCCGCCGTGCAGCGGCCCGGACAGGGCGCCGACGCCGGCGGCCACGGAGGCGTACATGTTGGCGTCGGAGGAGCCGACCAGCCGCACGGTGGAGGTGGAGCAGTTCTGCTCGTGGTCGGCGTGCAGGATCAGCAGCATGTCCAGGGCCCGCACCACGGTGGGGTCGATGTCGCTGGCCTGGTAGGGCATGCCGAAGGTCATGTTGAGGAAGTCCTCGACGTAACCGCGCTTGGGGTCGGGGTACAGCAGCGGCAGCCCGATGGCGCGGCGAGCGATGTAGCTGATCATCGTCGGCATCTTGCTCAGCAGCAGGACGGTGGCCAGCTCGGTCTCGTAGGGGTCGTGCGGGTTGAGGGTGTCCTCGTAGTAGGTGGCCAGGCCGGCGATGCCCGCCTGGAGGATCGCCATGGGGTGCCCGGAGGAGGGGAAGGAGGTGAAGAAGCTGCGGAAGTCCTCGTGCAGGAGGCGGTGGCGGCCGATGCGCCGCTGAAAACGCTCGAAGGTATCCGGGTCGGGCAGCTCCCCGTTGATCAGCAGGTAGGCGACCTCCAGGAAGGTGGAGGACTTGGCCAGCTCCTCGATCGGGTAGCCGCGGTAGCGCAGGATGCCGGCGGCGCCGTCGATGTAGGTGATCTCGGAGGTGCACGCGGCAGTGTTGGTGAAGCCGGGATCGAGCGTGACCAGGCCCGTGGTCCCCAGCAGCTTGCCGATCACGAGTCCGTCCGCGCCGTCGGTGGCCAGCGCGCGCGGCAGTTCCAGGCTCGTCTCGCCGATGGTGAGCATCCCGGGGGTGTCCTGGGCGCTGAGGTCGGTGGGCGTTTCGGTCATGAGTGTCTCCTTGCTGGCGACGGCGGGCCGCGGGCGCGTACCCCGGACCTGTCTGTCGGGAACCATACCGGCAGGCGGGCGTCGTCGTCGCCCCGGGCCGTTCTCCCCGCCGAGAACCGACCGCGTCCGAGTCCCCCCGCCCCGTCAGCCGACGAACAGCGCGGCCGCCTCGGGAGCATGCAGGCGGCGCACGGCGGCGGCCACCCGCTCGTCGGTGTCGGTCAGGGACATGCGCACGTGCCCGGCGCCCGCCTGCCCGTAGAAGTCCCCGGGGGCGACGACGATCCCCAGCTCGGCGAAGGCGCCCACCAGGTCCCAGGCGCTCATGGAGCCCGGCCCGCTCAGCCACAGGTACAGGCCGGCGACCGAGTCGGGGTCATTAGCCAGGCCGACGGCGGCGGTAGCCTCCAGCAGCGCCTCGCGCCGGGCCCGGTAGACGGCCTGCTGCGCGGCCACGTGCGCGTCGTCGGCGAGGGTGGCGGCCAGGGCGGCCTGGACGGGTGCCGGCGGGAGCATGCCGGTGTGGCGGCGCACCTCGGTGACGGCGGCGACAAGGTTCGGGTCGCCGGCCAGGAAGGCGGCGCGGTACCCGGCGAGGTTGGACTGCTTGGACAGGGAGTACAGGGCCAGCAGGCCGGTGAGGTCCGGCTCGCCGTCGGGGCCCACGCCGACCACCCGGGGGTCGAGCAGGCTGGGCACGCCGTCGCCGGCCCAGGGTTCCGCCCAGGCGAGTTCGGCGTAGCACTCGTCCGAGAGGACGACGACGCCGCGCGCCCGCGCCCAGGCGACGATGCGGGCGAGCTGGTCGACGGCGAGGACGTGCCCGTCGGGATTGCCGGGGCTGTTGAGCCAGATGGCGCTGAGCCGGCCGTCGGGCAGCTCCCAGGTGTCGGGGTCGGCGGAGGTGTCCACGGGGACGGGGGTGGCGCCGACCAGGCGGGCGCCGACGTCGTAGGTGGGGTAGGCGGCGCGCGGGTGGGCGATGAGGTCGCCGGGGCGGGCGCCGAGCTGGAGGGGCAGCTGCGCCACGGACTCCTTGGAGCCGATGGTGGGGATGACGCCGGCGTCGCTCAGGCCCTGCACGCCGCGGCGACGGCGCATCCAGTCGATGATGGCGGCGCGCACCTGCACCGTGCCGTCGGCGGGCGGGTAGCCGGGGGCGTTCGCGGCCGCGGTCAGGGCCTCCCGGGCGACGGCGGGGCTGGGGTCGACCGGAGTGCCGATCGACAGGTCGACGACGCCGTCGGGGTGCTGGGCGGCGCGCTGCCGGTAGGGGCGCAAGGAGTGCCAGGGGAAGTCGGGCAGGGCGAGCGGGCGGGGCAGGGCGGGGGCCGGACTGGGGACGGTGGGCGTGGAGGCGTTCACACCACCATTTTGGTACGTTCTCGCGTTCACAGCAGCGCTCTGGCGAACCGCGGCGTGAGGCGCCTCATCTTCCAACGCCCCTCAAACACTTGCTACATCTACCACATCTACTACATTTTTCGCAGGCGGAGCGGCACCTGCCGCCCGCCAGAGGCGACCCGATGGCAATCAAGATCAGCACCGTGACAACTGTTAACGCCGTCTCCATCGACGAGCAGAGTATGGATGTCCTGCTCGATGCCGCCCACAACCTCCCCCCAGGGCTCGCCGCTGGCAATCCTGTTGGAGAACATGTTGGCCGCCCTGCGCAACGGCGTCGATGTTGCGTCACTCAGCCTCGATCGTCCAGTCACCCCTAATCAGGCGGCAACAGCTCTAGGGATGAGCCGTCCGAGCGTGTACAAGCTCATGGACTCCGGCCTCTTGAAGTTCCACTATGTCGGCAAGGACCGCCGCATACCGGCGGCTGCCCTGATCGACTATCTCGACCGTCGAGAGCGTGCCAGTGCGCAGATGGCGGAGGACCTTGCCAACCGTGACCGCACCATCGCCCAGGCGGTGGACGCGATTGCACCGCTCTCGGCCGAGCAGATCGCCGAGCTCAAGGAGCTCTGAGTTGCTCGCCTTGCGGCGTGTGTTGCTACCGCAGCCGCTCGGCCACGAGGCGAGCAACCGGCAACCTTGCCTCACAGTCCTTGCACACGGGCAGTCCCTCGTCGCACCTGACGACGAACCCCTCCCCGCATAGGCCGCGCACAGCACGCCCTTCCACTGCGCTTTCAGCAATCAGATCTTTGCGGGCGCAGTGAAGGTGGGTGGGCCGAAGACGTTCACCGAGAGACGTCTCCGCCATCACTGCCACCGCAATCGTTGACGAGAAGGTCGTTGATCGCGCGAACGCATCCAGTCCCGGTTCTTCCCGCTGCACCCTGAGCTCACTGCTGCGGTCATCCGCCACCGCCACAGCGCCAACCGCTCCAATGATCGTCGCGAGCGTCTGCACACGCCACTGACGGATTCCAGCTCGAACCTGCTCCCGTTTACGGAGAGCCAAGTCCACGGGACGGGCGTCCAATCATGCTCCTGTGCGGCACCGAGCCGCCTGGCGACGGTCGAGTGGAATCGGTCGTGCCGCTGCGCGTAGACAATCCAGCCGACACCTTCGTCGTCAACGATCATGGCCCCGCGCCATGCCGCACCTTCGCGGGTGCGCAGCTCGAAAACAGGCCTGCCAGCAGCGGCAGTAGCGGTGACGTGCCGCTCTGCTCCGTGGGCGAGTGCTTTCTTACCGGCCTCTATCAGCGGGTGCGGAAGTAGGCTGATATCGACGTCGGCGAGACCCTCCCACCGAGACCGACGGATCGCATCCGGGATCGAGCCGTTGTATGACTCAGCGGGCAGCGCCTTGAGTGTTCTCACGGCCGGACGAACCTCGCACGTGTCACCTGCCAAGGGTCAGGGAACTGCCATTGATATTGCGAGCATCTTACGCCCGGTCTCGGCCGCAGGCGTTTAGTCCGGCCGCAGCAGCCACTTCTACCGATTTCGGCACGTGACTTCTACCGATCTCGGCGGGGTGGGGCGGCTCCAGTGGCTCAGCGGCTCAGTAGCCGTTGGCGGCCCTCCAGTCCTCGTTCTGGGGGCCCAGGGCGGCGATCATGGGGTCGTCGTAGTCCTGCGGGCCGACGTTCTGGGCGCCGCCCGGGGAGCCCAGGCCCTTCAGCGAGAAGAAGTCGATGTTCGCCCGGGTGTAGTCCTCCCACTCCTCGGGCACGTCGTCCTCGTAGAAGATCGCCTCGGTGGGGCACACCGGCTCGCAGGCGCCGCAGTCGACGCACTCGTCGGCGTTGATGTACAGGCTGCGCGCGCCCTCGTAGATGCAGTCGACCGGACACTCATCCACGCACGCACGGTCCTTGACGTCCACGCAGGGCTGGGCGATCACGTAGGTCATTGACTGCTTCCTCTCTGTCTTCGGGTGAGCCACGTTGGGGTCGCGGCCTGACGCAGCTGCCTCCCAGTATCGCTCCGCCGCGGCGCCGATCCCAATAGTTGTGCAAGGTGTCAGCAAGCACGCCGGATTCTCCCGGCCGCGCGGGCGCCTTTGCGTCACGCAAAGGGTGCGAATTGCGCGGGGCGACGGTGTGCCCGGCTCGCCGCCCCGGTGCGGCTCAGTTGCACACCACGGGGTTGTCGGAGTCGTAGGCGGTGGTGAGGACGTCGTCGGGCAGGCGCTCGCCGTCGTGGGTGCGGGCGCGGGTGACGGTGACGTCGAAGCCCTGCGTGCCGCCGCCGTAGGGCTCACAGCCCGGCCCGGAGCTGTGCACGGTGGCGTAGGGGCGGTAGTTGGTGTGCTCCCCCTCGGTGATGGTGACCTCGTAGTAGGGGGTGGACCACAGCCGCACGTGCACCTCCCCGTCGCCGGCCCAGGCCTGCACCAGCACCGCGTATGGGGTGGAGTTGCGCCACTTGACGTCCTTGACACCGGTCCAGATGGTGGCCTCGCGGCCGGCCGGGTAGCGGGTGAACCAGTAGGTGTGGGGCCAGTGCTCCACATCGTCCATGCCGGCCTCGAAGCCGGCGTTGAACACGGTGGTGCCCACCTGGGACAGGCCGCCGCCCATGGCGTCGGTGTGCTGCCCGTCGGTGACGACGCCGGCGTAGGTGTAGCCGTGCTCGAGGTCCACCGGGCCCAGGGCGTCGGTGGTGGAGAAGGTCTCCCCCGGCGCCACCAGGGTGCCGTTGATCATCTCGGTGCCGCGCTGGAGGTTCTGGTCGCGCCCGTACTGGGAGACGTATGGGGTGGAGAACTCGCCGACGACCTCGACGATCCCCCACTCGCCCTCGGCGGTGGTGACCTCCGGCTGCAGGACGGTGATGGGTGCGGTCACGATGCGGTCGCCGTCGCTGTCGGTGCCGGCGGCCAGGACCGCCTCGGCCAGGGCGGCGGGGTCGATGCCCGTGCCGGTGGCGGAGGGGTGGTAGACGGGCTTGGCGGCGGCGGCCGTCTCGGGGGTCCCGTCGATGGTCCAGGTGGCGTCGGTGGCGGGGGTCTCGATCCCCTCCCCCAGGGCGGCGACGACGGCGTCGTGCAGCGCGTCGGCATCCAGGGCGGCGCTCAGGGTGCCGTCGGGGGCGGAGATGACGGTCATGGCGGCCAGCGCCGCCGGGGTCAGGACGGCGTCGTCCGCGGCCGCGTCGGCGGCGCTGGTGCCGGCGGCGGTGACGGTGATGTCGTCGGACAGCAGCGGGGTCAGGACGGTGTCGATGAAGTCCTGGGCGTCGGCATCGGTGACCGCCGGATTGGCGGTGCCCGAGGCGAGGCCGATGGTGGTCTCTCCCAGTGGCCAGGCGTCGGTCAGGGCGGTCACGCTCGCCGCCACGTCCAACCCGGCGCCGACCGCGCCGGGGGTGAGCACGGGGGTGGTGCCGTCCAGGGTGACGACGGCGTCGGCGACCCCGGTGGCGAGCGTGTCCAGGCGGGCGTTCAGGGCGGTGGTGAGGGCGTCGGCGTCCACGTCCACGACGGCGTCGACGGCGGTTCCGGTCAGGCGCCGCACCAGGGTGACGGGGCTCAGGGAGGGGCCGGTGAGCCGGTCGACGCTCGCGGCGGCGTCCACGCTCACGCCGGAGCGCGCGGGGACCAGCTCATCGGTGGCGTCGTCGACGGTGAGGGTGACCGGCTGCTGAAGCACGGTGCCGAGCGCGTCATCGACGGCGGCGACCGCCTGGGCGCGGGTCATGCCGGACACGTCCACGCCGGAGACGGTCGAGCCGGGGGCCAGCGTGCGCGTGGTCGCCCAGGCCAGTCCCAGCCAGGCGATGACCGCAGCGGTGCCGAGTACGGCCAGCAGCGGGCGCACGAGTGTGCGGGCGCCCCGGGCGCCGGGCACGGCGGGTACCGCGGCCGGGTCGGCGGAGTCGGGGACGGCGTCGGCGGGCGTGCCCGCGGTGGTGCGGGCGCCGGCGTCGGGCGGGGTCTGGCTCATTGGCGCGTCTCCGGGTGGAGCGGTGAGAACCCGGCGCCTCAGGCGCCGGCGCGCCGGCGGCGGGCGGCGTCCTTGAAGCGCTCCTGGGAGTCGAGGATGACCTTGCGGATGCGCACGGCGTCCGGGGTCACCTCCACGCACTCGTCGTCGGAGGCGAACTCGAGGGCCTCCTCCAGGGTGAGGCGGCGCGGCGGGGTGAGCGCCTCGTAGACGTCGGCGGTGGAGGAGCGCATGTTGGTCTGCTGCTTCTCGCGCACCACGTTGACGTCCATGTCCTCGTCCCGGGGGTTCTCCCCCACGACCTGGCCCTCGTAGGTCTCCTGCCCGGGCTCGACGAAGAAGGTGCCGCGGTCCTGCAGGCGGATGAGGGCGTAGGCGGTGACGGCGCCGGCACGGTCGGACACCAGGGAGCCGGTGGTGCGGGAGGTGATCGGTCCCGCCCAGGGCTCGTAGCCCTCGGCGATGGAGGAGGCGATGCCGGTGCCGCGGGTCTCGGTGAGGAACTGGGTGCGCCAGCCGATCAGGCCGCGGGCGGGCACCAGGAACTCCATGCGGATCCAGCCGGTGCCGTGGTTGGCCATGGTCTCCATGCGGCCCTTGCGGGCGGCCATGAGCTGGGTGACGGCGCCCAGGTGCTCCTCGGGCACGTCGATGGTCATGCGCTCGACCGGCTCGTGGCGCTTGCCGTCGATCATCTTGGTGACCACCTGCGGCTTGCCGACGGTCAGCTCGAAGCCCTCGCGGCGCATCTGCTCCACCAGGATGGCCAGCGCCAGCTCGCCGCGGCCCTGCACCTCCCAGGCGTCGGGGCGGGAGGTGGGCAGCACCCGCAGGGAGACGTTGCCGACCAGCTCGCGGTCCAGGCGGTCCTTGACCTGCCGGGCGGTTACCTTGGCGCCCTTGGTGCGGCCCGCCATCGGGGAGGTGTTGATGCCGATGGTCATGGAGATGGCGGGGTCGTCCACCTTGATCAGCGGCAGGGGCCGCGGGTCCTCGGGGTCCACCAGGGACTCGCCGATGGTGATGTCCTCAATGCCGGCGACGGCAACGATGTCACCGGCGTGGGCCTCCTCGGCGGGCTTCCGCTCCAGGCCCTCGGTGACCAGCAGCTCGGAGACGCGGGCGGAGGTGAGGGAGCCGTCGTGGCGGGCCCAGCCGACGGTCTGGCCCTTGCGCAGGGTGCCGGCGTGGATGCGCAGCAGGGCGAGCCGGCCCAGGAACGGGGAGGCGTCCAGGTTGGTCACGTGTGCCTGCAGGGGGGCGGACTCGTCGTAGGAGGGGCCAGGGATGCGCTCGATGATGGTGCGGAACAGGGGCTCGAGGTTCTTGGAGGCGGGCAGCTCACCGTCGGCGGGCTTGACGGTGTCGGCGCGGCGGGCCTTGGCGGAGGCGTACACCACGGGTACGTCCAGCACGGCGTCGAGGTCGATGTCCGGGTGCTCGTCGGCCAGGTCGGAAGCGAGCGAGAGCAGCAGGTCGGTGGTCTCGGAGACGACCTCGTCCAGGCGGGAGTCGGGGCGGTCCACCTTGTTGACCACCAGGATCACGGGCAGGCTCGCCGCCAGGGCCTTGCGCAGTACGAAGCGCGTCTGCGGCAGGGGGCCCTCGGAGGCGTCCACGAGCAGCAGCACGCCGTCCACCATGGACAGACCACGCTCGACCTCGCCGCCGAAGTCGGCGTGGCCGGGGGTGTCGATCACGTTGATGGTGATGCCGGCGGGCAGTCCCGCGTCGACGGCGGCGGGGCCGGCGTAGTGGACGGCGGTGTTCTTGGCGAGGATGGTGATGCCCTTCTCGCGCTCCAGCTCGCCGGAGTCCATGACGCGTTCGCCGGTGTTGTCCTGGGTGGCGCGGTTGCCGAGGGCACCGGCCTCCCAGAGCATCGCGTCGACAAGCGTGGTCTTGCCGTGGTCGACGTGGGCGACAATGGCGACGTTGCGCAGGTCCTGGCGCACGGTCATATGGGCTGATTCCTCCCCTAGGCAAGCGCCCGCGGGCGCACAAACTCAGCAAGGGTACCGCCGCGCGGGGCGACGGGCCATGACAGGCGCGACATGCCGCCTGTGCGGCCGCTCACCCATGTCTCCCAGTGTCCCGACGGCGAGCGGGACGGCGGCCGCTTCCCTCACCGACGCGAGCCGGATACAGGCCGGGAACCGCCCGGGACGCCGCCGACCGCCCGGCGTCCCGGCGGCTCAGAGGGCAAGGAGGACAACGGCAAGCAGGAACACGATGGCGGCGGTAGCAGCCATGGGAGCCCGATCCCAGCGGCCGGTGGGAACCCGAGCGAGCGCAGCCGAAGACGGGTTGTTCTGGCCGCCGGAGTCGACGGGAGCCGTAGGCTCGGCAGGCAGCTTGCCGAGGCGCTGGGCACGGCGCCGCAGCCTACGGGTAAGCGCCAGGTACTCGGTGCGGGCGGCACGGTAGAGCTCGATCAGGTGGGCCGCGTCGGCAGCGTCCATGTGGGTGCGGTAAGTGGGACACTCGGCACTCACCGCGTCCTCGGACGGGTCGGTGACCGTGGCGGTCACGTATGCCTCATCCACGCGCACAGCGCGGCGCTCGTGCCGCACGGCGGTGAGCACCCCGCCGCGCTGGCACGCGGACACGGTCACGTTGCTGGCGGGGGCATCCGATCCGAGTTCCAAGACGAGTCCCCAGCGGGTACGGGTGCCGCGCAGCGACTCCCAGGGGATGCGATGGCTGCGGAAGGCGTTGCGTACCTCGATCTCGTCCTCTGCCACCACTGCTTGCGGACGCCACCACAGCAGCCAGACCGCGAGGACAACGACTGCGGCCACCACCAGCGCCTTCAGGCCGTTTCCATAGCCGTCGGCGAGCCAGATGACCATGACCGGGTAGAGGCAGGCAAGCGCAACCAAGACGGTCCCGATCCGGCCGGCCAGCGAGCGCAGGATGATGGTGGGCACTCCCCCATCCTGCCTCATCATCTCCGGTGAGTCCGCAGCACAAGCGGCGGTGCCTACTTCGACCAATTGGTCGAAGTAGGCACCGCCGACGAAACCCGCATTAGCCGGAATGGCTACGGGAACGTCCCCAAAGCCGTTCCGCTGCCGGGATCGACTCGAGGTCTCGTAGTGCCGCTCAAAAAACGCTGCGGCCGGAATCACTCAGCCATGTAGCCGACGTCCTCCGCCCGCGCGGTGGACAGGCCGAACGCACCGTAGTTGGCGAGCTTCTTCGGCACGGCGCGGTAGTCGACGCGCGAGTAGATCGGGGTGACAGTGGCCAGCTCCCATATCTTGGCGTCGGCCTGGTTGGCCAGCTCGATGCGCTTGTCCGGATCGGCCTCGGTGGCCACCTGGCCGATGAGCTCCTGCAGCTCCGGATCGGATACGCGGGAGTAGTTGGAGGCCGAGCCCTCGCCGTAGATCTGGCCGATGTTGGCCATGGGGTACTGGGTGCCCTGCCAGGCGAAGGCCGTAATCTCGAATTGGCCATCGTGGAGGCGGGCGAAGAAGTCATTGGGGTTGGTGTCATCCATGACAATCTCCACACCGATCGCCGCCATATTGGCCTGCAGGATGCGCCCCTCGGTGGCAGAGGTGGAGATGTCAGGCATGCGCAGGTACTTGATGGAGAGCTTCTGCCCGTCCTTCTCGCGGAACTCGGCACCATCGGCCAGGGTCCAGCCGGCGGCCTCAAGATCAGCCGCGGCGGCCTCCGGGTCATAGGCGTACTCCCCGGTGTTGTCCACGTAACCATCGTTGTAGGGCATGAACAGGTGGTTGCCGAGCTGGACCTGGGAGGCCGGCACCGGCAGACCCTGCAAGTCGCCCTCGGAGATCGTGAGGCGGTCCATGCCCTTGACCAGGGCCTGACGCACAGCCTGGTCGGCCAGGACGCCGGAGGAGCCGTTCATCGTGAAGTGACGCCACTGCAGGCCCGCCGCCTGGCGGATCTCGCCGTCGGCGCGCTGTCCGCACTGCTCGTAGGTGGCGGCGTCGATAATCGGGAAGACGTAGTCGATCTCGTTGTTGCCGAAGGCGGTACCGAGCTGGGAGGAGTCCATGGCCCGAAGGGTGATCTTGTCCAGCAGCGGGGCGTCGCCCCACCAGTTCGGGTTGGGCTCCAGGGTGAGAAGCTGCTTGGCGGAGTCGGCGTCCGTTACCAGGTAGGGCCCGGTCCAGTAGTCGGTGACGGAGGCATCGGTCCAGGAGGAGAAGACCTCCGCATCGGTGGTCAGGGCGGCGGGGATGATGCCGGGATCGGAGAAAACCATGGACCAATCAGGGAAGACGGCGTCGAAAGTGGTGATCACCTCGAACTTGTCGGCGCCGGCCTCAATGGACTCGATGTGGTCCCAGCCGTCGGTGGACGCGACCACGGCGTTGAAGTCTTCGTTCTTACCGTTGCAGGCCTGCCAGCAGCCCTGGTAGTCAGCCACCTGAATGGGCTCGCCACTGTTCCACTTGGCCTCGGGGTTGAGGTGCATGGTGACAACGGTCTTGCCGTCCACTTCCTCCTCGGTGTAGTCGAGGCAGAAGTTAGTGTTCACCTCGAAGGTGCCGTCTTCGTTGTAGATCCAGTTCCGCACGCCGGTGAAGCCCTGCAGGGTGGTGCCGTTGTCCCCCACGTTGCCATCAATGTGCAGCGGATTGTAGTTGGGGATCATGGCATCGATCGGGATACGGAATTCGCCGCCCTGCTGCAGGGCGGAGCGGTCCTGCGGATTGATGTCCGCGGCAGCCAGTTCCACCGCGCCGGCAGAGGCACTGGCGGATGAGGAGGACGAGCCCCCACCGCAGGCGGCCAGAGCCGCCAGGGCGGCCGCCGAGGCGGTGCCCGAGAGGAAGAGACGACGGTTGATCTGCATGGTGGTACTCCGTTTCTGGATCGGCTGAGCGGATTTGCTGAGCCTTTGCTGGCAAGCAGGGCGCGTGTCGCGCCCTGCAGCTGTGAAAACCATACGAGTGTTTTTGCACGTCAGGTGGGTATTCACTCCCAACTCGCACCAACCCGTACCCACTCGCAGGGGGACTCAGAACACGGTGGCGTGCTCCGAGTAGTGGCAAGCGGCCTGGTGGTCTTCCCCCATCAAGGCGAAATCGGGCAGCCGCGTCAGACATGCTTCCCGCTGCTCATCGTCGAGTTCATTTGCGAACTTGGGGCAGCGAGTGCGGAAGGGGCATCCCGAAGGCGGGTTGGCGGGCGAGGGCAAGTCGCCCTGCAAGATGATGCGGCGGCGCGTGCGCTCCTTGACCGGGTCCGGAATCGGAATGGCCGAGAGCAGCGCCTGCGTGTAGGGGTGGGCTGGTGCGGAGAACACGGCGTCGACGTCGCCGATCTCCACGATCCGTCCCAGGTACATGACCGCCACCCGGTCGGCGATGTGCCGCACCACGGACAAGTCGTGCGCCACGAACAGGTAGCTGAGCCCCAGGGTGGCACGCAGCTCGTCGAGCAGGTTGATCACGCCGGCCTGGATGGACACGTCCAGGGCGGAGACCGGCTCATCCAGCACCAGCAGGCTCGGCTCCAGGGCCAGCGCGCGGGCGATGCCGATGCGCTGGCGCTGCCCGCCGGAGAAGTTGCGCGGGTAGCGGTTGGCGTGGCTGGGCTCCAGGCCGACCAGCTCCATCAACTCGGCCACCCGCTCGGCGATCTCCCGTTTGGGACGTTTGAAGGCGCGCAGCGGCTCGGCAATCAGGTCGAACACCGGCAGGCGCGGGTCTAGTGATGCCATCGGATCCTGAAAGACGATCTGCACGTCCTGGCGCATCCGGCGGCGCTCGGCGCGGGAGAGCTCATCCGTCTGCTTGCCCAGCACCACGATTTTGCCGTTCTGAGGCGCTTTGAGGTCAAGTACCTCCAACAGGGTGGTGGTCTTGCCACAGCCGGACTCCCCCACCAGCGCCAGAGTCTCCCCCCTGCGCACGTCAAAGGACACATCCGCGACGGCGTGGACGGTACCCACACGGCGCTTGAACACGGCCCCCTTCATCAGCGGGAAATCCTTGACCAGGTCGGTAACTCGCAGGACCTCCTCACGCTGCGCGTGGGGCAGATCGAGGGCCTCCGGCGTCTTGAGCTTGGGCACCGGGAAGATGTCCCGGTAAGTCAGGTTCTCGGCCTCGATCTCCGGGAAGCGGCGGCAGGCGGACAGCTGCGGGCCCGCGGGGGCGTCGTCTACGGCATCGAGGCCGCCGTCGGGGCGCACCGGCACCAGGGCGGGCTCGCCTTCCAGGCAGGCGTCCTGCACCATGGGGCAGCGCGGCGCGAAGGGGCAGCCGCTGGGCTCGGCCAGCAGCGACGGCGGGTTGCCCTCCAGCGTGGCCAGGGCGGAATCCTTCTTGGCGTCCAGCCGAGGCAGCGCCCCGAGCAGGCCGATGGTGTAGGGCATGCGCGAGCGGTAGAACACGTCGTCGACGTCGCCGGACTCCACGATCCGGCCGGCATACATGACGCTGACGCGATCGGCCATGCCGGCCACGACCCCCAGATCATGGGTGATCATGATGACGCCGGCGCCGGTCTCCTGCTTGGCGGTGCGCAGCACGTCCAGGATCTGCGCCTGAATGGTCACGTCCAGCGCGGTGGTGGGCTCGTCGGCAATGATCAGGTCTGGGTCGTTGGCAATGGCGATCGCAATGACGGCGCGCTGCCGCATGCCGCCGGAGAACTCGTGCGGGTAGGCGTTGACGCGCACAGAAGGGTTGGGGATGCCCACCAGGTCCAGCAGCTCGATGGCGCGCCGGTTCGCGTCCTTGTCGGACATGCCGCGGTTATGGATCTTCAGTGCCTCCACGATCTGTCGGCCCACGGTGTAGACGGGGGTCAGGGCTGACAGCGGATCCTGGAACACCATGGATACCTGAGTGCCACGGATCTTGGACATGTAGGCGTCCGAGCGACCCAGCAACTCCGTTCCGTGCAGCTTCACGGAACCGGAAACAGCCGCAGACTCGTCCAGCAGCCCCATCACGGCGGTGGAGGTAACCGACTTGCCGGAGCCGGACTCACCGACAAGGGCGAGAACCTCGCCGCGGGCCAGTTCCAGGTTTACACCGCGTACGGCATGCACTACGCCGTCTTCGGACGGGAAGTTGACGCGCAGATCCCGCACCTCCAGCAGCGGAGCGACCGCCGCGGGGTCAGGCAGGGCGTCAGCATCGAATGCGGGGGTCTGCTTGCGGGAACGGCTCATGCCCTACCTCCAGACTTGGACGAGGCGTCGAGTGCGTCGCGCACGCCGTCGCCAATGAGGTTGACGCACACCAGCATGACGATCAGGACGACGGCGGGGGCGACGAAGGCCCAGGGGTAAACGGCGACGTCGCCCTGCGACTGCTGGATCAGCGTGCCCAGGGAGGTGTTCGGCGGCTTCACGCCGAAGCCGAAGTATGACAGGGTCGTCTCGCTCAGCACCGCGCTGGCGATGCCAAGCGTGGCGTCGATAATGATGTAGGAGGAGACGTTGGGCAGGATGTGACGGGCGATGATCCGCGGCGCACTGACTCCCATATAACGGGCAGCCGTCACGTACTCCATGTTCCGCACTGACAGCGTCATTGAGCGGATCACTCGAGCAGTGAGCATCCAGCCGAAGGCCGCCAGCAGGATGATGAACAGCGGGATGGAGCCCTTGGACTGGCCGGACACCGACTGAGAGACGATGGCGATGATCAGGAAGGAGGGCACCACCAGCAGCAGGTCAATGACCCACAGGGCAGCCTTGTCGAACCACCCGCCGAAGTAGGCGGCGGCACTGCCGACGATGGCGGCGACACCGGTCTGAATCGCGGCCACGCTCAAGCCGATGATGAGCGACTTGCGCAGGCCCTCGATCACCATGGCGAACACGTCCGAGCCGTCCTTGGTGGTGCCCAGCCAATGGTCAGCGTTCGGAGCCACGTGGAAGGCGAGGAAGTCGGGCTCGGTGTAGTGGTAGCGGGCGATGTGCGGGCCGATGATGGCCAGCAGCACGATCAGCCCGAAGCCCACCAGCCCACCGACGGCGCTCTTGTTGCGGAAGAAGCGACGTCGCAGGATCTGCCCCCGAGTCAGCCGGGCCGCCTGCGCGGCAGAGTCGGCCGTTTCCGGCGCATTGCCGGGGATGGCGGTCTCCAGCGAGGCGCCGGGCGCGGAGTCGGGCCCGATGGCGGAGTCCGGACGGTTGGAGGCGCGACTTCCGGGGACTGTTGAGTTGCCGGTCATATCAGCTCACCCTCACGCGCGGGTCAATGATCGCCACGAGGACGTCAGACAGGAGGGCACCGATCAGCGTCATCAGTCCGGAGAAGGCGACCACGGCGACGGTGCCGTTGATGTCGAAGGTGGAGATGGAGGTGACGGCGTACTCACCCATGCCGTGCCAGGTGAAGACGGTCTCCGTGATGGAGGCGCCAACGAACATGGTAGCCAGGGCGAAGGCGAAGTAGGTGCCCATGGGGATCAGTGAGGTGCGCAGCGCGTGGCGGGTAATGGCCTGATGCTTGCGCAGTCCCTTGGCGCGGGCGGTGCGCACATAGTCGGCGCCGAGGGTATCGAGCATGAGGTTGCGCTGGTAGCGCGAGTAGGTGGCGATGCCTGTAAGCGACATGGAGATGGTCGGCAGCAGCAGGTGTTGGGCGCGACCGACGAAGCCGGAGCCCTCGCCGACGAACTCGAAGACCTGCCCGCCCAGGGCGGCGTTGGCCTTGATGGCACCGAGTTTGAGGAACAGGGCGATGACCATGACCGGCGTGGAGAAGACGATCAGGGAAAGCACCGTGATTATGCGGTCGGCGGCGGAGTACTGCTTGGTGGCGGTCCAAGCGCCTAGTGCCGTGCCGACGCCCATACCGATGAAGGAGCCGAGGAAGACCAGCCGCACCGATACCCACATGCGGCGGGCAACGATGGCGTTGACAGACTCGCCCTTGGGGGTCTTGCCCCAGTCCCATTCAGTGAGCACACCGGTAGCCCAGATCCTGAAGCGATCCATAACCGGATCGTTGGGGTTGATGTTGTAGGACGTGAGCGTGGCGTAAATGCCGTCCCAATTGAGCTTGGTGTTGCTCATGTCGTACAACCCCAGCGGGTTGAGCTGCGTTGCGGCGAGGAAGTACGCCAGCACGGTCGCTATGAACAACAGGAGCGCGTAGTTCGCGATCCTGCGCATTAGGTACGGAAACATGCGGTCTTCTCTTTGGCGGGCCGCGGGAGGACGCGGCCCCTCGGGGAGGCCGGATTCCGTGCGGCTACGGACGTCCTGCCCGGATCAAGTCGCCCACGGGCGGCTCCAGGACCGGACGGACCGTCTCACGATACCCGCATTTCGAGACGCCCTTGGCACCCTGGAGGCCAAGAGCGGGGTGCCCTGTCCAACGATGTCCAGCATCGAACCGGCGAATAACGGCCACCCAAGTAACCTCCGCCACATTCCATCCGTGGGCGGCAGCGGGCACCCCGGACTCGCCACACCGACCGAGAGGAAGCCCGCCGCCCCGCGCAGGGCCGCCGGAAGCGGCCGCCCCGGGCGGGGACTCGGCGGCGTCGGCGCGGACGGTCAGCTCGCGGCGCGAGCGTCCCGACGGCGGAACAGGGCCGCCACCACGGCGCCGGAGAGGTTGTGCCAGATGGAGAAGACCGCACCCGGCAGGGCCGCCTCCGGGCTGAAGTACTGGGCGGCGAGCCCGGCCGCCAGCCCCGAGTTCTGCATGCCGACCTCAATGGCGGTGGTGCGCGAGGCCTTCTCGTCGCGGCTGGTCACCCGTCCGATCAGGTAGCCGAGCAGGTAGCCCAGGCAGTTGTGCAGGGCGACCACCAGCAGCACCAGCAGCCCGGCGGAGGCGATCTTGGCGGCCGAGCCGGAGACCACGGCGATCACCACGTAGCAAATGCCGAGCACGGAGATCCACGGCATGACCGGCAGCAGCGGCTCCACAAAGCGCCCCAGGAGGGCGCGGACCACCAGGCCGCCGACGACGGGCACCAGCACGATCTTGACGATCGACAGCGCCATGGAGCCGCCGTCGACGGGCATGTACTGGCCGGCGAGCCACTGGGTGAGCAGCGGCGTCATCAGCGGAGCCAGCAGGGTGGAGATCGAGGTCATGGTCACCGACAGCGCCACGTCACCGCGCGAGAGGTAGGAGATCACATTGGAGGAGGTGCCGCCGGGGGCGCAGCCCACCAGGATGACACCTGCGGCCAGGGCCGGGTCCAGCTGGAAGATGCGGGTGAGCGTCCAGGCAATGATCGGCATGACCACGAACTGTGCGGCCACGCCCACCAGCACCGGCAGGGGGCGGCGCACCACCAGGGCGAAGTCGGGGACCGTGAGGGTCAGCCCCATGCCGAACATGATGATGCCCAGCGCGTAGTTGGTGCCCGCCGCCAGCGGGCTGAGCGCCTCGGGGGCCAGCATCGCGGCGGCGAAGGCCAGCAGGATCAGCAGCGGGAAGACCGTGACGGCGATGTAGGCGGAGCGGTCCTCATCGCTGCGCTTCGCAGGTGCCGGGTGGGAGCCCGTCGGCTCTGGAGAGTACGGGGAATCGACTGGGTTGGTCATGGTGCAGTCCTATCGCCGCCTACCGCGATGCGGAGGGCCGGTCTCGGCACTCGGGAGCGCGTGTCAGCGCAGCGCGGTCGGCCGGGGCAGCAGAGCCGCGGCGAAGGACTTCAGCAGATCACCGATCACGAACGGCGCCAGCCCCATGGCGAGCACCGCGCCCCAAGAGGCGCCGGTGGCGGCCTTCAGCCAGACCAGCCCGGGCGCGTAGACGAGGGCGGAGGCGAGCAGCATGAGGCCGACTCGCACCGCCGACGCACGCAGGGCCGCCATCGCCCCCGCGCCACGGCTGACGGAGGTGGCACCGGCCCGGCCGGCGAGCAGCGCGGCGAGCCCGTAGCCGAGCACATACCCGAAGGAGGCGGTGATGCCGCCGTTCCCGCCCGCCAGCACCGGGGCTCCGAGCGCGGCCGCGGCGGCGAACAGGGACACGGCCGCCAGGCCGCGGCGAGAGCCGAGCACCCCGCCCACGCCGAGGGCGGCGAAGGTGCCGAGCGTCACCGGCACCGGGGTGAAGGGCAGGGGTAGGGCGATCTGGCCGATCAGGGCGATGGCGACGGCCCCGCTGAGGACGAGCGCCGCCTCGCGGGCCACACGGTGGACCCGGGGCGCGGCGGCGGCCGGAGCGGCTTCAACGCGGACAGCAGGACGCGGGTTTGTGCTCATGCCACTACCGTAGGGGGCGAGGCCTCCACGACGCACCGCCGTTTGCCGCCCGTATCCGCGAGCACATCTTGTGGGATACCTCCAACTCTCGGTTGTAGGACAGCCCACGTGTCAAAGGCCTTCCCCTACCCGCCCGGGTGAGCACCGCCAACACGCCCAGGCCGGCACCTGTGACACACCGCGGCTGCCAGACCAGGCAGGCCTGTCATGGAATGCACCACTTTCAACCAGTACTGTCCCCGGCACGCCACATCGAGCCGCATGATTCCGCGGTGACTGCGGGGGCCGCAGAGGAAGGAGACGCAGAAAGTGGTGCACTCCATGACAGGTGTCGGCCTCGAGCGCCGCGTACGCCGCAAGACGCCCAACCGCGGACTCAGGAGACCGTGACACTCCCGGAGGTGGCGCCGGTGGCGGCACCACCGTTGGTGGTGCTGACGGTGATGGCGGAGGTGGAACCGGCGGTGATGACGCCGTCGAAGCTGGTGGCGTCCATGGTGAGGGTCAGGGTGCCGCCGTTGGAGCCGGAGCTGCCCCAGCGGTCCTCGTCTGCGGTGGCCAGGCCGCCGGAGGTCTCCAGGGTGCAGCCGGTCAGGGTGGCCTCGGCAGTGGTGTTGGTGACGTAGAGGATCGGTACGTCCCGACTGCAGGTCAGGGCCACGTTGGTCAGGGCCAGGGTGGAGGCCTCGGTGGCCGCGTCGGCGTCGGCGGCGTCGCCGGACATGGACTGGTACAGCATCACTCCCGCGGTCTCGGAGTCGGTGGTGAAGGTCGAGTCGGAGACGGTGGCGTGGTTCTTGCCCTCGACGACGATCGCCTGCCCCTGCCCCGCGGTTCCGGTCAGGCCGGAGACGGTGATCTCGCCGGTGGAGTAGATGCAGGGCGAGCCGTCGCCGGCGGTGGTGAAGGTGTTGGTGCCGTCCACCGTCACCGTGCCGGAGCCGCGGTCGGTGGCGACGGCGGCGCAGTGGGCGCCCTCGGTGGTGATGGTGAGGTCGGCGCCGGTGATGGTGCCCGCGTAGGTGGCGTGCAGGCCACGGGAGGACTCCCCGGTGGTGGCAATGGCACTGGCTGTGACTTCGGCGGTGGCGCCACCGGTGGCGACGACGGCGTTGGCGCCGGAGGCGTCGGTGGTCAGCGTGGTCTGGTCGACACTGGCACTGCTGGAGTCTCCGACCACCACCACGGCGGAATTGAGCCCGTAGAAGCTGTAGGAGTCGTCCACCCCGTGCTCGCCGTCGGTGGAGGCGTCGCCGGACTTGTTGATGCGGGCGTTGGTGACGGTGAGGGCGCCGCCGTTGACGACCAGGAAGACGGCCTCGTCGGCGCTGGTGGATTCGTAGGTGCCACCGTCGATGGTGGCCGTGATGCCGTCCACGATGTAGGCACCGTTCAGGGTGACCTCCTTGTCCCCGATGGAGCCGGTCCAGGGGCCGGCGGACAGGGCGGTGTTCGAAGCGCTGGCCTCGTGGTACTCGGGGCCGGTGGCGACGTCCGCGTCGGTGGAGGCAGTGGCATCGGTCGTCGCAGCGGCGGAGTTGCTCGCAGCACCGGAGGCGGCGGAGGCCGACGTACCGGAGGAGCCACACGCGGCCAGCGCCCCGGCCGCAGCCAGGCCGAGGCCGCCCACCAGCATTGCACGTCTGCGCATGAGGAAGCGGTCGACGGTCACGTCACCGTCCTTGGTGGTTTCGTCGGCGCGGGCGTAGCGGGGGCGATTGAAAGCCATTGGGATCTCCTCCGAGTGCTGATGCCGCCGCCGGAGAGCGGAGCCCTGGCCCGTTCGCGCCGGAGGCGGCTGGTCGTGTCACCCATCAGTGTGTTCGCCGTCGATATGGGCGAGCTGTGCGCGCCGTATGGTTACGGCGTGACTTGACGGCCGCGTCCCGGCTGTGGGTCTGCAACGCCACTTCACCGTTCAGAACGCCACTTAGCGCTCTGCTGAGGGCCCCGGGGGGCATTCAACCAGCCACGAACCGGCGTAGTAGACCGCGAAGTGGCGTAGTAGACGCGCTAGCGTGCCGCCATGCCCGCACTCCCCCTTCACACCGGCCCCGACGACGCCGTGCCCGGCGTCCCCGCCGCGCCCTTCGCGCTGGTACCCGCCGCCTATGTGCTGCTACTGCGCCCGCGGCAGGACGCCGACCTCACCGCCCCCGGTGCTGCGGGCACCGAGGTGCTGCTGCAGCTGCGCCGCAACACCGGCTTCATGGATGGGCACTGGGCCGCCGGGATCGCCGGGCACGTCGAGCCCGGCGAGTCGGTGACCGCGGCGGCGGTGCGCGAGGGCGCCGAGGAGCTGGGCGTCGTCGTCGACCCCGTTGACCTCGCCCCGCTGACCGCCATGCACCGCTCCAATGCGGTCGGCGGGCCGGCGCTGGAGCAGCGCGTGGACTTCTTCTTCACCCTCACCCGCTGGCGCGGCCGCCCCACCATCCAGGAGCCCGACAAGAGCGGCGGCCTGGCCTGGTTCGCACTGGGCGCCCTGCCCGAGCCGATCCCGCCGCACGAGCTCGCGGCGCTGCGGCTCCTGACCGGCGCCCTCGACGGCGGGCGGCCGGTCCCGGCTATCACCACCTTCGGCTTCGCCGGAGACTGACGCCCGCGCCGAGACCGGCAGGCCGAAACGAGGGGCGGGGCCCGGACCAGTGTCCGTGCCCCGCCCCGATGCCGGACCCTCCCGGGCCGGCCTCACGCGCTCGCGCCGCCGCCGAGCCGCCTGGCCCGGCGCTCGGGCCGGCTGCGGCCGTTCAGGCCTTGCGCGCGTTGATGGAGGCGACCACCGCGTCCAGCGTGGCCGCGAGCTCACCGTCGCGCAGGTCGGCCGGGGTGAAGGTGCTCATGTCCGCCGAGGCGTCCACGTACAGCATCAGCTGCACGGCCGGGGAGACGGTGTGCATGCTCCAACCGCCCAGGACGGTGCGCCACTGCTCGACGGCGCGGATGGCGCCGTCGCCGGAGTACCCGACGAAGCCGACGGTCTTGTTCTGGAACTCGGAGAACAGGTGGTCGGTGGCGTTCTTGAAGGCGCCGGGGATGCCGTGGTCGTACTCGGAGGTGACGAACACGAAGCCGTCCTGGGAGTCGATGGCCTCGGACCAGGCCTGCACCCGCGGGTCGTCATACTGCTTGTTCGCCATGGCGGGCGGCACCGGCGAGGTGAACAGGGGCAGGTCGAAGGACTTGACGTCGATGATGGAGTAGTGGGCGTCGCCGCGGGCGCGCGCGTGCTCGAGCACCCACTCGGCGATCTGCTCACCGAGGCGGACCTCCCGCACCGATCCGAGGACGATCCCGATCTTGGGCTTGTTGGTCATGGAGTTGCTCCCTTCAGGCCAGAGCCCGCCCGGGTCCGGGCGGCATACGGCCCAACTCAACACGGACGCCGAGGCCTAGGCCAGCGAAACCGCACGTTGACATCGTCACACCACCGTTATGCCCACGCCGACCGCTCCGCGCCGCTTCTCAGAGTCCGAGGAACTCCATGATGTCGGGCAGCTCCCGGCGCGCCTGGGCCAGGCCGGCCTCGTAGGCGCTGACCACACGGTCATAGCGCAGCTCGCCGTTCTCGATCGACATGCGGTCAGGCTGGAACAGGTAGACGCGCCCCTGCCGACGCCCCCGCTCCAGCTCCTCGATAGTCCGGTTGTAGCCGTCGGGCCGGTTGATGATGGCCTCGGCCACCTCGGGCTGCTTGTAGAACATGCGCCGGTAGGCGGCGGGGCGCTTCTCGGCGGGCTTGCGGTAGCCGGCCGGCCGGGTGGAGACCACGAGCATGCGCTCGTAGCCGTCGGCCGCGGCGGCGTCCGTGGCGAAGCCGCCGGTGGGGCCGAGCGCGCCGTCCAGGTAGGGAACGCCGTCGATGTGGACGGTGGGCATGAGCAGCGGCATGGACGACGACGCCTGGCAGCGCACCAGCAGGTCCTCCATGACGTCCATGTCCTCCAGGCCCCAGTAGACCTCCTCACCGGTGTCGCAGCGGAAGGAGCCGATGCGCACGGTCGCCTCAGAGGCCTTGAAGGTCTCCCAGTCGAAGGGGAACAGCTCCCCGGGCAGGGAGGTGTGCTGGTAGATGTGCTCGGAGTTGAAGTAGCCCTGGCCGCGGGCGAAGCTGCCCCAGCCGCCGGCGTCCGGGTCGGTGGTGAGCCCGACGAAGGCCTCCCGGGTGCGCCAAAGGTCGCGGGAGACCATGTTGACGGTGTTCGTGGATCCGGCGGAGATGCCGCCCACCCAGGGGAAGAACAGCCCCTCCTCCAGCAGCACCTGCACCAGCGCCGCGGTGTAGGTGCCACGCATGCCGCCGCCCTCGAAGACGAGGGCGACGTCGTCGATGCGCCGGGTGATCGGGGCGGGCGCGTGAGCGGGATCCCCGTAGGGCACGGGGCGGGACGGGGCGAGGGTCGAGATGGTCATGATGGTCCCAGGCTATCGAGGCGCGGCGGGAGGGCGCAGTGATCCCGGACGCATCCCACCCGGCCGACGGCGAGCGCGCCCGGGCTCCGGTGGCCGCGGTGACGGGGTGCCCTCCGCCCGTCCCGACGACGGCTCGCCCATGCCACGCTCTCCCCGCCGCCCCCTGGCCGCCGACGTCGGCCGCGCGTAGCGTTACGCCATGGCATACCCTCAGCTGCTTCAGCCCCTCGCCCTGCGCTCTCTCGCCGCCCGCAACCGTCTCTGGCTCCCGCCCATGTGCATGTACTCGGTCACCGCCGAGGACGGCGTCGTCACCGACTGGCACGTGGTGCACTACGGCTCCCGCGCCCAGGGCGGCTTCGGCACCATCATTGTGGAGGCCAGCGCCGTCACCCCGGAGGGCCGCCTGTCCCCCAACGACCTCGGCCTGTGGGACGACGCCCAAGTCGCCGGCCACCGCCGCATCGTCGAGGCCATTCACGCCGGTGGCGCGCTGGCCGGCGTGCAGCTCGGCCACGGCGGCCGCAAGGCGGGCACGCCCCCGTGGCGCCCCGCCGTCGAGGGGGCGCGCTCGGGCACCCTGCCCGGCTGGAACCTGGTGGCGCCGAGCGCGGCGGCCTACCCGGAGCACGCCACGCCGCGGGCGCTGACGACCACCGAGATCGCCGACACCGTGCAGGCCTTCGCCGATGCCGCCCGCCGCGCGGTGGCGGCAGGCTACGACGTGATCGAGTTGCACGGCGCCCACGGCTACCTGATCCACCAGTTCCTCTCGCCGCTGTCCAACACGCGCACCGACGCCTACGGCGGCTCGGCCGAGGGAAGGCGCCGCTTCGCCCTGGAGACGGCCCAGGCGGTGCGCGAGGCCATTGGCGAGGAGAAGGTCCTCGACATCCGCCTGTCGGCCACCGACTGGGCCGAGGGCGGGCTCACGGGAGACGACACCGCCGAGCTCGCCCGGCAGCTGGTGGCGGTCGGCGTGGACGTGCTGCACGTGTCCACCGGCGGGAACGTGCCCGCGAAGGTGCCGGTGGGACCCGGCTACCAGGTCCCCTTCGCCGGCCAGGTCAAGCACGCCGTCGCCGGCATGACGACGCCGGGCGGCGGGCAGCCGCAGGTGGTCGCGGTGGGCCTCATCGACTCCGGCCTGCAGGCCGAGCAGATCCTGGTGGCCGGCCTGGCCGACGCCGTCGCCACGGGCCGCGGCGCGCTGCGCGACCCGTACCTGCCGGTGCGCTGGGCTCACGAGCTGGGCGTTAACGACTGGCAGGCCGCGCACCTGCCGGTCCAGTACTGGCGCGGCGCCTGGCGCTGAGACGTTGTCAAGAAGCAAAAGCAGTGGGGCCAACGGTGCCGTCGGTCCCACTGCTTCAGTCACGTCGAACTTTGGGTGTTATTCATGGGGGTGTGGGGTTGGGTGAGGGTCGTGTCGTTGTTGGGGCATCGGTCGCCGGGCGGGAGGATCGGGGTGTTACTACTCGATTCTCCTGTGGAGGCGACCGATGCGGTATGGGTCTACAACCGGGCTGGCCGGGGCTGATGTTGATGAGCTGGCCGAGCGGGTTCAGCAGATCCTGGACGGTCGGGGCACGAGCCTGGGCCGGCACCTGCTTGGTGTGCGCAGGCAGGTAGAGCTGGTGCTGATGCTGCTGTGCCAGAACATCTCCCAGACGCTGGCCGTCGATCTGGTTGGCGTGTCCCAGCCCACCGTGTCCCGCATCTTCAGGCGCATCAAGCCGCTACTGACACAGGCGCTGGCGATGACCGGTATCAGCCTGGAGGCGGCCATCACACAGGGCCATCTGCTGCTGATCGACGGAACCTACACCCCCACCGGCAACCGGCCGGGAGCGGGCAAGGACACCGCCAAGGCCAACTTCTCCACCAAGCACCACTGCCAGTGCCTGTCCGTCCAGGTCGCCGCCACCACCGGCGGCCAGCTGGTGGCAGTGTCCGGCCCGATGCCCGGCTCCCGTCATGAGAGCGCCGCCCTGGAACTGTGCGGCTGGGCCGACGCGCTGGACACCCAGGACGCAGACTGGATCGCCGACACCGTCCACACCGCCGACGGAGCACCGACCCCCATCAAGAAGACCCCCGGGCAGCCCCGCCCGCAGTGGGTCAAGCAGTGGGCCGCCAAGTCTCCTACATCCGCTCCGTCGTAGAACACGCCATCGCCGCCCTGAAGAACTGGACGATCCTGTCAACCGGCTACCGCCACCGCCTGAACGAACTACCCGACACCATCACCCTGGCCACCAAACTCGAACTCTACCGAACCGGATGGTAAAATCACATGTAGAACACCCTTATATGACCCCCACTATAAGTGCAATGAGAATTGTAGGAGGTTAGCATGAAAACGATAGGACTGATTGGCGGAATGAGTTGGGAGAGCACTGTTACATATTACCAAGTAATTAACGAAACGATCAGGAGGGAACTTGGCGGGCTTCATTCTGCGAAAACTCTGTTGTATAGCGTAGACTTTGATCAAATTGAAAAATACCAGGCAAGTGGCGAGTGGGATAAGAGTGCCGAAACACTATCTGATGCGGCGGTACGGCTGGAAAAGGCGGGAGCCGATTTTATCGTTATTTGCACGAATACCATGCACAAGGTTGCCCCGCAAATGAGCGAGCACATTTCCATCCCAATAATTCATATTGCGGAAGCAACGGCGGATAGGTTAAAAGAGCAAGGAATCACGACCGTTGGGCTATTGGGAACAAAATATACAATGACACAGGAGTTCTATAAGGCAAAGCTAACAGAAACGGGAATTCGTGTGCTAATTCCGAATGAAGAGGATGTGGAAACTATCAACTCCGTGATTTACGACGAGCTTTGTTTAGGAAATATCCGTCAGGAGTCGAAATCCAAGTATCTTGCTATCATCGATAAGTTGGCAGATAAAGGTGCGCAGGGCGTGATTCTCGGTTGCACGGAAATAGGACTGCTCGTCCAGCAAGAGGATACCGACTTACCTGTTTTCGATACCACATTGATTCATGCCGAAAAAGCAGCACTTTCTTCCATCGACGATTAAATCAAAGTCCAATTTAAGGCAAAAAGGGGCTCCCTTTCGTTGCCAATGGTGGGTGGTGTTTAGCAGCGCCATGGGCGTGGGTGGCTGTCGGGTTGCAGTGTGCCCGGCAGGGCGCGTGGGCCCTGTGCGCCTTTGGGGTGGTTGGTGTTGCGCGATGGGTCCTGTACGAGGTTCTTATAGGGGGTTAGGGGGCGTTGACGACGCGTTGGAGCAGGCGTGTAGCAGCAGGCCGCGGTACCGGGCGTGGCGGCGCTTGAACCGGAACGTGAACTCGTCGAGGTAGGAGGGCAAGTGCCCCGCGGACCATGACCCGTGGTACGCCCCCGCCAGGAAGTGATCGACCGATGCACAGCGGGCAGTGCTTGATGGGCCGGGCCGTTGGAGGCGGTGACTTTGATCGGCGAGCTTGTCAAGTTTTCTGTGTAAGCGGGTCGTTGTTACAGGTAGGGTCGGATTCGTTCGGGGTAGGCGTCGGTGACCACCGTGGCCCCAGCCCGGACGGTGGTGGTCACGAATTGGCGCAGCGATGTCTTGGAGGCGTCCGATATAACCATCAGTCGGCACCGCCCCCAGCCCCTCTCGCCGACCTCTATTGCCCCGGCAACCAGGGTCCTGCCCGCGGCCCCACGTCCCGCCGTCCCTGCCCGAGGGCCACCCAACCCAGATAGGTCTCATCGACCTCGACCCGTCTAGCCAGCGGTTGTGAGTCGGACCAGCCCATCACCGACCGCAACCGCGACAGCATCGCCCACACTGTCTGGTAGGAGCCCACCGGCAGCACCTGATACAGGTGGGCGGCGCTGGCCCCGTTCTTAGACGCGACCATCTGCCAGGCGACTTCAAACCACACCGTCAGGGGAATCCTCGTACCGTCCAGGATCTGCTGAACCCGCTCGGCCAGCTCATCAACATCAGCCCCGGCCAGCCCGGTTGTAGACCCATACCGCATCGGTCGCCTCCACAGGAGAATCGAGTAGTAACACCCCGATCCTCCCGCCCGGCGACCGATGCCCCAACAACGACACGACCCTCACCCAACCCCACACCCCCATGAATAACACCCTTTGGTACTGCAATTCGAGCACTGCAACCAGTTGGTCGAAACTGGCTGAAGCGTATATGTCTCGCACACCGGACACTTATGCCCTTTAGCCATCTGATGACTCCCTTGCAATCGGCGCATCTCAAGTTCCGCTACCTTAGGCATCCTAAAACCCAGTGGTTCTCAATTGACTATCAGGCGCCCAGCCAGTAGGCGTGCAGGGCCCGGGCCAGACCGCCGCCGTCGGCGAGCGCGCACATCTCCCGCTGAGAGTGCATGGACAGCAGCGGCTGGCCGACGTCGACCGTGGGGATGCCCAGGCGAGTGGCGGTGAGCGGGCCGATGGTGGTGCCGCAGGGCACGGCGTTGTTGGACACGAAGTCCTGACTGGGCACCGCCGCCGCGCGGCAGGCACGCGCCCACGCGGCCACGGCGGCGGCGTCGGTGGCGTAGCGCTGCTGGGCGTTGATCTTCAGCAGCGGGCCGCCGCCGAGGACGGGGCGCACTGCGGGGTCGTGCAGCTGCGGGTAGTTCGGGTGGGCGGCGTGGCCGGCGTCGGCGGATACGCACAGGGAGCGGGCCAGCAGCGCCGCGTAGGCGTCACCGGCCGCACCCATGGCGCCGGCCAGGCGCCCCAGGACGGCCTGCAAGAACGGGCCGGCGGCGCCGGTGCGACTCCCGCTGCCGACCTCCTCGTGGTCGTTGGCCACGAAGACCACCGGGGCGGCGACGGCGTCCCCGCACGCCAGCGTCTCCAGGGCGACCAGTGCGGCGTGCACGGAGGAGAGGTTGTCCAGCCGGGAGGAGGCGAGGAACTCCCCATGGCGGCCGAAGCGGGCCGGGGGCTCGGTGGGGTAGGTGAGGATGTCGCAGAAGGCCAGGTCGGCGGGGTCGATGCCGGCCAGCTCGCACAGGTATTGCTCGGGTGCGTCGGGGCCGGGCCGGGTGGCTGCGGCGCCGTCGGCCGTGCCGCCGGTGGCCGCTCCTGGTGCGTCGCCGCCCGTGATGGCCCACAGCGGCAGCAGATGGGCCTGCTTGTCCAGGTGCAGGGAGTCGTTGACGCTGCGGTCCAGGTGTGGGGCGACCTGGGCCACGCGCGCGATCGGGCCGGTGCGCACCAGGTGGGTGGCGCCGTCGTAGGTGGTCAGGCACCCGGCCAGGCCGAGCTCCCGGTCCAGGAAGGAGTTCAGCAGCGGACCCCCGTAGACCTCCACGTTCAGCACCTGCACGCCGTCGCGCACCATGGCGGCGCGGGGCTTGAGCCGCAGCGCCGGGGAGTCCGTGTGCGCGCCGACGATCCGCAGCCCGCCGCGCGGCTCCAGCCGCTCGGGCAGCAGCCAGGCGATGACGGCGCCGCCCCGCCGGGTGTAACCGCGCCGGGGCAGGTCGGCGCCCCAGGGCTCGCGCTCGTCCACGGCGGTCAGGCCGACGGCATCCAGTCGCCGCGCGACCTCCGCCGCTGCGTGGTAGCTGGTGGGCGAGGCGGTGACGAAGGCGATGATCGAGTCGGCGTAGGCGTCGTCGTCGCGCAGGGCGAGCGCGGTTTCGGGGTCTGGCATGAGCCAAGTATGGGGCAGTCCAGCGATGCCGCCGCCGCAAACTGTCCCGAATTCGGACATCCTGTCCGTATGCCGCGCCGCCGCCTGGGCCTTCCGACCTATGGACACGAGCGGCCGCCCTCACCTACGCTTGCAAACGTTCCCGGGAACGTTTGCACCTGTGTTTCCGGGCGCCCGATCCGCTCTTGATCCCAAGGAAGTGAACCAACATGAGCGTTCCAGTCCCCAACCTCCGCGGCCTCAACCCCGCCCCCGTCACCCCCTTCACCCCCGACGGCGAGATCGACTTCCCCGCCATCAAGCGCCTGGGCTCCTGGCTCGGCAGCTTCCCGGAGGTCACCTCACTGGTGGTGCTCGGCCACGCCGGCGAGGGCACCTTCCTCACCCAGTCCGAGCAGGTCGCCGTCATCGAGGCCTTCGTGGCCTCCACCGACGGCCGCGTGCCGGTCGTCGCCGGCATCACCGGCGAGGGCACCAAGGTCGCCTGCGAGGAGGCTCAGCGCGCCGTCGACGCCGGAGCCACCGCGGGCCTGATCTACCCCTCCCACGGCTGGCTGCGCTTCGGCTTCCAGCCCGGCGCCCCGCAGGACCGCTACAAGGCGATCTACGAGGAGACCGGCCTGAACGAGATCCTCTTCCAGTACCCGGACGTCACCAAGTGCAGCTACGACCTGGACACCCAGCTCGAGATCGCCGCGCTCCCCGGCGTGCACTACACCAAGAACGGGGTGCGCAACATGAAGCGCTGGGACACCGAGATCCCGGTGCTGCGCGAGGCCTTCCCGGACCTGACGATCATGAGCTGCCACGACGAGTACCTGCTGCACACCATGTTCGACGTCGACGGCCTCCTGGTCGGCTACGGCAACATCGCCCCCGAACTGCTGATCAAGCTGCTCAAGGCCGGCCAGGCCCACGACTACGACGCCACCCGCGCCGTCCACGACCAGCTCCTGCCGGTGACCAAGGCGGTGTACCACCGCGGAAGCCACATGGAGGGCACCGTCGCCCTGAAGGAGGCGCTGGTCGAGCGCGGCGTCCTGGAGACCGCCACCGTCCGCTCCCCGCTGCGGCCGCTGGCCGAGGGCGCGCACGAGGAGATCGCCGCCGCCCTGGCCGCCGCCGGAATCGGCAAGGCCCGGATCCCGGCCTGAGTGGTGACGGCGATCGCTGACCGGTGATCGGCGTGTGCGGCGGCCGCCGTGGGGCCACCCGACGGCCGCCGCACGCACCGGGCCGGCTGTGCCCACCCGGCACCGCCCGCCACCGCCCACCACCGGCAGATGCCCCTCCGCCGCACCATCGGCCCGGGCTCCCGCCAACTGCCCCACCCCCACCGCCCACAACGGAGTAGGCCGTGATCCTCATACAGTTCCTCGTCTTCCTCGCCTTCATCATCCTCGGCGCCAGAATCGGCGGCATCGGCATTGCCTTCGCCGGCGGCGCGGGAGTGTTCGTCCTGTCCCTGCTCGGCGCCACTCCCGGCGACCTGCCCATGCAGGTGATCGTGTTCATCATGGTCGTCATCTACGCGGCCTCGGCCATGCAGGTCGCCGGCGGGATCGACTACCTGGTCAACCTCACCGACCGCCTGCTGCGGGCCCACCCCAAGTACCTGGCGCTGCTGGCGCCGATGGTGACCTACCTGCTCACCTTCGCCGCCTCCACCGGGCAGGTCTCCTTCGCGACCATGCCGGTGATCGTGGAGGTCGCCAAGGAGAACAACATCCGCCCCACCCGCTCCCTTTCGGTGGGTGTGGCCGGATCGCTGCTGGGCATTACCGCCTCCCCGATCTCCGCCGCCGTGGTGTTCCTGTCCGGCAAGCTCGAGGAGGGAAACACGGGGTGGACCTTCATCGACCTGATCCTCGTGTCGATCCCCGCCACCTTCCTGGGCACCATGACCACCGCCCTGCTGTTCATGCTCTGGGACAAGGCCCGCGGCAACGACCGGCTCGACACCGTGCCCGAGTACCAGCGGCGCCTGAAGGCCGGGGAGATCGCCCCGCCCAAGCACGAGGTCCGCGAGCTGCGCCCGGGCGCCAAGCTGTCGGTGCTGATCTTCGTGATCGCCCTCGTGGTGGTGCTGGCCTACTCCATCGCCATCTCCGAGAAGGTCGGGCTGATCAGCGACCCCGTCATGGACGCCGGCCAGTGCCGTATCTCCGTCATGCTCGCCGCCGCCGGGGCGATCATCGTGGCCTGCCGGGCCAACCCGAAGGCGATTCCGGGCTCGTCGATCTTCCGCACCGGCATGAGCGCCTGCGCCTGCATCCTCGGCGTCGCCTGGCTGGGCACCACCTTCATGACCGCCAACCAGGACTGGATCCAGGCGCACCTGGGGACGGCCCTGGCCGGCAAGCCGTGGCTGTTCGCCCTGCTCGTGGTGATCGCCTCCTCGCTGCTTTACTCGCAGGCGGCCTCCACCAAGGCCCTGTTCCCGACGGCGCTGGCGATCGGCGTGGCCCCGGCCACCGTGGTCGCCTGCTTCCCGGCGACCTCCTCCCTGTTCATCCTGCCCACCTATCCGACCCTGCTGGCGGCGGTTGAGCTCGACGACACCGGCTCGACGCAGCTCGGAACGCATTTCTTCGACCACCCCTTCCTCATCCCCGGGCTCATGGCCACCGGGCTGAGCGTGGTCTACGGCTTCGCCCTGGCCGCCGTCGTCGTCTGAGCGGCGGATCAGGCCACGCCCGCGGGTCGCCGCCAGCCCAGGCGCGCACGCCGGCTTCCTCCCCCATCTCCCGCCTCCTGGTTCGCGGCCGCACCGCTACGATGCGGTCAGCGAACCAGGAGGCAGCATCGTGAAAGCCGTGACCCTTAAGGACGTCGCCACCGCGGCGGGCGTGTCCATCTCCACGGCCTCCCGCATCCTCGACGAGCGCCTGCCGACCTCCCGCTCCGCCTCCGCCCAGCGCGTCAAGGAGGCGGCCGCACGGCTCGGGTACCGGCGCGACGCCGCCGCCTCCGCGCTGCGGCGCGGCGACACCGGCACCGTCGGGGTGCTGGTGCCGCGCCTGTCCGACACGGTGATGGCGCTGCTGTTCGAGGCGATCTTCTCGGCGGCGGCAGCCCGGGGACTGTTCGCCCTCGTATCCGTGTGCGGCGACGACTCCGCCGCCGAGGCCCGCGCCGTCGACTCGCTGCTGGCCAGACGCGTTGACGGGCTGGTGCTCGCCACCGCGCGCCTGGACGATCCTCTGCCCTCCTCGCTGCGCGACCGGCAGGTGCCGCACGTGCTCGCGCTGCGCACCGACGGCGTCTCCCCCTCCTCCGTGTGCGACGACGAGCTCGGCGGCTACCTGGCCACGCGGCACCTGCTCGACCTCGGCCATACCGCGATCGCCGTCCTGCCCGGCCCCGACTTCACCTCCACCGCGCAGCAGCGCCTGGCCGGCTATCACCGCGCCATGGCCGAGGCCGGCCTGGACACGCCGCAGACACGCATCCGCCACTGCGGCTTCGGCTACACCGCCGGACGCGAGGCCGCCGCCGCAGTGCTCTCCCGGTCGTCGGAGACCACCGCGGTCTTCGCCGCGAATGACCGGCTCGCCATGGGGACCCTGGCCGCGGCCAGCGCCCTGGGACGCAGGGTCCCGGAGGAGTTGAGCGTCGTCGGCTACAACGACACCCCGGTGGCCGCCCAGTTGGCCGTGCCCTTGACCACGGTGCACGTCCCCTTCGACCTCATCGCCGTCGGCGCCCTCGACCTGCTGGCCGCGCAGACTGCGGGCACCGGCGAGCAGCCGGCCGACCGCGTAGCCGTCCCCACGCTCATCCCCCGGCGATCCGCCGTCTCCCGCAAGCGCTAGCGGCGCCTCCAGGAGGGCGCCGCGCCGGCACCGCCGCCCTCTCCCGCTGACCGCGCCCGCCCGAAACCCGGCGACTCCCCCTGCGCCCGCTGGCCAAACGCCCCGCTTTGCGCCACGATCGCCCCATGACGCCGGCCCCCTCCCCCGCTCCGCCCGCCATTCCCGCCCTCGGCACCAGCCCGGTGCGGGCCGTGCTGTTCGACGCCGACGGCGTGCTGCAGCTGATCGGCACCCCCTGGGACCAGGCGCTGACCGCCGGCGGCGGAGAGCTCTTCTGCCGCCGCCTGCTCGCCGAGGAGGGCCCCGCGCTGCGGGGACACGAGGACCTGCGCACCCTGCTGGAACGGCTGGCGGGCGAGCTGGGACTCACCGCGAGCGCGGAGCAGCTGCTGGAGCTGTGGTGGCAGGCCACAGCGGACCCGCTCGCCTGGCAGGTGGTGCGCGACCTCAGGGCCGCCGGCTACACCACGGTGCTGGCCACCAACCAGCAGCACGAGCGCCGCGCGTGGATGCGCTCAGCCCTCGGCTACGACGGCTTGTGCGACGTGGACGCCTACTCCTGCACGCTCGGGGTGGCCAAGCCCAGTCCGGACTACTTCCACACCGTGCTCGAGCTGGTGGGGGTGCGCCCGCAGGAGGCGCTGTTCGTGGACGACAACGCCGCCAACATCGCCCAGGCGGCCGCGCTCGGCATCCGCACGGTGCACCACCCGGCAGATGCCGGCGGCGTCCTGCTGCGTCAGGAGGTCGTCTCCGTGCTCGACGGCGCCGCCTCCGCCTGAAGCGCTCGCCGGCGTCCCGCCGCTCGAGTGCGTGTCGTCGGCAGGCGCATTCTCGGCTCGCCCGGCTGCCTCCCCGCGCGCGTCCCCGACGCGCCGAAGGGCGCCAGAGCGCGCCCGACACGCCGACAGTCATTTCTCATCCTCCGGTAGGAGGCCGTCCAGGTTCATCTCATACTTTCGGAATCCAGAGTTCATCCATACGGGCTTGCGAGGCGCCTGCGGACACACGAAACTCGGGTCTGTAGGCGCAGCGGAACCGGCGCCCGGAAGGAAGACCATGACGAGCATCACGACGTCCGGAGGCATTCGGGGGCGGCGTCCCGCCTCCCCCGCGGACCGCACGCCGGACGCCGTCAAGGCCGCCGCCGCCGCCCACCGGCGGATCAATGCCCGCCTGGAGGATCCCGCCCGCCTGGCCCCGCGCGTATTCCTGCACCTGATCAACCGCATTCACCGGCTGCTGCCGGGGATAGTGCGTCATCGGGTGCCGGTGACCTTCATCGGCTATGCGCTCATCAACGGCTCCGGATTCGTCATTGACATGAGCTTCCTGTGGCTGTTCTACGAGCGGCTGCACTGGTTCTACCCGCTGGCGGTGACCGTGGGGTATGCCCTGGCGGGCCTGTACTCGCTGCTGCTGAACCGGTGGCTGAACTTCCAGTCCCACGGGTCGCTGACCGCCCAGGGATCGCGCTACGCGGTCGGCCTGGTCTCCCAGTACGTCATCTTCATTCTGGGGCTGTCCAGCCTGCTGCACCTAGTGGGCGTCAACGCGGAGCTGGCCCGGGTGATCTCGGCCTGCTGCGAGGGGATTTACCTGTATGTGCTGATGCGCCTGTGGGTGTTTCGCGGCACGCCCGAGCCCGCGTCCGACGCCGCCTGAGTCCCGCCTGCGCCATCGCCCGCCACGCGGGCAGGGCCGCCTCAGCCGCCGGTCCGCTGACGCCGCCTGGGCAGCCGTCACCAGAAGGCGCGCGTGGTCTCCGTGGGCCCGTCCAGCTCGGTGAAGCCGGCGTCCACCACCGAGACCGGCCGCTTCCGGGTCCGCCAGGGCTGCGCCGACGGAAAGGCGACGCGCACGCGGTACCCCTGCGCCGCCCATCGCCGGCGCAGATCCGCCGGCAGCCGCGGGCTCTCCCAGGCCAGCTGGGCGGCGTGAGCGACCTGGGCACACAGCTTCCCACTGGTCATCTCCTCCAACGGCGTGACCTCCACCGTCACCAGGGCCTGCTCCGAGACCGAGGCGCTGGTCAGGGTGATCCCGCGGCCGGCGTCGGGGGCCTTGGCGACGGCGGCGGTGATTGCGGCGGGCGGAGGGGGCAGCTCGTCGCCGTGGGGGAAGTGCGTGCCCTCCACCTGGGTCTTGGCCAGGGCCGGCGGCAGCGGGCGGACCGGGCCGGGCACGAGCGCGCGCGCCTCGGCGCTGCCCCACCCGGCCGGACCCGCCTGGGCGACGGTGACGCCGGGAAGCTCCTGGATCTCCTCCCAGCGGCGGCCGCGAGCGCGGCGCACCAGCTTGCGGATGCGCCCGTCCCGCCAGTACTCAACGGCCTCGTGCCAGGCTCCGCCCGGGGCGGCCTCAGGGGCGGCCAGCAGGGCGACAACGGCGCGGGCGGAGGCCTCGGCGACGTCGATGCGGCGGGGCGGGTGGACCTTGTCGTAGTGGACGGCGATCTGCATGGCCCAGGGGACGGCGTGATCGGCGTTCCCGGATGGTGCGGGCGAATCGCCAACAGCGGGGGCGGATTGCGGGGACAATGACTGCATGCGTCACATTATCTGGGACATGGGCGGCACACTGGTGGACACCTACCCGGAGGTTGACCGGGTCCTGTGCGAGGCGGCCTTCGGGGACGCCGCCCCCGAGCATCTGCGGCACGTGACCGGGCTGACCCGGCACTCCATCGCCCATGCAATCGCCACGCTCAGCGACGAGCAGCGCCTTGACCCGGAGGCGCTGGAGGCGGCGTACGCCGACCTCAAGGAGCGCTGGCGCACCAGGCCCGCGCCCGTCATGGACGGGGCGCGGGAGGTGATGGCGCGGGTCAGCGAGCTGGGCGGACTCAACCTGGTGGCCACGCACCGGGATCGGACCTCCGCGACGGCGCTGCTACAGGGGCTGCACCTGGAGATGGATGACGTCGTCTGCGCCCCCGACGGGGTGGCCCGCAAGCCCAGTCCGGACATGAACCTGCTGCTGGCGCAGCGACACAACCTGGATCCGGCGGAGGTGCTGTGCGTCGGGGACCGGCCGATCGACGTGGTTGCCGCCCGGGAGGCGGGCATGCCCGCGGCGCTGCTGGTGCGTCCGGGCACCACCGTGACCCTGCCCGATGACGCCCCCGGTGCGCTCGTCGTAGCCAGCCTGCGGGACTTGCTCCCCCTGCTGGACTGAGCCGCGCACCTTCCAGCCCTCCTGGCCCCCCTTCCGGCCCGATCCGCGCCAACACTGTCGCAAACGGGCACAAACACCGGCCCCGACACCAGGGGCCGGAAACAAAACCGCATGATTCCAATGATCCGAGTACGGCCGTTCGGCACGTCAGATTCGTTTGTGACCGTTTGCGACAGTGACGGCTGCTAGTCGGCTTCGAAGTCAGTGATCCGCCGCGCCCGGCAGGCGCATGAGCAGGGCGTCGTCGAAGACCAGGCCGGCGTAGCCGTCCACGTGGGCGGCCGTCTCGAAGCCGGCGGCCAAGTGGGTGGCCACGGAGGCGTGGTTGGCCGTCTCGACGACGCTGAACAGGTCCTCCCCCGGCGCGACCTCCTGCACGGCGGAGGCCACCGCGGCGAGCAGCGCACGGCCGATGCCGCGACGGCGGGCGGCGGGATCGACGATCAGGCCGGAGACCATCCAGCGCTCCGGCCGTCCCTCCTCCAGGTCGCCGGGGAGCAGGAATGCTCCCGACAGGGCCACTGGGGCGGAGGCGTCATCGCCGATCCCGATGTCGGCACTCGCGGGCGCCTCGGCGTCCTCAACGCGGGCCTGCGGGTCATCGGCGGCCGGCCCCAGTGGCAGGGAGGCCAGGAGCAGCACCGGCAGCGCGGCAATCATGCGCGGCGCCTGCTCCAGGGCCTCCTCCACGGTGATGCCCCGCAGGGCGAGCAGGCGGGCCACCCGCGCGGCGTCGTCGGGCTGGGCGGGGCGGATGAGCGCGCCGGGATACGTGGCGCTCATGCCCGGATCCCGCCCTCGACCGGGAACTCCTCCAGGCTGCGCGTGTGCACATGGGCGTCGGTGGTGGGCACCGGGGTGGAGGCGAGGCGGCTGCTGCAGGTCGTGCGCATGGGTGCATCATGCACCAGTGGGCCCCGGCGCCTGAAAGAGGCGCCGGGGCCCACTGGGGTTGGGCTGATCACCGGTTCGGACCCGGACGGGAGGAGCGCACCGGTTGTTGCCAGGACGCTCCGGCCCCGGGGACGATCCGGTTCTGCCGGCTATGAGGCCCGCCCCGTGGGATGGCTCCCATGCCGTCGGGAGACCGCCCGCAGGTGGTGCCTGGGCTCGCGCGCCGCTTCACCGCTATCCCCCTGCCGCGGATGCGGCGGGTTGACCAGGATGGCGTCGCCGACGGCGTGGTCGGGCTCCAGCTGCCAGCCGGGCCGCCGTAGCGCGTAGAAGATCAGCGGCGGCACGCCCAGCACCACGATCACCAGCCCGACCACCAGGGCGTAGCCGACGGTGCTCAGCCCCGTGAACCCGGACGGGCGCACGAAGGACAGCACGAAGGCCACCGCGCAGGCCAGGAAGCCGACGCCGGCCACCAGCCCCATCGCCGGGGTGCGGTAGGTGCGCTGCACCTGCGGGCGGGTGGCGCGCAGGCGGATGGCGGCGGCGAACAGCATCATGTACATGATCAGGTAGAGCGCGGCGGCCATGTCGATCAGCGTGACGAAGGCGGTGTTGCCGTTGGGGATCACCACGAACAGCAGCGCCAGGATGGTCACGATCACCCCCTGCAGCACCAGGATCGAGCGCTGCACGCCGGCGCTGTTGCGCTTTTGCAGGGCCGGCGGCAGCAGGCCGGTGCGGGCGGCGGCGAGCAGGCCCTTGGAGGGGCCGGCGATCCAGGTGACCACGGAGGCGAAGGCGCCCAGGGCGATCAGCAGCGAGATCACCGGGGTGCCCCAGGCCAGGTGCCAGTGGTCGAAGAAGGTCTGGAAGGCCAGGTTGATGCCGTCCACCACTCCGAGACTAGCCTTGGGAACCGCGACGGCGATCGCCAGCGTGGGCAGGATGAAGATCGCCAGGATCATGACGGCGGAGATCAGCACCGTGCGCGGGTAACCACGGCCGGGGTCGGACAGGTCGTTGGCGTGCACCGCGTTGACCTCCATGCCCGCGTAGGCGAGCACATTGGACACGATCAGCACGATGGAGGCCAGGCCGGTCCAGGGCGGCAGGACCGCAGACGTCGTCAGCTCCGTCTGGGAGGGCGTGCCGGAGATCAGCCAGGCGGCCCCGAAGACGATCAGCAGCGCCGCCGGAAAGAGCGTGCCGATGATGCCGCTCCACGAGCCCACCTTGGCGAACAGGTTGCCGCCGGCCAGGGTGATGAGGGTGGAGACCCAGTACAGGATGATGATGACGCCGGCCACGTACACGCCGTTGTTCGCCAGCGTGCCGCCGCCCACCACGTAGGACAGGCTCACAGCGATGAAGGCGATCTGGGTGGGGTACCACACCACGTTCTGCACCCACTGCAGCCAGATGGCCACGAAGCCCCAGCGCTCCCCGAAGGCCTCGCGCACCCAGATGAATACGCCGCCCTTCCAGCCGGTGGCGAGTTCGGCCGCTACCAGCGCCGTGGGCACCATGAACAGCACCGCCGGGATGATGTAGAGCACCACCGAGGACAGGCCGTAGCCGGCCATGGCGGGCAGCGAGCGCAGGGAGGCCACGGCCACCACCGTGAGCATGGCCAGGTTGAACACGCTCATGCCGGCGGAGGGGCGGGCCGAGTCGTCCTCGGAGGAGACGGCACCGCGGGCGGGCAGGTCCCCGAGGGTCCCGGCGGGCGCGTGGCCGGACGGGACGGCGGGCGCACCAGCCGTCGTTCCGGCGCTGCCGGAAGCCCCGTCGTCGGGGCCGGTTGGGTTTCCGATCACGTTGTCGGAGGTTTTGAGTGACATTTCGACCCCTCAGTGGTGGAAGGCGGTAGGGCGGTCCGACTCGTGGGGCAGCGGCCCATCGAGCCGGTCGAGGTAGGCGACCTCGGCACGCATGTCCTCCAGGAAGGCGTCGGCCAGGTCGTGGCTGAGCCCGTTGCGGACGACGATCCGCTGCACGGTGACGTCGGTGAGGTCATCCGGCATCGGATAGGCGGGGACCAGCCAGCCCTTCATGCGCAGCCGGTCGGACAGGTCGTACAGGTTCCACTTGTCGGCGTGGTCGGCGCGCAGCCGCCAGGCGAACACGGGAATGTCCGAGCCGTCGTTCCACAGGTCGAAGGGACCCATGGCAGCGACCTGGTCGGCCAGGTAGCGAGCCACGTCGCGGCTGTTGGCCTGTACCCGGCGGTAACCGTCGAAGCCGAGCCGCAGGAACATGTAGTACTGCAACAGCACCTGGGCGCCGGGCCTGGAGAAGTTGAGCGCCAGGGTTGGCATCTGCCCGCCCAGGTAGGACACCTCGAAGATCAGCTCCTCGGGCAGGGCGGCTTGCTCGCGCCACACCACCCAGCCGATGCCGGGGTAGACCAATCCGTACTTGTGCCCGGAGGTGGAGATGGAGGCGACTCGGTCGACGCGGAAGTCCCACTCCAGCTCCGGCTGGATGAAGGGCGCGATCATCCCCCCGGAGGCGCCGTCGACGTGGATCGGGATGTTCAGCCCGGTGCGCTGTTCAATGGCGTCCAGGGCCTGGGCGATCTTGGCGACCGGCTCGTACATGCCGGTGTAGGTGACCCCCATGATCGCCACCACGCCGATGGTGTTCTCGTCGACGTAGTCCTCCAGGCCGTGACCGTCCAGGACCTTGTGGTCCTCGCTGATGGGCACATACCGGGGCTCGACGTCGAAGTAGTTGCAGAACTTCTCCCAGCACACCTGCACGGCGCTGGACATGATCAGGTTGGGCCGATCGGTGGGCCTGCCGGCGGCGCGGCGGGCCTTCTGCCAGCGGCGCTTGAGCGCCAGGCCGCCGAGCATGCAGGCCTCGGAGGAGCCGATGGTGGAGGTGCCGATGGTGTGGCGCGGATCCGGGGCGTGCCACAGGTCCGCGAGCATCGTCCAGCAGCGGGTCTCGATCTCCGCGGTGCGCGGGTACTCGTCCTTGTCGATCATGTTCTTGTCGGCCGCCTCCAGGTAGAGGCGGTCGGCGTGCTCGTCCATCCAGGTGCTGACGAAGGTGGCGAGGTTGAGGCGGGCGTTGCCGTCCAGCATCGCCTCGTCGTGCACCACCTGGTAGGCGGTCTCGGGCAGGGCCTCCCCGGCGGGGAAGCGGAACTTCGGCAGGTCATAGGCCTCGCCGGGACGGGCGAACAGCGGGTTGAGCTCGCTGCTGCCCGGATCCGGGGCGGTGGAACCGTTTGATGCTGGCCGTGACATGTCGGGTCTCCTCTCGGTTGACAACGATTGACATAGGAATATCACTGCGCTGTGTTCACTACCACACCCATGAGCCAATCAGCCTTTATTTGCAATTAACCAGGGCTATCTTCCCAGCTTTCCGAAACAATTGCGACACCTTCCAAGATTCTTCAAGATTCCCGTTATAGCCAACGCCGCCTAATGTTATTTAAAAGGCCCCTGAAAACACCTCGGGAATACCATGCCAATATGCCCGGAGGGCAAGCCCTCCCACCACCCCATTCACCGAGATCGGTAGAAGTCACGTGCCGAGATCGGTAGAAATGGCGGCTGGCGCCACCGGACCTCCGCCCCCAGTCGGGCCGACTCCCCTGCCTGTGCCCGCTGCTTGCTTGAGCACGCGTGTAAGCCCGCGAGGACGCGGCCCAACCCGCGAGAACGTGGGTCTGGAGGACGTCCTCGACGGCTGGAGCGCGTCCTCGGCGTCCGGCCCGCGGCGCGGCATCGACCATGCTAGGCTCCCTAATCCCTGCTCCATCGCGTACAGCGCCCGCAGACGTCTCTGAAAGGCACTCCGTGAAACTGCTCATCCTGGGCGCCACCGGCCCCACCGGCAACCACGCACTCGCCCTGGCGCTTGACCACGGCGACGACGTGCACGTCCTGGTACGCAACCCGGAGAAGCTGGGCGACCTGGCAGGCCGCACGGTCGTAACCGCAGGGGATGCGCGCGACGCCGACTGCGTCGCCCGAGCCATGGACGGCTGCGACGCCGTGATCTCCACGCTCGGTCGGGGTGGTTCGCCCCGCCATGGCGACCTGTTCACCGAAGCCGCCAGCGCCGTCGTCGCGGCGGCGCAGCGCACCGGAGTCCGCCGCCTGGTGTGGATGTCGTCCTTCGGCGTCGGGGACACCATCCGCACCGCGACGCTCACGCAGCGGCTCGGTTACCGCACCTTCCTGCGCGGAATTTACGCCAATAAGGCTGCGGCGGAGGAGCTTCTGCGGGCCAGCGACCTGGAGTGGATCTTCGTCTATCCGACGGCGCTGACCAACGGGCCCGCGCGGGGAGGCTGCCGCGTCGGCGAGTCACTGCGTATGCACGGGATGGAGCGTGTCTCCCGCGCCGATGTGGCCGCCTTCATGCATGAGGAGGCGCATGCGGGTCGTTGGCTGCGCCGCGGGGTCGTCATCTCGGGCTGAGGAGACTTCACGATTCACCTCCGCTTCCCGCCGCGGAGGCTGCCGCGTCACCAATGCGGTCCCGGTTCGGGGCGGGTCGGCAAAACGATATTGCCGCTCATTCGCCGCCGAGGAGCTCGCGGATCTCCTGGGCGGTTAGCCGAGCGCGCCCGGCCGACGCCGCGCCGGGAGAAGCCGCGCCGTCCCCGGAGCCCTCGACCACGCGGTCGAACAGTTCGGCCTTCTTCTCCTTCAGCGCCATCACCTTCTCCTCGATGGTGCCGGCGGAAACCAGCCGATAGACCATGACGGGCTTGTCCTGGCCGATGCGGTGAGTGCGGTCCACCGCCTGCTCCTCGGCCTGCGGATTCCACCATGGGTCGAGTAGGAACACATAGTCGGCCTCGGTCAGCGTCAGGCCGAAGCCGCCGGCCTTCAGCGAGATGAGGAAGACCTCGGCGTCCCCGCCCCGGAAGGCGTCGATGACCTCCTGCCGGTTGGTGGTGGTGCCATCCAGGTAGGCGGTGCGCATGCCGGCGGCCTCGAGCGCCTGGCGCACCCCCGCCAGGTAGCGGGTGAACTGGCTGAAGACGAGGGCGCGGTGGCCCTCGGCGACCACGGGCTGCAGCGTCTCCAGCAGCACCTCGACCTTGGCCGTGGGTCTGGAGCGGCGGCGCTTAACCGCGGCGCGCCCGGATCCGGTGCTCCCCGCTTCGGCTTCTCCGACCAGGGCGGTCCCCCGCCGGCCGGACGCGAGTTCTTCAGCGTCGGGCCCTTCGACCAGCGCCGGGTCGAGCGCCATCTGCCGCAGAATCGTCAGGGACTTCAGCGCGGTGAACCGCGACTGGGCGGTGTCCTCCTCCAGCAGCCCCAGCACCTTCTGCCGCTCACGCGCCAGACGCCGGTCGTAGGCGCGCCGGTGCCCCGGCGCCAGTTCCACCGACAGGATCTGCTCGTTCTTGGCGGGCAGGTCGGCGGCAACGGCCTCCTTGGTGCGGCGCAGGAGGAAGGGACGGATGCGTGCCCGCAGGGACGCCAGGGCGGAGTCGTCCCCGTGCTCGACGGGGCGCCGGTAGAGCTCGGCGAAGCGGTCGGGGCCGGGCAACAGCCCGGGCGCCGTGATGGACAGCAGGCTCCACAGGTCCATCAGTGAGTTCTCCAGCGGCGTGCCGGTGATCGCCACCGTCGACGGCGTGCGCAGGCGCCGCATGGCCTTGTAGGTAACGGCGTTGTGGTTCTTGACGAACTGGGCCTCATCCAGCACCACCCAGGCCCAGTCGACGGCGGTGAAGTCCTCCTCCTCGATACGGGCGATGGTGTAGCTGGTGACCACCAGGTCGGCGTCGGAGCGGATCTCCTCCAGGCTCTCATCCCGCTTGGCGCGGGTGCGGTTGATGGCGCGCACCCGCAGGTCGGGGCAGAAGCGGGCGGCCTGCTCCGCCCAAGCGCCGACGACGCTAGTGGGCGCCACCACCAGCACCGGGCCGTCCCGGAGCGCCCCGGGCTGCGGTGACGCCTCACCGTCCGCGGCACCGTTCTGGGCCGCGGCGACGCCCGCCGTCCGCTGCTCCACCATGCGCTGGACGACGGCGAGCACCTGTACCGTCTTGCCCAGGCCCATGTCGTCGGCGAGGATGCCGCCGAGCCCCGTTGACTGCAGCAGGGCGAGCCAGCGGTAGCCGTCGAGCTGGTAGGGGCGCAGCTGCGCACGCAGTCCCTCGGGCACCGGCGCGTCCAGGAGGCCCGCCGTCCCGGAGGCACCGCTCGCGTCGCCGGTCCCGGTGCCGCCCCCGGGCCCGGAACCGGCCTCGGCGGCGGACGTCACTGCCAGTAGCCGCTCCACGCCCTCGCGCCAGCGCCGGGTCGCCTCCCCGATCACGCCGAGCTGCTCCAGTTCGGCGTACAGGCCCGCCTGGAAGGCGGTGACCGCCAGGTCGCCGGCGCTGCGGGAGTGCGGGTCGCGCAGGTCTCGGCCCTCCTCCATGAGCCGCGCCAGGCGCACGATCTCCGGGCGATCGGTCAGGTTGATCCATTTGCCGGAGTCGAGCAGCACCTCCTCCGTCCCCTGGGCGACCGCGGTCATCAGCCGCTCGATGGGCACGTCCTCCTGCCCCACCCGCACGCGCACGCGCAGGGAGAACCAGTCCAGGTGCTCGTCGTCGTCCTCGACGGCGGTGGTGATCAGCGGGGTCTCCTCGGCCTCCCGGTAGTCGGGCACCCGCCCGGAGATCTCGACGACGACACCCTCGACGCCCTCAAGCACGGGCAGCGCCCGGGTGATCAGCCGGGCGGTGTTCATGGCGGTGAAGCTGCCCGGCTGCCACAGCCGGCCATGGGTGGGTACCAGCGGCGTGCAGGCGTCGATGATGCGGCGGGCGAGGCGGTCCTCGGCCTCGGCGTCGCGGGTTGAGGGGGCCTGGTCAAGACGCCGCCCCGAGTCGGATTCGGCGACCACCGCGGAGCGGGATTCATCGTCCGCGCCCGTTCCCGCCATGCCGGAGGCGCCGACCGGATCCCGCCATTCCAGCGGTCCGGGGCCGGTGAGGAGTTCCGCCAGGCCGCCGACGGCGACCTCGCCGCAGCTGGATCCGGCGGCGGTCAGGTAGCGGATGGACCAGGAGGTCTCGGCGCGGTGCGCAGCGGCGTCCAGGCCCACGTGCAGCACCGCGACCGGTGTGCCGACGTCGGGCACGCTCAGGGAGGGGTCGAGGTCGACGATGGGCAGGACGGAGGCGATCCGCCCCAGGTGCTCGCGCTCGAAGCGCTCCACATCCGCGGCGGGGATGGTGACCTGCTCATGGCGCGACAGCAGTCGGCCCAGCACCTCGCCCGGCGGCGGCTCCAGGGGCATGAGGTTCAGAGCGCCGTCCGTGCCCGCGAGCGCGTAGGCGTGGGTGGGATCGCCCAGCGCCCGGGCCTCGGGCCCGCGTCCCTCGCCGAGCACCAGCCCCGCGACGGCGTCGAAGTCCAGCGCGGGGCGGATCAGGGCGGTGCCGTCGGCCTGGCGGCGGACGCCGACGCCAGCGCGCAGGCCGGACAGGATTCGCACCGGGCTGCCGCTGCGCTGGGCGGTTGTCAGCGTGACCCCGGCGGCGACGGCCCGGCGCAGCACGTCCCAGACGCGTGCGGGCAGCGCACCCAGGTCAATCACGGAGTTGCTGTAGTAGTAATCGCCATAGGGGTCCATGGCTGCCAGCTCGGCCAGGGCGGCCAGCACCTCCGGAGCCACTTCACCGGTCAGGTCCCCGTTCATGAGGCCGCGCCAGGAGATGCCCTGCTTGACCCAGCCGCGCTTGCCGGCGATCAGCGGGCGCAGGTGCAGGCGACCCGGGCGGGCGGAGGCGAATCCGAAGCGGCCGGCACTATGGGAGCCGGCTCCGGCGCGCGCGGTCTCGGTGTCCGCAACCTCAATGGCGACGGCCCGGCGCGCGTTCTGCCGGGTGCGCAGCAGCTGGGTCAGGCGGCGCTCCCAGTCGGCGTCCCCGGGCGGCGCGGCGGAGGCCCGGGCCTGGCGCCGGGCGGTCAGGACCAGGGCGGCCGTGTGCTTGCAGTTGCCGCCCACCGGGCAGGAGCAGGTACCCGACCAGCTCACGCGCTCGCCGGAGCTGCGGGCGTAGACCATGGTCTGGTAGATCCGCCCCTGCGCGCCGCGAACCGCGGCGGCCAGAATCTCGCCGTTTCCAGATACGGACAGGTTGGCGACCCTACGTTCATCCGCGTAGCGGCGCCCGCGTCCGAAGGCCGCCGAGCCGACCACGCTCGCGATCTCGGCGTCGGCGATCCGTGCCGGCCAGTCCTCGGGCGTGATCTCTCGGGCCATGCCCTCACCATACGGGCGGGGTCCGACACATATCGAACCGACTTGGCGCGACGGCAGGTCGGCCAGAGGTCCGAGCCTCCAGGTCCCTCAGCCCCGCCGTGCTACCACCCGTCGTCCTCCCGCTCGACCTCCGCCAACGCATCGGTAAGGGCCTTCTTCACTCCGCTGGCACTGAGCCTGCGCTTCTTGACGCTGAGGCGTTTGAGCGCCTGATTGCAAAGATCCTCGGTGGAGACCCATCCGGCTGAGCCGGCACGGACTTCACGCATCAGCGCCACCAGTTCACGGGGGTGGATCTCCTCGATGGAGTCCACGTGATCCAGCGCATGACGCCGGTAGTGCACGGGCATCCGGGCAGCGTCCATGCTCCGCCACACGAACCCTGCGGCATCGGTATAGGCGAATGCGTCGCCCAGCAGCGCATCGACCTTCTCCTCCCGGGAGCTCACCACTCGGGTGAGCCCGTAGGCACGGCAGAGCTTGACGATCAGCCGATGCCGGGTGAGTGGGGACTCGACGTCGCAGATGGCGCGAGCCGTCTCGACGACCTGTGCGCGTTCCGGCGAGTCCACGTCCTGTGCGCGGTTGAGCACCTCCAGCGGATACACGCCCACGGGCCGCCACTGCCGGTACTCCGTCGTGGTCAGTGGCGTAGCCTCTGAAGCAGCCGCAGCATCCGGCGCAGCGGGTTGCGTCTGCTCGGGCAGGGGCTCTGACGCCAAGACCTCCGTGGGCGTCGGCGCTGCCTCTGTCTCCGCCGCCGTGGGCTGCGGCCGGGAGGGCGGTGTCGGCGCCGACGCCGCCGACACCGAGGACATCGCAGACGCTGCATCCGGCGCGCCTCCCGAGGCGGCGAGCAGGCGCGCGGCCACGGCATCCGCATCAGCCACCCAGGTGGGCATCCAGACGCGCTCAATCCGCTCCCACCCCATGGAATGCAGCACATCGACCGGCAACAGGTCCCGGTCAGTGGCGCTCGCCCGCCGGTTCCAGCCGGGCCCGTCCAGCAGCACCGCCACGCGCCTCCCCCCGGCCCCGGTGACCACCAGGTCGATCTCGAAGTCCGAGTGCCCGACGCCGGACATCACCTCCGCGCCCGCCTCCCGCAAGCGCTCGGCGATCTGGTCTCGGTGCAGGTCCACGGAGGCGACCGAGCGCGGTCGGCCGTGCGGCGCAATACCGCTGCGGGCCCGCCCCAGGTACTCGCGCAGGTCCTTCACCCCCTGGTGGGTGGAGCGCTCGGCGTGCAGGTCCTCCGGGTCGAAGCTGGAGAATACGACCACCTGCCTGCGGGCCCGAGTAATCGCCACATTCAGCCGCCGCTGACCGCCGGCCTGGCTCAGGGACCCGAAGTTGAGCGGCAGGTCGCCGCGCTCGTTGGCTGAGAAGGTCACCGACACCAGGATCGTGTCGCGCTCCTCCCCCTGAACATTGTTCAGGTTGCGCACGAACAGGCCATCAGGCGCCTTCAGCGCGTCAATGATGCGCTTGCGGCCGCTGTTTCGCAGCTCGGCCTCGATCAACTCGCACTGGTGATTGTTGAAGGTGATGATTCCCAGCGACGGGGTGGCCTGCGGTGATGCCTCAAAGCGCCTGCTGACCTCGTCTACGATCTGCCGGGCCTCCACGGGGTTGGTGTTGGGTCTGATACCGCGGTGCTTGGCCGTCTCGGCGCGGTAGTAGGTGCCGTTGACGCGCCGCAGCGAGATGCCGTAGCCGTCCGGCCCGTCGTCCGGAGCTGCGGCCATCACCAGTGGGCTCGGGAAGGACAGCAGCCTTCCGTCGTAGTAGTGCCGGTTGGAGAAGGCGATGAGTGACTCGACCCGGCTGCGGTAGTGCCAGGTCAGGCGGCGGGTTGGGAGGCCTAGCTCCAGGCAGCGGTCGAGGATCGAGTCCGCGCCGCCGTCCCCGGAGGCGCTACGACCAGTTGCGGCCGCCGTGCCCGGCGAGGGCGTGGGCGGCATCTGCTTGGGGTCCCCCACCACCACTGCGGTGTGGCCCCGCCCCAGGGCGCCGACGGCGTCGGCGACGGTGATCTGGGAGGCCTCGTCGAAGACCACCATATCCACGTAACGCCTGTTCGGCGGGAAGAAGCGGGCCACCGAGTCCGGGGACACCAGGATGCAGGGGGTGATCGCGGTGATCAGGTCCCAGTAGGAGTTGACCAGCTCACGGACATTCAAAGTGCCCTTGCGGCGCTCGAGCTCGCGGCGCAGCTTCTCGGCGCGGTCCCCGGACTCGCGCAGCACGCGGTCGCGACGCCTCAGGACCTCATCGAGCAGCTCGGGCGCCAGCTGTTCGCGCAGGCTCGCCTGCAACCGCCGGTACTCGTCCAGCTGCGCCTCGTGCTTGCCCGCGTCGAAGCCGTCCAGCCCGCTACGGGTGGCGCAGGCGTTGAAGACTGCCTGCACATGCGGCGCCGCGGACGTCCCCATGGCCTCCACCAGTGCCTGGCGAGCCGCATAGTAGGACTTGCCCTCCTGCCCCGGTGCGTGCAGGTGCTCGCGATACGCCTCCAGCTCGCCCCGCGAGTCCGTCAGCTGGCGACGCAGTCCCGCCATTGCCGCGGCGTCGTGGCCGGGTGCCTGCAGCTCCAGTGCCCTGCGTAGCGCCTCGCGAACCCGGGTGGGGCGCATGCCGTTGTCGTGCAGGTTGAGCAGCAGGTCCCCGATGCCGGTCTCCTCGCCCAGGCGCCGGGCGACGACGTCGAGCGCGGACTGCTTCTCCGCCACGAACATGACGGTGCGCCCCAGCGCCAGGGAACGGAAGATGAGGTTGGCGACCGTCTGGGACTTCCCCGTGCCGGGAGGCCCCTCAACCACCAGGTTGCGCCCGGAGACGGCGTCGGCGATCACCTGGGCCTGGGCGGAGTCCGCCACCAGGGGCAGGTTCTCCACTACCTCATCGAGATCCGTCGCCGGCCCGGCCGCCTGATCCGCAGCGCCGGCGCCGGGAGTGCCGTCCAGCAGGCGCGCCACCAGCGGATTGGCGATTATGGTCGGCCAGTCCTCCGCGAGGTCCCGCCACATGCGGTAAGTGGAGAAGCGGAACAGCCCGAGGTGGACGGTGGGCTCGACGCGGTCGCGGCGACCTGCGGCACGCAGCTGCTGACGCAGCTTGTCCAGCGTGGCCTCAACATTGACGCCGTGGTCGTCGTATTCGGGCTCACGCAGCGCCGTCAGCTCGATGCCCGTATCCGCCTGGAAGCGCGCGAGCAGGGAGTAGTTGGGGGTGGACACGCCGGCCTCATCCAGCGACACAATGAACGTGTCCCCCTCCCGTTCCAGCTTCACGGGGATAAGGATCAGGGGAGAGCGCACACGCTGACCATCGGCGTACCAGCAGAGCGTGCCGATCGCGAGGTACAGGTTGTTCGCCCCGGTCTCCTCCAGGGTGGTGCGAGCGGATGCGGCCAGGTTCTGTAGGCGCCGCACGTACTCCTTGCTTCCAAGAACCGCACCCACGGTGTGCGCCTTCAGCAACTCCGTGGCGTCATCCGCCGCCTGCGCGGCGCCCCGGGCGGGCCTGCCGCCGAAGCCGGCTGCGGCCCTGAGGCCCAGGTTGTCGCGCTTGTTGACGATGTCCTCGAAGTCGCCGACGAGTTCCGGCGGCACCTTGAGCTCGATCGCTGAGCGCGCGGTGCGGTCGATCAGCGGGTTGCGCAGGGACAGGTCTAGCAGGGACCGTTTCCACTCCTCCACGCGCGCCGGTGCCGCATCCGCCGCCCGCCCGGTGCCCGGCTCGGGCGCCGGGCGCGTCTGGTCTGCGGGCGCGGGCGTCGGAGCGGACAGGCCCGCAGCATCCTGTTCCGCCCGGGCGGCGGACGGGGGCAGGGGCAGCTCCACGACGACGTCGTCCTCGTCGCGTTCGAGCACCGGCTGCGGCACCGCACCGCCGGAGCGTGCCGCAGCGAGCGGAACCACCAGGGTCAGTTCTGCGAGGGTGGCCTCCACGATCTGCTGGGCCGCGTCACCCGGCGCGTGTAGCACCCCCGCGGGCGAGCACAGCGCGGCAACCGGGTCTATCAGTCCGATGCCGCCCTGCCGCACCCCTGCGGCGAAGGCCTCCGGGGAGCCATCCGTGCTCGCCGCGTCATTCCTCGCGTAGCCGAGCAGCACCGAGGCGGGCGTCAGCGCCAGCACCGGGTGGCCCCCGAGCTGTTCCAGGATGCCGGCGAGCAGGACTGCGACGTCGAGCGCGCTGCCGGAACGCGCATCCATGACCTCGCCCGCGGTGCGGACCGTAAGCGGATCCCGCCCTCGAAAACCACCCCCGTCCGCTGCGATGCCGCGACTGCGCAGTAGGGCGCAGGCCGCATCGGCAACGTCGTCGGGTGCAAAGGCGGCTGTACCCAGGCCGGCGCGCAAGCGCGCCTGTGCTGCCAGCGCCTGAACCGCAGGCTGATCGGGCTGGACGAAGGTCGCCAGCGCCGGGCCGGCCCAACAGTCGCCTCCGGTCTGCTGCCACTGGCGCGGGGGCAATGCGGACAGGGCATCAATCCGGCGGACCAGCTTCGCACCATCCCGAGTGCGCAGCTCCACGCGCACGTGCGCAGGACCCGGCTGATCGACCTGCGCCAGGTTGTCCCGGTTCAGTTTCAAGGCCCTGCTGGTGTGCAGTTCGCGCTGCGCACCCGCGTCGCAGGTGAACCGCCACGGCTCGACCAGCTCGTGGCCGCCGTCGTCCTCAATAATGGTCACGGTCGCCTCGACGGGGCCCGGGGCGCCTGCCGCAGAGTCGGGAAGGCTCAGGGCAACGGATACCTCCGCCTCCAGGCCTGCGACCGCGTGCGCGTAGCCGATCACGGGCGCGCACTCGACCTTGATGTCGACGGCGTCGAGCGGGCCGCGGCGGGCGCCCCGGCCGTCGTCGATGCTGCCTATGAGCTCGCGTATCTGTTCACGCCCCGACTCAGCTCTAATGAGCCGCAGCAGCTCACTCACGGCCACCAGGGCCGCGAGGGTCTTGTCGGCGTCGAAACGAGCCCCGTGTACCGCTTGATTGCGGAAGCGGCGCACCTCGTGCAGCTTGCTGCCCGCGCCCGGTGGCAGCGGCATGAGGTAGCGGCCGTTGGAGCCACGCGCGGTAAGGATGCGGATCTGGATGGACAGGTCCGCCAGGTCGGGGAGCTCCGGAACCGGGCCCGACCCGGCGAGCAGAGCACGCAGCATTTCAGGTGTGCAACGATTCCCCAGCGTGTTGCGCAGGTAGCGCTCCAGGTAAGGCGGGAGAACGCTGAGCATGCCGTGCAGGGCCAGGTCGTGATTACTGAGCTTCATGGATTTCGGTGCGGAGATGGTTGAGGTTGCCCTGAGCCACCGGGCGCTTGAGCGTATGCCCAGCACTCCCCGGCGGACGGCTCCACAGGGCGGGGTGGAGCCGACTCGAGCAGGCTACCGGTTCCTCATGACACGAATTGCTAGCGGTTCGCTCCGCAGATCCTACTCAACGCCGTCGACGCACGATCTGGGCGGTCAGTGGAGCGAGGCGTCGGCCTCGGTTACCCGCCAGGCGTGGAAGGGAACGACCAGTCCGGCCCGACTGGGGGCACACAGGAAGGGGCCGGCCTGGGCGACGGCGCCCTCGGGGAAGGGCAGCAGGCGCACCATGCGCAGGGCGGCGGTGCCGTCGGGCGCAATGAGTCCCGCGCGCATGGTGAGGGCGTCACCCTTGCGGCTGACACGGATGCGCACGCGCTTGCCCTGCCAGTCGGGCACGGGGCTCACCGACCAGTCGGAGTTGCCGGCCGTGACGACGGCGCCCAGCTGGCAGGCGCCGTCGGAGAACTCGACCCCCGCCTTGACCCAGTGCTCGGCGTCAACGCGCACCATGACCCCGGCCTGGTCGAAGTTCTCGGTGAAGGCCGCGGTCATATCCACCTCCACCGCGCTGTCCTGCACGAAGGGTGCCAGCAGGGCATGAGCGGAGTCCACGATGAAGCCGTAGCCGGTCCGGCGCCAGGCGTCCGACTTCTCCACGGCGGTGACCAGCAGGTCCCCGCCCCTCTCCTCGACGGCGGCGGGCGGGTTCAGCCAGTGGCCTGCGGACCAGGGAAGCGTCGTCATGATCCGAGCCTAGCCGCGCTTGCCCCGCCTGTCGTGCGCTTGGCGCCGGGAAACGGCGCACCTCAGGCGCAGCGTCCCCGATACAGGCCGTTGCAGATGGGGCGGGAGCCGCAGCTCAGGCAGTCGCCGTCGAAGTGGGGCACGTGCAGCTGGGCGGCGGGGACCTCCCAACCGAGCGGGGCGCGCAGGCGCCAGGGCCTGCGGCCCTGAGCGGTGTAGGACAGGCCGGAGCGATGGGCCTGCACCGACTGGTTGCGCTTGGAGCCCATCCGGTAGGTGCGCCCGTCCTTGATCAGCGTGGAGCCGGTCTCGATGAAGGTCATGGACACGTCCGCCTGCTCACACTGGGCGCGCAGGGAGCGGACCCAGTCGACATCGAGCGGGCGGGCGCCGCCGTAGTTCTCCCCGCCCACGATCAGTTGCTCGATCTGCCCATCGGCCAGGTAGCGGCCAAGCTCGATGGGGCCGATCAGGGGCGCGGCCATGGCGCCCTTGTGAGTGAAGGGCAGGTCGAGCAGCACGGGCAGGCGCTGGTCGGCGCGGCGCTGGTTCTCGATGGAGACGGAGAGCATGACATTGTCCCAGCCGTCGCCCCAGTCAGTGGGCAGGCAGCGGGCGACCCGGTGCGGGCGCTTGGTCAGCAGGAAGAACTTCACGTCCGGGCGGGCACGGATGATGTCCCAGGCCTCCTCGCGCCAGGGGTCGGCCTGGCGCAGAAAGAAGTCGCTGGTCATGCATACGCGCAGCATCTCTCCGGCGCGCACCTTGTAGGCGCCGGTGCGGTCGACGGCGAGCGGGTAGCGGAAGCCGTCGGACCCGACGCGGCGGATGAGCTCGCCGTCAACACCCCAGGAGGCGTCGCGGAACATCATGAAGCAGTGGTCGCAGCCCTCGGAGACGCGACGGCAGCCGTGCCAGGGATTCCAGGTGTCGTGCACGATCCTCCTGTTGCGTCGGGCGGGCGAGGCCGAAGCGATACAGCCGGCAGACCTGCCGGAAGCGGAGCAATTTTACATCGATTCGAACCTATGGGGTGGCGCCAGTACGACACATCTCCCCCACTCGTCCCGCGCTATCCGGCTCGCCCCGCGCAGCCTCGGGAGAGACCGAGCTCTCACGACGGCGTGCGGCGCCCTCCACACACGGAGGGCGCCGCACGCGGGCGAGAGCAGACCGCCGCCTGGTTGTGTCAGGGGCAGGTGATGGTGAACTCAAAGGGCTGGGTATCCGTCGAGCTACTCGGGGCGGCTTCGCCGGTGACGGTGTAGGTGGAGCCGTCGATCTCGGCCTGCACGCTGCCCGCGTCGCTGCTGTAGCCACCAATATTCGTGTAGTTAAGCGACTCTCCATCACCGGGGATGATGGTGATCAGCGAGACTTCACTCGTGGCACCATCAACCACGAGGGATATCGACCTCACTCCCGGGTCGGTCAGTGCGGCGTCCAACGGACCAACCCCGATGACGGTGTTCCCGTCCTGCTCTCCGCACGCCACCCCGACGTTCTCGATCTCGAAGGGCTCGCCATTCAAGGTGCCGGAGAAGTCGCCGCCGACCTCGAAGTCGTCCGCGGAAAGACCCCCATCGGTTCCAGCGTCGGCTCCGGCGTCAGCTTCCGACTCGACAGTGGTAGCGGCCTGCTCCTCAGCCGACGGCGAGGCCGACTGCTCGGCGTCGTTTGAGCTGTTGCCCCCGCAGGCGGACAGCCCCAGGACGAGGGCGAACGCAGCGGTCATGGTGGCGGTCTTGACGATAGGAGTCTTCATACTTGGGTTCCTGTCTGTTGGTCGGGACGGGAGGACGGCGCCTCAGGGGCGCCCCAGCGGTGAAGCTACCAAGATTACGGTTCGGATGCACTCGCTCAGGCGTCCGGCTCAGTTCGGGGCCGGCACCTACGTCTCCCCACATCAGGGTGCGCCGAGGACCGAGACGACACCTCACACTCTGAACTGTCGTCAGCAGCCATCGATCGACGCATTAGGGGCTCCTCGCGTTTGCGGGTGTGATGGCGAGCTTGTCTGGCCGAGGCGGCCGACGAAGGTGCTCAGGCGCCCGGCACCAGTAAGCAGGCGCGGCTCCATTCGCGGGCACCTAACGCGAGCGAGCCGGAGAGGGCCGGATGATGGCACGGAAGACACCACTTTCAACCCGAGCCGGCTCGAGCCGCAAAGATGAACCGCATGATCACGCGGCTACGTCCCGCAAGCATCACCGCGACACGCCAAAGTGGTGCATTCTCTGACATCTTCGCGCGCTCTGCCCGCCGCACGGCCCGAGAGCGCCTGTCAGGAACCCATTGCAGGCATTTCTTCGTCCGTCGTCAGAGCGGCCTCCTCCCACCGCACCACGGCATCCAGCTCCCCGGGCTCGTGCAACCAGTGGGCGCCGCCCTCCACCACCGTCAGGTCGGCGCCGAAGCGGCGGCAGAAGGCGCCCACCGGCTCACGCGGCAGCAGCTCATCTTGATCCCCCATGATGATCGACGTCGGCACGCTCCAATTGGCCACCGCGTGGACCTCGGCGTAGATCAGGTAGCGCCAGGAGAGCACGCCCGAATCGGTGCGAATCTCGCCCTGCTCGGCCAGTGCCTCGCGCGACAGACCCGCCTGGCGCAGCATCTGCTCGATCAATCCGACCATGTCCAGCACCGGGGACTGCAGCAGCGCGAGCTCGAGGTGCGCATCGCGCAGCGCAACCAGAGACAGCCACGCTCCGATGCTGGTGGCGCGCAGCCCCAGCACGGGCCACCGCTGCCGCATCTGCGCCGCCAGGTCATGCAAGTAGGGCACGCACTCCCAGGGCAGTAGTCCCTCAGGCAGGTCGCAGGCGACGGTCTGCCAGCCGGCCTGTGCGGCCCGGGCGGCGAATCCCTCGGCGTCGCGCCGCGAACCGCCGGCACCGTGAACGCACAGGAAGGCGCGCGGTGCCTGCTCACCCCAGATGGTGGCGTCACCGAGGCCGGGATCCCTATGCACTTGCTCGCCTGCCACAAAAGCCAGCCTATCGATACAGGTCGCCCGGCGCCGCCTGAGCGAAGACGGCGCCGGGCGGGACGACCAGCATCACAGGTAGTGGGCGCGCAGGTCCTCGGGGGTCCTGGCGGACAGGTCGGCCAGCGTCACGTCGAAGACGGTGCGGGCGCCGGACTCGCCGCGCGCGGCCAGCCTCGTCACCGCCCGCCCCACGGCGGCCAGCACCGAGCCGGTGAACTCCGGGTTGGAGTCCAGCTGCAGCTCGAAGTTCACGGTTTCGGCCACGCCCTCGGAGGTGTGCCCGCGGCGGATGACGGTGCCGCCGTGCGGGATGCCGGCGTGCCGGGCGGCCAGCTCCTCGGCGGTGATGAAGTTGACGGTGGTGTCGTAGTCGGCGAAGTAGTTGGGCATCTCCTTGATCTCCCGCTCGATGCGGGCCAGGTCGGCGCCCTCCTCCGCCACCACGTAGCAGTCGCGGGTGTGCATGGAGCGGGTGGTCAGCTCGACGTCGTCGCCGGCCTTGACCGCGGCGACGGTCGCCTCCACCGGGCGGGTGTACTGCTTGGCGTCGATCACGCCGTCGATGCGGCGCAGGGCATCGGAGTGCCCCTGGGAGACTCCGGGCCCCCAGAAGGTGGTGGTGGCGCCGTCGGGCAGGACGGCCTCGCCCAGCACCCGCAGCATGGAGAACAGGCCCGGGTCCCAGCCGGTGGAGATCAGGGCGACGTGCCCGGAAGCCTTGGCAGCGGCGTCGACGGCGGCGAAGTGCTCGGGGATGCGGGCGTGGGTGTCGAAGGAGTCGACCGTGTTGAACAGCGCGGCGGCGGCCGGGGTCTGCTCGATCAGGTCGGTGGCCGAGCCGCCGCAGTTCAGGCAGACGTCGATCTTGTCGGCCCAGGCGGGCATGTCGTCCACGTGGGCGACGGGGGCGCCCTGGGTGGTCACCGACGCCGGGTCACGGCGGGTGAAGACGACGACGAGCTCCATGTCCTCGTTCTTGGCGACGGCCTGCTCGGCACCGCGCCCGAGGTTACCGTATCCGTTGATCGCTACCCTGATCATGCTTCCTCCTGATGTGCTTGCTTCGGGACGATCCTAGAGACCAGCCGTGTTGCCGTCGCGTGACGGACCAGGGAGTGGTCCCCTGCGGCGGCGCCTTGGCCCGTCCGCGTAGGCGAGAATGTGTCCTGCCATTGGCACAGCGCAAGCAGAGGGGATGACATGATCGATCTGCTCAGGGAACGGTTCAAGGCGCACCCGCACAGGCACGAGGGCATCTCCTGGGACGAGGTCGCCGCGCGCCTGGCGGCGCGCCCGGAGGCCGTGGCCGCGCTCAGGCGCATGGAGGACACGGGCGGGGAGCCGGACGTGGTCGGCTACGACGCCGAGGCGGACGCCTTCGTCTTCTACGACTGCGCGGCGGAGACTCCCTCGGGCCGGCGCAGCCTCTGCCTGGACGACGACGCACTGCGCTCCCGCAAGAGGAATCCGCCGCGGGGCAGCGCCGCGGGTGAGGCGGCGGCCTTCGGCGTCGAGCTCATGGATGAGGTGGGCTACCGCCACCTGCAGAGCCTCGGGGAATTCGATCTGAAGACCTCCACCTGGCTGGCGACGCCGGTGGAGGTGCGCGCCCTGGGCGGGGCGCTGTTCGGCGACCGCCGCTTCGGCCGGGTGTTCGTCTACCACAACGGCGCCGACTCCTACTACGGGGCGCGCGGGTGGCGCGGCGTGCTGCGGGTGTAGCGGTCGCACTCAGCGCGCGGCCGGGGTCAGCCGATAAATGCTCATAACGTCTTCGATGTCTTTGAGGAGATGAAGGCGTCGAAGTCGAAGGGCCCAGCGGGCCCACTCGCCTCGCCTTCCGCAAGCGCTTCACGTAATGCCGCCAGTTCCGTCTCCCGGTCCTCCAACAGGCGCAGGCCGGCGCGGACAACCTCGCTTGCGGACCGGTAGCGTCCAGATCCGACCTGGCGCGCAATGAATCCGGTGAAGTGATCGTCGAGGCTGACGGAGGTGTTCGTTGCCATGACCCCATCCGACCAATAATTGGTACCCGCTGCGTTGCGGCCCGCGCCGAACGCCAGCATCGAGTCAGGAGCGGCGCGAACCCGCCGAACGATGCACTATCTCGATCGCCCGCGGATCGTCGGGCAGCGCGACGAGCCCGCCGGTGGCGCGCCGTGCCACCAAGCCCGGCCGCGGTTCCCAGCGCCGTCGCCTGGCGGCCAAGCGACGGCGCGCGGAGCTCAAGACCCTGCGGCGCAGACCGCCCACCGAGTAAAGCCACAGGTGCTAGCCAGACAGCAGGGGTGCGGGCGAGCGGTCTCAGAGATCCGAAAGCGTCTGCGGCGTGTTCTCACCTGTGAGCGCACCGGGGTTGCGCAGACCCGCGCCGGCCAGGCGGGCGAAGCCGAGCCTTTCGTAGTACGGCAGCATTTCCGGATCGCAGCACAGGTCGACGGCGTACATGTCGTCGAGCTGGGCGAGCAGCCGGCGCACCAGTTCCGCACCGATCCCCCGGCCCTGGTAGTCCGGGTGGACCTCAAGCCAGGGGATGAAGGCGTTGAGCACGCCGTCGCTGATGGCGCTTATGTAGCCGACGACGCGGTCGCCGTCGAGCGCCCAGACGCGTCGGTAGCTGCCGTCCATGACTGCCACCAGCTGCGCCGCGGAGGGAGGGGACGGCCAACCGACGAACATGCCCTCGATCTGGTCGGGCGCGACGGAGCCGCGGCCGGTGAGGTAGGTCAGCTCGCTCATGTCGTGGAGACTAGCGCCATGCTGACGGTTTTCGACCTTGGGGTGCGTTTCACGACCACCCCGGGGTCGTGAAACGCACCCCAAGGTCGTGAATCGACAAACAGCACTCGCCCTGTCAGCGGCCCTCCACGCATGCCGACCCGAGTGATCAGTTCATCGGCAACCACGGCGTTCCGCTCCGGCAGCTCCCGGCTGCGCCGAGGCGGAAAGAGACGACGCGATCACTCCTCGATGATCGGGAAGCACGCGTCGGTTACCCAGGTGGAGGGGTCAGGGTTGTGCGCCGGGCCGACCCGGTAGATGTTGAACATGGGTCCCGTGCGCAGGTTGTGAGCGGCGATGTAACCGCCAATCGCCGCGGTGGCCTCGGGCATGCCGTCATAGCTGCCGTGGAGGGTTGCGACCACGACGTCGCGCGCGGGCACCTCACGGCATTCCAGCGGCGCCACCGGCGTGAAGGGCGCGGGGACCCTGATCCAGACCTCTACGTCGACGTCGGACTCCCGGTACTCCGGGTCGAGGTAGGTGGTTCCGCCCAGCCCCTCGTCATGCTCGGGCAGCACCAGGCCGCTGCGCTCCATCAGCGGCACGACCTCCTGCCACAGCTGGCCCTCGTCGTTGTAGGACGGCAGCACGCGGCGCAGAGCCGCCACCGTCATGGCGGGCATGTGCATCTGGCGGACGTTGATGTCCATGGTCGACTCCTTGAGGTAGGCGTTGATGTGTTCGAACGCGGCGCTCATGCGTCCCAGGCGTTCCTGCTCGGCATCGAGGCGGGCGCCGTGGGCGGACATGATGGCGCGCACGCGCTGCGGATCACCACGGTTGGCCATGATCTCGGCGATCTCGCTTACCGGCATGCCCGCGTCACGTAGCCGGGTGATCCAGTGCGCGTCAGTGAGCTGGGCAGGCGCGTAGGACCGGTGCCCGGTGAACGGGTCGACAGCCGCGGGCTCCAGTACGTGCTGCTCCTGGTAGTACCGCAGCATCCTCACACTGATCGCGGTCAGCCTGGAGAACAGGCCGATGCGCAGCAGCCGTTCGTCGTGATCCATGCAGCCCATCGAACACCCTGACACGGTGTCAACTGCAAAGCGATATCTCCGCCCACCTGCACACAGTGCGACGCAGCGACACCGGGAGGTGATGGCATGGTAAAGATCACGCCTCGGGGGTTGGGCAGGGCAGATCTGGCGGGAGTCGGCGTATGGGTCGCTCGTGTGAACGCGACGGTTCGGGGCTGCGTGTCGCGGGATTCGGATACGGGCGGCAGCGTGCTCGGTCGGACCCACAAGAGGTCGTGCTGGGGACCGCGAGGCGGTCGCGGGCATTCCGACGATCCCCCGGCGGGGTCAACGAACCCCGCGAGCCCCTCGACGACGCGGGACAGCCCGTGAGGACGCGGGGCAGCCGGTCAGGACGCTGACCGGAAGGACGTCCTCGACGGTTAGAGAGCGTCTTCGACGGCGCAGGCGCGTCCTCGACGAAGGCCCCGGCGGGTGACACATCTTCGCCACTGCATGCCGCCGACGGGAACCCCCGCGGGAATTGCCACCACACAACGAGCCCCACCCCCTGCCTGAGGAGCCGGCCACGCCCCAGAGGGACCTCACGGCCCGTGAGTTGCTGGTTGCCGAGATGGACGCCGCGACGGATGCCGAATTGGCACCTTCGCCAGACGACGGTGATCTCGACTACTGAAAGCAGGAGGCCCGGCTGCCTGAGCAGCCGGGCCCTTCGATGGTCCTGGGAGGGTACTTTCAGTGGAGTGGACCCTGGCGTGTCCCTCCCCTCGGTCGGTGGGCGGCGGTACCCCAGGTGGACCTCGACGGGTACTTTCAGCGGACCTTGGAGGAACCATTACCGGTTCTGGATGATGTAGACCCCGTAGCCTTGGTCGGACGGGGCGTCCATCACCGTGTAGTCGTACGACAGGTCGTTCTTCCAGCTTGCCCAGTCGAAGTACTTGATGGCTTCCGCCGACCAGCCCTTCATCAGGCCGGTGTCCTCGGCCAGCTGGTCGGTGTACTCGACGAACGAGTCCCAGTGTCCGCAGAACCTCTCCTCGAAGTCGCTGACGCTGGGCACCTCCCCGGTTCCCTCCGCCACGTAGGCACCCGAGCGCACCCAGGCGCAGACCGCCGACCAATGCTCGGCTCCCGCCTCTTGAACGCACCCTGCCCACTCCGCGGCCTCGTTGAGCCCCATCTCGTGGTCGAGTCGGTGTCCATGACCCACAGCTCTTCGCAGCCTGCGCGCGGGCCGCCGACGGCAGCGTGCACGGTGGCCAGGTCGATGGCCACCACCTCGTCGGGGTCCGTGCAGGCGAACCACTCGCCCACGAGTCGACCCGCGTTGTAGCAGGCGAGGCAACCGACCCAGATGCGCGGGGTCTCCTGGGAGATGGCGTCGGTGGTCATGACGGTCCTCCTCGGTGTCAGGAGGGACCCGGCGTCATCACAGCCGTACTCACGTGAATCGGCGCTCGGCCGGGTCCTCGTGGAGGCCCCCGGCGCCACGCCAGCGGCGCTACTCGGAACCCGAGGTGGGGAACGCGTCGCCTCCGCTGTTGCGAAAGGCCTCCGATGCGGCGGCCCAGTCCTCAGGGTGCGAGATCGGCAGGAGACGGAACTGCTGCGTGTGGGTGCTGTCGTACGGAGTGGAGGCGTCGTGCTTCATGCGGGTGTGGTCCTTGATGAGCATCATCTCGATGACCTGCGCGGCGGTCTGGAGATCTTCAGGAATGGTGCCCTCGCCGACGTCCGACGGGGTGGTGATCGTGCCGTTCGTGTCGCGGTCCACGTAGAAACCGGCCTGCTTGGCGAGATTGGCCGCAGTCGCTGCTTCCTCGGCCTCGCGCTCCCATCGAGAGTACATCTCCCTCTCGGTTTCGCCGTCGCGCGGGGTGTATTTGTCCACGTCGAAGCGCCCCCAGAACTCCGCCAACTCATCGCCGAACACGTAGGCGCTGGCGTACTTGCGGATGTGGGAACGGCCGTTCATCCCGAGGCGGCCGACCGCATGAGGCTCGGTGCTGCCGGTCGACCAGGACCGCTCGAACTCCTCGTATATCCACAAGGCCTTGCCCAGCTCCTCCTGAGCGAGGACGGTCAGCGAGCGGGCTCGCCCGAACGACCCGACTTCGAGCAGCAGGTGGGCATCGGTGATGAGGTTCGAGGCGTTGTCCATCAACGCCTTCCAGAAGGTCCGCGCGTCTGCGGGAGCCATGCTCGTCATGTCAGCAGCTTCCCTTCGAGCGGTTGCGGGCCACGTAGATCATCTCGCAGTTCTGCATGGTGCTCAGACCGCCCTTCGGCTAGATCGGGCTCTTCGCCGAAGTCGATCTCGACGGAGGCAGGGTCGAACCCACGGCGCCCCCGAGGCTGCGGGTAGAGCGTCACGGTGGCCAACGTGTCGATGACCTGGCGGCGCAGGTCGAGCGACCCCTCGCGGAACGCCGAGGCCGGGTCATCCGTGCCCAGCACAGGGGTGAGGCGACCAGCGCGGCCGACCGTCAGTTGCTCGGCCTCCAGCTCGGCGATGCGCGCCTCGGCTGCGTCCCGATTGCGCTTGAGGTCTCGCCCTTCGATGACCCCGTCGTCGTAGTCACGCTGCGCCCGTAGGATGCGCGCCCGGTGCTCACTGATGGCGGCGGCGATCCCACGCGTAGCGGGGCCGTGTTCGGCCTGCATCTGCTTGCGCAGGGCGTCTGGCTCGGACAGGCGCTCAGCGATGCGGTTGGTGACGTTGTCGTCGATGGCAGCCCCGGAGCGCACGATGTGGCCGGCGCAGCGATAGCCCCGGGGACCGCCGGTCACCCGCTTGCCACAGACCGCGCCGTCGGCCTCGACGACGACGCCGCAGCGGTAGAGCCCCGAGCCGAGGTGTTTGCGCTTGGTCGAGCCCGAAGTATTGGTGATGCGCCGGGAGTCGTCGAGGATGGTTTGGGCTGCCCACCAGGTCTCGTCGTCGACGATGGCTTCCCACTGCCCACGGATCGGTTCGCCGGCGTCGTCGCGCAGAATCTGCGCCTTCCACGACCGGCGTCGACCACCGTCGGGTTGGGCGACCTTGGGCGTGTAGGTCGACAACCCGGCGTACCTGGGGTTGCGCAGGATGCCGAGGATTGTGCTCGGCGACCACGGTCCGTCGAGCTCGATGGGTCGAGGCTCCTTGCCCTCTGCCTTACGGGCGTCGGCACGCTCGACAGACACCACGTGCGAGTGCTTCGGCCTGGGAGCGATGCCAGCGACCTCCTGGGCGCCCGAGAGTGCGCGCGCGAGCGACCGGAGGGACTCGGGGTGCTCGGGACGGGTGAAGGCGGCGTAGATGGCTCGCACGGTCGTGGCCTCGTCTTCGGCGACGTCGCCGTTGACCGCATAACCCAGCGGTCGCATGCCCTTGGGAGCGCGCCCCTGGTGGGCTCGCTGCCGTTGGGCGTCTCTCTGACGCTGGCCCTTGCGCTCCATCTCGGCTCGGGCGACCGCAGCCTTGATGCGGGCGTACATGCGTTCGCCGTCGGTGGTCAGGTCGGCGTCACCGTTGGCGGTGACGAGTGCGAGGCCTCGCCATTCGGCCGCCTCGATCCAGTCCTCAAGCTGACGCGGTTGCCTCGTGAGGCGATCGAGGTCATAGCAGATGATCGCGGTGAACGCTCCAGCCTGATAGTCGGACACCATGCGGTCGTAGGCGGGGCGCACCTTGGTGCGGTCTGTCGCCGACTTCGACTGGTCGACGTAGGTCTCGACAACCTCCCACTGTCGGAACCGAGCCAAGTCTTCACACTTCTCGCGCTGCCGGTCGATGGCCAAGTCGTCCATCTCGCGGTCCTGGGAGATGCGCAGATAGATGGCCGCCTTGCGGGGCGCCGTACTCTGGTCAGCCATCATTCCTCTTCGTCAGCTGCGCCCAGCAGATCGACTTCGCCAGCCAAAAGGGCTTCGAGCAGCGCCGAACGCAGTTCCAGGAGGCGCTGCGCCTCGGCCCGCAGGGCGGCCACCGCGTCTGCCATGGGGTTGAGCACAGCCGTGATCTCGGCCTGCTGGTCAAGATTGGGAAGGCGCACCTGCATTGCGCTGGCCTTCTTGAAGCCAATGTGGCGGACGCCCGGTGCCTCGCCCGCTGTCTCGCGGAACTGGCCGGACTCGTAGGCCCACAGGCACCAGTGGCGGACGAAGTCCGGGGTGGTGATCCCCTCGATGGCGCGGTACCGCAACAGAGTGTTCTGGAAGCACACGGGCCCGTCGAGCTCGTCATGCCAGACAGCCGGCATGCCTACTGCGGTCGGGCTGGCGCTGCCCTCAGAGACCAACACGTCCCCGTCGAGGAGCCGGTAGCGCTCGCGTTCCTTCGCGTCGAAGTCCATTGACATGACATCGTCCATGCGCAGCTCGTCGTAGCCGACGTTGGCTGACCGAAGGTACTGGGTCATCGACGGGCCAGTCGCTCGCTCCGGTGAGCGCTGGCGTCCCAGGCGGATGCCGAAAGCAGCGTCCGCGCGCACTCTAACCGATTCGACCGCGCCGACCAGCTCGTCCCTACGCAAGCGAAGGACCTCCATCAACATGGCTGCTTCTGATTCCGCGGCCGCGACGGCGTCCGTTACGCGCGTCATCAGGTCAACGATGGTTCGCTGCTCTTCAAGACTTGGCAGCAGAATCGGAAGCTGTAGAAAATGGACTTCTTTCAGTCGGTTCCGGCTGACCGCCGCAGCTCCCGTCGACTCACTCTTGGCTAGTGCGGCGAACTGCGGAGAGGCGCAGTACAGAGCCACGAACTCTGCGATCGCTCGTTCGCGCTCGACATCGAACTGCGGGAACTCACTTGAGACCATGACTCCGGCGAACTCAGCCGGGACAACGGCAAACGACTGTTTCCATGCGAAGAGACGGTTGTAGATCAGCGCCCCGGGCTTCAGCGGGAAGCACTTTCCGATCACCTCGCTACCGGACCGCTCCTCACGCACGAACAGACCTAGGCCGTACCACCGCACGCCAGCGAAGCGAACGCGTTCCTCGTTAGCTGGTACAAGCGCATCAGGCTTGTGCTGCTGCAGGACGTCCCTCAACTGCATCTGTGGCCACTCATGCATCGAGGACACCCAACCCGACGGCCAGCAGCGCTTCATTCATGCGCTCGTAGGCCTCCTTGCGCAGCACTCTCGCTTCTTGCCAGTCTGCTACGGCGGCATCGAGATCATGTGACTGCGCCTGCGGCCACGGGTTTCGCCTTACGCCGCGCGCTTCAAGGCGTCCTTGGTCGTCGTAGATCACCGACCGCCAAGAACGCGCAGCCTCCAACTCCAGATGGTCTCGCACGGCCCGCTCCACCGCGGTTGCGATTGCGGTCCAACGCCCTGAATCACGTCGGCCTGCGCCATATCGAACCTCGTGCCCGTCATCCTCCATGTCCACGAACGTGACGAGTGAGTCCTGCCGATGTCCATTGCTCGACTTCGTGAAACCGAAGATTGAGGTCTTGACTCCGCGCCCCTGCTCAAAGAAGAGCTGCTGGGGCATGTCGATGACGAAGTCAAGCTGAGCGTGCCGCAGGATCGACTCCGATGCCCTGGCATTAGATGATTTGGACAGGGTGTTGTTCGGCATGATGATGACGAGCCGACCGCCCTCCTCCAAGTAGTTGAGCGCCGAAATAGTGAAGTTGATCGGATGGTCCCCTTCGTAAGGAGGATTGATGACGCACTTGTTGGGCTTCAAACTGCGGATGTAGTCCCGCAGCTTTTCGTCCTGCTTGGTCACAGCGAAGGTGCGGTCTCGGTTGATCAGGGAGTCTCGGTAGAGCAGGTTCGATCTGCCGTCACCGTGGAGGAACATGTTCGAGCAAGCGAGGGCAAACAGGATGGGGTCCAGTTCGATACCGATTAGCTGGTGGTTGTGAATGTGGTCGATCCGCTCCTGGTCACCGTGGGCCATGTCCACGAGCTGCTCCATTGCCTCCATGAGGAAGCCGCCGGAGCCCATGCAAGTGTCGAGCACGACGTCGTCACGACCGAGGTCTGCCAAATCAACCATGAGTCGGATGATGTGGTCCGGGGTGAGGATGATGTTCTTATTGTCCATTTTGCCTGCGCGCGAGAGGAAGATCTTGTACGCGCGACCGAGGACGTCCCGCTTGGTGGCCTGCTTCGAGGGTTGATGCACCCGCTCGTCAATGTCGGCGATGATGTTCTTGTACTCGTCCAAGGGGATGTCCACAGTCTTCACGAAGGCGAACCGGTCCGCCCAGTCGATCTCCTTAGAACGCGAGTTGACCTTCTTGGAGAGCTGACGTTGGACGGCCTCGACGATCTGGTCATTGAGGTAGCGTGCCTCGACCAGCCGATTGTCCTCGGGGGCGTCGATCGACTGGTAGACGGCGCGGAACGGGTTGTCGTCCAGGGCGATCATGAGCGCAGAGAAGAACAGCGACCGCTCGGTGTCCCGGACGCGGGAGTCCTTGTGGAACCGCTCGTTGAGCTGTAGCAGGAACCGACGCAGCTCGATATCGGAGAGGGGGTCGCCGTGCGCCACCGCCTGGTAGTGCTTCGCAAGGGCGTCCAGAGGCATGAGCGCCGTGAGCCCGTCAATGACCTCGACGTCATCGGTACCACCCTTGCGGAAGTAGTACGTGACCTTGAGCGAGTCCATAGTCTGCCCGGAAACAGCGATGCCCACGATGTCAACGTCCGGCACTGCGTTGTTGGCCATGTAGCCCTGAACCTCGGCCTCAGCGGCCGCATGGCTGGTCTTGGGGCCGGGCGCACCCGACTTGGCCTCCACGACGATGATCCACTCATCCATGTCCTTGAAGAAGTCGGGGTAACCTGCGTCGGTGCCGCCATCCTTCTTCGTTAGAAATCCATACTCCTTGGGGATGTCATGTTTCTCGATGAAGGTCTGCGCACCGTGGAAGGTGCGGAACAGGTTCTCCGTGATGCTCTCGGCCATGCACCGAGTCTACCTTTTAGAGGTTAGTCCTGTTCTGAACTCGACCACGTCGCCATCGGCCATGACGTAGTCCTTGCCCTCCATGCGCACCCGCCCGTGGGCGCGTACCTCGGCCATGGAGCCGTACTCCATGAGGTCGTCGTAGGAGACGATCTCGGCCTTGATGAAGCCCTTCTCGAAGTCGGTGTGGATCACGCCCGCGGCCTGCGGGGCGGTCCAACCCTTGCGGATCGTCCAGGCGCGCGACTCCTTCTCCCCCGCCGTCAGGAAGGTCTGCAGGCCGAGCGTGTCGAAGCCGACGCGCGCCAGCTTGTCCAGGCCGGACTCCTCCTGGCCGTTCTCGCGCAGCATCTCGGCGGCCTCTTCGGGCTCCAGCTCCACCAGCTCCGCCTCGAACTGGGCGTCCAGGAACACCGCCTCCGCGGGCGCCACCAGCGCACCCAACTCCTGCTGGCGGGCGGCATCCTGCATGCCGGCGTCGTCCATGTTGAACACGTAGATGAAGGGCTTGGTGGTCATGAGCTGGAACTCGCGCAGGATCTCGGTGTCCAGCCCCTTGCCGGCCGCGGCGGCCGAGAGCAGCTCGCCGTCCTCCAGCACCTTCAGCGCGGCCCGCGCCGCCTCCAGCACGGCGGCCTCGGTCTTCTTGCCGCGCACCTCCTTCTCCAGGCGCGGGATCGTCTTCTCCATGGTCTGGATGTCGGCCAGGATCAGCTCGGTGGTGATGGTCTCGATGTCCGAGGCGGGCTCCACCTTGCCGGCGACGTGGACCACGTCGGGGTCGTCGAAGGCGCGGGTGACGATGCAGATGGCGTCGGCCTCACGGATGTTGGCGAGGAACTGGTTGCCCAGCCCCTCCCCCTCGCTGGCGCCGCGCACGATTCCGGCGATGTCCACGAAGGAGACGGTGGCGGGCACGACCTTGTGGGAGTTGAACATCTTCGCCAGCGCGTCCAGCCGCGGGTCCGGCAGCGGTACGACGCCGACGTTCGGCTCGATCGTGGCGAAGGGGTAGTTCGCCGCGAGAACGGTCGCCCGGGTCAGGGCGTTGAACAGGGTCGACTTGCCGACGTTGGGCAGTCCAACGATTCCGATAGTGAGTGCCACGGGGCGAGTGTAGCGGCCCGCCGCTAAGCGCCCGGAGTTCTTGTCGGCCGCCCGTGCGATGGTGGTTTCATGTCCACAGCGCTTCCCATCCTGCTCCTGTTCACCGGCCTGCTCGTCGGAGCGGTGGTCGGCTACGCCCTGGCCGTGGCCCGCTCGGCGACCGCCAGGGCGGGCGGCCGGGACGAGGCCGCCGCGCTGCGCACCGAGGCGGCCCAGTGGCGCGCCCGCGCGGAGGAGCTGGCGGCCCGCACCACCGCGGCCGAGGAGCGCGCGGAGCGCGACGGCTCGGTGCTGCGGGCACTCGCACCGGTGCGTGCACAGCTGGAGCAGGTCGGCGCCCGGGTGGAGCAGATGGACAAGCAGCGCGCCGCCGAGCACGCCACGCTGACCGAGCAGCTGCGCGCGGGCGCCGAGTCCGATCGCGAGCTGCGCCGGACGACGACGGCGCTCGAGGGCGCCCTGCGCTCGCGCTCCTCGCGCGGGGTGTGGGGCGAGGTCGAGCTCGCCCGCGTGCTGGAGGCGTCAGGAATGATGCGGCACATCGACTTCGCCGAGCAGCGCTCGGTGGCCTCCCTGGTCGGACGGAGAAACGGAGCCGGCAGCTCGGGCGGCGATCCCGCCAGGTCGCGGCCCGACGTCGTCGTGCACCTGCCCGGCGACGGCTTCCTGGCCCTGGACGCCAAGGTGCCGCTGGACTCCTACCTGCAGGCCTGCGCCGTCGGTTCAGGACCAGACGCCGCGGGAAGGGCCGGAGCGGACGCCCAGCGGCGCCGGGCCAAGCTGCTGGCCGCACACGCCAAGGCGCTGCGCGGACACGTCGATGCACTGGCGGACCGCCACTATGCGCGCACGCTCCAGGACTCCCCGGACCTGGTGGTGCTGTTCGTGCCGGCCGAGCCCATCCTGGCAGCGGCGCTGGAGGCGGATCCCACGCTCATGGAGCATGCACTGGACCGCGGCGTCGCCCTGACCACACCCGCCTCGCTCCTGGCACTGCTGCGCACCTGCGCAACCGCATGGGCCCGCACCGCCGTCAATGACGACGCGCGCGAGCTGGTCGCCCTGGGCCGCACGCTCTACGAGCGGCTGGGCACCGTGGCCAAGCACCTCGACACCCTGGGAACCGCCCTGGCGCGGTCGGTGGCCGCGTACAACAAGGCGGTCGGCTCCATGGAGTCGCGGCTGCTGGTCACGGCCCGCTCCTTCGAGCCGCTCGGCGAGGGGCTCGCTGCGCCGAAGCCCGTCCGCGCGGACGAGGCCCAGGTCCGGCGGTTCTCCAGCGCCGAACTGGCCGCGACTGACGAGTAGCACCGCCGCTGCGGTGCCGCAATGGCGGGCGCACGAAAGCCCGCCCCCGACGCCGAGGTCGCAACGCTGGGGTTACATATACGCTACCATTCACATAAACTGGTCTCATGCGATACTTCGCAGCAACCTCCCAGGTGCGCCCCGTAGCGTGCCTGGCAACCTCTGACCGCGACATGTGGAGGTCCACCTTCCTATGACAGCCGCAACCACAAGCAGCGCCTCGCCCCGAGCCGGCACTGCCCGAGTCCCTGACGTCTCCGCCCGCACCGGGAGCGACGCCGCCGAGGTGCTGAACCATCTGAACACGCTCGCCGCCAGGCAGCAGCAGCTGCAGGACCAGCTCTCCACGCTCCGCGATGAGCGCGACGACCTCATCCTGCGTGGCCTGGCCAGCGGCCTGAGCTCCTCGGAGCTGGCCGAGAAGGCCCAGCTGACCGGGGCGCGCGTACGGGCCATCGCCGACGCCGCGGCGGACTCCTCCGCCCGTGAGCGGGTCTCCCAGGCGATGACCAAGCTCATTGAGCACGAACCCGCCATCTGCACCACCTACGGCGCGCTCGCCGAGGCCGTCGGCATTGGCTCGGCGAAGGGCGTCGCCTCCTCGCTGGCCACCAACCCCGCAGTTCCTGCGCGCGCCGGCGCCCGGGTGCTTCTGCTGCGTTGGGCGAACCCGGCGCTGGGCGGCTACATCATCCCCAGCGAGGAGCCCTCGTGGCAGACGCAGGGGGACGACACCGCCTCACGCCTGGAGTGCCTGCAGGCCGAGCACCTGGTGGTCCAGGTCACCAGCCCGAACGGCCCGGTCTGGCTGGTGCCCTTCGACCGGGTGGTGGCCGACGCCGAGGCCCTGGGCAGCATTATCAGCTGAGCGGACGGCTCGCACGCTCAGCAGGTGTGGTCCTGGGCGGGGCGGCGGCGCCGTTCCGGGACTGCACCGCCGGCCGCCGCCTTGAGGTCGGCCCGCAGGTTCTTGGGCAGGGAGAAGGCGATCTTCTCCGTGGCCGTGCGCACCTGCTCGACCTCGGTGAAGCCCATCTGCCCCAGTCGCTCAATCACCTCGCGCACCAGGATCTCCGGCACGGAGGCTCCGGAGGTCAGGCCCACTGTGCTCGCGTCCTCGAACCAGGAGGCCTCCAGCTCGCGCGCGTAGTCGACCCGGTGCGCGGTCGGAGCGCCGGCTTCCAGGGCTACCTCCTTCAGCCGCACGGAGTTGGAGGAGTTGCCGGAGCCGACCACGATCATGACGTCCACCCGCGGGGCGATCGCCTTGACGGCCCCCTGCCGGTTCTGGGTGGCGTAGCAGATGTCGTCGCCCGGCGGGTCGCTCAGGTGGGGGAAGCGCTCCCGCAGGCGCCGCACCGTCTCCATGGTCTCATCCACGGACAGAGTGGTCTGGCTGATCCACACGACCTTCTCGGGGTCGCGCACCTGCACGGAGTCGACCTCGGCGGGGCCGTTGACCACCTGAATGTGCTCGGGCGCCTCACCCTGGGTGCCCTCGACCTCCTCGTGGCCGGCGTGGCCGACGAGGATGATGTCATAGTCGTCCTTGGCGAAGCGGATCGCCTGCTTGTGGACCTTGGTGACCAGCGGGCAGGTGGCGTCGATGGTCTGCAGGTGGCGAGCGGCGGCCTGTGCGTGCACGGCCGGGGAAACCCCGTGTGCTGAGAACACCACGCGCGCGCCCTCAGGCACCTGGTCGGTCTCCGAGACGAACACGGCGCCGCGCCGCGAGAGCGCCTCCACCACGTACTTGTTGTGGACGATCTCCTTGCGCACGTAGATCGGCGCCCCGTAATGGGCCAGGGCCTGCTCCACGGCGTCGACGGCGCGGTCCACCCCGGCGCAGTAGCCGCGCGGCGCGGCCAGCAGGATGCGCCTGCCGGGGACTACGGGCGCCTCCTCGGCGCTGGCAGTGGTGGTTTCGCTCGTGGTCACGCCCACCACTGTGCCACAGGAGCCCGCCCTGCGAACACGCCCGCCGCACGTTTAACGTGGCACAGTGGGGCCCGTGACCGAGTACCCGCCCAACCGCCGCACGAGTCCGGGCCCGCCCGCGCGCACACCCGCGAGTGCGCCCGGTGACACGCCCGCGGGCAACGGTGCGAGCCGCCCGCTGGCCCGCCTGGCGCGGGAGACCACGCCGGACAATCCCTGGCCGCTGCGACTGCTGTCGACCAAGATCGACGAGTACATCAACAAGATGACCTTCGTGTGGGTAGAGGGTCAGATCGTCCAGTTCAACCGCCGACCGGGCTCGGGCGTGCAGTACCTCACCCTGCGCGACGCGGACGCCGACATGTCCATGTCCGTGTCCGTGTTCACTCGCGAGCTGGCCGCCATCGAGCAGGCCACCGGCACGCAGGTGACCGAGGGGGCGCGCGTCGTCGTCCACGCCAAGCCGCGCTTCTGGACCAAGCGCGGCAGCCTGGAGCTGCGCGCCGACGACATCCGCCCGGTCGGCATCGGCGACCTTTTGGCCCGCATCGAGCAGCTGCGCCGGATCCTGGCGGCCGAGGGATTGTTCGACGCCGAGCGCAAGCATCCGCTGCCCTTCCTGCCCCGCAGGGTCGGGCTCGTGTGCGGGCGCAACGCCAAGGCCAAGGACGACGTGATCGTCAACGCCCGCCTGCGCTGGCCCGGGCTGCCCTTCGAGATCCGGGAGGTCGCCGTACAGGGGGCGCAGGCGGTGCGGGAGGTCACCGCCGCCATCCGCGAGCTCGACGCCGACCCGGAGGTGGACGTGATCGTGGTGGCGCGCGGGGGCGGCGCCGTGGAGGACCTGCTGCCCTTCTCCGACGAGGGACTGGTGCGTGCGGCCGCGGCGGCACGCACCCCGATCGTCTCCGCGATCGGGCACGAGACCGACTGCCCGCTGCTGGACCTGGTGGCCGACTACCGGGCCTCCACACCGACGGACGCCGCCCGCCGGATCGTGCCGGACCTGGCGGAGGAGATGATGGGCCTGGACCAGGCGCGTGACCGCCTGCGCACGGTGCTGCGCTCTCGCCTCGACGCCGAGCAGCGCGGGCTGGACCAGGTGCGGGCCCGGCCCGTGATGGCCGACCCCACGCTGATCGTGCGCGACCGCATTGCCGAGTTGGACCAGGCCCGCGAGCGCATGCGCCGGGCGCTGTCCGCCACCTTGTCCCTGGCCACGGCCGACCTGCGGGCGGATCACGCCCGCCTGCGGGCGCTGTCCCCCCAGGGCGTGCTCGACCGCGGCTATGCGATTCTGCGCGCCCCGGGCGTTGGCATCATCACCTCCGCCCAGCAGCTGAAGAAGGGCGACCTGATCGAGGGCGTGCTGGCCTCCGGCCGCTTGGTGGCGCAGGTCGTGGGCACTACCAAGCCCGCCACGCCGGAGCCCTGAGCCCCGCTCCGGCCGCCGCCTCGCCGCCGTCGCCTCCCCGGCCCGCACGCGGCCCGCGGAAGTCTTGCGCAAGTACCCGCGAATGGGCCCGCGGACCCGGCGCGCAGCGGCCGCGCGCATGTAAGAATCGGGGCATGAGCGAGCCCTCCCCCGCTGAGTCGACCGGCCCCGCAGACGCCAATGCCGACGTCGCCTCGCTGCCCTACGAGCAGGCCCGCGAGCAGCTGGTCGGCGTCGTCCAGCGCCTGGAGGCCGGTCAGGTTCCCCTGGAGGAAGCGCTGAAGCTCTGGGAGCGCGGCGAGGCCTTGGCCGCCCGCTGCCAGTCCTGGCTGGATGACGCACGCGCCCGTCTGGCCGCCGTCGCAGACGTCGGCCATGCCGATACCGCCGATGATTCCGGCGCTCCGGGCAACCACGCCTCCACCCCCTTCTGACCTTCTAGCCCACGTCCGCCCTCGGTCACCACCAATTAGGAGCCCAAACATGTCCGCACCCGGCCCCGCAGGTACCGCCCTCGTCATCGGCGAGGCGCTCGTAGACGTCGTCATCCACCCCGACCAGCCCGCCCAGGACATCCCCGGCGGCTCGCCCGCCAACGTGGCCCTGGGCCTCAGCCGCCTCGGCCGTGACGCCGAGCTGGACTGCTGGATCGGCACCGACGCGCGCGGCCTGGCGGTGCGGGCGCACCTGGAGGCCTCCGGCGTGCGGCTGACGCCCGGCTCCGACGGCGCTGCCCGGACCTCGACCGCGCAGGCCACCATCGGCGCCAACCGGGCCGCCACCTACGTCTTCGACCTGGACTGGAACCCGCCCTACCCGCAGCGCGCTGAGGGCGAGGCCGCACCGCTGCTGGTACACACCGGTTCGATTGCCGCGATCCTGGAGCCCGGCGCCGCCACGGTTGAGCAGGTGCTGTCCGACTTCCGGGCCACCTCCACGATCTGCTACGACCCCAACGCCCGCCCGCAGCTGATGGGCACGCCCGAGCAGGCGCGCGCCCAGGTGGAGCGGCTGATCTCCCTGGCCGACCTGGTCAAGTGCTCCGATGAGGACATCGAGTGGTTCTACGGCGAGGACGCCGACGTCGAGGAGGTGGCGCGCGGCTGGCTGAAGCTGGGTGCGGCCGTCGTCGTCGTCACCCGCGGCAAGCAGGGCTCCCTGGCGGTGACCGCCTCCGGCCTGCGCATGGAGGTGCCCGCCGACCCCACCGTGGTGGTCTCCGACACCGTCGGCGCGGGCGACTCCTTCATGGGCGGGCTCGAGGACGGCATCTGGGCCGAGGGCCTGGTGGGCGCCGAGCAGCGCGAGGCGCTGCGCAGCATCGACGCCGCCGCCCTGGAGCGCGTGCTGCGGCACGCAGCCGCCATCGCCGACATCACCGTCTCCCGCGCCGGCGCCAACCCGCCCACCCGCGCCGAGCTGGAGTCCCGCGGCGCCTGACCCGACGACCACACGCCCCGGCCGTACCCCGGCCATACCCGGCCGCCCCCTCACCGAGATCGGTAGAAGTTACGTACCGAAGTCGGTAGAAGCCGCAGTTCCGGCGGCGCGCCCACCACAGGCGGGCGCGCCGCCAGAGCTCAGTACAGCGGCACCTCGTCGAGCATGCGCGTGACCAGCTCGGCGATCTCGCTGCGCTCGGTACGCACCAGGTCCACATGCGCGAACAGGTCCCGATCCTTCAGGGACTCCACCACGCTGACCACGCCGTCCCAGCGGCCCACCCGCAGGTTGTCCCGCTGGGCGACGTCGTGGGTGAGCACCACCTTGGAGTTCTGGCCAATCCGGGACAGCACCGTCAGCAGCACGTTGCGCTCCAGCGACTGCGCCTCGTCCACGATCACGAAGGCGTCGTGCAGGGAGCGGCCGCGCACATGCGTCAGCGGCAGCACCTCCAGCTGGCCGGCGGCGACGATCCGCTCGATCCGGTCCGTGGGAACCACCGAGCTGAGGGTGTCGAACACCGCGTCCCCCCAGGGAGACATCTTCTCCGCGGAGTCACCGGGCAGGTATCCGAGGGTCTGCCCGCCCACCGCGTACAGGGGCCGGAACACCATGACCTTGCGGTGCTCGCGCCGGTTCACCACGGCGTCCAGGCCGGCGCTCAGCGCCAGCGCCGACTTGCCGGTGCCGGCGCGGCCGCCGAGCGACACGATACCGATGTCGGGGTTGAGCAGGTGGTCGATGGCGATGCGCTGCTCGGCGCTGCGACCACGCACACCGAACACCTCCCGCGCCGGATCGACCAGGCGCAGGGTCCCATCCACCACGGTGGCCAGGGCCGAACCGCGCGGGGAGCTGACGACCACGCCGGTGTGGGTGGGCTGGGCCGCCACGTCGTCGGCGGCCTCCTCGTCCGCCAGCCCCGCCAGGTCCAGGACGCCGTCGTCCCACAGGCGGGAGACCTCCTCCTCGGTAACAGACACGGCCGTCATGCCGGAGTAGATGTCCTCGCTGGCGAGCTCGGCCCGGTACTCCTCGGCGGCCAGGCCCACGGCGGCCGCTTTGATGCGCATGGGCAGGTCCTTGGAGACGACGACGACTTCGCCTCCCTCCTCTCCCCCGCCCTGGCGGCTGCGGCGGGCGAGGGTGACGGCCACCGAGAGGATGCGGGAGTCGTTGTCCCCCAGGCGCATGGCGGCCGGGAGCACGTGGGCGTCGGCGCCGTTGAGCTCGACCCGCACCGTGCCGCCGCGGTCGCCCACGGGGATGGGGCGGTCGAGTCGGCCGTGCTGCTCGCGCAGGGCGTCGAGCAGGCGCAGCGCGGAGCGGGCGAAGTAGCCCAGCTCGGGGTGGTGGCGCTTGCCCTCCAGCTCGGTGACCACAACCACCGGCAGCACGACGGCGTGTTCGTCGAAGCGCAGCACCGCGCGTGGGTCGGACAGGAGGACCGAGGTGTCCAGGACGTAAGTTCGCATAGCTGCCTCCGTCGGCGTTCGGCGGGCGGCGCCGGGCACCCGAACACCACCCGCCTGTGACACCGCTCACCATACCTGCTGTCGCCGCCGAAGGGGCGGTTGCGTTCGGGCGCGGCGGCCGCAGCACCCACGACGACGCCGGCCACCGGCGGCAGGCACAGCCATAGGCAGGGCGAGTGCCCGGCTACCTGCCCAGCCGGCGCTCGCGCTGACCGTAGTCGCGCAGCGCCCGCAGGAAGTCGATGCGCCGGAATGCCGGCCAGTAGACCTCGCAGAAGTAGTACTCGGAGTGCACCGACTGCCACAGCAGGAAGCCGGAAAGGCGCTGCTCGCCCGAGGTGCGGATGACCAGCTCGGGGTCGGGCTGCCCCTTGGTGTAAAGGTGCGCGGTGATGTCCTCCTCGGACAGGGAGTCGGCCACCGCTTCCAGCGTGGCGCCGGCGGCGGCACGCTCACGCAGCAGGTCGCGCACGGCGTCGGCGATCTCCTGGCGCCCGCCGTAGCCCACGGCCACGTTCACCTGCATGCGCGAGTCGCCCTCGCCACTGTCCGCCGCGTCCCGGGCGCCCGCGGATCCCGCCAGATCCGCCCTCGCCTCCCCGCCGCCGCTTGCAGAAACGCCATCCCCGGCAGCGCCGTCGGCGCGAGCAGTTGAGGCGACGGCGGCGCGCAGCCGCTCGGCCACCGGTGCGGGCAGCAGGTCGACGGCGCCCACCAGGCGCAGCCGCCAGCGGCCGGTGGCGGCCAGCTCGTCCACGGCGTGGGCGATGATGTCCAGCAGCGGGGAGAGCTCTGCGGGGTCGCGGGAGAGGTTGTCGGTGCTCAGCAGCCACAGGGTGACCACCCCGACCCCGGCGTCCTCCGCCCAGCCGAGGAACTCCTCGATCTTGTCGGCGCCGCGCTTGTGTCCCTGGGCGGTGCCGATGCCCATGGCCCGGGCCCAGCGGCGGTTACCGTCGAGGATCACGCCCACGTGCTGGGGCACGCGCTCGGGCTTGACCTGGGCGGCGAGGCGGCGCTCGTAGAGGTTGTAGAGGAGGTTGTTGCCCGCCATGACTCGTCTCTTTCCTGTGCGCGCCGGTTGGCCATGACGCCACCGCACCAGGGTCGGCGGGCGCGCCAGGTCCGAGGGTAGCGCGCGAGTGAGCCGCAGCCCACCTTTCCAGCAAACCTACGGCAGCGTAACCTACGGTAGCGTAAGTTGCAGTTGAGCCACCGCCCGTGAGGAGAACCGTCGATGCGCACCACCGTCCAGTCGCGCGGCGCGGCCGCGATCAGCGCCGCCAACGAGCTCGCCCGCGTCGTCAAGCCGAAGCTGCGCGGGTGGATACACGCAGGCACGGCCCCCCTGGCGCTGGCCGCGTGCATCGTGCTGACGGCACTGGCGCCGGGAGCCGCCCTGAAGTGGGCCTGCGCGGCCTACCTGGTCTGCTCGCTGCTGCTGTTCGCCAACTCGGGCGTCTACCACATCTCCAACGGTCATTTCCCGCGGGCCGTCTCCGCCGTCCTGCAGCGCTTCGACCACGCCAACATCTACCTGCTCATCGCCGGCACCTACACGCCGCTGTCGGTGGCGCTGCTCGACGCCGGCACCGCCCGGCTGGTACTGGGGATCGTGTGGGGCGGGGCCGCGCTGGGCATCCTGCAGACGGTGGTGTGGCCGACGGCGCCGCGCTGGCTGGGCACTCTGCTCTACATCCTGCTCGGCTGGGTCGCGCTGTGGTTCCTCCCGCAGTTCTGGATCACCGGCGGCCCGGCGATCGTGTGGCTGCTGGTGGCCGGCGGCGTCGTCTACACGGTCGGCGGCGTCATCTACGCCCGCAAGCGGCCCGACCCCTTCCCCCGCTGGTTCGGCTTCCACGAGATCTTCCACGCGTGCACGGTGGCCGCCTGGGCCTGCCAGTGCACCGCCTGCTACCTGGCGGTGCTGCGATGAGTGCATAATGCCCGCGGCGGCCGCGGCTGCCGCAAGCACCTGAAACCGAGAAGACGGGCACGCGATGGACACGGGCTCCCTGACGATCACATCATGCCGGGTTCAGCGGGGTGACTTCACTCTCGATGTCACCGGTCTTGAACTGCCGCGGGGCACAACCGTACTGGCGGGACCGAACGGTGCCGGCAAGACGACGCTGCTGTCCGCCCTGGCCGGCAGAATCAAGTTTGCGCATCCGCAAGTCAGGTTCGGCGGCGGGATGCTCAGCCCCAGCTCCGTTGCGCTCATGCCGCAGTCGCCGCAGCTGCCGCGGGATCTGCACGCCCGTGAGGTGCTTGAGCACCTGGCCTGGCTCGACGGCGCCTCACGCACGCAGGCACGGGAACGCGCCACGGAACTGCTTCAGGAGATCGGGCTGAGCCAGGACGCCGACAAGCCGGTGTCTAAGCTGTCGGGCGGCATGCACCGCCGCCTCGCCTTCGCCGCCAGCCACGTCTCGCCTGCGGCCCTACTGCTGCTGGACGAGCCGACCAACGACCTCGACCCCCACCAGCGCCGCGGGCTGCTTGAGCTGATCGCGGAGGTAGCGCGCTCGTGCCGCGTGATCGTGTCCACGCACGCACTGCATGATGTGCTGCCAGCGGCGCATCACGTCGTCGTTCTTGACGCCGGGAGGGTGGTACACGCCGGTGCCGTAGACGACTTCCTCGCCCGCTTCGCACCGGACACTCGCGACGGCGACGAGGCCTATCTGGCCTGCCTGGACCGGGCTCGGGCGGCCGCATGAGGCGCATGCCTTGGATATCTGCCGCGATTCTTGCCATGGCGGCTGCAGCGAGCCTCAATGCCGATCCCAGCTGGGCGGGCGACTGGAACGAGACCGGCACCGTGCTGGGAAGCAGCGGGATGGTCGCGGCTACGCTGGCGGGCCTGCCGCTGGCTCTGTATGCGCGGCGCAATATTGAACCGTTGCGCTCCTTGGAGCTGGGATGCGGTGGTACCCGCATGGCGGGTTTCCTTCTGCGCCGGTGCCTGGCCCCGAGCCTCCTCGCGTGGTTGCTGGTGGTAGCGACCGCCTACGCCATCACGGCGGGGCTCAACCCGACGCCGACCAGTCCCTCGGCCTGGCCGCCCGTAGCAGCGACGGCGGCCGTGCTGGCGGTCCTGGCGCTCAGCCTGGCCCTGGGACTGTTCCTGCACCCGGCTTTCTCGCTTCCGCTGGTCATCCTGGTCACATACATCGTCCCCGTGACGCTCGACTGGGTGGATGCCGACGGCACAGTACCCGGCTTCACCCCGTTGACGTCATTGCACCTGTTCCTGCCACTGACCCCAGTGCCTACGCACTTCGTGTTCCAGACGCTGTTCCTCATGGCGATAGCCGCGGGAGCCTTGTTGCTGAGCCAGGCGCAACTGCGCCGTCGCAGCCTCCGCCTGCCCGCGGCGGCTGCGGCGCTGCTGGTCGGGGCCGGAGGAGCGCTCGTCACGATTGCCCCGCCGGCCATAGGCGAGTCGCTGCTGACGGACCGGTACGTGTGCTCCGAGGCGGACGGCGCCCGGGTGTGCCTGCTGCCGGACCACGAGCGCTTCCTGCCGCGCGCCCTAGGCACAGCCGAGCAGATCGCGCAGGTCCTGCCGCCGGGGAGCCGGCCCAGTACTTACATCGAGGATGGCATCGACTATCCGAGTGCAGGCGACTCGATGGCCTTTCTCTCAGCTAGCGGCGTCCGTACCGATCCGAGTAGCGCTGTGGCTGCCGCCGCGGCCGACTGGAACGTCTGCTTCGATGAGGAGCATCCCTTTAGTCGCGAGTCTTGGCTCCACTACAAGCTGGGGATGTGGCCCCTGGAAGACCTGGTCGAGATGGACGGCATGGAATTCATGAGCGACGCCTCCGAGGATGTCCAGCTCACCTGGTGGAACGAGCCGCTGGGGTCAACGTGCTGAGACTCCTGCCAGTCGTGCGCATTGAGCTCATTGCGCACCGCTCCCGCATGCATGCCGCCGCCCTGCTGCTCGTCGTGGTGGCCTGTTCCGCGATCGCCTCGGTCACGATCCCCACCTTCCAGTCGGATCAGGAGGCGCTGTCCGGACAGCACGTCGCCTACGGGTACTTCTACCTGCCGGTGATCGCCGCGCCGGTTATAGCTAGCTGGCTGCACGACCCCTTCGCCGGCCTCATCCCCCACGGCCGTCCCCGCCATCGGCGAGTCACGCTCATCTGGCTGCTGGCGCTGACTGCACTGCTGGCGATGGTCAGCGGATGCGTGGGCGGTCTCGCCGGCGGCCGGGATGTGGCGCAGCTGTGCATTGAGAATGCCCTGTGGGTCGGCGGGCTGATCGCGCTGCTGCTGCCCTATGCGGGCTTCGAGCGGACCACCCTCGCGGTCGTGATATACGGGACGATGGGACTTTTCCTCCCCGGCAACGCGCTCCTGCTGATCAACCGCGACCCCAGCGCCGCCGAGCTGCTCGCGGCCTGCACCGTGCTCGCGGCGAGCATCTGGCTGCGGCGCTCACGCGCCCTGCACCATCAACACGCGCTTGCCTCATAGACACGCGATCCCGCCACGAACACGTGTTTTGGAGTTCTACACGCTCTAAACACCCGCAAAGCGCCGAAAACGCGTGTCTCAGAGGCGAAGTCGTGTGCGAGAGGCAGACCCGCGCACAGCTACGCTGTGATCCACGCGACCGGTACAGGACGGGGAACCGAGATGCCCAAGAAGAACGGCAGTGCCGCACACAACCACCATCGCCGCGGCCCGCTGCGCGATGTGAGCCGCTGGTCCCTCGATCCGCGCGCGGCCCTGCGCGTAGGGTCCTCCTTCGTCCTGGCGTCCTTCGAACACGCGGCCACCCCCGGATGGGAGGGAGGCGAGGCGGAGGCGGCCACCTACGTGGAGGCGGCCACGCCGCTGCTGGCCTCGTTGCAGGAGCGCCTGTTCGCCGCCTCAAGGGAGGGCTCCCCCAAGCGCATCCTCGTGGTTGCCCAGGGCCTGGACACCTCCGGCAAGGGCGGGCTCGCACGCCACGTCATGGGCCTGGTAGATCCGCAGGGCGTGCAGTTGAAGGCCTTCAAGGCCCCCACCGAGGAGGAACTGGCGCACGACTTCCTGTGGCGGATCCGCAAGGCCGTTCCCGGCCCCGGCATGATCGGCTTCTTCGACCGCTCCCACTACGAGGACATCCTCGTGCCCGGAGCCAGCGGCATGCTCGACGACGACGCCTTCACTGAGCGCGTGGAGCAGATCCGGGCCTTTGAGGAGGAGCTCATCGCGGCGGGCACCACGATCCTGAAGGTGGCGCTGATGATCTCGCACGAGCAGCAGGGGCTGCGTCTGCTGGAGCGCATCGACCGCCCGGACAAGCGCTGGAAGTACTCGCCGTCGGACCTGAGCACGCGCGCCAAGTGGTTCGACTACCAGGCGATCTACCAGCGGATGCTGCCGGCCACCTCCTTCGAGACGGCTCCGTGGTATGCGGTGCCTGCGGACTCCAAGTGGTACACGCGGCTGGTGGTCACCGAGCTGCTGCTGCACGCCCTGGCCGACCAGGAGGTCTCCTGGCCGCTGGCCGCGTTCGACGTCGAGGCGGAGCGGGAGCGTGTTCGTTCCACCCTCTCCCCCGGGGCGCTCGCCCGCTACGACGCCCGCCGTAAGGAGCGGCTGAGGCGGGCCAACGGCAAGGACGCCGTCGTCGATGCAGCGGCCGCCGAGGCACGATCCGGCGGGAGCGTATAGACTCGCCCTTTATATCCAGACAGCACCTGAGGATTTCTGAGGATTACTGCCGCCCGTTCGCAAGGAGGAACCATGGCCGACGAGACCACCGAACAGCAGGGCACCTGGCTCACCCAGGAGGCGTACGACCGACTCACCGAGGAGCTCGAGCGCCGCAAGAGCGTTGAGCGCAAGGCGATCGCCCAGCGCGTGGAGGCCGCGCGCCAGGAGGGCGACCTGCGCGAGAACGCCGGCTACCACGCGGCTCGCGAGGAGGCCTCGCTCAACGAGGCCCGCATTGTCACGCTCACCGAGATGCTGGAGCACGCGCAGGTCGGCGCCGCCCCCTTCGACGGCTCCGTCACCGCGGGGACGATCGTCACTGCGAAGGTGGCCGGCCGCGAGCAGACCTTCGCCCTGGGCGGGCAGGAGATCACCGAGGACGTCCCCGAGGGTGTCAAGGTCTTCTCCCCCGACGCTCCCCTGGGGCGTGCCCTCATGGGCCACCGCGCTGGCGACACGGTCAGCTACAACGCACCCACCGGCAAGGAGATCTCCGCCGAGATCGTTGACGTCAAGGCGCTCTGACGTATCTACCCGGCGTCGCGCCCCGTTCCCGGCCATCGCGGTGGGAGCGGGGCGCCCGCATGTCGGCGCGTCCTCCCATTCGCCCCGGGCGAGCGTCCATGGACCGCTCTGCGCGCGCCCAGCGCCCGCGGGTAACGTCGTCCCCATGACAGCACCTTCGCAGTCCGTTCCTTCCTCCGCCCCGACGCCGCGGCAGCGCCCGGCCCGCAACGCCGAGATCCCCGGTCGGGAGAGCACGCTCCTGCCCGAGCCGGGCGAGCACGTCGTCCTGGGCACACCCCTGGACGGTCCCTGGCCCGAAGGCACCCAGGTCATCTACCTGGCGGGCGGCTGCTTCTGGGGCGTGGAGCGCTTCCTGTGGCGCCGGCCCGGCGTCGTCGCCACCGCCGTGGGCTACATGGGCGGCACCACCCCGAACGCCACCTACCGGGAGGTGTGCACGGGCGCCACCGGCCATGCCGAGACGGTGCGGGTGGCCTACGACCCCGCCGTGTGCGGCGCGGGCGGGGAGAGCCTGCTGCGCACCTTCTGGGAGAACCACGACTCCACCCAGCTGAACCGGCACGGCAACGACGTCGGCACCCAGTACCGCTCGGCGGTGTGGACCACGACGTCGGCGCAGGCGAATGCCGCCCTGGCCATCCGGGCTGCCTTCCAGGGGGAGCTGACCCGGCTGGGCCGCGGCACCTGCGTAACCACCATCGCCCCGGCCACGGAGCTGTACGACGAGTTCGGCGGGCCGTTCTACCTGGCCGAGGACTACCACCAGGGCTATCTGGAGAAGAACCCGGGCGGCTACTGCAACCACGGCCCCAACGGCATCACCTGCCCGATCGGCATTGCAGAAGTGCCGGCACAGACGGACGTGCTGCCGCCGGAGGCTGTGTAGGAGTAGGCGTGCCAGCGCTCGACTGCGCCGCGTGTGGCGGGTTCGGACCGACCCGGGCACGTCATTAGTGCCGATCTCGGCACGTAACTAGTGCCGGTCTCAGCACGTAACTAGTGCCGATTTCGGCACGTAACTTCTACCGATCTCGGCACGTAACTTCTACCGATCTCGGCGGGAGGGGGCGGATAGCCGGGAGTGGAGCTCGGTCAGGCCCTCGGGGCACTCGGGATCGAGCGCCGCATGTGTGAGGAGGGCGTCGATGAGGCGGCGGTCGACCGGGTCCCCCTGCCAGACGGGTTCTATGTGAGCCAGGGCCTCGTCAACGTCTCCCGCTGCGGCTGCGGCGACCGCCAGGGCTACGCGCCCGTAGGTGCCGCCGGACAGCTCCGCGCGCACCTTCACTGCCGCTGCCAGGGCTCGCCAGTTGTGTGCCTCGAGCAGCTCTTGGAGGGCGTCCTCGGCGCCCTCGGAGGTGTCGTGAACCGCGTAGGCGAGCTCCGGGTCGGCGAGCAGGGCGAGGTCCAGTATGGCGCGCATGCGCTGGGCCAGGGCTTCTGGGAGATTGTCATCCAATACGGAAGTCACGGCGTCGCGCATCTGTGGATGGGACAGAGTCTGTTCCCATGCAGGCTCGTCCCGAGGTGTTCCGTCCGCGCCGGAGAGCTGCTCGCGCAGGAAGCTGCTTCCGCTGCCGGACTGGTGGGCCTCCAGCAAGTGCTGGGCAAGCGAATAGGCACGTGCGATGACCCGCAGCTGCTCGGCCACCAACTCGATGCCCGCCTCTGCGATGTACTCAACCATTTGCGCCAGTGCCTCGATCGCCGGGATGTCCACATACAGCTCGGCGGCGGCAGCGTAGAAGGCCACGTCATCCGCTGTGGGCTCGGAAAAGTTCCGTTCCAGGAAGTCCACGCGTTCGGAGACATCCGAGCACTTCAGCCATCCCTGTAGCAGTTCCATCCGCGGGTCCTGTGGGGGTAGCAATGCCCAGGCCGGAAGCGCCTCTGGGTGAGTGTCCACCTCGGAGGTCCGGATCGCTTGTGCTACCTCGCGGCGGGCCGGGCCGAGTAGTGCCGGATCATCCGAGTCGTCCGCCATTCGGGCCGCTTGGACCAGGTCTTCTGCCTTGCCGTGGTCGCGCCAGTTGGCGCGGGCGAGCAGGAGGCGGGCGCGGGTGGAGGGGCTGAAGCTCTCGCTGTGCGCCGTGAACACCGAAAGCGCTTCGTCAACATTGCCGACCTCGGCCAGGAGACTCGCCAGGACGCGAAGCGATATGACCAGGTTCGGGGTGAAGGCGGCCGGGTCCTGCTCAGCCAGCACCCGCCGCAGGCCCACCGCCTCACGGGCCGC